>CAVXEZ010000006.1:0-801781 GCA_963760975.1 uncultured Chloroflexia bacterium | reverse complement strand
TATAAACATAGATGCGAAAATAATCAAGGAGAAAACCGTGCTTCGCAAATTCTTATTCCTGCTTCTACTGCTCACGCTACTATCGGGAACGATTGTCTTCGCTCAAAGCACGCCTGTCACCGTCACATTCTGGGAATTCAGCACCGATGATGCTTCGCTGAATGCGTGGAATGAAGCCATCACCGGCTTCGAGGCGCTGCACCCGGACATCAAGATCAACATGGAAATCGTCCCCTGGGCGGACCAACAGCAGCGTTTGGTCACCGCGCTGACGGCGGGCGGACTGCCCGACGTGTCGATGCTGGGCAACAACGTCGTCGCGCAGTACGAGGCGCTCGGCGCGCTGCGTCCGCTGACGGACTATTACGCCCAGTGGTCAGCCGAAGCCGGTAAGGACGTGACCGAAGATATATGGCCCGGCGACCATGACTATTACTTCCTGGATGGTGACTGGTGGGGCGCACCTGTCGCGGCAGAGACGCGCGTGCTGTGGTATCGTGACGACCTGCTCAAGCAGGCGGGCTTCGATGCTCCCCCGGGCACCTGGGACGACCTCGCCAAGATCGCCCACGCGATGACGACCAATGACGTCTACGGGTTCGCCTTCTCCGGCGGCATTGGCTATAACACGGTTCAGGAATTCATGAGCGTGTACCTGGGCTACGGCGCGCGCTTCCTCAACGATCAGGGACAGTGCGGCTTTGACACGCAGAATTTCCGCGACGCGCTCACGTACTACACCAACCTGTACCTCGTCGATAACGTTTCTTCGCCGGACACCCCGACGATCACCGAGGGTTCCGCTCTTGAGCAGCTTTTCGTCGACGGACGCGCCGCCATGATCATCACCGGTCCGTGGCTGCTGCCCCAGCTCATCGCCGCGAACCCGACCTGGCTGAATGACGTCAAGACCGCCTATGTCCCCGCAGGTCCCGAAGGACGCTTCGGCTTCCTGGGCGGCTGGCCGCTCGTGATGTGGAATGCAACCGAACACCCGGACGAAACCTGGCAGTGGATGCGCTACGTCACCGACCCCGATCAAGGACTATCGAAACTCGCCGAGACGGCAAGCCTGACCCCCGGCAAACGTTCGCTGACCGCCCAGTGGCTGGCGTCGTATGATCCGCAGTGGCAGCCTGACATGCAGGTCGTGGTCGATCAGTTCGACTTTGCCTATCCTTATCAATACCCGGCTCCTGAAATCCCGCAGATGGCGACTCTCGAAGTCGACGCGATCCAGACTGCCGTTCAGGATGTCCTGCTGGGCAAGAGCGTCGATCAGGCGACCACCGAGCTGTGCCAGAACATCAACGACGTGTTGAACCGCTAGCACAGCACCTATTTATATAATTTGCTGCCTGCGCCGAATAGAGAATAAGAACCGGCGCAGGCAGCGCTTTCTCGAATATTGTGAGTGGAAGAAACAGTCCAAAAGTGGCAACAAACCGACGTTTTCTGGGCTACCTTTTCATCACCCCTGCCCTCCTGGTGGTCGTCGTCGTCAGTCTCTATCCCCTGCTCTACGAGGTTTGGCTCAGTCTGACGGACTGGTATCTCCTGCGCAGCCGCGAGCCGATTTTTCAGGGGTTGGCTGGCTTCGAGCAACTCTTCGGCGACCACGTCATCTGGGAGAGTTTGGGGCACACCATCATCTGGACGGTCGGAACGGTCATATTAGAGTACCTATTTGGACTCCTGCTGGCTTTACTCCTGAACCGGCGCACCACCATCAACGGCGTCCTTTCCGGGTTGATCCTGCTGCCCTGGGTCGTCCCGTCGATTGTCGCCGCTTATACATGGCGCTGGCTTCTGGACAGCGATTTCGGGGCAGTTCATTATTTGCTCGAAGCAGTGGGGCTGGCAGGACAGCGCACGCTCCTGGCAGAACCGGGTTCCGCGCTGGCAGTCCTCGTCTTCATCAGCGCGTGGAAAGGCACGCCGTTCATGGCGATTGCGCTGCTGGCGGCGCTCAAGGGAATCCCGCGGGAACTTTACGAAGCCGCCGCAGTCGACGGCGCGACCGCCTACCAGCGCTTTCGGCACATTACCCTACCGCTCCTCAAAGGCGTCAGTGTGACGGTCGCGCTCGTACTGGGCATACTCGCGTTCTACAGCTTCGATATGGTCTGGATTCTGACAAAAGGTGGACCTTCCGGCTCGACGATGCTGGTCGGCGTCTACTTATTCCGCAATTTCTTTGAACGGCAGGAGCTGAGCTATGCGGCGACGATTGGCGTCGCCTCAATCGTCCTGCTGTTTTTCAGCGTGATCGCGTATTTGCTACTGCTGCGCCGCGTCGCAGATTAGCCTACATTCCCGGACGTAACGATTGAACAGGTTTATTCAGAATGACCAATTCTTTGGATGCTCGAAAGCTGGATGGGACAGCCACAACAGCGACGTGGCGGGCGGCGCAAAGACGCGCCGTGCTTCGAAAACGCGCCAGCGGCTGGGGGATTCAACTCATCACGATACTGCTGGTCTTCGTGATGCTGTTCCCGCTGTTCTGGCTGTACATGACTGCGCTCAAACCTGAAGGGCAGATGTTCGGGTATCCGCTCGACATCATCCCCCACGAGATTACGCTGGATAACTTCGCGCGCATCTGGAATGCCATTGGCTTTCAGGATGCCTTCCGCAACAGCCTGGTCGTCGCTTCCGTCTCGTCGCTCATCACCACGATCATCGCCCTGCTCGCAGCGTTCAGCCTGTCGCGTTTTCGCTATCCCCTGCAAAACATGTTTTCGCTCGCCATCCTGGCGATGCAGATGCTGCCGGGCGTGCTGATCGTCGTGCCGCTGATCGTGATTATGCGCCAGCTTGCCCTCACCAATACGCTGCAAGGGCTGATCATCGTCACGCTGATGGTGCAGCTTCCCGTCGCGGTGTGGATGCTCAAGGGCTACATGGACGATATTCCCAAGGATTTCGACGAAGCGGCGCTGATCGACGGCGCAAGTTATTTTCAGGTGATGTGGCGGGTAATCCTGCCGTTGATCCTGCCCGCCATCATCGCAATTGGCGCATTCGCGTTCATCCTGTCGTGGGGTGAATACGTTTTTGCCCTGTCGCTGATCACGTCAACGGGCAATAAAACGCTGCCCCTCGCGCTACAGGCGGCTTTCGGACAATACACGATTGACTGGGGGATGCTGACGGCAGGCGGCGTGATCATCTCGATCCCCCCGACGATCCTTTTCGTGGTTTTTCAGCGCTACCTCGTGGGTGGACTGACAGCAGGCGGCGTTAAAGGGTAGTGTCAGGCGACAATGACATCGCAGACAATTTGGTCACAGAACCAAAGGAGTAACGAACGAATGCAATCGCTTAATATGTATTTCACGGGTCAAAACAAAGTAGAACTGATTTCAGAACCTGTAAGTGATCCCGGTGCGGGTGAGGTGCTTGTTCAGACGACCAAGACGCTGATCAGCACCGGGACGGAAACAATCTGTCTGGAGCGCCGGTTTGAGCCGGGCAGCCATTATGACCGCTGGGTGAAATACCCATTTCCACCCGGCTACAGCCTCGCCGGGCGTGTCGTGGCGGTCGGCAGCGATGTCCAGGGCTTCAAGCCCGGAGATCGCGTCGCCATTCGGGCGAACCACCGTCAGTACGTGCTGACCACGCCGCAGCGCCTGTATCTGATCCCGGACGGCGTATCCGATGAAGATGCGACCTGGTTCGGGCTGGGCAACATCGTCCAGATTGGCGTTCGCCACGCGGAACACACGCTGGGCGACACGGTGGTCGTCATCGGTCTTGGCTTGCTGGGACAGCTCGTCGTGCAGTATGCTCGGCTGATGGGCGCGTGGCAGATCATCGTCGTTGATCCGGCGGGCAAGCGCCTCGACATGGCGTGCGAGCATGGGGCGACGGCTGCCCTCTCCCAGAGCGTCGCAGACGTGCAGGAGGAGATTCAACGCCTGACGGGAGGATTGGGCGCGGATGTCGTCTACGAAGTCACGGGCGTGCCATCGGTGTTCCAGCACGCGCTGCCGCTGCTGCGGCGCTTCGGCAAGCTCATTCTGCTCGGCGATACGGGTTTGCCTTCGGATCAGCGGCTGACCCCGGACATCGTGCTGAAGGGGCTGCAAGTGATCGGCGCGCACGACAGCAATCCGCCGCCGGAATCCACCGATCACGCGCACTGGAGCCACCGCCACATGACCGATTTGTTCTTTGCTTATCTACAACGCGGCGATATGCGCGTCTCTGATCTGATCACGCACCGTTATTCGCCTTCGCAGGCAGCGGAGGCATACGAGGTGCTGCGGACAGACCGCGCTCATGCAATGGGCGTTCTATTCGATTGGACTTAATTATGAAACCGATTAAACAATCTATTTCCTGGTGGTGCTTCAGCAGTATGCAGCCTGAAGCGTTGGTCAAGACAGCCGTCGAGATTGGTTACGAGGCGGTCGAACTCGTGGGTCAGGAACACTTTCCTTTGATCAAGGATCACGGGTTGAAGATCGCTTCCATCAACGGACACGGCACTATCGAGAACGGGCTGAACCGGCGCGAGAACCGCGACCGTATTCGGGGCGAACTCGAAGCGAACCTGGAGCTGGCGGTCAAGTGGGACATCCCCAATCTGATCGTCTTCAGCGGCAACCGCAACGGCGCGACCGACGACGAAGGCGCCGAAATCACGGCGGAGACGCTCCGTCTGATCGCCCCGGCGGCGGAAGACGCGGGCGTCACCCTGGTGATGGAACTGCTCAACAGCAAAGTCGATCATCACAATTACCAGAACGACCATACGGCATGGGGTGTGCGCGTCTGCAAAATGGTGAACTCGCCGCGCGTGAAGCTGCTGTATGACATCTACCACATGCAGATCATGGAAGGCGACGTGATCCGCACGATTCAGGAGAACCACGCGCACTTCGGGCATTATCACACGGCGGGCGTCCCCGGACGGCACGAGATCGACGAGACGCAGGAGCTGTATTACCCGGCTATCGTGCGCGCGATTCAGGCGACCGGATACGACGGTTATCTGGGACAGGAACTTTTGCCCGCAGGCGACCCGGTCGCGGCACTCCGGCGCGCCTACGAGTTGTGCTGCGTCGAGACGGCGTAAGCCGGGCGGCATCTGTCGTCAGGAGATCATCTTTTCCAAAGCAAGGCGGGAGCAGAATAAGTCTGCTCCCGCTTCGTTTTCGCCATTGATACCGCTACAGACGGGACGCTTTAGCTGGCGAACTGCGAGTTGGTTGCACGGATCGCCGCTTCGATACCGGCATTCAGACGATATGCCATACGCTGCGCCAGCGCAGCAAAATCGCTATGCCGAGACCGCCGTTGACCAAGCCCATCAGCGCCAGCGTTTCCGGCGTGCCGATCACGTTCGCCAGCGCGCCGATCAACAGGGCGCTGAGGGGAGTCAAGCCGAGAAAGGTCAGCGTGAACAGGCTCATCACCCGCCCTCGATAGGCGTCCGGCACGACCATCTGAATCATGGTGTTGGCGTTGACGAAGAACAGCACGAAGGCAAACCCGAACACGCCCATGAAGAACACCGACAGCGGCAGCAGATTGGTGCTCGCCAGCATGATCATGCTCCACGACCAGACGACCATCATGACCGACACGACGGATCCGTGCCCGAAGCGGTTGACGAGCGGCGTGAGGAACAGACCGGCGATAATCGCCCCGACCCCCTGCGCGGCGCTGAGGAGCGATAAGCCGTCGACCGGGGAATGCAGGACGACATCGGCAAGCGCGGGCAAAAGGGTGATGGTGTTGACGGCAAACGTCGCGCCGACCGCCGACAGGAGCAGCAGCGGCAGAATCGTCTCGTGGCGGCGCGAAAACGTCACCCCTTCGCGCATTTGCTGGAGAGGCGATCCCCTGCCGACGCCGGGCACGCGGAATGCCTCGTGGATCACGACCAGCGAAACCAGCACCGCCAGGAAGGTGACCCCGTTGACGAAGAAACACCACGCCGCGCCCAGGCTCGCCAGCAGCACGCCCGCCAGCGCAGGACCGACGACTCGCCCACCATTGACCATGATCGAGTTGAGCGTAATACCGCTGGACATGTCTTCGGGACCGACCATATCCTTGATGAACGCCTGACGCGCGGGCGCATCGACGCACTTGGTCAGCCCCAGCAGGAACGCCAGCAGGACGATGTGCCACACCTGCACCGTATCGGCAAAGACCAGCGCCGCCAGAATGAACGCCAGTATCATCTGAAGGGTCTGGGTGAGGATCAGCAGACCCCGACGCGAGAAGCGGTCGACGATCACACCCGCGAAGGGCGACAGGAACAGCGAAGGAATACCGGACGCGCCCGCCACGATGCCCAGCGCCAGTTCGGAGTGGGTGAGCTGGAATACGAGCCAGCCCTGCGCCAACACCTGCATCCAGGAGCCGGAAATTGAGATCAGTTGTCCGCCGAAGTACCACCGGAAACTACTATGACGCAGCGCTGAGAAGGTTCTGGTCTGCGCCACCTGCGCGGCTTGAGCCATGCAACTACAAATCCACCATTTCTTAACACACTTAAAGAATCATCGCACAAACAGGGTGCTCCGCGCATTAAGACCAACGAAGACCAAATGCCGACGCCGCCTTGCGCGTTAGCCGACCGTCATGCGGAAGTCGAACTGCGCGGGCATGGGATACTCGCGCTGGACGCGCTCGCGCAGCGCCCCGTCGATCTCAATGCCTTCCGACTGGCTGATGCGCGCGGCATGGTAGCCGAACCACAGGTCGGTCAGGATTTCGTCGCCTTCCTGATAATCGACGATCTCGAAGCCGTCGGCGAACAGACGCCCGACGCGGTCGAGATCGCCCAGCGCCAGCGCGGCTTGTACTTCGAGCAGGCGAACCCGCCCGTGATCGCGCATCGCCCCCGGCAGCGCTGCCAGCAGGTCGAGGAACTCGCCGGGCGCGCCCGCGTCGATCAGGGCACGCGCGGTTTCGACCAGCAGCGGAATCAGGTCAGGGCGCAGGCTTTGGGCTTCGCGGTAATATTCCGCCGCCTTGTACGGCTGCCCCCGGCGGCGAGCCAGCACCGCCAGATTGCGCCATGCCCAGGCGCTGCGCCTGCGCGCCAGTGACGTTTCCCACGCCTGCTGCGCGCCGTCCAAGTCGCCCGCGTGCAGGCGCATCACGCCCAGATGCAGCCACGCTTCCCAGCCGCCGCCCTGCGCGACGGCTTTTTCGAGCAGCGCGCGCCATTCCGGCTGCACCAGCAGACCGCCGCCGGGCACGTCCGAGTCGGAATCGGGGAAGCGTCCTGTTTCCAGCAGCTCAACCCAGGGCTGCTGCGGCGCACCGAGCGAACCGCCAAAATCGAGCGCCGCGTCGTGGTACGGCTTCTCGCCCATCTTCTCGCGGCGCAGCGCTTCCAGCGCGCCCCACCCCGAACCCCGTTGCAGGATTTCCGCCGGAGGCTGCTGCTCCCACGAGCCTGCCGCGAGCGTACTCCGCTTCGAAGGCGGCGCGCGGGGCAAGCTGCTCTAGGCGGGCATCCACCTCGGCGCGGGCTGCCGCCCAGTCGTGCCCATGCACGACCTGCGGATCGGCTTCCAGCAAGCCGTAGGCTTCCAGCCACGAGACTGCGGACTGCGCGGGGAGTAAGGCGTATTCCAACTGCGTGGGCGCCAGCCCCGCCTGAATTTCGAGATACGGCGCTTTCGACCCGCTCAGCCATTCCTGCCAGCGCGCCCCGCCCTGCCCCGTGCCCCACAGGAACAGTTTGCGCCCGCGCAGCGCAGCGGTCGAAGTCTGGATTAAGCCTTTGCCTTCGCCGTCGAGCGCGCTGATCCAGGGGCGCTGTCCCGGCGGGATCAGGAAGAAGTAATCCGCCGAGCGCCGGATATGGGTCGTGTAGCTGATGTCCCTGCCGTCCACCAGCGGCACGGCGACGGTCTTCAGATTCTCGTCCGAAAGCGCATATTGATAGGCTTCCCCGGCGGGGACGAGCACGCGCACGTCCTCGCGCTCGCTCACGGCGATGTTCGACCACCAGTACATCGGCAGGGCGTGATCGAACGGGTTGACCAGCTTCACGCGCGCGTAGAGGACGGGCGATCCGTCAGGCAGATACGCGTCGATCTGGTAGGTCGTGCTGCGAATGCGCTCCCACTCGTACAGGCGCAGCACCGGCGTACCGTCAGGCGTACCGTCAGGCGCGCTGACGCGCGCGGCGAACAGCGGCGAGCAGGTGAACGGCGTGTGCCCGATCACGCCCATGTTCCACTCGACGCCGCCGCTGAACCAGGCGTCCCGGATGGCGAGATTGGCGGGCTGGAAGACCGGGTTCACGTAGAGCAGGTCGCGCCCGGAGGGCTTGTGCAGCAGCGACCACAGACGCCCACCGTAATCGAGCAGGAAGGTCGCCCGCAGAATCTCGTTCTCCAGCACGGCGACCTTTAAGTCGCGCGGCTGGCGTTCGCGTGTGTAGCCGCCCTGTAGGGTGTAGGGCAGGAAATCCGGCAGATAGCCCGCTTCGGGGTCGTCTTCACTCTTGCCGGACAGCACCGGCTGATTGCGCGGCGGATCAAAATTCGGGAGCGGGTTCTCCGCTCCCAGTTCGGCGGCGGGAAGCCGCAAAGTATCGATGCGAAGCTCGCTCACGTTGGGGTTCCAATCGAGACGGGATGACGCAGATGAACTACTTCACCGACCCCAGCGTGATACCGGAGATCATCCGTTCCGAGAGCAGCACGAACAGGATCACCGTCGGCACGATCACGATCACCACGCCCGCGAACAAGCCCGCCCAGTCGCCCGAATAGGTCATCGCATTTTTGAGCGAGTACAGGCTCAGCGACAGGGGGCGCTTGGCAGGGTCTTGAATGAAGATCAGCGCAAGCTGGAACTCGTTCCACAGCCCGATGAAGTTGAAGATCGCCGCTGTGATGATTCCGGGAGATGCCAGCGGCAGCATCACTCGCCGGAACACGTCGAAGTCATTACACCCGTCGATCACCGCGGCGTCTTCGATTTCCTGCGGCAAACTGCTGAAGAATCCCGTCAGGATATACACCGTGAACGGGATCGAGAGGCTGACGTATATCAGTATCAGTCCGGGGATGGTATTGATCAGCTTGAGTCCGGCGAGCATGGCGAACAGCGGGATGAACAGCAGCGGGTAGGGGACGCCGATCCCGGCGATGTAGATCATCGTCAGCAGTCCCTTGCCGCGAAACTTGGCGCGGCTGAGCACGTAGGACGCGGGCGACGAGACCAGCAGAATGAGCGCGACGGAGATGCCGACGATGATCAGGCTGTTGAGGAAGCCCTGCCCGACGTTGGAGTTCGACCACGTGCGCGCGTAATTGACGAACTGCGGGTCGACTGGAATGTCAAACGGCTTGCGGAAAACGTCGCGGTTCGTCTTCAATGAAGCGAGCACCACCCACGAGATCGCCAGAATTGTGAACAGCGACCATCCGCCCAGAAACAGGTAGGAGGGCAGCAGCTTGAGCCAGTGCCAGCTTACCCGACTGCGCGCTCGTCCAGCGTATGCCTGATCGACAGGAAGCGATTGCTGTGCCATTGTATGCCTCTCTAATACTGGACGACATCGCGGCGCGTCAGCCAGCGAATGATGAGCACGATCAGGATGACCACCAGCAGGAGCATCACGCCGATGGACGTGGCATAGCCCAGACGATAAATCGGCTCCCGCTGCCCAAAGCCAAGAATGTACAGGTAAACCGAGACGGTATACGAGTTGGGGTTCGGCTCCAGCCCGGTAAACGAGAAGGGAAACTCAAAAATCTTGAGGGCGTAGATGCTCCACAGCACCATGCCGATGGCGATCACGTCCCAGAGCAGCGGCACCGTGATGTGCCGGAACTGCTGGAACTGATTAGCGCCGTCCAGCTTCGCCGATTCGAAGAAATCTTGCGGGATTTTATCGACGCCCGCCAGCAGCAGCACCAGATAGAAGCCCACTTCGATCCAGATGATGGCGACCATCATCGCCGCGAAAATGGTGTCCGGTCCTAACCAGGGGAATTTCGCCATATCGTTCAAGCCGATGAGCTTGAAAACCGACGCCAGCAGCCCGTTGTTGGGGGTATACAGATAACCCCAGAGGGTCGTCAGGGCGATCACCGCAATAATATTGGGGAGAAAAATAACACCTCGAAAAAATTTCTTCCCGCGAATACCGGAGGAGATCATCATCGTCATGATGAAGGCGAGGCTAAATACGATGATCCCGCCGATGACGAGTATCCCGATGGTATTCCCCATGCTTTTCCAGAACAGGCGATCTCCGAGGAGTTCCTGGAAGTTCGCCAAGCCGACGAAGCGCATGTCCGAGCCGAAGCCGCTCCAATCATAGAAGCTGTAGACAAGCGCCTGGATGGTGGGCACGAGGAAGAAGATGAGATAAAGCGCCGATGCGGGCAGCAGGAAAAGCAGGATGAACCGCTTCGAAATCCTCATTGAATTTCCCCACTAAGTAAGTGTTTGCTCTTTTGCACAAGGGGCGAGAATGATCTCGCCCCTTGCAACAATCGAGAGACGTGCGAACGTACTCCTCAGCCGTGTGGTGACGGCGAACGGCAACTTATGACTGCGGATGCGCAGTCCAGTAATCTTTACTCTGAGTTGCCATCGCGTCAACAAACTGATCGGGTGTCGTCGTGCCGTGCCACAGGTCTTGCAGGTTCGGCCAGATGACGGTGGTCAGGAACTCGGTATAGAGCGCGTAGACGTTGTCGACATCGCCGTAGGTGGTCGTCGCCGACGAGGCTGCCGTCTGCGCATCACCGATGATCGAGTTCCAGGTGATGTACTTGTTGGTCACACCCACCAGCGACTGATCGGTGAATTCCTGCTGGATTTCGTCGCTCATGACGAAGCGCAGGAAGTCGAAGGCGACATCCGGATTAGCGGTGTCTTTGTTGATCATGAAGGAGAGCAGCAGCGCGTAAACGTCGGTCGTCTTGCCAGCGCCGCCCTCGATTGCCGGGAAGCTGAACGCGCCCCACTGGAAATCGGGGTCAGTCGAGTTTTGCAGCTCGACCGGCAGCCACGACCCGACCAGCTCCATCCCCGCCTGACCGAAGGCGAGCGTCTGCTGACCCTGGGGCCAGACATAGCCGACGGTTTCCGCCGGGATGCAGCCGGTGTCCCACAACTGACGAATCTTCTGCGCGGCGTCGAGGACCACAGGGTCGCGCCACATCTCGCCGGTGGGGTCAGCAGCAGCCTGACGCAGCCAGCCCGCGCCCTTCTCACGCTCGATAATTTCTGTCAGGTAGAACTGCATGTAGCCCGGCTCGTTGCCTTCGGCAGCGATAGGCGCATAGCCCGCGTCGTTGAGCTTGGTGCAGGATGCCAGCAGGTCAGCCCACGTCTGGGGAACGTCCACGCCAGCGTCACTGAAGACGCGCTTGTCATACCAGAACTGCACCGTGTTGTAGATGTAGGGGAGCAGGTAAACCTTGCCATCGACCGAGAACATGTCGAGCGTCCCCGGCAGGAATACGTCAGCCAGCGCTCCATCGTGATCGGCGGCGGGCTGCTGCAGGTAGCTCGTGAGGTCAAGAGCGGCACCATCGCGCACCAAACCGCCCGCGATTTGATCCTCGTCCTGATCGACAATGTCGATGGTGGTGCCGCCGCTGATCGCCGTCCGAGCCAGCGTTTGGTTCTGGCGACCGTTCCAGACGGCGTTGATGGTGACGTTCGGGTGCTGCTCCTGATATTTGGCAATGGCGTCCTGAAGAACCAACGCCTGACCCTCTGTCTCGTTCCACATCGACCAGTAAACCAACGTCACTGGCTCCTGCGCGCTGACCAGCCCAACACTCAGCAGGAACAAGGCGAGACCTGCAACAAGGCTGAGTAAAACAGATTTTTTCATCATGGTCTCCTAGAAGTTTTATGTCAATAACTGAACGAACTGCGCGTGTGTGCCGTCTTGCTCCTTTCCCTCATCGATCATCAGGTCATCGAATTATCGAGCGCGATGACGAACGACAGGTTCGCCGGGTGATCCGGGTTCTGACCGTTCGAAAGCGCCCGATAGTAAGCCATTAACTGAAGCACCGGCAGGTACGTGACCGCCCGCGCCCAGGTCGGCAGTTGGGTGTCAAGCTGAACGACGTGCGCCCACTCGCTCGCGCCGGGATCGGCTTCCGCCAGCACCAGAATTTGCGCCCCGCGCGCCTGCATCTGGCGCAGCACGGCGACCTCCTGCGGCGCGACATCCTCGGAAATCAGTCCGACGACCAGCGTGTGCTCGTTGACCATCGACATCGGTCCGTGACGGAATTCGAGCACGTGGAACGCTTCGCTGTACGAGAGCGACATCTCTTTCATCTTCAACATGCCCTCGCAGGCGATGCCGTGCAGCGCGCCGGAGCCGAGGAAGAAGAAGCGCTCGATGTTCCGGTCTTCGCCCAACTGTTTGGCGAGCGGGCGGTACTGTTCCAGCAGCCGCGCCGCAACCGAAGTCAGGTGGTCGAGAGCGGCGAGATCGCTCCGCCCGGCGACCGACGCGGCAATCGATTCGACGACGATCAACATGCTGGCGAACGAGCGCGTCTGCGCGACGCTGGTCTCCTGCGCCGCGTCAATCGAGAAGTTGAGGTCTGCCAGAAGCGACAGCGTGCTGCTGCTGGCGCAGGTCACGGCGATCACCGGGCTGCCCGTGCGCTCACGGAACACGCGCACCGCCTCGACGGTCTCCGTCGTCTCGCCGGAGCGCGAGACGGTAATCAGCAGGGGATTGCCAGAGGGGAGAAAGACGAAATCCGGCAGCAGCGCGATTTCCGAAGCGGGATAAGCACGGGCGGGAATCCCGGTCAACTGCTGAAAGAGCGCCGCGCCGGTTTGCGCCAGATAGTAGGTCGAGCCACAGCCAGTGAACAGCACACGGTCAAAGCCGCCCTCGTTCCACAGCGCCGACAGCGCTTCGCTGTGCTGCGCAAAGGCGTGAACAGCCTCGCTCCAAACAGTCGACTGGCTCATGATTTCCGCGAAAGAGTGAGTTCCGGGCTGGTCAGTCAAATTAGACCTTTCGAAGGGATTGTAAGGCGCAAAATACTTCTAAAAAGGCGGCTGCAATGCAGCGCATATTGGATAATTCACGACCAGGCGGCATCGCCGTCTTTGTGATTGATCATAATTGGGTTTGGCGGCTTGTCAAACAAACCAATCAGATAATCTGCATAAATGCGCAAATTTCATCTCATTTCACCTAATAATCGTGATTGTTTTTGAGCGAGTTTGACAATTTGGTGGTCCTGTGCTACACCCAAATCAGTGTCGATCACGTCGGAGTTGTCCCTTGATGGCAGCACCAATTGCCTACTCCGCGCTTGAGCGTCGTGAACTGCTCATGCGCTTCGTCGAAACCCAGCAGCGCGCGACTATCGCGCAAATCTGCGAGGAGTTCATGGTCAGCCCGGCGACGGCGCGGCGCGACCTGGGCAGGCTGGAAGAAGAAGGCAAGCTGCGGCGTTTTCACGGCGGCGCGCTGGTCGTCAAGAACGCACCGCCGGAACCTGAGCTGGTATTGCGTTCAGGCGAGCAGGCGGAGGAGAAGCGCCGCATCGGGCGCGCGGCGGCGGCGCTGGTCAACGACGGCGAGGCGCTGTTTTTGAGCAGCGGCACGACCGTTCTGGAAGTCGCGCGCAACCTGCGCCAGCACAAAGACCTGACGGTGATCACCAATTCGCTGCTGGTGATGAACATGCTGGCGGACCTGGCGAACATCACGCTGGTTGGGCTGGGCGGAATCCTGCGCTCCAGCGAGCAGTCATTTATCGGTCATCTGACCGAGCTTGCGCTGGGCGAACTGCGCGTCAACAAGGTGATCATGGGCATTCGCGCCATCGACCTCGATACCGGCATCACCAACGACTACCTGCCCGAAACGCAGACCGACCGCAAAATCCTCAGCATCAGCCGCGAAGTGATCGTCGTAGCGGATCACACCAAATGCGCACGCATCTCCAGCGTGTTTCTGGCGCCGATTTCACAGGTGCATACGTTCATCACGGATACTCTCGCGCCGGAGGAATTCACCTCGGCGCTGAGCGCAGTGGGCATTCAGGTCCTGACCGTTTGAAAGGCTGCAAAAACTGTGACAAATTCGAATGACTTACTTTTGACCGACTTTAAGCCCAAGCCGAAACTGGTCACGCGGGAGACGGCGGTCACCAAGCCGCGCTTCCCGGTGATCGACGCGCACAATCACCTTTCGCTGGAGGGTTTCGGAGGCTGGGACAAGCGCCCCGTCTCGCAACTGCTGGACATCCTCGACGCGGCGGACGTGCGCGTCTACGTCGATCTCGACGGCGGCTGGGGCGAAGACATCCTCGAAACACATCTCGATCACTTCAAGGCTGCCGCGCCGGAGCGCTTCCGCGTGTACGGCGGCGTCGCCTGGGAGCAATGGGCGGAGCACGGCGACCGCTTCGGCGAGTGGGCGGCGGGTCGTCTGCGCAAGCAGGCGGAGCGCGGCGCTCAGGGGTTGAAAATCTGGAAGCCGTTCGGTCTGACGGTGAAAGATCAGCATGGCGCGCTCGTCAAAATTGACGATCCACGCCTCGATCCGGTCTGGGCGACGGCTGGCGAGCTGCATCTGCCCGTGACGATCCACATCGCCGACCCGGTCGCCTTCTTCGACCCGGTGGACAACCGCAACGAGCGCTGGGAGGAACTTTATGCGAACCCGGACTGGCAGTTTCCCAGCCCGCCGTTCCCCAGCTTCAGCAGCATCATCGAGGCTTTCGGCAGACTCGTGGCGCGCCACCCGGAGACGACGTTCGTCGGCGCGCACGTCGGCTGCTACGCCGAAAATCTCGCCTGGGTGGGCGCGCTGCTCGACCGCTGCCCGAACTTCAACGTGGACATCAGCGAGCGCATCGCGGAACTGGGTCGGCAGCCGTACAGCGCGCGCAAGTTCTTCCTGAAATACGCCGACCGCATCCTATTCGGGACGGATCGCCCGGTCGAGGAAAAGATGTATCCGGTTTACTACCGCTTCCTCGAAAGCGACGACGAGTATTTCTCCTACGGCGTCGAGGAAACCCCGCGCCAGGGGCGCTGGCGCATCTGCGGCATGTACCTGCCGGACGACGTGCTGGAGAAGGTCTATTCGAAGAACGCCGAGCGCGTGTTTGGGCAAGCCTAGAGACGCACAATAATTAACGAGTGCTGTTGATTTGCTGCTGCTAATTTCCCCTCACCCTGTGCGAAACTGCGTTTCGCCCTGTCCCTCTCCCACGTAAACGGGGCGAGGGACAAATGCCCGCGTACTTCCCCCTCGTCTCCGCTTGTGTGGGAGAGGGGTGGGTTTCCGAAGGAAACACGGGGTGAGGGGCTAAAAACCAGCACCAGGTTAGTTAGCCCAAAATGCGCAGCGCCTCTTTAACCATCCTGCCACGCGGGATTTAGAACAGCCCGCGACTCTGAAACACCTCCACCGCCGCGCCGAGGACGCCGGTTTCGCCGCCGGTGGCAAGCACGATCTCCACGTCCTTGAAGTGCCCGCCCGTGTTGGCTGCCAGATCGCGGAAGAAGGGACCGACCAAATCCTCGAAGCGCGCGCGGCAGGCATCGAGCAGAACCGCGCCCGCCGACGCCGTGCCGCCGCTCAGGGCGATGCGGTGCGGATAGAAGATCACGCTCAGGCTGGCGAGCGTCTGCCCCAGCCACGCGCCGATCTGCGTCATGACCGCCG
This sequence comes from uncultured Chloroflexia bacterium, assembly GCA_963760975.1. Taxonomy (GTDB): domain Bacteria; phylum Chloroflexota; class Anaerolineae; order Aggregatilineales; family Phototrophicaceae; genus Flexifilum. Next base: position 786,105 of record CAVXEZ010000006.1, on the reverse strand, counting down.
CCGCGATGGGGTCGTTTCCGGCGCGCGCCGCCTCGATCACCGTATGCGCGCGCACCGGGCGACCGTAGCGCGCGCTCGCCAGCCGCTCGATCCCCGCCACGCCGCAGAGTCCTTCCGCCGAGCCGCGAATGCCGCTGCCGTCGCGCGGGGCATCGGGATCGAGGATGATCAAGCCGGTGTTGCCCGAATTGCCCCCATCGATGATCAGCGGCTTGCCCGCGACGATCAGCGCCGCGCCGAGACCCGTGCCAATCGCCAGACACATGAAGCGCTCGACGCCGTAGCCGCAGCCGTAGAAATATTCGCCGAGCGCGTGCGCGGTCAGGTCGTTGTTCATGACGACAGGCAGGGCGTAGCGCGCCTCGACGCGCCCGCGCAGGTCGACGCCGCGCAGCGCGGGCGTGTTGCCCGCGATAATCGGACGGCGGCGCTCGTGGTCGACCTCGCCGTGCGACGAGATGCCGATGCCGATCAGGTCAGCACCGGCTTCGGCGACGAGAGTATCCACAGCGGGAAACAGGCGGCTGAAAAACGGCTCGGGGCTGTCGCCTTTCGCGTCGGTCGGAATCCTGCCAGCCGAGCGGATCGTACCGTCGACGGCGACCAGCCCCAGCTTGGTGTTGGTTCCCCCGATGTCGATGCCGAGCACCGTCGGGCTGCTCATGTAGCCACCGCGTCGCGCGGGTCGAAGGGGAGATTGTCCGGGTCGAAGCCGCGCATAATCGCCTGATGAAAGCCGATGCGCTGCAGCGGCGGCAGATAGAGGATCGGTCGCCCCCATTCGGGAACGCCGGAGCCGAGCGCCAGCAGATAGTCCAAATCGGCAAGACCGCCGCGATCCGCTTCGGCGAGCGCGAGCACGCGCGCCCGGCGCTGCGCCAGCGGCTTGAGCGCGTTCACTTCCTCCGAAAATCTGCCCTCGCCGACCAGCCCGACGACCAGCGTATTCGCGTCGGCGGCGTAGCGCGGTCCGTGCAGGTATTCGAGGATGTGGTAACTGACGCTGAAGATGCGCGACATCTCGGTCATCTTGAGCATACCTTCGCAGGCGACCCCGTAGAGCGCGCCCGATCCCAGAAAAGCGAACTGGTTGATACTGGTGTCCTCGCCCAGCGTGCGGACGAGCGGCTCCGAGGCAGTCGTCACCCGTTCGAGCGCGGGGGACAGCCCCTCAAGCTGATGCCAGTCGCGCCCGCCGAGCAGCGCCGCCAGCGCCGTCACCACCACCGCCATGCTGCTGAAGGAGCGTGTCTGCACGCGGCTCTGCTCCTGCGCGGCGTCGAGCGCGATCAGCAGGTCGGCGGCTTGCGCCAGCGGGCTGTCGCTCTGGCAGGTGACGACCAGCACCTGACCGTTGCCCTGCTCGTGGAACAGGCGCGCCGCCTCGACGGTCTCGCGGGTCGTGCCGGAGCGTGAGAGGCAGACGAGCAGCGTCTTCGCGCGCAGCGCGACGTTCACCCCCGGAAACAGCATCAATTCGGAGGCGGTATTGGCGCGGGAAGGCACGCCGGTCGCGGCTTGCAGCAGCGACGCGCCGATCACGCCGAGATAATAAGTCGAGCCGCAGCCCGTGAACAAGACCTGCTCGAAGCCGCCCCGCTCCCAGAAGCGACGGACTTCGTCCGCCACCTGTCCGAACTGTTCCAGAGCCATCGCCCAGAGCTGGGGCTGGCTGTTGATCTCTGAAAGTGTAATTTCACCGTGCGACAAAACAAGTTCCTCCTGAGGACATGGATCAAGATAATCGAAGTCTAGCGCGCGTGATCGAGAGTCACCACCTGTGGTTCTATTCGTTGGATCAAGCGCATCCAAATACAGTGATGCTCAACATAGGAGTAGTGGAAGTCGAGGACATAGATTTCACAAATCTGACCTCACCCCGACCGAGCGCGAGCGAAACTGCGTTTCGCCGCGAAGCGGGTGAGGTGAATTGTTCATGCCCACCTGTGAACATCGCCGTTGGCGAGGTATCCTCAGCAACTGCGCAATTCATCCCTCAAACGGAGCCGTTTCTGCTGTGGCACTCACACTCGAAACGCAATTCGACACGCTCGACCGGACGATCCCCGACGCGGGCGATTACGCTCTGGCGCTGCGGCACGCGCCGCGCATCCGCTTCGACGCCCGCGAGCCGTTCCTGCCGCTGGCAGTCGGCTACACTATCTTCCGCGAAGATGGCAAATCGCCGTCGTTCCCGCGCGAGATCGTGCTGCCCGCCGATGCCGCCTGCGCGGTCGAATACGCGATCTGGTGGGACTGGGACATCCAACACCTGTACGAGCTGGAGCACATCTGGGTCTATCTGGACGCGGACGAGCAGGTCGTCGCCGCCGACGCGAGCTGGCACGGCGGTCAGCACAAGATGCTCGACGCGGCGGGCGCCGTGCCATTGGAGGACGGTCGCGTGACCCTGTTTTCCGAACCGGGCAAGCACGCCTTCGCCCCGGTCGTCGACTGGCTGATCGAGCGCAAGCCGCACACGCTCGCCGATTGCGGCGCGCACAGCGGCAGGATGGGCGTCCACGTCACGCCGCTGTTCGAGGGGATCATCGACGCGCGCCGCCCGCTCAACAACAACGTCGTCCACGCCTACCTCGAACGACAGGCATTCGAGCCATCTTTCGAATTCTCAAAGGACTTCGATCTGGCGACCGCCGTGCTCGTCCCCTGGGCGCAGCTATTCCGCTGGATACCCTCGCGCGTCCGCTGGTGGGCGGATCACCTGCGCGAGACGACCCCGCCCGACCAGCGCCACCCGCTGCGGATCGCGCATCGCGGCGCGTCGGCATACGCGCAGGAAGGCTCAGGCGCGTCGGTCGAGAAAGCGGCGCAGTTGGGCGCGGACATGATCGAGATGGACGTGCGCACCAGCGCCGACGATATTCCGGTGATCGCCCACGACGCTAATTTGCAGCGCGTCTTCGGCGTCGAGGGGGACATCGGCGCGCTGACGCTGGCGGAACTGCTCGCCCTGACGCCGCCGAACCGCCAGCCGATCCTGACCTTCGAGCAGATGGCGGAACTGTGCGCGTCGCTGGGCGTGGGGCTGTACCTCGACATCAAGGAGGTCACGCCGGAGGCGATGGCGCAGGTGATCGCCACGCTGAGGCGGCGCGGGATGATCAACTATGCGATCTTCGGCTCGTTCCGCCCGGATGTCGTCGCCGAGATCAAGGCGAACGCGCCCGACGCCGTGACCTCGATCCTGTTCTCGTCCACGCACGTCGATCCGGTGGCGCTGGCGGCGTCGGTCGGCGCGGACTACGTGCATCCGTGCTGGGAACGCTTCGACTCGCCTTCGTCGCTGCTGACGGCGGACTGGCTGGAGCGCGTGCGCGCCGCCGACCTGGGCATCGTCTGCTGGCACGAGGAGCGCCCCGCCGAAATCGCTGCGCTCAACGCGCTCGGCGTAGACGGCATCTGCTCCGATCAGCCGGAACTGCTGGTCAGGAGGTAACGCGCCGCGACCTTGGTCGATATTGCCCTTTTCGCGGGCATACCATTCCTTGACACCGCCGCGCAGCTTCCTATAATCGCCAATCTTACAGGGACGGCTGAATACCCTCAAAAAAGCAGCCGTTCCGCTGCATTTTGCCTGCTGCGCGGATACAAGGAATAGCTCGTGACTCGCAAGCGATTGGCGGTTGACGTTGGCGGCACGTTCATCGATTTCATGCTGTTCGATGCCGACAACCGAAGCGTGCAGATTGAAAAAGTCCCCTCGTCGGGCGCGCTGGTCAAGCGCTTCCTGGAGGGCGTCGAGCGTCTGGGCATCGCCCTGGACGATCTGGCGATGATCGTTCACGGCTCGACGCTGGTGATCAACACGATTGTGCAGGAGAAAGGCGCGCGCGTCGGGCTGATCACGACGCGCGGCTTCCGCGACGTGTACGAGCTGGGGCGCGGCAACCGCGCGGAAATCTACAACCTGTTCTACCGCCCACCAGAGCCGCTGATCCCGCGCTACCTGCGTCTGGAAGTCCGCGAGCGGCTGAGCGCCAGCGGCGAGGTACTGGAAGCGCTGGACGAAGCCGAGGCGCGCGAAGCCGTCCGCAAGCTGCGCGCCGAGGGCGTCGATGGCATCGCGGTCGCCTTCCTGCACGCTTACGCCAACCCCAGCCACGAGCAGCGCATGGCGGAGACTCATCGCCGAGGAATTCCCCGACGCCTGGGTATCGATTTCGTCAGCGGTAGCAGCCGAATGGCGCGAGTTCGAGCGCACCTCGACCACCGTCCTCAATGCCTACGCCCAGCCGCGCGTGGCTGCCTACTTGGGCGAACTGGAACAGGAGCTGCGCGGGGGCGGCTATCGCGGTCCGCTGACGATCATGCAGTCGTCCGGCGGCATGACTTCCAGCAGCATCGCCCGCGCCATCCCGATCCGCACGCTCGAATCCGGTCCGGCGGGCGGCGTGATCGGCGCGTCGGCGCTGGGACGCAAGCTCAATCTGCCCAATCTGGTCGCCGCCGACGTGGGCGGGACGACCTTCGACGTGGCGCTGATCGTCGACGGCGAGCCGCTCGAAAAAGCCGAGACGCAGGTCAACCGCCGCCCGGTGCTTCAGCCGACGCTCGACATCGTCTCGATTGGCGCGGGCGGCGGCAGCATCGCCTGGCTGGACGGCGAAGGCGGGCTGCGGGTCGGTCCGCGCAGCGCCGAGGCGAATCCCGGTCCCGCCTGCTTCGGCTTGGGCGGCAGCGAGCCGACCGTCACCGACGCTCAAATTATGCTCGGCTATCTCGATCCGAATTACTACCTGGGGCAGCGCATCAGCCTCGACAAAGCGGCGGCGGAAAGCGCGATCCGCGACAAAATCGCCGCGCCGCTCAAGCTCGACCTGATGCAAGCCGCCTACGGCATCTATCACCTGGCGGTCATGAACATGACCTACGCCATCCGCAACATCACAGTCGAGCGCGGGCACGATCCGCGCGCGTTCAGCCTCGCCTGCTTCGGCGGCGGCGGCGGCTTGTTCGCGGCGCACCTGCTCAACGAACTGGAATGCGCGCAGGCGATTGTCCCGGTCAACCCGGCGAATTTCTCGTCGTGGGGGCTGCTCAACGCCGACTACCGCGAAGACCTGACGCGCATGTTCGTGCGCCCGCTCGCCGAGACGACTCCGGACGAGCTGCGCGGCGTTTTGGAGGCGATGGTCGCCGACGCGCGGCAGACGCTGAGCGACAACGACATCGAGGGCGACCTGAACGCCCGCTCCTTCGCCGAGATGCGCTACGTCGGGCAGGAGCATACCGTGCGCGTCCCGCTGCTCGACGAGGATTTGCGGGACGGGGCGTTCGCGGCGCTGCGCGGGCGCTTCGACAGCCTGCACGAGCAGGCATACGCGCACATGCTGCCGGACAAGCCGGTCGAGATCGTGCGCCTGCGGCTGGCGGCGGTCGTGACCGCACCCACGCCGGAGATGATCCCGCTGAGCGGCTGCGGCAGCGCAGGACGCCCTCAAAGGCACGCGCCCCGTGACTTTCAGCGGTCAGGGCGCGCCGGTGGACTGCCCGGTCTACGACCGTCCCGAAGCTGAGCGCGGGGCAGCAGATCGAGGGACCGCTGATCGTCGAGGAGTGGACATCGACCACGCTGGTGCTGCCCGGTCAGTGTCTGGAGGTGGACGCTTACGGCAACCTGATGATTACGCGGCTGGACGGGGGGAAGAACCATGTCGATTGATCCGATCACGCTTCAGGTGATCCGCAACGCGCTCAAGGCGGCGGCGGACGAGATGCAGATCGCGCTGGTCAAGACCGCCCACAACCCGCTGATCTACGAGGTGCAGGATTTCGGCGTCGCGCTGACCAACGCCGACGGCGATCTGCTGGCGGAAGGCTCAGGCTTGCCCAACTTCCTCGGCTGCCTGCCGCCGATCATCCGCAGCGCGCTCAGGATCGTTGACGCATTCCACGAGGGCGACGTGCTGCTGGCGAACGAACCCTACGACACGGGCACGCACATCAGCGACACCGCCGTCTACATGCCGATTTTCGCCGAGGGGCGGCTGGTCGCCTTCTCGATCATCATGGCGCACTGGGCGGACATCGGCGGCAAGACGCCCGGCGGCTGGTGTCCCGACACCACCGACGTGTTTCAGGAAGGGCTGATCTTCTCGCACGTCAAGCTCTACGACGCGGGCAAGCTCAACCAGGCGCTGCACCGCCTGATCCTGACCAACGTGCGCTTCCCCGAACTGGTCGAGGGCGACCTGAACGCCATGATCGCCGCCTGCCGCACGGGTGCGCGCCGCTATCAGGCGCTCTGCCGCAAATACGGCGCGGACGTGCTCGACGCGGCGATGCAAACCGTCTTCGACCTGTCCGAGCAGTTCATGCGCCGCAAGATCGGCGAAATCCCCGAAGGCAGCACCAGCGCCGAGATCAGCCTCGACCACGACGGCGTCGAGCTGGACAAGCCGCGCAAGCTGAAAGTGACCGTCACCGTCCGCGAAGGCACGATGTACGTCGATTGGACGGGCACGGACGCCACCGCGACCGGTCCGATCAACAACCCGCTGATCGGCACGATTGCCATGTGCCAGATGGCGCTCAAGGCGCTGACGATGCCGCTGGAGGCGACTAATCAGGGGCACATGCGCCCGCTGGTCGTGACCGCGCCGGAGAATACGCTCGTCAACCCCGGACCCTACGCGCCGTGCGATTCCTACGGCTACGTGACCGAGATGGTCGCGCACCTGATCGTGCGCGCGCTCTCGCAGGCGATCCCGGAACGCTGCCCCGCCTGCTCGTACCAGATGTTCGGCGTCTACTTCTATCGCAGCGACCCGCGCTACGGCAAGCCGTTCATCTTCACCGACCCGGTCGACGGCGGCGGCGGCGCGTTTCCGACGCAGGACGGTCCCAGCGCGCTGATCTTCGTCGGCGACGGCGACGTGCCCAACACGCCCATCGAGATCATCGAGAGCCGCTATCCGCTGCTGGTGCGGCGCTACACCTTCAACCCGGAAGGCGCGGGTGCGGGGCAATATCGCGGCGGCTTCGGCGTGATCCGCGACTACGAGGTGCTGGAAGACCACGTCCTGCTGCAAACCATGAACGAGAACACGCTCGACCCGCCCTGGGGCTTGCAGGGCGGCGGGCATTCCGGCATCAGCGAGACGATTGTCTGGGAAGGCACGGACAAAGAGCAGCGGCTGACCGGGCGCGTCTACTTCTACGGTCCGTTCATGAAGGGGGATCGGGTCAGCGCGCGCTCGACGGGCGGCGGCGGCTGGGGCGACCCCAGCCAGCGCGATCCCGAATTGATCCGCGCCGACGTGCGCAACGGCTTGATGACGGCGGAGCAAGCCGAGGAAATTTACGGCGTGAAGCAAGAGGATTGGTCATAAGTTTGTTGCACTTCGCATTCAAGCTATGTAATATCGTTGCACTGTTTTACATTGACCCGCTTAGCCAGAGGAAACCTCGATGAAACGGTACGGTCTGTTCCTGGTACTGATTCTATTGATAGGGGTCATCGGCATCAGCCCGCTCACCGCGCAAGGCAACGGCAGCATTGCCGTCTACGCGAACCCGACGACCCTCCCCGACCTCGATCCCAGCTCGAGCTTCTCGAACGACAACACGGTCATGGGCAACGCCTACGAGACGCTGACCTTCTACAACCCGCCCGGCAGCGACACCGAGATCAGCCCGAAGCTGGCGACCTCGTGGGAAACGTCGGATGATGGGCTGACCTGGACGTTCCATCTGCGCCAGGGCGTCAAGTTCCACGACGGCACCGACTTCAACGCCGAAGCGGTCAAATTCTCGATTGAGCGCACGATGAAGCTCGGTCTGGGCGCGTCGTACATCTTCGACCCGATTGACAGCATCAACGTGATCGACGACAGCACCGTCGAGTTCAAGCTGAAGTACACCGCGCCGCTCGACCTGATTCTGGCGACGGGCTACGCCGCCTGGATCATGAGTCCGACGGCGGTCGGCGACAAGGGCGGCGACTGGTTCAACGCCGGGAACGACGCCGGTACGGGTCCCTACACCATCGCCAGCTACGACGTGGGGCAGCGGCTGGTCATGAACCGCTTCGACGATTACTGGGGCGGCTGGACGGACGGGCAGTTCGACACGGTCGTCTTCCAGATCGCCGAAGACCCGACCGTTCGCCAGCAGTTGATCACCTCCGGCGACGCCGACTTCACCTACGACCTCGCCTGGGACAACTATCCCACGCTGGCGCAGACGCCCGGCGTCAAGATTGTCTCCAATCCGTCCTTCCAGAACCTGCTGGCGCTGCTCAACCACGACAAAGCGCCGACCGATAAGCTGGAAGTGCGGCAGGCGCTCGCCTACAGCTTCCCCTACGACAAGATCGTCGCCAACCTGTACGGCGGCTTGGGCACGCAGGCGCGCGGTCCCGTCCCGGCGGGCATGTGGGGGCACGACGACAGCCTGACTCAGTATCATCAAGACCTCGACAAAGCCAAGCAGATGCTGACCGACGCGGGCTATGGCGACGGCAGCCTCACGCTGGAATACACCTACGTCGCCGGAGACCTGAACGAGCAGCAGATTGGCGAGCTGTGGAAAGCTGATCTGGCGACCATCGGCGTCAACCTCGACATTCAGGGGCTGGCGTGGGAAGCGCAGTGGGATTTGGCGAAGAACGACCCGACGACGGCGCAGGCGATTTTCACCTTCTACTGGTGGCCCGACTACGTGACGCCGTACAGCTTCCTGTACGCCATGTTCCACAGCGAGAACCCGCCCAACTTCAACCTGGGCTACTACAACAACCCGGATTTCGACAAGTTGATCGAGCAGGGCAATCAGGTCAGCGGCAGCGACCGGGCGCAGGCGACCGACCTGTTTAATCAGGCGCAGCAGATGCTCGTCGACGACTCCGCCGCGATCTTCATCATCGACCTGCCTAACGTTCACGCCATTCGTGACGACATCAGCGGCTTTGTGGATAACCCCGCTTACTCGCACATCGTCTTCTGGTACGATCTGAAGCGCACGAGCTAAATGCTTGTAACGTTTTCGTAGGGGCATGGCGCGCCATGCCCCTACCCGTATATCCATCGTGAGAGCATGAGTAGAACCCGTTACATCCTCCGGCGGCTGGCGCTGGCGATTGTGGTATTGATCGGCGTGATGCTGCTGACGTTCATCGTCGCGCGCATCGTCCCCAGCGACCCGGCTGCGCTCTACGCCGGTCCGCGCCCCAGCGCCCAGCAGATCGCCGACGTGCGCGTGAAGCTCGGTCTGGATCAGCCGATGCCGATCCAGTTCGCGCGCTACGTGGGCAGCATATTGCAGGGCGACCTCGGTCAGTCGTTCAAGACGCGCCGTCCCATCGTGGACGACCTGCGCACCTTCCTGCCCGCCACGCTCGAACTGGTGATCGCCGCGACGCTGCTGGCTATCGTCGTCGGGATTCCGGTCGGCGTGCTGGCGGCTGCCGGGCGCGGGCGCTGGTTCGACGTGTTCAGCCGCCTGTTCTCGGTCGCCGGGGTGTCGATTCCGTCGTTCTGGCTGGCGCTGCTGCTGCAACTGCTGTTTTTCTCGCTGCTCGGCTGGCTGCCGCTGGGCGGTCGGCTGGACAACAAGACGGCGCTGCTCAACCCGATCACGCCGATCACGGGCTTCTACACCATCGACGCCGCGCTGGAAGGCAACTGGTCGGCGTGGTTCGACGCGCTGCGCCATCTGGTGCTGCCGACGGTCGTGCTGGCGACCTATCCCATCGGCTTGACCATCCGAATGCTGCGCGCCGCCATGATCGAAGTGCTGTCCGAACCTTACATCACGGCAGCGCGGGCGGTCGGGCTGCCGCGCCGCGCCATTCTGTTCCGCTTCGCCCTCAAGAATGCGATTGTGCCGACGCTGACCGCGCTCGGCTTGTCATTCGCCTACTCGATCACCGGGGCGTTTCTGGTCGAGACCGTCTTTCTGTGGCCCGGCGTCGGCAAGTACGTCACCGACGCGGTGCTGAACGTCGACTTCCCGGTCGTGATGGCGGTGACGCTGGTCGTCACGGTGATTTACATCGCCATCAACCTGATCACCGACGTGCTCCAGTCGATCCTCGACCCGCGAGTTAAGCTGGGATAGCGCCATGATGCAGCGAACGCTTTCACGCTGGTTCGGCGGGCTGATCCCGGTGGAGACGAGTCCCGGCTCGACATTCTGGTTCTTCCGGCGCGACCGGATCGCCTATAGCTCTGCCCTACTGATCCTGCTGCTGCTCGCGCTGGCGATCCTCGCGCCGCTGCTGACGCCTTACGCCAGAGAAGGGTTAGGAGACCCGAACATCACCAACAAGTTCATCGTACCTTCGCTGGCGCATCCCTTCGGAACGGACAGCCTGGGGCGCGACCTGCTGGCGCGCGTCCTGTTCGGCGCGCGCACGTCGCTGAGCATGGGGCTGATGGTGGTGATCTTCGCCGTGATTATCGGGACGCCGCTGGGCGCAGTCGCGGGCTACTTCGGCGGCTGGGTCGACGAAGTGATCATGCGCGTCACCGACATTTTCCTCGCCTTCCCGCCGCTGCTGCTGGCGGTCGCCATCGCCGCCGCGCTCGGTCCCGGCTACATCAACGCCGTGATCGCCATCGCGCTGACGTGGTGGCCCTGGTATACGCGGCTGGTGCGGGCGCAGGCCTTGTCCCTTCGGGAACGGGATTTCGTCGAGGCGGCGCGCGGCATCGGCGTCAACAACCGGACGATCATCCGGCGGCACATCCTGCCCAACGTCCTGACGCCCGTGCTGGTGCAGAGCACGATTGACATCGGCTCAGCCATCCTGACGGTGGCGGGGCTGAGCTTCATCGGCTTGGGTCCGCAGCCGCCGATGCCCGACTGGGGCGTGATGGTCAACGAGGGACGGCTGTACGTGCAGAGCGGGCGCTGGTGGCTGGTCACCTTCCCCGGCTTGGCGATCTTCTTCACGGCGCTGGCGTTCAACCTGCTCGGCGACGGCGTGCGCGACGCGACCGACCCGCGCACGCGAGGAGCGGGCTGATGGCGCTGTCCCAAACAAACTTGCTGGAAGTCTCGAACCTGCACGTCACCTTCCACACGCCCACCGGCGACGCCTTCGCGCTGCGCGGCGTCGATCTGACCGTCGGTCAGGGCGAAATCGTCGGGCTGGTGGGCGAAACCGGCTGCGGCAAGTCGGTCACGGGGCGCGCCATCATGCGCCTGATCGACCCGCCGGGCGAGATCACGCAGGGCAGCATCCGCTACGACAACCGCGAGGTGACGCAGTTCGATCAGGCGGCGCTGCGGGCGCTGCGCGGGCGCGAAATCTCGATGATCTTCCAGAATCCCGGCTCGGCGCTCAACCCGCTGTTCAGCATCGGACAGCAGATCGCGGCGGTGATGCGCCAGCACGGCGTCGTGCGCGGCAAGGCGCTGCGCCAGCGCACGCTGCAACTGCTGGCGGACGTGGGTCTGCCCGACCCGGAGCGGATCGAGCGGCAATACCCGCACCAGCTTTCCGGCGGGATGCAGCAGCGCGCCATGATCGCCATCGCGCTCTCGTCCGAGCCGCGCCTGCTGATCGCCGACGAGCCGACGACGGCGCTCGACGTGACGATCCAGTCGCAAATTCTCGATTTGCTGCTCAAGCTGCGCGAGACGCACGGCATCAGCATCATCCTGATCACGCACGATCTGGGCATCGTCGCGGAGACGTGCGACCGCGTGGTCGTGCTCTACGCGGGCAAAGTCGCCGAAACGGGCAGCATCCGCCAGTTGTTTCAAGCGCCCGCCCACCCGTACACCCAGGCGCTGCTGCGCGCGCTGCCCTACGGACAGACCCGCAAGCAGCCACTGCGCGTGATCGGCGGGAGCGTGCCCAACGGGATGCAGCCGCTGCCGGGCTGCGCCTTCGCGCCGCGCTGCCCGTTCGTGATGGACGCCTGCCGCCAGCAGCCGCCGCTGTTCCAACTGAGCGACCAGCACCAAGCCGCCTGCTTCCTGCACAAGGAGCAAGTGTCGTCGTGAAGGCGCTGCTGCAAATCCGCGACCTGCGCGTCGAATTCCGCAACCGGGATCGGCGCGTGCAGGTGATCAACAGCCTGAGCCTCGACGTGTACGAGGGCGAGACGCTGGGCGTGGTTGGCGAGTCGGGCTGCGGCAAGACGACGCTGGGGCGCTGCGTGGTGCGCCTGATCGCGCCGTCCGGCGGGCAGATCGTCCTCGACGGGCGCGACCTCGCGCCGCTTTCGAGCGCGCAGCTTCAACCGCTGCGCAAGCAGATGCAGCTCGTCTTTCAGAACCCGTTCACCGCGCTCAACCCGCGCATGAAGGTGCTTGACCTCGTGAGCGAGCCGCTGGTGACCCATACCAAGCTGAGCAAAGCCGAGCGCAAGCAGCGCGTGACCGAACTGCTCGACGAAGTCGGGCTGGACGCGGGCTATCTGGATCGCTTCCCGCACGAGATCAGCGGTGGGCAGGCGCAGCGGGTTTCGCTGGCGCGCGCGCTGGCGCTTCAGCCGCGCTTTCTGGTGCTGGACGAGCCGACTTCGGCGCTGGACGTGTCGGTGCAGGCGCAGATCATCAATCTGCTGCTCGACTTGCAGCAGAAGCACGGCTTGACCTACCTGTTCATCTCGCACGATCTGGAACTGATCCAGCACATCAGCGACCGGATCGCCGTGATGTATCTGGGCGAGATCGTCGAAGTGGGACCGTCCGAGGCGATTTTCGACCATCCGGCGCACCCGTACACGCAGGCGCTGCTCGCCTCCACGCCGATCCCCGACCCGGACAGCGGGCGCAAGCGCTTCGTGCTGGAAGGCGCCGTCCCCAGCATCGCCGATCCGCCGTCGGGCTGCCGCTTTCACACGCGCTGCCCGCACGTGATGGACATCTGTCGCAGCAGCGTCCCGGCGAACCACGCGCTCGCGCCGGATCATCACGCAGCGTGTCATTTACTGAACTAGCAAGTACCGCTGGCGGTTTAAACCGCCAGCTATTCGTTACGTGGAGACCCACTGAAGGGGTCTCCCAAATGAGATACCGTCCCGTCGCCCCTTTAGTGGGCGACGAATTTCTTAGCCGAGGATTTAAATCCTCGGCGGAGTACGGTCTTAGGAGAGTACGTCCATGCGCATTGGAATCGACGTGGGCGGCACGAACACCGATGCCGTCCTGATGGAAGGCAGCCGCGTTCTGGCGGCGCACAAAGCGCCCACCAGCGCCAACGTGACCGACGGCATCGTCCACGCGCTGCACGACGTGTTCCAGCAGGCGGCGATCAATCCCGCCGCTATCGAAGCCGTCATGATCGGCACGACCCACTTCACCAACGCGGTAGTCGAGCGGCGGCGGCTGGAACGCACCGCCTGCATCCGGCTGGGGCTGCCCGCCACGACCTCGCTGCCGCCCTTCACCGACTGGCCCCCCGATCTGCTGGCGGCGATTGACGGCACAGGCTACATGGCGCACGGCGGTCACGAGTTCGACGGGCGAGTCATTTCGCCGTTCGACGAAGACGAAATTCGCCAGATCAGCCGCCGACATCCAGGCGAAGGGCATCCGCAGCATCGCCATTAGCTCGGTCTTTTCGCCCGTCAACGCCGCTTTCGAGGAGCGCGCGGCGGAAATCGTGCGCGCGGCGATCCCCGGTGCGAGCGTGACGCTCTCGCACACCATCGGGCGGGTGGGGCTGCTGGAACGCGAGAACGCCGCCATCATGAACGCCTGTCTGCACGGACTGGCGACCCGGACGATCAACGGCTTTCGCGCCGCGCTGCGCGAGATGCAGATCGACGCGCCGCTCTACATCAGCCAGAACGACGGCACGCTGCTCAACGCCGATTTCGCCGAGCGCTACCCGGTGCTGACCTTCGCTTCGGGACCGACCAACAGTATGCGCGGCGCGGCTTTTCTGACCGGGCTGCAAGACGCGATTGTGATCGACGTGGGCGGCACGACCACCGACGTAGGCGTACTGCAACACGGCTTTCCGCGCCCCGCCGGTGCGACCAGCGCCGTCGGCGGCGTGCGCACCAATTTTCGGATGCCGGACGTGGTCTCGGTCGGGCTGGGCGGCGGCACGATCATCGAGCGCGATCCGTTCAAGGTCGGACCGCAGAGCGTCGGCTACGAGCTGACGACGCGCGCGCGGGTTTTCGGCGGCGATACGCTGACGACCACCGACGTGATCGTCGCGGCGGGCTGCGCCGAGATCGGCGAGCGGGCGCGCGTCAGCGAACTGGATCAGGCGCTGATCGATCAGGTCTTCGACTGGATCGAGGCGCTGGTGGACGAGACGGTGGATCGCGTCAAGACCAGCGCCGCGCCGATGCCCGTCATCCTGGTGGGCGGCGGCAGCATCCTGATCCAGCGTGAAGTCGCAGGCGCGTCCGAGATCGTGCGCCCGCCGCATTTCGCGGTCGCCAACGCCATCGGCGCAGCCATCGGGCAGGTCGGCGGCGAACAGGAGCGCATTTTCTCGCTGACGGAGATGAGCCGCGATCAGGCGCTGGCGACGGCGCAGCGGGAAGCGGTCGAGCGCGCCGTCGCGGCGGGCGCAACCCCCGCGACGGTCGAAATTGTCGAGATCGAAGAAGTGCCGCTGGCGTATCTGCCGGGCAACGCGACCCGCATCCGCGTCAAGGCGGTCGGCGAGCTGGCGAATCAGGCTTAAGGGACAAACATGGCTGCGTGGGAAGTGACTCTGGACGATACGCTGGCGCTGGCGCTGGGCGCGGGCGTGCTGGGCACGGGCGGCGGCGGCAATACCTACGTCGGGCGCGTGTGGCTGGAACGCGAGCTGCGGCTGGCGGGCAAAAGCTGCCGCATCATCGACGCCGACGCCCTGCCCGACGACGCGCTGACGGTCGGCATCGGCGGCATGGGCGCGCCGACGGTCGGCGTGGAGAAGCTCGACGCGCGCGAGGAATACCTCCCCATCGTCCACGCGCTGGAGCGGCACGTCGGCAAGCCGATGGACGCGCTCGTGATCGGCGAAATCGGCGGCGCGAATTCGCTGATCCCGCTGGTGTGCGGCTTGCAGCTTGGGCTGCCCGTCGTCGATGGCGACGGCATGGGGCGCGCCTTCCCCGAATTGCAGATGGACAACTTCGCCATTACCGGCATTTCGACCAGCCCGTTTGGACTGGGCGACAGTCACGGCAACACGGTGATTTTCGACCACGTCGATTCGGCGCTGCGGGCGGAGCAGTTCGGGCGCGCGCTGACGATCCAGATGGGCGGCAGCGCGGCGCTGGCGATGCCGACGATGAGCGGTCGGCAGGTCAAGGACTCGCTGATTCGCGGCACGCTTTCGCTGACGAAGCGGCTCGGTCACGCGCTGCTGGACGCGCGCCGCCGCAACGATGACGCCGCCGAAGTCGTGGCGGCAATTGGCAACGGGCGGGTGCTGTTCCGGGGCAAAATCACCGACGTGAGCCGCGAGACGGTGCAGGGCTTCGCGCGCGGGCGGATGAAGCTGGTCAGCTTCGGGGACAGCGCGGATCGGATGGAGATCGTCTTTCAGAACGAGAATCTGGTCGCCTGGCACAACGGCGAGGTGGTCTGCACCGTGCCCGATTTGATCGGCATCCTCAACCTGGACGACGGCGAGCCGATTGGCACCGAAATGCTGCGCTACGGCTTGCGCGTCGCCGTGATCGGAATGCCCGCGCCGCGCGAGTTGAAGACTAGCGCAGCGCTCAAGGTCGTTGGTCCGGCGGCGTTTGGCTACGACATGCCTTTCAGCCCGATGCCGGGGAACCTCCTGTAATCGCCGGAGCAGGCACCCTAAAGAGTTTAGCTGCCCGCCATCGCGCCCGCCATCACGCCCCGAATCAGGTAGCGGCGCGCGAAGAAGAAGAAGATCAGCGACGGCACAATGTAGACGAACGACATGGCGTTCATCATGCCGTAGTCGATGTTGGTGTAGTTGAGGATCGACTTGAACATCGCCTGCGGCATCAGGAACTTGTTGGGGTCGGAGATCATGATCAGCGGCAGGAAGAACTGACCCCAGGAATTGTTGAACGCCAGCACGGCTGCCGCGCCGACCCCCGGCAGCGCCATCGGCAGGACGATCTTGCGTAACGCCGTCAGTCGATTCGCGCCGTCGAGCCAGGCGGCTTCCTCCAGTTCCATCGGCACGGCGTCGAAGAATCCCTTCAGCACCCATAAGATGAAGGGGATTTGCGCCGTCCCAATGCCGATGGCGACGCCTTGCAGCGTATTCAGCAGCTTGAGGTCGCGCATGACCAGATAGAGGGGGAGAACAGTCGCCGTGATCGGGATAATTTGCAGCACCAGAACGCCGTACATCAACTCGCGCCGCCCACGAAAGCGCGCCCGCGACAAAGCGTAGCCCGCCAGCGCACAAACCGTAATGGCGAGCAGGACAGCGCCGCCGACGGTGACGGTGCTGTTGAGCATCGCACGCGCCACATCTCCTTTTTTCGGGTCGATTGCATCCTGAAAGTGTTCGAGCGTCAGCCCTTCGGGCGCGAACAGAAAGAGGCTGGAATAGCCCTGCGGCTTGACGCCGAACGCGCTGACGAACAGCCACACGAAGGGGATGAGGTCGAACACCGCCAAGCCGACGATAAAGGCATAAATCGCTACGCGCTCGGCGCGCTTGGCAAATAAGTAATTCTCGAAGCGCGAGCTTTTCTGTTCCTGAACTCCAACTGCGACCATAGATATATTCTTTCAGTTCTAAAATAACAGACTTGTCTAAAGCTCGACGCGCATCAGGCGAACGTAAATGACCGCGATGGAAAAACTGATTATGAGCAGGACGACGGCGGTCGCGCTGCCCAGCCCCAGCTCGAAATAGCGGAACCCCTGGTTATACATGAAGATGCCCATGATCGTCGTGGACGTGCCAGGACCGCCGCGCGTGAGCGCATAGACGAGGTCGAACGTATTCAGGCAGCCGAGGGTGTTGATCAACAGCCAGAGCAGCAGCACAAAGCGGATCAGCGGCAGCTTGATGTAACGCAGCATCTGGATGCCGTTCGCGCCGTCAATCTGCGCCGATTTGAGGATCTCGCTAGGGATATTCTCCAGCCCAGCCAGGAACAGGATCATGGCGAAGCCGGAATTATTCCAGAAGTTGACCAGGATGATCGAGAGCATCGGGTAATCGCGTACCCACTGCACCGGCTGAATGCCGACGACGCTCAGGATGCGGTTGAGCGTCCCAAAATCCCCGGATGCCAGCATGTTTTGCCAGAGCAGCGCCTGAATCAGCGACGGCACGACCAGCGGCAGGACGATCACCGACAGGAGGAACGCCTGACCAAACAGGCGCTTGCGACTGAGCAGCAGCGCGGCGATCAGCCCAATCGTGAACTGACCGATGCACGTCCCAACCGTGTAGATCGCCGTGCGTCCCAGCGAGGCGAAGAAGTCCGGGTTGTTGAACAGCCGTTGATATTCTTTGAAGCCGACAAACGAATAGTCGAGCGCTTTTGCTCCCGTGAGCGCGAGGTCAGTGAAGCTGATGCGCACTGCCCAAAGCGCGGGGAAGATGTAGAACACGAGCAGCAGGACGAACGCAGGCACTAAAAAACCGAGTAGAAGGTATTTGTCCGTGCGGTTTGAAGTCATTGTTCTGTCCGATCCGATCTGGGCAGGCGGTCTGAAATGCAGCAAAGGCACGAAGAAACCCTCTCCGAACGAGAGGGTTTCCTCATGCCCCAGTTTCAAGCGCGCAAATTACAGTGACTTAACCC
Source organism: uncultured Chloroflexia bacterium (assembly GCA_963760975.1). GTDB lineage: Bacteria > Chloroflexota > Anaerolineae > Aggregatilineales > Phototrophicaceae > Flexifilum. The sequence goes on along the minus strand of CAVXEZ010000006.1, from coordinate 768,421 downwards.
CGTCTTCGCCGATCTGGTCTTTCATGGCAGCGGCGAAGTCCGCCATCGCCTGCTCGCTGGTCTGCGCGCCGGTGATGACGTTTTCAGTCGCCAAGCCGATGCCGTCCACGATCTTGGACTCGCCGGGACCCGACTTCAGATAGCGTCCGTCTGCCAGAGTCGCGGCAGCTTCCGCCATCTTGCCGTTAATTGCGGTGTTATAGAACGGGCAGCTATCGCCGTAATCGCTGAGCGCCGACGGACCCCCGAAGTAAGTTTCGAGCGCCTTGCAGCTTCCCGCTGGCGTGATGGAGAAGGTCAGGAACTCGAACGCGGCGTCAATGTTCTGGCTGTTGATGGAAATCGCGTCGGGACCGCCTGCTGCCGCATAGGTGAACGGCTTGCCGATAGCGGACGGGAACAGCCAGCGATCCACCTTATTGAAGATGTCGTCAATCGGGTTCGCGCCTTTGGGACCCCAGTCGAACTCCCACTGCCAGTCGCCGCCGGTCGCCACGATGACATCGCCGTTGACGAAGCCCTGATACTTGATCGGCTCCCAGGGATTCGGCGAGAGCAGCATCTCAACGGTCAGCCAGTTGTTTTTCGCCAGCGTCTCGTAGACCTGAAGCGCCTTGAGCAGTCCGTCGCTGGAGACAATCCATTTGCCATCCGACGGATCATAAATCTGGTTCGATTCCGCGAAGCCCAGCCAGACATGACGGAAGCCCTCTTCCCAGGTGCCACCGCCCCAGGGACGCGCCGCCGGTATGCCCGCCGGAGTCGCATTGGTCTTCGAGACGATGTTTTCGCAGATCGCGTAGAAATCGTCCCACGTCTGCGGCTGGGTCGTATCAATGCCAGCTTGCTCCAGCACGTCCTTGCGGTAGAACATGGTGAAGGTCGTCGCGCCCGTAAGCCCATAAAACTTGCCATCAACCGTAATCTGATCCTTGATGACCTGGGCATAGTTCGCCCATTCGTCCCAACCATTGAGCCGGTCGGTGATGTCCGCCAGGTAGCCTGCCGCGACCATATCCTGATAAGCAGATGAGTTGACGTTGGTGATGTCCGCCGCCTGCCCTGATGCCGCATCCAGGTTGATTTTGGCAACGTAATCGTTGTCGGTCGCGGGACCATGAATGGCTTCCGCCCGGTACGGCTTGCCTGCCGCTTGCATGGCGGCGTTGAAGGCATCGACGACCACCTGATCGTAGGCGACCCCCAGGTCGCGCCCCGGACTCATATGGGTGATCGTGATGGTGTCCTGCGCGAAGGCGATTCTCGGCAGCAGATTGCTGGCAAGTGCGGCTCCGCCAGCGGTCAGTGCGCTGAGGCGCATGAAATCACGACGCGACATGCTTAACTTGCGATTTTCGGACATCCAATCTTCTCCTTATGCAACAAAATAAATAACTAGGAATCGTTGAGCCGTCTCGACACGATCTTTTCGGGCACCTCCTGGAGCAGACTACCTGTTTGCCGACAAGTGACGAGCGCCTGGAGCCATCCGCAATCAGCGGACGCCCTCGGTTCTCTAGGCAATGTGACAGATCGCAGCTCCGATCCGTCACAGTCTTCCGGGAAAATCCGCCCGACCGCAATTGCCATAAAAACGCGAGTCGGGTAAAGTGAACATATCAATGAGTCAGGAAAACGTTTACCCAACTCTATCATATGTTCTTCTGACTTGTCAACTAACGGGAATCAGGACATGACTTCCATCAAGACGGTAGCGGAGCGGGCGAATGTGTCGATTGCGACCGTATCGCGGGTGCTGAATGGGACGAAGTACGTCAGCCCGGATGTTGAAAAGCGCGTGATCGACGCCATCAGCGCCCTCAATTACCAGCCCAACGCACCCGCGCGCAACTTGCGCCGCAAACAAACGCTGAGCGTGGGCGTGCTGCTGCCGCGCCTGAACGACTTCTTCTTCAGCGATTTAGCCTACGTGCTGGAGAAAACGCTCTCAGCGGCGGGCTATACCCCGCTGTATTGCAGCACCGAAAACGACGAAGCCAAAGAAGCCGGGTTGATCAACAATCTGATTGCGCATCGCGTCGATGCGGTCATCTTCGTGCCATCCGTCCCGGTTCGTAAGTCCGTGAACAGCGTGATGCGCCTGCTTGAGCGGAAAATCCCCCTTGTCCTGATGGATCGGGAGATGCCGGAATTCGCCGTCAGTCAGATCGTCAGCAACAACGAACAGGGCGCCTACGCCGCCGTCTCGTATCTGCTCGGACTGGGACATCGGCACATCGCCATCATCGATTCAGGCGAAGGTCCCAAACAAGCCGGGGAGCCTGGCTTGGAGCGCATGAAAGGCATCCAGCGCGCCCTGCGCGAATGGAACGTCCCGCTCGAAGATGACCTCGTGCTGTTCGGACAACTGGGCAACGTCGAGATGGGCTATCACGGCACGCTCCAACTCCTGCGCCAGTCGCCCGACGTGACGGCGATCTTCGCGCTCACCGACGCGATTGCCGTCGGCGTGCTGCGCGCCGCCTCTGAATTCGGCTGGCGCGTGCCGCGCGACCTGTCGGTGCTCGGTTTTGACAATCTTTTGCTGGCGTCGCACGTTATCCCGCGCCTGACGACCGTCGCGCAGCCCGTCGAGGAGCTGGGCGAGAAAGCGACCGAACTGCTCCTGCGTCAGATTGACGAGCCGGGGGCGCCGCCGGAAACGGTCAAGCTGGAAACGCGCCTGATCATACGCGAATCGTCAGCGCCCCCGCCGCTGGACTAGGATTTCGGCGGAATCGGCTCAATCGGATTGATGTGGTGCCGATCCGAAATCGTCGCGCCCGCGTTGGGCGCTGCCCACTGAACGCCGTTGGCGATCACGTGCATCACCTGCGGATTGTGATAGGTCGGGTAGGCTTCGTGACCGGGACGGAAATAGAAGATTTTTCCGTTGCCCCGGTGGAAGGTGCAGCCGCTGCGGAAGACCTCACCGCCCTTGAACCAACTGATGAAGACCTGCTCGTCCGGCATGGGAATGCGGAACGGCTCGCCGTACATCTCTTCTTCGGGAAGCTCGATGTAGTCGCCCAGCCCGGCGGTAATCGGGTGACCGGGGTCGCTGACCCAGAGGCGCTCGGTCTCAGCCGCTTCGCGCCACTTCAGGTCGCAGGTCGTGCCCATCAGGCGCTTGAAAATCTTCGATTCGTGACCGGAATGCAGCACGACCAGCCCCATACCGTTGAGGACGTGTTTCTGCACACGGTCGACCACGTGATCCTGCACCTGATCGTGAAGCATGTGCCCCCACCACGTCAGCACGTCGGTCTGATCGAGAACCGCCTCGGTCAGCCCGTGTTCCGGCTCGTCGAAGGTCGCGGTGCGGACTTCAAAGCCGCGCAGTTCGCGCAGCGCGCGCGCAATCGTGTTGTGCATCCCATCCGGGTAAATCTTTTTGGCGAAGTCGTGAATTTGCTCATGCCGGTTTTCGTTCCAGACTGTGACACGTAGTGCAGACATCGGTTCCTGCTCCTTATGGAATGAAATCTATTTACAAACTGCCCGTAGAAATTATCGTGTGCCGAATTACAGCCGCACGACAGCGCCATCCTGCGCTGCCGAAGCCCGGATTGCATCCCAGAGCCGAGCCATGCGCAGCCCGATTTCCGGCGGCGACGGATTGTCGATTTTGCCGCCGCGCACCGCGAGGAACTGCTCCCACGCGCCCATCGACGGCGGGACGCTGACGGGCTGGAGCGTTTTCTCGCCGCTGTGCTGAATTTCGAGCGTTTCCCCCCAGATGCCGGTGCGGATGATCGCCTCGGTGCAGAAGACGCGGATTTCCGACGCGCACGACGGAATGGCGCTGCCGCAGGCGTTCATGGTCACGAGCGCACCGGAGCGCAGACGCGCCATCACGCAGCCGAGAATGTCGACGTTGCGATCCCGGTTGTCGAGCCAGGCTGCCACCTCGACGAACTCCTCGCCCACCAGGTCGGCGACGGTATTGAGCATGTGCGCCCCGGTGTCGAACATGAAGCCACCGCCGGAAATGGCGGCGTCCTGCTTCCAGTGCCCCTTATAGTGGTCTTTCCAGTCCTCCCAGACAAAGGCGACGACGTTCAGGATCGAGCCAAGCTCCCCGGCGCGCAGCATCTTGGTCACGGTGCGAATCTGCGGCGAAAGGCTGCCGTTGAAGGCGATCACGAGCAGCTTACCCGTCCTGTCGCGCACGTCGATCAAATCCTGGGCTTGTTCCGCCGTGACGACCATCGGCTTTTCGAGCAGCACGTCCAGCCCTGCTTCGAGGCAGTCGCGCGCCTGCTGATAATGGAAGGCGTGCGGCGTGATGATAAAGGCTACGTCGAGCTTGCCCGCGTTATCCTTCAGCAGCGCAGGGAGGTCTGGCGAGTTCGGCGGCGGGGTGAGTCCGGCATTAGCGAAGACTTTGCACATCTCGGCATACGCCGCCTCCGAGGGATCGTAGAGAGCGACGATCTGGCTGGTATCCTGCTGCTGCAGGATTCTGCTGGCATGGCTGCGCGCCATGCTGCCGCAGCCAATGACCGCGAGTTGTACAGGCTGAGTCATAAGAGGCTCCATTCTCGTTAGAAAGACCTGCCCAATCTATTGGGGAAAACGTTTTCCTGTATTATCGTGAGCATTGCGATGGATGTCAAGCCTTCTGGTCTGCGAGCCTTTTAGGGGGCGCGTCAGGAGGCTCAATAGGGGGCGTGGAACACAGCATATCCAGCCGAGAGAGCCGCACGTGAAGCGGCTCCCTTTGCGCGCACCATTTCGTTTGGTCTTGCAGAGGTGGCTCAAGTCCGTAGGGGCGCACAGCCGTGCGCCCCTACAAAACATTCGAGAATGTGCTCAGCCTTTTAGCTCGATGGCAGCCGGTTTCTGCTGCGCCTCGCGGATGCGCTTCATGTCGAATTTCAGGCGGCGGTCGAAGCGATAGATGCCGTTCTGCTCCTGATAGACATCGGTAAGCTGCGTATAGCAGTAGCCGAACATGCTGGGGTCGTTCAGCAGCACCGCGCACAGGCGCTCGAAGCGGTCGTAAAACGCCTCAATTGAGGTAGGACGATCCCCGTAGCCCCACGAGACTTCGCCTTCCCTGACATCCGGGTTCCACCAGATGCCGCCGAACTCGCTGACGAAATAAGGCTGACCGCCGTAAGGCAGCGACCAGTCGGGATTGCCGAGGAAGCGCGCGGGCACGTCCCAGGTGTGAGCGTCGTTGACGTAAGGATGTCCATCGGCGGAACCGGCATGGCGCTGAGCGAAGATGTCCGGGTTCTGCGTGTAATCGTGGCTGTCGTAAACATCCGCCTCCGGGACGCGGTGCGAATACCCCGACGCATCCAGCACCGGGCGAGTCGTATCCATCGCCTTGGTCGCCAGGAACATGCCGCGCGTGACATCGTCCAGCACCGTAATCCGGTCGAGGATCGACTGCCAGGTTTCGTTGAGCGGGCACCAGCCGACAATGCTGGGATGCGAATAATCGCGCTCAAGCACCTCCAGCCACTGGGTGATGTAATCCGCGCCCGGTTTCTGGTGTTCGTCGTTTTGCCGTCCCATGCCGCCGCAGCCCCAGTCGGGGAATTCGCCCCAGACGATGTAACCCATGCGGTCAGCGTGATACAGGAAGCGCTCCTCAAAGACCTTCTGGTGCAGGCGCGCGCCGTTGAAACCCGCCTGCATACTCAGCTCGATGTCTTTGACGAGGTCGTCCTCGCTGGGGGCGGTCAGGATGCCGTCGGGGTAGTAGCCCTGATCGAGCACGAGGCGCTGGAACACGGGCTTGCCGTTGATCCTGATGGCTTTGCCGGAAATGGTGATGCTGCGCAGCCCGGCGTAACTGCTCGCCTGATCGATAACTTGGTCATCTGCGTCGAACAGGGTGATGTCGAGCGTGTACAGGTGCGGGTCTTCTATCGACCACAGCCGGACGCGATCCGGCGGGATGACCAGATCGAGGCGCGGCGACAGGTCCATGTCGGCGGCGACCCGCGCGGAGACGACCGCGCCCGCCTCGTCTTTCAGGGTGGCGACCAGATAGGTTCCGGGCTGGTTCTGCGTGATCGGCTGTTCCAGGCGAATGGCATGGTTGGCGACATCGGGCGTGATGCGCGGGCGGCGCAGCGCCACTTCGGGCACGGGTTCCAGCCAGACCGTCTGCCAGATGCCCGTCGTGCGCACGTAGATCGCGCCTTCCGGTCCATACTCGCGCGCCTGTTTGCCGCGCGGCTGCGGCGGGACGTGGCTGTCGCGCGCGCGCACGACCATCGTGATGTCGTCGCCCGCCGAAGCGACCCCGCGCAGGTTGCAGGTGAAGGGCGAAAAGCCGCCGCGATGGCGTCCGACTTCCATCCCGTTGACCCACACCGTCGCGTCGTAATCGACCGCCTGGAAGTGCAGCAGCACGTCGCGCCCCGCCCATGCTGCCGGGATCGTCACCTGACGCCGATACCAGACGGCGTTGAGGTAATCGAGGTTTTCGATGCCCGACAATTTCGATTCGGGGCAAAACGGGACGACGATGCGGCTGTTCAGGTCGCGCTGGAGCAGACCCCGGTCGAGACCGCTGTCGCCCTGGTCGATCTCAAACTGCCATTCGCCGTTCAGACACAGCCAGTCTGAGCGCGCAAACTGCGGACGAGGATATTCACTGCGTGGGATTGTCATCAGATACTCTTTCAGGTGATGGGTGCAGAAGCCTAAGTATTTTGAGAGCGCGAGAGATTATACTACGAGCAGCCACTCGCCCAGCCCTCGCAGCGGATCAATCCGGCGAAGACGCATTTCCCCTATTCGACAATCGCCAGCGACGAGCCGTCCTCGCGCAGCGGGACGAACAGCGGGCGCTCGTCGGGCGTTGGGTTGGGTCGGTGGAAAGCCAGCCGCAGCCCGCCATCGAAGGTGCGGAATACCATGCAGTGACCGCCGTCCCCGGCATACAACGGCTCAGGCTCCTGCTGCCACGCGCCGAGCAGGTCGCCGGACGCCGAGCGCGCCACGCCGACGGTATAGCCGCCGCTGCCGAAGCTCGACCACAGGATGATCAACGTGCCGTTGGTCAGGCGGTACAGCGAGGGACCGTCGGTGACGTAGCCAATTCTGCCCTTCGAGTTGATCTCCTGCGCCCAGGGCGCTTCGGAAGCGTGGAACAGCAGGCGCGGCGGCTCGACTGCCGACACCAGATCGTCGCTCAGGCGCAGCGCGCAGATTTCGCCGTCGCCGACCTGCACCCACTCGTGGCAGAAGACGATCCAGGGATGATCGTCGGCATCCACGAACAGCGTCCCGTCGAGGCATTCCCAAGCGCGGGGCGTCACCGGACCCGCGCTGATCGGCAGGAAGGGACCGCGCGGGCTGTCGGCTGCCAGGATTTGCGTCCCCCGGCGGGCGTCTTCGGATTTGAAGCTGGCGAACATGTAACAGCGCCCGCGATACACGTGGACTTCCGGCGCCCAGAAGTTGCGATCCGCCCAGAAACCGGCAGGCGGGCGGAAAGCCGGGAACGGACCATCCCAGTTTTCCAGATCGGAGCCGGTGTAATAGTCGATGCCCGTCGCAAAGCTCGTCCACGCCTGCGCCCCGGTCGTGCCGTAGAGGTAATACTGCTTCTCCGCCGCCATCGGCAGCACGAAGGGGTCGCGGATGTGGATGTCGGTATTTTTCAGCATCGTTTGCTCCAGAAAATGGCGCGCAACAGGGAACGGGTGAGATACTTTGTGGTGGACAGTATACTAACATAGCGACGCCGGATTCTCGCCCTGCCGCGCTTTCATGCTGGAGCCATTCGCCTTTGCCGGACTACCCCTTTTCAGTACGCCATGTTTTAATTGCCGCCTGCGATCATCTTTGCATCGCTCCGTGAGGATGCCGAGGGGGAAAATCCAGGCTGTCCCGTCGAGGACAGCACCGTATCCATGAGGTAAAACGTGAACATTACGCATCTCAAGACCAATCACATCGTCAACCCTCTGGGCTACGCCATCGAAAAACCGACGTTTTCGTGGATGGTCGAAGGTACGCCCGATACGGTGCAAACTGCCGCTCAAGTCCTGGTGAGCCGTGACGAAGACTTCGAGCAGGTCATCTTCGACAGCGGCAGGGTCGCAGGCTCCGGCATCGACAGCCTCGCCTACCGACCGCCGCTCGCGCTCGCGCCGCGCACGCGCTATTTCTGGAAGGTTCGGGTGTGGGGCGAAAGCGAAAGCGCCGAGAGCGATGCCGCCTGGTTCGAGACGGCGAAAATGAGCGAGGACTGGCAGGCACAGTGGATCACCCCCGATTGGGAAGACAACCGCATCCACCCGATTGTGTACCGGCAGTTCGATCTCCCCGCGCGGGCGGTTTCGGCGCGGGCGTACATCTGCGGGCTGGGTCTGTATCACTTCGAGCTGAACGGGCAGAAGGTCGGGGACGAATACTTCACGCCCGACTGCAACGCCTACGACCAGTGGATTCAGTACCAGACCTTCGACATCACCGATCAGCTTGCGGCTGGCGCGAATCTGGTGTCGGTCATGCTCGGCAACGGCTGGTACAAGGGGCGCTACGGCGCGGACGGCGGCAGCGTCGATTTCTACGGCGACCGCTTCGCGCTGCTGTGCGAGCTGCGCATCACGCTGGAAAACGGCGACGAGCGGATCGTCGGCAGCGATTCGTCGTGGCAGGCGCAGCCCTCCCCGGTCATCGAGAGCAGCATCTTCGACGGCGAGACCTACGACGCGCGGATGACGAAGGTCGTGCCCATGCCCGGCAAAGCCTTCGCCGTCAAGCCCATCGCCATCGACATGACGCGGCTGGAAGCCAGACGGTCGCTGCCGGTGTGCATCAACGAGACGATCAAGCCTGCCGCGCTGATCCACACGCCCGCAGGCGAGACGGTGCTGGACATGGGGCAGAACATGACGGGCTGGCTGCGCTTCCGAACGAATGCGCCCGCCGGGACGCGCATCTACCTCCAGTTCGGCGAGGTGCTGCAAGAGGACAACTTCTTCCGCGACAACCTGCGCACGGCGAAGGCGGAATACACCTACATCGCCGACGGCACGGACGCGCTGGTCGAGCCGTATTTCACCTTTTACGGCTTCCGCTACGTCAAAATCTCCGGCTGGGTGGGCGACCTCCGCCTCGACGATTTCACGGGCTGCGTGATCTACTCGCGGATGGACATCACCGGCGAGATTGAGACCTCGAACGAGAAAGTCAACCAGTTGTTCAAGAACGCGATGTGGGGGCAGAAGGGCAATTTCCTCGACATCCCGACCGACTGCCCGCAGCGCGACGAGCGGCTGGGCTGGACAGGCGACGCGCAAATCTTCTCCGGCACCGCCTGCTTCAACATGGACGCAGCGGCTTTCTTCGCCAAATACGCCTACGACCTGGGCAAAGAGCAGACCAAAACCGGCGGGATGGTGCCGCACATCGTGCCGATGGCGAATTTGCCGCGCGGCGGATCCAGCGCCTGGGGCGACGTGGCGACCATCCTGCCCTGGAACGTCTACGAGTTCTACGGTGATGTCGCCATTCTGGAGCAGCAGTTCGAGAGTATGCGCGCCTGGGTGGATTACATCCGGGACATCGACGAGTTGTCCGGCGGCAGGCGGCTGTGGACGGAAGGCGAGCATTTCGGCGACTGGCTGTCGCTGGATGCCAGCGATCCGACTTCGCGCAAGGGCGGCACGCCCCAGGACTTCATCGCGTCGGCGTTCTACTGCTATTCGGCGCGGCTGGTGGCGCAAGCCGCCGCCGTGCTCGGCAAGACCGCCCAAGCCGCCGCCTACGCACGCCTGTCTGCCGAGATCAAGGCGGCGATTCAGGAGGAGTATTTCACCGCGACCGGACGGCTGGCGATCCCGACGCAGACGGGCTACGCGCTGGCGCTGTTCATGGATCTCGTGCCGGATTCGTACCGCGAGCGGGTGCAGAGCGACCTGATCGCGCGGCTCAACGAGGACAACAAGCATCTGCGCACGGGCTTCGTCGGCACGCCCTATCTGTGCCGCGTGCTTTCGAATATCGGCGCGAACGACCTCGCCTATCGCTGCTGCTCAACGAGGATTACCCGTCGTGGCTGTACGCCGTCAATCTGGGCGCGACGACCATCTGGGAGCGCTGGAACTCGCTCAACCCCGACGGCTCGATCAGCTCGACGGGCATGAACTCGCTCAACCACTACGCCTACGGCTCGATTGTCGAATGGATGTACCGCGATATGTGCGGGCTGAACCCGTCTTCGGGCGAGGACGGCGCGACCGGATTCCGCCACGCCTGCATCGCGCCCAAGCCCGATCCATCACTGCAATGGGCGAAAGCGCGCTACCACTCGGCGGCGGGCGTGTACGAAAGCGGCTGGCGTCTGGACGACGCGGGGCAGCTTACCGTCGAAATCGCCGTGCCCTTCAACGCCTCGGCGCGGGTTGTACTCCCCGATGCGCTGCTCGGCGAGGTGTCGATCAACGGTCAGCCGCTGCGCGACGGCGAGCAGGTCGGCGCGGGCGTGGAACTGACCGTCGGCGCGGGTCACTACCGGATCGCCTATCCGTTCCGAGACAAGGCTGCCCAAGCCTTGCAGCCGGTCGAAGAGGAAGCGGCGGGAAACTGAGGCGCACGCAGGCTTTGCGCTATTCGCTTTTCCCTCTCGCGTCGGCGATGGCGCGCTTCGCCATGCTCGCCGCAAACGCATCCACCGACTGAATGCGAACCGCCATCTGCCGGGCAAGCGGGACGGCGGCATGAAGCGCGTCGAGCGCCGCGTCTGCGTCCTCGTGATCGACCCACCTGATCTGGAGAGTCAGGCAGTCGCGCCCGCGCTCGTCTTCGACGCTCGCCCGGAAATCGAGCACGCCCTCGACGGCGAACAACGCTTCGTCAAGGTCCGCCATCGTCAGAAAGCCCGCGCCGACCGGGACGCGCCCGTCGAGGCGATAGCGGATGGTTTCCAGCAATTTCAGGCTCGTCCCGCACGGGCAGCTCGCCGGGATGAAGCGGCTCACATCCCCGGTGCGATAGCGGATCAGCGGCATTCCGCGCCGCGTCAGCGTGGTGAACACGACTTCGCCGTATTCTCCATCCGGCAGCGGCAGCCCGGTCACCGGATCGACCACTTCAAACAGCATGTCGGCTTCGCGCAGGTGATAGCCGCGCCGCGCCTCACACTCGACCCCGCCGCCTAAGCCCATCTCGGTCATGCCGTAGTGATTGTAGACGGCGCAGCCGAAGGCGCTTTCCAGCGCGCGCCTGATCGCATCCGGCACGTGATCGGTCGAGAGCAGCGCGCTTTTGAGCCGGGGCATCGGCTGACCCGGCTGATCTGGCGGGCGGGCGAGGGCGAGCGCGTGCGTCGGCACGCCGACGATCCCGTTGATGCGGCTGCGGCGGATCACGTCCAGCGTCGCGGCGGCATCGCGCACGGGACCATGCTTGACGGGAACCGCGCCCAGCCGTTCCAGCGCCGCCGCCAGCAGATCGCCCACGCTGCCGGGCGTTTCGCCGGGCAGCAGGATCAACACGCGGTCGCCGGGGTCGGTGAAGGTGGACATGCCGGCGCGGAAGAAATCGACGGTCAGTTCCTGATCGTCGCGCGTGAAGTAAATGCGCTTGGGTCTGCCGGTCGTGCCCGAACTCTCAAGCGTCACCACGCGCCGAATCGCATCCTGCGAGCCGCACACGAATTGCTGCGGATTGCTGCGGATGTCGTCCGCCGTCGTGAACGGGAGGCGCGTCAAATCGGCGAGGCTGGTCAAATCGCGGGGCACGTCGGCGAGATGCTTGCGATAAAACCGACTTTGCTCCCGAACCAGCCGCAGCGTATCGCCCAGCTTCGCCAGTTGGTATTCCACCACGTCGGCGCGGGTGATCACCTGCCCCGCGCGCCCGATCTTGTGGGCGATCCAGGCGTCAAGCGGCGTTCGTCTCATGGCACCGTCACCGGAATCTGCCCGCGATAAATGGCGCGCCCGGACTGGCTGGTGAGGTTGTAGGCGCAGAAGGGAATGAGACGACCGTCGGGGCTGACGGTGTGAATGCAGCAGTCGCGCAGGCGCTCCAGGTCGAGGCTCCAGGCATCCTGAAACGCCATACCCGAAATGCAGAAGGTGTGCGTTTTGGTGCGGGCGAGAAAAACCTCCCACTGACTGAACTCGCCGATGCTGTCGATGGAAACCGTGCCGCTGCTCGCCGACCAGAACTGCGCCACAAAGCGGCGCGACTTCTCCGCGCCTTCGGCGGCGGGCTGCGGCGTGCAGCAGCCATTCGACTGGCGCTGAGTCCAGGGGCGCAGCGCGCCATCCGGCATGACGACGAAATTGCCGTGCAGCGAACAGAGCGCGTTCTCGCAGCCGGACGTGGTGAAATGCTCCGCCCGGATTAAGCCGTTCGTCTGGACTTCGACGGCGCGCATGATCTCCGGGATGGTGATGCGATCCGCGTCGGTGGGCGGCTTGGGGTAGCGCCCGAAATAGCTGACCGGCTGGAAGTGGACGCCGCGCACGGTCGGGAAGTGTTCCAGCGCGAAGCGGATGATGCCGCCCAGATCGTCGGTGTTGACGCCGGGCACGAGCGTCGGGACAAGCACCACGCTCAGGTCGTTCGCGGCGCAGGCGGCGATGGCGGCGCGCTTGCGGTCGAGCAGCCTGACGCCGCGCATGGTCCTGTAAACGGCGTCGGACGTGCCGTCGAATTGCAGGAACACCGACGATAAGCCCGCCTGTTTGAGCCGCGCCACGTAGGCGGCATCGCGGGCAAGGCGCACGCCGTTGGTGTTCAGTTGAATGAAGTTGAAGCCCAGCGACCGCCCCAGCGCCACGATCTCCGGCAGGTCGTCGCGTATGGTTGGCTCGCCGCCGGACAGTTGAATGTTGGCGAAGCTGCCGGACTCCAGCAAGCGCCCGAACCAGAATTCGATGGTCTCCATATCGGGATCAGGCGGCGGCTGAACGCCCGCAGAAGCGAAGCAGAACGGGCAGCGCAGATCGCAGCGCTGCGTGACTTCGAGCAGCGCCGTGCAGGTCTGCTGGCGATGATCCGCGCACAGACCGCAGTCGAACGGGCAGCCGCGACGGGCGAGCGTAAACGGGCGTTCCGGGTAGGCGGGAATCTTCGGTCTGACCCACGTCTCATAATCCGGCGTGCCGCGCCAGAGAATGGTCTGAAACGCGCCGTGCTGCGGGCAGGTCTTGCGCAGATACACGTCGCCGCCCAGACGCACGCGCTGCGCCGGAATGCGAGTCAGGCAGACGGGGCAGACGCTCTCGGTCGTCGAGATGACCTGCGCCTCGTCAATCATCATCTGATCCCGCCAGATCGAAGCCCTGTTCGACCAGCAAGTCTTTCACTTTCTGGAACGTCCCGGCGACCATCAGCGGGCAGCGCGTCGCCATGTAGCGCCCGCCGTCCCCGACGATCTCGTCGCAGCGGATGCCGCCGTATTCGCGTCCGTAGCCGTCCTTGAACCACCGGACCAAGTCCTCGATCATGAAATTGAGCTGCGGGCTGTCGTCGTCTTCGGGCGTGCCGCGCCCGGCGTACAGCCCCAGCAGGGATGCGCCGCCGGTCAGCGCGCCGCAGGTTTCGCCCGTGAAGCCCAAGCCACCCGCCAGCCCGCCCATCGCCCGCACGAGGTCAGGGTTGTCTTTGCCCTGCAATTCCAGGGCGAGGATCATCAAAATCTGGCTGCAAAAGAAGCCCTGCTGTCTCAATTCGCTCATGCGATCAAGATCGCTCATCGTGATCCTCCGTCTCCTGCGAGCCGCGTTGCATTTTCCGGGCGATCAGCAGATAGTAGCCCGGTCGTGAGCGGGCGACCGCCGCCTGAATGTCCGACGGGTCGGCGCGGGAAGCCGCGCGGCACCAGAACTCCGACAGCGACCCCTGCGACCAGATCAGGCGGGCGGCGAACAGCTTCAGCGCATCGGTGTGGTCTTCCCACAACTCGACGGCGAAGCCGTGCGCCCGCACGCGCTCGATCAGCGTCTCTTGCGCGACCGCGCCGCTGAGGCAGGAGGCGATAGGCAGCCGGTGCAGCGCCGCCGCGCCGTCCGCGTCGCGGGCGTAGAGATCGCTCAGGATCAGGTGAGCGCCCGGTCGCAGCACGCGCCGGAACTCGCTCCAGCGCGCGATCCATGTCCGGCATGAGCGACAGGCTGCACTCCGCCAGCAGCGCATCGACCTGCGCGCCGCCGATGGGCAGCCATTCGCCGGACGCCTGCGCCAGCGGGAGCGCCGGGTTACGCGAACGCCCGGTTCGCAGCAGCAGCGCCGACGGATCGATCCCGACTGCGGCGAACTGAAAGCGCGCAATGAGATGCTCGACGGATACCGCCGCGCCGCAGCCCACGTCGAGCACGCGCGCGCCAGCGGGCAGGGCGCAGAACGCCAGCGCCCGCTCGGTGAGCGCCAGCCCGCCCGGTCGAATCGCCTCGCCGACCGCCTCGCGCACGCAGCTTTGCTCGTAAATGCGGATTCGCTCGCCGGCGCTCACGACATCAGCCCGTCACTTGTCCTCTAAGCTGCTGTTCCACGTCCGCCATTTTACCCAGCGCCAGGTCTTCGGGGATCAGCACCAGCCCGCAGCGCGGGCATTTGAGCAGATCGACCGGGAAAGCGTTGCCGAGGTACGCCACGTCGACCTGCGCGGTTTCCAGCGGGATATTGCAGTTGGCGCACATCCAGACGGGCGCGTCGTGGGCGTGATCGTGTTCGCTCATGACTGCCCGCTTGACAGTCCGCTTCCGGGGACTTCCATGCGGTGGCTGTAGGCGTTGAAGACGGTGAACGCCTCGCCTTCGGGCAGATATTCCACCCAGTAGGTGACGCTGGTCGGCTTGAAATACGCCAGATAGCGCCCGGTCTCGCGGTTGAGCAGCCTGCGCCCGGTGCGCTCGGCGTACTCGATGACGCGCTGAATGTCCTCGACCAGAATCAGCCGCGCTTCCAGCCGCGCCTGCACGTCCTCGGCGATGTTCAATTGGATCGATTCGTAGGGCTGCGTTTCGTCCATCGCTTCTCCCCAGATTTCTTTCAGCAGCCTGCGCTTGAGGCGCGCCCGGTTTTCGTGGCGCTGCGAATAGCCGGGGCTGCGCCGCGCCGCCTGCGTCTCCACGTCCGGGGCATAGATCAGGTCGAGGATGTGCAGCGCGCGCTTGCCCTGCGCCGCGAAGAAGTCGCGGCACATGGCGCAGTAGGTGACGTAATCCGCTTCGCTCTCGGCGATGCGCCGCTGGACGACTTTCCGGGCAAGAGCAGGGTTCGCCAGCGACATGTGACCGCCGTAGCCGCAGCAGGCGGTTCGCTCGCGGCTGAGCGCCAGCTCCTCGATCTGGTAGCCAAGCTGCTGGACGACGCGGCGCACGCTGTCGTGAATGTGGCTCTCGTGGCGCGTCGTGCAGGAGTTGTGAATGGCGACGACCTGATCGGACGCCCGCGCGTCGACCGGCAGCCCATGCTGATCGTAGAAGTCCCACAGCGAGACGATCTCGACCTCCGGCAGAGAGGTTTTGAAGACCTGATAGCAGCTTGAGCAGGGCAGCACGACGGCGGGGTCGCCCAGCGCGTGAAGCTGATCGCGCCAGCGCGCCAGTGTGGCGTCAAACAGATCGGTTCGCCCCGCCCAGTTCGCCGGAGCGCCGCAGCAGCCGAGCATCAGCCCGACGTTCTTATCCGGCAGCGTATCGGTGAGATAAGCGTAGACCTTCTCGACGTGTTCGGGCGACGACCCGCTGAGCTGGCAGCCGGGGAACAAGACGTAATCGCTGGTGGCTGCGCCGGGGCGGTTGCGCGCCAGCGCAAAGTGGTCGCTGTTGCTGAACTGCATGTCGCGCAGGGCGAAATCGTGCGCGGAGAGCGGCATCCGCTGCTGCGCCACCATCGCGCGGCGCGCGTCGAGGTTGACGGCGCCCATGTCGAGACCTTCCGGGCAGACTTCGGCGCACAGCCCGCACAGGCTGCACGAATTGATGAAGCCGTTGGCGTAGCGCGTGCCTTTGACAATCGACAGGTTGTTGTAAATTTCGCGCACGTAGCGGCGCGGATAGCGCCCGTATGCCTTCAGATACTCGCAGACCTTGACGCACTCCATACATTCGCATTGCAGGCAGCGCTTCGCCTCGAAGACCGCTTCCTCCGCGATGTAGCTCTCGGCGGAGTACGGGACTTCGATCATCAGCTCCGGCTCGATGCCTTGCAGATTGGTGTACAGGCACGAGGCGTGCGATCCCTCGTTGACGCGCGAGGCGGTCAGCGAGACGCGCTGCATGTAGCGGTCTATCGAGATGCCCGCGCGCCGCCCCTCGGAAATCGAGGTGATCGAGGAGTGCATTTCGCCGCCCCACAGCAAGCCGCCGCCCGCGAAGACGCCGTCCATGCTGGTGGCGAAGGTCACGGGGTCGACTTTGATGACGCCGTACTCGTCCACGTCGAGGTCGAAGGCGTCGTCCGCCTGCGGACCGACGGCAATGTAGATCGCGTCGAATTCCTGGCGCAGGTCGCGCAGTTCCTGAGTGATCGGCGTGTTGAGGCGCACGTCCAGATTGAGGCGGTTGATCGCTTCGAGGTCGCCCTGAATCACCCAGGCGGGCAGGTAATCGCGGTCGATCTTCCACAGACCGCCGCCCAACTGTTCGCCCGCCTCGAAAATCGTCAGCGCGTAGCCTTTGCGCGCCAGATCGTAGGCGGCGGTCAAGCCGCTCATGCCGCCGCCGATGATGGCGACCCGCCCCCTGCGTTTGGGCAGCGGGCGCGTCTTTTCAGCGGACGGCTCGCCGTGCTCGACGGCGGCGCGTTCGAGCGCGCGGATAGCGATGTGATCGCCAATTTCGCCGTATTTGCACACGTCCTGACAGGGATGATCGCAGATGCGGCAGATGATTCCGGGGAAGGGGACGGCTTTCCTGTAGAGCTTGAGCGCGGCGGAGAAATCCCCACGCGCGATTTCGGCGAGCATCCCGCGCGCGTCGACGTGAACGGGGCAGGCAGCCGTGCAGGGCGGCGCGCATTCCTGAATGCACTTTTCTTCCAGCGCCCGCAGCTCTATCTGATCCATGTCGCTGCTTCTACGCTTTGTTTCGCCATCGTCAAGCGCTGGATGCCGGGAACGCCGTGCAGCGACGACCCCTGCCCGACGTAGCGGAACGCCGTCTCCGGGTCGCGCACCAGGACGCCGCCCAGGATCGTGACGCCGTAGTCGAACAGCACGCGGCTTAAGGGCGTGCTCGGACCCAGCATCGCCACGACTGCCCCCGGCGGGAACAGACGCGCCAGCGCGTCAAACGTCCCGTTGAGCAGCGTGGATGCCGTCAAGCCGATCACGTCCGCCTGCGGGATCAAGTCCGGCGCGGCTTCGGCAGGCTGATCGTCGTCCTTCGGCTCCAGTTCCAGAACCCACAGGCGCGCCGCAGCCTTGCGCAGCGCATCGGTGAAGGGGAAGTGCCCAACGGTGACAACCGTCTTGCCGCGCCCGCGTTCGAGCAGCAGATCGCGCACGTTCAGTTCCACACCGTCGTCTTCGTCCACGTCGATCAGCGAGTTGAGCGCCGCCATGCCGATGCTCACTTCGAGCGGATGCGCCGATTGCGTCAGCGCGACCAGCTCGTTAATCGAGCGGCGATGCAGCCCCCCGACTCCGTCGATTTCGGTCGCGCGGCAGCAGCGCGTATCCGCCGGTGTCGCGGCGAGTCCCACGTGCCGCCCGTGAGACCGCCGTCCAATATAATCCGACCAGTACGTCGCGTACTGGGAAATCCGACGCGCCGGATTGCGCGCCTGACAGTAAATCGTCGATGACAGCCATCGAAAATCCTCGATAGACGAGCCTTCTGTATCGATGCATCCGCCCAAATCGGTGAACGACACTCTTTGGGAGTGCCGTCCACCGAAATTGAATACATGATTCGCGCTTACAACACGGGCGCTGGTTCCAGTTCCATCAGCGCATCCAGCACCTTCTCCGGACGCGCGGGCAGGTGACGAATACGCACGCCAGTCGCGTTGTAGATCGCGTTGATGATGGCGACATGCGGCGAAGTCAGCGGCAGCTCGCCCACGCCCGCCGCGCCGAAGGGACCGTTCGCGCGCGGGGTCTCGAAGTAGTGAATATCCAGCTTATCCGGGATGTCACGGGCGAACGGGATGCCCGCGCCGCGCATGTTGTTGTGCGCTTCGATGTCCTCGAAGTCTTCGGAGAGCGCCAAGCCGATACCCTGCGCCAAGCCGCCGTAAATCTGCCCATCCACGACGAGGCGGTTGTTGATCTTGCCAATGTCCGCCATGAGCGTCATGCCCTCGACGCTCGTCTTGCCCGTCTTCGTGTTGACGCTGACTTCCGCCATGAACACGCCGTACATGTAGACCGCGAAGGGTCTGCCCTGCCCGTTCTCGTCGCAGTTGCTGTTCATCGAGGCAGCCCACTTGCCGTTGTACTCCAGCGGCAGCCCCTCGGCGACCATCTCGTCGTAGCTGCGGAAGGTGCCCTCCGGCTTGCGCAGCGCCGCGACCAACTGCTCGCAGCCGTTCTTGATGGCGTTGCCGATGACGACCTGGCTGCGGCTGCCGCCGGACGGACCGCCGTTCGGAGCGGTCGCCGTGTCGTTGAGCGCCAGGTGAATCTGATCGGGGCGCAGCCCCAGCGGGCGCAGCGCTTCGTGCGCCGTGCCAAGCACGCCCATGTCCGCGCCCTGACCGTGATCCTGCCAGGTGGCGTAGACGATCACGCCGTCCTTCACCAGTTCGATTTTGGCTTCCGCGCCATCCACGCCGTCGAGACCGCTGCCATAGATGCCAATCGCAATGCCGACGCCCTTCTTGTTCTCCGGCGTCGATTCGCGCTGCGCTTTGGCTTTGGCTTCCTTGTAGAGCGGGCGCAGTTCGTCGAGCATCTGCGGGAGCGAATAGACTTCCGGCTCCTGTCCGGTCGGCGTGGTGTCGCCGGGACGATAGACGTTGTTATAGCGGAGTTCCAGCGGGTCGATGCCCATCTTCTCCGCCAGTTCGTCCATCAGGCTTTCGGAGGCGAGGTATGCCTGCGGCGATCCATAGGCGCGGAAGGGCGCGCCCCAGGCGTGGTTGGTGCAGACCGTGTGCCCCGCACCGCGAATGTTGGGGATGTTGTAGCCCGCGCCGATGAACTGCGCGCCGCGCAGCGTCAGCAGGTCGCCGAATTCGGAATAGGGACCGTGATCGACGATCCAGTCGCTTTCCATCGCCACGAGCTTGCCATCCTCGTCCGCCGCCAGCTTCAGGTCGACGAAGAATGGGGAGCGCTTGCCCGTGTAAGTCATGAACTGCTGGTAATCGTACTCCAGATAGACCGGGCGATGAGTTGCCATGCACGCCACGCCGAGCAGCGCTTCCATCGTCGGGCAGAACTTGTAGCCGAAGGTGCCGCCCGCCGGATTCTGCACGAGACGCAGCTTCTCCGGCTCGATGCCGAGACCGGGCGCGATCATGGCGTGGTGCAGGTACAGCCCGATGGACTTGGAGTGAATTGTCAGGCGCTCCTGCGCGTCGAAATAGGCGAAACCCATGTCGCTTTCGATGGTCAGGTGCGGCTGGCGCTGCAGGTAGAAGCTGTCCTCAACGACGTAGGCGGCGTCCTTCATGATCGGCGCCGTGTCCTGCCCCTTGGCGATCTTCTGCTCGTAGTAGACGTTGGGCGTGCCGGGGTGAATCTCGATAGCGTCGGGCGCCATCGCAGCGGGCGCGCTCATGTAGGCGGGCAGTTCTTCCAGCTCGACCTTCACTTTTTCAGCCGCCGCTTTCGCCTGTTCTGATGGTGTCCGCGCAGACGATGGCGATGGCGTCGCCGTACTGGAAGACCTTCGTATCGCACAGGATCGGGCGATCCCAGCCGTCACCCTTGTTGGTCGGGAAGGTGATCAGCCCGGTGATGCGGTTCCTGCCCTGGACATCCTTGTGCGTGACGACCTTGACGACGCCCGGCATCTTCTCCGCTTCGGACGTGTCGATGGAGAGGATGTTGGCGTGCGAGACTTTCGCCTGCACCAGCGCCAGTTGCAGCGTGTCCGGCGGCATCTTCAGACCGAGGTCCTGACCATAGTCGAGCGTGCCGGTGACCTTCTGCTCGGCGGTCGGGCGCGGATAGCGGCTGCCCCAGATGCGTCCGTCGGCGGGCATCTTGAAATACAGGTCTTCCAGCGTCTTCTCGCCGCGCAGCACCGAGGCGGCATCCATCACCGCATCGACAATCGGCTTGTAGCCCGTGCAGCGGCAGGCGTTGTGATGCTGGGTGAACCAGGCGCGCACCTCGTCGCGGGTCGGGCTGTCATTCCGGTCGAGCAGCGCTTTGGTCGAGACCACGAAGCCGGGCGTGCAGAAGCCGCACTGCGCCGCGCCGTGCGCCATCATCGCCGCCTGGATCGGGTGCAGATTGCCGGGCTGCCCGATGCCCTCGACCGTGATGATCTCGGCGTTTTCGGGCACGCGGTCGATCTTGGTGATGCACGCCAGCGTGACCTTGCCGTCCACTATCACCGAGCACGCACCGCAGTGACCGTCATTGCATGACACTTTGGTGCCGGTCAGCAACAACTGCTTGCGCAGAACGTCGCCCAGCGTAGCTTGCGGATCGACAACAACCGTCCTATTGACGCCGTTGATGTTAAAAATACGCTTTTCCATCTAGCTGCCTCCTGAAATTTTAGTTTCATGAAATGAGCAAAAGGTCGTGCCGATTGGCACCGGAATATTGCGCAGCCTTAACCAGACGACCTGTGGAACACACTGCCGGGGGAAACAATCGAAGGGGAAGAACAAAAAATCGCGCTGTATAAACACGCGCCTAGTACCTGCTATTTTTGTTTTACTAATCTCAGTATAGCGTGGCACGGGGGCGCGGCTTTGATGCGTAGTGTCACAATACCCCGTGATAAACAGCACTTGTTGACGCCATCGACATCAGGCGAGCTTCGCCCGACCTGCGAATCCCCCCTCAATTCCCCCCTCCCGGATAGGTGACAGCCCACCCGCCTGTGGCGCTACTGTATGGATGTACGGCAGCAGCATCACGAGGACTGGCATGAACAGCGACATGAACACCGATACGAACCCCGTCAACCGGAAGCAGCGCGAAGCCCTGTTACGGGCGGCGCGCCGCAACCACCTGATCCGCACCGCCGCCGAGCGCAGCCCGAAAACGCGCGGCGCTTACGCGGCTGCCCTGTTCGCGCTGTGGCGAGAGTTGTTTCCCAACCGATGAGGGGGTGACCGCTTGGAGGGTTATCGCATCCTGCCGGGCAAAATGTTAAAATAGCGTCGATTGAGTTCGTCCTATAAAGCACCAGACGATGGCAAATCCCCACGACAAAATATCCCGGCGGCGATTTCTCGGCATAACGGGCGCGACGCTGGCGTCCCTGCTGAGCAGCAAGACGGTTCTGCCCGCGTCCTACCGGTTCAACATCACGCAGTCCGTTCACCTCCACAGCTTCGACCCGGCGCAGACCACGACGACCGACGCCGTCCAGAACGCCATGCGGGCGGTTAGCGATTTCAGTTGGCTGCGGCAGGGCGATTCAGTGTTCGTCAAGGTCGCCAGCAATTCGGACTACGGACCGCCCTCGGTGACTTCGCCCGCCGTGCTGGAGGGCGTGGTGCGCCTGCTCAAAGACTCCGGCGCGGGCACGGTCTACGTGGGCGATATGAGCGGCGCGCAGTACGTGCGCCACCTGGCGGACGAAACGATTGGCTCTACCCGCGCCAACATGCAGAAAAACGGGCTGCTGGCGGCGGCGGAAGCGACAGGCGCGACCATCCACTGCTTTGAAGAAGTCCCGTTCGAGCGCGCCTATGTCCCCGGCGTCCCGGCGGTCGAGCATCACTGGGGCAGCGATTTGCAGGTCGCCGAAATTCTGGATCGGGTCGATCACATCGTCAATCTGCCGCGTCTGGGCAAGCACGTGCTGGCGGGGGCGTCGCTGGGGCTGAAGAACGCCGTCGGCTGGATCAGCGATCACAGCCGGATGGTGCTGCACCGCGACGCGGCGACGTTTCAGGAGAAGATCGCCGAGCTGAACACGATCCCGCAGCTCGCCAGCAAGATGCGCCTGACGCTGACGCTGGCGGATCGCATCCTGACGACCTACGGACCGGACGCGGGCTACCATCTGCCGCTGGCGCACCCGTTGATCGTCGCGTCGGACGACGTGGTCAGCCACGACCAGATCGCCCTGCTCGTCCTGCTGTGGGCGCGCAAGCTGACCCCTGCTTCCGCCCTCAACGAAGACCCCTATCCGGCGCAGTCCGACGGGCTGAACTGGTGGTTCGTGCGCGTCACCTGGGACGACGAGATCGCCCGCTACACGAACCTGCCCACGTTTCAGAATCCGGCGGCGGCGGACGCGCTGACGCACATCAACTACGCCTTCGACCTGCTGCACGGCGGACGCCCCGACCGCATCGAAGTGATCCCCGGCGAAACCGCGCTCGACGAGTCGCTCGTCGCGCGGCTGACCGCCGACCCGGCGCTGCGGATTGCGATGGAGTCGCCGGGCTGACTCACAGCAGCGCCGTGAGCAACGTCACCCCCTTTTCGTGTCAAAAATCATGAGTTGGCGATTCTCACCGCGTTCGCGGAAGTGCTTTCCCGCGATCATGGTATAGTCCGGACTGCCAGAGCCAACACGAGAACGCTTCATCTGGCTGACCCGTCAGAAGCCCCGCTCCCCACAGATGCAGACGTTCGGAACTGGCGGAAGGTATCGGCTTGAGAATGGTCTGCGCCCTCGAATAATGATCGCCAAACACAAGCGAGCGCTCGGCTTAGCGCTCGGCTTTCTGCTGCTGGTCAGCGTCGGAGCCATCTTCTTAATCACTGCCGCGTGGGCGCGTCTCCATCCGGCTGTGATCCGGGGCGCCGTCTTCGCGGGAGACATGGCGGTCGCGGGAGCAGTTGTCCGCGTGCAGGGCGCAGCCGATTTCACGACGACTGACGCGGACGGCGCGTTCGCGCTGCCCGTCGAAGGCGCGAGCGCCGACGCCCACGTCACCGCCTGGGCGCCCGGCTACTACACGACGGTCGGGCAGCCGTCGTCATCCGGCGACCTCACCCTGAACCTGCGCCGCCTTCCAACCGAAGACAACGCCGACTACTCGTTCATCAGCCCGCTACTGGACGCGAGCAATCCGTTCGCCTGCGCGCGCTGCCACGCGGATCAACCGACCACGCCGGAAACCTCGATGCCGCTGGACGAATGGCTGGCGGACGCCCACTCCGGCGCGGCGGTCAACCCGCGCTTCCTGTCGCTGTACAACGGCACGACCCTCGACGGCGAAACGGGCACGCCGACCACCTATCGCTTCGACGCCGCGCTGGGGATTAACGTGCCGGTCGCGCCGTCGCTGGGTCAGGATGCGGCGGGAGCGGGCTTTCGCCTCGACTTCCCCGACGAAACGGGCGTCTGCGCTAACTGTCACGTCCCGATTCTGGCGCTGGATAGGCTGTATCAGGCGAATCCCAATCTGGCGGAGGGCGTGGCGCAGGAGGGGATCACCTGCGACTTCTGCCACAAGGTCTCCGGCGTGAAGCTGGGCGCGGACGGGCTGCCGTCGCCGCATCTGCCCGGCGTCCAGTCGATTGAGTTCCTGCGTCCGGCTGCCGACGAGCAGGTTTTCCTCGGTCCCTTGAACGACGTGCCGGGCGAAGATACCTACTCGCCGCTTCAGAACCAGAGCCAGTTCTGCGCCGCCTGCCACACCGGGACGTTCTGGGGCGTCTCGATCTACAACAGCTTCGGCGAATGGCTCGCCAGCCCCTACAGCGACCCCGAAAGCGGCAAGACCTGCCAGGACTGCCACATGCCGCACCTGGGCGAGACGCAGTTCGTCCAACTGCCGCCGGATGTCACGAGCTACGTAGCCGGAGCGCGACGCGCAAACGATCTTCAGCCACCGGATGCCCGGCGCAGCCGACCGCGCGCTCTTACAGCAGACGGCGGAACTGGCGGTCGAAGCCGGGGTGAGCGGCGACGTGCTGGCGGTCACGGTCAAGGTGACCAATACCGGGGCGGGGCACGACATCCCCACCGACAACCCGCTGCGCAACCTGATCCTGCTGGTCGAGGCGCGCGGCGCGGACGGTCAGCCGCTCGCCCTGATCGACGGCGCGACGATCCCCGCGTGGGGCGGCGTCGGCGACCGCGCCAGCGGGCATTACGCCGGGCTGCCCGGCGTGCTCTACGCCAAAATCCTGGCGGACTACTACACCGGCGAGACGCCGACCTACGCCTACTGGCGGCAGACTCGCCTCGTCAGCGACAACCGGATCGCGGCGCTCGCCACCGACCAGTCCAGTTATCAGTTTCGCGCGCCCGCCGCTGGGAGCGAGGTCACAATCGAAGCGCGCCTGCTGCTGCGCCGCGCCTTTATCGACCTGATGGAGCAGAAAGGCTGGGACACACCCGACCTGCTGATGGCGCAGGAAACGGTGGTGCTGGGATCATGAGACGCTATCTCTGCGACCTCGGCGCGGCGCTCGTCCTGCTGGTTTGGCTGGCGGGATGCAGCAGTGCCCCGATCACGCTGAACCAGCCCGCCGTCTACACGCCGACGCCGACCACCGAGATCACGCCCGTGCCGCTGATCCTGACGCCGATTGCCTCGCCCGTGCCGCTGCCCGCCCTGCCGCCGCTGACGGACAGCCAGTCGAGCAAGCCGCTGGCGGTCTCTGGCGATACGCTGGTCACGGTCAACCCGGACAGCGCCAGCGTGACGCTGGTGGATACGCAATCGCTGCGCGCGCTGGCGGAAATTCACGTCGGGGGTAATCCGCGCACCGTCGCCATCAGCCCGGACGGCGAAAGCGCGCTGGTGACGCTGTGGGGCGATAACGCGCTGGCAGCCATCTCGCTGGCGGATCGCCGTTTGCAAGCAACTTATCCGGTCGGACACATGCCCTACGGCGTCGTCACCGACGGGCGGCGGGCGTATGTCTGCGTGCTTCGCCGACGACCAGATCGCCGTAGTCGATCTGGAGACGCAGGAAGTGTTGTACCGGGTCAGCGTGCCGGACGCGCCGACCGGGCTGGCGCTGAGCGGGAACTGGCTGCTGGTGACCCACCAGTACAGCGGGACGGTGACGGTCGTCAACGTCGAGCGCACGCCCTTCGTAGTCGGCACGGTCAACGCCGAGCCGGACGGCAATCTGGCGCGGGCGATCATCCTGTCGCCGGACGGTCGGCGCGCCTACATCCCGCAGACGCGCACGGGTCTCGCCCTCGTCTCGCTGCAGTACATGCAGGACTGGTTTCCGGTCGTTACGGTGCTGGATACCGCCCACATGATCGGCGACCGCGCCGCGCGGCTGACGATTTCGGCGCTGGACGGCGCGGTCAACATGCCCGCCGACGCCGCCGTCTCGCCCGACGGACGCCTGCTCTACGTGGCGCTGGCGGGCAGCGACGCCGTGCGCGTGATCGATCTGGACGCCAACCAACTGCTGGCGCACGTCCCGGTGGGCGCGAATCCCACCGGCGTCTGGCTGGATGGCGAGCGGGTGTACGCCCTCAACGCGCTCGACGGCACGGTCTCGGTGATCAGCACGGTCAGCAATCAGGTCACGGATACGATCAAGCTGACGGACATCCCGCTCGACGCCGAACTGCTGCGCGGCAAGGTGCTGTTTCAGCGCGCGCTGTCGCCGGAGATGAGCGACGGCGCGATTAGCTGCGCCACCTGCCACCTCGACGGCGGGGCGGACGCGCGCACCTGGATCAATTTCCGCAGCGGACCGCGCAACACCCCGGCGCTGGGCGGCGCTGCCGGGCTGCCGCCCTACAACTGGGCGGGCGACATGGACGAGCTGCAGGACACCATCGAGGATCAGATTCGCCACGTCATGCTGGGCGACGGGCTGATCGCCGGGGCGTTCGACGCGACGACCGACGAACAGGACGCCGGGCGCTCCGCCGACCTGGACGCGCTGACGGCTTACGTCGCCTCGCTGCAAGCCTGGGCGAGTCCCTACCGGATGCCGGACGGCTCGTTAAGCGAAGCGGCGCAGCGCGGCATGACCCTGTTCATGAGCGGCTCGCCCGACTGTAGCTGTCACGCGCCGCCGCTGTACACCGACCAGCAGCCGCACAACCTGGCGGGCGCGGCATTTTCGCTGGAGCAGTACGAGGCGTTCGACACGCCCTCGCTGCGCGGCTTGTGGGCGAGCGCACCCTACATGCACGACGGCGTCGCCCAGACTATCGAAGAAGTGCTCACCCGTACCGACCCGATCCACAGCGTCGCCGCTGATCTGACCGAGCAGCAGCTTGACGACCTGATCGCGTTTCTTTTATCGCTCTAGGCAGAAATACGTATGCGTTGCGGTACTCCCCCTCAACCCCCAGCCCCTTCTCGCGCGAACTTCGTTCGCCTACACAAGTGGGGAGAAGGGGAGCAGTTCTCCCTCTCCCCGCCTGTGTGGGAGAGGGAAAGGCGAAACGTAGTTTCGCACAGGGTGAGGGGCAATTGGATGGCTTTCGATTTTCAGTATGGCAGCCTGAGAAGTTGACGATGCCTCTACAAAAATTACTCGTTCCGAACCTCATTCACCTGCTCGTCGTGGTCGCCCTTGCGCTGACCATCGCACCCGCCGACGCGCAGAACAGCCTCGACCCGACCGGCGAGCAGCCCTGGGACTTGAAGAACACGGCTCAAGCCGGACAGTTCACGTTTTACGACAGCCCGGCGGGCACGTCGACCACCGGCAAGCCGCTGGACTCCGGCGACTTCGACGGCAACGGCTGCGGCGACATCGCCGTCACCGGGCAGAACGCCACTCATTCGGTCGACGGCGAATGGCGCGGCAGCGCCGGGCACGTCCGCATCCTGATGAACGTCTGCCCAATTGGGGGGGTGCTGACCGCCGACGATCTCGCCTCAAACTATCGCGGATTCACGATCTACGGCGCGTACTCCGGCGACATGGCGGGGACGGAAACCTACGTCGCCGACTTCAACGACGACGGCTACGACGACCTGCTCTTCAGCGCGCAGAACAGCGACGGACCGCATCAGGATCGCTCCAACGCCGGGGCGGTCTACCTGCTGTTCGGGAGCGCGAGCTTCGCGGGGCACGCCGACATCGACCTGCGCGACGCCGGAGAACGACCTCATGGTCTTCTACGGCGCGACCGAGGAAGATCGCTTCGGCTTGTGGGTCGAAGGCGGCGACTTCGACGGCGACGGCTTCCACGACCTGCTGATCGGCGCGAACGAAGCCGACGGCGAAGGCGATCACCGCATCAACGCGGGCGAAGCGTGGATCATTTACGGGGCGCGCCTGATGTCGCTGCGCTACGGCTCGGTGATCGACATGCGCGAGCCGCCCGCCAGCGCGACGCGCATCATCGGCGCGGATTACGACGACCTGCTCGGCTCGACCGTCTGGGGCGACGACCTGAACGGGGATCGCTACGACGACGCCATCATCAGCGCGGCGCTGTGGCGCGCCTCCAGCGGCATCGGCGGGCTGTCGTTCGGCGGCGGCGACGGTCCCGGCAACCAGCGCTACAACTCCGGCGAAGTCTACATCGTCTTCGGGAGTCCCGAGCTGCGCGGGCAGACGATTGACCTCGCCACGCACCTCGATGCCGACGGGCGTCCCAGCGACGACAGCATCAGCGTCGTTTACGGGCGCTATGCCAACGACCTGCTCGGCGAAGAAATCGCCGTCGGCGACATGGACGGCGATGGGCGTCATGACCTGATCCTGGGGACGCTGGTCGGCGACGGCGCGGAGCGCAATCTGGACGAGGCGGGCGAAGCCTGGGTCATCTACATGCACGATCCGGTGCGCGGGCAGATGTTCGACCTGAGCGCGCCGGA
Source organism: uncultured Chloroflexia bacterium (assembly GCA_963760975.1). Lineage (GTDB taxonomy): Bacteria > Chloroflexota > Anaerolineae > Aggregatilineales > Phototrophicaceae > Flexifilum. The sequence continues at coordinate 740,632 of CAVXEZ010000006.1, read as the reverse complement.
AGCCGGGCGCACGGTCGTCATCTTCCCGGATCAGGCGGACAGCAAGGCGGGCGATACGCTGCGCGCCGCCGACCTCGACCGCGACGGCGTGGACGACCTGTTTTACGGCGCGCCGGATTACGACCCGGTCGGCTACGACGGACGCCTGCGCCACAACGCCGGGATGATGGCGATCATCTTCGGCGAGGTGGGCGGCTTCCCCAACGAAGACGGGCAAATTCTGCTGTTCGCGCCGCCGGAGAACCTGCGCGTGCGCTTCATCGTCGGCGGGGACGAAAACGACATGATGCCCTACGCCCTGTCGGTCTACGACATCGACGGCGACGGCTACGTGGACATCGCCCCCAACGCGATGGGCGGCGACGGCGAGCTGAATGATCGCCAGAACGCGGGCGAGATTTACGTGCTGAGCGGTAAAGAATTCCTGTCGCCCGATCACGCCTTCGTCGGCTCCGAAACTCCTGTGATGGCGACGCCCATTGAGGCGGTCGCAGAAACGCCCGCGCCGACCGCCACGCTTCAGATGGACGCGACCGTCGTGGCGGCGAGCGGCACCGATCTCGAACTGGGCAGACAGCACTTTGAAGAAACCTGCGCGGGCTGTCACGGCTTCGACGGCAAGGGCGTGCCGGGTCTCGGTCTGCCGCTGGTGACCTCGCCGCTGGTTTTGTATGCGTCGGATGCCGACCTGCTGGCGTTTCTGCGCGTCGGGCGTCCTTCCGATCATCCCGGACAACGTGACGGGCATCTCGATGCCGCCGAGCGGCGGACGCCCCGACTGGAGCGACGCCGATTTCATGGACATCATCGCGTACCTGCGCTGGCTGCGCGACCAATCGTCGTAGGCGGCAACAGGATAGGCTCATCGCCGCGCCCGGACTCGTTCACGGCGTCTTTTCTTCTGTCCCGGCGACCGTGATGACGACGCTGCCCTTTTTCTGCCCGGTTTCGACGTAGCGATGCGCCTCGGCGGTCTGCGCCAGCGGATAGCGCCGGTCGATGACCGGCTTGATCGTCCCCGCTTCGATCAGCCCGGCGAGGAAGATCAAATCTTCCGTCGTCAGGCTTGCCGTCCCGGCGATGATCTGCTTGCCCGCCGCCATCAAGCGCCCAAGCAGCATCGCCGTCAGGCTCGGGTTCGCCATCAGGTAGCGCCCGCCCGGTTTCAGTGAACGTATGCTCCGCGCAAACGAGTTCTTGCCGACCACGTCGAAGACCACGTCGTAGCGCTGACCGCCGCTGGCGAAATCTTCGCGCGTGTAATCGATCACGTGATCCGCGCCGAGCGCGCGCAGCATGTCCAGCTTGTCGGCGCTGTCCACCGCCGTCACCTCCGCGCCGAAGTGTTTGGCAAGCTGCACGCCATACGTGCCGATGCTGCCGCCCGCGCCGTTGATCAGCACCTTCTCGCCCGGCTGGATATTCGCCTTGCGCAGAAAACGCAGCGCTTCCAGCCCGCCGACGGCGACGGTCGCGGCTTGCTCGTAGGATCACGCTGGCGGGCTTGAGCGCCAGCACGCCCGTCGAAGGGTCGGCTGGTAGACTCATGTACTCGGCGTAAGCGCCGTAGCCGAAACCGCCCGTCCCGAAAATCGCATCGCCCGGCTTGAAGCGCGTCACGCCGCCCCCGACTTCCGCCACTTCTCCGGCGAGTTCCTGCCCCAGAATGTTTTTGCGCGGCTTGATGAAGCCGACCCAGGCGCGAGCGGGGAGTGAAAGCCAGAACGGAATTTTCATGCTGCGCATTTCGCAATCGCCCGCCGTGACCGTCGAGGCGTGGACTTTGACCAGAATTTCGCCGTCCTTGATGGTCGGCTTCTCGACTTCCTGAAGCTGAAGCCCATCCGGCGAGCCGTATTTCGTCCAGACAATCGCTTTCATCGGTGTTCCCCTCGTTCTCCCTAACGACCAGACTGGGCGGCGGGCATTACTGCGCCACCGTGATGACGACGCTTCCGGTTTTGCCGCCCGCTTCGACGTAGCGGTGCGCCTCGGCGGCTTGCGCCAGCGGATAGCAGCGGTCGATGATCGCCTTGATCTTGCCCGCCTCGACCAGTTCCCTGATGCGAACGAGGTCGTCCTGCTTGTCGAACGACATGGCGCAGATGACCTTTTTGCCGCCCGCAATCGATGTCGTCAGCATCTGGAAAAGCTGCTTCATCTTGAAGCTGGCGAGCAGATAGCGCCCGTTGGGCTTGAGCGAGCGCTTGCAGCGCGCAAACGAGCTTTTGCCCAGGATGTCGAAGATCAGGTCGTAGGTCTCGCCGTTCCGGGTGAAGTCTTCCTGGGTGTAGTCGATGACCTTATCCGCGCCCAGCGACTTCACGTACTCCATGCGCGGCGTGCCGCACACGCCCGTCACCTCCGCGCCGCGCGCTTTGGCGAGCTGGACGGCGGCGGCGCCGATGCTGCCCGAAGCGCCGTTGATCAGGACTTTCTGCCCGCTCTGAATGTCCACCTTCTTGAGCAGGTTGGCTGCGGTCAGCGCCCCGTAAGGGATGGCAGCGGCTTCCTCGTAGGGCGTGTTGGTCGGCATGAGCGTCACGGTTCCGGTTTCGGACATGCACAGGTACTCGGCGTAAGCGCCGAAGCTGGGACCGCGATAGCCGAACACGCGATCCCCCACCTTGAACCTGGTCACGGCGCTGCCAACCGCTTCGACTTCCCCGGAGAACTCGCTGCCGAGGATGGACTTTTTCGGCTTGCTGAACCCGAATTCCATGCGCGAGAGCAGCCACAGGATAGCGGGCATGGTGAAGTTGCTCGGCGTGGTCGTGTTGAACTTGCGGGCGAGCAGGTCGCCGAAACCGACCGGCGTCGCATGGATTTTGATCAGGATTTCGCTGTCCTTCGGCGTCGGCTTGGCGATGTCCTTGAGCTGAAGCACGTCGGGAGAGCCATATTCGCTGTACACAATCGCTTTCATCGCTGTTCCTTCTTTCTGATGGCTGGCATCACTTCATTGTTCGGAATTTATGCGGGTGACCGAGATCAACGGCATCCCCAGGTCACGAATGGTTCGGAGCAATCCATGCAGCGCAGCCTGATCGACCACGACGCCGGTCAAAAGCGTGACGCCCCCCTCCTCCGGCGTGATGGTCAGCCCCTCGAACCAGTCTGTCCACTCACGCCCCAGATGCCCCTTGATCCTGATTTGATAGACGGCTGGTTCATCCGGATTCATGCTCGGATCACGTTTGCCTGACATTGCCCCCTACCTGTTGTCGCGGGTCAGCACCGACCGCGCCACCTCATTGATGACAAACAGCATATGAGCGCAGCGGTGTTGGCGTATAGACACTAAAGTGTTGCCTGGGGGTGTTGTCCTGGATTATTCAGAGGTGCGGGTGCTGGATCAGTTTGAGGGTTGTTCCGGCAGCAAATCCAATTCGCGGGCGCGGGCGACGGCTTCGGTGCGCCGCTGCACGTCCAGCTTGGCGAAAATCCGGCGGTTGTGCCCCTTGACCGTATCCAGCGCGAGGAACAGCCGCTCGCCGATCTCCCGATTCGAGAGACCCTGCGCGATCAGCCGGAGGATCTCCAGCTCGCGCTCGCTCAGCGGATCGAGCAACGGCTGCGCAGCCGGAGGGAGCGCCGATTCGCCTACGCGCTTTTGCTGCCCGTCGAACGCCGCCAGCAGCCTGCTCGTATAGTCCGGCGTGATCCCGCGCGCCGCCGCTTCGGAGAGCAGCCGCGCCATCGGCGCGCCTTCGTCGACGAAGACGCGGACGAAGCCGTCCGGTTCCGCCAGCGCCAGCGCGTCGCCCAGCGTTTGCAGCGCCCGCTCGATTTCGCCGTGCGCCTGGAAAGCGAGCGCCTGGAGAACCATCAGCTTGAGCCGTTCGTCCTGCCAGCCCTTCGCCTCCGCCTGCTGGCGCAGCGATCCCAGCACCGCCAGCGCCGTCGCTGGCTCGCCCCGCGCCAGATGTACCCGCGCCTGGCTGATCGGGAGTCCGTTTTCCTGAGCCAGATGCGCGGCTGCCTCCAGATCGCCCTGACGCAGCAGCATTAGCACCTGCGTGGCGGCAACTTCAGGCATCTGAAAGACGAAGTTGCGCGCCTGCACGAACTGATCGGCTTCCGCCAACAGCGCGGCAGCGCCGTCCGCGTCGCCCTGCGCGAGCTTCAGGCGGGCGAGAAACACCTCGCAGGCGGCGGGCGTGTCGATGTTGTCGATCTGGTGCGCCAGTTGAGCGCCCTCCTGCCCGTGCTGCTGCGCGGCATCCAGATCGTTCCATTGATAGAGGATGCGCGCTAAGCCGAGATGCGCCTCGCAGGCGGTCAGCCAGGGCGGATCGCCGACGAGCTGCAGGACGTGGCGATAGCTCTCGGCTGCCTGATGGAGCAGGTTATCCGATTCCTGAATGATACCCAGGCAGGTGGTCGCCGCGACGGTGACCATGATATTCCCGGTCGTCTGGCTGATCGAGATGGCTTCGCTATACGCCCGGCTGGCGGCGGCGCGGTCGCCCTGAAGCTGATGCGCGTAGCCCAGCGTCCAGGTGGCGAGCGTGCGGAAGGCAGGTTGTCGGGGTGCAGATGCTCCAGCGCGCGGCGCGACTGCGTGACGATGGTGTCGATTTCGTACTGAGGCACAGCCAGCATCGCCCGGATGGTGGCGATATGCCCCAAGAGGTCGCGCGTCTCGTCGTCCGGGTCGGCGGATTGCAGGGCGGCTTCCGCCGCTTGCAGCTTCTCCTCGACGCCGCTGGTCTGCTGCCCGTCGAATGTGAGCGCCGAGGCGTAAGTCACCCACAGTGACGGTCGGGCGTCCAGCACCGCAGGCGGCAGCGCCTTCAGCCAGTTCAGCACCGGGGCGGTCGCCCCGCGAAAATGGAGGGGCATCCCCTCGCCCTCGATCAGGCGCGCGGCGCGCTCCACGTCGCCCGCAGCGGCGGCATGGTGAAACGCCTCGACCTCCATGCCGTTGTCTTCATACCACCTGCTGGCGCGGACGTGGAGTTCGGCGACGCTTCTGCACTCGTCCTCCGTCGACGCGGCGGTGCTCTGGTGCAGGCGCTGGCGCAGCAAATCGGCGAAAAGCTGGTGATAGCGATACCAGCGCCGCTCGTTGTCCAGCGGGAGGATGAACAGGTTGGCGCGTTCGAGGTATTCCAGCGTTTCCTGCCCGGACGCGGTGGCGTCGAGCAGAACCGCGTCGCACAGCGAGCCGCACAGACGGTCGAGGATCGACGTGTGCAGCAGAAACGTCTGAATCCGCTCGGATTGCTGGTGAAGAACTTCCTCGACCAGATAGTCCAGCACGAAATGATGGCTGCCGGTGAACGACCTGATGAAGCTGGCGGCGTCTTTGTGCCCCTGCGCCGAAATCGCGGCGAGCTGAAGCCCGGCGATCCAGCCTTCGGTGCGCGTCTCCAGCGCGGCGACATCTTCTTCGGAGAGGTTCAGCCCCATCACCTGATTGAGAAATCCGGCGGCTTCGGGGAGGGTGAAGCGCAGGTCGGCAACACGCACTTCGGTCAGCTCGCCCTGAACGCGCAGCCGGGGCAGCGGCAACTGCGGATTTTCGCGGGTGGCGATGACCAGATGCATCTGCGGCGGTAGATGCTGGAGCAGGAAGGCGAGCGCATTATCGACGGGCTTGGAATCGACGACGTGATAATCGTCGAGCACGAGGACGAAATCGTGCTTGACGGTGCTGATCTCGTTGAGCAGGGCGGTCAGGATCGTCTCGGTCGGCGGCGGCTGCGGGGACTGAATCGCCCGCAGCACCCCGTCGCCAATCGTCGTCACGACGGTCTGCAAGGCGGCGACGAGATAAGTCAGAAAGCGCGCGGGGTCGTTATCGCCTTCGTCCAGCGACAGCCAGGCGGTGGGTCGTTCGCACCTGGCGACCCATTCGCTGACCAGCGTGGTCTTCCCAAAACCAGCGGGGGCGGAGACCAGAGTCAGCTTGCGGCGCAGCCCCTCGTTGAGCCGTTCGATCAGGCGGGGGCGGAGGACGACTTTCGGTCGCGGCGGGGGAATATACAGTTTTGTCGCCAGAATTTGTGCAGACATAGACGTATTATAGAAATTATGCGCGGAATTCAAAACCAGAAGCGATCTGCCCTTGCAGACAAACGACACGAGCGTGTCCCTGCGCACCGACTGAAACGGAATAATCGCCCCATCGCCTGAAAACAAAATTGTTGACAAAACCACTTTTCAGGATTATCGTAAAGCTAACTTATTTCACTCAGTGAAAAAGGTTTTCCGTGACCACCCGAATGCGCGGCAATCGTGATTTAATCAAAGCGATGAATCGCAGCCTGATCCTCAACACGCTGCGCCGCGAAGGGAGTCTGTCGCGCACCCAGCTCACCGACATCTCCGGGCTGAGCGTCGGCGCGGTCTCGCAGATCACCAACGAACTGATCGAAAACAAGTGGCTGCTCGAAGTCGGCGAGGGCGATTACACCGGCGGACGCCGCCAGATGCTGCTGCGCCTCAACCCGGAAGCAGGCTTCGCCGTCGGCGTCAAGCTGATGGAGGGGCGCGCCATTTGCGCCATCACCAACCTCGAAAGCGAAGCCCTGCACTACGCCGAAAGCGAAACCGGCTCCGATCACTCGCCGGAAGCCATCAGCGCGGCGCTCAGCAGCCTGATTGAGCGCGCCATTGCCGAGGCGAAGCTGCCGCCGCACCGGCTGTTCGGCGTCGGCATCGGCTTGGCAGGCGTGATTTATTCGCCGCTGGGCATGGTGCATTATTCCCCCTTCTTCGGCTGGAAAGACGTGCCGCTGGGGGAACTGGTCCGGCAGAAGCTGGGCTTGCCCGTTTACATCGAAAACGACGTGAACACGCTCACGCTGACCGAGCAGTTGTTCGGCGCGGGGCGTCACGAGGCGCACTTCGTCGTCGCCACCATCGGGCGCGGCATCGGCATGGGCATGGTCATCCATCACCAGCTTTATCAGGGCAGCGCGGGCGGCGTCGGCGAGCTTGGGCACATCACGCTCGACCCGAACGGACCCGAATGCGACTGCGGCAAGCGCGGCTGCCTCGAAAGCCTGGCATCCGACACCGCCGTGCTGAGCTACGTTCAGGCGGCGCTGGCGCAGGGCGAAATCTCGCAGCTAAGCCAGCCCGCCGCCCTGTCGGATGTGGTCGCGGCGGCGGACGCGGGCGACGCGCTGGCGCGCTACGCGCTGGCGCGCAGCGGCTCGTATTTCGGCATGGGCTTGGCAGTCGTGATCAACATCCTCTGCCCGCCGCTGATCGTGATCAGCGGGGAAGGCGTCGCCGCCGGGGATCACCGCCTGAACGCGACTTTCGCGGCGATGCGCCAGCACACTTTCAACGGCTTGATGGAAAACGTCAAGGTGATCGTCAAGCCCACCGACGACCGCGCCTGGGCGCGCGGCGCGGCGGGTATGGTCATCGGCAAGCTGTTCGAGTTGCCGCTGGTCGAAGCGAACGGCTAGTTTTTTTCAGCTCGATTTATTTCATTGAATGAAAGAAGAGCGAAGTGGCAGGGGATAACGGCTGGCAGAAATGGAGATGGGTGCTGATTTTCATCGTACCCAGCCTGATCGGGCTGCTCCTGTTCGTCTTCGTGCCGATTGGAACGTCGTTCTGGCTCGCCTTTCAGGACTGGAATCTGCTTTCGCCGCCGAAGTTCGTCGGTCTCGCCAATTTCAGCGCGCTGCTGGCGGACGCGGGCTTCTGGAGCGCCTTCCGCTACACGCTCGGCTACATCGTCCTCTACATCCCGTCGGTGTTCGTGCTGGCGCTCGGCTTGGCGCTGCTGCTCAACCAGAAGCTGCGCGGCGTGCTGTTCGTGCGCACCGTGACCTTTCTGCCGGTGGTGGCGTCGTGGGTGGTCGTCTCGCTGATGTGGAAGTGGATTTTCAACCCGCAGTACGGGCTGATCAATTACGGGCTGTCGTGGCTGGGCATTCAGGGACCTGCCTGGCTGTTCGACACCAACACGGCGCTCTACGCGATGGTGATCACGAGCGTCTGGAAAGACCTCGGCTACGTCGCCATGCTCTACCTGGGCGGCTTGCAGGGCATCTCGGACATCTACTACGAAGCCGCCCGCATCGACGGCGCGAACGGCTGGCAGCGCCTGCGCCACATCACCCTGCCGCTGCTGACGCCGACCATGTTCTTCATCGTCATCATCCTGCTGATCAATTCGTTTCAGGTCTTCGACCAGTTCTGGCTGATGCCGATGCGCGACAGCGCGGCGGCGCGGCAGGTGCAGGTGATCGTGACCGATGTCGTGCGCAACGCCTTCAGCTACAACCGCATGGGCTACGCCTCGGCGATGTCGTGGGTGCTGTTCATCCTGATCTTCATCGTCACGTTTGTGCAGTTCCGGTTCCAGAAGCGCTGGGTGCATTATGAGACTGACTGACGCTCACACCCTGCCCTATGGCGACGCCGGAGAGTCGCACAAGACCGCGAAAATCGTGCTGCGCGTGCTGGCATACGCCACGCTGATCGTGCTGGTGCTGATCATGGTGCTGCCCTTCTGGTGGATGCTGAGCACGTCGCTCAAGACGCAGCAGTACATCCTGCACACGCCGCCGGAACTGATCCCGAACCCGTTCAGCCTGGAAAGCTATTCGCAGCTCGCGCAGACGATCAATCTGGCGCGCGTGTTCTTCAACAGCCTGTTCGTGGGCGTGGCGGGCACGGTTTTGCAGGTGATCCTGGCGTCGATGGCGGCTTACGCCTTCGCCCGGATGCGCTGGCGCGGGCGCAACGTCGTCTTCATGCTCTATCTGGCGACGATGATGATCCCGTCGGTCGTGCTGGTCATCCCGCAGTTCATCGTCGTGCGCACGCTCGGCTGGACGAACACCTATCTCGCGCTGATCGTCCCGCCGCTGTTCAACGCCTTCGGCACGTTCCTGCTGCGGCAGGCGTTTCTGGCGCTCCCGCGTGATTTCGAGGAAGCCGCCTTCATCGACGGCGCGAATCACTTCACGGTGTTCTGGCGCGTGCTGCTGCCGCTGGTCAAGCCCGCGCTGGCGACGCTGATCGTGCTGAGCTTCATGGGGTCGTGGAATTCGTACCTGTGGCCCCTGTTCGTGGCGCGCACCGACGCCGTCAAGACGCTGCCCGTCGTGCTGGGCGAGCTTCAGGGCGGTCCGCAGGCGCTGACGCAGTGGAATCTGGTCATGGCGGGCGCGGTGATTTCCGTTTTGCCGATCTTAATCGCCTACCTGCTGGCTCAAAAGTGGTTCGTGCAGAGCATGGTCAGCAACGGCATCAAAGGTTAGGGGCTTTTCGTTGACGCAACGAAAATGCGTTGGTTGAAGAGTATTTACCAAACAAGGAGTCTGTATCATGGTTCGTAAAGTACTGATTGTTGGGATGATCCTTCTGCTGGGCTTGACGCTGAGCGTCGCCTTCGCACAAGACACGACGACCATCCGCTATTTCACCTTCTCCGCCGCGCCGGATCATCTGCAAGACCTGAACACGATTGTGCAGGGCTTCCAGACCGATAATCCGAACATCACCGTCAACGTCGAAACGGCAGCGTTCAGCGACTACTTCACGCTGCTTCAGGCGGATACCGTCGGCGGCGCGCCGCCGGACGTGTTCGAGCTGAACTACGAGAACTTCGTCCCCTACGCCGCCAACGGCGCGCTGGCAGACCTGAGCAGCAGCATCAGCGCGGACGCTCCTTATTACCCGCGCGCGCTGGAAGCCTTCCAGCAGGACGGCAAGCAGTACGCGCTGCCGGAGTCGTTCTCGACGGTGCTGCTGTTCTACAACAAAGACCTGTTTGATCAGGCAGGCATCGCCTACCCGACGCCCGATTGGACGTGGGACGACGCCATGACCGCCGCCAAAGCCATCCGCGCGCTGGGCAGCGACACCTGGGGCATCTTCTCGCCCATCCAGTTCTGGGAGTTCTACAAGAAAGCGGCTCAGAACGGCGACTGCCACTTCTTCAACGACGCCATGACCGAATCGACCATCAACTCGCCCGCCTGCGTGGCGACCGTCGAACTGATGACCAGCTTCCTGAAGGAAGGCGTCATGCCCACCACCGAGCAGCTTTCCGGCGTCGCCAACGAAGACCTGTTCGCCAGCGGCAAGCTGGGCATGGACGTGATCGGCATCTGGGAATTCGCGGCGTTCCAGGACGTGCCCTTCAAGTGGGACGTGCAGCTTGAGCCGATGATCAACCAGCACGCGCATCACTTCTTCGCCAACGGGATCGCCGTGTCTTCCAGCAGCCAGAACGTCGACGCTGCCGCCAAGTGGGCGCAGTACCTGACCTCCAGCAAGACGGCTGCCGACGTGCGCATCAGCACCGGCTGGGAACTGCCCGCGCTCAACGAGCCGAGCTACTTCGCCGATTACCTCAAGCAGACCCCGCCGGACAATCGTCAAGCCGTGTTTGACGCGCTGGAAAGCGCGATTGTGCCGCCCGTGATCACGCGCCAGAATGAAATGCAGGACGACATCAACGCGCTGCTGGCGCAGGTCGCCGATGGCACGCTCTCGGCGCAGGACGCGCTCGACCAGGCGAAGACGCAGCTTGACGGGCTGATTCAGTAAGCTGAAACCCCTCTCCCCCTGCCCCCTCTCCCACGCAAGCGGGGAGAGGGGAAGAACATGGGCTTTTGTCCCTCTCCCCGTTTACGTGGGAGAGGGACGGCTCAACGAAGTGGAGCAGGGAGAGGGGGAGATGATCTGCTCCTACCAAGCCATCCTTTCTAATCTCATTCGAGGCGGCATGACCGAAATTATTCACACCCCGTTTGGGCAGGAACATCCCTACGAGCAGCTCCCCGAAGAACGCTTTCCGCGCGAGCCGCTGGCGGGCGAGCCGTTCGCGGTTGGCATCGTCACGCGACCACCGGGCGCGGCGCAGCACGTGACCGTCCACGCCCACGTCGACGGCGCGGCGGAAGTCACCATCCCGGCGGAACGCCTCGCCGACTGGCACCCCGAACTCGAGCAGGGCGTCGGCGCGGAATATCTCGAACGAGTTGTCCGCATCGAGCAGGATGTCTGGCGCGCCGAGCTGGTCGCGCCGCCCGATGGTCAGACGCTAAGCTATCAAATCGAGGCGGACGGACAGCTCAGCGAAGCCTACACGCTCGTGGGCGCGGCGTGGCGCGCGGGCGGCGGGGTCGAAATCAAGTCGGTCTCGCGGTCGCGCTTCGAGATGTGCCTGTCGCCCAGCGGGACGGTGGAGCAAATGCTGAATCTGCCGCAGGTCGTCTCGGTCGAATGGCTGAGCGACGGGCGGCGCGTCCGCATCGGCTTTGCCTGCGCGCCGGACGAAGCCTTCTTCGGCTTGGGCGAGCGCTACAACGCCCTCAACCAGCGCGGTAACGTCATGGACATCCGCGTCTACGAGCAGTACAAGAGCCAGGGCAAGCGCGCCTACATGCCTATCCCGTTCCTGCTCTCGTCGGCGGGCTATGGCGTCTACGTCGAGAGCAGCCGCTGGATGCAGTTCGACCTGACCGCGCCGGATCGCTGGACGCTGGAAGCGGAAGTCGGCGACGACGAGGCGCTGCGGCTGGTCTGGCTCACGGGCGACGACCCGCTCGACATCATCAGCAGCTTCACACAGATGACGGGTCCCGCCGCGCTGCCGCCGGACTGGGCGTTCGGCTTATGGCTGAGCGGCAACGAATGGAACTCGCAGGCGCGAGTCGTGCGCGAGGTCGAGGCGTCCGCAGCCAGCGAGATACCCGCGACCGTGCTGGTGATCGAAGCCTGGAGCGACGAGACGACGTTCTACATCTGGAACGACGCGCAGTACACGCCCAAGCCGGGGAGCGAGGCGTTCCGCTACGACGATTTCAGCTTCCCGCCCGACGGACACTGGACTGACCCGAAAGCGCTGGTCGACTGGCTGCACGCGCGCGGCATTCATCTCATCCTGTGGCAAATCCCGGCGGTCAAAGTCCTCGAACAGCCGCACGCGCAGCACGAAGCGGATCGCGCCTATTTCGAGGAGGCGGGCTTCGGCGTGCATGAGGCGGACGGCAGCCTGCACACGATTCGCCCGTTCTGGTTTCGCGGCGGCTACCTGTGGGACGTGACCAACCCCGCCGAGCGCGCGTGGTGGCTGAGTAAGCGCGCCTATCTGGTCGAAGACCTGGGCATCGACGGCTTCAAGACCGACGGCGGCGAGCACCTGTGGAGCACGCAGGTGCGGTTTCACGATGGGCGGCGCGGCGACGAGGTCTGGAACGAATACCCGCAGCGCTACACCGAAGCCTATTATCAATTCCTGACGCAGCGGCGCGAAGGGCTGGTCTTCAGCCGCGCCGGGTTCACCGGGGCGCAGCGCTCACCCGCCCACTGGGCAGGCGACGAGAACTCGACCTGGGACGCCTTCCGCCATACCATCCTGGCGGGGTTATCGGCAGGGATTTCCGGGATTCCCTTCTGGGGCTGGGACATCGGCGGCTTCAGCGGTCCGCTGCCGTCGCCGGAGCTGTATCTGCGCGGCGCGGCGATGGCGGCGTTCTGCCCGATCATGCAGTTCCACTCCGAATTTGACCAGCATCGCCTCCCGCCCAACGACCGCACGCCCTGGAACCTTCAGGAGCGGACGGGCGACGCGCGCATCGTGCCGACCTTCCGCTTCTGGGTCAACGTGCGCCATAACCTGATGCCCTACATCTGGCAGGAAGCGCAGCACGCCGCGCAGACGGGTCAGCCGATGATGCGAGCGCTTAAGCTGTGGCAGCGCGAGGCGTCGGATTACCAGTATTACTTCGGGCGCGACCTGCTGGTCTGCCCGGTGGTCGAAGACGGCGCGCGCGTCTGGGACGTGTACCTGCCGCCGGGAGTCTGGTTCGACCTGTGGACGAAGCGGCGCTACGAAGGCGGACAGACCATCACCGTGCCCGCAGCCGTCGATACCCTGCCGGTCTTCGCGCGCAGCGGCAGCCGGATTCCCGCCCGCTTCGGCGCGAACGAGGAATGGGGAGTCGCCGGTTGCTTTCGGCACCGAGCCGACCACGATAATCAGCTTCGAGTAATTGCCGCGCGTCAGGCGGTCTCGTGCCGGAACTGCGTCTCGTAGAGGTGGGCGTACAGCCCGCCCTGCGCGATCAGTTCGCTGTGCGTGCCGCGCTCGACCACGTGCCCGCGATCCATCGTCAGGATCAGGTCGGCGGCGAGGATGGTGCTCAGGCGGTGCGCGATGACGATGCTGGTGCGCCCCGCCATGACGCGGCTCAGCGCCTCCTGAATCAGCGCTTCGGACTCGCTGTCGAGGCTGCTGGTGGCTTCGTCCAGCACGAGGATGCGCGGGTCTTTGAGGATGACGCGCGCCAGCGCGACGCGCTGTTTTTCGCCCCCGCTCAGGCGGTAGCCGCGCTCGCCGACAGTGGTATCGTAGCCGTCGGGCAGACCGACGACGAAATCGTGGATATTGGCGGCGCGGGCAGCGGCTTCGAGTTCGGGCTGGGTCGCGTCGAGCTTGGCGTAGAGCAGATTGGTGCGAATCGTATCGTGGAACAGGTGCGTTTCCTGCGTCACCATGCCGATCTGATCCATCAGGGAGACCAGCGTCACGTCGCGCAGGTCGTGACCGTCGAGCAGGATACGTCCTTCGGTCGGATCGTAGAGGCGCGGAATCAGGTAGGTGAGCGTGGTCTTGCCCGCGCCGCTCGGTCCCACCAGCGCGATCAACTGCCCGGCATGGACGTTGAAGCTGACGTGCTCCAGCGCGGCTTCGCGCGCCTGGCTGTGGGCGCGCGGGGTCTCCGCCTGACCGTCGGCGTCGGCTTTGGCGGGCTTGCCGCCGGACAGCACGGTCGTGATGCTGGCGACCTGTCCGTAGCGCTTGACCGCGCTGAGCAGATTCGCCTCGCGCAGCTCGTACTTGAACGACACGTCCTCGAAGACCAGATCGCCGCGCACATCCTTCAATACCAGCGCGTTGGGCTTCTCCACGATCTCCAGCGGCAGATCGATCACCTCGAAGACGCGCTCGAAGCTGACGACCGACGTGGCGATGTCGACCGGAGCATTGGAGAGGTCTTGCAGCGCCATGTACAGGTTGCGCAGATACGCGCCGAAGGCGACTATCGTGCCGATAGTCAGCGCGCCCTGAATGGCGAGGTAGCCGCCGATGCCGTAGACCAGCGCCGTGCCAATCGCCGTGAACAAGCCGATCAGGGCGAAGAAGAGCACCGCCCAGACCGCGCGGCGAATCCCCAGACGGCGGACGTTGGCGGCGCGCTTGCCGAAGCGCTCCATCTCCAGCGGCGCGCGCCCGAACAGCTTGACCAGCAGCACGCCGCCGATGTCGAGCGTCTCGACGATCATGGCGTTCATGGCGGCGTTGGCGTCCAGCGTTTCGTGGGCGATGTCGCGCAGGCGCGTGCTCAGCTTGCGCGCGGCGATCACGAACAGCGGCAGCACGACAATGCTGATCAGCGTCAGCCGCCATTCGAGGCTGAGCATGACCGCCGCGACCGTCACCACCTGCACGATGTCGGTGACGACGCTGACGATGGTATTGCTGATGGCGGTCTGCGCGCCAACCACGTCGTTGTTGAGGCGGCTCATCAGCTCGCCGACTTTGGTGTTGGTGAAGAAGCGCAGCGACATCTGCTGAAAATGCGCGTAGAGGGCGGTGCGCAGGTCGTAGACGACGCCTTCGCCCACGCTGGAGTTCAACTGGCGCTGCCAGACCGTGAGCGTGGCGCTGCCAATCGGGATCAGGAACAGACCCAGCGTCAGCAGGATCAGCAGATGCAGGTCGCGCGCCGGAATTGCCTCGTCGATCAAATTGCGCATGAGCAGCGGCGTGAGCAGCCCCAGCCCGCTGGTCAGCAGGATGATGACGAACATGCTGACGATCTTCCGGCGATAGGGGCGCGCATAACGCAGCACGCGCAAGAGCAAACGCCAGGTAATCCGGGGCTTTTCGTCGGTGGCGTTCATGCGCCGCCATACTCCGCCGCCACCCCCCATCCCGTACATCATGTTTCCCTGTCCCGGTGACCACTCCAGGCGCACGCGCCGCCGACTGGCGCAGCGCGATCTGCCAACGAGGCGCGTGCTTCAGGAAGGCGACCCTGTCGCCGCGCCGTCGATTTTTCCGAGGTTGTGTACCTCACTATATCACGGGATGCGCGCTCATGGGGTAATCGAGCAGACTGCCTGGAATCCGCACAGCGCCCGAATCCGGGCTTGTTCGACGCCAAACTCTCCTCGCTCGACAGCGCAAAATATCATCCTTTCGGATGAGTACGACTACTCCTTAGAGTGATGTTCTCTGGCTGCTTCTCCCCTACATTTAGAGTGTAGGAATCCATCGGAAGATGATTCATGCAGCAGAAAGAGTTCATTTTTCTGGTTTCACGAAAATTGAAATCCTTTCGTTGCACAAGCTCGGGCAACACAAGGAGGAAATTCGTATGACTGATGACAATGTCATCGCCAGAACTCTGCACGATACCGTTCTAACACGCCGAAGCTTCATGAAATGGAGCGGTGTGTTGGGCGGAACACTTGCCTTGTCTGAAGGTCTCAATATTGGCTTGGAGGCAATTCAGAAGGCTGCGGCGGCGGATACCGCCAGCAGCGAGGGCGAGTGGATTACGGCAGCTTGCTGGCACAACTGCGGTGGTCAGCGCTGTGTCCTCAAGGCGCAGGTCGTTGACGGCGTGGTGCAGCGTGTCAAGACCGACGACACGCACCCCGACACGCCTGACCACCCGCAGATTCGGGGCTGCGCACGCGGTCGTTCGCAGCAGCAGCAAATCTTCGGCGCGGATCGGCTGAAATACCCGATGAAGCGCAAGAACTGGGAACCCGGCGGCGGCAACAAAGAGCTGCGCGGGCAAGATGAATGGGTGCGCATCAGTTGGGATGAAGCGCTGGACATCGCCGCGAGCGAAATCAAGCGCATCATCGGGCAGTACGGCAACGAAAGCATCCTGGAACTCGGCTCGTACCTGTCGAACCCGCTGACGCTGATGGGCGGGGCGGTCAAGAGCTGGGGCACCACCTCGTGGGGTACCTGGTATTACACCGGTCCGAAGATCGGTCTGGGCGACGGATTAATGTTGACCAGCCACAACGACCGTATGGACTTGCGCAACAGCAACCTGATCGTGATCTGGGGCGGCAACCCCGCCTGGAGCGCGCAGGGCAACGCGATGTCGTTCTATCGTGAAGCCAAGAAAGCGGGCGCCAAGTTCATCATCATCGACCCGATCTACAACGACACCGCCATGATCCTCGCCGACCAGTGGATTCCCATTCGCCCCGGCACGGATCACCCGATGGCGCTGGCGATTGCCCACACCCTGCTGACCGAAGACGACCCCGCCAATAACGCGCTGATCGATTGGGATTTCCTCAATCGCTGCACGGTCGGCTTCGACAAGGATCACATGCCGGAAGGCGCTGACCCAAGCATGAACTTCAAGGATTACGTGCTCGGCGTAACCGACGGGCAGCCCAAGACCCCGGAGTGGGCGGCGGAAATCTGCGGCGTGCCGCCCAAGCAAATCCGGGCGCTGGCGCGCGAGATCGCCATGACCAAACGGGTCGCCCTGCTGACGGCGTGGGCGCCCGCCCGCACCAACAACAGTGACTCGTGGCCTCAGGTCTTCATGACTCTCGGCGCGATGACCGGTCACATTGGTCAGCCGGGTCGCATGACGGGCGTAAGCTGCTGGGAATACACCGCCAACGGTGGTCCCGCCCTCGTCAGTTCAGGCGGCAGCGGTGTGCCTCGCGTTTCGAACCCCGACGCTATTAAGGTCAGCGTCAACAACAACGAGCTGTGGAGTGCCGTGCTCAACAAGAAATACACGGCAGGCTATCAGGATGTCCGCGACATCAACATCCAGATGATCCTCCACGATGGCGGATCAGGACTGAACCAGAAAGTCGGCATGACGGACGGGATCGCCGCGCATCGCGCGGTCGAGTTCGTGATGACGACCAACTTCGTGCTCAACACGAACGCGAAATACTCCGACCTCGTCCTGCCGGTCACGACGCAGTGGGAGCGCGCGGGCTACATCAAGGGCAACCGCGAGCACCTTATCTGGGCGCGGCAGGTCACGCAGCCGCTGTTTGAAGCGAAGGACGACGACTGGATCGCGGCAGAAATCGCCAAGCGGCTCGACCTCGACCCGACGGTCGTGGCTCCGCTGTCGCCCGACCAGCAAGTCTACAACCAGCTCGCCGGCGCGACTGTCATCGCAGACGACGGCGTGACCAAAGAAACCCTGCTGACCATCACGGCGGACGACATCGCCGCATGGGGTGTCGAAGGCGAGCCACAGACCGGGCGCATCACGCTTCAGGAAATGAAGACCAACGGCGTCTATCAGGTCACGCGCACGCCGGGCGACAACCTGGGCTACATCGCTCACGCGGCGTTCCGGGTCGACCCGGAAAACAACCCGCTCGCCTCGATCAGTGGCAAGCTGGAAATCTACTGCCAGGACATCGTCGATTTCGTCAAGAACTCCGGCTTCAACGAAATTCAGCCCATCCCCACCTACAACCGACCGCAGGAAGGCTACGAAGACACCTTCAGCGATTGGGAGAACAAGGTCAAGGGCGAGTTCCCGCTGCAACTGGTCACCTTCCACTATCGCCGCCGCTCGCACTCGATCTTCGACAACGTCCCCTGGCTGCGCGAGATGTTCCCGCAGGACTTCTGGATGAACCCGATTGACGCCGAACCACTCGGCTTGGCGACGGGCGACAGGGTCCAGGTCACCAGCCGACACGGCGTCGTCCTGCGCCACGTCTATCTCACGAATCGCATTAATCCGGGTGTGGTCGCCATGGGTGAAGGCGCCTGGGCACAAGTCGATGAAGCGTCCGGCATTGATATGGCTGGTGCGACCAATACCCTGAATGGAGCAATCCCGACCGGACAAGGTCATCAAGGCTGGAACACCTGCAACGTAAAGGTTGAGAAATACGAAGGTCCGCTCAACCTGGAACCGGACTTCACCTGGGACCAAAGAATTCCGATCAAGGAGGTGTAAGTCATGACAAAACAGATGGCCTTCTATTTCGACGCGAGCGCCTGCAACGGCTGCAAGGCTTGTGTGGTCGCCTGCAAATCGAAGAATAATCTACCCACCGGCATCAACTGGCGGCGTGTGACCGAATATGGCGGCGGTAACTGGGTGCCCGATCCTGATGAGCCGACCCGGCTGCTGCCCAGCAACATCTACGCCTATGCGATCTCCCTTTCCTGTAACCACTGCCAGGACCCGATCTGCATGGAATCCTGCCCGACCGGCGCCATCAGCAAGGGCGACGACGGCGTGGTCTCCATCGACGATACGAAGTGCATCGGCTGCCGTTACTGCGAGTGGGCGTGCCCCTACGGCGCGCCGCAGTTCGACGCAGCAGCCGGTGTGATGACCAAATGCAACTTCTGCGAAGACCTGCTGCAGCAAGGGGAGACCCCCTACTGCGTGGCAGCCTGCGTCATGCGCGCACTGGATTACGGTGATCTCGAGGAACTGCGCGCCAAATACGGCAACGTGGATGCCATCGAGCCGCTGCCCGCCGCCAAACTCACCAGCCCCGCGCTGGTCATCACGCCTCATCCTCATGCCCAGATGAGCGGCGAAGGCACCGGCAAGATCATCGCAACCGCAGAGGAGGGTTAAACGTGAACACACATGATTGGGCGCTGGTTGCCTTCACAATTCTCGCGCAGATGTCGGTCGGCTCGTTCGTCGTCCTGGGCATCGTCCACTTCTTCGCCGCCCGCAAGGCGGGATCGGAAGAAGCCGACCGCCTGAGCGACCGCGCGCTGCTCGCCATCGGACCCGTCCTGGTGCTGGGGCTGATCGCCTCTTTCTTCCACCTGGGCGATCCGCTGAACGCCTATAACGCCATCAGCAATATCGGCTCCTCGTGGCTCAGCCGGGAGATTTTCTGCGGCGTGTCGTTCGCGGTCGTGGGCGCGATTTTCGCCATCCTTCAGTGGCGCAAGATCGGGTCTGCCGCCACGCGCAACGCCGTCGCGCTGCTCGCCGCGTTGATCGGTCTGGCGCTGGTCTACAGCATGTCCAACGTCTATCTGCTCCGCACCGTCCCGGTCTGGGATACTGTGCTGACGCCGATCTCCTTCTTCGTGACCACGTTCCTACTGGGTGCGCTGGCGATGGGCGTGGCGTTCGTCGTGAACTACACCTACGTGCGGCGCAAGAATCCCGGCTCGGCGGACGCGCAGTCTGATCTGCTGCGTGGTACGCTGCGCTGGATCGGCATCGTTGCGATGGCGCTGCTCGGCATCGAGTTCGTGGTCGTGCCCGTGTATCTGGCTTATCTGTCAACGACGGCGGCGACCGCCACTGCCGGGGAGCTGCTGATCAGCACCTACGGCATCGTGCTGGTCGTCCGGCTGATCCTGGTCTTCCTGGGCGCGGGGCTGTTCGGCGTCTTCGTGTACCGCAACGCGGTCAGCGTCGGGCGCGAGAAGATTCTGGGCAACTGGGCTTACGCCGCCTTCGCGCTGGTACTCATCAGCGAAATTCTGGGTCGTTTCCTCTTCTATGCTTCTCATACGGGCTTCGGCTTGTAACCCGCCGAAGTCGAACCCAGACAGCTTGTAATGAAAAGGCGCCTCGAATGAGGCGTCTTTTCACGTCTCCCCATCCTTTTTCATTCCCGCGCAGTGGTTGACTCGCCCCGCAAATGGGTGTAATTTATTCCTAGACTGACCGTTCGGTCTAGGCTGACCGGTCAGTCTAGTGACCGAACCTATGGGGAAAGGCTGTTATGGACAACGATCCCAAAGAAGAGCGCAAGCGCGAAATCCTGATGGCGGCGCTGCAAGCCTTCTCCGAAAAAGGCTTCGACAAGACCACCGTCGAGGACATTGTGCGCATCAGCGGATTGAGCAAGGGCACGCTCTACTGGTATTTCACCAACAAGGAGGCGATTTTCACCGAGCTGGTGCGCTTCGTGTTCGAGGAATTCGGGCACGGCTTCGAAGCCGCGCTCCAGCAGACGGCGAACGATCCGCCGCCGGAACGTCTGCGCCACCTGCTGCTGAGCTTCACGCCGACGCTCGACGGCTCGACGGACTGGATCGGGCTGTACGCCGATTTCTTCATTCAGGCGTGGCACAGCGAGGCGCTGCGCGCCGTCTTCCGCGAGGGCTATCAAAGCTACGTCGAATTGATCGAGCCGATTGTGCAGCAGGGTATCGACGAGGGCATTTTTCGCCCGGTCGATGTCGAGCTGGCGACGCGCGTTCTGCTCGGCGCGCTCGACGGCTACTGGTTTCAGCAAATTCTCGAATTCGGCGAGGCGCAGCCCGTGCTGGCGCTCTACGCCGATGCGATCATCAGGGGGTTCATGACAGACGATGCTAACAGCAGATGACGCCGCCGTGATCATCCGCGACGCTTCGCGGCGCTTCGGGCAGATCACGGCAATCGATCACGTCAGCCTGACGATTCAGCCAGGCGAATTGTTCGGCGTGCTGGGACCGGACGGCGCGGGTAAGACGACGCTGCTGCGGCTGATCGCGGCGGTGCTCGACCCGACCGATCCGGCGGCGCATGGGCTGCGCGGGCGCGTGGACGGGCTGCTTCACCCGCCGAGGGGTCAAGTCACCGTCGCCGGGTTCGACAGCGTGGCGCAGCCGCAGCAGGTCAAGGCGCACCTGGGCTACATGCCGCAGACCTTCGGCTTGTACGGCGATCTGTCGGTGGACGAGAACCTCGCCTTCGTCGCCGACGTGTTCGGCATGACCGGGCGCGAACGCGCCGAGCGCTTCAAGGAGCTGCTCGCCTTCGCGGGCTTGGAGCCGTTCCGCGACCGCCGCGCCGCCCTGCTCTCCGGCGGCATGAAGAAGAAGCTGGCGCTGGCGTGCGCGCTGCTCCACCGCCCGCAAATCCTGCTGCTGGACGAGCCGACCACCGGCGTCGACCCGGTCGCGCGGCGCGATTTCTGGGATTTGCTCTCCCGGCTTCACGGGCAGGGGATCACCGCCATCGTCACCACGCCCTACATGGACGAAGCCGAGCGCTGCAACCGCGTCGTCCTGCTGATCGACGGGCGCGTGCTGGCGCAGGGCACGCCGGGCGAGATCAAGGCGCGCGTGCCCGGCTCGGTGCTGAGCGTGCGCGGCGTGAACATCCGACAGGCGGAGCGCGCGCTTCACGGTCTGGATGGGCTGATCGACATCCAAACGTATGGCGATCAACTCAACCTGATCGTGAGCGGCGACCCCGAACGGCTGCAAGCGGAAGCCGCGCGTCAATTGGAGCAGGCGGGACTCGCGGGCGCGGCGTTCGACATCCTGCCCGTGAGCATGGAGGAGGCATTCATCTATCTGGTGAATGCGGCGAAAGGAGGGGAGTCGTGAACCACTACCGCGCGATTGTGCGCAAGGAGTTCTACCAGATCATCCGCGACCCCGGCACGCTGATCCTGCTGACGCTGGGTCCCGTCTTTCTGCTGCTGGTGTTCGTCTACATGCTGACTTCCGACGTGCGCGACGTGCCGACGGCGGTCGTCGATCTGTCGAACAACGAGGCATCGCAAAACCTGATCGCCGAGATGGACGCCGCGCAGGAAATCCACATCACGCAGCATTTGCAGAGCGCCGACGACGCCAATCCGCTGTTCGACCGGGGCGAAATCCGCGTCCTGGTCGTCATCCCGGCGAACTACGGCAACACGCTCGCGTTGATGACCGGGAACGTCCCACAGTTCCAGATCGTCGTGGACGGCACCGAGCCGATTTCCGCCGAGCGCGCGATGGAGCGCATCTACACGATCATCGAGGACGACATGCGCCAGATCGTCAGCAAGTCGGTGATCGGCGGGTTCGCCGCGTCGCTGCTCGACATCCCCGTGAACATCGAGACGACGGCGCTTTACAACCCTGACCTGCGCAGCCTGATCGGGTTCTTCCCCGGTCTGGCGGCGATGGTGCTGTCGCTGCCCGGCATCGCCCTGACGCTGGCAATCGTGCGCGAGCGCGAGTTAGGGACGCTGGAAAATCTGGTCGCCACGCCGATCAGCAAGCTGGGGCTGCTGCTCGGCAAGATCACGCCCTACCTGGTCTTCGGCACGCTCGACGCGCTGCTGATCGTCGGGGTCGGGCGGGTGATGTTCGCCATGCCCTTCCGGGGCAATCTGCTGGCGTACCTGTTCGTCTCGTTCCTGTTCATGATCTCGAACATGGGGCTGGGGCTGCTGATCTCGGTGCTGGTGCGCAGCCAGCAGACGGCGATCATCGTCGCCATGCTGGTCTTCCTTCTCCCCGGCTTCTTCCTGTCCGGCGTGTTCTTCCCGGTCTGGGCGATGCCGCTGCTGCTGCGCCTCGACCTGCTGGCGCTGCCGGTGACGCACTACGTCGCCATCAGCCAGGGCATGTACTTGCAGGGGACGCCGCTCGCCGCCTTCGGCTGGAACGTGGTGGCGCTGGCGCTGCTGAGCGTCGCCATGCTGGCGCTCTCGATGGCGGTCTTCCGAAAGAAGGTGGCATGATGCTGCGGCGCATTCTGACGATTGCCTGGAAAGAATTCCTGCACCTGCGCAAAGACCGCATCCTCGTGCCCTTCGTGATCCTGGGCGCGATTGGCGAGCTGACCGTGATCGCCTGGGCGACCGGGCAGCCGATCCAGAACATCGACATGACGGTGGTCGATCAGGATCACAGCGCCCAGAGCGCCGCGCTGATCCAGACGCTCGACCAGTCGAAGGAGCTGGATCACCGGCACGACGCCGCCAGCGCCGCCGAGGTCGAGCAGATGATGGCGCGGAACGAGACGAACGTCGGCGTCGTCATCCCGCAGGGCTACGGCGCGGCGCTGCTGGCGAACCAGAAGCCGACCGTGCAGTTGATCCTCAACGGCGCGGACGCGGTGACCGCCTACACCGCCGAGACGACCGCGCAGCAGTTGATCGACGAGCAGGCGCTCAAGGATGCGCGCGGCTTGCAGCCCGCCGACTACGAGAAGGATTTGCCGCAGGTCACAGTGCGCTACAACGCCAACCTCGACCGGAGCTACTACACGCTCCCGGCGGAGATGTCGTTCATGTTCTATCTGATGACGCTGATTTTGGCGGCGTTCGCCATCACGCGGGAGCGCGAGCGCGGCACTTACGAGCAGCTTCAGGTCATGCCCTATCGCCCGGCGGAGGTCGTGATCGGCAAGCTGATCGCGCCGATGCTGATCGGCTACGCGCTGTTCCTGATCATGCTGGCGCTGACGACGCTGGCGTTTCACGTGCCGTTTCGCGGGTCGCTGCCGCTGCTGCTGGTGCTGGCGGTCGTCTACCTGATCGCCGAGATCGGCAAGGGCATTCTGCTGAGCATGGCGGCGCGCACGCAGCTACAGGCGGTAATGCTGGTCGTCGGCATAGCGATGGTGGACATGATCTTCAGCGGCTACGCCGTCGCGGTCGAAACCATGTCGCCCTTCATGCAGGCGGTGTCGAACATCTTCGCCATCCGCCACTGGCTGACGATTGTGCGCGGCATCATGCTCAAGGGCGTGGGGATGGACGTGCTCTATCCGTCGCTGGCGGCGATTATCATCATCGGCGCGGTGATCCTGTCGGTCACGTTCTGGGCATACCGCCGCAGCGTGCGGTAAAGCAGATTTCGATGTAGGGGCGAACCGACGGGTTCGCCCAGGTAACCACAGGTTACGCCAGGGCAGACACGCAGGTCTGCCCCTACGGACGTAGAGTCGTGCAGTAAAGCGAGGCATAATACTATGGCAGCAGTGATTCACGTCAGCAATCTGACGCGCAAATTTGGCGATTTCACGGCGGTCGACGGCATCAGCTTCGACATCCCCGCCGGGCAGGTCTTCGGCTTCCTCGGACCGAACGGATCGGGCAAGACGACCACGATCAAGATGCTGCTGGGCTTGCTCCCGCCGACTTCCGGCGAGGCGCAGGTGCTCGGCAACGACGTGCGCCACCATTCGACCGCGATCCGGCGCTCCATCGGCTACATGTCGCAGAAGTTTTCGCTCTACGCCGACCTGACGGCGCGCGAAAATCTGGAATTCTTCGGGCGCAGCTACGGGTTGTACGGGCGGGCGCTGCGCCAGCGCATGGACGCCGTGATCGAGATGGCGGGGCTGCACGATCAGCTCGGCACGCTGACGCAGAAGCTCTCCGGCGGGTGGGCGCAGCGGCTGGCGCTGGCGGCGGCGGTCATCCACCAGCCGAAGCTGTTGTTTCTGGACGAGCCGACTGCCGGGAGTCGACCCGATCTCGCGGCGCGAGTTCTGGGATTTGCTCTACGATCTGGCGCAGGCGGAGACGACCATCTTCGTGACCACGCACTACATGGACGAAGCCGAACACTGCCAGCGGATCGCCTTCATCTACTACGGACGGCTGATCGCCAACGGCGCGCCGCAGGAGATCATCAGCGCGAGCGTGCCGGACGACATTCTGGTCTTCGAGCCGCCCGACCCGATGGCGGCGGAGCAGGCGATCCAGCAGGCGCTGAAAGCCGGGACGCTCCCCGCCGACGGCGTGAGCCTGTTCGGGGCGGCGGTTCACGTGGCGACACACGACGCAGACCGCACCCGGCAGGCGGTGCAGAAGGTGCTGGCGGATCAGGGGATCGCGCAGGACGGCTGGCGCACGATCCGCCCGTCGCTGGAAGACGCCTTCATCGCGCTCGTCAACCGCCAGACGCAGAGCGCCGCGCCCGCTTGACGACGCGGGTCGCGTCACGACAAAAGTGACGATGTGAAGGGGTGAGATCGGTCTGCTCACTCCTCCTCGAAAATCTCCATCTGGCGGTAGATGCGCTCCAGCTTTTCGAGGCGCTCCGGCACGTGCTCGCCGTAGCGCAGAAAGAGCGCCGTGAACAGGGCGTTGAACAACACGTAGGGCGCGGCGGAATTGCTGTACATCCAGATGCGGAACGAGATCACGAAAATCCGGTCGGCGCGCGTCGCCGCCGGGGAGAGCGGGCTGTCGGTCAGCGCGATCACCTTCGCGCCGACCGAGCGCGCGTAATCCATCGCGTTGAGCGTGTCGCGCGCGTAGCGGCTGTAGGTCACGGCGAACAGCAGGTCGTCCTCGGTCAGCTCCTCCAGTTGATCGGTCAGCCCATTGGGACTCTGATACGAGATCAGGTAGCAGTTGTCGCGGATCAGGCGCAGCGGGATCAGCAGGTGCAGCGCCAGCGGCGTCGAGGCGCGCAAGCCGACCAGATAGATGCGCCGCGCCTGCGCCAGCATGTCGACCACCGCCGCGAAGTTTTCGCCGCTGATCTGCTGGCGCAGGTTCTCGATCTGGTCGATCTCGGTGCGGATCACGCGCTGGAGCACCATGTCGAGGGTCGTGTCGCTGCCCGGCTCCTGCATCTCGCCGATCAACTGGCGCGACCCGTACTGGAAGCGCTCCGCCGTGCTCAGGCGCGAGAGCAAATGCTGCTGCAGCGCCGCCTGCATCTCTGGGAATCCCCCGTAGCCGAGCGCCTGCGCCGTGCGCACGACCGTCGAGCGGTTGACCTGCACCAGCTTGGCGATGCGCGCCGCCGACAGGTAGACCACGTCGATCCCGTGCGTGAGCAGAAATTCGGTCACGCGCTGCTGGCTCTTGCTCATCGAATCGTAGGCGACCCGCATCCGGGTTTCGATGTCGTAGCTTCGTAAGTCGTCCTGATTCATGGTTTCCTTCTCCATCGTGCGCACTCGCATTCATTATGGCGAATTGACAAAAGAACATGCAACAAAGTGTGCAGATTTGCGTTGCGAGATGGACAGGATGTTGTTATACTCGCGCCCAAATTCGTTGATCCGCATTAGTAAGCGCCAGAATAGGACATTGTCTCTCGTAGTCGACATGCGGCTTGCCACAGCCGCCAGGTTTGCTGCTTCCTGCCCGATATTATCCGGCTTGTGGTTTGTCCGGCTTGAGCAGCCGGTCGGAAAGCGACGGCGGACAGCAGACGCGCTCGGTGCATCGGGAACACTACCATCGGAGGAAACAGCTTGAAACCAATCACGATCAAATCCATCCGGCTTCACCCCATCGCCATGCCCTTCGTCGAAATCCTGCGGACGAGCTTCGGTCAGGACCCGTTCAAGGCGGCGGTGCTGGTGGAAGTCACCACCGAGAACGGCGTCACGGGCTGGGGCGAAGTCTCGGTCGAAGTCGAACCCGGCTACGGCGCGGAGACGATTGGCACGGCGCAGCACATCGCCAACAACTTCCTGATCCCCAGGCTGGTCGGGCAGACGATTGACGACATGCGCAGCGTGCCCGGCTTGATGGCGCACACGCGCGGCAACCATCACACCAAGCACGGCTTGGAGGCGGCGATCTGGGACGCCTTCGCCCGCGCCAACGACATGCGCCTGACCGACCTGTTCGCCAGCTACCTGCCCGAAGGCAACGAGTCGCGCGGGTGCGCGACCGTCGGCGTCAGCATCGGCATCCAGCCATCGGTCGAGGCGACGCTCGCCATCATCAACAAGCGGCTTGGGCAGGGCTACCGCCGCATCAAGCTCAAGATTCAGCCCGGCTGGGACGTGGAGCTGGCGCGCGGCGTGCGCGCGGCGCTGCCGGACATCACCATGATGCTCGACGCCAACAGCGCCTACAGCCTCGCCGACGCCGCTCACCTCGCCCAGCTCGACCAGTACAACCTGCTCATGCTCGAACAGCCGCTCGGCGACGACGACATCTACGAGCACAGCAAATTGCAGCCGCAGTTGAAGACGCGCATCTGCCTGGACGAGTGCGTCAAGTCCAACAACGACCTGAAGCTGGCAATCGAAATCGGCGCGGGGCGCATCCTCAACCTGAAGCCCGCGCGCGTGGGCGGCTTCGTCGAAAGCCTGAACATCTACGAGACCTGCGTCGCCAACAACTTCCCGCTGTGGGTCGGCGGGATGCTGGAGACGGGCGCGGCGCGCGCGGCGAACGTCTCCTTCGCGGCGCTGCCCGGCGTCAACATGCCCTGCGACATCTCCGCGACCGACCGCTACTTCGACCCCGACCTGACCGAGCCGCCCTTCGTGCTTCAGGCGGGCAGCACGCTCGCCGTCCCCGACGGCGTGGGCACGGGCGTCGAAATGCAGCGCGACCGTCTCGAAGCCGCAGAAGCGCGTTGGAATGAGAACAACCATTATATTTGAGTGAGGGGGCTATGTCTGAAGAAAAACGCACGGTCGAACCAGCCGATCTTTTTCGGCTCCAATTCATCACCGAGGCGCAGCTTTCGCCGGATGGCAAACGTGTCGCCTATACCATCTCCCACGTCGACGCCGAGAAGGAGAAGGAATACAGCGCGATCTGGCTGATGAACCTCGCCAGCGGCGAAACGCGCCAGTTCACCAGCGGCAGCGCCAAAGACGCCGATCCACAGTGGTCGCCGGACGGCAAGCAGATCGCCTTTCTTTCCACGCGCGGCGACAAGCCGCAGATTTACGTGATCCCGGCGGACGGCGGCGAAGCGAGGGCGGTGACGGCGCTCAAGCAGGGCGCGGGCGGCGGTCACGCCTGGTCGCCGGACGGCAAGCAGATCGCTTTCACGGCTGTCCCGATTGAAGAAGCGCGCGACCCGGCGAAGCCCTACCGCGTGACGCGCAACGTCTACCGCTTCAACGACATGGAATACCTCGACGACGTGGTGCAGTCGCTCTACGTCGTCGACGTGGACGGCGGCGAGGCGAGGCGCGTGACCGACGACCCGCTGATGAACTCCGCGCCGCAGTGGTCGCCGGACGGCAAGGAAATCCTGCTGCTGTCCAACATGCGCCCGGACACCTACCGGACGTTCTACCAGGACATCCGCGTGGTGGATGTCGCCAGCGGCGCGGTGCGCTCGCTGACGGAAGACTGGGGCGTGGTCGCGTCGGCGGGCTGGCTGCCCGACGGCAAGCGCATCGCCTTCGAGGGTCAGCCCTTTGGCAAGCTGATCGGCTCCAAGAACGACGTGTGGGTGATCGACAGCGCGGGCGGCGAGCCGGAATGCCGCTCCGCCGGGCTGAAGGTCGGCGTCGGCGGGGACTTGCAGCCGGACATGCCGGTGGTGGGCGTCAGCCTGAGGCTGACGATCACGAGCGACGGCAAATGCGCCATCGTGCGCGTGCAGGACGGCGGAGACGTTGGCGTCTATCAGGTCGCGCTCGAAGGCGCAGAAGCGTGGACGCCGCTGCTCACGGGCGAGCGCAGCGTCCTGCCGCAGAGCCTGGCGGCGGGCAAGCTGGCGTACCTCGTCAGCGAAATCAACCACCCGATTGACCTCTACGTCGCGGACGCCGACGGGGGCGGCGAGCAGCAGCTCACCCACCTGAACGACACATGGCTGGCGGGCGTCAAGCTGCCCAGCGTCGAGCACCTGCACTTCCCCGGCAGCGACGGCGTTCAGGTCGAGGGCTGGATTTACCTGCCGCCGGAGGGCAAAGCACCCTACCCGACCGTGCTCTACATTCACGGCGGACCGCACGGCGCGTTCGGCAACGTTTTCCACTTCGACTCGCAAATGCTGTGCGGGGCGGGCTACGCCGTGCTGATGGTCAACCACCGCGCCTCGACCGGCTACGGCGACGAATTCTCGACCGCCATCAAGGGCGACTGGGGCAATCTCGACTACAAAGACCTGATGGCGGGCGTCGACACGCGATTGCGCAGGGCTACAGCGACGCCGACCGCCTGGGCGTGTGCGGGCTGTCCGGCGGCGGCAATCTCTCCTGCTGGACGGTTGGGCAGACGCGCCGCTTCAAAGCCGCCGTGCCCGAAAACCCGGTCGTCAACTGGGTGAGCATGTACGGCGTCAGCGACATCAGCGGCTGGTTCGCGGTCGAAGAACTGGGCGGGCGTCCGCACGAAATCCCGGAAGTCTACGTCAAATGCTCGCCGATCACTTACGCGCACACCTGCACGACGCCGACGCTGCTGCTGCAAGGCGAGCACGACTATCGCTGCCCGGCGGAGCAGTCGGAGCAGTTCTACACGACGCTCAAGGATAACGGCTGCATCGTCGAGATGGTGCGCTTCCCGAATGCTTCGCACGCGGCGTCGATCATGGGCGCTCCGGCGGTGCGCACGGCGCAAAACGACGCCCTGCTCGGCTGGATGAACCGCTACGTGCTGGGCAAGACCGATTAGCGGCGCTGCCCGCCTCAATCGGCTGAATGGGGGTCGGTGCTGTCCATCGGCTCGAAGATTTGGAAGCGGTCGATGATGGCGTCGACGTATTCGAGGCGCTGCTGGGCGCTGGCGCTCTGGCGCAGCAGCAGCGCCGCGATCATGGCGTTGAGCAGGCTGAACAGCGCCGCCGACGCGCCGTAGAACCAGACGCCGTGCCGCACCACGAAGACCAGGTCGGCGCGCTTGCCCGCAGGCGAAAGCGGCGTGTCGGTCACGGCGATCACCTTCGCGCCCGCCTGGCGAGCGTGATCCATGCAGTAGAGGGTGTCGCGCATGTAGCGACCGAAGCAGATCGAGAACAGCACGTCGCCCTGGTTGATCGCCGCGACCTGATCGACCAGATCGCCGAAATCGGGGCGCAGCAGCGTGCAGTTGGGGCGAATCTGGCGCAAGCCGACGCCGAAATTGAGCGCCAGCGGCGCGGACGAGCGCAGCCCGACGATGTAGACGGCAGGGGCATGGATCAGCAGGTCTATCGTTTGCTCGAAGTCGGGGATGGAAATCTGTGCGGCGAGATTTTCGATATTGCGGGCATCGGTCAGCATGGCGCGCTGCAAAATCTCGGCGGTGCTGGCGTCTTCGTTCTGCTCGCGCAGCTCCCCGATCAGCTTGCGCGAACCGAGC
This sequence comes from uncultured Chloroflexia bacterium, assembly GCA_963760975.1. Lineage (GTDB taxonomy): Bacteria > Chloroflexota > Anaerolineae > Aggregatilineales > Phototrophicaceae > Flexifilum. The sequence continues at coordinate 710,908 of CAVXEZ010000006.1, read as the reverse complement.
TGATAGACGCTGGCGGAGTTGAGCCGCCCCAGGAACTGCTCTTGCAGCGCCGACTGTAAGTCGGGGAAGCCGTCAAAGCCGATGGCTTGCGCGGTGCGCACGACCGTCGAGTGGCTCACCTCCAGCAGTTCGGCGATGCGCGCGGCGGGCAGGTAGACCGCTTCCAGACCGCGCGTGAGGAAGAATTCGGCGACTTTCTGCTGGCTCTTGCTCATGCTGTCGTAGCTGGCGCGGATCGCGGTCAAAACGTCCTGCGCAGTATCCTGGTTCATCCTTGTTAGCCTTCGCTTACCATGCCGTTGAACATTGTACACGAATTGTTAACCATACGCGGGCAGAAACATGATAAACCCATTTAGCACTATTTTGTGCAACAAAAGGACAAATTTGCACAATATGTTGTACACCAGTACAATCGCAGCCACCATTTTCAGGACTTTAGCCGCAGCAGGGGATGCCCTTTATGTATGATTTCGTTCTCCGTAACGGTACGGTTTACGACGGCAGCGGCTCGTCCGCATACCGGGGGGATATTGGTATTCAGGGCGATCAAATCGCCGCGCTGGGCGCGCCCGGCACGCTGGACGGCAAGACCGTCCTCGACGTGACGGATTTGGCGGTCGCGCCCGGCTTCATCAACATGCTCAGTTGGGCGGTCGAATCGCTGATCGAGGACGGACGCTCGCAGAGCGAAATTCGCCAGGGCGTGACGCTCGAAGTGGTCGGCGAAGGCACGTCGATGGGACCGCTCAGCCCGGCGATGAAAGCCGCCGGTACGCGCGGCATCCTCGGCAACAAGGACATCCACTACGACGTGGACCTGGACGACGCTGGGCGAGTACCTCGACTTCATGGAAGCGCGCGGCATTTCGACCAACATCGCCTCGTTCGTCGGCTCGTCGACGCTGCGCGTGCATGAAATCGGCTACGACGACCGCCCGCCGACCGAAGACGAACTCGCCCGCATGTGCGACCTGGTGCGCGAGGCGATGCGCGAAGGCGCGGTCGGGCTGTCCAGCGCGCTGATCTATCCGCCCGCCTCTTACGCCAAGACGGACGAATTGATCGCGCTGGCGAAAGCGGTGGCGGAATACGACGGCATGTACATCTCGCACATTCGCAGCGAGGGATCGGCGTTCATCGAAGCGACGCAGGAACTGCTGCGCATCGCCCGCGAAGCCAAAGTGCGCGCGGAACTTTATCACCTGAAAGCGTCCGGCAGCGACAACTGGGGCAAGATGGACGAGGCGATCCGGCTGATCGAAGACGCGCGCGCCAAAGGCATGGCGATCACCGCCGACATGTACCTGTACGAAGCGAGCGGCACGGGCTTGAACGCCTGTATCCCGCCCTGGGCGCATGACGGCGGCGAGAAAGCGCTGCTCGACCGCCTCAAAGACCCGGAGACGCGCGCCAAGATCATCGAGGACATGCACACGCCCTCGACCGAGTGGGAAAACATGTGGGTCGAACTCAAATCGGCGGACAAAATCCTGCTGGCGGGCTTCCAGAGCGCAGCGCTCAAGCCGCTGACGGGCAAGACGCTGGCGGAGATCGCCGCCGAGCGCGGCACCTCGCCGGAGGACACGCTGATCGACCTGCTGATCGAAGACGGCGGGCGCATCTTCACGATCTACTTCACCATGTCCGAAGATAACATTCGCAAGCAGGTGCAGCTTCCCTGGGTGAGCTTCTGCTCCGACGCCGAATCGCTGGCACCGGAAGGCGTCTTCCTCAAGTTTCACCCGCATCCACGCGCTTACGGCAACTTCGCCCGCCTGCTGGGGCGTTACGTGCGCGAGGAGCGGCTGGTGCCGCCCGCCGACGCCATCCGCCGCCTGACTTCGCTCCCGGCGGCAAATCTCAAGCTGCGGCGGCGCGGCTCGCTCACGCTGGGCTACTACGCCGACATCGTCGTCTTCGACCCGACGACGATTCACGGATCATGCCACCTTCGCCGACCCGCACCAGTACGCCACCGGGATGCAGCACGTCTTCGTCAACGGCGTGCAGGTGCTCAAGGACGGCGAGCATACCGGCGCGACGCCGGGGCGGGTCGTGCGCGGACCGGGCTGGGTCGGCTACCACAAGGGCAAGGGGGCATGAAGGGGGATGATCGAGTATCGCGTCCTCCACAACCCGGCAGAGCTTGAGGAAGTCGTCAACCTTGAGATTCTGGTCTGGGAACTCAACCCGCGCGGCGCGGTGCCGTCGGCGCTGCTGCACGTCATGGCGCTGGGCGGCGGCTTGGTGCTCGGCGCCTACGACGGCGACCTGCTGGTCGGCATCCTCGTCTCGCTGCCGGTCAAGCGCGGCGCGGACGTGTTCCTGTGGTCGCACATGACGGGCACGCACCCGGACTACCAGCGGCAGGGCATCGGCTTGGAGCTGAAGCGCTACCAGCGGCGCTGGGCGCTCGAAAACGGCTACAGCGCCATCGGCTGGACGTTCGACCCGCTTCAGCGCGGCAATGCCTGGTTCAACCTGCGCCTGCTCGGCGAAGACGCCGCCATGATGACCAACCAGTATCACGTCAACTTCTACGGCGTGATGGACGACGACATCAACCGGGGGATGCCCTCGGATCGCATCGAAGTCTGCTGGCAGATCGACCAGCCCAGCCTTCAGCGCCCGCTCGACGCCCCCGTCCCGCTGCTGGTGCGCGCCGACGCCAGCGGCTTGCCCGTCGCTCAGGCAACGCAGTGGGACAGCGCACTTTATGCCGTGCCCGTGCCGACCGATCTCAACGCGCTGCGCCGCAGCAATGCCGACGCGGCGCTGGCGTGGCGGCTCGCCGTGCGCGAGGCGATGCTGGGCGCTTTCGAGCGCGGCTATGCCGCCACCGATTTCGTCAAGCAGGACGACCAGTACGTCTATCTACTGAGCAAAGGAGAGGCGCTCACGTGAACATCGACCTGAACGCGCCCGAAATTCGCGCCGCGATTGCGCTCGCCGACGCGCTGATCGAGGGCGAGCAGCACGACCGCAACATCCCCGGCGTCTCCGCCGGGATCGTCTACGATCAGGCGCGCATCTGGGAGCGCGGCTACGGCTACGCCAACCTCGACAAGCAAATCCCCGCCGATGCGCAGACGGTCTACCGCGTCGCCTCGATCACCAAGCTGTTCACGTCGACCATGCTGATGCACCTGCGCGACGCGGGCAAGCTCAGCCTGGACGACCCCATCGAGAAGTATCTGCCGGCGTTCCAGATCAAGTCGAGCTTCGCCGACGCCCGCCCGCCGACCTTCCGGCAGGTCGCCGCCCACGCCGCCGGGCTGCCGCGTGAAGGCAATCACGACGGCTGGCGCGCCATGAACATGCCGACGGTGGAAGACCTGATCGCCGGGCTGGCGGGCGACGAAATGCGCCTGCCGACGATGACCGAGCCGAAGTATTCCAACCTCGGCATTGCGCTGATGGGCTACGCGCTCAGCAAGGTCGCCGGGCAGCCCTACGACGAGTACGTCACGACCAACATTTTGCAGCCGCTGGGCATGACCGACAGCGGCTTCGAGCGCAGCCGCTACGGCGAGGCGCACTTCGCCGTCGGCTACGACGCCGCCGCCGAAGGGATGCTGCCGGTCGCGCAGTGGGAGGAACGCGGTTTCCGTCCCGCAGGCGGCATGTACTCGACCGTCGCGGACATGACCCGGTTCATCGCCATGCAGTTCCGCGACCAGCCCGCCGGAGGGAATCAGGTACTCGGCGGCAGCACGCTGCGCGAGATGCACATGCCCGTCAACGTCACGCCCGATTTCGAGATGGGCTTCGGCGTCGGCTGGGGCATCCGGCGCGTGGCGGGCTGCAAGGTGATCGGGCACAGCGGCGGCTTGCCGGGCTACACGACCAACATCTCGCTCGTCCCGGCGCTCAAGCTGGCGGTGATCGTCTTCACCAACACCGGGACGAACCCGGTCGAGATTTCGACCAAGGCGCTCGAACTGCTGATCCCGGTCTTTCAGCGCCAGGGGGCGCGCCAGGAGCCGCCCGCCAGCGCCGAGGAGATCGCCAGTTGGCAGCCGTACCTGGGGCGCTACGGTCAGCGCGCAGCAGACGACGTGCTCGACGTGGAAATCATCGACGGCAAGCTGATGATCACGACGCCCGGCGCCGACCCCAAGACGTTCGTGCGCTTGCAGCCGCACGACCCGCACCGCTTCCGCATCGTCGGCGGCCCGGAGAACGGCGACTACGCGACCTTCGAGCTGGACGAGGCGGGCAAGGTCACGGGGCTGATGGTGAGCGCATATCCCTTCTCCCGGCGTGATGGAGGAAAACAGGCATGAAAATCTTCTCGGCTTCACTGGCAACCGAAACCAACACCTTTTCGCCCATGCCCACCGGACTCAAGAGCTTCATGGTGGCGCGCAAGGGCGACTACAGCACCTACCCGCCGTTCAAGGACTCGGTGGTCGCGCTGTGGCACCGGATGGCGGACGAGCGCGGCTTCGCGTTCGTCGAAAGCCTGATCGCCGCCGCCGAACCCGCCGGGAAGACGCTCAAGAAAGTCTACGAGGACTTCCGCGACGAGATCATCGCCGACCTGAAAGCCGCCGTGCCCGTCGATGCCGTGCTGCTCGACCTGCACGGCGCGATGGTCGCGGACGGCTACGACGACTGCGAGGGCGACCTGATCGCCGCCTGCCGTGCGGTCGTCGGCGCGGACGTGCCCATCGGCGTCGAGCTTGACCTCCACTGCCACATCTCCGACCTGATGGTCGAGCAGGCGACCGCCATCATCACCTACAAGGAATACCCGCACACCGACATCGCCGAGCGCGGCATCGAGCTGTTCAACCTGATCGCGGATACGGTCGAGGGCAAGGTCAAGCCGACGATGGCGCTGTTCGACACCGGCATGATCAGCCTGTACTACCCGACGCAGGAACCCGTCAAGAGCTTCGTGGATAAGCTGCGCGCGCTCGAAGGCAAGGACGGCGTGCTGTCGGTCTCGCTCGGTCACGGCTTCCCCTGGGGCGACGTGCCCGATCTGGGCACGAAGACGCTGGTCGTCACCGACGGCGATCCGCAGGGCGCGGAAGAGCTGGCGGAGAGCCTGGGACGCGAGTTTTACGCCATGCGCGCGCAAGCCGTCCCGTTCTTTTACGACATCGACGGCGCGCTCGACCACGCGCTGGCGGCGCCGGGGCTGCCAATTGTGATCGCCGACGTGTCGGATAACGCGGGCGGCGGCGCGCCGAGCGACTCGACCTTCGTGCTGCGGCGGATGCTGGAGCGCGGCATCACCAACGCCGCCGTCGGCTGCATCTGGGATCCCATCGCCGCGAGCGTCGCCATCGAAGCGGGCGAGGGCGCGCGGCTAGACCTGCGCGTGGGCGGCAAGATGGGTCCGATGTCCGGCGATCCGCTCGATCTGCACGTCACGGTCGGCAAAATCGCGCTGAACGCCATCCAGTATTTCGGTCCAGAGGAGAGCAGGCTGGAGTATCCACTCGGAGACAGCGTCGCCATCCACGCGGACGGCATCGACATCGTGCTGATTTCGACGCGCGTGCAGACGTTCGGTCCGAAGGTCTTCACCAACGTTGGCATCGACCCGACTACCCGGAAAATCCTGCTGGTCAAATCGACGCAGCATTTCTACGCGCGCTTCGCGCCGATTGCCAGCGAAGTGATCTACGTCGCCGCGCCGGGAGCGGTCGCGCCGGATTTCAAATCAATCCCGTTTCAGGTCGCCAGCCGCAACCGCTACCCGATGGTCGACGACCCGCTGGGAGCGCGCTGACGGGATTGCCAAATGGATATACAATAATCTGTGCAGGGATTTGTGTCCATTTGCACATATTGTTGCAGGCAAAGCAATGTTATACCAGTGCATACGGGTGTGCTGGCGCGAGCCATGCGTTCGTGAGGCGCACCATCAGGTCGTGACAGACAGATTAGAGGAAGCCCGTGTCACTCGAAAGCCAACTTCAAGCAGTCATTGACGAAGCCGAAATTGAAGCCGGAATCGCCATTACGCAGGTCGAGACCGGCGAGCAGCTCGAAATCAACGGCAGCCGCCTGTACCCGATGGCGAGCGTGTTCAAAATCCCCGTGCTGACCGCTGCCGGGCAGCAGCTTGCGGCGGGCAAGTTCACGCTCGACGAGCGGATCGCGCTCAAGGACGAGTTCAAAAGCCCCGGCAGCGGCATCCTGCCCTTCTTCGAGGCGGGCGTGCAGCCCACCCGGCGCGACCTGCTGACGCTGATGATCATCATCAGCGACAACACCGCGACCGACATGAACTGCGACCTGTACGGCGGGATGCAGGCAATCGAAGACGCCATGCACGCGCTGGGGCTGACCGACATCTCGCTCAAGTTCAACTGCAAAGACCTGCTCAAATACCTGTTCCCGCCGGAAGTCCGCGATCTGCCGATTGAGGAAATCGAGAAGTGGGAAGCGGATCACCAGCTTGAGCGCGACAGCGTGGTCTTCCAGCGCACGCCCGACAACAACGTCAGCACGCCAGTGGCGATGACCAAACTGGTCACGATGCTGTACAAGGGCGAAATCATCCAGGGCGAGGCGCAGAAAGCCATGATGGACATCCTGTACAAGCAGCAGTTGAACCAGCGTCTGCCGCGCTTCCTGCCTCAGAACGTCCGCTTCGCGCACAAGACCGGGACGATTGCGGGCTTCGTCAACGACAGCGGCATCATGACGATTGCCGACGATAATCACGTCGCCGTCACCGCGTTCACCATCTGGGACGATGCGCCTACGTGGCACAAGCCCGAAATCCGCTGGCGGCGCGTGTTCGAGGTCGAATTGGCAATCGGCAAGATCGGCAAGCTGGTTTACGACCACTACAGCGGTTAATCCGCCTCGCGCACCGCTTGCGGCGCGCCATTCGCTTCGTGACCTCCCGCGAGGTCGCCGGGCGCATAAAAATGCAGATTATTCCGAAAGGGGGGATATGCCAAAGATTTTCTTAACCGCGTTTGCAGCCCTATCGTCTACGTGTAGAGTTCGGAAAGGTTAAGATCAATGGTCTCACGCAAGAAATTGACACGCATCACCCTCGGCATCCTGCTGACTCTCGCCCTGCTGACGGTGCTGGGCGGCGTCAGCGCCCAGGGCGGAACGCATCCGGGCGGACGTCTGGTCGTGGCGGACGGCGCATCCAACACGTCGCTCGACCCGTTTGTGACCTCGTGGCATAGCTGGCCTCATTACGCTATCTACGCGACCCTGTTCATGCAAGATGCCAACCTCAACTACGTCGGCTTTCTGGCGGATACCTGGGAGGTCGGGGCGGATGGTAAGTCCCTGACCATCCACCTGATCAAGGATGCGACCTTCACCGACGGCACGCCGGTCGACGCCGAAGCGATCAAATGGAACCTCGACAAATACTCCAACCCGGACACGGGTGCGTCGCAGGGCGCCGACCTGGTCGGTCTGCTCGAAGAAACGACCGTCGATGACCCCTACACCGTGACGCTGCACCTGAATTCGCCGTATGCGCCACTCTTCCACACGCTGTGGGGGCTGGAGATCGTTTCGCCGACGGCTTACGAAGCGGAAGGCAAGGAGAACTTCGGCACGCACCCGGTCGGCTGCGGGTCCCTTCATGCTGGAAGAACTCAACACCAACAACTACATCCTGCTCAAGCGCAATCCCGACTTCCACTGGGCGCCGCCGGAACTCTACGACGACCCCGGTCCGGTCAAGCTCGACGAGATGCAAATCCTCTTCCTCGAAGAAGACCAGACGATCCTCTCCGCGCTGGAGACGGGCGAAGTCACGGTTGCCGGTATCCCGACGCAGAACCTCGCCGATATTGAAGCCAATCCCGACATCACCGTCGATAAAGCGCCAGGCGCAGGAAATTCGCTACGTCGGCTTCAACACCTCGAAGGCACCCTGGGATAACGTCAAGCTGCGCCAGGCATTCGCCTACGCCACCGACCGCGAAGAAGTGAACCAACTGGCGTATGACGGTCTCGCCGAGCCGATTTACCAGCCGCTGCCGCCGACGATCTGGGGACACAACCCCGACCTGGACGCCAATTCGTATCACTACGACCCCGACAAAGCCAGCGCGATGCTCGACGAACTGGGATACGTCGACGCGAACGGCGACGGGATGCGCGATACGCCCGATGGCAAGCCCTGGTCGGTGCCGCTGGCAATCGTCAATTCGGACGAGTACAGCCGCATCGCCCAGACGCTCGCCGCCGAATGGAACGCCGTCGGCATCCCGGTAGAGATCAATTCGATGGAGCGCACCGCTCTGATCGACCTGACCACCACCGGCACGCACGACCTGTTCCTGCTCTACTACGGCTATTCAGACCCGAGCATTCTGACTTACTTCTTCGACCCGGCGCGCAAGGGCGGCAGCAATCGCGCCTGGTTCTCGACCGATGAGCTGAGCGCGCTGCTGACCAAAGCCGACACCGACCTGAATCAGGACACGCGCTACCAGACGATCACCCAGATGAGCCAGTACATCATCGACCAGTCGCCCTGGATTTTCCTGGAAGACCCGCCCTCGCTGACCGGCGTCCGCAACGAGCTGCACGACTGGAAGATCAACCCGAACCTGGATTTCCTCTACTGGAATGCCTACTTCGACGTGAGTGATTAAACGAGCGCTTCAGCGCTGGCAGGAGCGGTGAAACCCTCTCCTGCACTTTTGAAACAGAACCCCTCGCCGCGCTTGTGGCGAGGGGTTAAGGACTTGAGGAAATGAGTCAGTACATTCTCCGGCGCATTGTGATCTCCATCCTGCTGGTATTTGCGATCACGGCGGTCGTGTTCGTGATGCTGCGCGTCGCCGTGCCGGGCGACCCGGCGGTGCTGATGGCAGGAGACCGCGCCTCACCGGAACTGATCGAGCAAATCCGCCACAATCTCGGCTTGGATCGCCCGGTGCTTGAACAGTTCTGGATTTTCATGACCCACGCGGTTCAGGGCGATCTCGGACGCTCGGTCAAATTCGGCGAGCCGGTCTTCGGCGTGATCGTCAAAGCCTTCCCGTTCACGGCGCTGCTCACCTTCCTGAGCGTGTCGGTCGGCACGCTGATCGGGCTGGGAGTCGGCATCCTGACCGCCGTCAAGCGCGGGACGTGGATCGACAACGTCGCCATCGTCGTGGTCGTCTTCTTCTACTCCATCCCGACCTTCTGGCTGGGGCTGATGCTGATCCTGATCTTCGCGGTCGGGCTGCGCATCCTGCCGGTGCAGGGCGCGGAAAACTGGCAGAATTTCGTCCTGCCCGTGACGACGCTTTCCATCGGGCAAGCCGCCCTGATCGCCCGGCTGACGCGCGCCAACATGATCGAGACGCTGGCGGCGCTGTACATGCAGACGGCGCGCTCCAAAGGCATTTCCGAACGCCGCGCCATCCTGCTCCACGCCCTGAAGAACACGTTGATCCCGGTGGTGACGGTGGTCGGGCTGTCGGTCGGTGGGCTGCTCGGCGGCGCGGTGATCACCGAGAGCATCTTCGGCTTACCCGGCGTGGGGCGGCTGTCGATTCAGGCGATCCTCGACCGCGACTACCCGATGATTCAGGGGACAGTTCTGCTGGTGGCGGTCGCCTTCGTCTTCGTGAATTTAGTCGTAGACGTGCTGTACGTCTACGTCGATCCGCGTATTCGCTATGACTAGAGCAAGCAAGAACATGGCAGACCAAGCAGAGCCGATATCAGGAGCGCCGGTTGTCTCGCTGGAGACCCATCTTTCCACCAAGCCAGACAGCCTTTATGCCAAATCGTTCCGCCACTTCCGGCGCAACCGCTTTGCGATCCTCGGCGTGGCGATCATCCTGCTGATCATCCTCGTCTCGGCGGGCGCGTCCTACCTGACGACGAGCGACCCGATTGGGCGCGACGCCAAGAACCGCTTACAGCCGCCTTCGCTCACCAATCCGATGGGTACGGACGAACTGGGGCGCGACGTGCTGACGCGCGTGCTCTACGGCGGGCGCATCTCGCTGCAAGTCGGCTTCGTCTCGATTGTGATTGCGACGGTCATCGGCGTGCCGCTGGGCTTGGTCGCGGGCTACTTCGGCGGCAAAATCGACGACCTGATCATGCGCCTGATGGACCTGGTCCTCGCCTTTCCCGGCTTGATTCTGATCATCTGGCTGGTCGGGCTGCTCGGCTCCAACCTCAGCAACGTCATCTTCGCCATCGCCATTTTCTCGCTGCCGACCTACGCCCGCCTGACGCGCGGCGTCACCCTCTCGGTGCAGCAGACCGAATACGTGCTCGCCGCCCAGAGCATGGGCGCGAGTTCCTACCGGATCATGTTCTACCACATCCTGCCGAACATCCTCGGCTCGCTGATCGTGATCTCAACCCTGAGCGTCTCCGGCGCGATCATTACCGGCGCGAGCCTGAGCTTCCTCGGCTTGGGCGTGCGCCCGCCGACGCCGGAATGGGGCGCGATGCTGGCGGACGGTCGCAGCTACCTGCGCAACGCCTGGTGGATCTCGTTCTTCCCCGGCATGGTGATCACGGTCGTCGTGCTGGCGCTCAACATCGTCGGCGACGCCATCCGCGACGCCATCGACCCGAACATCGTCTCTCGATAGCCGCGTCCCGGCTAGCTGCCGCGAACCGGCGGCTCGACCAGCTTGACGCAGACGGGCGACGGGATCGAGACGGGCGCGCCGACCTGCGTCAGCCGCCCGCTGTCCGCGTCGCGCCGGAAGACGACCACCGTGTCGCCATCCTGGTTCGCCGCCAGAAGATAATTTCTCGGTCAGGTCGAGCGCGAAATTGCGCGGCGTGCGCCCGCCCGTCGGCGTGAAATCGACCACCGTCAGCGCGCCTGTCTCCGCCGCGATGGCGAAAACGGCGATGCTGTCGTGCCCCCGGTTGGAGGCGTACAGGAAGCGCCCGTCGCGCGTGGCGTGCAGGTCCGCCATGCTGTTGCCCTCGACCGGCTGCGGCAGCGACGAGATCGTCTGGGCGTGCGTCAGCACGCCGCGCGCCGAGTCCCAGGCATACGTCGAGACAGTCGAGTTGAGTTCGTTGGTGACGTACAGCCAGCGCCCGCTGGGATGAAATTCGAGGTGGCGCGGACCCGCTCCCGGCGCGGCGGCGACGGAAGGCGGATCGTGGGGAATCAGCACGCCCTCGTCGGCGTCGAAGCGGAACACCAGAACCTGATCGAGTCCCAAATCCGCCACCAGCACGAAGCGCCCGCTCGGATCGAAGCGGACGCAGTGGGCGTGCGCCGAGTCCTGCCGCCCCGCCACGACGCTGCGCCCCTGATTCTGGATCACGTCGCTGGCTGCGCCCAGCCGCCCGTCCTCGCCGACCGGATAGACGGCGACCGTGCCGCTGCTGTAGTTGGCGACGAAGACCCACTTCTCGCTCGCGTCCAGCATGACGTAACACGGCGATTCGCCATGCGACGACTGCTCGTTGAGGAAGGCGGGCTGAGCAGTCGCCGGGTCAACTGCGAAGGCGCTGACGCCGCCCTGAGGATCGTCGGGCGAGTGCGCGCCCTCGTTGACGGCGAACAGCCTGCGGCGATCCTTCGAGAGGGCGAGGAACGAGGGGTTAACCACGTCCCGAACCGCGCCGCGAATATCCAGCGCCCCATTCGACGGGTCGAACTCGCCGATGTAAATCCCATCCCGGCGACCGGAGTGGGTGTACGTGCCGATGTAGACTGCCTGCTTGCCGGATGTCGTCATCAATCCTCTATTCCTGTTATCACGGGCGCGTCGGGCTGCCGTCGGGCAGGCGCGTCTGCGTCCAGTGGAGAATCTCGTCGGTGCAGGGATACTTGGCGGCGAGCTTCTCGTCGATGTCGATGCCCAAGCCCGGCTTGTCGTTGGGGTACATGTAGCCGTCGCGCACTTCCGGCGTGCCGGGGAACATCTCGTAGACCAGTTCCGGGAAGCGGCACCACTCCTGAATGCCGAAATTGGGCGCCCACAGGTCGAGGTGCAGGTTCGCCGCGTGCCCGACCGGAGACACGTCACCGGGACCGTGCCAGGCGGTGCGAATGCCGTACAACTGCGCGTGGATCGCCGCGTTGCGCGCCGGGGTCAGCCCGCCCATCTGGCTGATGTGCATCCGAATGAAGTCGATCAGGCGGCGCTCGATCAGCGTGCGCCATTCCAGCGGGTTGTTGAACAGCTCGCCCATCGCCAGCGGCGTCGCACACTGCGCGCGAATGTGGGCGAACCAGTCGATGTCTTCGGGCGCAAGCGCGTCTTCGAGGAAGAACAGATTATATGGCTCGACGGCTTTGGCGAAGCCGAGCGTGTCAATCGGCGTCAGGCGCTCGTGGATGTCGTGCAGCAGCTCGATCTCGTCGCCGAGCGCGGCGCGCACGCTTTCGATCATCCTGAGCATTCTGCGCGTGTAATCGCGCGGGTCGAAATACGCGCCGTCGAGCGCGCCGTCCGGGCGCACGTCGCGGGCATCCTTGCCGCCGTAGCCGCCCATCTGCACGCGGATGTAGCGGTAGCCCTGCTCGATGAACGCCTGCGCGCTCTCGGTGACTTCCTGCGGGTCGCGCCCGTCGGCGTGGGCGTAGACGGCGGCGGCTTCGCGGCATTTGCCGCCCAGCAGTTGGTAGACCGGCATGTTCGCCAGCTTGCCCTTGATGTCCCACAGGGCGATGTCCACGCCGGAGATGGCGTTGTTGAGGACGGGCCCGTTGCGCCAGTAGCCGTTGACCATCAGCATCTGCCACAGGTCTTCGATGCGGCTCACGTCCCGCCCGATCAGAAACGGCTTGAGGTGATGCTCGACCGCCGCCGCGACCGCCTGAAAGCGCTGGGTGAAGGTCGCGCAGCCCAAGCCGTACAGCCCCGGCTCGGACGTGATGATCTTGACGACCACCATGCGCTGCGTCAGCGGCTGCGTCATGATGACCTGCACGTCCTGAATCGTAATGGTTGACATAATCGTTTTCCCCTTAAAGCGGCAAAGGAAGCGAATAAATCTTCTCGATGAATGACGTAGGGGCACGGCGCGCCGTGCCCCTACCGAAGTAATCATCCCGCGTTAGATCGGCTGCCCCGGCGGACTCAACTGGGCGGTCGCGCCGCCGTCCACGTAAATGATCTGCCCGGTGATGTAGCTGGCGTCCGACGAGGCGAGAAAGGCGACCAGCGCACCGATCTCCAGCGGCGTCCCCAGCCGCGCAATCGGGATGCGCTCGACCAGCGCCTGCATGTAGTCCTCGTCGTGCGGTCGGACACGCTCCACCGCAATCGCGCCCGGCGCAATCGCGTTGATGCGAATCCCCTCGCGCGCCAGGTCGAGCGCCATCGCTCGCGTCATGGCGTCAATGCCGCCTTTGGTGACATCGTAGGGCAGCCCCTGCCAGTGCGCGCGCAGCCCGCCGACCGAGCTGATGTTGACGATACTGCCCGCCTGCGCCGGGCGCATGATCGCGGCGGCGCGCAGGGCGCACAGGTAGGGCGCGCGCAGGTTGACCGCAAGCTGGTGGTCGAGCAGCGCGGCGTCGGCGTCGAAGAAGTGCGTCCGGCGCAGGTCGGCGGCGTTGTTGACCAGCAGATGCAGCGCGCCAAAGTGATCGACCGTCTGTTGAAAAAGCTGGTCGACGGCATCGTCGTCCGTGAAATCGTTGGAGATGGCGAGCGCCTCCACGCCGAGCGACTCGAACTCGCGCGCCGTCTGCTCGGTCTCCGCCGCGTCGTAGCCGTGTATGACGAGCTTCATGCCCTCGCGCGCCAGCCGCAGGGCGACGCCTTTGCCGATCCCCCGGCTCGATCCGGTGACGAGCGCGACCTGATCCCTGAACTCCGGGTAGCGCGGGCGAATCGCCTCAAATTCGGACGCGATCTCCATAGGGCTTGGGCAATCCTTTGTAGTCGAGCCGCATCACAAGCGAGCCGAGGACGGCTCGTCGCAGGGGACGGCTTCGCATCGAGCAGACAGCTTTATTCAAACGGATGGGCAATCGAGAGCGCCCCTGATCCAGCCAGACTTTCGGGGTCGCGCGCTAGCCACGCACCGATCCCTGGGTCAAGCCGGACATAATATACCGCTGAAGGAACAGGTAGAAAACGACCATCGGGATGGTCATGATCAGCACCGCAGCCGCCAGCGTGGGCCAGTTGCTCCCGTAGACGCCCTGGAAGACGATCAGCCCGCGCGTGATCGGATAATATTTCTGGTTGGTCAGGTAAATCGTCGGCAGAATCAGCTCGTTCCAGATGCCGATGGCGTGCAGCACCGCCACCGTAGCGACGGCGGGCAGGATCAGCGGGAAGACGATGCGCGTGACGAAGCGGAAATAGCCGCAGCCATCGAGCGCGGCAGCTTCGTCCAGCTCCGTCGGCACCGTTTTGATGTAATTCACCAGGATGATGATGCCGATGGGGTTCGCCAGGAAGAGCATGACGTAGCCGACCGGGTTGTTGTACAGCCCCAGGCGCAGCATCAGTTGAAACTGCGGGATCAGGGCGGGCGGCAGGAACAGCGCGATCAGGAACAGCGTGAACAGCGCCCGCGCGCCTTTCACGTAGCGGCGCGCAATCGGGAAGGCGACGAACACCGCCATGACCACGTAAGCCGTCGTCGCCGAAACGGTATAGATCAGCGAATTGGTCAGGTATTTGGGGAAATTCGCCTTATTCCAGGCGTCGGTGAAATTCTTGAAATTGATCATCGTCGGCAGCGCCGTCGCGTCGCGCATGAAGCTCGACTGCGTCTTCGTCGCCGTGATCACCAGCATCAGCAGCGGACCCAGATAAATGGCGGCGAAGAGCAGCAGGATGACATACGATGCGATCCGGCTCTTGCTGATGGGCAGACGCCCCGCCCGAACTTTCCCGCGCGATTGCAGACCCGTATCCAGTGTTGTGCTCATCCGAGTATCCGCTCCTCTCTGCGCCGCAGGACGTACTGTGCCGTCAAGCCGATCACCAGAACCAGAATAAACATGACGATGGAGACGGCGGCGGCGTATCCCTGCCGGAACGCGGTTGACGTGCCGCCCGACGTTTGCCCGAAGCCCTGGGCATAGACCATGTATCCGAGGACTTGCGTCCCGTTGCGATAGCCGATCAGCACCAGAAAGAGCTGGTACGCCTGAAGCGAGCCGATGATATTCAGGAGCAGGTTGGTATTCACGCTCGGCGTCAGCAGAGGCCAGGTGACGTGCCGGAAGACCTGCCAGGGGCTTGCGCCGTCGATGCGCGCGGCTTCGACCAGTTCTTCGGGAATCGTCTGCAAGCCCGCCAGAAAGATGACCATCGTGATGCCGAGGTTCGACCAGATTTGCACGACGACCACCCAGAAAAAGGCTTCGGTCGGCTGCCCGCCCAGAAACTCGGAGTGCGCCCCGACCAATGCCAGCACTTTCTCCAGCGGTCCGCCCAGCGGGTACAGGAACAGCGTCCAGATCAAGCCCTGAATGACGACGCCGAGGATCACAGGCATGAAGAAGAGGATGCGGAAGAAGTTGGTGCCGCGCAGGTGCTGGTTGAGCAGCATCGCCACGAGCAGCCCCAGCACGAACTGGACGCTCGAAACGGTCACGCAGAAGACCAGCGTGCGCAGCAGCGCATCGTAATTGTCGCGCGCCGCCTGCCCCAGCAGCAGAAATTCGCGGTAGTTGTCGAAGCCGATCCAGTTGACCGGCGCGCCCGCGATGCCGTTGGCGTCGGTGAACGAATACACACTCGTGGCGAGCGACGGACCGAGGGCGATCAGAAAATAAAAGAAAAGCCCCGGCAGAAGCAGCAAATAGGGAATCCAGCGGGCACGACCACGACCAAAGTGATAGGTCATGTCTCACTTCTCCATTCAAAAACAGCCTTTAAGTAGGAAATCATGGCAATTCTAGCGCATCCATATGGGCGATTGCGCGCTGAATTCGTCCTCGTGAGGACGCATCAGCCTGACGACCCTCACGCCGACGCTTGATCCGGTCGGCGTGAGGGTCGTCTCTATCCGTCTCAAATCAACTGCCGCTTACAGGCTCGCGTCCAGCCCGGCTTGCAGGTCTGCCTGAGCCTTGTCTGCCGCTTCCTGAGCAGTCTCGAACGTCCCGAACGGCGTGAAGTACGATGCATACGGGAAGGCATACTGCCCCGCGCCCTTCGGCGAGACCCAGTACTGTTCGAAACCGACGTGGAAGTTGTCGAGATACGGTGCGATTTCCTGACCGATCTGCGTGTCCAGCGTGGCGGTCGGCTGCGTCGGGATGAAGCCAACGGCGTTGGCGAACGCCTGATAATTCTCCGGGTCGGAGAACGCCGTCAGGTATTCCAGCGCGGCGTCGGCGTGCGGCGTATTGGCGGCAATCGCCCAGCCCTGATCGTACTTGCCGAAGACGTACTTGTTGTCGTCGGGGTTATCGCTGCCGGGGAACGGGATGTAGCCCCACTGGAATTCGGGCTGCGCTTCCTCAATCGCGGAGGCGTACCAGGTGCCGCCGGGGAACATGGCGACCGCGCCGGAGGCGAAGCGACCGGGAGCAGCATCACCGGCGATACCGCTGGCGCCTTCTTCCATCATGTCGTGGGCGTAGATTTGCATCTTCGTCCACATGTCCAGGTCTTTCTCGTCGTTGTACTTAACCGTGCCCGTCCACAGACCTTCAACATACGCCGCCTGATCGGGGAATTCCGCGCCGAGCAGCCCGTATGCGCCGACGAAGATCGGCCAGCCGTCCTTGCCGCCCGCCGTCATGCAGGGGATACCGGCGGCTTTGAAGGTATCGCACGCCGCCACCAGCTCGCCCCAGGTCGTGGGAACGGCGACGTTATTGGCGGCGAACATGTCCTTGTTGTAGAAAATGCCGCTGTAGACCACGCGCCCCAGGTTGACCTCGTAGACCTTGCCATTGTACGAACCGGCGTCCTGAATCGCGTTGTCGGCATAGTTCGCCACGAACGGCTGATCGGTCAAGTCCATCAGCAGCCCGGCGTCGATCAACGCCTGCCAGTTCGGCGGAGTCACGTCTTTCATGTAGGGCTGCGCGGCGTTGGCGAAGCCGAAGATGTCGATCACGTCCACGTCGTTCGCCGAGAGGCGCGTCTGGGTGGTCGTACTCAGGTCGTTGGCGTTGACGACCGCCATATCCACCGTGATGTTCGGATGCGAATCCTGGAACTGGGTGTTGAACTCGTTCATGAAGTCGACCATCGGCGGGTTCTGGTGGATGAGCACCGTCAGCGTCACGGAATCCTGCGCCTGCACGACCGCCCCCAGCAGCAGGCTGACGAGGAGGACGACCGCAATCAGAGAGAAATGAACTTTTCGCATTTTCAATTTGACCTTTCCCGAATTAGATTTCTTTGTCCAAAAAATCGACGTTCCCATGAGAGCGCTTCCATTTTTCTTCGCGTTCAACCAATAGGCGCACTTCCTTTCCTGAATGAACGATAAGTCAGCTCGATTGCCCCGAACCGGAGCTTTCCCGGATGATTAACTCGACTGGGAGAATGACGGAGGCAGGCGTCTCCGCTCCTTCGATGATGGCGCTCAGCATATCGACGGCGACCATGCCCATTTCTTCGATGGGCTGCCGGACGGTGGTGAGCTGCGGGTCGCCATGAACGGCGGGCGGCAGGTCGTCGAAACCGACGACGGCGATGTCGTCGGGCATACGCAGCCCCGCCTCGCGGATCGCCCGCTGTGCCCCCAGCGCCATCGTATCCGAACAGACGAAGACGGCGTCCGGCTGCTGCGGCAGGAGCCGCTTCAGCGCCTCGTAGCCGCTGTCGAGCGAGAAATCGCCCATAGCGACCAGATGCTCGTCGAAGGGCACGCCATAAGCCTGAAGCGCGTTGCAATAGCCCGCGTAGCGGTCCTGCCCCGCCGTATTTAGCTCCGAAGCAATCATGGCGATCCGCTGCCGTCCCAGACGGATGAGATGCTCGGTCGCCAGATACGCCCCATGCACGTTGTCGGCGTTGACATAGGGGCAGTCGACTTCCGCGTCCGGTCTGCCGATCACCAGCAGCGGCAGGTCGTAGCCGACCATGTGGGCGAGCAGCGGGTCTTCCCGACGGTCGGCGGTGATGATCAGCCCATCGAGCAGCCCGGTCGTGAGGATCGAGCGGGTCGTGATGGTCTCTTCTTCGATGGAGTGAAACAGGAACAGCGAGAGCGTCAGGCTGCGCTGGTTGGTCGCCCGCGTGATGCCCTGAATCAGGCTGGCGAAGTAGGGATCGGTGAAGACGGCGCGCGAATCGCAGGGGATGACCAGCCCGATGATGCCCGACCGATCCGAGGCGAGCGAGCGGGCGATCAGGTTGGGCTGGTAGCCGGTCTCCTGAATGACCTTCTGCACGCGGGCGCGCACGTCCGGGGTGATGTGGGGATAATTGTTGATGACACGGGAGACCGTCGCGCGCGAAACGCCCGCCAGGTTCCCGATTTCATCTAAAGTCAATCTTTTCATCTATCTTCGCAACGAATAGTTGAAAGCGCTCTCAAGAAAGAGAATACTCAACCGCGAGGGGTCTGTCAAGTAGTCCAGCAGTGGGGAAGATGAGGAGCGGGATCGCTACGCTAACGACGACTTATATCATTTGTCGCCGGTGAGCACCACCAGAAAGGCGCCTGCCGATAGGATCGCTATCGTTTTGTGGTGCTTAATTTCCAACAGATGCGGATCGCCGGAGACAACATAATCGGCATGACCACTCAACGCGCACGCAAGCACCTGATCGTCATCAGCGTCAGCCAAGATCGTTGGCGCTATAGGCTCAGCTTCGACGACTTCCGCAATTGCCAGGTATTCTTCAACCACCTGTTCGGCGGTCACACCGAGCAGCGCTAATCTTCCTGCAAATTTGGGGCGCTCGATGACATCCTTGAGTTCATCGAGCATAGCTTCACTAATGAGCGGCTTCACCTGCCCTTCCTTCGCACTTTGCAGCACGAGATGCGGTGTACCCACCCATAGCGAACCCGAAATCACGATATTCGTGTCAAAGACGGCACGGATCATACTTATCGGGGCTGTTTCGCCCGTTTCTCCGCGCGGTAGGCGTGAATTTCCTCGTTGACGAGTTCATTCACACGCTGATCTATGGCTTCGCGCAGCACCTGCGCCACCATTTGATCGGTGAGCAGCCCGAACTCGCGTGCATCACGCGCCAGTTCCGCAGGAAGTTTGAACGTCACTTCAACCGAGTCCACTTCTGTTTCTCCTAATCGCTAATGCCAACCTCCGGCGTCGCGTTGTGCCAGTCGGTCGTCTGCTCGTAGGCGTGCCCGACGCGCAGCAGCGTCGCCTCGCCAAACGCGGGCGCGATCAACTGCAAGCCAATCGGCAGCCCGCTGCCGTCGAAGCCGCAGGGCAGGCTCATGCCGCACACCCCCGCGAGGCTGGCGGGCAGCGTGAACACGTCCTCCAGATACATCTTGATCGGGTCGTTGACGTTCTCGCCCAGCCGGAAAGCCGTCGTCGGCGTCACCGGCGCGGCGATCACGTCCACCTGCTCGAACGCTTTGTCGAAATCCTGCTTGATCAGCGTGCGCACCTGCTGCGCCTTGCCGTAGTAAGCGTCGTAGTAGCCCGCCGAGAGCGCATACGTGCCCAGCATGATGCGCCGCTTGACCTCCGCGCCGAAGCCCTGCCCGCGCGTCGCCCGGTAGGTCTCCCACATCTCGCCCTTGTCGATGCGCGGACCGAAGCGAATGCCGTCGTAGCGGGCGAGGTTGGCGCTGGCTTCCGCCGGGGCGATGATGTAATAGACCGGCAGCGCGTAATCGGTGTATGGAAGCTGGATTTCGACGATCTCCGCGCCCAGGCTGTGCAGATGCGCCACCGCCGCGCGCACCGCCGCCTCGACTTCCGGCTGCATCCCGTCGATGAAGTATTCCTTGGGCACGCCGACGCGCAAGCCCTTCACGTCGCCCGTCAGCGCCGCCAGATAATCCGGCACTTCGGCGTCCATGCTGGTCGCGTCGAGCGGATCGTGCCCCGCCATCACGCCGAGCAGGCGCGCCGCATCCTCGACGCTGCGCGTGATCGGACCGGGGCAGTCGAGCGACGAGCCGAAGGCGACTAACCCGTAGCGCGAGACGCGCCCGTAGCTCGGCTTGAGACCGACGACGCCGCAGAACGCGCCCGGCTGGCGGATGCTGCCGCCCGTGTCCGTCCCGGTCGCGCCCGCCGTCATGCCCGCCGCGACGGCTGCCGCGCTGCCGCCGCTGCTGCCGCCGGGCACGCGCGCCGTATCCCAGGGATTGTAGGTGACGCCGCACGCCGAATTCTCGGTGGACGACCCCATCGCAAACTCGTCCATGTTGGTCTTGCCCAGCAGCACCATCCCGGCGTCTTCCAGCCGCTGGATGGCGGTCGCCGTGTAGACCGGCTTGTAGCCCGTCAGGATATTCGAGCCGCAGGTCGTCTCGATGCCTTTGGTGGACATCACGTCCTTGATCGCCAGCGGAATGCCGAGCAGCGGACGGTCGTCACCCGCCGCGCGCGCGCTGTCGGCAGCTTCGGCGTCCTTGAGCGCCCGCTCGGCGGTGACGGTGATGAAGGCGTGCAGAGTCGGCTCAAGCTGCTCGATGCGCTGCAAATAGGCTTGCGTCACTTCGACGGAAGTAATATCTTTCGAGCGCAGTTGGGCAAGCGCTTCGGTGATCGTCAGGTGGGTCAGATCGGACATCGCATAATCCCGACGTTGATGGTTGAATCAAAATCACGAAAGTATAGCATATGCAAGGACGGAAGCGATGAAAACAATCGGCATGATCGGCGGCATGAGTTGGGAATCCTCCCTCGAATATTATCGCATCGTCAATGAGACGGTAAAGTTAAGGCTGGGCGGGCTGCACTCGGCGCAGTGTTTGCTGTACTCGGTCGATTTCGCCGAGATCGAGCGGCTCCAGCACGCGGCGCGCTGGGACGAAGCCGGGCAGGTCATGGCGGAGGCGGCGCAGCGGCTCGAACGCGGCGGCGCGGATTTCATCGTCCTCTGCACCAATACCATGCACAAGCTCGCCCCGGCGATTGAGGCGGCGGTCCGCATCCCCATGCTGCACATCGCCGACCCGACCGCCGAGGCGATTCGGGCGGCGGGGATCACGCGCATCGGCTTGCTCGGCACCGCCTTCACGATGGAGCAGGATTTCTATCGCGGGCGGCTGAGCGAGAAATTCGGGCTGGACGTGCTCATCCCGGAAGCGGACGAGCGCGCCATCGTCCACCGCGTGATCTACGAGGAGCTGGTGCTCGGCATCGTCAAGGACGAGTCGCGGGCGGCGTACCGGCGCATCATCGATCATCTGGTCGAGCGCGGCGCGCAGGGCATCATCCTCGGCTGCACCGAGATCATGCTGCTGATCGCGCCGGACGACTGCCCGGTGCCCTCCTTCGACACGACCACGCTGCACGCGGTCGCGGCGGCGGAAATGGCGATATAAGTCACATGACATTTCACACCGCACGTTCATTATTGTCTGGTATGATGGCGCATTCGTTCCTCAGGAGTCCCAAAACCGAATGCACATCGTCACCGACGGAGCAGCAGACCTCGCATCCCCACAAGGCTTGAATATTCACATCGTCCCGGTCACCTTCACGCTGGACGGCAAAACCTACCGGAGCGGTATCGATATTCAGCCGGACGAGTTCTACCACCTTCTGGAAGCGAGCGCGGGCTTTCCAACGACCTCGCAGCCCGCGCCGGGCGAATTCGCCGACCTGTACAGCAAGCTTGCCCAAACCGATCCCGACATCCTCTCGATTCACGTCTCGTCCGGGTTGAGCGGCACGATCAATGCGGCGCGGCTGGGCGCGAAGCTCGTCCCCGAAGCCAACGTCACCTTCTACGATACGCGGACGCTCTCCGGCGCACTGGGCTGGCACGTCGAAGCAGCGGCGCGCGCCGTCCAGGCGGGCTGGGATTTGGCGCGCATTCTCGTCGCGCTCGCCAGCATCACCGCCGCCACCGAAACCCTGTACACGCTGGCGACGCTGAAATACCTGATTCACGGCGGGCGCATCAGTCATCTGAGCGGGCTGCTCGGCTCGCTGCTGGAAATCAAGCCGATCATCGGCGTCGAAAAAGAAAAGGGCACTTACGTCCAAAGGGCGGCTGCCCGTTCCTTAAAGCGCTCGACCGGGATGCTGCCCGATTTGATCGCCCGCCAGCACGCGCCGGGCAGCGAGCTGCGCTGCCAGGTGATGCACGGCGACAATGAAGAGTCCGCCTGTCGCCTGCGCGAACAGCTCGACCAGCGCTTCCGCTGTACCTGGATACCGACCAGCTCGATTGCGCCGGTGCTGGGCGCACACACCGGACCCGGTCTCGTAGGCGTGGTCTTCGCGTCGCAGTCCGTTTTCGCCGACCTCCCGTAAGCGGGACAATCTGCGCGCTGCGCCGGAATAGACGGCGGCACCGATCAGGCGGAACTGATCGACGACGTGCTGCGTCTGTGGTTCACGCTGGTGCGCGCTCAGAACATGGGGCGGCATCTCGCCTTCAAGATGCTGACGGACTAGCCCGCTCGCCGCCTCGGCGCAGGACGCGAAGCAGACCACTTGCGGTTTTGCGCTTTCCAACTGCGGCAGTTTGCGTTAAGGTCGTAGGAAGTCACGTGCTGAAGGAGCGGTATTCATGTCGATAGAGTCCCCGGACGATATTACTGGCTTGCTGCGCATCGGTCGAATCGTCGGGCTGGCGATTCAAGCCATGCGCGACGCGCTCGAACCCGGCATGACCACCGCCGACCTCGACGCCGTCGGCGAACGCTTCCTGCGCGAGAACGGCGCGCGTTCCGCGCCACAGTTGGCGTACAAGTTCCCCGGCGCGACCTGCATCAGCGTCAACGACGAAGTGGCGCACGGCATCCCCGGCAGCCGCCTGATCCAGGCGGGCGACATCGTCAACATCGACGTGTCGGCGGAGTTGGGCGGCTACTATGCCGACTCCGGCATGACGGTCGGCGTACCGCCGGTCGCGCCGGAGACCGAGCGCCTGCTCGACTGCGCCCAGCACGCGCTCGCCAACGCCATCGACGTGGCGCGGGCGGGCAACCGCATCAACGCGATTGGGCGCGCCGTGCAGAACCAGGCTGAGCACTGCGGCTACAACGTGATCCGCGAGCTGAGCGGGCACGGCGTCGGCAGGCGCATTCACGAAAAGCCGTCCGTGCCCAACTACTTCACCCACCGCGCCAAAGATCGCCTGTCCGACGGGCTGGTCATCACGCTGGAACCCTTCCTCACGCCGGGGACGGGGCGCATCTACACCGCCGACGACGGCTGGACGATCAAGACGCAGGACGGCAAGCCGTTCGCGCAGTTCGAGCACACCATCATCGTCACCAAAGACAAGCCGATCCTCGTCACAGCAGTCTAGTCCGTGTTATGAACTTCGACGCCGCAGTTTCCCCTCACCCTGCTTGCTGCGCAAGCCGTCCCTCTCCCACGTAAACGGAGCGAGGGACAAAATCACGGTTTGCTCCCCTTCTCCCCGCTTGCGTGGGAGAAGGGTGGGCGACCAGCGGTCGCACGGGATGAGGGGTAAAAGTTCATAACAGGCTCTAGCTGCTGCCCACATCCAAAACAAAAAGCGCGCGGCGCGAGGAGAGTCCTCGCGCCGCGTTTTTCTTCGTGATGGAAGACGTATCCCGCTTCACATGACTACGGCTGCCAGCGCGCTCCGGCGAGCGGCGCGCCGCGATCCGAGAGATAGGTTTTCGCGCCGCTGGTCAGGTCGAGGCTGCTCAAGCCGTCCGCCTGCTCGACGACGGCGAAGCGCCCATCCGCCGAGAGCGCCCCGGCGACCGCGCCCGTTACGATGGTTTGCGGCGCGCACGAGCCGCCGCCCAGACAGATCAGAGGGACGACGCGCACTTCGCGGTCGTTCGGATCATTCGGGTTCTGCGTGTACGCCGTGTAGACGAGCGTCGTGCTCGCCGTATGCAGGCTGGTCTGCGGCGCGGCGTTCGTGCCGAGCGTCACGGTGCTGCCGAGGCAGACGTCGATGTTCCCGCAGCGCAGGTTGATGGCGGCAATCGTCTCGCCGCTGCGGAAGTAGACCCACGTACCATCCGTTTCCACGTCGGCGGCGTCCGAAGGCAGGAGCGCCGTGCCATTCTCAAGCGGATTGCCCACGCAGGCGCTTGTGAGGCAGCCCAAATCGGCGATGCGGACGATGCCGCTGCCGTCGCGGTAGATCAACTGCGCAGTATCCAGCCGCCACGCCAGCGGTGTAATCGGCGTGCTGCGCCCGCTATCGAGCGTGAGCGTCGCGCCGTTGGTCGCGTCGGTGACGGCGATCATGCTGTTCCCGCCGTAGCCCCAGTAGGCGACCAGCGGCGCGGCATTCGCCCAGAGACCGCTGTAGCGCGCGCCCGCATCATTCCGCAGCGGTGCCAGCGGGGTTGTCTGACCGCCTGGCGTGCGGAGCGCATAGCTGCCATCTGCCTGCTGGGTGAAGACGAACGATCCGTCGGGCGAGAGCGAGAGTAATGTGCCTGCCGCTTGTCCGACTTCGCTAACGCTCTGGCTGCCCGCGTCGGCAGCGCGCAGCGTGCCGTTGTCGAGCGCGAAATAGAGGCGATCCCCCGCCCAGGCATAGCCCGCGAGGGTTTCGCCGGGGTTGGTGATGATCCAGCGGTAGCCGCCGTCGCCGCTGCTGACGATCAACTGCCCGCTGCTGTTGACCAACGCGACCAGCGGTGACGCCTGCGCCAGCGCCGGAAGCGCAATCATCAACAAACAAAAAACGACGAGCAAGACGCCTCGTCCGTTTTTCATATGCATAATTCCTCCACGATTTTGAACCTTTCCCGCAAGTTTTGTCTAATTTATACAACAGAAACGGGGGCGCATCCCCCTCAAAATTCGGGGAGTTTGAATATTAAATTACCCACCCCATAAGCTTAAGGTTTGTAGAGATTCGTAATCCAAAATACGCAGAAATGCGTTAATTATGCTAAGCTATAGTCTCGGACTCACTACATCACATCTATTTACCCGGCGGTTTGACTTGAGGATAACGGTATGTCCCGGGGACGTATTTTAGGAATTGTCGTATTGTCAGCCATCCTCGCTTCAGGTTGTAGTCAACTGCCCGGTCTGCGTGTGCTCAGCGGACAAGACCCCCAGAACGACCCCGCCGCGCAGGTCGCTTCCGTTCAGGCGCTCGACCTGGTGATGGCGGACAAGACCGGCACGACCGATCCCAGCCTGACCGCCGCCGCCGACCGCATCGAAGCCGCCGACAACATGATCGACATCATCGAAGTGCGCAAGGACGAAGAAACCCGCGTCTTCACGGTGAACATGCTGTTCGCCCCGCCCCAGACCGACACCACCACACAGGCTGGTCAAATTGCACAGTACGACGCGCTGCGCCGCGCCTTTGAAGTCACCTGGCAGGGGATGATGTCCGCCAGCGAAGGCACGGACAAGATCGACATTCGCCTGCTGGCGGTGGGCAGCGTCCCCACGCTCGATCACGGGCAAAGCTTCGTCGGTCAGGTCGTCGCCGAAGGGACGATTGATCGTTCCGCCGCCGCCAAGTATCTCGCCGGGGCGCGCAACCTCGACAACTTCTATAACATGGTGATCGACGGCACGCTGGATTACCAGCGCCCGACCGATTTCACGCTGTATCAGGGCACGCCCAACCATCCGATGTTCATGCTCCCAACGGCGACCAGTGGTCAGTAACCCTGCGCCGGGGTGTGCAGCCCCGGCATGACGGCTCCTTATATCACCTGTTGAGTTAGAAGGGCTATCCGTATGAGTCTTGCCAAGCTCGACCCAACCGGCAATGCTCCCGTCCCTGCGGGCAAGCGTTACGCCTGGGAAACGGAAGAAACGCTGGTCGAACGGCGGCGCAAGCGGCTGCGCTACCGCATCCAGCGCCTGATCGGCAGCCTGTGGCTGTGGGTGCTGCTGTTCGCGCTGGTGATGTGGGCGCTGCTCGACGCCGGTGTCATGCGCGCGGTGGTCAATTTCCTGCCCTACCTGCTTCAGTTCATCTTCATCGCGGCGCTGATCATCGGTCAGTTCGCGGCGATGTTCTGGTTCCTCGGTCGCACGCGCATGTACACCATCTGGCCCGGCGCGGAAGGCGTCAGCTTCGCCGACTATCGCGGTCAGCCGGAGCTGCTCGAACAGGCGAAGCAGATCGTCAAGCTGCTGCGCGGCGTGCGCGTCTTCGAGGAAGCGGGCGGCGAGCCGCTCAACGGTCTGCTGCTCGAAGGTCCGCCCGGCACGGGCAAGACCTGGCTGGCGCAGGCGATCAGCACCGAGGCGGGCGTGCCCTTCTTCTTCGTCGACGCCTCCTCGATGAACTCGATGTTCTTCGGCATCGCGCCGCTCAAGGTCTCGAACCTCTACCGGCGCGCCCGCAAAGCCGCCAAGGAATACGGCGCGTCGGTGATCTTCATCGACGAGATCGACTCGATTGGCTCGCGCGCCGGGGTCTCCGAAGGCGACAAATCGGTGATCATCGACCCCGACCGCCTGCCGATGATGTTCGGCGGCATGGGCGGCGGTAACATGGGCTTGCTCAGCACCCTGCTGATCGAAATGAGCGGCTTCAGCCTGGAACACGGCTGGATGGCGCGCAAGAAGACCTGGTTCTACAAGACTTTCCTGCGCCACAACCCACCCAAGCCGCAGAAGCGCGTGCTGACCATCGGCGCGACCAACCGCATCGGCGCGCTCGACCCGGCGCTGCTGCGCCCCGGTCGCTTCGACAAGAAGATTCGCATCGACGCGCCCGACCTCGAAGGCAGGCGCGACATCATCGAGTATTACCTCTCCAAGATGGCGCACGACGAGAGCATCGATCCGGTCATCGTGGCGAGCGAGACGCCCTTCTACACCCCGGCAGACCTGAAATACCTGCTCAACGAGTCGCTGCGCTACGCCCTGTTCGACGGGCGCACCTACGTCACCATGCGCGACGTTCGGCTGGCGCAGCCGGAGCACGAAATGGGCTTGCGCACGCCGATCAAGAACCTGTCCAAAGAGGACAAACGCCGTCTGGCGGCGCACGAAGGCGGGCACGCGCTCGCCATCCGCCTGTTCCGCCCGAACTACCGTATCTCGCGCATCACCATCATCCGCCAGGGCGGCGCGCACGGGCACGTCATGTCCTACCCGGCGAGCGAAGAATACTTCACGCTGGACACGTATGAAAACCTGATGAACCGCCTGCGCGTCAGCATCGGCGGCAAAGCGGGCGAGATGGAATTCTGCGGCGAAGGCGCGCAGACGCTCGGCGTCGGCGTCGGCTTTGGCGACTCCAGCGACTTCGGGCAGATTCGCGCGGTGCTGTACGAGATGGCAAACGCCGGAATGTTCGGTCCGCTCGGCGCGAACATGGGGCAGGATGTCGAGTCGCTCAATCCGACGCCGGACATGCGCGAGGCGATGGACGAGACCTTCCGCATGGTGCTGGACGAAGTGCGCTCGGCGCTGCGCCTGCACCGCGACATGGGCGAGGCGCTGATCGCGCTGCTGGTGGAGAAAAACGAGCTGCTGGCGGACGAGGTCGAAGCCTTCTTCGACCAGTACGGCTATTACACGCCGAAAGTCACCATCAACCCCGAACGGCAGCACGAAGTCGTGATCGTGCGCCGCGACGACGAGGCTGAAGCAGACCCAGACGACGAGAGCGAACCGGTAGACCAGGAGCAAGCGCATGTCGATGATTAAGCACGCGCCCAATCAACCCTACGTCGAAACCCAGGGCAAGTTCGACTGGGACAGCGAGGAGACGCTGGTCGACCGCCGCCGCAGGCTGCCCTATCGCATTCTGCGGCTGGTGCGGCGTACCTGGTTGTGGGCGATTTTGGCAGCGATCTTCATGGCGGCGCTGTTCGACGCCGACGTGATGCGCGCCTTCGTCACCATCGGCGGGCTGGTGCTGCAAATTGGCTTGTTCATCCTGATCTTCGTCTCGCAGTTCGTGCTGCTGTTCTGGTTCCTGGGGCGCTCGCGCATGTACACCATCATGCCGGGCGCGGAGGGCATCAGCTTCGCCGATTATCGCGGGCAGCCGGAAATCCTCGAACAGGCGCAGCAGATCGTCACGCTTTTGCGCGGCGTCGCGGCGTTCGAGGGATCGGGCGGCGAGCCGCTCAACGGTCTGCTGCTGGAAGGTCCGCCCGGCACGGGCAAGACCTGGCTGGCGCAGGCGATCAGCACCGAGGCGGGCGTGCCCTTCTACTACGTGGATACGTCGTCGCTGCAAGCGATGTTCATGGGCATGGGCGCGTTCAAAGTCATGAATATGTACGGCAAGGCGCGCAAGGCGGCGAAGGAATACGGCGCGTCGGTCGTCTTTCTGGACGAGATCGACGCGGTCGGCTCGCGCTCCGGCGTCAGTTCGGTCGGCGGCGGCACCGACCCGCAGGGGATGTTCGGCGGCGGGGGCGGCGACATGGGCTTGCTCAGCACCATGCTGATCGAGATGAGCGGCTTCAGCCTGGAGCATGGCTGGCGCGCGCGCCTGCGCACCTGGTTCTACAAGACCTTCCTGCGCCACAACCCGCCCAAGCCGCAGAAGCGCGTCCTGACCATCGGCGCGACCAACCGTATCAGCGCGCTCGACCCGGCGCTGCTGCGTCCCGGTCGTTTCGACAAGAAGCTGCGCGTCGACGCGCCGGATACGATGGGGCGGCGCGACATTTTCGACTACTACCTCTCCAAGATGGCGCACGACGATTCGATGGATCCGACCGTGCTGGCGACGGAGACTCCCGGCTATACCCCGGCGGACATCAAGTATCTGCTCAACGAAACGCTGCGCTACGCCCTGTTCGCCGGGCGGCGCTACATGACCTACACCGACTTCCAGATGGCGAAGCCGGAGCACGAGATGGGCTTGCGCACGCCGATCAAGAACCTGACGCGCGAAGCCAAAGAGCGGCTGGCGTATCACGAAGCCGGGCACGCCGTCGCGGTGCGCATCTTCCTGCCGGAGCATCGCATCTCGCGCATCACGATCATCCGACAGGGCACGGCGTTCGGGCACGTCTCACACTTCCCCGCCCGCGA
The DNA here is from genome assembly GCA_963760975.1 of uncultured Chloroflexia bacterium. Lineage (GTDB taxonomy): Bacteria > Chloroflexota > Anaerolineae > Aggregatilineales > Phototrophicaceae > Flexifilum. Next base: position 681,951 of record CAVXEZ010000006.1, on the reverse strand, counting down.
CGCCTATCAGGGGATGCAGACCCGCGACCAGTACATGAATCGTCTGCGCGTCGCCTGCGCCGGGCGCGCGGGCGAGATCGAGTTCTGCGGGCTGAAGAACCAGACGCTCGGCGTCGGCGGCGATTTCGCCAGTATCCGCCGCCTGCTCGGCTTCATGGCGCGCGCCGGGATGCTCGGTCCGCTGGGCGGCTCGCTGCGCATCGGCATGGGCATGATGGGCATGACCACGTCCGTCTCGCCGGAGATGAACGAGGCGATGGAAGAGACGTTCCAGCGCGTCATGAAGGAGACGCGCAAGGCGCTGCGCGACCATGAGCAGGTCATGCGGGCGCTGGTCGCGCTGCTGATGGAGAAGGAAGAACTGCTCTCCGAGGACGTGAAGGCTTTCTTCGATCAATACGGCTTGTTCACGCCGGAAGCGTCGATGATCAAGGACGGCGAGGAAATCAGCGTGATGAACCCGCGCCTGCCGGAAGGCGAAGCCGAAGCGGGCGATTGATTCACGATTGAATATCACGTCACGAAAAACAGCCGCCAAAATCCGCGATATTGGGATTTTGGCGGCTGTTCGTTTTGGACTGAACTGTTGTCAGAGGGATGTCGCGGTCGCGGTCGGCGCTGCGCCCGATCCGGCGGGCGGGTTGCCGCCGGGACGCCCACCGGGGAAGCCGTCGACGCCGGGACTGCCCGCGCCGCCCAGCAGCGCCAGCACTTCACGCCGAGTCAGCAGCCGACCGACAGGCTCGTCGTCATTCTGCGGATCAATCTCATCTTTGCGCATGATCTTCCTCTCTTGCTGTCTGTCTATCGTTTGGGCAGAATTGCATGATAGAAGGTTAAGCTGCCGGTATTCAATTCCATTTCAGCAGTTGTAAACTCATTGTAAAATCACCCCGCGAACTTATACTTATTTGAGTGTTTTCACGGATGTAACGTGTTTCGCCTTCTGTTAGACTAACGTGATGGAATGTAAATCAAATTTCCGGTGAAGTGACGAGGGAACCCGATGGGCATGATCGATGATATTCTCAGCCGCCGCAAAGACGAGCAGCGGGTCAAGGAAGCGGGTCGGCTGCCACCCGGACAATCGCTCACGCAGAAATTCCCGGTGCTGCATTATGGTCCCACGCCCGGCTTCGACGAAGCCACCTGGGATTTGCGCGTCTTCGGCGAAGTCCAGAACGAGAAGCGCTGGACGTGGAAGCAGTTTCAGGAACTGCCGACGGTCAAGCTGACCACCGACATCCACTGCGTGACGCGCTGGAGCAAGTTCGATACCGAGTGGGAAGGCGTCCTGTTCCGCGATTTCGTCAAGCTGTTCGGGCTGACCGACAACGCCCGCTTCGTGATCGCCCACTGCGAGTACGGCTACACGACCAACACGCCGCTGGACATCATGATGGACGACGACGTGCTGCTGGCGTACAAGTACAATGGGCAGTACCTCGAAGCCGAGCACGGCTTCCCGCTGCGCACGCTGGTGCCGAAGCGCTACTTCTGGAAAAGCGCCAAGTGGCTGCGAGGGATCGAGTTCAGCCCGGTCGATAAGCCCGGCTTCTGGGAGAACGCGGGGTATCACAACGAGGGCGACCCCTTCAAAGAGGAACGCTACTCGCGGCGCGGGTTCTTTTAATCAAAGCGGTACACAAATAGGCATTGGTAGGGGCACGATATATCGTGCCCCTACCGTTTCTCCTCAAGCAAACGTGGCAAGAACGAAGATTGTAGGGAGCGCACGGCTGTGCGCCCCTACGTGTTTATCCTTGCCCGCCTGCGCTACAATCTGGCGCATGATCCGCAAAATCGCGTTTCTCCTGATTTTTCTGCTGCTTGCTGGCAGCGTTCGCGCTGCGCCGGGCGCGCCACCATCCGCGCTGCTGGAAGGACCGATCCTCGCCGCCGACACCGCCGCGCAGGACGAAATCATGCTCTACGACCTCGGCACCGGGACGCGCCGCGACCTGAGCTTCGGCACGGGCTGGCAGCGCGTCTGGGATTTTTCGCCGGACGGCTGCCGCATCCTGTTCACGAGCAGCGACGGCAGCCAGCCCGCCAGCCTGTTCACCGCCAAGCTCGACGGCAGCGATGTGACAGAACTTGTCACAAGTGACGGCGTTTCTGGCGTGTGGGAGCCGCAGTGGGGCGCGGATCGGATCGCCTATACGCAGATCGACGCGAAGGGGCAGCACTTCATCGCCTGGATCAACCCGGTCACGCACGAGACGGGCACCTACAGCGTCAGCGGCGACGAACACACGGCGCGCTGGTCGCCGGATCGGCAGCGGCTGGTCTACGCCTCGTATGAGCAGCGCGTCGCCGGAGCGGACACGTTCTCGACCGCCGAGCCGACGCGCCCCGGCGACAGCGGCACCATGCTGCGCGAAGCCGATCTGTGGGTCGTCAAAGCGGATGGGACAGGCAAATTCCGGCTGACTAACTTCCCGGTCGGCAGCGTCAGTATGCCGCGCTGGTCGCCCGACGGCGACCTGATCGGCTTCGTCTACTCGCCCGCCGCCAACAACGACCAGTTCTGGATGATCGGCGCGTCGCCGGACGCCGTGCCGACGCAGTTGAGCTTTCAATGGGTGCTGGCGCTCGACCTGACCTGGCTGCCGGACAGCACCGCCCTGATCGCCTCGGCGCGCGATTTGCAGGGCATCGCCGAGAACCGCCTGTGGCACATCCCGCTGACCGGGAACGCCGACCAGAACGCCGTGCAGTATCTGAGCGACCCGGCGCTGAGCTACGCCGATTACCCGCGTTTCAGCGCCGACGGACAGTGGCTGGCGCTGCGCAGCGAGTACGCGCTGGTGTTGTACAACACGACCGCGTTCACGTGGCAGGACGTGCCGGACGCGCCGCTCGGCAACACGCCGCCCGTGTGGAGTCCGGCGGCGTTCAAGGGCGAGGCGGCGTGTAATTGACCTCACCCCTGCATCGCTGCGTCAAGTTCCCCTCTCCATAGGGAGAGGGGACTGAGGGGTGAGGTTTGAGGGATAAAACAGCAACTGACGTAAATGATTATGTAGACGACGGAAGTGCGTATGGCGGGGCAGTATCGTAAGGACATTCATCCGGGGCTTGCGGTGGCGATTGTGCTCAAGCAGGATCAGCGCACGGGCAAGCTGACGAGAGGGATCGTCAAGGACATTCTGACGAAATCCGCCTATCACCCGCACGGGATCAAGGTGCGGCTGGTCGATGGACAGGTCGGGCGGGTGCAGGACATCGACGAGTGAAGTCGTCGAGCGTAAGCGAATGGAGAGGCTATGGACGACAATTCGTATGTGAGCATGGGCGCGCAGCTTCTGCGCGAGTACCCGACGCGCGATAGCTGGCTGCGCGTGGTCTTCAAAGCGCCGCTCTACCTGTGGCGCATGGGCTTGGGCTTCCTGATCGGGCGCTACATCATGGTGATCACGACGACCGGGCGCAAGAGCGGCTTGCCCCGGCATACGATGGCGGAGTGGCATCCGCTGGGCGACGGACGCAAGTTCGTGCCGGTCAACTACGGCGAGCGCGCCCAGTGGTATCGCAACATCGCCGCCGACCCGCACGTCACCATCCAGACGGATGAAGGCACGGAGCAGGTCGTCGCCCGGCGCATCACCGACGACGCCGAACTGCTCGACGCCTATCACGCCATCAAGCAGTTGAACCCGATGATGGTGCAGTGGTATCTCGACTCGAAGGAGATCGAGGACAGCGAAGCGGACGTGCTCGCCAAGAAAGACCGCATCTACATGGTCACGTTCGAGCCGACCGACGAGCCGACACCGCCGCCGCTGGAAGCCGATCTGGGCTGGGTGTGGCTGATCGTCGGCATGGCGCTGCTGCTGTTGCGGCGCGGCGGCAAGCGGCGCTAACCTGGCGGCAGGTGGATGCGCATCTCGCTGCTGGGAATAAAGCCAAGTGCTTCGTAAATCGGGCGACCCTGATCGCTGGCGTGGAGCGTGACGAGGCGAATCTGGCGCGCTTCGCAGTAGGCGAGGATTTCCTCGACCAGCCGCCGGGCGATGCCCTGCCTGCGCCAGCCGCGCTCGGTGTAGACGTTGAGGATGTAGCCGCGCAGCGGTTCCGGCGCGAGCGGGCTGGGTATCCATTCGTGCAGCCACAAGCCCGCCCCGGCGACCACCTGCCCGTCCGCATCGACGGCGAACCAGCCCTGATACGTGCCGTTGGCGAGCCTGTCGGCGATCCAGGGACGAAACGGCGTCTCCATCGCCTGAACGAGCTGGACATCGTGCCCCATGTCGAGAAACATGCTCCTGCGCTGGTGCATAATGACCGACAGGTCGTCAGGCGTCGCCTTACGAATGGTGTAGCTCATGCTCGTCTCTTCTCCTCTCGTGATCAGGCTTCAGGCAGATTGTACCCACGACGGGCGGACCATTCTATTTGCGACGATCCACAGCGCCGTTATAATCGCCCCCAAAATTTGAAGGAAACGCGATGACTGAAGATTTGCGACCCTCTCCCCTATACAAGCCGGTATCGCTGTTCGTGACCTGTATGGTCGACATGCTCTATCCGCATACCGGCATCTCGGTGGTGGAGATTTTAGAGCATCTGGGCATCGAGGTGCGCTTCCCGCTCAACCAGACCTGCTGCGGGCAGATGGCGTTCAACACGGGCTTTCAGGACGACGCGCGCGGCGTCGCCAGGCAGTTTCTGACCGCGTTCGCGGACGCCGAGGTGATCGTCTCGCCGTCGGGAAGCTGCACGTCGATGGTGCGCCACTACTACCCCGACCTGTTCAAGGACGACCCCGAATGGCGCGAGCGCGCCCAGTGGGCGGCGGACATCACCTGGGAGTTCACCGAGTATCTGGTCGATGGGCTGGGCATCACCGACATCGGCGCGAAGCTGCCGCCGACGAAGGTCGCCTTCCACAACGCCTGTCACGGCTACCGGATGCTGAACCTCGACCATCAGGCGCAGGAGCTGGTGGAGGCGAGTGGATGGCGTGACCGTGACCGAGCTGCACGGCTACGATCAATGCTGCGGCTTCGGCGGGCTGTTCTCGGTGAAGATGCCGGAGATCAGCGGGGCGATGCTTCAGGACAAGCTGACGAACATCGAGGCTGCCGACGCCGACGTGATCGTGACCGGGGACGCAAGCTGCCTGACGCAGATGAACGGCGGGCTGAGCCGCAGCCAGAGCGCCAAGCGCGTCGTCCACATCGCCGACCTGCTGGCGAGCGGGCTGAAGGAAACGGAACAAACCAACGGGGAGTGATATTCAAACGGAACGATTAGGGGTAGACCTGCGTGTCTGCCCTGTTCTACGGGCGCACACATCGGTGCGCCCCTACGTTTTCCTTTCCTTGTCTTCAATTCCCACATTCCATCCTGTGCTACACTGAGCGCATGACCCGACGCCTGTTGTGCCTGCTGATTCGTCTGCCTGTTCGCCGCGCCCGCTTCTGCGCAGGAGCCGACCACTGTGCCGGTCTTTCCGCTGCGACCGGGCACGGTCGAGGGCAACATCAACGACAGCGCGCCGAGCGTGCGCTACAGCTTCGACGCCAACGCCGACGACAGCGTGTCGATCAGCATGGAGACGACCTCCGGCGACCTCGATCCGTTCCTGTTCCTGTACGCGCCGGACGGCACGCTGGTGGAGCGCAACGACGACCGCGAGAGCGGCAACCGCAACGCCCTGATCGCCCTGACGCTGACGCAGCGCGGCACCTACGTCGTCGAGGCGACGCGCTTCGAGCAGGCGAACGTCAGCAGCAGCGGCACGTTTCGCCTGACGCTGACCATCGCCGGGACGCAGACGACCGGCACGCCCAACGATCCGCTGAGCGCGCCGCCCGGCTTCAGCGTCGACTTCTCGATCATCGACTATCAGAACGTGGTGGCAGGGGCGATCAGCAGCGACGCGCCGCTGCGCTACTACGCCATCGGCGGGCAGCAGGGCGACCTGATCCGCGTGATCATGACGCGCACCAGCGGCGACCTCGCGCCCGCGCTGCGCATCCTCAACGACCGCTCGGAAGACCTCAGCCGCGAGGCGCAGACGCGCGCGGGCGAGACGATTGCCTACGTCACGCTGCCGCAAACGGGCTGGTATCTGATCGAAGCGGGGCGCAGCGATGGCGCGGGCAATTTCGACCTGTACGCGACGCGGCTGGCGGCGGCGCTGCTTCAGGTCGGGCAGCCCGTGACCGCCACCTTCACGCCGGAGACGCCCTCGCTGTCGTACATCGTCAACGCGCGCATCGGCGACGTGCTGACGATGACCATGTTCACGACCGACTCCGCCAGCGGCGTCCAGCCGCAGTTGGAGCTGCTCGACCTGAGCCTGACCACGCTGGAGCGGGCGACAGGGGAACGCTTCGTCACGCTGCGCGCGCCTGTGCCGCGCAGCGGCATCTACATCGTGCGGGCGAGCAATTTGTATCCCAGCGCGAGCGGCGGCTTCAGCCTGCGCCTGACCAGCGCGCCGGGCAAGCCGTTCACCGCGCAGACGGTCAGCTACAACAACAGTTACAAGGGCGCGATCAGCGACGACGCGCCGCTCGACTTCTACCGCTTCTCCGGCAAGACGGGCGAGCTGGTCACGATTGCCATGAACGCCAGCGCGGGCGACCTCAATGCCTATTTGATCCTGATGGACAGCGACCTGAACGAACTCGCCGCCAACGACGACGTGAGCACGGGGCGCGACGCGCGCATCACCCAGTTTCGGCTGCCCAAAGACGGCGAATACTTCATCCTGGCGACGCGATCCGGGCTGGCGGAGGGGACGACCACCGGCGCTTACGATCTGGCGCTGACGGCGGGCGAAATCTCGCTGACGTCCGGCGCGTTCACGGCGACACTGCGCTGGTCGGGCAGCGCCGACCTCAACCTGTTCGTGCGCGACCCCAACGGGCGGACGGTCTCGTGGAGCAGCCCGCAGCTTCCCGACGGCGGCACGCTGCAAATCGACAGCAACACGCGCTGCGAGACGCCGAGCGACCAGCCGGTCGAGCACATCTACTGGTCGAGCCTGATCACGGGCGATTACGAGGTGTGGGCGTGGGACGAGGACGGCTGCGGCGCGAGCACCAGCACGCCCTTCGCGCTCGACGTGAGCGTGAACGGATCGTCCGTGCTGGAGGCGCAGGACAGCCTGCGGGCGGGGCAGCGCTATCAGGTGGGGCTGCGCGTGACCGATGGACAGGGCTTCGTGATCGACCCCGGCGCGATCATCACGCCGTCGCCGCAGCAGCACGCCAGCGAGGGCGGCGACATCGTGATCCGCTACGGCGAGCCGCTGACCGGGACGATCAGCGACGACGTGTACGCGCTGTTCTACCAGTTCGCCGGATCAGCCGGGGACGTGGTGACGATCCGCGCGGAGCGGGTGACGGGCAACCTCGACCCGGTGGTGGTGCTGCGCGACGCGGCGGATCACACGCTGGCGAGCAACGACGACGCCGACGCGACGACGCCGAACGCGGCGCTGACGTACACGCTGCCCGCCGCCGGGACGTACCTCGTGGCGGTGACGCGCTACGGGGTGCGCGACGGCACGACGACGGGCGATTTTCGGGTGAGCGTGGGGAAGTGAACCTCACCCTCTACTCCCTATGTGACCAGTACTGAAATTTGCTATCGTGCTGCACTATCTGATGAACTGTTTCAGCGGGAATTTCCATTTCCACGAAGAAGCAGAGTTGCATAATGAGCTTCATTCTTTGGACAAAAGCGAACTGTTCATTCGGATCAGTAATCGCCTTTTTTTCCAGCTTTTCGTTATAGTGAGTTAAGTAGTCTCGTGTATTCTTAAGTTTATCGACAAAACTGCTTTGATCCTTTATCAGAGTTTGGACATCTTGACGATATGGTGCAAGTACGTCACTCATAATAAGTTCAAGGCGTTCTCGTAGCGTATGTTTGCCACCATATATACGATGATGGTACGTTTCTAATGCTTGTGCTAACGTCAAAAATTCAAGGTGAAGGTACATGGCAGGAATATAGAAGAGTCCAAAGTACTGATCCATCACTGGACGGAGTTTTTCTGCCTTTGCGAACCAATTCCGCAGATATTCTGGAAAGCCTTCAGCGATCTGCCGATAGTTGAATAGCGTATGAACCGACGTTTGTCGTCTAGCTTCGTCTACGTCCGACCCTTTTGCAGCGTAAAATATGCTAATTTCTGAATGATCTTCATCTTTTGGCGTCTCAGTCTGACATCCATCGCTTATGCCCTTGACCGAAGTTGGCAAGACGGTCGTAGCCATACCTAAGCTCAGGAAATTCCTTAGATGATAAATCACCCGATGGTGGTAATCGTCGTAGTGCATTGGTTCAGACGGAATAATCTCGATAATAGGCGTTTGTTTAGCGTAAAAATCTGTGACTGTATATTGTTCCTTCCAACCAAATGAATAACGAAACACGATTTTCAGGTTGTTGTCTATCTGAATCTCAAGCGGTTCTGGTGTTATGTAAGATAAAGTGAATTCATATCGAGGTTCTTCAACTACACTCACGGCAAACCTAGATATTCCCAGCCACGACTCCAGATTTGTGTATTCGATTAACAACTTGTCAAAGACAAGCTCATCGTCCCGCGCAAAGTGACAACCAGAAAAGACCACGCCTGCTTGATATATTTCCTTTGCGAATCCGACGAAGATTCCACCAGTGTGTCGGCATTGGACAAGCGTTATAGCGGTGCCGTCACTACCAATACCTAGCAAAGTGTCGATAACAATCACGTCGGGAAGGATATAGAAATCAAACGTATTAGGTTGTTTCTTTGGGGAACCAAACAATTCGCGGATTTCCCCAGAAAAATCATCTCCGAACAATTCTAGAGTTGCACCATTCGCTGGATGAAACTTCAGCCTACCTGTTATTCGGTGGTCAGGGTAGTCAGGTATCCACCAAATACCATCAACTTCGAATTCTTCCACATCAATTTATCCATGTAGTGGGATTACGGGTGGGAAAGATCATGCAGGAATCGGCTCGCCATGCGCCTTCGCATCTTCGATCCACAGTTCAATCGCATCGCGCACGTTGGTGAGCGCTTCTTCTTCCGTCGCGCCATCACTGCCGCAGCCGAGCAGACTCGGCACTTCGGCAATCCATACGCCATCTTCGTCCTGGTACAAAATCACCTGTCGCATCAGGTATCCCTTGTCCAACCAGATCGCATAGTACTATTCTAGCATCACTTCTTGGCGTCTCGGCGGTTAACCGATTCTCTCCTCCACTCCTCCCCGCAGCCGCGTAATCACGAAGACCACCAGAAAGATCGCCGTCGTCGTCAGCACGATCACCGCGCCCGACGGCACGTTGAAGCGCCACGACAGATACAGCCCCACCGCGCCGCTGATCATGCCGATCAGCGCGGCGGCGACCATCATGTAGTGCATCCGCTTGACCAGTAGCTGCGCCGTCGCGGCGGGCGTGATCAGCATCGCCAGCATCAGCGCGATGCCGACGGTCTGCAAGCTGGCGACAATCGTCACGGCGATCAGCACCAGCAGCAGCAGGCGCAGCGCCTCGCCGGGCAGGCGCAGCGTGCGCATCAGCGCCGGGTCGAAGCTCTGCGTCAGCAGCTCCTTGTAGAACAGGATGATCGCGCCGATCACGACCACGCCGGAACCCGCCATGATCACCAGGTCGGACGCGCGCACGCCGAGCACGTCGCCGAACAGGATGTGCGTCAGGTCGACGCTGTAGCTGCTGGCGGTGCTGATGATGGCGATGCCCAGCGCGAACATGCTGACGAAGACCACGCCAATCGCCGTGTCTTCGCGCAGGCGTCCGCGACTGGTCAGCCAGCCGATCCCCAGCGCCGCGCCGATCCCGGCGATCAGACCGCCCAGGAACAGGTCAGCGCCGAAGATGTAGGCGACCGCCACGCCGGGCAGGATCGAGTGCGAGAGCGCGTCGCCGAAGAACGACATGCCGCGCACGACGACGAAGCAGCCGATCACGCCGCTGATCGCGCCGATCATCAGCGCCGCCAGCATCGCCCGCTGCATGAATTCGTAGGTCAGCGGCTGAACGAGCAGTTGGTATAAATCCACGAGCGTATCCTGAACTCAGGCGCGCTCCGGGATGCGCGTCAGCGAAAAGCAGACCGGGGAGAAATAGCGCAGCCAGAAATTCGCCGCTTCGGGGTTGAACGATTCGAAATCGACCGAGCAGCGCGCGAAGCCCTGCGCGGCGTAATCGCGCAGCGCCGCGTCGAGCAGCGCGGGCGCGGTGCGGCGCCCCCGGTACGCCGGACGCACGAACGCGCCCGTGTTGGCGATCTGGTCGGGCGCGTCGACGATGGCGACCGCGCCGTCGCCGTTCGGCTCGAAGCGCATGTATCCGGCATAAGTTTGCCCGTCGAGCGCCAGCCACAGGCTGTTGTGCGGCTCGCTGATGAAGGCTTCCAGCGCAGCGGCATCCTTCGGCTCGTAAGCTGCCATCTGGATCGGCGGATCGGCGTAGTGCTGCGCGTGCTCGACTTCCAGCGCTGCCAGCGCGTCAATGTCGGCGGCGGTCGCCTTGCGGATTTCGATGCCGGGCGGCGGCGGGAAATCCAGCGGCTGGATCGAGCGAATGGCGTCGACGACCGCCAGCCCGAAGCCGTTCCAGAACCAGGTGCGGACGCCCGCGTCGTCGTGCGCCAGCAGCGAGATGGCGTGAACGCCGCAGCCCGCCTCGCGCCAGTGGATCGCCGCCGCGCGGTACATCGCCCGGTAGACGGTCGCGTCGACGGCGGCGTGTCCCCATTCGGGGATGTAAGCGCCAATGCGTTCCGTCCCGCGAAACGCATCGACGATGTACCACAGCATGTAGCCCGTGAGCCTGCCCGCCTCCAGCACGACCACGCCGGGGCAGCTTCCCAGACGGTCGCGCAGCAGCGCGACGACCTGATCCGGCGCTTCCAGCGCGTCCGGCAGATGCGGCACCGACTGGCGCAGCGTCTTGAAGTTCTGCACGAACAGCGCCGCCATGTCGGGGAGATAGTCCGGCTTGTAGCCTGTGATTTCCATGTGCGCGGCTTTCAGTGTTCGTCAACGACGAAGAAGGTGCCGTTCTGGAACATGCCGACGTGACCGCCATACGCCGCCTGAAAATGCTCCGGGACGAACACTTCAGCGGGCGTGCCGTAGGCGATCACCTGCTGGCGGATCAGCAGCACGCGGTCAAAACGGGTCGACGCCATGCTCAGGTCATGCGTGGCGATCACGATGGTGACGCGCTGCGCCCGCAAGCGGTCGAGCACGTCGAGAATTTCCTGCTCCGCCGCCGCGTCGACGCCGCTGAACGGCTCGTCGAGCAGCAGCACGTCGGTCTCCTGCGCCAGCGCCCGCGCGATGAATACCCGCTGGCGCTGCCCGCCGCTCAACTGCCCGATGCGGCGGTCGCGCAGGTGCAGCAAGCCGACCTGATCGAGCAGGCGGTTGACAACCTCGCGGTGATGGCGGTTCGGGAAGCGAAACCAGCCGATCTGGCGCAGGCGACCCATCATCACCACGTCGGCGACCGTCGCCGGGAAGTTCCAATCGACGGCGTTCTGCTGCGGCACGTAGCCGACCAGCGAATGGCTGGTGTGGCAGTCCTGATCGTGGATCGAAATCTGCCCCTCGGTGAACGGGATCAAGCCGACGATGGCTTTCAGGAGCGTGCTTTTGCCCGCGCCGTTGGGACCGAGTATGGCGATCCGCTCGCCGCGCAGCACGTCGAACGAGACCCGCCGGATGGCGTCGCGCGCGGCGGGATAGCCCGCGCTGACGCCCTGCACGGACAGCACAATATCGTCCGCAGTCTCGTCTCGCACGTCCGCCTGTTTCTCCTGAATCATCCGGTCAGCCCTGACGCATGGATAGCGGGACGGCGCGAAGCCATCCCGCGAGAACACGTTTGAGAACACGTTTGAGAACACACCCGCTGTTCTATGACGCTGCCGCAGCCCGTGAACTTTCGTGTCAACTGAGCGCATCGACGATGGTCTGCACATTGTAGCGCATGAAGTCAAGGTAGGTCGGGGCAGCGCCGTCTTTGGCGGTCAGCGATTCGGCGTACAGCGTGTAGAAGCGCGCGCCCGCCTCGTCCGCGACCTGCTGCGACAGCGCTGGATTGACCGTCACGCCCGCGAAGACCGCCGGGACGTGCTGCGCGCGGATCGTGTCGATCAACTGGGCGATGTCGGCGGCGCTCGACTCGGCAAGCGTGCTGACGCTTGGCACGACCAGCCCGACGACCTGAAAGTCGTAGGTGGCGGCGAGGTAGCCGAGTGCGTCGTGATCGGTGACGAGCACGCGGCGCTCGACCGGCAGCGTCTCGATCTGCGCGGCAACGTCCTGCTTCATCGTTTCGATCTGGTCAAGATATGCGGTGGCGTTGTGTTGATAGGTATCCGCGTTCGCCGGATCGAGGGCGCTGAGCGTGTCGCGGATGTTGAGCGTCCACAGCTCGACGTTGTAAGGGTTGAACCAGACGTGCGGGTCGCAGTTGCCGTCTTCCGCGCCCGGCGTGACCGTGCAGTTGATGGCGTACAGCCGCCCCAGCGTCGCATAGGTCGGCGGCGCGGCGCCGAGCGTATCCAGCTCGCCCACGTTCTCGTCGCAGCGCTGCGCCATCGGATCATCCGGGATGGCGGTCGCTTCGGCAGACGGCGCGGACTGCCCGAACGCCAGAATCTCGACGCAGTCGGACGCCGCGACGGGCGCTTTGTCGCCCATGACGCTGCTGATCGTCTTGAGCAAGCCCTGCTCGAACTGCGCCCCGTCGATCAGCACGACATCCGCGTCCGCCACCTTCGCCAGATCGCCCGGCGTGGGCGTATAGGCGTGCGGATCGGCGTCCGACGGGATGAGCGTGGTCACGTCGGCGGCGTCACCGGCGACATTCTGCGCCACGTCCGCCAGAATCGTGAAGCTGGCGACGACTTGCAGGCGTTTCCCCTGCGCGTGAACCGAAGCCGACGCCAGCAGCAGAACAAAGGCAAGCAAAAGCGCTTTCCTGATCAAATCCGACTCTCCTCAACTGGCTTAATTGATACGCAGTCTCAATTATAGGAAAGTGACAGCGCTTGTCAACCCTGACCTCACCCCGTCTCGCTGCGCTCGACTCCCCTCTCCGTATGGAGAGGGGAAACGCGAACGTAGTTCACGGCGAAACAAAGTTTCGCGCGGGGTGAGGTTCGCATTGGATGGGAAAGAGAGATTGCGTCTCAGCGCTTGCGCTTCAGGTCGCTGCCGCGCTGAATGATGTGCTCGCCGAAGCGGCTGCGCAGGTCGTCGAGCGTGCTTTGCAGGCGGCGGCGCTGGTCGCTGGCGGCTTCGTCCTGCCACAGCGCCATCTGCTGTTCGCCGTCGTCAAAGCCGCTGACGCCCACGCCGATCAGCCGCACCGCCTGCCCGCGCGTCCACACGTTGTGGAACAGTTCCAGCGCCAGCCGCTCGATCTCGGTATCGTCGTCGGTGGACTGCGGCAGCGTTTGCTGGCGCGTGAGCGTGGTGAAGTTCGACCAGCGCACTTTAATCTTGACAGTGTTGCCGCGCAGCCCCGCTTTGCGCACGCGCCAGCCGACGCCCTCGCTCAACTGGCGGATGGTGCGGCGTAGGTAGTCGAGGTCGGTCACGTCGCGCGTGAAGGTCACCTCGCGGCTGATCGACTTGGCGTCGTGCTCCGGCTCGACCGGACGGTTGTCGATGCCGCGCGCCTCGTGGATCAGGTCAGCGCCGTGCTTGCCGAACAGGATCGCCAGGTCGTCCTCGCGCCAGCGCGCCAGATCGCCGATGGTCTGGATGCCGATGGCGCGCAGGCGCTCGGCGGTCTTGGGACCGACGCCCCACAGCTCGTCAATCGGCAGCGGCGCGAGAAAGGCGGCTTCCTCGCCCGGCGGCACGACCTGGATGGCGTTGGGCGGCGCGTTCTTGTTGGCGCTCGCCTTGCCGACGTTGTTGGCGATCTTGGCGACCAGCTTGTTGGTCGACACGCCGAACGAACAGGGCAGATGCAGCTCCTCGTTGATCAGGGTTTGCAGGCGCGCCGCCAGCGCCGCGCCGGGCTGCGGCGTCACGTCGAGGAAGGCTTCGTCAATCGAAATCTGCTCGATCAGCGGCGTGATCTGGCTGAGCCGCCCCATGACCTCGCGCGAGACTTCGCCGTAGGCTTTGTGGTTGCCCGGCACGATGATCAAGCCGGGGCAGAGCTTGACCGCCTGCGACATCGGCATGGCGGAATGGACGCCGAAACGCCGCGCCGGGTAGGAGCAGGAGGCGACCACGCCGCGCTCGCCGGGACGCCCGCCGACGGCGAAGGCTTGCCCGCGCAGCGCCGGGTTGCGCCCCTCTTCGACGGCGCAGAAGAAAGCGTCGAGGTCGATGTGGAGGACGGTTCGTGTCATGAGTTTATTATCGAACAAATCCGCCCGTCACATCAACTACTTAGCTCAACGGCGGCGCGTCCGGCATCGTACTGGCGGGGCGCAGGACGTGATAGGTGACCTCGCCATCCTGCCGCAAGCCCGTTTTGCTGATCACCATAACCGGCTGGCTGAAGGTCTGCTCCGCCCATTGATGCGGATCGAACCACGCGGGCGGGTACGCCAGCAGCGAATCCATGTCGGGCAGCAGGATGATCGCGCCCACGTCCGACTCACTCAGTTGGCTCACGTCATGATAATCGGCAAACGTGGGCATCTGAAGGAGCAGCCGCGCGATCTGCGAGTTCTCGTCATCGCCAGTAGGAACTGGAATCGTGGAATACAAGTAGACCGGCGAACGCATCCCCGCCAACCCCAAGTGGCTGACCAGAGATAGAGTGGCTTCATAATAGGCGGCAGGGTTGGCGGCAATGACGACCACCTGATCGGGTGGGACGCTATCGGCAAGCGTTGTCACCATCTGGTGCAGCACCTGCGTGCGCGCATCAAACGCCTGCGCCGAGTTGTAAACGCTTACCAGTGGTCGCGCCAGAGTCAGCACTGCCCAGATTGCCACCGCCCCGAAGATCACTCCCCGCTTCCAGCGGCGCATTGCCGCCAGCGCAAACGTGTTCAGCGCAGCCAAGCCAATGATAGCAGGATAGGCATAGCGAGATCCGGCGATGCCGCTGGGCGTGAGCATGAACTGAGGAATCATCCACACGGCAAACGCCAGCGGCACCAGCGCAATACGCCAGTCTCGCACGCCGCGCCAGGGCAGGACAATGCCAAACAAGACCAAAGCGGGCACATAGTAAGCGGCAATGCTTGCCAGCGCCGCAAACTGCTGATACCAGTTGGTCGGATCGACCTGGATCGAACCGCCTACGACATGTGCAGCATACGTACCGGGGCGGAGCGTGCTGAGCGCCATCATAAACTGGACGACGAATATCCCGCCGCCGATCAGCAGCGGTAGCCACAAACGCCGAAGTCCGTCGCGTACACCCCAGCGATGAAACCACAGCGCTGCGAACGCATAGCGCCCAAATAACAACACCGGCGCCGCCAGCACAAAGCTCTCCTTGCACCAGCCACTCAACCCCAACGATACAAGTCCTAAAGCATCCCAGCGCGAGATGCCTTCGGTCTGCGCCGCCCGCACGAACGCCCACAGCGCCAGCGCCAGAAAGAAAATGCCGTAGGTTTCGGACGGACCGACTCGCGTCCAGGTTTCGCTCGCGCCTTCCGTCGCAACGATCCAGAACAGGAAGAAAGCGCTGGATATACTGTCAACCGACAGCTTGCGCGCCGCCCGGTAAAACAGAATCAGCGCGAAGACGCCGCAAGCGAGGTTGAGCACATGCCAGATCAGCGGATCGCTGCCCCAGAGCTGCGCGCCGCCGATGCGAATGCCATAGTAGACCATCCGATAGCGCCCATCGAGACGCAGCAGTCCCCAGGGATTGTCAATCCCTGGGATTTGAGGATGCTCATGCCCCAGCGCTGCAAAGTCGATCAGCTCGTGATCGTCGATCAGGTCAAGCTGGGCGTTCAGGCTGGAACTGAACAGCAGTAGAAAGCCGCCCGCAATCAGCAGCGCAGGCAGCAGATATTCGATCAGGACATGGCGAGAAACGACCTTCATCAGCGGCTCTTCGGTGGCAGCGATACCTTAGTTGTATATTAGCCGAAACCTCTGCAAATTGGAAAAGCTGCTCAGTGGTTGAATTGCCCAACACTGCCAATCAGGTTATAAATACCTCGTTCCGATATAGACAAAACGACAACTCTTCAGAACGAACAGACTTTGGAGCACAGTTATGAAACTGAAAGTCCAGCCCGGTCGCAGCTTTCCGCTCGGCGCTAGCGTGTATCCCGACGGCGTTAATTTCAGCGTCATGTCCAAGAACTGCCATTCGGTCGAGCTGCTGCTGTTCGACGAGGGCAAGTACGACAAGCCCGCGCACACCCTCAAGTTCGACCCGCAGCGCAACCGCACGTTCTACTACTGGCACATGTTCATTCCGGGGCTGAAAGCGGGGCAGGTCTACGCCTACCGCGTGCATGGACCGTTCGAGCCGGAGTTGGGGCACCGCTTCGACGGCTCGAAGGTGCTGATCGACCCCTACTCCAAAGCGGTCATTCAGGACGAGCATTACAATCGCGGCGCGGCGACCGTCTACGGCGAGGACAACTGCGCCGAAGCCATGAAAAGCGTGGTGGTCGATACGGCGTCCTACGATTGGGACGGCGACATGCCGCTGCGCACGCCCTACACCCGCACGGTGATCTACGAGCTGCACGTCGCCGGGTTCACCAAGCACCCCAGTTCGGGCGTCTCGGAGGAGCTGCGCGGCACGTATAGAGGGCTGATCGAGAAAATCCCCTATCTGAAGGAAATGGGCATCACGGCGGTGGAGCTGCTGCCCGTCCAGCAGTTCGACCCGCAGGACAAGCCGTTCAGCGCCAAGTCGAACTACTGGGGCTACACGCCGATTGCCTTCTTCGCGCCCTTCCGAGGCTATGCCGCCTCCGATGCGCCGCTCGCGCCGGTGGACGAGTTCCGCGAGATGGTCAAGGCGCTGCACAAGGCGGGCATCGAGGTCATCCTCGACGTAGTCTTCAACCACACCGCCGAGGGCAACGAGAACGGCCCCTGGCTGTGTCATCGCGGCTTCGAGAACCGCGCCTACTACATCCTCGTACCGGATCAGCAGCAGTATTACATGAACTACTCCGGCTGCGGCAACTCGCTCAACGCCAACCAGTCCATTGTGCGCCGCATGATCATGGACTGCCTGCGCTACTGGGTCAGCGAACTGCACGTCGACGGCTTCCGCTTCGACCTCGCCTCGGTGCTCTCGCGCGACGAGTGGGGAAATCCGCTGCCCAGCCCGCCCATCCTCTGGGAGATCGAGTCCGACCCGGTGCTGGCAGGAACCAAGATCATCGCCGAAGCGTGGGATATGGGTTTGTATCAGGTCGGCACGTTCATCGGGCATCGCTGGGCGGAATGGAACGGTAAGTTCCGCGACGACGTGCGCCGCTTCGTCAAGGGCGATCCGGGCTTCGTCTCGGCGATGGCGTCGCGCATCCTCGCCAGCCCCGACCTCTACCCCGACCCGAACCGCGTGCCGGAGCGCAGCATCAACTTCATCACCGCGCACGACGGTTTCACGCTCAACGACCTGGTGTCGTACAACGACAAGCACAACGAAGCCAACGGCGAGAACAACAACGACGGCGCCAACGACAACAATAGCTGGAACTCCGGCTGGGAAGGCGAGAGCAGCGACCCGAACGTGGAGCGGCTGCGCCAGAAGCAGATTCGCAACTTTCTGACGATCCTGCTGGTCTCGCAGGGCACACCGATGATCGTGATGGGCGACGAGGTACGGCGCACGCAGTACGGCAACAACAACGTCTACGGGCAGGACAACGAGCTAAGCTGGCTCAACTGGGACTTCGTCGAGCAGCACGCCGACCTGCTGCGCTTCACGAAGGGGCTGATCCACTTCATTCAGGAGCACAAGATTTTCCACAAGGAGAAATTCTGGTCGTCGCTGGAAGAGAATCACGGCATGGAGATCACCTGGCACGGCACGCAGATCGGTCAGCCGGACTGGAGCGGCACGGCGCGGACGCTGGCGTTCTCACTCGGTCATCCCGAAGGCGGCGACTACCTCCACGTGATGCTCAACGCCTACTGGGAGCCGCTGGCATTCGAACTGCCGCCGCTCAAGCCGGGCGAGCGCTGGAGCCGGATCGTCGATACGGCGCTGGAGCCGCCCAACGACTACTGCGACAAGGGCAAGCATCAGGTGATCAACGGCGAGTACTACATCGTGGAGGATCACGCGGCGGTGATTTTGCTGGCGCACGAGGATAAGTAGCGCCGCGACGGCGAATCGCATGATCTGAAAGGTATTTGTTGGGGCGACCTGGCAGGTCGCCCCTACTGTAAGAAACCACCGGTGCTTCCGGCATGGAAACATCCCGCTATAAGTGGGTAAAATAGGCGGCAGCTTACCCACGCAACCGAACAACGACGAGTCTCATGGAACTACTCATCATTCGGCATGGTCAATCGGCGAACAACGTCCTGGACGACGACACCGACCGCATACTCGACCCGCCGCTGACCGATCTCGGCAGGCAGCAGGCGGAGCGATTGGCGCAGTTCCTCGCCGACAGCAGCAACAGCGACCCGATCTTCAACGCAGGCAGCGGCTTTTCGGGCAATTCGGGGACGCACGGCATTACACACCTGTATTGCAGCGCCATGCAGCGCGCGCTGCAAACCGCGGCGCCCGTCTCCCAAGCGCTCGGCTTGCGCCCCGAAATCTGGCTCGACGTGCATGAACAGGGCGGGATGTATCTGGATCAGCCGGAGGGCAAGGTCGGCTTCCCCGGCATGACGCGCGCCGAAATCCTGAGCACCTATCCCGATTACGTGCTGCCCGAAACGATCACCGAGACCGGCTGGTACGACGCCGCGCGCGGCTACGAGGAAATCTTCACGGGGGCGGGGCGCGCCATCAAGGTCGCGCTGGAACTGCGCCGCCGCGCCGCCGACGAATACAGGGACGCGCGCATCGCCATCATCACGCACGGCACGTTCATCGACCTGACGCTCAAGGCGCTGCTCGGTCTGCTGCCCAACCGCACCTTCTTCTTCAGCCACTACAACACCGGCATCACGCGGGTCGACATCACGCCGAAGCATTTGCTGCTGCGCTACGTCAACCGCGTCGCGCACCTGCCGCACGATATGATCTCCTGACGGTTCTGGTGTAGAATGCACAGAGCGAACACGGGATTTTCACGGTGGTTGCAAGTGCGGCGATGACTTCAGCAGGATCAGGCGATGCCCTTTGAGTACGAAGCCCTAGTCGGTTACCTCTACATCGTCGGTGGGCGCTCGATCAGCGCGCCGCCGCCGGGGACGCTGGTGGAAATCGCCCCCAAGAAAGCGTCGCGCGGGCGCGAGCTGGACACTTTCTTCACGCTGGTCGTCCCGTCCGGCGATACGGTCGCGCCTGCCGCCTTCTACGAGGAAATGGCGCGCACGGGCGCCGAGCAGTATTTCGGCGGCACGGGCAGCGTCACCGCCGGGATCAAAGGCATCTTCACGCACCTCAACACCAATCTCTACGAACACAACAACAGCGACCCCCGTCACTACGAGGCGAGTATGCTCTGCGCCGTCCTGCGCGGGTCGGATTTGTACGTCGGCAAGGTCGGTTCGGGCGTCGGCTTGCTGCGCCACAACGGCGAAACCCAGCCCTTCCCGACCGATTTCAGCTACCGCGAAGCGCTGCGCACGCCGCCGCTCGGCATTCAGGAGGAAGCGGACGTGCGCATGGGGCGCTACGAAGTCAACGCCGGGACGCGCCTGCTGCTCTCCGACGAAGCCCTGCTCGACTTCCCGACCGAGATGCTGACGACCACGCTGGGGCTGGAAGATGTCGGCGCGCTGCTCTCGAACCTGCGCGAACACGCCCGCCGCCAGATCACGGTGATGGCGGTCGAGTTCGTCGCGCCCGATCAGCCGATCAAGCTGCCCGCGAAGGAAGGCGAGTTGTCGGCAGTGATCACCGGGGCGGCGTCCGCGCCGGTCGCTGCGGAAGCGGCGGCTCAGGAAGCCCCAGCCGCCAGCGGAGGCGTGCGCCGCTCGGCTCGGCGCGGCGTGCTGCTGCGCACGGTTGGCGGTCGGCTTGCCGGGGGCGGCGCGCGCATCATCGACCTGGTGCTGCGCGCGCTCGACCGCTTGATCCCAACGCCACCCGACGGCAAGAAGGGCTGGCTGTCGTCGCCGATTGCCGCCGCCGTCGCGCTGCTGTTCCCGATCATCGTGGTGGTGCTGGTCGTGCTGTTCTGGATCAGCAACACGGGCGTCACTGCCTTCGACGAGTGCATGACGCGGGCGACGACCACGCTGGATACGGCGCGCGCTATCGCGCCGGGCGACGTGTCCGGGCGGCTGGCGGGCTGGAACGCGGTGCTGGCGGTCGCGCTGGAATGCGACCAGATTCACCCCGACGAAGCCGCCGTCACCGAGATGCAGCAGGAAGCCCGCACCGAGCTTGACCGCCTGCAAGACATCTCGCGCCAGACGATCACGCCGATCTATTCCTTCCCCAACGCCCAACTAACGCAGGTCGTGCTTCAGGGCGAAGACATGTACGTCCTCGATTCCGCCAACCAGCAGGTCTACCGGATCACGCTGGCGACCGACGGCATGAGCGTCGTCCCCGGCTCCTACACGCCGATCCCGGCGATGCGGCGCAGCGGCAAAGTGGTCAATTTCGACGTGGGCGACCTGATCGACATCGCCTGGGCGGATAACGGCGCGGGCTTGGCGCAGAGCAACGTGATCACGGCGCTGGACAAGAATGGCGTGCTGATCGCCTGCCCGCCGCGCTTCATTCAGGACTGCACGGCGCAGCAGCTTACCGGGCAGGATTTGTGGAAAAACCCGGTGGCGATGCAGTTCTGGGAGGGCAAGCTCTACATCCTCGACCCCGGCGCGAATCAAATCTGGCACTACGACCCGACGGGTGGGTCGTTCCCCAGCCTGCCGCTGGAATACTTCTCCGGCGCGAACCGCCCGGACATCAGCAGCACCATCGACTTCGGCATCACCGACGCCGGAGACGTGTTCCTGCTGACCAAGAACGGCGTCGTGGCGCGTTTTCGCGGCGGTCAGCAGCAGGACTTCGGCTTCTCCTTCCCCGATACGCAGTCGATGAATTCGCCCAATGCCATGTTCCTCAACACCAACCGGGTCGCGCAGGGCTTCTACTTCGCCGAGCAAGACCAGCGCACCATCTTCGAGACGACGATGGCGGGCACGTTCATCGACGCCTACCGCGCCGACAACGATAACCTGTTCGCGCAGCTTAGCAACGTCGTCGCCGACACCAATCAGGGCATCGTCTACGCGCTCTCCGGCAGCACGATCCTCGCCTTCCCGCATCCAAAGTAGGCAAAGCGTAGGCAGCCCGTCGATCCAACTGCGCTATAATGACGAGCGGTTTTTCGATAGTTAAAAGTGGAAAGTGGAAAGTTAAAAGTAACTGCCTCGTGTGGAGATGAACTTTTAACTTGTCCCTTTTCGCTTTCTACTGAGGATTTGTATGCGTCTTCCTGGCTGGTTATTTATCCTGGGCATCGTGGGGCTGGTGGCAGCCACCGCGCTCTGCTCGGTGGTTTCGTTCGCTTTCGCCCGCAAAGCGGCGGTTGATCTCGGCAACAGCGGCGTCGCGGTGGGCGATGCAGGCTTCTCCGCGTTCCTGCGCGCGCAGCCGACGGCGACCCCTTCGCCAACGCCCGCCCCGCCGACCGCGACCACGCGCCCCGGCGATACGCCCGTCCCGACGATGCCCGCGCCGACCGCGACGGTCGATCCGCTTGCCGGGTACACCTGGCAAGACCCCAGCCGCATCAACATCCTGCTGCTCGGCATCGACCAGCGCGAAGGCGAAACCGGGACGTTCCGCACCGACACGATGATCGTCTTCAGCATCGACCCGGTGCGCAAGACGGTCGGGATGCTCTCGATCCCGCGCGACCTGTGGGTCGATATTCCCGGCTTCCAGCCCGGTCGCATCAATACCGCCAACTCGCTCGGCGACGCCAACGCCTATCCCGGCGGTGGTGGTCCGGCGCTGGCGGCAGCGACGGTGACCGAGAACCTCGGCATCCAGATTGACAAGTACATCCTGGTCAATTTCGACGTGTTCACGGCGGTGGTCAACCTGGTCGCGCCGGACGGCGTGCAGGTCTGCCCAACACAAACCATCGACGATCCCAACTATCCCGACGCGGGCTACGGCTTCATCCACGTGCATTTCGACGCGGGCTGCCAGAAGCTCGACGGCGTGCATCTGCTGCAATACGCCCGCACGCGCCACACCGAGAACTCCGATTTCGACCGCGCGCTGCGCCAGCAGGAAGTCATCAAAGGCGTGCGCGACGCGGTGCTGAACGCGGGCGGTATCGCCAATTTCATCACCCAGGCACCGCAGTTGTGGGATCAGCTTTCCGGCAGCTACAAGACCAATCTGTCGCTGCAAGAACTGCTCAGTCTGGCATCGCTGGCGCAGCAGATTCCCAAAGAGAATATCCACTCCGGGCAGATCGGACCGCTGCAAACCTCGCCCGCGACGGCGATGGTCGGCGGAATCCCCAGCGACGTGCTGATCCTCAACCACACGGCGATGCGCTCGCTGCTGGATCAGGTCTTCAACCCGCCGGAAAATCTGTCGCTGGCAGACCTGCGCCAGCGCTCCGAAGCCGAGAACGCCTCGATTGTCGTCTTCAACAACACCGACATCTCCGGCTTGGCGGGGCAAACGCGCGACTGGCTGGCGAGTCGGCAGGTGACGGTCACCGAACTCGGCAACATCCCCAATGCCGACAACAGCCCGACGACCATCCGCGACTACGGCAACAAGCCCAACACCGCGCGCTATCTGGCGCAGCTACTGGGGCTGTCCGAGGATCGCATCCAGCCGGGCGTGGACAGCCTGACCAACGCCGACATCATGGTGGTCGTCGGCTCGGACATCCAGCCCCTGCTGAACGGACAGCAGTAGCGCCGCCGGGCAGACCGACCGGGATTGATACTGTTTCACACAGATGGCGGGATGACGATCATCCCGCCTTTTCGTTTCGCCCTCACATCTCCCTTGTTCCTTGCGCAGCATGGTTTACAATTGCCATTAAGCGGAAGGAACAGGCATGGGTGCTTCAGAGCAAAAACCGCCGCTGGATCGAGAAACGTTGACTGACGTGATCGATCTGGCGCTGTGGGCGGGACAAATGCTGCTGCAAAATGGCGCGGATGCCGAGCGCGTCGAGGAAACGGTTCACAGCATTGGGACGGAGCTGGGCGCGGAATGGGTCGACGCGCTGGTCTCGCCCAACGCGCTGATCGTCACGACCAGCAGCGGCGACGACTTCCGCACCAAAGTGCGGCGCGTCACGCATTTGGGCGTGAACATGACGGTCGTCGAGCAGGTCAGCCATCTGAACCATCGCATCGCCGAGGGCAAGCTGGATCGCTTCGCCGTCCGCGATGAACTGACGCGCATCAGCGAAATGCCGCAGGAGTTCAACCGCTGGACCATCGTGATCATGGTCGGGGCAGCCTGCGCCGCCTTCAGCCGCCTGTTCGGCGGCGATCTGCCCGTGACCGCCGTGACGTTCGTGGCGGCGGCAGTGGCGATGTTCGTGCGCCAGGAACTGACGCAGCGCCATTTCAATGCCTTTCTGGTCGTGATTGCGACCGCTCTGGTCGCCGGGTTGATCGCCAGCAGCGCGACCGTCTTGCGGCTCAGCGACCAGCCGCATACGGCGCTGGCGGCGTCGGTGCTGCTGCTCGTGCCCGGCGTCCCGCTGATCAACTCGCTTCAGGACATCCTCAAAGGGCACATCGTGATCGGACTGGTGCGCGGCTTCACCGGGCTGGTGATCGCGCTGTGCATCGCGCTCGGCTTGCTGCTGGCGATGCAGTTGATGGGGGTCAGCGGCTTATGACCGACCTGATCTCGACCATCCTGATTGATGCCTTCTGGTCGGCGATTGCGGCGGTGGGCTTCGCCATGCTCTTCAACGTGCCGCGCCGCACCGTGGTCGCCTGCGCGCTGACCGGCGCGGCGGGGCACGCCACCCGCACCCTGCTGATGCACTTCGGCATGAGCATCGTCCCCGCGACGCTGGCGGGCGCGGTCGTGATCGGCTTCTTCTCGGAATACTGCTCGCGGCGCTGGCACGCGCCGCCGATGCTGTTCACCGTCAGCGGGGCGATCCCGATGGTTCCCGGCTCGTTCGCCTACCGGGCGATGCTCAGCATGATCCGTATCACCACTGCCGACCCCAGCAACGGCGTGTCGATCATGGTCGATGCCGGGATCAACTTCGCCACGACCGGGCTGATCCTGGCGGCGCTGGCGCTCGGCATCGTCGCGCCACAGCTTTTGTTCCGCCGCCACAAGCCCGTCATATGAAATGATGATTGCCGATGCCGTGAGGATATTTGTCACGCGCCGGGAATCTCGCCTCGTTTTACACTCAGGATAATTGCATTGGCATCGGTCGCGGCGTGACATTCAGTCAGGGCACGGTGTGCCGTGCCCCTACATCCAACACATGACACAGCGACCGGGTTGAAGGTATTCCCAAAGGGATTAAGATGGCTGAGAGTACCCTCGGAAACATACTGGAAAGCATGGACGGCGCGGCGCGAATCCTCGCCACGCTGTTCACGCCGATGCTGCGCACGCGCCGCCTGCGCTGGGGCGCGACCGACGCGGAAGTGTCCATGCGGCTGCCCGGCGACGACTTCGTGACCAAGCCGATATGGAGCTACACCTACGCCGTCACCGTTCACGCGCCCGCCGCCGCAGTCTGGCGCTGGGTCGTGCAGATGGGCTACGGGCGCGGCGGCTTGTACAGCTATCAGGGGCTGGAAAACCTCACCGGCAGCGACATGCGCAACGCCGACGAGATCGTCCCGGAGTGGCAGCACCTGAGCGTGGGCGATCCGATCCGCATTGACGCCCGCGTGCCGCCGCTGACGGTCGCGCTGATCGAGCCGGGGCGCGCGCTCGTCCTGGGCGGCAAGGCGACGGCTCCCAACCTGCCCGATCACACCTGGGGCTTCTACCTCGTGCCGGTCGATGCGCTGACCACGCGGCTAATCAGCCGCTCGCGCACGTCCTATCTGCCGACGACGGGCAATAAGCTGGCGTGGGGTCCGCTGCTGATGGAGCCGATTGGCTTCGTCATGGAGCGCAAGATGCTGCTGGGGATCAAGCGGCGCGCCGAAACGCAGCTCGCCACTTACGCCTGACGCCTGCTTCGTCGCTATTCCTGCGGCGCGACCGGCTCATACGCCCGCATCAGCGCGCGCCACGCCTCCGGGATGGGCGTAGACTGGTTGGCGGCATAATCGTAGACGACGATGGTGATGCGCGCCTGCGCCGCGATCTCCAGTTGGTCGTCGCCGAGCCGGGCGACCCACTGCTCGGTTTCGAGGCTGCGCCTGCCCAGCCGAACGGTGCGCGTGAAGACGTGAACGTCGTCGGTCGCAAACAGCGGCAGCTTGAAGTCGATCACCACTTTGGCGATGATCAAGCCGAGCTTATCCGGCTTGCCTTCCCACAATTTCAGATCGCGGACGTAATGAATGCGCGCCTGCTCCAGATAGGTGAGGAAGCGGGCATTGTTGACGTGACCGAGCGCATCCATGTCGCTCCAGCGCACCTGAAGCGGGTAGTGGTGGCGAAATCCTGCCGGGGGTGTGACCATTCGTCGTTCCTCTCGCTGCGGCGTCAGCACATGGACGCCCGCACCCGATGATAGCCGGTGCGCAGCATGTCCTGGTAGACCGGATATGCCACGTTGCCGACGCCCAGCGACGCGCCGCTTTGCAGCCACAGATAAACCTGCGCCTGCCAGAAATTCGCGTAGACGTTCGAACAGTCCCCCAGCAAACTCGCCGTCGCGGCGACGCCATCCTTCTCGTAGAGCGACGTGTTATCGACGCGCAGATAGTTCGCGTCGTAGACGTAATCGACCGTGCCGCTGTCCGGGTCGCCCAGCTTCAGCCAGAAATCGCCCAGCGGGATGTCCGTCGTCAGGTAAATCTGCTGCACGATGCCGTGATCCGTGATGACGATGCCCTGCTGAACCGGGAACTTCCCCTCGTAGGGGTACTTGCTGCTCCACGTCCAGTAGATCAGCGTGGTCTTCGTATCGCTTGCGCTTGTGGTCGACCCGGCGAGCGCGATCTTGATCTTGTCGATCCAGGGATGGTTCTGAAGGATGAGCAGCGCGTCGAGGGTGGTCGTTTCGCCGGGGTGGATGCCCTGCCAGCACGGCATCGGCGTGCAGGAATTGAAGAAGTGGTCGAGCGTGCTGCCATCATAGGCGCGCACGCGGATCAGCAGCAGCGACGCCGCCCCTACCGCCGTGATCACCAGCGCCAGACGCACGAGCAGACGAATCATCGCCGAGTCTTCTCCACTGAAATCAGTCCCATGCCTCTATTGTATATCGCAGCATGTCGCGCAGGCTCAACGTTCGCAGAGGCGGCGCGACCATCACCATTCGGCAATCGAACCGTCGTCCAGCCGCCAGACCGGGTTGCGCCACTGATGCCCCGTCTTCGCCGCCTCGCGCACCGCCGCCTCGTCGATCTCGATCCCCAAGCCGGGCGCAGTCGGCAGGCTGACGTAGCCCGCCTCGTAGCGAAAGACGCCCGGATCGGCGAGGTAGTCGAGCAGGTCGTTGCCTTTATTGTAGTGAATCCCCAGGCTTTGCTCCTGAATCAGCGCGTTGTGCGCCACCGCGTCGACCTGCAAGCAGGCTGCCAGCGCAATCGGACCGAGCGGGCAGTGCGGCGCAATCGCCACGTCGTAGGCTTCCGCCATCGCCGCGATTTTGACGACCTCGGAAATCCCGCCCGCGTGCGATAAATCGGGCTGCAAAATGTCGACGCAGCCGTCCTGAAGCAGCGGCTTGAAATCCCAGCGCGAATACATGCGCTCGCCCGTCGCTATCGGCGTCGAGGTGTGCATGGCGATCTCGCGCAGCGCTTCGTTGTTCTGCGGCAGCACCGGCTCCTCGATGAACATCAGGTGATACGGCTCCAGCTCGTGCGCCAGCACCTTCGCCATCGGCTTGTGGACGCGCCCGTGAAAATCGACCGCGATCCCGAAAGCCGACCCGGCGGCTGCGCGCACCGCCGCGACGCGCTCGACCACCGCCTCCACCTTGTCGAACGAATTGACGTAGCTGCTTTCTTCGGTGGCGTTCATCTTGACGGCGGTGAAGCCGAGCGCCTGCCGCTCCTTCGCGGCGCTGGCTACGTCGGCGGGGCGGTCGCCGCCGACCCAGGCGTAGACGCGCATCTTCTCGCGCACGGGTCCGCCGAGCAGGCGATAAACCGGGACGCCGTGCCGCTTGCCCTTGATGTCCCACAGCGCCTGATTGACCCCGGCGATGGCGCTCATCATGACGGGACCGCCGCGATAAAAGCGGGCGCGGTAGAGCATCTGCCACAGGTCTTCGATCAAGTCGGGGTCGCGCCCGATCAGCGCGGCTTCCATTTCGCCGACGGCGGCGGCGACGGTCGCGGCGTGCCCCTCGACAATCGGTTCACCCCACCCACTGATGCCTTCGTCGGTCGAAACCTTGAGGAACAGCCAGCGCGGCGGCACGGTGAACAACTCCATCTGCGTGATTTTCATAACAGCGGCTTTCGTTGATGCCAATCGCGCAAAGTGTGGCTCAGGTCGCAGGGCTTTGTCAACGAAAATACTTAACGCAAAGGCGCAAAGAAGCGAAGACGAAAGGGAAATCCTTTCTTTGCGCCTTTCCCCCTTTGCGCCTTTGCGTTAATCTCTTTACTTTAGAGGCGCTCGCAAACGCGGACTTGGCATAACCCGCGAGAACGGGCAGAATCGACGTGTTAACGTTGATTGTCGTTTTTACTCAGTCGTTTTTACCCAGCAGGACATGCGATGCGATTTGCTGACGAAGCCGAAGCGATCACTTACGTGTTTCGCTCTCTCCGAAAACTGCGCGGGGTCGAGCGCGGACCCGACGAAATCTCGCGCGACACCACGCCGACCCGGCGTTTGCTGCGCGCGACGGGGCTGCTGGCGTCGCGCGTGGGCGAAGGCAACAGCGCCGCCACGCGCGAATACGCCGTCGTCACCGGGAGCAAGGGCAAAGGCTCGACCACCGTGATCGCCGCCAAGCTGCTGCAACATCTGGGGCATACCGTCGGCATGATCACCAGCCCGCACCTCGTCACCTACCGCGAGCGCATCCGCGTCAACGGGCGCGCCATCCCGGAAGCCGACCTGCTGCGCATCCTCGACGAGCTTGCGCCGGAGATCGACGCCATCGAGGCGACGCTGACCGAGCAGCAGTATTTCAGCCCACAGGGGATTTTTCTGGCGATTGCCCTGCGCTGGTTCGACGAGCAGAACGTCAACGCGGCGGTGCTGGAGGTCGGGCGCGGCGGGCGCTTCGACGACATCGCCGTCGTGCCCAACCGCCTCGCCCTGTTCACGCCGATCATGCTCGAACATACGGCGCAGCTTGGACCCACGCTGGAGCGCATCGCCTGGCACAAGTCCGGCATCATCAAGGCGCAGGGCTACGCCTACAGCGTCCCGCAGCCGACCGAGGTGCTCGAAGTGCTGCAAGCCGAAGCCGACACACAGGGCGCGGAATTCGCCTGGCTCGCGCCAATGGACATGGGCGAATACATCGCCAAGACCCCAACTGGGCTGTTGATGCGGCTGGGGCGCTACGGCGAAGTCGCGCTCTCCATGCGCGGGCGCTACCAGATCGAGAACGCGACGCTGGCGGTGCAGGGCGTGGGCAACATGCACGCCCGGCTGCCGGGCATCCCACATGGATCGGCGGAGTACGTCGAAGCGATCCGGCAGGGTCTCGCCGACGTGACCTGGCCCGGTCGGCTGCAAAAGCTGCAAGATTCGCCTGCCGTCTACCTCGACGGCGCGATCAACGAGGCGTCGGCGCGCTCGCTGGTGGAAAGCCTGCAAGGCGAACTGACCGACCCGGTGATCGGGATCGTCGCCGTGCCGGAGGACAAGGATTACGACGGCGTCTACAAGGAAGTCGGCTTGATCAGCGACTCGCTGATCCTGACCGAGACCGAGCGCAACCCGATCCTGCACTTCCCGCCCTTCCGCCAAGCGGTCGAGACCGCCCTGCGCTACAACAACGACATCACCCACGTGCCGACGCTGGCGGAAGCCGTCGAGGAAGCGAAAGAGCGCGCCGGGAGCGACGGCTCCATCCTGATCGCGGGCACGCAGTCGATCCTCGCCGACGCGATCCAGTTGTGGGGTTACAGCTACGAAGTGATTTAGGATTGAGGTGTAAGTGCTACGGATGCGCGTTCGGATCGTCGACCGAGAATCTTTCAGCAGAAGCCGAATTGAGCAGCGCTTTATCTCCCGCAATAAACGTGATCGGTTCTCCTAATACCGTCGCAGCACGCTGCGCGCTTGCTAACTGGACTGCATCCAGAGTTCGCAGCGGATAGCGGTGGAGAAGCTGGCGCGCCTGTGCCAGGATCAGCCCATCTACCGGAATCACGAGATATTCGTGCTCCAAATGCCATAGGAGAACGGCTTCAAGCCGAGCATAGCGGAGAGAGGTAATCCGATCTTCACGATGCAGCCGGGCAAAGGCTGAACAACCTTCCACCGCCGTGAGATCGCTGACGATAATCACATTGCCAGCCGCAGGGCGAACCCAGCTACGAACCCACGTTGATCCTGTTTCCGTTAGGTAGCGCTTACCGAGCGCACTGGTATCCACATAAAAATTACTCAACGCCCGTCCCGATCCGCGTTAACCAATTCCTCCATCGACGGCGACCCTGGCGGCAACGCGCCAAGTTCGATCAGTTCATCTTCGGTTGGCGTGGTCGTCCCCGGCGGCGCTTTCCAGATTGTGCTTAGCGCGCCCGCTGCCTCCAGCTTCACTCGCGCCCGTGCAGTCGCGTCATTCGCAGCAGGAGCGCTATCCAGGATTTCGAGAGTAAGCTGTACGTCCCCTGCGGGGATATTATCGGGAATCTCGACAATCAGCCGCCGATCCTCGGTGACTCTGCCTGTCAGGCGAATTGTCACCATACAGCCTCCTTAACTTCCAACAAATCCATACCTCATTATAGCCGAACAGAATCCCATTCGATAACGTGAGAGTCGAGGAAGCGAAGGAGCGCGCCGGGAGCGACGGCTCCATCCTGATCGCGGGCACGCAGTCGATCCTCGCCGACGCGATCCAGTTGTGGGGTTACAGCTACGAAGTGATTTAAGCAGCGCCCGTGTGGGATTCCCCGCCCCACAAAGAAAGCGGTTGTGACAATTATCACAAATGATTAGGAGTAAGGACACGGGAGTCTCCGCGCCAATCCATTAAAGTGAGTTATATATCGTCATAACGATAGGCGAAAGGGCAGTTCAATGGACACTCCCGTCTCAATCGACCCCGCTGTGGATCACTTTGGGCAATGGGGGGCAGCCATCGTCTGGGCGCTGTTCTTCCTGCTGTTCCTGCTCTTCACTCCCGTTCTACAAAAAGAGCCAGCGCAAGCCCAGCAGCGTCTATATCGCCTTCGTCCTTGCCCTGGCGCTGGAGATGTTCGGCGTGCCGCTGACGATGTATATCCTCACCTGGCTGATCGGCTCGCGGCTGCCGGAGGGCGTCCTGTGGGGGCATACCCTCATCCTGGAGATCGGACTCGCCGGGACGTATATCATGTACATCCTCGCCCTGATCGGCGCTGTCCTGATCATCTGGGGCTGGCGCGACATTTACAAGCATTACTGGAGCAAGGAAGAGGGACGCGGCGAGCTGGTCACGAAGGGCATTTATGCCTACATTCGCCACCCGCAGTACACCGGCTTCCTGCTGATCACGCTCGGCATGATGTTCGAATGGCTCACGCTGCCGCTGCTGATCATGTATCCGATCCTGGTCGTGGTCTATTACCGGCTGGCGAAGCGCGAAGAAGCGGGCATGGAAGCGGAATTCGGCGATGCCTACCGCCAGTACCGGGACAAGACCTCGATGTTCATCCCGCTGCCGAAGTTTCAGGGCGCGCAAAAACCGCTGCCAGCCCCGGATGTCCAGCGAACAAAGCGGAATACGTGACGTATCCCTCTTCGGTTAAAACTCAGGCGTTCGACCGCGCGCAGTCGATCCGCGCCAGCGCGATTCACTTTATATATATCATGAAATTATGTTATAATATTTACTCCCGGTAGCAGCACGACCATTGAGGGAGTGTGATCTGATGAACGAATACTACATCGCGTGGTGGAATTTGGAGAATCTTTTCGATGTCGAAGACTCACCTCAGCGCCCCGACTGGCTGCAAAGTACCCTGAAGAATGAGCTTAAAGGCTGGACACAGGCGGTTTTGGATACGAAACTCGACCAACTGGCAAAGATTATTCTGCAATTCAACAATGGGCATGGTCCAGATATTCTCGGCGTGGCTGAAGTCGAAAACGAAGCGGTCATGGGGCAGCTAAAAGCGCGTCTTCAGCCTCTGGGCAGAAACTACCAGGTCGCCTATCACGATACTTCCGACAAGCGTGGTATCGACGTGGCATTCATTTACGACAGCGACCTGTTCACGTTCGAGATGCAGTTTTTCCACGTCATCCTCAAGCGCACCGCCACCCGCGATTTGTTCCAGGTCAACTTCCACACGTCTACCGGGCGTGATTTCATCGTCGTGGGCAATCATTGGCCCTCACGCAGCGGCGGACAATATGAAAGCGAACCGTATCGTATCCTCGCCGGCGAGACATTAAGCTACTGGCACGAGCGCATCCTCGAAGAAAAGGGGAAAGATGTCGCCGTGCTATTCATGGGCGATTTCAACGACGAGCCGTTTAACCGTTCACTGACGGACTATCTGCTGAGCACCAACAGCTTCAACCGCGCGAAGAACGCGAGCAACCCTTACGCCTATAACCTGATGTGGTCCCTGCTGGGACAGGCAATCGGGAGCCTGTATTACAACAACTTCCCCAACCTGCTCGACCAGTTCCTCGTGGGCGGTGGGTTCCTGGACGAAGACGCGCCGATTCAGGTCAAGGCTGGCTCGGTCAACGTCGAGCGATTCCCGGAAATGACGAAACCGGGTGATTATCCCTCCCCTATCAAATTCGGCAGACCATCGTCAGCGTCTGACTTCAACCCCAACGGCTTCAGCGATCATTTCCCGATTTCGGTTGTCCTGACGGAGAAGACGAACTAACTTCCAGACGAGGGATTGAGTCACTGAGAAATAAAAAAAGCGGTCAGCCTTCTTCATTGAAAGCTGACCGCTGATCGTTCTCTCAGAACGGCGTCACGCGGTGGCAGGCGACCCAGTGACCGGGGGTAAGCTCCACCAGCGGCGGGTCGGGTTCCTGATAGCAGATGCCCGCGATGGCGACCGGGCAGCGCGTGTTGAAGTTGCAGCCGGTCGGCGGGCGCGCCGGGCTGGGCACGTCGCCCGCGATGATGATGCGCTGACGCTCGCGCTCCATGATCGGGTCGGGGACAGGCACGGCAGAAAGCAGCGCCTGCGTATACGGATGCAGCGGGTTATCGTACACGTCGTCGGTCGTGCCGAGTTCGACGATCTTGCCCAGATACATCACCGCCACGCGGTCGCAGATGTGGCGCACCATGCTCAGGTCGTGGGCGATGAACAGATAAGTCAGGTTGAATTCTTCCTGAAGCTCTTCCAGCAGGTTGACGACCTGCGCCTGAATCGACACGTCGAGCGCCGAGATCGGCTCGTCGGCGACGATGAAGCTGGGGCGCAGGGCTAACGCTCTGGCGATGCCGATGCGCTGACGCTGACCGCCGGAGAACTCGTGCGGGTAGCGGTTGACGTAGTAGGGATTCAGACCCACACGCTCCAGCAACCGCTCGACGTACTCTTGCAGTTCCGAGCGGTTGTCGATCACCTTATGGATGCGCAGCGGCTCGCTGACGATGTTGCCGACCGACATACGCGGGTTCAGCGAGGCGAAGGGGTCCTGGAAGATCATCTGCATACGGCGGCGTGTCTTGCGCAGATCGTTCGCGGAGAGCGTCGTCAGTTCATGCCCCTCGAAAACCACCGAGCCTTCGGTCGGTTTGTAAAGCTGGAGTACGGTGCGCCCGGTCGTGCTCTTGCCGCAGCCGGATTCGCCGACGAGACCGAGCGTCTCGCCCTTGAAAATGTCGAAGCTAACGCCGTCAACGGCTTTGACGGAACCGACCTGACGCTGGAAGATCAAACCTGCCGTGATCGGGAAATGCTTCTTCAGGTCGCGTACCTGAACGAGCGCCTCTTTCCCTGTGGCATATTCTTTCGATGCTCTCAGAGCCGTTGCCGTGCTAGACATGTTGCGCTTCTCCTTCTTGATTCGGCAGCGGTTCGCCAGTGCGGACATCCACCCAGCACGCCTTGAGGTGTGACGGGTCGGACTGCGGACCCGGAATCAGCGGCGGCATTTCTTCGTCGCACTTGCCCGCGATGCGATAGGTGCAGCGCTCGAAGAACGGGCAGCCTTTGGGCGGAATACGCATGTCCGGCGGCGCGCCTTCAATCTGCGTCAGTTTCTTATCTGCCTGGCGCACGTCGTGGCGCGGCAGCGATTTGAGCAAGCCAAGGGTGTAGGGATGGCGCGTGTCCTTGAACACGTCGATGACCGAGCCGCGCTCGACGATCAAGCCGCCGTACATCACCTGCACGGTATCGGACAGCCCGGCGACCACGCCGAGGTCGTGGCTGATCCAGATCATCGCCATGCCCAACTGCTCTTTCAGACGCTTGACCAGCTCGATGATCTGCGCCTGAATGGTCACGTCGAGCGCCGTCGTCGGCTCATCGGCGATCAGCAGCTTGGGGTTGCACGAGAGCGCCATAGCGATCATCACGCGCTGGCGCATCCCGCCGGAAAACTGGTGGGGGTAGGCTTTCAGACGGTGTGACGCATCCGGGATGCCGACCATCGTCAGCAGTTCGGCGGCACGCTCGTCAGCCTGTTTATTATTCATGCCCATGTGCAGCTTGAGCGCCTCGGTGATCTGCGTGCCAATCGTCAGCACGGGATTGAGCGAGGTCATGGGGTCCTGGAAGATCATGGCGATTTCCGCGCCGCGCACCAGCCGCATTTCATCGCCGGAGAGCTTGAGCAGGTCGCGCCCCTCGAAAAATACCTCGCCCTTCTCGATCTTGCCGGGAGGCGTGGGGATCAAGCGCATGATCGAAAGCGCATGGACGCTTTTACCGCTACCGCTTTCTCCCACGACGCCGAGCGTTTCACCCTCGTTCAGCTTGTAGGAGACATCGTTGACGGCGTAGACCGTCCCTTCCTGGGTATAAAACCTGGTGACCAGGTCTTTAATTTCCATCAATACGCCCAACGCGCCCATCCTCCTTCAAATTGCTTCGCCCACAATAAAGTCATTTCTTAAGGATTATTATGGAGAGTTTGTAAGATTATGCACAGGCTGGCGAACTGTGCAAATTTTTGTGGTGGCTGTTGAGGAAAATCACAGTCGTTAAAGGTACACCATCAGGCGGCGAAAAGTTCAATTTTGGTCGAATCAAGAAGGCGCTCAGGGGAAATGCGCCTGAACGCCTTCGTCAAACGCTCGCGGAAGGGTCAGGGCTGCGGCTGCAGCTACCCGACGACAGCGGTCGGGCTGGTCATCATGCCTTTCAGGACGCGCTCCATCGCCATCGTATGACAGCAGACGCCGCGACTGCCGAAGAAGGTGCAGTCGCAGTGCCAGCCATCGCCGTTGAAACTGGTATGGTGCGGGCTGTTATCGCCGTCAAATTGCACTTCAAACGCTTTGAACTGGATACGATCTGGCTCGTCGGCGTAGCGCATGGCTTTTTCCACGTCGCTGACCACGTTTTGACCGGGTGCATACGGCAGCGGATTGCGCTTGATCATCGGACGGAACAGCTTCTCCATCGCCATGACGTGGGGGCAAATCCCATGAGTCCGAAAACCGGAGCAGGAGCAGTCCCAGCCCTCAGGTCCCAGGCTGATGCGATAGGCGCTGTTGTCGCCAGTGAACTCAGCGGTTAGCGAAAGAAACGTAATGCGTTCCGGCTGCTGAGCATAGCGCTTCGCCTTCTCGATCTTGCCGATCATTCCGTAATCCATCGCGTAAATCCTCCTTCATATCACGCTTCATACTGCACAAATAAAAAAGCACGCGGGTTCTTAGCGACACCGCGTGCTTGGACGGTCAGGGAGAAAAGGTATCTTCGACAGTTTTTTCTCGCGCATAGCGCTTTCCTACATAGCAACTTTTCCGTAGTTTATGTCAAGATTAACTGGATGTCAACAAATGATGAAGTGAAGTTTTTCCTTTGTTTAGGTGACGAATAAAGCTGGCAAATTGGCAAATTTAGCCAATCTCGCAGTATAGTCGGCGCACATTGGGTGGAGTTTACATGATGAAACGTTTGTTCATCTTTTTGATCGTTCTGCTGAGCCTCAGCGCCCCGGTATTGGCGCAGGAATTGACGCCCGATCCGGCATCGTACCTGCCCGCCGACGTGCCGGTCTACATTCAGATTGACCTCTCCGCCGACGGTCAGGCGCAGTTCGCCGCTATCGCCAGCGCGGCGCGCGGCATGATCGGCGTGCCGACCGCTTACGCGACCGGCGCGGATGCGCTCGACGCCTTCGTGACGACCTGGCTGCCCGCTCTGAACGTGGCGGACGTGCTGCCCTGGGTCGGCGCGCGCGCCGGGCTGGCGTTCACTAAGGACGCGGA
The DNA here is from genome assembly GCA_963760975.1 of uncultured Chloroflexia bacterium. Taxonomy (GTDB): domain Bacteria; phylum Chloroflexota; class Anaerolineae; order Aggregatilineales; family Phototrophicaceae; genus Flexifilum. The sequence goes on along the minus strand of CAVXEZ010000006.1, from coordinate 646,214 downwards.
CGGCAACATCAGCCAGTTCGTCTACGTGCTGCCCGTTGCCGACCGGGGCGCGGCGCAGGCGTTCATCGACAATGCGGTGGGCAGTTCCAGCGACCGCGAGACGGTCGGCGGCGTCCCCGTCATTCACGGCGACTCGTTCACCGTCGCGGACGGCGGGGATGTCCTCTGGCTGGGCACGTCGGCGGGCATCGACACGGTGTTCCACGCGCCGCCGCTCAATCTGGCGCAGAGCGCCGCCTATCAGCGCGCCCTCGCCGCGCTGCCCGCCAACGCCGCCCTGACCGGCTACGTCAACGCTTCCGTCCTCGCGGACGCGCTCGATCAGTACCAGAGAGGCTTACCGCCGGACGCACCCAGCTTTGCTACTCTGGCGGAAGCGGCGCTGCGTCTGCATCCGGCGCAGTCGGCGATGGAGGACGCGCTGCTCCAGTCGCCTCACCTGAACGGCATCGGCTTCGCGGTGCAGTCGAGCGGCGACCAGATCAACCTGACCGCTGCGCTGAGCCTCGACGCGCAGTATCCCGCGCCGACGCTGACGACGGCGACGGCGGGCACGGCGCTGCTCAGCCTGATTCCCGGCGACAGCTTCGCGGTGCTCGATTCGTATGACGTGTCGACGGCGGCGCTGCCGCTGGCAGGCTACGCCTATCTTGGCATAAGCACCGCACAGTATTTCACCGTGATCGAGTCGCGCAACAGTCTGGGCACACCCGATCCCACGCCGACGCCCACGCCTTCCCCGACTCCGCCCCCGCCGCCAACGGCGGACGCGCTGATCGCGCAGGTGCAGCCGATCATCACGCAGGTGACATCGCTGCTGGGGCTGTCGCTCGACGAGCTGTACAGCCTGACGAACGGCGAGTACGCCATCGCGGTCTTCCCCGGCGCGGGTCCGACGATTGGCGCGGCGCTCTACCTGCAAAGCAGCGACCCGCAGCGCCTGATCGACGCGCTCGACCACGTCTCCACGCTAATCCTGAGCGATCCAACGACCGGGACGCCGCTGGTCGGCATCGAGCATCAGAGCATCAGCGGCGTGGACGTGGCGCTGCTGGGCGTGCCCGGCGTGGGCGAGCGCCCCGCCGTCGGCATCCTCAACGGAAACGTGTTGTTCGTGACGATGGAAAGCACGGTTTCCAAGGTGATCGCGTCGGCGCAGAGCCAGACCCCGGCGACGCCCGCGCTCAACTGGCGCGATGCCTTCGGCGCGGGGCAGGACGCGCTGCTCTACCTCGATCCGCGCATGGTCGACCTGTACACGCTGCGCCAGCAGCGCATCCCGCCGCTGCCCGCGACCGCCATCGCGGGGTCGCTGGACATGCGGGATAACGGGCTGTTCGTGCTGCGCCTGACGGCGACGGTGGGGAATTAGAGCACCAGAGGATTGATGTGTAGGGGCACGATATATCGTGCCCCTACAATTTCCACGAAGCGGGATTTCTCAGACCACGCCTAATCCAAATTATTGCCGCACCACGACGCCCGGCAGTTGGTCAGCGGCGCGATGCCGACATCCGGCAGGGCGAGGAACTGATCGGTCGTGACCTCGGTGGTCGTGTAGTCGACGAACACCTGGAAATTGTCGCCGCGCACCAGCATCATGTTGGAGAACTCGACGGTGCTGCGCGCCACCGGGTCGAAGCCCGTGCCCTGCGGCAGCACGCCCGCTTTCTGGCGCGCTTTGCTGTCGAGGAAGGCGACGACGAAGGGCGTATCGGCGATGTAGGGATACGCGCCCTGATTACCCACCACGTCCGAGGCGGCGGGCGGCTGAAGCACCTCGGTCTCGACGTAGTGCGAGGCGGCGACTTCCGCCTGAGCGCAGTAGCCGGGCTGGGTGTAATCGACCGGAATGTCGATGCCGGTATGGCGCAGGACGGTGAACAACGCCTGCGTGGCGCGCCCGCAGCGCATGATCGGGTCGTCGCCCGTCCATCCCGGCGGGCGCAGCCCCGGCGCGTGCATCACCTCGTCCGCCAGCAGTTCGAGGTCGTGGCGAATGTCGCGCGCCACCGCCAGCGGCACGCTCGGCACGACGCCGAACCAGCCGTCGGGGCGATTGTCCGCGCCCATGATCGCGCCCGCCAGCGTCTCCAGGTCGAGACGAATCAGGAGGGGAAGCTGCGGATCGTTCACGTCGATGCTGCCGCTCCAGCCGAGCGGACGCTGCGCCGAGCCAATCGCGGCGGACGCCAGCAGTTCGAGATCAGCGCGGTCGTTGATCAGGATCGGCAGCGCCTGCACTTGATCGTTGCCGATTGCGCCCGGCGTCAGTTCAATGACCGGCGAATCCGGGGCAGGCGGCAGGTCTTGCGCGGCGGCGGACCACACTCCGACCAGTAGTATGAGTAGCATGGCGAACAGGAATACTTTCAGGCGGCTCACAGCAGCGCTCCTTTAGCCTCATCCTCTGCGGCGCACACCTTCCCATTATATATAGGTTCGCTGCTCAGCGCCGTTAGGGTTCGCGCGGGGGCAGCGGCGGCACAGGCGGAGTCGCCGGAGTCGCCCCGCGCTGCGGGTTGAAGAAGATCGGCACGGCGTCGGGGTCGAAGCGGCGCGGCGCGCTTTCCGGCTCCTGCGCGGGCGGCGCTTGAATCTCCTCCGGCATGGTATCCGGCGGCGCGGGCGGCGGCTCCGGCAGATCGACCGGCTGCGGCGGTGGGGCGGGTCGCTGGAGGGGTTCCGTTTCCTGCTGAGACGGCTTCTGCGCCATGTCCTGAAAAATCGGGCGCGTGGGCGGTGTGATCGGAAGCTGGCGCACGCCGGAATCGAGCAACTGGCGAAGCTGCGCCGCGCCGCCGTCGCGCAGGTGGCGATAATCCGGGCGCGGCAGATCGGTCGCTTCGAGTTCTTCGAGGATCATGTCCATCATGCCGACGATCTCGACTTCGAGCGGGCGCGTCCCCTGCCGCGCGACTACGTAAGGGGCGACGAAGCCCGCCATCGCCATGATCACGGGGGTCGCTTCGCCGTAGACGGCGACGATCAGCGGCTGATCCTGATCGACGTAGAAGGCGGTCACGCGCATGTAGGAGGGAAAGAGCGTGCCGCACATCAGGCGGTAGAAGTCGAGGTAGCCGTCCGTCCAGCCCTTGACCGAAGTCTGCGCGGCTTCGCCCGCCATGACCAGCACGTTGTACGAGGCGAGCGCCCCGGCGAGCAGCGACATCGGACCGGGGAAATCGCCGGGTTTCTGCCAGCCCGCCGGGACGAGCGACGGCGCATAGCGCCGGGCGACGTGGATTAAGCCGCCTTCAAGGCGTGAAGAGTCGATCATGCCATCACCATCTGTTCTCGTTCCGATTCCGGGAGCGGTTGATCCGGGCGAATCAGGCTGACAATCGTCTGACCGGGCTGCGGCGTGAGCGTCAGGTCGGTCGCAAAAATCGACAATTTGCGGCTGACCGGGTCGATCAGGAACATGGGCAGCGCGGTACTGCCGTAGAGCGTCTGGTAAGCGCGATAATCGAACTCGCGCGTGAGCGGCGTCGCCTTGACGACCGCGCCCTCGGCGAAGCGGCGGCTCAGCTCGGCGAAATTCGCTTCGTCGCTGAAGAGCAGCCGCCCGCGCAGATCGCGCGAGACGACCTCGACCTGCTTCCCGCCCATGCGCGGGATCGGGAGCTGGTAGACCTCGGCGCGCCCGAAATCCTCGATAAAGCGGATCGCCGCCAGCGCGTTGACTTCGTTGTTGGGCGTGAGCGCCAGCAGCCGCCCGATGCCGTCGAGCTTGAGGGTTTCGCGCACCTCGGCGGTGGCGCTGCCGTAGTAGGCTTCCAGCCCTTGCAGACGCGCCGCCTGCACGTTGCCGAAGTTGCTGTCGAGCAGCACGACTTTCTGCCTGGCGTCGCGCAGGGCGGCGGCGATGCGCTGCGCCCAGTCGTGCGCCCCGACGATCAGCACGCCCTGCGGGTTCGCCTGCGAGAGATTGAGCCAGCGCGCCAGCGGCAGCGACGTCAGCCCGTAGACGGCGCAGGTCACGACGATCACGGCGAACGTGATCGGCACGAGCATCTCCGCCTGCGGGTGATCGACCGCCGCGAGGCGCAGCGCGAAGATCGACGAGGTGGCGGCGGCGACGATCCCGCGCGGCGCCATCCACGCCAGAAAGGCGCGCTCGCGCCAGCTTAACCCGGCGCGGAAGGTCGAAAGCAGCACCGCCGCCGGGCGCACGATCAGCAGCAGCACGAGCAGGAACAGCACCGTGTTCCAGCCCAAGCCCTGCAAATCGCTGATTTGCAGCCGCGCCGCCAGCAGGATGAACAGGCTGGAGATCAGCAGCACGCCGATGTTCTCCTTGAACTCGGCGATGTTGCGGATGGGGACGAGCCGCTGGTTCGCCAGCGCGATACCCATGACGGTCGTCGCCAGCAGCCCCGATTCGTGCTGGAGCAGCTCCGCCCCGGCGAAGGCGGCGACGACCAGCATCAGCGTGACCGTGCTTTGCAGATAATCCGGGATCAGGTAGCGGCGCAGCGCGGCGACCAGTATCCCCGCGCCGATCAGCCCGATCAGGATGCCGACCAGCAGCGTCAGGAAGACGCTGACGACTGTCGCCCCGGCGGCGCTTTGCAGGTCGCCGACCAGGATGGCGTCGAAGACCAGCACCGCCAGCGTCGCGCCGACCGGGTCGATCAGGATGCCTTCCCAGCGCAGGATCGAGCCGATCTGCGCGGACGGGCGGACGTGGCGCAGCAGCGGACCGATCACGGTGGGACCCGTGACGACCAGCACCGCGCCCAACTGCACCGCCAGCGCGACGTTCAAGCCGAGGATCAGGTAGGCGGCGGCGGTGGTCAGCACCCAGGTCGTCAGCGCGCCGATGGTGATCAGGTTGCGAATGACGCGCCCGGTCTGGCGCAGGTCGGAGAACTTCAGGCTCAAGCCGCCTTCAAACAGGATCACGCCGACCGAGATCGACACGACCGGAAAGAGCAGGTCGCCGAGCAGCGCGTCGACGTGCAGAAATCCGGTCAGCGGACCGGCGAGGAAGCCGAACATCAGCAGCACGAGAATCGACGGCAGCCGCAGCCGCCAGGCGATCCACTGCGCCAGTATCCCCAGGACGAGGATGCTGGCGACGCCGATCAGGAGTTCTTCAGACAAATCTCACCCCTCGGATGGTCGTGCGATGTGGGGCATTATACGGAGTATAAATGAAAATTAGATGATTTTAGATTAAACCCACGCCCTGCCCGATCAGCGACAGCCCGAAAACGAGCAGCAGCACGGTGATGACGAGCAGCAGAGCGCGCGTCACGCGCGGGTCGAGCGCGCGCACGCGGTTGAAGACGCCGATCAAGCCCACCAGAAACGCCAGGAACGTGCCGTAGAAGGCGACCAGAAACGCCACCCCGTGAAAGATCGACTGGCTCAAGCCCTCAATCAGCAGCGGACCGTTGACCGTCCCCCAGAAGATGTACGGACCGGGACTGAGCAGGTTGACCATGAGCGCCCGCGCCAAGAGCTGGCGCGTGCTCAACAGGATCGTCTCGCCGCCCGCGCCGATCACCACCCCGGCGCGATAATTGAGCCACGCGCCGCGCGCCAGCCAGAGCACGAACAGCCCGCCGACGATCTGGACGAGACGGATGAACTCCGGCGGAAACTGCGCCAGCACGAACAAGGTCAGCAGGATCAGCGGGATGTCGGAGAGCAGCGGCGAGAGCGCCAGGATCAGGCTTTTGCGCCAGCCCTGCGTCAGCGTCGACTGAATGATGTACGTTTGCAGCGGTCCGGGGAGCACCCCTGCCGTCAAGCCCAGCGTGAACCCGCGTGCGATCAAAAACAGCATCGGCGTCTCTTTCTTTGTGCGCCGCCGATTTGTAACGTGGATTGCGCCTTTTGTCGATGGCTGGTTGGAGCCGCCGTCCCTTCGACCCCACCCCGTGCGACCTGCGGTCGCCCTGCCCCTCCCCGATTTCGAGGAGGGGCGTGGAGCTGTCAAGCCTTTTGCCTGCGTCCTTCCCTGAAGTCGGAGAAGGGAGGCGAGCAACGCAAACCAGCAGGTTTGCCGTCGAGCGGGGATGGGGTCGAGTTATGCATCTCATTGTATTTCGTTCACAATATGGGGTGATTCCGGCATGGATTCAGGCAGACGTAGCGAAAGGATAGTCACGAATGGATGCGGTCAAGCGCCGCCCGTACATGCGCAATTACGGCATCGCCAGCGACGACGCGGGCTTGCTGTCGTGGGATTGGGTCGACGAGCAGATGGCGAAGTCGCGCAATTACTGGATCAACTCGACGCGCCCGGACGGGCGTCCGCACGCCGCGCCGGTCTGGGGCGTGTGGTACGAGGGCGTCCTCTACTTCAGCACCGACCGCGAGTTGGTCAAGGGGCGCAACCTCGCCGCCCGCCCCGACGTGGTCGTCCACCTGGAAAGCGGCGACGACAGCGTGATTCTGGAAGGCGTGGTCGAGGTGATCAGCGACCGGGCGCTGCTGGTCGAAGTGGGCAAAGCCTACGCGCGCAAGTATCCACCTTACAACCCGGTTGAGGACGGCATGGCGGGCGTCTGGTACGCCTTGCGCCCGCGCAGCGCCCTCGCCTGGCAGGAGCACGACTTCACGAAAACGGCGACGCGCTGGGATTTCGAGGCATCATAAAAAACGGGAGCAGTCGCGGACGGCTGCTCCCGATTCAATTCGTTCAACCAACCGGGTCGCTGTGCTGAAGCAGCCGCAGCTCGGCGCGGCGGCGGCGGTAGCTGGCGGGCTTGGGCGGCGGATTATCCTGATAGAAGGCGACGATCTGCTCCAGATAGTCGCGCAGCGGCGTATAGGTCATGCCCAGCTCGCGCTTGCTGCGCGTGTTGTCGAGTTCCGACATCCAGCGGTCGCTGAAGGGCGAGCAGTCCGGCAAAAAGCCGTTGGCTTCCAGCAGGTCGCGGCGCACGCGGATCACCTGCGCCTGCACGCCGAGAATATCCCCCAGGATGGCGAGAAATTCGTCGAGCGGCAGCGTTTCTTCCTGCGAAATGTTGAAGGCTTCGCCCTTGCCCTTGCCCGTGTTGATCAGCTTGAGGACGGCGGTCACCACGTCGCCGGAGTAGACGTGGCGCAGCGGATAGGTGGGCGTCGACGGCACGAGGATCGGTCCGCCGTCTTTGAGGCGCAAAATGTAATTATAGAGCCGGTGAAAATGGTCACGCTCGCTGTTGACCATCGGCAGGCGCAGCGAGGTATACGGGAAACCCTGCTGCTCCCATGCCGCGCGCAGCGCATCTTCGGCGCGGCGCTTTTCGATGCCGTACATCCATTCTTCATAACCATAAGTGTTAGGCTTGGGCGAAGGCATCAGCCGACCTTCGTAGTCCTCCTCGCGGAAGGGGCGCTCGATGCCTTCGCGCACGAGGTAGACCTGCCCGGTGCTCAGAAAAATATATTGCCCCACGCGATCCTGAAACAGGCTGACGATAGGCTCGACTTCCGCGCCTTTGTAGAGCGCGTTATCGACCACCACGTCGAACTCCCGCCCGTGCAGTGCCTGTATAAGCTGCACGGGGTCGGTACGATCACCGCGCAAGCGCTCTACCTGATCGGGGAGCTGGTCGTGCGTTTTGCCCCGATTGAATACGGTCACTCGATGCCCCAGCTCGGTCAATCTGTGAACGAGCCGGTGCCCCAAGTTGCGAGTTCCGCCGATAACCAGAATATTCATAAGCCGAGAGCGCGTCAAAGCGCGCAACTTCTCCTTTCAAGCACGTGCTGACAGAGGTTTGATGGACGCAAATAAAGTATTTTTGGAGCGCCGATCCACCTAATTATGTGTACTATACATCAGATACGGACGCCAAGTTCATCAGATGTTAAGCTTATTCATTAGCAGTCTTCGACAACGCCAGCGCCGCTTTCTCTCTCTTTTGTCGTCGGCTGCGGGGCTTTTGGGACGAATTGCACAGGGGTCAATCGTCCATTTTGGCGCATGTGCTCGCGCGGCGGGCGCACATGTTCCCCGGTCTCAGACGATAATCGAGCGCCAGTCTGTACCTAATGTATAGACCACACCATCAATTGCACACCCGCTTTGTCTAGAACAGTTACGCCCTGCCCGCGAGCCAGTCGACGATTGGTCGGGCGACCTGGTCGGGCAGGAACGCATCCCGAATCCGCTGCTGCCCTGCCGCGCCCAACGCCGCGATCCGTTCGGGATGATCGAGCAGCGCGGTGAGCGCGTCCGCCAGCGCTTGCGCGTCCCCCGGCGGGACGGTGAGCAGATGCTCGCCCGGCGTGAAACATTCGGACAGCGCGGGCGACTCCGCCGTGATGACCGCGCGACCGGACGCTACGCCGTCGAAGACCTTGTTCGGGATGACGTAAGCGGTCTTCTCCGCCGCGCCAAAGACGCCCAGCAGGATCGCGCAGTCTGCGACCAGCGGCATCAACTGCGGCAGTGGAAAAAAGCCCGCGCGGAAATCGACGTTATGCAGGTCGAGCGAGTCGGCAAGCTGGCGCGCCTGTGGGTAGGTCTGACCGCTGCCGATCAGCAGGAAACGGATGCGCGATTCGTCGCGCAAGCGCTGCGCCGCCTGAAGAATGACTTCGACGCCCTGAAACGGGATGTAGGAGCCGATGAAGGCGGCGGTGACCGGCTGGATCGTCGGGGGCGGCGGCGCGTCCAGCCAGGCGGGTTTGACGCCGACAGGCACGACGCGCATCCGTCCAACCCGCACGCCAAGATGCCGCCGAAACCAGTCCCGATGAGCGGCGGTGTCGGTGAACGAGTTGATCACGGTGATGTTGAACTGATCGACCAGACGGAACAGGATTTGCTTCAAGCCGGATTCGGTGCCGCGATCCGCGTTCACGTCGCTGAGACCGACCATGTAATCGAGCAGGACGCGCGTGGCGGTAACGCGCGAGAGCAGCCAGACGAACGGCGCGAGCGTCTGGTTGAAGGCGGGGATCAACAGGGCGTCGTAGTCGCGGAAGCGTGCCCACCAGCGCAGCGCCAGCCGCATTCGCTGGAGGGTGCTGGCGCTTTTCGGCAGATTGGCGAGCGTCACCTGTACGCCCAGCGCCTCCAGCCCGGTCTTCAGGATAGCGTGGCGCGGATAATCGGGATCAAACGCGCCGAGCATCAAGACCTTCAATCCGCGTGACTCCTTCATCGGGCGCGTTTCCGAAGCTCCGGCAGCGTCACCAGAACCGTCAGCGCGACCGAGATGATGTAGAGCGCGTCGATCATCACCGCGCCGATCAGCGCGCCCGTATTGGCGCTGCCGGGATTGTAAGCCGAGAAAGCGGTCATGCCGAAGAAGCGCACGAACTGCCCGGAAGCCGCCTGTTCGAGCAGCAGCGCGCCGAGCGGCAGCACCAGCGCCAGCGCCACCACCTTGACGGCAATCGCGCGGCGCATCAGGTCGAAGGCGCGGTAGAGCGGACCGAACACGCCGCCGACGGTCGTCACCGCGCCGAACACCGCCAGCGCGATCAGCGGCGGGATCGCCGGAATCCAGCGCGCGCCCAGGATCGGCGGGATGAACGGCGGGGCGACCAGCGCCAGCGCCGCCGTAAAACGATGATGCCGCCAAGCGCCAGCACGATCACCACGCGCCGGAAGTTGCGCCACAGACCGGCGTAATCGCCCCGCCCGACCGCCTGCGGCACGACTGCCTGCATGTTGTCGAGCACGGCGGACGTGAACACGCTCGCCTGCATGATCCCGCTCAGCGCGAGGTTGAGGTAGCCGACCGCCCGCGCTCCGGCGAAAATGCCGACCAACTGGATCGGAATCTGCGTGAACAACTGCCCAAGATTTTTGTCGATGGCGTTGGCGACGCCGAAGCGCCAGTAGGGGCGCGGCGAGACGGTGCGCGCGCGCCGGAAGATCGCGCCCAGCGGCGGATAAGCGACCGCGCCGTGCGTCCGCAGGCGTAGATAGACGACGAACGCCAGCAGCAGCGTCGAGTAGGAGTAGACCACCCGCCCGGCGACCAGACTTTCCGGCGTCGGGCTGATCAGCACGGCGGCGATCATGCAGGCGGTCAGGATGAACTGGTTGGCATTCTGCATCAGCGCCAGCGAGCGCATCGAGCGGCGGCTTTGCAGCGAAATCGTCACCAGCCCGTACAGGCTGTCCGCGACCGCGCCAATGGCGAGCCACACCGCCAGCCCGACGATGCTGGTGTCGCCGTTGTAGAGCAGCGCCGCCACCGGCGTGCCCAGCAGCGCGATCAGCAGCGCCAGCCCGGCGTTGAACAGCACCACCACCTTGACGTAGAACGCCATCAGGTCGAGGATCGCGCTTTCGTCGCGCGCGCCGATGGCGATGGCGAGGCGGACGCTGGTGCTGGTGCCGACGCCGGTCAGGTCGAGCGACTGCCAGATGACCAGAAAGGACTGCGCCAGCGCGAATACGCCGTAGCGCTGCGGACCCATCAGCCGCCAGACCAGCAGCGACGAGATCAGGCTCAGCACAATCATGCTGACCTTGCCCACTTGCAGGGTCAGCGTATCCTGAATGAATTTGCTGCTGAGGAATTGGCGCAGGCGGGCGATCATAGCGGTCAGCAATCAGCCTTCAGCACGGACAATCACGAGACAAGCGGACGCCGCTACGAAGCGGTGTCGTTTCGCCGTCGCAGCGACAGATAGAGCATCACCGCCGCCAGCGGCACGAAGACGTAATCGCCAATCGAACCCGGCGCGGTGCCGACCGTCTCGATGGGCTTGAGGTGCCCCAGAACGATGCGCATGGCGTACTCGAAGATCATCAGCAGGTACATGAACGGGATCAACGCCCGATAGCGCCAGAGCACGACCACGTAGATTAAGCCGATCAACAACTGCGACAGCCCCCAGAGCGCGAACAGCAGCACGACCGCCGCCGCGCCGTTCTGCGAGAACGTGTCGAGCGGGATGGTCGCAATGCTCTGCGCGCCGCCGTCGGCGGCGAACATGTGAACCAGGCTGCGGGCGATAGTCACAATCGTCAGGACGACGAACACCCACCTGGCGATTGGGCTGCCTCTGTAATCGTTGTTGAGCTGCCGGGGCAGCAGGGCATTCAGCATTATTTCACTCCATCACGGTTTTGCGCCAGCGAACTGCTCAAAGCTAACCACGAATCGCCGTTTTGTACAGCGCCAGCATTTGCGCTGCCGCCTGATCCCAGGTTTGCACGCGGGCGTGTTCGCGCCCGGCAGCGCCCAGCCGCTCCGCCAGCGCGCGGTCGTCCAGCAGCCGCGTGATCGCGTCCACCAAGCCCTGTTCGAGATCGCGCTGCGGGACGAGCAGCCCGGTCACGCCGTCGGCGACCGCATCTTCCGCGCCGCAGTCGCTCGTGCCGATCACGGGCAGCCCGGCGGCGCTGGCTTCGAGCAGCGCCAAGCCGTAGCCCTCGAATTTCCAGTCCACGTTGAGCGAGGGCAGCGCGAACACGTCGGCTTCGGCGTAGCGGCGCATCAGCTCGGCGTCGGGCACGCGCCCGGTCAGGATCACACGGTCTTGCAATCCCAGCCGCTCGATCTCGGCGCGCACCTGCCCGGCGTACTCCGGCTCCATCGTCAGGCTGCCGACGATCACGCAGCGCGCGCCGGGGACGCGCGCCATCGCCCGGACGAGTTCGAGCGTCCCCTTGCGCGCTTTGACCGCGCCGACCGACAGCACGCCGCCCCCGCCGACGTGTCGAATCGGGGCGAAACGCTCGTAGTCAACGCCGTTGTTGACGACTGTCGTTCGGATGCCCGGCAGCGCGGCTTCGGCGGCGCGGGCGGTGTAATGGCTGACGCAGACCAGGCGCGAGCGGCGGTACGCCCAGCCGTAGAGCGCGCCCACCGGGAAGCGCCGCTGCCGCGGGGCGAGCACGTAGCTGCCGTGCCCGGTGACGACCAGCGGGCGCGACCCGGCGACCAGCGCCGCCAGTGGGGCATACGGCTCGATCAGCGCGTGGATCAGGTCGCAGTCGCGCAGGGCAGCGCGCGCCTGTGGCAGCGCCCGCAGCAAGCCGAGCAGCATCCCGCCTTCCAGCGGATCGACCGTCGGCAGGATCGGCAGCACGTCGACCCCGTCGAGCGGCGGGCTGTTGCGCGCGGCGATCACGGTGATCTCGACTCCGGCTCGGCGCAGGGCGTGAATCAGGCTCAGGCTGTAGTGCGCCCAGCCGTGCTTGTGCGTCAGGTCGGCGGCAAGCAGACCGAGCTTGAGGGCTGAGGGAGTCAAGTGGGGCACTCCCCGCCGGAGGCTCGAAGCCTTCGGCTAGACAAATCAAGCCGTCTGAAGACGGCTCCACAGAAGTCCGCTTCAGCGGGCGTGGGTTGATAGCCAGACGCTTTGTGCGTCTGGCGGCAGACACGACCACGCGCGCATCCGTTAGGCATCGCCCAGCGCTTTCAGGATGGCAGCAGCGCGCGCGTCCCAGGTGTAGCGATCCATCACCAGCGCATAGGCGCGGTCGGCGAGGCGCTGGCGCAGCGCGGGATCGTCGCGCAGGCGGCGGATGGCGTCTGCCAGCGCGTCCACGTCGGCGGACGGCACGAGCAGCGCCGACTCGCCGTCGGCGACCACTTCGGCGATGCTGGGCAGATTCGACGCCACCAGCGGGCGGCGCGACGCCATGTACTCGAACAGCTTGATCGGCGAGGCGTAGTAAGCGAAATGCGTCGTCCAGGGGAACGGCATGGCACAAACATCGAAGGCGCTCAGGTAGAGCGGCACGCGCTCCGGCGCAACCTGCCCGGCGTAGCGAAAGCGCGCCGCGTCCTGACCGAGTTCGATCCAGCGCTGGCGAAGTTCCGCCGCCGTCTCGTCGGGACCGCCGACCAGCGCCAGCGTGCAGCCGCCGACCTTCGCCAACGCCTCGACCAGCACACCGACTCCCTTGTCCATCGCCATCGTCTGCAAACGCCCGACGTAGCCGACGACGAAGGCATCGCTCGCCCAGCCGATTTCGCGGCGCGCCTCAGCCTGATCCGGCACGCTGGTGAAACGCTCGCGGCGGATACCGTCGTGCGCGACCTGCACCTGATCGGCGTCCGCGCCCAGCGCGATCAGGTCGTCCGCCAGCTTGCGCGTCACGGCGACGACGTGCCCAACGCGGCGCACGACCCGGCGCTGCAAGGCACGTCCGCCGCGCCCCTGCGCCAGCGTGTGCGCCTCATACGCCAGCATCCGGCGCGGCTTGATCAGGCTGAGCGCGAGCAGCACCAGATCGTCTCGGCTGTAGAAGATGTCCGCCGAAGCGAACAGCGCCCCGACCAGCGCCGACAGCGTGAACGTGAACAACTGAAGCAGGAAGATCAGGCGGGCGAGCGCGTCCGTCCGCTCCGGCACGAGCGCGATCAGGTCGACGCAGGGCAGGCGGCGCAGCGCGAAATTGCGCCGGATGCCGTAGTGCGCCCACACGTCGCGGACGGCGCGCAGTTCGGGCGTGTTGACGCGCCGCGCTGCCCACAGCGTCACCTCCGCGCCCGCGTCGGCGAACGCCTCGCAGTTCTGGACGATCTGCAAGCCGTGCGCCTTTTCGGTGGGCAGGCGAACGTTGGCGACGTAGAGCAGTTTCACCGCGAGACCTCCCTGTAGATGGCTTCGTAGCGCTCCGCGACCTGCGCCCAACTGTAGCGCGCTTCGACCAGTTCGCGCCCGTTTACGCCCAGTGTCTCGCACAGCGCGGAGTCATCGAACAGGCGCAGCACGGCGGCGACGATCTGCGCGTCCGTCTCGGCGATCAGGGCGTCGTGCCCGTCGCGCACGGCGATGCCGTCGACGCTCAGCGGCGTGGCGACGACCGGGCAGGCGCAGCGCCAGCGCCTCCAGCACCTTGTTCTTGATGCCCGCGCCCAGCCGCAGCGGGCAGACGAACACCGCCGCCGTCTCCAGATACGCCCGCACGTCCGGCACGTGCCCGGTGACGGTGACGGCGTCGCTCGCCAGCGATTGCAGTTCCGGCGGCGGGGCGTTGCCGACGATCCACAGCGTCGCGTCGGGGACGCGCGCCTGCACCTGCGGGAAGATGTCGCGCGCTAACCGCAGCGCCGCGTCGACGTTGGGCGCGTATTCGTAATTGCCCGTGAAAACCAGTGTGTGCGGCTGGCGCGGAGTTTTCGCGGGCTGAAAGTATTCCAGATCGACGCCGTTAGGGATGACTTCCAGCGGCAGCGCGGGATTGAGCGCTAGCAGCTCGTCGCGGTCGCGCTCGGAGACGACGATCACGCGGCGGTAGGGCGCGAACATCCACGTCTCGAAGCTGCGTGCGACGCGCAGTTGCAGGCGGGATTTCAGAGTATCGAGGCGTCGTTGTAGGGGCGCACAGCCGTGCGCCCCTACGGATTCTGCGTTTTCGAGGGCGCGGCGCAGATACAGGCTGTAGCTTTCGTAGGGCGTGATGATGGCGGGCAGCGGCTCGACAGCGTGGGCATATTCGTAAACCTGCACGCCGCCGAACAGATGCGCCACGTCGTAATCGTTCGCCTCGACGTGCTGGCGGATCGCCTCCCACATGGCGGGCGACCATGCTTGATCGGCACGGCGGGGGAAGCGCGCACCGGGAACGAGCAGGCGGTAGGCGTAGTCCAGCGACGTGCGCGGCGGGTCGGCGAGGATCGTGATCTGGCGGAACAGGTCGGCGTAGTGGACGCGCTCGGCGATGTCCTCGAAGCGGTCGCTGAAGGCTACCAGGTCGACGACGTGCCCGCGCTGCGCCAGTTGGCGGGCGAGGTGGTAGACGATCAGCCTATCGCCGAGGTGCAGCGGATAGGGTGGACAGCGCGAGACGAGGAGGATGTTCACGCAAGGCTATTCGGCGAACAGGCTAGACAGGGGCAAACGGAAGCCGGGCAGCACGTCGCCGCCGTCGAGCGTGTCGCTTTCGATCAGGCGGGTGATGCGCCCCGGCGCGTGAGTTGTGACCGCTTTCAGGCGCGGGTTCATGACCCAGACGAGGCGCACGCCGTCGGCAAGATAGCTCTCGACCTTCGCCTCCACGTCGCTGTAACTGTCCGTCCGCGAAACCACCTCGACGCACAGGTCGGGGATCAGGATGAAGGGCTTGGCTTTCCAGTCCGGCGTTTGCTGCTTGTAGTCGTCCAGCCGCGCTTTGTCGTAGATCATCAAATCCGGCACGCGCGAGCCTTTGACCCAACCCGGCGTGTCTTCTACTACGACGGGCATCTCGGTATAGACGACGATGTTCGGGTTCATCTGCTCATAGCCGAACAGCGCTCTCAGCAAAATGCGGATGGTTTCGCCGTGTTCTGCGACAGGGGGCACGAGCGGAATCCTTTCACCGTCGATCAGCTCGAAGGGGGCTTCATCGTACTGGCGGATGAATTCATCTATTGGCATTCCGATGCGAGTTTCCACACTCATGAGACTCGTCCTTTGCTCTGTCGCTATTATAACATCGACAATGAGCGCACAGCCGCGCGCCCTTCGGTTCGCCTGCCTGTCCTCAGAAAGGGCGAACACATAGGTTCGCCTCTACCGCAATTTCTTCAGCGCAGAGTCGAAACTTGCCGCCATCGTCTGCGCGGAGAACAAGCGCTCGACGCGGGCGCGCCCGGCGCTGCCCATGCGCGCCCGCAGGTCAGGATCGCGCAGCAGTTGGATCACGCGCTGCGCCAGCGCATCGGCGTCGCCCGCGTCGACGAGAAAGCCGGTTTCGCCGTCCGCGACCGTCTCGGACGGACCGCCGCGCCGCGTGCTGACGACCGGCTTCCCCGACGCCATCGCCTCGACGTTGACCATGCCGTAGCTCTCGAAATGCGAGCTGCACACCACTACGTCCGCCGCCGCCATGACGCGCTCGGCGTCGGGGCGGAAGCCGAGATAGACCAACCGCTCTTTCAGCAGCGGATCGGCGTCGTGAGCGGCGAGGATGCGCGCCTTGTAGGCGTCGTCGGCGGATTGACCGTGTACGTTTTCCCCGGCGACGACGAAGCGCGCGTCGGGCATTTCCGCCGCGACGCGGCGCGCCATCGCCTGAAACACGTCGTGCCCCTTCACGTCCTGAAAACGGGCGATCAGCGCCACCAGCGGCGCGTCGGGCGCGACTCCGGCGTCGGCGCGCACGGATGAGCCGTCCAGACCGGGGCGGAAGCGCCCGGTATCGACGCCCGGCGGCAGCACCTCGACGCGATCCGGCGGCATGAACGGGGGATCGCCCAGAAAGCCATCCTTGATCGCCCACGAGGAGGCGAAGGTGGCGTCCGGCTGGCGGAAGAAGCCGCGCTGCCAGGGCTTGGGCTTGAACCACCAGCCCCAACACGTCCAGACCAGCGGAACGCCCGCGCGCCGCGCCGCCGGGAGCGCGAACGGCAGGCTGTGATAGTCGCTGTGAACCGCGCGGATATGCTGTTCGTCAATGAGCTGCGCGATGGACGCCGTGACCGGGAAGCGCGCCCAGATCGCCGGGACGAAATAGGTGCTCGCGCCGCGAAACGGCGTGACATGCGCCGACCAGCCGTTGGCGCGCCAGCGCTCGGCAAGCTGCCCGTCGTGCGGCAGCAGCAGATGCGGCTCATAACGCGAGTCGTGCCTGACCAGCGCCTCGACCAGCGTCAGCAGCGAAGTCTCGCCGCCGCCCAGCCCGACGTAGGTGGTGATGAACAGCAGAGGAATCGAATCGGTCACGGTCGCCAGTGCCGTCAGTAAATAGAAGAAGTTATTGAACCACAGAGACCGCCGAGATCACAGAGCGACATCTCAGTGGAATTATACTCGCGGTGGAAACGCAGGGGCACGATATATCGTGCCCCTACTGTGCCTTCTGAGGTCTTTGTGATTGAGGATTGTTCGCTAGACGACCGCCGCCATCGTCGCCAGCGGCAGGTTGAAGGTCTCGGCGACGGCGGGGAAGACCACCTGCCCACGATAGACGTTCAGCCCCTTCGCCAGCGCCGGATCGCTGTCGAGCACGTCGCGCAGCGATCCACTCGCCAGCTTGATGGCGTAGCGCAGGGTCGCGTTGGAGAGCGCGTAGCTGGACGTGCGCGGCACCGCGCCCGGCATGTTGGCGACGCCGTAGTGCAGCACCTCGTCGACGAAATAGGTCGGGTTGCTGTGGGTCGTCGGGTGCGTGGTCTCGACGCAGCCGCCCTGATCGACCGCCACGTCCACGATCACGCTGTGGTTCGGCATCAGCGAGAGCATCTCGCGCGTGACCAGACGCGGCGCACGCGCGCCGGTCACCAGCACCGCGCCGATCACGGCGTCGGCGCTGTGCAGCGCTTCGACGACGTTGCCCTCGTTGGAGTAGACCGTCGTCAGGCGACCGTGCAGCGTCTCGTCCAGGTAGCGCAGGCGCTCGGTGTTGATGTCGAGCAGCGTCACCTGGGCGCCCATGCCCAGCGCGATCTGCGCGGCGTTGGTGCCGACCGTGCCCGCGCCGAGGATGACCACGTGCGCCGGATGCACGCCGGGCACGCCGCCCATCAGGATGCCGCGCCCGCCTTCCGGCTTCTCCAGGTACTGCGCCGCGATCTGCGTCGCCATGCGCCCGGCGACCTCGCTCATCGGCTGGAGCAGCGGCAGATGCCCCTCGGCGGTCTCGACCGTCTCGTAGGCGATGCCCGTCACGCCGCTCTCGACCAGCGCGTGCGTCAGTTCTTCGCTGGCGGCGAGGTGCAGATAGGTGAACAGGATCAGGTCTTCGCGCAGGAAGGCATATTCACTGGGCAGCGGCTCCTTGACCTTGACGATCATATTGGCGCGCTGCCAGACTTCTTCGGCGCTGTGGGCGATGGTCGCGCCTGCCTGCACGTATTCGTCGTCGGTGAAGCCGCTGCCCAGCCCGGCGTTATGCTCCACGACGACAGTGTGATTGCGGCGCACCAGCTCGCGCACGCCGCCCGGAGGCAGCGACACACGGTACTCATTGTCTTTGATTTCTTGCGGAATCCCGATGATCATGTGCTTTTCTCTTGGTCTGAACTGCCGGATTTCCTACTATTCTACACTATGTCTGAAAAATAGGGGCAATTTTAGTACAAACTGTTGAGTTGGCGCGTTGCGCGGGGCATGGATACACTTGATCCGTTCTTCACAGGCGAGGGGCTATGACTCAACCGGATGTCGATACTCCTGAAACAAACCGTGCCTCGTCGGCGATTACGACGGCGCGCATCGAAACCCTGACCGACGGCGTGTTCGCCATCGTCATGACGATCCTCGTGTTCAATTTCCACACGCCCTTAAAAGAACTGGTGCAGCAGTTCGGCTTGATGCACGAACTGGCGACGCTCGTGCCGAACCTGATCGGCTACGCGATCACCTTCGTGATTCTGGGCGTGCTGTGGGTCGGGCATCACAACCAGTTTTTCTACATCCGCCGCGCCGACCGCGTCCTGCTGTGGATCAACATCTTCTTCATGATGTGCGTGGCGCTGCTGCCCTTCTCGGCGGAGCTGCTCTCGGAATACGGGCAGGATCACGTATCGATCATCGTCTACAACATCAACCTGATCCTGGCGGAGCTGCTGCTGTTCGTCCACTGGTGGTACGCCACGCGCGATAATCACCTGCTCAGCCAGGAGATCGACCCCTTTACGCGGCACATCGTCTACCGCCGCATCCTGACGCCGCCCGCGCTCTATCTGCTGGCGATTCTGGTGTCGTTTGTCAACGTCCAGGTGAGCATCGCCATCGACATCCTCGTGCCGATCATCTACGTGCTGCCCAACCGCGTGGATCATCTGTTCCGGCGCCGCTAGCGGCGTGGCGACGCTAAAGGACGTGGTGCAGCTTTATTTACGCGCTTCGCGCGCGATCCAGCCTATAATTGCGGTAGAAACGTTTTTCTTGGCGGAGTGAGTCCATGAGACGCGAAGACCGCGAAAGCCTGAACGCTTACATCGAACTGCACGAGCGCACCTGGGGCATGAAGCAGTACACGGGCAGACCCAAGCTCGACGCAATCCTCAAATCGCCGGTGGTCGTCTTCTGGCGCTCGACCGACGCGAAGGAAGAACGCTGGACGATCACGCTGCACGACGACTTCAAAGAACTGGAAAAGTATTTCACGCGGCTGCTCTTTCGCAGCAACGTCCAGCTTCCGGGGCGAAAAGTGGTCAAGATTTTCAAGGACGGCAAGCCGGTGATCGTGCGCGGCGTGAAAATCTGGTTTCAGGAAATCGAGCCGTCCTGAATTCACGTTTTCCCCCAATTCCTGGCAGGTTGAGCGCACAAGCATCCCCTATACTGAAAGGAGATGGAAACAGCGCCGGAGAAAATCATGCCAGCAATCCTTTGTCCCAAATGCAGCCATCCCCTCACCCTGAATCCCGATGCCGGGATGTTTCACTGCTCGAACTGCGGCTTCAAGCGACCGGAAACGCTCGACGAAGCCTCGGAGCGCCTGCGGGCGCGCGGTCAGCGCCCGGACGTGCCGATCACGCATCGCGGCAGCATCGATCTGCGGGCGCGCTCGCTGTTCGAGAGCGGGCAGGATTATCTGTGGCAGGGCGACGACGCCAGCGCGATCCGCGCGTTCGAGGACGCGCTCGAAGTCCAGCCGGATTTCAGCGACGCGCACCTGTGGATCGCCAAAACGAGCAAGGACGAGCGGGTGCAGCGCGATCATCTGGGCGAGATTATCGCCCGCGATCCCGGTCACATGGAAGCGCTGCGCCTGTTGATGGTGCTCAACGGGCAGTTGACGCCGGAGGAAGCCGAGCGCAGCCGCGACGGGCACGATCCGGTGGTGCGGCACGCCGAGGGCGCGGTGCAAACGGACAGCGCGCATCTGCACTGCCCGGTCTGCGGCGGCGATCTGACGGTCGACGAAGCCAACGGGCGCGTGGTCTGCCGCTTCTGCGGACACAGCGCGCCGCTCGATCAAACCCGTCACGCCAGCGACGGCGCGGAAGTCTTCGGCGCGGCGATGCTCAAGCGGCGCGCGCAGCCGGTGCGCTGGGTCGTCGGCGAGCGGATTCTTCACTGCACGCAGTGCGGGGCGGAGCGCACTATCCCGGCGGGGCGGCTGTCGGCGGTCTGCCCGTTCTGCGGATCGACGCACGTCATCCAGCAGGACGCGCTCAACACTATCGAGCAGCCGGACGGTCTCGTGCCGTTCGTCGTCAGCGAAGAAGCGGCGCAGGCGGCTATCCGCGAGCGGCTCAAGAGCGTCGGCGAGCGGATCGCCGGGCTGTTCGACGATAATCAGGTCGCAGCGGGCGACCATCGAGGGGCTGTACCTGCCCTTCTGGGTCTTCGACGCGCTCGCCGAGGTCTCCAAGACGACTTTCGACCAGCGCACGCCCTCGCGCTACGAGGCGCGCAGCAGCATCCAGCCCTATACCAACGTCCAGTTCAACGACGGGCTGATCGGGGTCACCGTGCCCGCCGCCAAACTGCCGCTCGCCGATCAGCTTGACGATTACGACGTGGGCGCGGCAGTCGCCTACCAGCCGACCCTGCTGGCGAAGTATCCGGCGGCGCTCTACGACATCGACTTCGATCAGGCGGCGCTGGAAGCGCAGGGCAAGGTCTCGGATCACATGCGCAGTCGTTACGGGGAGAGCGGCGAGCGCAACGTCGAGGTGCAGGTCTTCACGTCGGTGCGGCAGATGAGCTTCACGCTGCTGCTGCTGCCGGTGTGGGTGGCGACGCTCTACGAGCGCGACGGCGACGTGCGCTCGGCGCTGGTCAACGGGCAGACCGGGCGGGTCGTGCTCGGCAAGGCGCAGAAGGGGCGATAGATCGCGCTATAATAGAGGCAGAGTCCAGGGAGAATGCTCACATGGCGGTTGCCGAGTTGCCGGTTTATCAGGAAGTGTATTATTTTCTCGCGTCGTCGCCGACGCCAGAGGAAATCCTCGCCTTTCGCCCCGCCGAAGCAACGCAGCAGCGCATCCAGGCATTACTGCAAGCCAGCAAAGCCGGGCGGCTGTCAGACGCAGAGGCGGCTGAACTGGACGAGTTCGAGCAGGTCGAGCATTTCGTCCGCATGTTGAAGCTGCACACGCGCAAGCTGCTCAGCGAGCAATGACGACCTATATTTCCGCCGAGTTGCGACGATTGATCGCGGATCGCGCAGAAGGACGCTGCGAATACTGCCGCATCCCCGAAGCGGATACCTATGCACCCCATGAAGTCGATCACATCTACGCAGAGAAACATGGCGGCGAAACGCGGGAAGACAATCTTTGCCTAAGCTGCTGGATTTGTAATCGTCTCAAGGGCACTGACCTCTGCTCGCTCGACCCGCTGACAGGCGAGATCGCCTCGCTTTTTCATCCGCGCCGTGACGTATGGGCAGATCATTTTCGTCTGGACGGCGCAACGATTGTCCCACTCACCCCACAGGGACGCATTACGGTGCGTCTGCTCCAACTCAACCGACAGCAGCGCCTCAATGAACGCCAGATTCTCATCGATCTGGGTGATTATCCTTAATACTTGCGTGTGCAAAATCAAACGCGCCGGGGGATCAATGATCATCCCGGCGCGGGTGCGGAGAGGGCGGGATTCGAACCCGCGAAGGTGTTACCCTTGCTCGCTCTCCAAGCGAGTGCACTAGACCACTATGCGACCTCTCCATGAGGGAGCGGGCGCACCGGGTACACGAAAATACCCGTGTGCTCCAACCAACGGGCATTATAGCAAACGGCTATTGCTTTGCCTACGCTTAATCTGAATGGAGCACGCTAACGCCGGGCGTGCGCGGCTCGCGCGCCCGTGACAGTCCTTCGAGGAACGACGTGACCTGAAACACGAATACGTCGCTGGTCTCCAACTGCGGCAGATGCCCGCATTCGGCAATCGGCGACAGCACCGCGCCGGGAATCTCCTGCTTCAGACGCTCCGCCTGCGCCAGCGGCATCAAGGGATCGTTCGCGCCCCACAGGATCAGCGTTGGGACGGGCGGTATCTGCGCGCCCAGGTTGTACGGCGACATCATCGTGCGCATCAGGGCGGTGAAGCCCGGTATGGCGCTGTGCCACGACGCGCGCAGGTCGTCGGTCAGCGCATCGTGGACGTAGGTCACGCGGTCGAGCATTTTGCTGGTGTAGGTCGCGCGCTCGTAGAACCGGAGCGCGGGATCGCCGATCAGCGGCAGGCGCACCAGCGTCATGAGCAGTCCGGGGAATTTCGGGATCATGCCGCCGTTGACGAGGACAATCGCCGGGACGTACTGCGGCTCGGCGCTGGCGAACATGCGCGCCAGGATCGCGCCGATGGAACTGCCGACGATCACGATGTCGGTCTGCTTCAGCGTATCCAGCAGCGCGCGCACCCAGTGACACAGCCGCTCGATGCTCATGTCCGGCACCGACGCCGACTGACCGCAGCCAGGGAGATCAGGGGCAAAGACGTGGTACTGCTCCGCCAGCACGGGCAGGACTTGACTCCAGTTCGCCTGAGCATCGCCGATGCCGCCGTGCAGCAGCAGCAGCGCTCGTCCGTTCTCCTCGCCGGTCTCCAGATAGTGAACGGGCAAGCCTTCCACGTCGATTATCTTGTCGCTGACGGTCACGCTCGACCTCTCAATCTGCGGCGACTTCGTCGATGAAACCGTGTCGCAGCAACCACTGCGTGAGTTCGCCCATGCTCGGCTCGGTGATCATCGTGCCCCGGTCGATCCCGCGCGGGCTGCGACCGGCTGGCAGAGGGGCTTGAGGTTCATACGGGACATCTTCTCCCGGGTTCGCCACCACGAGAGTCGGCACGGAAAGGAAGCCTGTCCAATCCAGCACCCGCTGGCGCGCCGCCTCGTCACGGTCGATATAGACTTCCCGATAGGACACGGCGTAATCATCCAGAACGCGCTTCGCCACTGCGACAAACGGGCAGGACGACGTGCGTGCGTACATCACAAGTTCTCTCACCATTATTCTATGATACTCGCTAATCGACTCGCTCAACATTAAACTCGCACGAATTTTTTCGCTCGCGCGAAGGAGCGCTTAGCTGTTACAGAGCGTAGGACACGGCTCGCTGTGTCCTTACCCCCGTAGTTTCCAGTCCGCACGCGCGCTCCTTATCCCGGCTCCAGGAAGCACAGGATGCCATCGGTGACCCCGCGCGCCACCGTATCGGGGTGCTGGGTGAGCAAATCGCGGTCGCCGAGCAGGAAGCCCAGCTCGATGATCGCGGCGGGCGTCAGCGGGTGAATCTCGCGGAAGGTATGGTAATCGGTCATGTCGATGGTCGTCTCCGTGCGCCGCGTAAGCTGCGTCGTCGCCGCATAGTGATCGGCGATGCACTGGACGAGCTTCTCGTCATCCGTGTGCGCCGTGATGCGCCCGGATGACGCCGCCACGATGAAACCGGAGACTTTTTCTCCGAAATCCTGGCAGGTATTGGAGTGGATCGAGACCAGCGCCGCCGCCTGATAATCGGTCAGCCGGGGATCGAACTCGTCCAGCAGATCGACGGTGTAGCCCAGCCCGCGCAGGTTGCGCACGACCAGTTCCGCCACGCTCAGATTGACCGAGGCTTCGGTCAATCCGTCCGGGCAGACCGCGCCGGAGTTGTTGCCGTGATGCCCGGAGACAATGCCGACGCGACGCGCCCAGTTGGGCGTGGGCAGCACGGTCGGCACGACTGTCGCCGCGTCGGTGGCGATGGCGACGCTCAAGCCCTCGCCGCGCGTTGGTGGGGATGAACTCGTTGGGCGTCCACCAGGTGAAGATAGTCGCCATCAAGCCCGCCGCCACGATCACGATGAAGAACGTGCGCACCAGCCCGCCGATCAGGCTGACGGCGGCGCGCGTGCGCCGGGCGCGGCGGCGTACCCGTCGCACCGAAGGCGGCGGCGCGCTGCTGCGCGGCTTGGGCTTCGGCTTGGGCGTGGGCGGCGCGGCGGATTCCTCGTCCGCGTGCTCGTCGGGGTGCTGGCGCTCCGGCTGCACGGCGCTGGCAGCCCGCGCGGCGGCTTGCCGCATCAGCTCCATGAAAGTGACGGACGCGGGAACGTCAGGCGGTTCTTCTTCGTCGCGGTTGTGCGCCCAGTCGTCGAACTCCGGGTCGTCCGGGCGATGGTCATCTGGCATCGGTTATGCTCCGGGTTTCCAGCCGTTATTATGCTGCAAGGCAGCGGGAAATGCGAACGCCCTGCGAACACGCTACCCTACAATATGCGGAACAATTCACCCACGCGAATCTTCCTAAAAGTGGGTAGAATACAACACTCCTAAGGGCGACTGGCTCCTGGCGCGGATTTTTCTCGCGTCCGGCAGCGGAGAAGGTTGAATGGGCAGACCCAGTGGGATGCGCGCGTTTCTGATCGTCTGGTTCGGGCAGTTGGTTTCCCTGCTCGGCTCGGCGATGACTCAATTCGCCCTGACCATCTGGGCATATCAGATCACCGGCTCGGCGACGGCGCTGGCGCTGGTCGCCTTCTTCAACTTCGGTCCGTCGATCCTGTTCAGCCCGTTCGCCGGGGCGCTGGTGGATCGCTGGAATCGCAAGCTGGTGATGATGCTCAGCGACCTGGGCGCGGGCGTCGCCACCATCGCCGTCCTGATTTTGTATTCCAGCGGGCATCTGCAAATCTGGCATCTCTACGTCGCCGGGGCGGTCTCCGGCTTCTTCAACACCTTCCAGTGGCCCGCCTACTCCGCCGCCATCAGCGTCATGCTGCCGAAGGCGCAGTACGCCCGCGCTAACGGCTTGCTCGGTCTGGCGCAGTCGGCGTCGGGCGTGTTCGCGCCGATTGTTGCGACGGCGCTGCTGGCGCTGATCGGCATCAGCGGCGTGATGCTGATCGACATCGTGACCTTCGTCTTCGCCGTCAGCACCCTGCTGGCGATCCACGTGCCGCAGCCGCAGGCGACCGCCTCCGGCGCTGAGGGCAAGGGCAACCTGTGGAAAGAGAGCCTCTACGGCTTTCGCTACATCATCCGGCGACCGAGCCTGCTTGGCTTGCAGTTGACCTTTTTCGTCGCCAATTTGACCGTGACCATGGGCGACGTAGTGGTCAACCCGATGATCCTGGCGCGCACCGACAGCAGCGAATCGGCGCTGGCGACGGTGATGTCCATCGGGGCGATTGGCGGCGTGGTCGGCGGCATTCTCATGGGTACCTGGGGCGGTCCGAAGCGCAGGGTTCACGGCGTGCTGCTCGGCTTTATCGGCATAGGCTTGTTTGGGTCGGTATTGATGGGTCTCGGTCAAGCCGTGATCGTGTGGGTGGTGGCGTGGTTCGTCACTGCCCTGCTCATGCCGATCCTCAACGGCTCGAATCAGGCGATCTGGCAGGCGAAAGTCGAGCCGGACGTGCAGGGGCGCGTCTTCGCGGCGCGCCGGATGATCGCCCAGATCGCCATGCCGGTCGCCATGCTGCTGGCAGGTCCGCTCGCCGATCAGGTGTTTGAACCCGCCATGCACGCGGGCGGGAGTCTCGCGCCGATCTTCGGCGGGGTGTTCGGCACGGGCGCGGGGTCGGGCATGGCGCTGATGTGCGTGATCTTCGGCGTGATCAGCATGGGCGTGGGGCTGGCGGGCTACGCCTTCCCGACCATCCGTGATGCCGAAGACCTGCTGCCGGATCACGAAGCCGTGCCGGTGCCCGCATCTGCTTCCGCCGCTACCTGACCGTCTCCAGCCAGCACGCCGTCTGCCGGGGCGAGCGGAAGCGCAGCGTTTGCAGATGAGCATACTCCGGCTGCCGCAAGATGTGCGGATAGTCGCTGCGGTAGCGCCAGTAGGTCTTAAAAAGCCAGACGAACATCGAATCCGTGCTGAGGAACTGCGCCCGCCAGGTCTCGCGGTTGCCCGTCCCCCACAGGTCTTCCTGCGTGACGATGCGCTTGAGCGTGCGCCGGAACAGCCGCGAGAAGACCAGCGGGAACGAGTAGTCGAGCCAGATCAGCGTGTCGGCGCGCGTCCAGACCAGATCGCGGGCTTTGCTGTAATTCCCGGCGAAAATCCAGCGCTCGCGGCGGATGGCGGCGGTGACGCGCTGGCGAAAGACCTCGCGCTCGGCGTCGCGCCAGTTGGCTTCCCAGTAGAGACCGTCCGGCTCGATCAGGTCGATGCTCAGGCGGCGCGCCAGCACCTGCCCCAACGTCGATTTGCCCGACCCGCCGATGCCGATGATGACGATGCGATCCATGCAGCCTCCTGAAACAATCATAACCGCAGCGGGCGCGGAGGACACAACTTCACCCCGGTTCGCGCGGTGAAAAAATGGTGATATGCTCACGGAAGTCACTCGCCCAATCAGAGTAGTTCGGTATGCCTAAAATCGGTACATTTGTGCTAGAATAGTGCGATGAAATACGTCAATGTCGCCGTCAATACGCCGGTCGATGCGACCTTCGACTACCACATCCCGCCGGAGCTGGAAGGTCAGCTTCAGCCGGGGCATCTGGTGCAGGTCAGTTTTCGCACGTCGATGGATCACGCCATCGTCCTCTCCCTGAATGACGAAGCGGAGGTCGAACGTACCAAGCCCGTGATCGCCCGGCTCGATCCGCGCCCGGTGGTCAACGAGGCGCAGATCGAGCTGGCGCGCTGGCTGAGCGAGACCTACCGCGCGCCGATGGGCTTGTGCGTGTGGGCGTGGCTGCCGCCGGGCTTGACCGGGCACCGCGACCTGCTGGTCAAGCTGCGCGAGCACTACCCGGCGGAACTGATCGTCGACCCGCTCGAAGAGGAGATCGTGGCGCTGCTCAAGCGGCGCGGGGCGCTGCGCGGGCACCAGCTCAACCTGTCGCTGCCGGGCAAAAACTGGCGCGCGGCGGTCGAAGGGCTGGAAAAGTACGAGGTGCTGACGACCGAGTTGGTGCTGTCGCCGCCGCGCGTCAAGCCGCGCCTGATCCAGACGGCAGCGCTGGCGATCCATCCCCGCGACATCCCCAGCGCCGCGCGCGGTCTGGAACGCACGTCGCGCAGCGCCGACCTGCTGGAGACGGTCGCCGCCACGCCGGGAATCGAGGCGCGCGAGGCGCTCAAAGCGTCCGGCGCGAACAAGAGCCACCTCGACAAGCTGCTCGAATCCGGCTGGGTCGAGCAGACGCCGGAAGACGCGCTGACCGCCACCATTCCGGCGGACGAGATCACGCTCCGCCTGAACGAACTGCGCAAGCTCGACAAGCCGCTGCGCATCCTCAACATCCTCGCACGCGAGGGCGACCCGGTCGACGTGAGCTGGATTTACGCGCAGGCGGACGCCTCTCCCGCCGACCTGAAGCGGCTGGAGGAAGAAGAACTGATCCTGCTGGGCGAGCAGCAGCGCTGGCGCGATTCGCTGGCGCAGCGCGATTTCGTCCCGACCGTGCCGCCGACGCTCACGGCGGAGCAGTCGGTCGCCTGGGCGCGGCTGGAAGCGGCGATCATGGGGACGTTCGAGCAGGAGCAGAGCGAGAAGAAGGTGAGCGCGCAGAAAGAAGCGACCGCCGCCATGCAGGCGTTGGAGCAGCAGCGGCGCGTCAATCCGTCGCCCGCCGAGAACAGGCTGTGGGAGACGCTGCGCAGCCAGAAATTCGAAGGGTACTCGTTCCGGCGGCAGCAGCCAATCGAGCGCTTCATCGTCGATTTCTACTGTCAGGAACTACGGCTGGTGGTGGAGGTGGATGGCGAGGCGAGCCAATATTCGCGGGCAGAAGAAGCCATCCGTCAGGCGTACCTCGAAAGCCTGGGCTTGTGGGTGCTGCGCTTCCGCGATTACGACATCGCCGAGGATTTTCAGGACGCGCTGCGGCAGATCGCGGCGGCGGCGCACGAGCAGGCGCAGGTCGCCGACGAGTTCGAGCCGCTGCCCATCGAAACCTACAGCTACGCGCGCAAGGTGTACAGCACCCCACCCCGGCTGACCCCACCCCGGCTGAGCGGCTCGCTTCCCTCCCCGATTTCAGGGAGGGGAGAAAAACGCTGCCGGTGAGAAATCGCGCCAGTGGAGCGTTCCGAAAGAGATTTATGCAGCGATGAAGCAGCTCGCCCGGCAGCAGCGCACCGAGCCGACAGAAGCAGCGAATAAGCTCTGGGAGGTGCTGCGAGGCAAGCAGCTTGAAGGGTTCAAATTCAGACGACAGCAGCCAATCGAACGCTTCATTGTGGATTTCTACTCGAACGAGCTGCGTCTTGTCGTTGAAGTCGATGGTGAAATTCATCAGTATACGCAGACTGAAGATGTAATTCGTCAGAAATATCTCGAAAGTCTCGGCTTGCGAGTTGTTCGGTTCGCCAACGAAGAAGTCCAGAACGACCTTCGCAGTGTCCTCCAGAAGATCGCTGTCACAGCGACGGAACAGGCTCAACTTTCGACGGGTTCTTCACCCCTCCCTGAATTCGGGAGGAGCAGGGCGACCTACGGTCGCACGGGGTGGGGTCGCCGGGCAAAACCTTCCTCCTGCACGGCGTCACCGGCAGCGGCAAGACCGAACTCTACCTGCGGGCGATTGACCTGACGCTCAAGCTCGGTCGCTCGGCGATTTTCCTCGTCCCGGAGATCGCGCTGACGCCGCAGACGGTGCGGCGCGTGGCGGCGCGCTTCCCCGGCAAAACGGCGGTCGTCCACAGCGCGCTGAGCGAGGGCGAGCGCTACGACACCTGGCGGCGCGCCCGCGACGGCTTGGTGCAGGTGGTCGTCGGGGCGCGCTCGGCGCTGTTCACGCCGCTGCCCAACGTCGGACTGATCGTCCTCGACGAGGAGCACGATTCCAGCTACAAGCAGTCGCCGCCGATTCTGCCGCCCTATTACCACGCCCGCGATCTCGCCGAGGCGATGATGCAGCGCAGCGGCGGCGTGGTCGTGCTGGGCAGCGCCACGCCGGACATCGAGACGACCTACCGCGTCGAGCGCGGCGAAATCGAGAAGCTGGAACTGCCCCGGCGCATCATGGGGCACCGCGTGCGCATCTACGAGCAGGCGGAGCGGGCGGGCGTCATGCCGCATTACCGACCGGATAGCGCCGAAGACGCCGTGATGATCGACCTGCCGCCCGTCAAAATCGTCGACATGCGCACGGAACTCAAGGAGGGCAACACCAGCATCTTCAGCCGCGCGCTCCAGCACAACCTCGCCGAGGTGCTCGACCGGGGCGAGCAGGCGATCCTGTTCCTGAACCGGCGCGGGCAGTCGACTTTCGTCTTCTGCCGCGACTGCGGCTACATCGCCAAATGCCCGCGCTGCGACATGCCGCTGACGCATCACCGCTTCGGCTCGAACCTGCGCTGCCATCACTGCGGCTTCACCCAGCCGGAGCCAACCGTCTGCCCGGAGTGCGGCTCCAAGCGCATCAAATTCTTCGGCGCGGGCACGCAGCAGGTCGAGGAGACGCTGGTGCAGATGTTCCCCAAAGCGCGCGTCGTCCGCTGGGACAGCGACACCGCCGACAGCGCCGAGGCGCACGAGGCGATCCTGCAGCGCTTCATCGAGCGCCGCGCCGACGTGATGGTCGGCACGCAGATGGTCGCCAAAGGGCTTGATCTGCCGCTGGTGACGCTGGTCGGCGTGGTCAGCGCGGACGTGGGCTTGGCGCTGCCGGATTTCCGCGCCGGGGAGCGGACGTTTCAGGTGCTGACGCAGGTGGCAGGGCGCGCGGGACGCGGGCTGCTGGGCGGGCGCGTGATCCTGCAGACCTATCAGCCGGATCACTACGCCATCACGACCGCGTCTCGGCACGATTATGCCGCCTTCTACCAGCGCGAGATCGGCTACCGCCGCGACCTCGGCTACCCGCCCTTCCGCCGCCTGCTGCGCATCCTGTTCCGCTTCCCCAGCGAGACGAAAGCGCAGCAGGAAGCCGAGCGCGCCGCCGGGCTGCTGCGCCGCCGCTTGCAGGCGCTGCACATGACCGGGACGGAGCTGATCGGTCCCGCGCCGTGCTTCTTCACACGCGAGAACAACGTGTTTCGCTGGCAGGTGCTGCTGCGCGGACCCGACCCAACGCCCGCGCTGGAAGGCATCGACATCCCGCGCGGCTGGTACGTCGATGTCGACCCGGTGGAAGTGCTGTAAAAAGAAGCGATGAGTGACGAGCAATGAGTGCTGAGACAAAATAGGCGACTGGCTGGAGTCTGGTTCCCTCATTTGTAAGGTTGAAGGTGGGTTGCGCCGCCCGCGCCCCAGATTTCGACGACGCGCCCATCTTCAAACCGGAATATTTCGAGGATGACCGCCTGCGGCTCGCTTGCATCAGCATTCGCATAGATCATCACCCGCAGCGCGACCCGATCTCCATCCGCGATCAAATCTTCGACGACAAAACGCCGTTCCGGGTTGCTGGCAAAGGCAGCGATCACTGCCTGTTTCGCGTGTTCAATGCCGATTTCACCGAGCGCGTGGCGAACGATGTTCGGAGCAAATAATGTTTCCAATGTCGCCAAGTCCTGCGCGTTGATAGCGTCGTAAACGCGCTGTGCCAACGCTTTATTTTCGGCTGCACTCATGATTTGTCTCCTGGCATGGCGCGGCAAATCCTCGCTCCATGCTAGAATGATCCTATTCTGTGAAAAAGGGGTTCTGCGAGGCGAACATGGACGTTATCAGCAAGATTCTGGTGGCGCTCGTGGCGTTGGAGCACGTCTACATTCTCTATCTGGAGATGTTCCTGTGGACGACGCCGCGCGGCATGAAAGCGTTCGGGACGACGAAAGAGACCGCCGAAGCATCGAAAACACTGGCAGCCAATCAGGGCTTGTACAACGGCTTTCTGGCGGCGGGCTTGGCGTGGAGCCTGCTCCACCCGGATCACCGTCACCGGGCTATCAGCTTGCGGTCTTCTTCCTCGGCTGCGTGATCGTCGCGGCGATCTACGGCGGGTTGACGGCAAAGCGCTCGATTTTGTTGATTCAGGGGCTGCCCGCGCTGATCGCGCTGATCGCCGTTCTGGTCGCGGGATAAGCCTGCTCGGCGATGCCGAATCGCAATTATGAGTAAATCATGAGAGCCGCTCCGGCTCTGTCATTTTGGGCGATTCCCATTCGACGTTTATACAGAAAGGCAAAAACAACCGATAATTGATCCGCGAGAGGAGTTCACCATGTCGCAAGAAATCAAGCTGATCGTCTATCCTGTGAAAGACTTTGCCGCAGCCAAGAAGCTGTACGGCACGTTCCTCGGCGTCGAGCCGTATGCCGACAGTCCC
This sequence comes from uncultured Chloroflexia bacterium, assembly GCA_963760975.1. Lineage (GTDB taxonomy): Bacteria > Chloroflexota > Anaerolineae > Aggregatilineales > Phototrophicaceae > Flexifilum. The sequence continues at coordinate 615,237 of CAVXEZ010000006.1, read as the reverse complement.
TATTACGTCGGCTATAAAGTCGGCGATCAGGAAGTCGGGCTGGCTCACGGGGACAGTGTAGGACCCATCGCCTACTGCGACGTGGGCGACATCAAGACCAGCCTGCAAGCGCTGCTCGACGCGGGTGGGCAAACGGTTCAGGCGATCAAAGATGTCGGCGGCGGACTGCTGGTCGCCAGCGTCAAGGATGCCGACGGCAACGTCATCGGGCTACGGCAGCAGCCTTAATGCGAATAGGGACACCTCATGAAATACATGCTGTTGATGTATTGGGATCAATCCGTCGTGCCAAATTCTAACCCCTGAGGAGCAGAAAGCCGCCGCGCAAGACTGGTTTATGCTGATGGACGAAATGAAGACCGCCGGCGTGCTGGTAGACAACAACGGACTTTCCCCGATTGACCGCCGCGACCACGGTGCGCGTGCGAGAGGGCAAAACGCTGACCACCGATGGTCCTTTCGCCGAAACCCACGAGCACTTGGGCGGCTTCTATGTGCTCAACTGCAAAGACCTCGACGAAGCGATTGCCTGGGCAGCGAAGATTCCCAGCGCGAAGGACGGCTCGATTGAGGTACGCCCGCTCTGGTCGGAGCAGGCGTAAGGTCTTTCACCGAGCGCTCACCAATGATGGGTAGGATGAGAGCGCCGTTCGGGCAGCCGTTTCGGGGAACGGCGCTTTCGACCCCTGTGTAGCACGCCGAAATTCATCGGCAGTCTGAAAGTAAAAGGAGAAAATCCTATGAAAAAAGCAGAAGCAGCCACAAAGAACACCGCGACCAAAAAGAAGTCCGGGGAACTCACGGCTGAGGAGCGCGCCGCGATGAAGGAAACCCTCAGAGAGCGGAAGGCGGAAAGGAACCGGGAAGAGGGGGAAAGCGACCTGCTCGCCAAGGTCGCCGAAATGCCGGAACCGGATCGCAGCATGGCGACGCGCATCCACGAGATCGTCAAAGCCACCGCGCCGGACCTCATGCCGAAAACCTGGTACGGGATGCCCGCCTACGCCAACCAGGACGGCAAAATCGTCTGCTTCTTCCAGACGGGGCAGAAATTTGGTTCACGCTATGCGACATTGGGCTTTCAGGACGCGGCGAACCTCGACGATGGTAATATGTGGCCGACCACCTTCGCGCTCACGGCGCTGACGGCTGCCGACGAGGCACGGATCACCGCGCTCGTGAAGAAAGCCGTGAGTTGAGAACCGATCACGCTCCCCAGCGGGCAGCGAAGAATGTTCGCCCGGTGATGAACGACAGCGGGTAGACGGAGCAGGCTGGGTGAGCGCAGCGGCGCAGATCGAAACCACGTTCCGCGAGCAGCACGGGCGCGTCCTCGCCGCGCTGATCAGCCAGTTGGGCGATTTCGCGCTGGCGGAGGACGCGCTGCAAGACGCGCTGGTCGAGGCGCTCGAACGCTGGCAGATCGACGGCGTGCCGCGCAACCCCGGCGCCTGGCTGACGACCGTCGCCAGACGCCGCGCCATTGACCGCCTGCGCCGCACGGCAAATCTGGAGCGCAAGGCAGGCGAACTCATCGCGCTCGCCGCCGCCGAGGACGAACCCGAAATGGACGACATTCCTGACGAACGCCTCAAACTGATGTTCACCTGCTGCCATCCCGCGCTGGCGCTGGAGGCGCAGGTCGCGCTGACGCTGCACACGCTCGGCGGCTTGTCGACGCAGGAAGTGGCGCGGGCGTTCCTCGTCCCGGTGCCGACGATGGCGCAGCGCCTGACGCGGGCGCGGACGAAAATCCGCGACGCGGGCATCCCCTACCGCGTGCCGCCCGCCGATTTGCTGCCGGAGCGCCTCGACGCGCTGCTGACGGTGATCTACCTGATCTTCAACGAAGGCTACGTCGCCACCGGCGGCGATACGCTCACGCGGCAGGAACTGTGCGGCGAAGCGATCCGGCTGTGCCGCGTGCTGGTCGCGCTGATGCCCGTGCTTGGCGGAGCTAAGCCAAGCGCCGAGGCGCGCGGGCTGCTGGCGCTCATGCTGCTGCACGATTCGCGCCGCGAGACGCGCCTGAACGCGGCGGGCGAACTCGTCCTGCTCGACGAACAGGATCGCACGCAGTGGGATCAGGCGAAAATCCGCGAAGGCATCGCCATATTAGACGAAGCGCTGGCGCTGCGCGCGCCGGGTCCTTATCAGGTGCAGGCAGCGATCAGCGCGCTGCACGTCGAAGCGTCAAGCGCCGAGGCGACCGACTGGCAGCAGATCGCGGCGCTGTACAACACGCTGGCGATCATGACTCCGTCGCCCGTCGTCGAGGTCAATCGGGCGGTGGCGGTGGCGATGGCGTGGGGCGCACCGAGCGGACTGGCACTGCTCTACCGGCTAGAGGACGATCTCAAGGATTACTATCCGTATCACGCCGCGCGCGCCGACCTGCTGCGGCGGACGAACCAGCGCGAAGCCGCCGCCGATGCCTACCAGCGGGCGCTGGAACTGTGCGGCAACAGCGCCGAGCGCGCTTATCTCCAGCGGCGGCTTGACGAGATGCGCAATCTCTAGGATCATCTCCACGCTGAAACGCAGACGTGGAGGACAGATTGGCAGTTCGCACCCTCACCCTACGTGAATTGAACCGGGCGACGCTCGCCCGACAGATGCTGCTGGCGCGCGAGGCGCTGCCCATCCCGGCGGCGGTCGAGCGGCTGGTCGGCTTGCAGGCGCAGCTAGCCAGCGCGCCGTTCGTCGGCTTGTGGACACGCCTGCCCGATTTCCAGCGCGACGACCTCGCCCGCACCATCGCGGAACGGGCGGTCGTCAAGGCGACGATGATGCGCGCCACGCTGCACCTGGTCAGCGCGGCGGATTATCCCTGGCTGCGGGCGACGCTCCAGCCCGCGCTGACGGCGGCTTCGGGCAGCATTGTCCAGCGGCGCGGCGTCGAACTCGACATCGACGCGATTCTGAAGCTGGCGCGCGAATACCTGAGCGAACAGCCGCGCACCTTCGCCGAGATCACGGCGCACTTCAGCGAACTGTTCCCGGATACCGACATCGGCTCGATCCGCTACACCATTCGCACGCACCTGCCGCTGGTGCAGGTGCCGGTCGCCACTGCGATTAGCGGCGGCTGGAGCTACCCCGGCAATCCGCAGTTCGCGCTGGCGGACGAATGGCTGGGCAAATCGGTCGAAGCGGCGGACGACTTTCGCGCGCTGGTCTTCCGCTATCTGGCGGCGTTTGGTCCCGCGCGGGTGACGGACATCCAGACGTGGTCGGGCTTGGGCAAGCTGAAGGCGGCAGTCGAGGCGCTCAAGCCGGAGCTGGTCGTCTACCGCGACGAGCAGGGCGTCGAGCTGCTCGATCTGCCCGACATGCCCCTGCCCGACGCCGACACGCCCGCGCCGGAGCGCTTCCTGCCGGAGTTCGACAATCTGCTGCTGTCGCACAGCAACCGCACGCGCGTGGTTGCCGACGAACACCGCAAGCAGGTCTTTTTGCCCGCGCTGCGCGTTGCCGCGACGATTCTGGTGGACGGCTTCGTGCGCGGCGCGTGGAAGGTCGAGAAGAAGAAGGGCGCGGCGGCGCTGGTGATCGAGCCATTCGAGGCGCTGACGCAGGCGAACCGCGCCGCGCTCACGGAAGAAGGCGAGCGGCTGGTGCGCTTCGTCGAACCCGCCGCGAAAAGCTACGAAGTACGCTTTGCAGAATAGCGCCTGTTTCTTGTTGAAAGAGAGTGTTGCAAATGAACTTTGGCGATAAAAACCTGAATATCGGCATTATGTACCGGCGCGAGCACACGCCCGAACAGCTTCCCGGCTTTGCCCGCCGCGCGCAGGCTGCCGGATACGACGAGTTGTGGGTGGTGGAAGACTGCTTCTACGGCAGCGGCGTCGCTTCGGCGGCGACCGCCCTCGCCGTGACCGACACGATAACCGTCGGCTTGGGGATCATGCCCGCCGTCGCCCGTAACCCGGTCTTCGCGGCGATGGAGATCGCCACGCTGGCGCGCCTGTATCCGGGGCGCTTCCTGCCCGGCTTCGGTCACGGCGTGGCAGGCTGGATGCAGCAGATCGGCGCGTTCCCCGGCTCGCAGCTTGCCGCGCTTGAGGAGACGACCGTCGCCGTCAAACGGCTGCTCAACGGCGAGCAGGTCGATTTCGCCGGGCAGGAAGTCCGCGTCAGCGACGCCAGGCTGTTCTATCCGCCGCCGCAGATACCGCCGATTTCGCTGGGCGTGCGCGGGCAGAAGTCGCTTCAGCTTGCCGGGCGCAGCGCCGACGGGACGATCCTGGCGGAATTCGCCTCGCCTGCGTATGTCAAATGGGCGCGGGAACAGATCGCCGCAGGTCAGGCGGAAAAGAACGTCACGGCGCATCATCGGCTGACGGTGTTCGTCATGGCGTACTTCGGCGACGATGCCGAGACCTACGCGGCGGCGAAAGCGCGGGTCGTCGCGGCGATCTACCGCGAGCGTATCGACGCGCAGCTCGCGCCGATGGGCATTCTGGAGCAGGCGGTCGAAATGCGTCAGCGCCGGGCGCTGGAGGACGAGATTCCCGAAGCGTGGGTGCGCGATCTGGTGATAGTCGGTGGAAAAGATGCCTGCGCCGACATGATCCAGCGCTACATCGACGCGGGCGTGGACTCGCTGGTGCTGGTGCCGCCGCCGGAGCAGTCGCTGGCGATGCCCGCCGAGATCAACGAGTATCTGATGGCGTTTGTGCGCTAACCCCCCGCCACCGACTTGAGCGCGTCGCAGGCGGGGCAGCCGCCACCGGGGCGCAGGATGGCGTAGCCCGCCATCGGGTCGCTGCTGGTGTACTGCGTGAAGTTGACGTTCCAGACGATCATCATCTCGACGCGGTCGGTGGAACGCGCCAGCCGCACGGCGTCGGCGAGCCATTCCGCCTGCTCGGCGACGGTCGTGTGCTGCGCCCAGGCGAACGACCCCGGCAGCCCGCCGTAGCCCTCCGGCGAGAGATAGCCCACTTCGGTGAAGCAGAGCGGCTTCGAGTTGAAGGCGGATGGCACGCGGCTGATCACGCCGAGCAGGTAATAGGTCGGGTGGTCGCCGCGCGGGTCGCCGCTCGATTGCAGCGGCGAGACGATGCCGTCGTTGTGATGCAGCCCGACGCAGTCGAGGTAGTTCTGCGCGCCCGCGAACGCCATCTGCTTGAGGAAAATGTCGTCGTTGCAGCCGCCGGTGTCGCAGCCGTCGCCCCCGAAAAAGCCGGTCGGCGCGGGCGCGGCGCTGATCACCATCGTATTGGGCGCGCGCGCCTTGATAGCGGTGTAGGCGGCGGCGAGAAGCTGCGTGTAGTTCCCGCCCTGAATCATCCCGGCGGGCCACTCGCGGTCGATGTTCGGCTCGTTCCAGACCTCAATCGCGTCCGCGCCGAGCGCCGCCACGTCCGAGACGAAGCTGGCATAGCTGGCGATGTAGCTGTTGAAATTGCCCATCTGCGCCTTGTCGCCGACGATGCCGAGCAGGATGTGGAAGCCGTTGTCGTGCGCCTTCTGAATCTCTCCGGCGACCTCGGCGGCGCTCTGCCCGACGTAATAGCGCCACTGCACCTTGATCCAGGTCATCCCGGCGCTGTGCGCCAGCCCGAACGCGCCCGGCGATAAATCCATGACGTGACCGCCGAGCGCGAACGACCCGACCGTCGCCATCGGCGGCTGCGTCGGCTGCTGCCAGGTCACGATTAGGCGGCTTGGGTCGATCCAGATGACCAGATACAACCCGTAGACCCAACCCTCCTGCCCGGTCATCAGCCGCACCTGATACCACTGGTTATCCCACGAGCGCCCGATCAGGAAGACCGACTCGCCGCTGGCAAGCGCCTGGATCATGTCGAAGTCGAAGCCCGGTCCGCTGCGCATGTCGACGACCTGCTTGCTGGTCGTGCTGACCGAGGCGTCGCCCGAAGTCGTCGGAAAAGGCGTGATGGTCGGCGAAGATGTCCAGGTGGGCGTCGGCGAAATCGTCGCCGTCGGCGGGATCGGCGTGTCGCTCGGCATAGCTGTGCTGGTCGGGACAAGCGTATCGGTCGCGGTGGGTGTGGGCGTTTCACTCGGCGCTGCCGCTGTGGGTGACGGCGAAGCTGGAATTGGCGTCGCTGTCGGCATGGGCGACGGCGTCACACTGACAACCTGAACCACCCGGAAAATGGTCGCGCTCGGCAGCACCGCCAGAGTCGGCAGGGCGTCGGGCGCGGGTGCGGACGTACAGGCGGCGGCGATTAGCAGGAGAATGGCGATCAGCGAAATGGCTTTAGACAAAAGGCGTTCTCAATCATACGTCAACGCGAACGCCTTTATTCTAGTCCGGAACAGATTCCGCGATAGTTAACGCGAGGGCGAGAGGCAAACAAAAAGGCACAGGTGCAATCTTCGATTGCCGTGCTGCGCCCCCACAACTACTACATAGAGGAAAATTTACGGAATTACCCGGTTTTGCAGCATGTCGTTGACCAGCTTGACCAGGCGGCGCAGTTCCGCTTCGAGGTCGTCGGTGATGTCGTCCTGAATGGCGGCTTCGCGGAACAGGTCGCGGGCTTCGCGCAGTTCTTCCTGCCCCTTGCGCATCCGCGTGATCCCGGCGCGCATCTGCGTGCGCACATCGCGGCTGACCGGGCTGGTGTAGTGCCCCGGAAAATCCCAGCCGTGCAGCGAGGCGACGTTGTGCAGCCCGTCGATGAATTCCTGCGCGGTGGTGATCTGCCGCGTCGCGCCGCGCTGAAGTAGGTCTTGCAGCGCCGGGCTGAGCGTCGGCTCGACGCCGAAATCGAGCGAGTTCACATCCTGATAGCGGGCTTCCACGTCGGTCATCGAGCCGGGCTGCGGGCGCAGCGCGGTCTTCTGCGGCGAAAGCCCGGTGAAAATCGAGTAGAGGATGCCGACGCACAGGTTATGCACGTCGTTGCACAGGAGCTGCCCGTTTTCCGGCTGCTTGTGGTCGATCAGGCGCGAGCTGTTGAAGTCGATCAGGCGCAGGTGGATGCCGTCCCAGTAGACGTGTTCCAGCTTGTGATCGAGGTAAGCGATATTGCGCTCGTGCGCCAGCTTGAGCGTCTCGGCGAATTGCAGCGCCAGCGCCAAGCCTTCTTCGGTGGGCAGGCGCAGGCGCAGCCCGGCTTTGTCCGGGCGCATCTGGTAAAACAGATTCTCGTTGCGCGGCAGGTTATCGAGCGCGAGATACGGACGCCAGCCGCGCTCGCAGTAGGTTTCCAGCGCGCGCGAGAAGCCCATCACGTCGTGCCCGAACGAGTTAATCTCGCCATCAATCGGCGCTTCATTCTCCGCCGAGACGTAGCCGCAGTCGAGCAAATTGACGGTATGCGGGCTGTCCGCCAGCTTCATCAGCAGGTCGGCTTCGTTCGAGAAGGCGCGGTATTCCCAACCCGGCTCGCTGCCGTCGGACAGATGCTCCGGGCGCATCACCTTGAAGGCGACAGTCTGCCCGTTGCGGCGATCCTGCGCTTCTAACACACGCGCATAATGCCCCAGCGCGAAGGTGTCGATGAAATTGTCTATACGGTAAATGTCGTCAAGCTTTTTCATAGGCTCTGCATTATATATCCCAAATCCGGTTTGGGATATAGACAGACTCTACCATTTCCACAGGGCGTCTAAAAGGGCGCTTTTGTGGATATTCGACAGTGGGAATAATGAGTCTTGTCGCGCTTTGATTGGTGTATACTGTTGTTAACATGGCGATCATGTTCGTGGCTGTGACGTGATCCCGGTGCATCGTTTCAGCTTGCCTCACCGGGCGGCTTCAGTAGAATTAGAAATGAACGGTATCGGAGGAACACTGCATGGGTGGCTCGGATCGCGGGATTCGTCTCCGCAGCAGCGCACGCACCAGCATTGGACAGGTACGCGAGAACAATGAAGACAATGTGCGGCTGTGGTCAGAAGCGGATTTCGTGGTCGCCGTCGTCGCGGACGGGATGGGTGGAGCCGTAGCCGGTGAAGAAGCCAGCCGTATCGCCGTAGAGACTCTCCAGCAGGGCAAATTTCTCTCCGACGGCGAATCTCCGATAGCACTCAGCGACGATCAGGTCGTGAACTGGCTGTGCGAGACGGTCCGCCACGCCAACAACAACATCGTCGAACGCGCCACCAACAACCCGGAACTACATGGCATGGGCACGACCATGACGCTGGCGTTCGTGCGCAGCAACCGCGCCATCATCACCCACGTCGGCGACAGCCGCGCCTATCTGATCGACGGGCATTCGCAGCACATCACGCAGATCACCGCCGACCACAGCTTTGTCGAGGCGCTGGTCGCCGCCGGGCATCTCACCCACGAGCAAGCCGAAGAACACCCCATGCGCAACGTCCTCTACCGCGCGCTGGGGCAGAGCGAAGAAGTCGATGTCGACGTTTACGAGGCGCACCTGCGCCCCGGCGACCGCATCGTCATGTGCTCGGACGGGCTGACCCGGCACGTCAAGCCGAACGAGATTGCGTCGATGGTGCTGGAAGCGGACGATCCCGACGTTTCCGCGCAGGCGATGATCGACCTCGCCAACGCGCGCGGCGGCGAGGATAACGTCAGCGTGATCATCATCGCCCTCGACGGCGACGAATCCGACGAAGACACCGCCGAGCTGAAGAATATCCTCGTGGCGGACGACGAGGACTTGATCGTCAAGGAAGACCGCACCGATACCGTCGAAGTGAGCATCCCGGAAGACGAAGCCAAGCTCAAGCTGAACGGCAGCAACCTCGTCACCTACCCGACCAACGCCGCGCCCGACAGCGAGGGGCGAGATAACCTCATGCCAGATCAGTAGCCCGCGCCGTGATCCCCTCGTCGCGCTCCCCCGTTTTGCTGTATGCTATATAATGACAATGGTTAAAAACTTCAAACCCTTTTCAAGATTGAAGGATTCGATTCATGTCCGACCGCCCAAACGATCAGCACCCCGACGAGCCGGAGGAGACCACCGACAAGCTCCCGGCAGACCAGCTTGAGACAGGCGGTTGGCGCACTCCCCAGCAGGCAGCGACACCGGGAGAGCGTCACGCCTGGCGCCCGCCCGCCCAAGCGCCAGAGGCATCTGCGCCGGAAAGCTGGCGCGTGCCGACCCTCCCGCGCGACCTGGTGGATCGGCGCGGCGGCTGGCATTTGCCCAAGCCGCAGGATACACAGTATTCCCCTGAAGACGAGAGCGTAATCACGTCGGAAATCCCGGCAGTCTCCGCCGAAGCGCAGCCGCCCGCCGCGCAGACGGGCGATACCCCGGCTGACATCCGCGGCTGCCGAAACGGAAACCAAGGCAACCGAAGTCCTGCCGTTTGAAGATACCGCTGGCGACCATACACCTGTGCTGGAGCCGATAGACGAGGAAGACGACGACAACTTCAGCATGAGCGAGCTGGTCGCGCTGGCGAGTCTGGTCGATAACGCGCCGAGCGTCGACGTACATCCCGCGCCGCCGACCTCGAAGACCGCTCCGGCGGAGCAAGGTACGCCCGCCGAGAGCACGCCGTCCACCGAAGCTGCCGCTTCCGAAACGGACGCGACTTCCGGCACGTCGCAGGTCGCAGGGACGGCGGAACAGGATCAGCCGCTCGACCCGGCGGAATACGCCCGGCGCGAACTGGCGCGCTTGCAACAGTCCGCGCCCAACTCCGGCGCTGCGGTGGAAGCCGCCACGCCAGCCGACGCCGCGACCACCGACGATCAGGCGGGGATCGTCTCGCCGCAGGAATACGCGCGCCAGCAGCTTGAGAAGCTTGGCGCTGCCCAGCCGCAGCAGGGACAGCCCGCCGCGCCGTCCGCGCAGCCCTCGCTGGCGGAGAAATTCAAGCAGGCGGAGACGAGCATTCGCGCGCTGCGTCAGCAGTTCCAGGCGGGGCAGATCACGCGCGAGCAGTTCCAGGCAGACCTGCGCCGCCTGATGGTGCTGGACGACAACAACGTCTGGTGGATGATGGGCGTCGAGTCGGATCGCTGGTATCGCCACGATAACGGCGTGTGGGTTCCGGCGACTCCGCCCGCGCTCGCCGCTGAAGGCGCTGCCGCGCCCGCCCAAGGCGACATGGGCGACGAAGGCGACCGCACCGTGCCGACCAGCCCGATCACCGACCAGTGGGTTCCCGCGAAAGTGCCGGTGAGCGACCCGGATTACACCGTGCCGAATACGGTCGGCACGTTCCTCGACAAAGAAATGTCGGCGGATACCGTTCCGATGGCGACTATCCCATCGGGATCGGCGGGCGACGTGACCGTGCCCAGCCCGGCGATTCAGGGGCAGCACGAATCGGTCGCCTCGCCCTTCGCGGCGTCGGATCAAGCGCCGAGCTACGACGTGGCGCAGGCGTCGCCGGTCTACAGCGCAGCGGTCGCGCGCCAGCGCCAGAGCACGCTGCGCACCCTCGGCATCATCGCGGCGATCATCGCGGCGCTGCTCTTCCTGCTTGGCGCGGTCGCCGCCATCGGCATCGTGATCTACTACAACAGCCTCGCCGCGCCTTACCGCGACGCCATCGCCAACCTCGCCAATTACCAGCCGCAGTTCCGCACCGCGCGCATCCTCGCCGCCGACGGCAGCCAGATCGCCGAGCTGACCAGCCCGCAGGGCGGCGCGCGCGACGAGATCGCCATCAATCAGGTCGCGCCGGAGATGGTTCACGCGGTCGTCTCCATCGAGAACGAACGCTATTTTCAGGACCCCGGCTGGGACCCGATTGCCATCGTGCGCGCCTTCCTCCAGAACGTCACCTCCGGCGAGGTCGTGTCCGGGGCGAGCACCATCACCCAGGAGGTCGCGCGTAACCTGATCTTGCAGGACACGACCGTCTCGCCGGAGCGCAAGCTGCAAGAGATCGTGCTCGCCGCCGAAATCGCGCGCCAGTACGACAAGAATTTCATCCTGCAGTTGTATCTGAACGAGGTCTTCTTCGGCAACCAGTCATATGGCGTCGAAGCGGCGTCGAAGTTCTACTTCGGGCACAGCGCGTCCGACCTGAATCTCGCCGAGGCAGCCATGCTGGCAGGCATGATTCAAGCGCCCGCGCGCTACGACCCCGTGATCAACCGGCAGGCAGCCTTCGACCGCATGGACACGGTGCTCAACCAGATGGCGAGCGTCGGCTGCTTGCAGTTCAGCTTCGCGCCTTACAACACGCCGCAGGGCTTCTGCGTGACGCAGGCGGACATCAATTCGCCGCGCGTCATCCTGCAGAAAGCGCAGGTCGAGACGCGCAATTACTCGCCGCGCCAGTTCACGGTCAAGTACCCGCACTTCGTCAACTTCGTGCAGCAGCAGATCGAGAACAACTTCGGCACGAGCGAGATGTTCCGGCGCGGCTTTGAAATCCACACCACGCTGATGCCGAACGTGCAGGACGTGGCGCAGAACGCGCTCGAAGCGCAGGTCAAGGCGCTGGCGAGCAACGGCATCAACACCGGCGCGGTCATGGTGACCGACCCGCGCGACGGCGCGATCCGCGCGATGGTGGGCAGCCCGGATTTCAGCGACGACTCGATTGACGGACAGGTCAACAACGCCTTCACCTGGCAGCAGCCTGGCTCGTCGATCAAGATCGTGGAGTACATCGGCGCGCTCGAAGGCGTCAATCACAACGGCGTCAACGATTACTTCACCCCGGCGACGATCCTGTGGGACGTGCCGACCGCCTTCCAGAATCCCGATTACGCGCCGACCAATTACGACAATACGTTTCACGGTCCGGTGGCGGTACGCTACGCGCTCGCCAACAGCTACAACGTCCCGGCGGTCAAGACGCTCAACTTCATCGGCATCGACAAGTTTCTGGACGTGGCGTCGCGCATCGGGCTGCGCTTCCTGCCCGAAAATACGCCCTCCGGCTTATCGTCGGCGCTCGGCGCGAACGAAGTGCGGCTCTACGACATGATGCAAGCCTACGGCACGATTGCCAACGACGGCACGCGCGTCCCGCTCTACTCGATCACCGACATCAAGGACGCGAGCGGCGCCGAAGTCGCGCTGCCGGATCGTCCGCAGCCCGCGCTGGCGGTACAGCCGCAGATCGCCTTCCTGATCCAGAACATCCTGAGCGACAACGAAGCGCGCACCCCCGCGTTCGGCGCGAACTCGGCGCTCAACGTAAGCGGCTACGCCGGGCGGATCGCCGCCAAGACGGGCACGAGCAACGACAACCGCGACCTGTGGACGATGGGCTTCAGCAGCAGCGCCGTCGTCGGCGTGTGGATCGGACGGGTGGACAACAACCCGACGGTCAACACCAGCGGCTTGGCTGCCGCGCCGATCTGGAACGCGACCATGCTGGCGGCGCTGCAAGGCACCAACCCCGAACCGTTCAACCCGCCGCAGGGGATCGTCCAGCAGCAGATTTGCGCGGACACGGGCACGCAGTACGACCCGAACGTCCCCTGCACGGTCGTGCGCACCGAATATTTTGTTCAGAGCGAACTGCCGCCGCCCGCGAGCCAGGGCTTCCTGGTGACCGTCCCGGTCGACACCTGGACGGGACTGAAAGCCAACCAGTTCTGCGCCGACAGCGTCGTCACCAAGACGTTCGTCAACATCACCGATCCCTCGGCAATCGCCTGGCTGAATTCGGCGCCGGGGCTTGCCTACGCCAGCTCGGTCGGGCTGCCCAATCCACCGGAGCCTGTGCCGACCGGCGAGTGTACGGCGAGCACGGTGCTGCCGCAGATTCGGTTCACCAGCCCCGGCAGCGGTCAGCAGCTTACCGGCATCGTGCAGTTCACGGGCGTCGTCAGCGCGCCCGGCTTCGACCACTACCAGATCGAGCTTGCGCCCGCCTCGACGCCGGATAATTTCCAGATGATTGCGGGACCGTACAACGCCCAGGCGAACGGCGCGCTGGCGACCTGGGATTCGAGCAGCCAGCCGAACGGCGCGTACCGCCTGCGCCTCGCCGCCTTCACCGCCAGCGGCGGCTACCGCTACGACACGCTCGATGTCGGCATCAACAATGTCCTGCCGACGCAGCCGCCCGTCCTGCCGACCTTCGCGCCCGGCGACACACCGATCCCGTTCATGGTGCCCACGCCGACGATCTTCCTGGGCGGGTGAGGCACAGCACAGACGCAATATCACGTAGGGGCACGGTGCAACCTTCGGTTGCCTAATCGTGCCCCTGCCATTCCCATCACTTCCCCATCACAATGAATCGTCCCGTTTTGACGATTGAACTGCATCATTACGGTTGCCTGATCGTGCCCCTGCCATTCCCATCACTTCCCCATCACAATAAATCGTCCCGTTTTGACGATTGAACTGCATCAACTACCCGCGATGTTTTCGCTATAATACGGGCAAAGACACTTTTGTTGGAGAAGCGAATTGTGACCCTCAACGACGCCACGATTGCCAACATCAAGGCGGCGCGGATGATCAACGGCGTGCCGCCAGAGCGCTATCAGGTTCCCTATCGCAACATGCGCCACCTGCTTTCGCTGCACGCGACCGTCACGCCCGACAAGACCTTCATCATTCACTACGATGCCGACGGCAACCGCGACGAACTGAGCTACGCGCAGTTCAACGCGCGCGTGCATCAGGCGGCGGGCTTCCTGTACGACGACCTGGGCGTGCGGCGCGGCGACCGCGTGGCGACCATCGTCTACAACCACCTCGATACGGTAATTTTGTATTTCGCCTGCTGGCTGATAGGCGCGGCGGTTGCCCCCCAGAACGTCGCCGAAGATGACCGCCGCATCGCCTTCATCCTGCGCAACAGCGAAGCCGTCGTCTGCTTCGCCCGCGACGAGTACCTGGAGCGCGCCGAGCGCATCATTCACGGCGAGCGACGACGAACTCGGCGCCGCCAACGTCCGCCAGATCGTGCAGATGGGCGGCGCGCCGTCCGATGCCTACCTGCACTTCAACAGCGAGATCGCCAGCCGCCCCGATACGTTCATGAGCGCCGACGAACGTCCGACGCTCGACGACGAGGCGCTGCTGGTCTACACCAGCGGCACGACCGGCGCGCCCAAAGGCGTCGTGCTGATGCAGTACAACCTGCTGGTCGACGCGCAGGGCATCGCCCAGTGGCAGGGCATCACCGGCAACCAGCGCATGATGTGCGTCCTGCCGATCCACCACGTCAACGGCATCGTGGTCACGCTGGTGACGCCGCTGCTCGTCGGCGCCTCGACGGTGCTCAACCGCGCCTACACCAGCCATCATTTCTGGGAGCGCATCGCCCGCGAAGGCGTGCAGATCGTCAGCGTCGTCCCCACGCTGTTGCAGTTCTCGCTGGAATTCGCCGAGCAGCAGGAAGCAGCGGGCAAGTCGATCTGGGGCGACGGCATCGGCGCGCAGGATTTGCGCCGCTTCCGCCACATCACCTGCGGCGCGGGCACGCTGGCGATGAGCCTGGCGCGCGCCTTCGAGGACAAATTCGGCATCCCGATTTTGCACGGCTACGGCTTGAGCGAGACGACCTGCTACTCCTGCTTCCTGCCGATTGACCTCTCGTGGGACGAGCACCGCCACTGGATGTACGATTTCGGCTATCCGAGCATCGGCTGCGCCCTCCAGCCCAACGAGATGGCGATCTTCGACGCGCTCGGCGCGGGCGAGCGGCTGGGACCCGGCGAGCGCGGCGAAATCTGCGTTCGCGGGCACAACGTCATGAAACACTATTTCCAGCGCCCGGACGCCAACGCCGAGACGTTCAAGTTCGGCTGGTTTCGCAGCGGCGACGAGGGCTTCTACGAGGAGGATGCGCGCGGGCGGCAGTTCTTCTTCATCACCGGGCGCATCAAGGAGCTGATCAACCGGGGCGGCGTCAAGTTCAGCCCGTTCGACATCGAGGAGGTGCTGCTGGAAATCCCCGGCGTGAAGGTCGGGCTGGCGGTCGCCTTCAAGAATGACTACTATGGCGAGGAGGTCGGCGCTTACGTCGTGCCGCAGGACAACGTCGCGCTCGACCCGGACGCGATCATCGCCCACTGCCGCGCGCGCATGACCTTCGAGAAAGCGCCCAAAGTGGTCGTCTTCGGGACGGAGATTCCGGTCACGTCGACCGGGAAATACCAGCGGCTGCGGCTGCAAGCATTGTTTGGCGACTGGGAACATACGCAGTTCAGGAAGTAACGATTAAAGATTCAACGCAAAGGCGCAAAGAAGCTAAGACGCAAAGAATTATCTATAATGCGGAGTAGGGGCGACCTGACAGGTCGCCCCTACAAATCCCAACTATCCAACCATTGCGTTAAAGGAGTTTCTGTGAAACGGGTCGCCTTCATTCTGTCGATGCTTCTCCTGCTTGGCGTCGGCGCTGCTTCGGCACAGGACTGGACGCCGGTCACGCCGGGCGGCGACGCCGTCTGCGCGCGCGGCACGCCCTACAGCTTCTTCGTCCGCTCCGGTGACCCGCAGAAGTTGCTGATCTACTTCGAGGGCGGCGGCGCCTGCTGGAACGACGCCACCTGCGCGCCCAACTCCGGCTTGTTCGACGAGGTGGTCGAGGGCGGCGAGGCGGCGGTGTATCACGAGGGCATCTTCGACGCGAGCAACCCCGACAACCCACTGGCGGGCTACAGCATCGTCTTCGTCATGTACTGTACGGGCGATTATCACCTCGGCACGCAGGCGGTCGACTACGACAGCGGGACGGTGCAGCATAAGGGTTCCATCGACGCGACCGCCGCGCTCGACTGGACGTTCGCCAACTATCCGCGACCGAGCAGCGTGGTCGTCGCCGGGTGCAGCGCCGGGGCGATTGGCTCGATCTACTACGCGCCGACCATCGCGCGGCGCTACCGCAGCGCCCACCTGACGCAGCTTGGCGACGCGGGCGTCGGCGTGATCAACTCGACCTGGGGTGGCTTCGACGTGTGGGGCGTGCGCAACCGCCGCGCCGCGCCGAATCAGTTCGTCTCGTCGCTCTATGCCAGCGCCGCGCGCAGCTACCCGCGTGACCGCTTCGCCGAGTACACCACCCACGACGACAACACACAGACCAATTACTACGTGATGATGGGCGCGGAAACCGCCTGGCATCTGGCGATGCAGGACAGTCTGAACAGTCTGGGGCGCTACGCCAACTTCGCTTCTTACGTCGCGCCGGGGGGCGAACACTGCATCACGCCGACGCCGCGCTTCTACAGCGAGGTCGTCAATGGGGTGCGCTTCCGCGACTGGTTCGCCGCGCTGGTGGACGGCAGCACGCCCGACGACGTGCAGTGTACGGAGTGCTAAAAGACGGGTTAAAAGTTAAAAGTCGTCGCCTGACCTACTTTTAACTTTCAACTTTTAACTGCTTTTATCCCCCCACCGTCACGCCGACGACGCGCCCGATGCCGAAGGTCAGCGCCGCCGCGATCAGCCCGAAGATCAACTGCCGCCCGCCGGAATAAAGCACGCCGCGCCCGGTCATCAGCGTGATCAGCGCGCCGATGCCGAACAGCGCCAGCCCGCTGGCGATCAGGCTGACGATCACGGCTGTCGTGCCCGTGAACAGCGCGAACGGCGCGACCGGGATGACCGCGCCGATGGCGAACAGGAAGAACGAGGTGACGCCCGCTTCCCAGGCAGAGCCGCCCAACTCCTGCGGGTCGATGCCCAGTTCCTCGCGGGCGAGTGTGTCCAGCGCCGTCGATTGATCGGCGATCAGGTCGTGCGCCAGCTTGCCCGCTTCTTCTTCCGGCAGCCCCTTCGACTGGTAGATCAGCTTGAGTTCTTCCTCTTCCTCGCCGGGAATCTGCTCCAGCTCGTTGGCTTCGATGCTGATCTGGTGGTGATACAGCTCGCGCGAACTCTGCACGGAAATCCACTCGCCCAGCGCCATCGACCCCGCGCCCGCCATCAGCCCCGCCAGCCCGGCGATCAGAATTGAACGCTCGTCAAGCGCCGCGCCCGCCACGCCCATCACCAGGCTGAAATTGGAGAGCAAGCCGTCGTTGGCGCCCAGCACCGCCGCGCGCAGGGCGTTCCCGGCAATCGCGCGGTGGCGTCCTTCCAGCCGCGCCAGCGTGCTCCCACTCATGCCCGATCTGCCGGTGATGGTCTTGAGCAGGCGCTCGTGCGAGCGCTCCTGCGCCGCCATGTGCGTGCCGCTCGCTTCCGGTTGATCGCTGTAGCTGCCGCTGCCCGCCGCTTCCAGATTGGCGAGCGTAGGCAGGACGAACTGCGCGCCGAAGCGCTGCGCCAGCCAGCCGAGCGTGCGCGCTCGCCAGGTCGGGCGGTGCGGCGGAAGCGGCTGCCCGGCGGATTTCAGCGTTTCTTCCCAGAAAGCGGCGTGCTTCTCCTCGGTCTCCGCCAGCCGGCGGTAGACTTCCGCCAACTGCCCCTGCGACTCCTTCTCCGCCAGCGCGCGGTAGATCGCAGCGCTGTCGATTTCGTCCTGTAGATTGCTGCGGTAGCGGTCGATGTCTTCCGGGGTTGCCATGCGCGCATCCCTCGCACTTGTCGGTCGGCTAGCTTAACTTTACCTAAAATCCCGCCGGGGCGGCACAATTTCCTCGCTATCCGCGTCAGGAATTCACTATAATGGAGGTCAGGCTCTGTACTCGTTCACGTTTGCTTGTTTGCGGAATGTACCCCTCATGCTCAAAAAATGCCTCATACTGGTGTGCTGTCTGGTCGTCTTTGGCGTCGTACAGGCACAGGAGACTCATTCGTACAGCGGGCATCTCGACGCCACGCTCGACAATAAGGACTATAAATTCCTTCTCAAATCGGGCGATGCCGTCCTGATCCAAACCACCATCCCCGGCGGGGACAGTCTCGATACCGTCCTGACGCTCTACAATCCCAACGGCGACTTCGTCGCCAGCAACGACGACGCCGATGTCGGCACGCGCGCCTCGCGGATCGCCTTCATCGCCCACGAAGACGGGATGTACCGCGTCAACGTCGCCCGTTACGATAACACGACCAGCGGGCGCTACCAGCTTGAGATCACCGTCGGCGACCTGAACGTGCTCGACTACAATGTCAGCCTCAGCGGGACGAAGCTCACGCGCGACACCGATCATTTTCGCTTCCACTATACGCTCTCCGGGCGGGACGCCGTCGACCCGAACTTCCTGGACGCCATCACGAGCGCCTTCGAGGACGCCTGGAACATCGAGATCAACAAGATGGGCTGGCCCGCGCCGCCCAGTGACGACGTGATGGGCGGGAATGCGCTGTACGACGTGTACGTGCTGGACTCAATTGGCACAGGCGAGCAGGCGCTCGGCTATACGTCGCCGGAATTGTTCGTCGAGGACAACCCGAATACGCCGGAGACCGAACACTACGCCGCGACCAGCTACATCGCCATCGACAACGATTTCCACGATGTCGAATTTCTGGAAGGGCAGACGGCGCAGACCGTCATGCGCTCGACCGCCATCCACGAGTTCAACCACGCGCTTCAGTTCGGCTTCGACGGGCTGGAGCCGCACGCCTGGCTCGCCGAGGCGACCTCGACCTGGATGGAAAGTGTCGCGGCGGGGAAGGATCAGGATGCGACGGGCTACGTCGCCACCGCCTTCGATTACCCCGAACTCTGCCTGGGCACGACCGCCGAAAACGGCAGCATCATGTACGGCGAATGGACGTTCATGCAGTTCCTCACCGACGAGTTCGGCAAGAACGCCGTGCTTGACCTGTGGCGACAGCTTGCCGATTACGACGGTTTCGACGCGATGGATCATCTTTTCGCCCGCTACGGCACAACCGTCCCGCACGAAGTGGCACGCTACCGCGTGAAAAACCTCGCGCGCGACTACAAGCTCGCGCCGCTCTTCAAGGCGACGGTCTGGCTGGAGAACACGATCACGGCGACCGGGGAGTGGACGCACCGCGCCAACGACGGCGGCGTACAGGAATTGGGCGCGAACTACTACGAGTTCAAGCCGACGACCGGAATTTACGATGTCGAGCTGCGCGGCGACAACCACAAGCTGGAAATATGGGCAATCGGGCTGGCGAAAGACCGGCTGGACGCGATTGATCTGGGGCGCGGCGGCGGCATCGATTCCAGCAGCTACCAGAAAATGTATCTGATGGTCTTCAATCCCAGCTATGATAACAATGTCGACCAGTGCAGCGACACCGACTACAAGATCGAAGTCATGCCGGGCAAGGGGACGACCAATCCGGTGGACAGCACCTGGAGCCGGACGTATTTCGAGGCGCTGAAGTAGCGCGCGGGGAAACAAAACGGGTAGGGGCGGGTTTGAAACCCGCCCCTGTGTTTATTCTTGATTGTGAAACCGACGCCTTACTTCGCGGCGACGGGCGCGGCTTCGCTGACCAGACGCGCGGCGGTCTCGACCAGACGCGAGGTGAAGCCCCACTCGTTATCGTACCAGGCTGCCACCGTCACCAGACGGTCGCCCATGACGTTGATCAGCGGGAGATCGACAATCGACGAGTGCGAATCGCCGACGATGCGTGACGACGACCATTCGTCTTCCAGCACGCCCATCACGCCTTGCAGCGGGGCGGTCGAAGCCGCCTTGCGGAACAGGTCGCGCAGCTCCTCGACGGTCGTCGGCTTGTTGAGCATCGCGTTCAGCTCGACGATGCTGCCGGTGCGGGTCGGCACGCGGTAGGCTTTACCCGTGATCTTGAGGTCTTTCCAGATGAACAGCAGGGCTTTCGCCGCACCGGACGACGACGGGATGATGTTCTCGACCGCCGCCCACGAGTCACGGCGATCCTTCATCGGCTGGTCGGTCAGCGCCTGGCTGTTGGTGTAGGAATGCACCGTCGAGAAGAAGCCCGCCTCGATGCCGTAGTTCTCCACCAGCACCTTGACGACGGGCGCAAGCCCGTTGGTGGTGCAGCTCGCCATGCTGACGATGTGATGCTTGGCGGGGTCGTAGTCCTGCATGTTGATGCCGGGCAGCAGCACGGCGTCGCAGTCGGTCAGCGATTTGCTCGCCGCGCTGACCAGCACGCGCTTCGCACCGCGATCCAGATGCGCCTGCGCGCCTTCACGCCGGGTCGCCCGCCCGGTGCAGTCGATCACCAGATCGACACCCATCGCGCCCCAGTCAGGCAGATCGTTCATGCTGTTGATATAGGGGATTTCGCGCCCGCCGACGGTGATGCTGTCGTCGGTGCTTTCGACCGGCTCGTGCCAGCGCCCGTAGTTGGTGTCCACCTCGAATAATGCCGCGAAGGTCTGCGCATCCCGAATATCGGAAATCGACACCGGGACGAACAGGTTTTTCTGAAGGGCGATGCGCATCGCCGTGCGCCCAATCCGTCCAAACCCATGAATTGCGATCTTTGCCATTTCGCCTATCCTTCTCTTCTGCTTACACCACTGCCGAAGTTTAGCAGGCAGTTATTAAAAACCCGTGAAATTATACTCCTCCAACGAACGCTGACGTGCGAGATTCTACTTATTTATTGCTCACCGTCTCGAAAATCTTCGGCGCGATCAACCAGACGAGTTCGCCCAGCAGCGGCTGCTGCATGACGATGTCCACGCGCGCAAACCCGCCTTTCTTCATGACCACGCGCCCGCCCACCAGCGACGAGATCGTCGTGCTGAAGTCCGGCTCGTGCCCGACGAACATGCACTTCGTCGTTGTCGCCCAGCCCTTTGATGAGCGTCTCGACGGCGTGAATGCTGAAGCCGGGGGCGAGTTCGTTGCGAATCTGCACGTCCTTGCCGAGCATCCGCCCGATGATGCTGGCGGTCTCCTGCGCGCGGGTCAGCGGGCTGCTGTAGATTTGCTTCGGTTTGACACCCAGCGATTTGAGCACGCGCGCCGCGTGGCGCGTATGTTTGATCCCTTCGTCGGTGAGCTGACGCTTCGCGTCGGGCGTATTCTCATCGGCGTCGTGCGCAATACCGTGACGGAAAAAATACAGACGCATGATGGACCTCACTGATCCTCAGAGGATAAGCGATTTGCCTGTTGGATGTTCGATTGCTCCAGCGTTGATTCGGGAGGAGCCGGCATCTTGCCAAAATTCTCGATGTAGACTGATCGGCTTGGGAAGGCGATCTGCAAGCCGAGGCTTTCCACGACGCGCATCACTTCCAGTAGAATACGCTCCTTTTCGGCGGTGAATTCCGTCCAATCCGCAATGTTGACGTAGCAGCGCACCATGACGTTGAGCGCCGACGCGCCGAATTCGATGAAATAGACGATGATGGCGTTGGAGTCAACCGTCTCGCGCTCAGAGAGCATGGTGCGCAGCCGATGCAGCAGTTCTTCCATGTCGTCGGGGCGAGTCGAGTAGGTGACGCCCAGAATGAAGTCGATCCGCCGCTTGGCGAGGCGCGACCAGTTCAGGATCGGCGAGGCTGCCAGGACGCTGTTCGGCACGGCGACGATGGCTTGATCAAGCTGGCGCACGCGCGTCGAGCGCAAGCCCACCCGCTCGATCACGCCTTCCACGTCTTTGGTGACGACGTATTCGCCCACCACGAAGGGGCGGTCGCTGACGATGGCGGCGAAGCCGAAAATGTTCGAGAGCGTCTCCTGCGCCGCCAGCGAGATCGCCAGACCGCCGATACCAAGCCCCGCGATCAACCCGCTGACATCGTAGCCCCATATCTGCACGATGATGACCAGCGCCAGCGAAATCGCCAGCAGGCGGATACCCGTGCGGATGAAGGGCAGCAGCGCTTCGTCAATCGCCAGCCCGGTGAAGCGGAACAGGTGCCGCCGTGACAGCACGACCACCTCGACCAGCCGGTAGACCGTCAGGGCGATGGCGATGATGATCAGCGTGCGCGTAATGCCGACAACGAACGCCATCCCGCCCGAACTGACTTCGAGGATGCGCGCGCTGAGGTCGATTGCCAGCGCCAGCAGCAGGTAGCCGACAGGCGTCGAGACCAGCCTGCGGATCGTCTTCTCCAGACCATCCTGCCCCGCCCGCTGCAGCAGTCGTTCCAGTGGTTTGGCGAGGAGCCAGGTCACGAAGCTGCGCAGCAGCCCGATCATACTGAAGACGATCACGACCAGCAGCACACGCGCCAGTTCCACGCGGATAAGTTGTGGAAGGTCCTGGAACATCCATTCCTTCTCTGTTCAGGCGAACGTTCGGCTTAATATTGCCAGAAATGAGAGCGATCCGCAAACTTGTGCCGCCGGGCAACAAAAAACCGCCCGCTGCTGCGGACGGTTCCTGTTGACTGGTTCGGGTGGGGATTAGGAGCGCTGCTCGTTCTCCCAGGCGTCAAGCTGGCGGTTGGCTTCGTCTTTGGCGATGCCGTACCGTTCCTGAATCTTCCCGGCGAGGATGTCGCGCTGCCCGCGAATTTGCTCCATGTCGTCGTCGGTCAGCTTGCCCCAGTGCTTGCGGACTTCCCCACGAAACTGCTTCCAGTTGCCAGCGATCTTGTCCCACGTCCCACGATCTGTATTGTCAGCCATTATCCATACTCCATTATCGCTTCGCCAGTAAGTTAATTACAAATTTAATTATACTGAATGAAGCGGCGAATAGGAACCCTAGAAAATAGAGGGTGAAACGTTTAAGTTTCTCAGCGCAGGCTCAGACTGGGCTATTTCAACGTATCCTCGTCGCTCTGTGAGGGGGAGTGCAGCATCCGGCGATTGTTTGGTACAATTGTTCCAGAACAGACCCACGTTGGGAGCGAACAATGGCGAGTGATTTACTGGACATCCTCAACGAGCAGCAGCGCGCGGCGGTCACAGCGGGCGATGGTCCGGTGCTGGTGCTGGCGGGTCCCGGCAGCGGCAAGACGCGCGTGCTGACCCACCGCATCGCCTACCTGATCCGCGAAGTGGGGATTCCGCCGTATCGGCTCGTCGCCGTGACCTTCACCAACAAAGCCGCCGCCGAAATGCGCGAGCGCGTCGAGCGGCTGTTCGGCGGGCACCTCGACGGCTTGCAGATCGGCACCTTCCACTCGATCTGCGCGCGCCTGCTGCGCATTGAGGCGGATCACACACCTTACGACCGCGACTACGTGATCTACGACACCGACGACCAGATGGCAGTAATCCGTGGCATCCTGCAAGACATGAACCTCGACCACAAGCGCTTCAAGCCTGGCGGCGTGCTCAACGCCATCTCGACCGCCAAGAACGAGCTGATCGAGCCGGGCGAGTACGTCAGCCGCGACTACTTCGGCGAGGTCGTCTCGCGCGTGTACCCGGCGTACCAGCAGCGATTGATCACCAGCAACGCGATGGATTTCGACGATCTGCTCATGCAGACGGCGCTGCTGATGCGCGACAACGCCGACGTGCGCGAGAAATACCAGCAGCGCTACGAACACATCCTCGTGGATGAGTTCCAGGACACCAACCAGGCGCAGTATCAACTGGTGAAGATTCTGGGCGAGCCGCAGGAGAACGTCTTCGTGGTCGGCGACGAGGATCAGGGCATTTACGCCTTCCGGGGCGCGGACTACCGCAACGTGCAGCAGTTCCGGCGCGACTATCAGGAGGCGCGCGTGATCCTGCTGGAGCAGAACTACCGCTCGACCCAGATCGTGCTCGACACCGCGCGCGCCGTGATCGACAAGAATATCCACCGCACGCCGAAAGCGCTGTTCACGGATCGTCAGGGCGGCGCGCTGGTGACAATCTACGAAGCCTACAGCGAGGGCGAAGAAGGCGACTACGTGATCAACACAATCACGCGGCTGTGCAAGCGCGAGGGCTACGCTTACCGCGACTTCGCCGTGATGTACCGCACCAACGCCCAGTCGCGCGCGTTTGAAGAAGCCTTCGTCAAGTACGGCGTCAGCTATAAGCTGGTCGGCGGGGTCGGCTTCTACAAGCGGCGCGAGGTGCGCGATCTGGTCGCCTATCTGCGCGTGATCAACAACCCGAACGAGGCGGTCAGCTTCGAGCGCGTCGTCAACGTGCCGGGGCGCGGCATCGGCAAGAAGTCACTGGAGCAGTTCACCGAGTGGGCGCGGCAGAACCAGATGACCACCGCCGAAGCGCTCGACGCGCTGGTGCGCGGCGTCAGCTCGCCGCTGACGGGGCGGGCAGCGAAAGCCTTCGTGGGCTTCGCCGAATTGACCACCGACCTGCAAGCGCTGGCGGCGCACAACGACCTGACCATCGTCTTCGACGAGCTGGTCGCGCGCATCGGCTACAGCCTGTACCTGACCGAGATCAGCGAGACCAACGAGGAAGCTCAGGAACGCAACGAGAACGTCGCCGCGCTGCGCGGTCTGATCTCCGACAAAAAAGACCTCGAACTGAATGATTTTCTGGCGGATACCGCGCTCGTCTCCGACATCGACACGCTCGACACCGAGAAAGACGGCGTGACCCTGCTGACGCTGCACGCGGCGAAGGGGCTGGAGTTCCCGGTCGTGTTCATCACGGGGCTGGAGGATGGCTTGCTGCCGCATTCGCGCTCGTTCAGCGAGCCGGACGCGATGGCGGAAGAGCGCCGCCTGCTCTACGTGGGCGTGACGCGGGCGAAGGATCACCTCTACCTGACCTACGCCTTCCGGCGCTCGCTGTGGGGCGAAAGCGTGCCGGGCATCCCCTCGCGCTTCCTCGGCGACATCCCGCCGGAGCTGACCGAGGGACTCTCGCCGCGCCTGCAAACGCTGCGCGACCGCACCGGCTACGAGACCGCCACGCGCTGGGAGCGCGAGTTGTCCAAGCCGAACAACATCATCTCATTCGAGAAGGCGGCGCGCAAGCAGCGCGAGCTGCGCTTCAAGACCGGGCAGCGCGTCTATCACGCGAAGTTCGGCGAGGGCACGGTCATCACCAGCCGCCCGGACGGGCAGGACGAAGAAGTGCAGGTGCGCTTCGTCAAGTACGGGATGAAAATCCTGGCGGCGAGCTTCGCCAACCTGATCATCCTCGACAAGTGAGGCGCACTACCGACCGCTTGCTGCCTGCGGGACCTGCTCAAGCGCTTCCGCTGCTTTCGGCTCGCCGGGCTGATCGGGTTCGCCGAGCGGCTCGCCCCGGAAGACGGGCAGGTAGTGCATCCCCAGGCTGAAGCCGAGCGTCAGGATCGCCACGACGCCCATCGCGGTCGCCCATTCCGCCCAGGAGGGCGTGTAGGGCGTGACCAGCGGGTCTTGCAGCGGCGGGCTGGTGGAGAGCGGCTGTGTGAACGCCATCAGCGTCGTATGCCAGCGGTTGGCGACCAGCCCCGCCAGCACCAGCCCGCTGCCGATGGTCAGCAGCAGGATGCTCTGGCGACCGCGCGCGCGAATCAGCAGGAAGGCGGCGACCACCCCGCCGAGGATCATCTCCCACGCCCAGAACGAGACGGCGAACGGTCCGCTCATCAGGACGGTATCCGCCTCGGTGCGTCCGGGGACGTAGCCGTAGCTCCCGGCGGTCGTGTCCCAGAAGCGCATGTAGAGGTAGAGCAGCAGCACCGCGCCGACGATCTGCCCGACTTCGAACAGCACGGCGTTGGGCACGAGCCTGCGCTTGCCCACCCACTGCACCAGCAGCGTCATGTGGACGGTGAACGCCATCCCCGCCGCGATTGCCGAGACGATGAACAGCAGCGGCATGGTCGCGCGGAAGAGCGCGGCGCGCCCGATCACGACGCCATAGGTGCCGCCCAGGCTCGACTGGTGCAGCAGCGAGAGGCACAGCCCGATCACCGCCAGCGTCGGTGCGTAGCGGTGAATGCGATGCCCCAGCTTGCGCAGGAAGGTGAAGCGGTCGAACAGCGACAGCTCGATCACCATCGGGAAGACTTCCAGCAGCAGCACCGAGAAGTAGAGGGTGATGCACAGGGTGACCTCCCAGAGCATCGAGTGCGTGTTCCAGAAGACCCAGGGATGCCAGAAGCGATCCGGGCGCCCGATGTCGAGCAGCAGGCAGAGCATCGCGCCGCTGTAGCCCAGCAGACCGATGAAGACGGCGACGCGCGCCAGCGGCTTATACGTCTCCCGCCCCAGCAGATACGTGATCGCCGAAAGCGAGAAGGCTCCGGCGCTCAACGCCACGCACGACAGGTCGAGCGTGATCCACATGCCCCAGGGCGAGCCG
This sequence comes from uncultured Chloroflexia bacterium, assembly GCA_963760975.1. Classification (GTDB taxonomy): domain Bacteria; phylum Chloroflexota; class Anaerolineae; order Aggregatilineales; family Phototrophicaceae; genus Flexifilum. Next base: position 589,352 of record CAVXEZ010000006.1, on the reverse strand, counting down.
TCGCTCAGCCCGGTCACCACCAGACCGCGCGTGAAAACCTGAAACGCGCCGTACAGCCCGATGCCGATGGCGATCAGCAGGATGCCGATCCAGACCCAGAAAATGCCGATACGCTGAACGATTCTCATCATCATGCCCTCGGCATACTATGCTTTCGGCAGCAGGTAAAAGACGCGCGGCTTGGTGCCCAGCTCAGGGCGCAGCACGACCGACTGGCGATCCTTGAGCGCAACGGACGCCGGGCTGTTCGGATCGCGCAGGTCGCCAAACCGGCGCGCCTCCGTCGGGCAGATATTGCAGCAGGCGGGCGTGGCGGCGCGGTCGTAGCCGGGGCGCAGAATACCGTCGGCAGCCTTGTCGATGCGGTGCGCGCAGAAGGTGCATTTCTCGACGACGCCGCGCGGGCGGCGCGGGATTTCCGGCTCGCCCCACACGCCGATCTGCGGATTGGTGTCGGTGCGATCCTCCCAGTTGAAGACGCGCACGCCATACGGACAGGCGACCATGCAGTAGCGACAGCCGATGCAGCGGTCGTAGTCCATCGCCACCAAGCCATCAGGACGATGGTAGGTGGCGTGTACCGGGCAGACGTTGACGCAGGGCGCGTTTTCGCAGTGCATACACGGGCGCGTGACGAAGACCGGCTTCTCGTAGGTCGTCTTGTCTTCGACCAGAATGTTCCACAGATGCCCCTCGCGGGTGTCGTTGGTGGCTTCGCAGGCATAGACGCAGCGGTGACAGCCGATGCACTTGTCGAGGTCGATCACCATCGCCCAGTAGGGACCATCGCTGGGAGCGCCTTCTTCCGCCTGCGCGAAGGGATCGTTGTGAACCCGGAACCACTCCCAGACCCACTCCGCGCCCACCAGCCCGACGCCCAGCCCCAACGCCAGACGGACGAACTCGCGCCGCGTCAGTTCGCGCGTGTGGTCGCGTGTCTTTTCAGGCGTCTGTTCGGTCATCATAACCGCCTACCGAAACGCATGATCACGAAGATGATGATCACCAGCACCAGCGCGCCGATTGCGCCGCCGACGATGCCCGTGTTCAGGTTGTCCTCGGCGGTGGTCTGAAGCTGCCCCACCTGGGTTTCGAGCGAGGTCAGCTTGCTTTGCTGCTGATCCGTCAGGTTGCTTTCGCCTTTACTCAGCAGGTGGATGTTGCCGTGACAGTTGGCGCAGATGCCGGGATCAATCGACATGGAATGCCCGGTCTGGACGACGAACACGCCGTTCGCCTGCGTTTGCCTCGCCATGTGGCAGTCGACGCAGGACATATTCTGCCCCATGTGGATGTCGTCGGTCTTGGCTTCGGCGTGGCACGACTCGCAGGTGCTGTTGACATCGCCGAGAATCAGCCCGTTGTTGTGCGGCGTGTGGCAGTCCACGCAGTCGATGCCCGCCGCGCTGTGGCTGCTGACCAGCCATTCGTCGTAAGTTGGCGCGTGCGCGCCGGTGTGACAGGTGCCGCACAGCGCCGAATCGGTCGCCACTTCGACGGGTCCCGGCGGGTGCTGCGTATTCCCGGTCATGTAATGGCAGTCGCTGCACACGACGCCCTCGTAGACGTATTTCTCGGTGCGCGGGTCGTAGCCGGAGGCGTGACAGCTCATGCAGTAGCTAGGACGCCCCTGCGCGGCGAATTCCGTTTGGAACGCCGGGATCAGCGAGGCGTTGGCGTGCGGCGAGGCTTGCCACTGGCGGTATTCCTCCGCGTGGCATTCGGCGCAGTCGGTCGGGTCTTCGACCGGGCGCGTGGAGACGTTGGACGGCACGGTCGGCTGGGAGATGCCCAGCTCAAGCGAAGCCGCGTCGAGCAGCTTGGAGGCATACGAGAAATTGTGGACGCCCAGGCTGCCATCCTTCGAGACGAATGCCAGCGCGTCCGTCACCCACGACGGAATGTCGCCCGTGCTCGTCTCGACCGCCGCCTGTGCGTCGGTCAGCCGCTTGAGGATGCCGGACTGAATCTCTTCGACGAAGTGCTGCATGTACTCGCGGCTGAGGTCTGTGTGACAGCCCGTACACGAATTGGGCTGGTCGCCGGTCGCCTGACCGGGGAACACGGGCGTCATGGTGTGGCTGCCCGAATACCAGGTCGTGCCCGCCTCGACGGTCAGCGGCATGTGACAGTCGGTACAGACCGCGCCTTCGGTGAAGTGCTTGGACGGCACGCCCGCGAGCTGGTCGATGACCTGCTCGCCCTCGAACATGGCTTTGACCGGGTTGTGAACCTGCTGCAAGCGATCATCGGCGTGACAGCTTACGCACAACTGATACGGCTCCTGCGAAAGCTGGAAATCCTGCCCGGTGTCGCCGTGCATGGTGTGGCACGACGTACAGGTGACGCCGTTCTGGGCGGTCGCCAGCGTGACGGATGCGGGCGCTTCGCCAGCGCGGTCGCCCGCCGCCTGCTCCGTCTGGAGCTGCTCCGTGAGCTGGTAATCGGCGCTGTGACATTCAAGGCACGTATCGTCGGCGTAGCTGCTGGCTTCGAGGCTCTGAAGCGAGCGCGAATGCCCGGAGCGCAGCCATTCGTTGTACTGCATGTTCTGGCTGGCGGCGTGACCGGAGGAACGCCAGTGGGCGCTGTCGTCCGGCTCGGAGAGCGTGAAGCTCTGCGCCAAATCGTCGCCGGGGCGGTAGTTGACGGTGAAGGGTCGCTCGGTTTGCGGATCAGTCCCCTGACTATGACACTGCCCGCAGACTTGCGCGTCCGAACTGACGACGATGGTCGAACGTATCTGCTCGATTTCAGCATCGGTGGGGTTGCGCCCGACTTCCTTGGCGGTATCGACGTGGATGCTGCCGGGTCCGTGACAGTCTTCGCACTGGACGCCGTCGTCTTTCCAGCGCCCGCGATCCGGGTCAAGCCCGGTGGTGTGGCAGCCCGCGCATTTCTGATTCCAGTCGTAGGCGGGATCGGGCCAGTCGGTCGCCAGCGTATACGGCTCCCACTTCTGCTCGGTGACGTTCCACTCCGCCGGGAGCACCATGTACTCGTTGCGATCCGCTTTGTAGAGGTAGCGCTGGACGTAGCGACCGGAGCCGACGACGTAGGCGATGTCCTCTGCGGTGAAGGCGCGCGGGGCGTCCTCGCCGGGGAACTGCACCTGACGCACGTCCTCGCCCTGGTCGAAGTCCCCCAGAATGTTCTTGGGCTTGCCGTCCTGAAGCGTCAGGGCGTGGCGCGTATCGGCGTGCTCGCTGGCGACGCTGCGGTGGCACGAGCGGCACTCGGTCGAGCCGACGTAATTCGCCGCGTCAGCAGGGTTGTCCTGCGCGGCGGCGGCGCTCTGCGTCGCCTCAGCGGTGGCTTGAGCGGCGGCGACAGTTTGAGGCGTATCGGCGGCAGCGCTTTGTCCATGCACCGCGACCGGATGTGCTCAGCAGGAACAGCCCGCACGCGACCAGCACAATACCGCTGGTGGCGAGGGCGACAATCCTGATTTTCCAAACGGGAAGCGCGCGAAAATTCATCATAAAAACCCGTTCGTGCAGTGAAAACAGACTATTTCATCATCCGAACATCCGTCTGTAGAAAGATGCGGATATTCCCTAAATTGGATTTTAGAATACGTCTGCCGCGTTCATCAGAGGGAAGTGTCACAGGATGCAGGTTATGATCGTCACCGTCTGGCACCTGTGGGGGTAAGAAATTGCGAAGTCACCGAGTTCAGTGCTGCCACTTTCTGGCCAAAACTACACGTCGTCGAGCGAGATCAGCCCCTTGCGAATCGCATACTTGACCAGTTCGGTGCGCGTGTGCAGGTTGAGCTTGTGCATGATGTTCTCGCGGTGCCGCTCGACCGTGTTGACCGAGATGTTGAGCGTGTTGGCAATCGCCCCGTTGGTGGCGTCCTCGGCGATGTAGGTGAGGATTTGGCGTTCGCGGTCGGTCAGCCCATCGTAGCTGTCGTGCTCGCGCCCGTCCTGCACCCGCGAGAGGTAGTCCGAGACGATGTCTTTGGCGACGCTCGGCTCCAGAAAGACGTTGCCCTGCGCCACCGCATGGATGGCGCGCAGCAGTTCTTCCGGCGCGGCGCGCTTGGGCACGTAGCCGGACGCGCCCGCCTGCAACATGTGGAAGAAGTAGTCCGTCCCCTCGTGAATCGAGAGCGCCAACACGGCTGGCGCTGACGGCAGCGCTTTGATCATGCGGGTTGCTTCGACGCCGTCCACGCCCGGCATGGTCACGTCCATCAAGACCACGTCAGGCGAGCATTCCTGCGTCAGCCGGATGGCATCGTCGCCGTTTTCGCCTTCCCCGACGATGGTCAGTTCGGGGTCGCTTTCCAGCAACATGCGTACCCCCGCGCGGACGACCGCATGATCATCAACGATCAGCACTTTGATCGGCATCGACTACCTCCGTAGCTTGCGGTTCGTTCAAACGTATGGTGAAGGTCGTGCCGCTGCCCGGCGCGGAGTGCAGCGTAAGCACGCCGTTGATCAGGTTGGAGCGCTCCTGCATCCCGATCAATCCCCACGACGTGCGGATACTGCTGGGAGTCGTCGCGGCGACCGGGTCGAAGCCCTTGCCGTCGTCGCGGATGGTCAGCGCCACGCCGTCGTTGTAATCCAGTGTCATCCAGATATGCGCCGCCTGCGCGTGCTTGATGGCATTGTTCAGCCCTTCCTGAGCGATGCGAAAGAGCGTCGTCTCGACCTCGGAAGGCAGCGGATGAGCCGCGCCGCGCACTTCCAGCGTAAGCTGCGGCTGACCGGTATCCTGAAAGCGGTCGACCAGCCAGCGCAGCGCCGCCGCCAGCCCCATGTCGTCGAGCTGCGGCGGGCGCAGGTCGTTGATCAGGTGGCGCAGTTCGCCCAGTGAAGTGGTCGCCATCTCCTGGAGCATCGCCAGCCGCCGCGACAGGTCTTCGGGCGCGATCTTGCTTTGCGCCGACAGCCCGCGCAGCCCCAGCGCCAGCCCGGTCAGCGCCTGCCCGGTCTCGTCGTGCAGCTCGCGGGCGATGCGCTGGCGCTCCGATTCCTGCGCGCTGGTGATGCGCTGGAGCAGTTCGCCGCGCACCGCGTCGCGCCGCTGCACCTCTTGGAGCAGCCGCTCAGCTTCCTCGTTGGCGCTCTGCAACTCGATGTTCAGGCGCGCCAGTTCCTCGCGGCTGAGGGCTTCCGTCTCCAGACGCGCGCGCTCAATCGCGGTCAGGCGCTGCTCGTTCTCGACTTCCAGCGCGCGCAGGACGCGGATCATCGCAATCGCCACAACCGCCGCCATCACCGCGCGCAGAAGCTGGATGGGGAAGCCGAACAGGTTCTGGAACAGATCGCTGTTGATGAAGTTGGACGGAAAGATCGCGCTCGGCTGCGTGAAAAACTGACCGACGATGCCGTAGAGCGCCAGCGAGATCGCCCCGATGGTGAGATCGCGCACGAACAAGTCCATGCCGCGCTCATGAAAAATCTGTCGCTGACGCCAGAGCGCCCAGCACGCCAGCAGACCACTGGGTATCCCCAGGACGTAGCGCGCCAGCACGTCGGCAGCCTGCAACCAGGTCAGGTCGTTGAGATTATAGGAGACGCGCACGACGATGCAGGAGACGAAGTACCAGGTCGCCGCGCCGATAGTAAGCTGCCATTTGGGCATCGGGCTGACACCCGCCTGCACCAGAAGCTGCTCGCCGAACAGCATCAGCGCCAGAAACGACGTGACCAGGATCGCCAGCCGCAGCCACAGCAGCCAGGTGTAGATCGGCTGTTGGTGGTAGACCAACACACCCTGCTCGACCATGTCCAGCCATTCGTGGACGCCGTGCAGAATCCCGAACCCTGCCAGCAGGCGCATCGAGCGGGCAAAGCCCAGCTCGGACGCGCGCCCCGACTCGACGAAGAGCGCCAGCCCCATCGAGTAAAAGGCAAGCCCATAGAAAAAAAAGATGATAATCAGGGCTTCGTCCCAGGGGATGGAGAACATGGCATCGTTCGTTTCAGGTATATGCCGTACACATAGTATCGGCGGCGTGGGGCGAACACCCCATTCGTCGTAGGGGGATTAGGTGATTTACGAGACGCTGCCGCGTTTGATATGCTGAGATCATAAAGAAGACAACGAGTGCAATGGAGAACATCATGGAGCAAATCCTCACAATCCTGGCTGTGGCAGTCCTCTTCTTGGTTCGCATTGGCGTCCCGGTCATTATCCTGATTAGCCTGGGCATCCTGGTCGACCGCTGGCAGAGCAAGCGCGATACCGCGCTGCGCAACGAACTGAGCAAGCACGCCTGAAAGACCGACCAGAACGAGAACTATTGAGACACCGTTGGGCATCCGTCCAACGGTGTTTTCTTACATTTATCATTTACGAAACAAGGGGATTGATCAAGGTGTCGGTTGTCACCGGAAACCGCGCCATCAGTCCCAACACCGCCTTACGAAGCAGGTGCCTGTTCCGTAGCGGTCTCGCCCCCCTGTATCAGCCACGTCCAAACATGCAGCAGATACGAGTCGGGTATCTCGCCCGCGCTGAAGGCGGGCATTTTGCCCGGCACGCCGGTGCGCACCTGCGCGTAGAATTGATCGAAGGTCATGTCCAGCCCGCGCAGTGAGGGCGTGGTCGGGTCGCCGGTCGCCGCGTCGCCGTGACAGCGCGCGCAGCGCAGCGTGGGCCAGATGGCAGCGCCATCGGCTGCGTCCCCGGCTGCCAGCGTCACCTCCGGCGCGAAGACGACGATGTTCTGGCGCGGCACGGTCTTGATCGCCGTGTTCTCGGAGGTGATGAACCAGATCAGCCCGCTGGTGAGCAGGATCGTCATGACCACCGCGTAGGGCCAGAAGCGCCGCTTGCGCCGGGCGATGATTTCAGGCGGCGGCACGAGTTCGGTCTCGCCCTGGTCGATGGCTTCCAGTTCCTCGGCGTGCTCTTCTTCCATCTCCTCGCGCGAGAGCTTACCCGTCCACATGCTCTTGTTGAAGCGCTTGACATGCACGTTGTACATGTGCCAGACGATGATCGCCAGCACCGCCAGCACGGCTTCGCCGCCGTGCGCCGCCCGCGCCGCCGGGATGATCGAGCCGGGCAGGAAGCGGGTGGTCGTGATGGGATTCCACATCATGAAGCCGGTGATCGCCATGACAATCGTGCCCCAGACGACCGCCAGATACTCCGCCTTCTCGCCGAAGTTGTAGCGCGGCAGATGCGGGTGTTCCCCGCGCAGACCCAGGTTGAAGGCAATCCAGTTGAGCACGTCGCGGATGTCGCGGACGCCGGGCAGCATGGTGGCGTGGCGTCCCAGCACGTAGAGCTTATAGCTGAGCACGCCGCCGTGAAAGATCGCCTCCGCCATCAGCAGAGTCGCCAGGAAATGGTGGATGATGCGAATGCTCTCGATCCCGCCGAAAAGCCCGATCATCGTCTTCGCCCACTCTTCGGCGGCGAATTTCTGCGGCAGCCCGGTGAGCGCCAGACCCGTGAACGTGACCAGGAGCAGCACGTGCTCCATGCGCTGGAGGGGAGCAAAGCGCCTATACTGCTGGGGTCGTTCTACCTGTACCTGTTGCTCCATTAGCCTACTCTCCAGACTTTGCGTGTCTGTTCCGGCGCTGTCTGATACGCCGGTAGATGTCCGTCAACACCAGGAACACGAATGCCGCGATCACGCCGGGGATCAAGATCGAATAGAAGGTGTTGACGACGAACAGCAGCGGGTGCGATTCCAGCGTCGGCGGGAAATGCCCGACCCACGCCGCCGGGAAGTCGGCGGTCGCGCCGGGGTGACACTGGCGGCAGGTGGTCAGCAGGTTTTCGCGGATCACCCGGCTGTTGCTGGCATCGACCCGCTGGATGTCGTGGACGCCGTGACAGTCGTAACAGACCGCCTTGTTGGTGGCGACGTTCGGGTCTTCCTGCTCAAACATTGCCACCGTCGTGCCGTGAAAATCGGTCAGATAGCTCTCAAAGACGTTGGTGGTGATGTTGTACTTCGCCATCATCTGCTCGTCGGCGTGGCACTTGGCGCACAATTCGGGCGAGCGCACGCGGAACAGGTTCGTCGTCGGGTCGCTGATGTTGTGGACGCCGTGACAGTCGATACAGGTCGGCACGTCCGGGTTGTTCTCGACCAGCAGCGCCTCGCCATGCACGCTGGTGCGGTACTGCTCGAAGATCGCGCCGTGACACTTGCCGCAGGTCAGCGAGATGCGCTGCCGGGGCACGTCGGGCTGCTGGATGTCGTGGCTGCCGTGACAGTCGACGCAGGTGGCGGCTTCGAGCGTGCCCGATGCGAGCGCGGTGGCGTGAACGCTGTCCTGCGAGCGCGTCGCCTCGTCCTCGTGGCAGTTCGCGCAGGTTTGGTAGCGCTCAAGCTGGAACTCGCGGATGCTCTGAGCGGGGTCGGGCTGGTGCGGGTAGCTCATATTGGTGTGGCAGTCCGCGCAGTTGAGCGCGCCGTGCTCGTTCGCCGTGCCATGCACCGAATCGGCGAGCACCTGCGGATCGACCGTCAGCGACAGGGTTTCGCCGCTGGGCAGCGTCCAGGTCATGCCAGGCTGCGAGTGGCACAGCAAACAGTAGGCGTTGGACGGCTCCGAACTGTCACCTCCCGATGCATTGGCGGCGGGCGCTTCCTGGGTGGCTGCCGCCTGCTGTACGGTGGCTTGCGCCGTCGGTTGGGCGTTGAGTTCGGGCGTGGTCTGCACGTCCTGCGCCGCTGCCACCTGCAGCATCAGGATGCCGCAGATGACCAGGAGAATGCCCGCCACCAGCACGAGTTTGGCGAGGGAAAAGCGTCGAGTGCTTACGGTCATCACAATCTCCTAAGCACCGGGTTTGCGGAAAAAGGCGAAAGCAGCGACGAGGAGGATTCCGATGATCCCGGCGATCACGACGATGGTGACCGGGCGAACGCCGCTGGCGACTACCTGCGCCGGCTCGCTCACCTGCACAATCTGGCTGGGCGGCGTCACCGTCGGCGCGAAGGTGGGCGTCGGCGTCACGGAGTTGGTCAGCACCGCCAGATCACGTTCCGCCGCGCTCAGCAGGGCGTCGGCGTAATCGTAATTGTGGATGCCGAAGCTGCCGTCGTTCTGGACGAAGTTAATCGCGTCGACCGCCTGCTGGTAGCGCGCTGCATCCGCCGAGCCAGCTTCGGGTTCTGTCACCGTTTCCAGACGCGCCTGCGCGGCGGCAAGGCGCGCGCGCACCGCATCCTGCGTGTTCTTGACCAGCAGTTCGAGGTCGGTCGTCGTCAGGGTGTCGTGGCAGCCCGCGCAGGCGCTCGACACCACGCTCGACTCGCCGGGCAAGATCGGCTTGAAGCTGTGGCTGGCGCGGCTGGAGGCGGCGTCGACGGGAAGCTGCTGCATATGACAGGTCGTGCAGCTTGGACCGTTCTCCTGTGAGAAGTGGACGCCCGGCACGCCGTCAATCCCATCGACGAGCGACACGCCCTGGAACATCTCCGTCACCGGATGATGAATGTGGGTACTGCCTTCGGGATTGGTGTGACAGCTCGTACAGAGCGCGTTGGCTTCCTCCACCAGATGGAAAGGCTGGTCGGTGTCGGCGTGCTCGTAGTGACAGGTCGTGCAGGTGACGCCCCACTGCGCCGTCGTGACCGTGAGCGCGTCCGGCGCTGCGCCGTCCCGATCCCCGGACTCGACCTGCGCGATCAGGCTGGCGTTCTGGCGCGCATCCTGGCTGTGGCAGGTCAAACAGGTGTCGGCGGCGTGGCTGCTCTGCTGAAGGTCATTGAGCGACGTGGCGTGCTTGCTCGTCAGCCATTCGTTGTACTGCATGTTGGGCTGGCGGGCGTGATCGGTAAGCCACCAGTGATCGCCGCTGTCGTTGGCGACGAGCGTGAAGAAATCGGTCAGGGTCGCGCCCGGCGTGTACCCCACCGGGTAAGGATGTCCGTCCGCGCTTTGACCCTGACTGTGACACTGCCCGCAGACCTGCGGATCGGACGATCTGTAGATAGCGGAACGGATGGCGGTCAGTTCGTCGTCGCTGGGGTTGCGCCCGGCGCTCTTCGCCAGATCGACGTGCTCGCTGGCGGGTCCGTGACAGTCTTCACACTGCACGCCGATTTCCTTCCAGCGCCCGCGATCCGGGTCGTAGCCGGTGGTGTGGCAGTAGGCGCAGTTGTCATTCCAGTTGTAGGCTTCGGAGGGCCAGGTGTCCGCCAGCGTGAGCGGCTCCCATTTCTGCGCGGCGACGTTCCACTCGGCGGGCAGCACCATGTAGTCGTTCCTGTCCACTTCGTAGAGGTAGCGCTGAACGTGCTGACCGGAGCCGACCACCAAAGCCACGTCGTCGGCGGTGAAGGCGCGCGGCGCGTCTTCGCCGGGGAACTGCACCTGACGCACGTCTTCGCCCTGGTCGAAATCGGCGAGGATTTCCGTTTGCTTGCGACTCACCTCTTGCAGCGCCAGCGCGTGATTACTGTCGGCATGGTCACGCGCCAGACTGCGATGGCAGGAGGCGCATTCCTTCGAGCCGACGTAAGTCGGCGCGTTGTCCTGCGCCTGGACGCGATAGCTCCCCAACGCCAGAATACCGATACCGGCGAAGACGAGCGCGCTGCCCAGAATGGCTAAAAACCTGATTCGTGATCTGCTCACATTAATCGTCCTTCTTCAATCGCCCACCCGCGCCGCCCGGCTTTATTATGGGCTGCGCTCGTGCAAACGCGCCAGCGTGCTTCACCGGCGCGTTCGGCGTGGAGTTCTCTCACAGACTGTTCCCGCGACGTAAGCGCACCGCCGCCACCGTCGGCTTGATCGTGTGGCAGGCAGCGCATTTATTGGCGCCATCCGGCGCGTCCCGCTGCTCCAGCTTGGGAGCCACCGTACCCGGCGAGTGCGCCGAGACGTTTTCGGTCGCTATGACGTAATGCTGCCTGTCCGGGCTGTCCGCGAACTGCGCGTCATCGTCCTTCACTTCCGCGCTCTCCCCGCTGTCGATGCCGACCTGCGGGACTCCTTCGTGGACGTTCACGTCGATGACGGACGCCTGCGGATTCGCCACCGGACTCGCTACGGGCTGCGAAAACAGCATCTGCGACCAGTCCTCGTCGCGGTCGGCGTGGCAGGTATAACAGGTGTCATCGCCGACGTAGATCGCGCCCTGCAGCGGCAGGTTGATGCCGGGGTGATTGGCGGGCGTCCGCGTCATCGTCAGCACCGCCACGAAGACGCCGAACGTCAGCGCGAGGCTCCCGATGACCGCCAGGGTCATCGGCACCAGTCTCGCCAGTTGAACCGTTCGCAAACGCAAGAGCATCCCGGACTCCGCCTGATTTCGTGCCCTCTTGATTGTCCTCAAGAGCACCGCTTGTGTAATCAACCGCCGGTATGATCTTGCATCCCCCTCGTGAATGATTCTGTGCATCCGGTCGCTCATGTGACGATCCGCTGGCGTACCGCGAGCAGCGCCGCCTGCGTCCGGTCAGACACGTGCAGCTTCTGAAGGATGTGCTGGACGTGCGTCTTTACGGTGGGCACGCTGATGTTGAGCGTCTCGGCGATGACGAGGTTCGACAGCCCGTTCACCATCAGGCGCAGCACATCTAATTCGCGCTCGGACAGCGGCTCGACGGGCATCTCCAGCGGCTCCGGCGTCGGCGTGCTGTTGTCAATCGCCTGCACCAGCGCCGATTCCAGCAGCGTCCGGTCGATCAATTCGTCGCCGGAGGCGGCTGCCCGCACCGCCCGCACGATCTGCTCCGGGTCGGTCTCCTTCGACAGATACCCGGCAGCTCCCCCGCTGATGGCGCGCGCCAGATAGCCGGGATTAGCGTAAGTGGTCAGGACGATCACGCTGGTGCGCGGCGAGACCGCCTTGATCTGCGGGAGCGCTTGCAGCCCGTCGCCGTCCTTCATGCGGATGTCCAGCAGCATCACGTCCGGCTGGAGTGTCTTCGCCAGCTCGACCGCCGGGACGCCGCCGTCCGCCTCGCCGACGACCTCGATCCCCGGACGGGTGAGCAGCGCGCGCAGCCCCTGACGGACGATGCCGTGATCGTCCACAATCACGACGCGGATCATGTCTTCCGGTAAATCTGCCATCATGTCGCCTCGACTTCTCGCTCGCCGGCAGGCAGCGACACCTGCGGCGTCAGCGGCACCCAGACGTGGACGCGCGTCCCCTGACCGGGCTGGCTGTGGATTTCGCAGGTGCCGTGAATGAGCGCGGCGCGCTCCTTCATAGTCGTGACCCCCAGCCCGTGCCCTTCGCCGCTGATCGTCGTCGGCTCGAAGCCCCTGCCGTCGTCCTGAATGACCAGATCGATGCCGTTGCCGTTATGCACGCTCAGCGACACGTGACTGGCGCTGGCGTGCTTGCGAATGTTGTTGAGCGCCTCCTGCGCGATGCGGAACAGCGTCACGCCGACGGCTTTATCCGGCTCGGTCGGCAGGTTCTGAACATCCAGCGCCAGATTCCACGACGCGGCGCTGGCGCTCGCCTGCGCCACCTCGACCACCGCTTCGGTCAGCCCCAGATCGTCCAGCACCGCCGGGCGCAGCCCCTCGACGATCCGCCTGCCCTCGATGATCGCCTCGGTCAGCGTGTCGCAGCCCTGCCGGACGCCGCGACATTCGCTCTCGCCGTCCTGGCGACACAACTCGCAGCAGTTGGTCAGGTACAGCCGCGCGCCGACAAGCTGCTGGATCAAGCCGTCGTGCAGGTCGTAGGCGACCAGCTTGCGCTCTTCTTCCTGCGCGTTGATCAGCTTCTCGATCAGGCGATGCTCCTCGCTGCGCTTGCGCTCCAGCTCCTGCGCCATCTCGACGAACGTGCGCGTCAGCGTGCCGACCTCGTCGCGCGAGAGCCGCTTCGGCAGCGCCGGAGCGGGTCCGCCATGCCCGAACGCCGCCGCCTGCCGCTCCAGCCCCAGCAGCGGCTTGAGGATTCGGTCGCTGGCGAGAAGCGAGAGCGCCAGCGCGAGCATGACCGCGCCGAGGATGACCGCCGTCGTCGTGCTGTAGAAAGTGGTCACGTCGGCGTAAAACAGCGACTTGGGCGTCTGGCGGTAAACCACCCAGAAGCGCTCCGGCGTGGCATCGGAAGGATGGATCGCGTCATAAACGAGCACGCTGTCGGAGGTCTCGAAGCGCCCCGGCTGACCGCCGAGCATCGCGCTGACATCCAGCCCGCTTTGCGCCGGGTCGAACTGCTCCGGGTAGACCAGATACTTGCCGTCCTGGTCGAGCAGCACCCACAGGTCTTCGCCGGGGTCTGCCGGGAGGTTGCGCAGCAGCCAACCGGCGTGCAGGTCGATCAGGACGATGCCGTCGTCGTCGGGCAGCTTGAGCGCGTAATGGACGAACGGTCTGCCCGAACTGGTCGTTTCCTGCTCCTGCGCGAAGGCGGAGACGTAGACGCCGCCCGCATCGAGCGCCAGCGTGCTGCGGAAATAGTTGGTGTCGGACTGGTCGGTCGGGTTATTGACCACGCTGACGCGGTGACCGTCGGATTCGACGCCGACGATCTCCTGCCCCTGCGCGTCGATATAGCGAATCGCCTGGTACATCGGTCGCACCGAGGAGAACATCAGGAAATCCTGCGCGACCTCGTTCTGCCACAGCGCCACCTGATCGTCCGTCGTGCCGTCGCGGCGCAGGTTGCGCAGCATCTGAAGGCTGCGCAGCACGCTCAGGTAGAGCGCATCGCCGCGCGCCTGCTGGAGCGAGCTTTCGATGCTTTCCGCTTGCAGATGCACCTGATAGCTGGAGCGCTCCAGCACCTGCCCGTAAAGCGCCGTCCGCGTGAAGAAGTAACCGTACAGCCCCATTCCCGCGACGGCGATCAGAATCAGCCCGACGAAAACGAGAATCAGTTTCATGCGCAGGCTGGTGAAGGGCGGCATCACGCTTGACTTCCACACGATAGTTTAACGGGCATCCGTACTGGACATTCCTATTGTGTCGTGAATCGCGTTTTCGGCTTGATGACATTCATCACCAAGGACAGGTAACGGATGAAATTTCATCGAACAATAAATTCAGCTACAGTTGATTTATCTAAACGATACGTCCGAACAACATTGAATGGCATGTAAAGTGAGCATGTTGACGAGTCTGCTCGGTCAGCCGGGCGGTTTTCGACATACACTGCGTCGATGCTTGTTCCGAGGGGATCAAAGCCACTCACGAGAGCGCGAACGAAAGGTAGCGCAGTGGGAAAAACGCCGCTGCTCTCTTGTGAACATGTCTCGTTTAAGGTACGCTAGCGCTGCATTTCTAATAACATTGTACAACAAATTTTATAACGTTATATCGTCCTACATGCAGAAAGTTTGAAAGGAGAAATCTCGGCTTACCTGTCGCTCGGACAGCCCCGCTGAGTATCAATATGGACAATACCTGGGAAAAGCCCCGTATCGTTGGAGCGACCCGCAAGACCCGCTCGGAATATCTCAAGTTTTTGATCGGCGGTGTGCTGATGCTGGCTGCCGTCGTTTACCTGATCGTTTCGGGGACATCGAGCGGGGCGCGCTACTTCATCACCATCGACGACCTGCTCAACAACCCCGATTACATGGGCAAGACGGTGCGCATGTCCGGCGCGGTCATCGGCAGCAGCATCGTCTACGACAGCAGCACACTCTCGCTCGATTTCACGGTCGCCAACATTCCCGAAGAGACGGACAACCTCGCCCTCACCCTGCACGAAGCGGTCAGCAACCCTGCGGCGACGCGCCTGAAGATTCACCTCGACAACGAAGTCATGCCTGACCTGCTGCAAGACGAGGCACAGGCAATCGTGACCGGCAAGCTGGGCGAGGACGGCACCTTCTACGCGACCGAACTGCTGCTGAAGTGCCCCAGCCGCTACCAGGAAAGCGTCCCGAATCAGGTACAAGCCGGCGCCTAGCGCCCGGCTTAGCGCCTATCGTCGAGGAGAGAGGTTTTCCCTATGCTTGCTGAAATCGGTCTCGTCGCCACGTTCCTCGCCTTCGCGGCGTCGCTCTACGCCATCGGCGCGTCGCTCTACGGGGAGCGCATCGCCAAGAGCGAGGCGATTGTCCTGAGCGGGCGCAACGCCGTCCTGCTGACTTTCGTCTTCATGCTGGTGGCGCTTGCGTCGCTGGCGTCCGCCCTGATGACGCAGCAGTACCAGATCGCCTACGTCTGGTCGGTCTCCAGCCCGGACATGCCGACGTTCTTCCGCTTCACGGCGTTGTGGGGGTCGCAGAGCGGCTCGCTGCTGTTCTGGTCGTTCCTGATGAGCGCCTTCGCGGCGGCGGCGGTGCTGCTCAACTGGAAAAGCCAGCGCCGCCTGATGCCCTACGCCATCGCCTACATGATGGCGGTGGTCGCCTTCTTCGTCGGGCTGGTGCTGTTCTTCGAAAATCCCTTCGCGCGCTGGTGGATCATCCCGACCAACCCGGCGGATGCGCAGGTCGTGCAGGCGGGCTTGATCCCGCTGGGCGCAATTGCGCCGAGCCTGACCAGCCTTTCCAGCTCGGCGCAGGGCTTGAACCCGCTGCTGCGTCACTTCGGCATGGCGATCCACCCGCCGATGCTCTATCTCGGCTTCGTCTCGTTCGTCATCCCCTTCGCCTTTGCGATGGCGGCGCTGGCGTCCGGCGACCTTTCGACCAACTGGATCAAGGCGACGCGGCGCTGGGCGCTGGTCGCATGGCTGTTTTTGAGCCTCGGCTTGCTGCTGGGCGGGCGCTGGGCGTATGACGTGCTCGGCTGGGGCGGCTACTGGGGCTGGGACCCGGTCGAGAACGCGGCGTTCTTACCCTGGTTAATTGGGACGGCATTCCTGCACAGCGTCATGATTCAGGAAAAGCGCGGGATGCTCAAAACGTGGAACATGTTCCTGGTGATCGGCACCTTCAGCGCCGTGATCTTCGGGACGTTCGCCACCCGCAGCGGTCTGGTGGACAGCGTTCACAGCTTCGCACGCAGCCAGATCGGCTACCCGATGTTCTTCTTCTGGGCGGGCATGACCATCATCTCCGTCTACCTGATCCTGTGGCGGCGCAGCCGGGGCGAACTCCGCGACGACCAGACCAACACCAGCCTGTTCAGCCGCGAATTGCTGTTCGTGTTGAACAACTTCGTCTTCATCGCCCTGTTCGTCGCCATCTTCTGGGGCAGCTTCGGCGCGCCCATCATCAGCGAGCTGGTGATGAACACCAACATCACGCTCGGCACCGACTACTTCATGCGCGTGACGCCGCCGCTGTTCGCCGCGCTGTTCATCCTGATGGGCATCGCGCCGCTGTCCGCCTGGGGCAAAACGTCGCTCTCGCGGCTGGGGCGGTCGCTGCTCATCCCGCTGATTTTGACGGCGCTGTCGCTGGTCTTCTTCTACCTGACCGGCGTGACCAGCCCCGGCGGGCTGCTCGCCTACGGCATCGTGCTGGTGGCGGGCTGGGTCGCGCTCTACGAGACCTATCGCGGCGTGATGGCGCGGCGGAAAATCCACCGCGAGAATCCCTTCCAGTCGATCCGCGCGCTGTATAACCGCAACCCGCGCCGCTACGGCGGCTACCTCGTCCACCTCGGCATCACCATCATCGGGCTGGGCGTGATCGGCAGCACGCTGTTCCAGATCGAGACCCAGCAGACGCTCGGCGTCGGGCAGAGTCTGGAGATCGGCGGCTACACCATGCGCTACGACGACCTCAACAGCGGGCAGGTCGCCGACGACGGTCGCCTGATGGACATCGCCGACGTGACGGTGATGCGCAACGGGCAGGAACTCGCCCACCTGCGCCCGCGCCGCGACTTCTTCCCCTCTGCCAACGGCACGGAATCGAGCACGATTGCCGGGTCGTACAGCACGGTGGAAAACGACTTCTACGTCATTCTGGTCGGCTGGGAGCCGGTCGAGCAGAACGCCGCGACCTTCAAGGTCTACATCAACCCGCTGATCAACCTGATCTGGTGGGGCGGCTTCGTCCTGATCATCGGCACGGTGATGGCGGCGTGGCCCCGGGAAATCCTCCCGGCGCGTATTCGACAGGAAGCTCGCGCTCTCACCCCGAAGGGGATGGCGCGAAAGGGAGCATAACGAATGAAACGCTGGATTGCTCCGGCATTGATCCTTCTGCTGCTCTTGTGCGCGGCGGTTTTCACGGCGGCGGCGCAGGATCAGCCCGCGACGACGATCACCGACGATCAGGTGAACGCCATCGCCAAGAAGCTCTACTGCCCGGTGTGCGAGAACATTACGCTGGATACCTGCGGCACGGCTGCCTGCGCCGACTGGCGCGACGAAATCCGCCTTCAGCTTGAGCAGGGCAAAACCGAAGACCAGATCATCGCCGATTTCGTCGAGCGCTTCGGCGACCGCGTGGTCGGCACGCCGATGGATACCGCGCTGCGGGCGCTGTCGCTGGTCACGCCCTGGGTGATCATCGCGGGCGTGCTGCTGATCGCGGGGCGGATGATCCTGAACCGCCGGGGCGCGCGAAACGCGCCCGCACAGCCCGGCGACGCAGCACCCCCGGCGCAAAAGTATCAGGATTTGATCGAGCAGGATTTAGAAGGCTAGGGACGTAATGGATCAAACAAGTCCTGTGAACGAAACACTCTTAACGGAACCGGAAGAACGGAAGCCCGCCCGCTTCGGGCTGGGATCCATCGTGCTGCTGGTCGGCATTCTGATGGCGGTGGGCGTCTTCGGGCTGACGCTGGCGCGCCAGCAAGCGACGCAGCCGACCTCCGGTCAGGCGCCCGATTTCACGCTGACAACCTTCGACGGACAGACCTTCAGCCTCTCCGACCTCAAAGGCAAAGTCGTGGTGGTCAATTTCTGGGCGAGCTGGTGCGGTCCCTGCCGCGACGAAGCGCCGGAACTGGAAGCCACCTGGAACGCCTACAAGGATCGCGGTGACGTGGTCTTCGTCGGGATCGCCTACGCGGATAACGGTCCGCGCTCGATGGCGTACCTTCAGGAATTCGGCATCACCTATCTCAACGCTCCCGATCTGGGCACGCGCATCTCCGACGACTACAACATTCAGGGCGTGCCGGAGACCTTCCTGATCGACAAGCACGGCAACGTCGCCCAGTTCATTTACGCGGGCATCACGAAGTCCCAGTTGAGTACCTTGATCGACCGCGAACTGGCACAGGAGTAAGCAGGCATGAGCACAGAAGGCATCCTTGCAGCGGTCGTCATGGTCATCCTGGGCGCGCTCTGGCTGGCGCTGCCGATCCTGCGGCGGAAATACGCCGTCAGCGGCGAAGAACTGTCGCGCCAGAAAGAGCGCGAGGCGCTGCTGACGACTTACGAGCGCACGCTGGCGTCGCTGCGCGACGTGGACGAAGACCACCTGACCGGCAAGCTGGCGGAAGCGGATTACGAAGCCGAGCGGACGTACTGGACGGATCGCGGCGCGATGGTTTTGCAGGCGCTGGAAAAGCTGGGCGTCAGGAAAGCCGCCAAGCCGCCCAAGCCCGCCCGCACCGATCAGCCGCCCGCCGGGGACGACCCCGACGCCGTGCTCGACGACGCGATTGAGCAGACGATAGCGCGCTACATCAAATCGACCCGATAAACGAAACTGAGCAGATGATGATCAAACGACTTCAACGATGGGTTGGACTGGCTTTGCTCGCTCTGGTCATGGCGGGGTGCGGCGGTCTGGCGGGCGAACCCGCCATTGTGGCGACCCTACCGCCCGCCACGAACGCGCCGACGCAGCAGCCGGTCAGCCTGCCGCAAACCGCGCCCGACCTGGCGCTCGGCGCGCAGGTCTACGCCGCCAACTGCACGCGCTGTCACGGCGCAGCGGGCAAGGGCGACGGCGAGTTCGTCCAGTCCGGGCAGATCACGGGCGTGCCGGACTTCACCAATCCGCAGACGGCAGAAGGCGCAACGCCCGCCGACTGGTACGAGATCATCACCAACGGGCGCATGGATAAGATGATGCCGCCCTGGGCGGACAAGCTGAGCGACGACGAGCGCTGGTCGGTCGCCAACTACGTTTATTCGCTGAGCGGTATACCTGCTCCGGCATCAACCGAAGCAGCCGTCGTCCAGGCGGAAACGCCAGCGGGGACTCCCGCGCCCACGTCGGAATCGACCGAGCGCGCGGTGCAGCCGCCCAACGCCACGCAGGAAGTCGGCGCGGACAATACCAACGTCACGGGCGTCGTGAGCGGGACGGTCACCAACCAGACGGCGGGCAGCAGCATCCCGGCTGATCTGGCGCTCAACCTGCACGTCATCAGCAGCGATTCGCAGTCGGCGCAAACCTTCGACACCACCGTCAACCCTGACGGCAGCTACACCTTCGAGAACGTGCCGATGGAGACGGGCGGGCAGTACATCGTCAGCACCTCGTATGAGCAGGCGGTCTACAGCAGCGATGTCGTCACGGGCGACGCGAGCAAGACGCAGATGGACATCCCGCTGAGCATCTACGAAGTCACGGACGACCCGACCGACATCCAGATGAGCAGCATGTTGATGATGCTGCAACCCGATACACAGCCCGGCACGTTGCAGGTCGTGCAGATTATCAGCTTCAGCAATACGTCTGACCGCGCGTACATGCGCCAGGTCGACGGCGGCGCGGCGTCGGTGATCGTCCGGCTTCCGGCGGGCGCGACTTACGAGGATTTCTCCGGCGGCAGCTATCTGGTGTCTTCAGACGGAACGCAGGTGGCGGACACGCAGCCCGTCCTCCCCGGCAGCGACCACATCATGCACGTCGCCTTCAGCGTGGCGTACCCCGGCGACGCCACTGTCAGCATCAGCCAGCCAATGGACTACGCCCTGAACGGCGAGGTCGAGGTGCTGGCGGAGACCGGAACCATGTCGGTATCGGGCACGGGCTTCAGCACGCTGGGGACGCGCCAGCTTGGCGACCGCACCTTCGTCAGCTACGGCGGCGCGCTCACCCGCGCGGCGGGCGACACGCTGAGCTACGCCATCAGCGGCGCGACCTCGGCGCAGGCAGCCGGGAGCGTCACGACGACGGGCAACGGCATCAGCATCGTCGCCTACGTCCTGATCGGCGCGGGGCTGCTCGCCATCGGCGCGGCGTTCGGCTTCTTCATGCGCGAGCGCACCGACTCGCGGCACGCCGTCGTCCTCACACCGAATGCGCTGATCAAGCAGATTGCCGACCTGGACGTGCGTTACCACGAGGGCAAGGTGGAAGAAAGTCAGTATCGCAAACAGCGCGACACGCTCAAGACGCGGCTCGTGGCGCTGATGAAAGAACAGGCTGGCTCCGACGACGAGTTGGATTCCGGCACCGATCAATAAGGGAGAAACGATATGAGCACCACGCAACACGTGTCCGCGCCGGAAGCCGCGCCAGCGAGTCTCTCGCTGCCGCTGCCGGGGCGCGACCGCATTCTGAAGGGGCTGACCATCCTGGCGGTGCTGGGATTCATCGGCGCGCTGTACATGGCGCTGGTGTATGCCGGGACGGACGCCATCCAGGGCGACGTGCAGCGCATTTTCTACATGCACCTGGGCGCGTTCATGGGCGCGTCGGTCGCCTTTTTCTGCGGGTTCGTCGGCGGCGTCGCCTACCTGCGCACGCATGACGTGCGCTGGGATACGCTGGCGCTGGCGGGCGTCGAGGTCGGGCTGGCGCTGTCCGCCATCACCCTGATCACGGGGATGGTCTGGGCGCGCCCGATGTGGAATACCTGGTGGACGTGGGATCCGCGCCTGACTTCGGCGGCGATCATGGCGCTGACTTACGCGGCGTACCTGATGCTGCGCAACGCCTTCACCAACCCGGATCAGCGCCGCAAGCTGGCGTCGGTCTACTCGATCTTCGCCATTCTGACGGTCTTTTTCACCTTCATCATCACCCGCATTCGCCCCGACACCATTCACCCGACGGTGATCGGTCCGAGCGCTTCGAACGGTGAAGGCTCGTTCGCCATGACCGCCAACATGGGCGCGGCGCTGGGCGTCAGCATGATGGTCTGGTGCGTCCTGATCACGCCCGCGCTGATCTGGTGGCGCATCCGTTTGGAAAATGCCTTCGAGCGCGTGCAGGTTCTGCGCCAGCAGCTCGAAGAGTCGATGTAAGGAGACATCATGACACCCGACACAACTTCTTATCTGGCGCTTGGTCTCGCCGTCGTTTTCAGCGTGCTTGGCTTTTACGCCCTCAGCCTGGTGATCCGGCTGCGAAACGCGCAGAAAGACGCCGCCCTGATCCGCGAACTCAGCCAGGAACCGAGCGACTGACACCCCACTCAATCACACACATCTCGATCACAAAGCCGGGCATTGAACGCCCGGTTTTTGTTTTACAAGTGAACATCCCGCAATAAGGATCATCTGCGACGGTAGAGACACGACATATCATGTCCATGCGCATCAAGATAAGGAACCTCACGCTGTTCGCCAGACGCTCGAAGCGTCTGGCTAGCATTAGAAGCCTGCTCAAGCAGGCTCAAGAGCCACCTTCAGGTGGCTTGTTTTCTCGTAGCCGGACGGCTTTTCAGCCTCCGGCGGCGCAAAGGAAATACTTCAGAATGCGCCAAATTGATCCGCATGGGGCACGAGATGTCGTGCCCCTACGATGCCCGCCTCAACCATACGATTACCAAACAAAAACGGTCGGGACATGCCCGACCGTTTTCGCGTACCGTACTACAAATGCAGCTACGTATCCGCAGATGGCGCTACTGGGGGTCGTGTAAAGTTCGCCACCGCATCCGGTCCACCGACCGCCTCAATGCTGTCGTACAGCACCTGGAGGATATAGTGGGGGTTGTGCGCGAACTCACCTGGGTCCTTCACCGAGTACTGGTAGTTATAGGCGGCGCGCAGCAGGTTCGGCGTCCAGTTCTTGTAGCCATTGGCGCTGGTTGCTTCGTCCGCATCCACCGTGCCGTTGCCGTTCGTATCCACGAAGAAGTACGGGTACGAGTCGGACGAGTAGGCGATAGCCGCGCCTGCTGTGTCGCTGGCGTATGTCTGGATAGCCGCGTAGAGCGCATCCTGGAACGAGGCGATCTCCTGCGCGATACCTTCGTCGACATCACCGTTGCCGTTGAAGTCGATGGTGTCGTCGGACTTCTCCACGTTGTCAGCGCCGCGAATGGTGGTCAGGTCTTCCACAGTGCTCACGTCGTGGCAGTCAGAGCAGGCATCGATCTTGATCGCGCCGGTGTGCGTTTCATGGCAGTCGGTGCAGGTCGTGTATTCTTTACCATCGTGCATGTTGCGCCCGTTGTAATCCTTACCGTCGAACTCGTAGGCGCCCTTGACTTCCGTACCGAACAGGGTCGCGCCTGCGGCGAAGTAGTGGACGTTGCGGAACGACAGGCTGTCCGAGACATCGTTGTCTCCAACGCCCGCCTTGCTGATCGCCGCGTTCACACTGACCGTCGACTCACGCCCCTGATGGCAGGAGATACACAGGTTAGCGCTGTTGCCTTCGCCGAAGCTGACCGTCGCGCCGCTGGGGAACATCACTTCATCAACCGGGTGGGTTTCGAAGTTGTTCGCCACGTCGTGGCAGGTCGAGCAGGTCAGGGACTGCGCTGCTGGCTCGGCAATCGTCACGCCGTTCACCAGATAGAAGGGCAGACCAGCCGCCGAGTGGCACTTCGAGCAGGTCGCCGGGACTACGCCGTCGCTGTCGAAGTGGCGGAAGGGTTCTGCCGTGATGTCGAAGTGTCCCACGTCGTCGCGGTGCGCGTCGGTCAGGTCAATCGGGTCGCTCAGCGACTGGTTGAGCGAGTCAATCGAGTCGTAGAGCAGTTCGATGACGTACTTCGGATTATGCGCGAACGCGCCGGGGTCCTTCACCACGAACTGATAGTTGTAGGTGGCTTCCAGCAGCGCCGGTGTGAAGGCGTTGAAACCGTTGGCGCTGGTCGCTTCGTCCGCATCCACCGTACCGTTGCCGTTGGTATCGATGAACCAGTAGGGATAGGTGTTCTCGTCGTAAGCGATGTCCGTGCCAGCCACTTCGGTGGCATAAGCCTGGATCGCTTCCATCGCCATTTCCTGCAAGCCCTGGATTTCTTCGCCAATGCCTTCGAGTGTATCGCCGTTGCCGTTGTAATCCACCAGCGAGCCGTTCATGCGGATGTACTGCAGGTCATCGACCGTCTGGACATCCTCGTGGCACTGCGTGCAGACTTCGACTTTGACTTCCAGCGAATGCTGATCGTGGCAGCTCGTGCAGGTGTTCAAGCCTTCAGCGTGCAGGTTTTGCTGCTGATAAATCTTGCCTTCGTACTGATAGCCACCGCGCGCTTCGCCACCGTAAAGCGTGGCAGCAGCAGCCCGGTAGTGTACGTTGACGAATTTCAGGTCGGCGCTGACGGTATTCGGATCGCCCGTCAAGCCCGCTTTATCAATCGCCGCGTTGACCGAATCGGTCGACTCACGTCCCTGATGGCACTGCATACAGCGCGCGCCAGCGCCCACGTTGTCGATGGTGACACCGGACGGGAAAGTCACGCTGGTCAACTGAGCCGCTGCGCTGTTGTGGCAGGCGTCGCAGGTCACGACGGTGCCAGTCGGCGCGGCGGCGTCCACCTGGAACGCTTCACTTCCGTCTCCGCCGACATAATCGATATAGCCCGGCGTCGAATGGCACCGAGCGCACGTCGCGGGGATGGATCCATCGCTGTTCCAATGATTGAATGCTTCTGCCTCTGTATCCGCGTGAGCAGACCCTACCCAGGCGTTATAGATGTCCGCCAGATAGGGTGGCTCCCCTTCTATCGGCGCGCCCATCCCCGTGTACGGTTCAGGGGTTGCCTCCTGTGCGAGTACCCGTGATTGTTGAAACAGAAGCGACATGCCTGCAATCACTAACAGGACGCCTAACGTACCCAACAAGCGGGTTTTTTTCATAACGTCCTCACTTTCTCAAACCTGTCGCAAAAAACGGCACCGCAATAGCACAAAAATAGATACACTCTGATATTTATTCTCCTACGAGGTGGCGAAGAAACCGTCCATCCGAAGGATGATTTCGGATCATACTCCGGGCGGATTGTTCGTTTACGCCCCTTATCAAGCGGCGGATCCGCTGGTGAATAACGTCGCGTCAAGGCATGACGAACGCCTGTACCCGGCGCTAAAATTCGGAGGCTATAACCCTCATAGAAAGAACGCGCGCCGCAGGCGATGCGCCGCAAATAGACAAAATAGAATGGCGAGATTATGAGATGGACCCCAATAGAAAATTATGGAATCAACAGCAGCAGCGGTTGCAGCGCGCTTTGCTGCGCTCGAAGGATCATCAAGCGGCGATTGATTTGTTCCTGAGCCAGCACGCGATGGTGCATTCGGCGGAGATGTCGAAATCGCGGATGTGGTCGTTCGAGGATGACGTCCTGCGGGACATGAGCGAGGATGACCTGCGCCGCATCCCACAGGGTTTCGAACACTCGATTGCCTGGATTCTCTGGCACATCACGCGCATCGAGGACGTCACCATGAATCTGCTGGTGGCGGGCAGCCCGCAGGTGCTGAACCAGGACGACTGGCTCAAACGGACGAAAAGCCCCATCTGTCACACCGGCAACGCCATGACCGACGCCGAGGTCGCCGCGCTCAGCGCCGCGCTGGACATCGGCGCGCTCAAGGCGTACCGTCTCGCCGTCGGGCGCAGGACGCGCGAAATCGTGCGCGCGCTTCAACTGGAAGACTTCAAGCGAAAGGTCGACCCGGAGCGCCTGCGCCGGATCAGCGCCGAAGGCGCGGTGGTCGAAGCCGCCCACGAAATCGTCGACTACTGGAGCAAGCGCACGATTGCCGGGCTGCTGTTGATGCCGCCGACCCGGCACACGTTTCTCCATCTGAATGAAGCGCTGCGCGTCAGGCAGAAGCTGCGCCGCCAGAGCGAGTAATCCGCCGGACGCTTCGTTTGATCGGAAGGCGGATCGGCGTCATCATTCTGCGCAGTATCGACAGGAGGACGCGATGAAACGGGTCGGCTTTTTGCTCAAGGTGAAGCCGGAGCGGATTGAGGAATACAAGCAGCATCACGCGGCGGTCTGGCAGGAAATGCGCGACGCGCTGAGCCGTCAGGGCTGGCACAATTATTCGCTGTTCCTGCGCGAGGACGGCTTGCTGTTCGGCTACGTCGAGGCGGCGGAGAGCTTCGCGGCGTCGCTGGCGGGCATGGAGACCGAGCCGATTAACGAGAAGTGGCAGGCGATGATGCAGCCGTTTTTCGAGTCCGCCAGCGGGCGACCCGACCAGAACATGGTCGAACTGGAAGAAATCTTCCACCTGGATTAAGGCAGATTTGACCCCACCCCCAACCCCTCCCCGATTTCAGGGAGGGGCGAGTACCTGCTTGCACCTTCCCCCAATTTCGGGGGAAGGGGACGACCGTAGGTCGCGGGATTGAGGTCAAACGGGCGAGCAGTTTTCATGCACATTCGTCCGTCTGCCCCTACACCCAATTCTGGTCACACTTTGCGCGGGTTGCGGCTGCTCGCCCGCACGACCAGCATCGGGTCGAGGACGAGGTGATGATCGGCGGGGAGCTGGTGGTTGATCTGCGCCAGCAGCAGCTCCATCACCTTGTTGGCGATCATCGGGATCGGCTGGCGCACGGAGGTCAAGCCGATCAGCTCAGCGACGGGCGTATCATCGTAGCCCGTCAGGGCGATGTCCACGCCGACTTCGAGACCGACCGACTCCACGTAGCTTTTCACGCCGAACGCCATGACATCGTTGGCGCAGACAACCGCCGTCGGCGCGGGCTTGCTCGACACGATGCGCTGCGCCGCCTGAACCGCGTCTTCCAGCGTGTTCGACGAATGGGCGATCCACGCATCGCGGATCGGCAGACCGGCGCGCTGCATCGTCTCGAAATAGCCGGACGTGCGTGAATCGCCGATGCGCGAGCCTT
Source organism: uncultured Chloroflexia bacterium (assembly GCA_963760975.1). GTDB lineage: Bacteria > Chloroflexota > Anaerolineae > Aggregatilineales > Phototrophicaceae > Flexifilum. The sequence continues at coordinate 563,566 of CAVXEZ010000006.1, read as the reverse complement.
CGGGCCAGGAGATCAAGCCGATGCGGCTGTGTCCGTTGGCGATCAGATGCTCGACGGCAAGCTGCATCCCGCGCTTGCCATCCACTTCCACGTAAGGATAGTCCCCTTCCCCATTCGACTTGCCGTAAGCGGCGAAGGGCACTTTCATATCCAGCAGCCGCCTGACGCGCGGATCATTATAGGCGACATCCGAGAGCACGAAGCCGTCGACGCGGTTGGCGTTGACCAAATCCACGTAGCCTTTGACGCCGCCAACCTGCGTGAAAGTCAGGACGTGATAACCGGAGGACTCGGCACGCTGCGCCAGCTCGTAGAGGAACAGATCGAGCAGCGGGTTGCGGCGAATCACGTCCTCCGCGACGTGCCAGGCGTAGCCGATCAGCCGGGTCTCGTTGGTTTTGAGGTTGCGCGCCGTCGTGTTGCGGTGATAGCCCAGATCGCGGATCGCGCTGCGGACGAGCTGGCGGGTCGCGGGCTTGATCAACGGATTGTCGTTGATCACGTAGGAGACGGTCGTCACCGAGACGCCCGCATAGGCTGCCACGTCGCGGATGGTGATATTCAGGTGATACTTGAGAGCGGCGGCGCTTTTGCGCACGAGCGCGCTCGTCTCGTGATCGACTTCCGTCGAACCAGACAAAACCTGGTACGCGGTCGCCATCGAGACATCCGCCTGCTCCGCCACATCTTTTAAGGTCGCCATAAACTCCTACACGGGTTGACCGCGATTGTACTGAAGCGTATCAAATTTTGCCGACTTCCCCAACATCACCCTTTGACCGCGCCAATCGACAGCCCGCGCTTGAGGTAGCGCTGCAACAGCAGGGCGAAGATCAGCGGCGGCAGCAAGCCGAGGAACGAGACCGCCATCTGCAAATTGAGCGGCGGCGCGGTCACGGTGCTGGAGTTGAGCATGTACCACACCCGCACCGTCACCGGCTGCAATTCCGGGTTCGGCAGGACGAGGTAGGGCAGCAGGAAGTCTTTCCACAGCCCCAGGAAGCCGACGATGACCAGCACCAGCAAAATCGGGCGCGAGAGCGGCAGCACAATCGACCAGAACACGCGAAACTGCGACGCCCCGTCGACTTTGGCGGCGTCGAGCAGGTCGTTGGGGATGCTTTCAAAGAAGGTCTTCATGATCAGGATGGCGAAGGCGTTGACGGCATAAGGCAGCCACAGCCCCCAGTAGGAATTGATCAGACTGATGTTGATGATCGGCACTTTGACGATGGTCGTGTAGAGCGGGACGATGTAGGCGATGCTCGGCACCATCAGCGTGAGCAGGAAGCCGCCCATGACGATGCGCCCGCCGACCGGCTTGAGGCGCGCCAGGCTGTACGCCGCCAGCGTCGAGACGAACATCTGGCAGGCGAGACCGCCGATGACCACGACCAGCGTATTTTTGAAGATATTGATGAAGCTGAAGCGCTGCCAGGCGTCGATATAATTCGACCACTGCGGGTTGGCGGGGAAAATCTGCAAGCCGCCCTTGTAAATCTCGGTGCTGGATTTTAAGCCGGAGGTGAAAGGCGAACAGGAACGGGAACAGCACCGTCACCGCCAGCAGAATAAGCACGATCATGAAGAAGAAATAGACACGCCGCCCTGCCGGAGTGCGCAGTTCGAGTGTGGTGAGTACGCCGCGATCCCAGGAGTCCATCGACTATTCCTCCGCGCGCCGGGTGATGCGCATGTAGATGGCGGAAAACACCCCCAGAATGATGATCAGCGACAGGCTCCACGCCGAAGCTAAGCCGAAGTCGTTGTTGAGGAAGGCTTTGCGGTAGATCACCAGCACCGGGGTCAGCGTCGCGTTGGCGGGACCGCCCTGCGTGAGCAAAAACGGCTCGGTGAAAATCTGCACGACCGCGATCACCTGAAGGATGAAGGTCACGATCATGGTCGGGTATAGCTGCGGCATGGTGATGAAGCGAATGCGCTGGAACGGGTTCGCGCCTTCGATTTCGGCGGCTTCGTAGAAGGAAGGGGGAATATCCTGAAGCGCCGCCAGATAGATCAGCAGCGTGCTGCCGAAATTCGCCCAGGTCAGGATGAGAATGATGGCGGGTCGGGCGAGGTTGGGGTCTTGCAGCCAGGACGGACCGTGCCCGCCGAGTGCGGCGATCAGCGCGTTGAGGAAACCGCGATCCGGCGAGTAAATCAGCCGCCAGATCAGCAGCGAGACCGTGATCGGGATGACCGTCGGCAGGAAGTAGACGATGCGGAAAAAGCCTTTGGCGACGCGCATCTCGTTGACCATGATCGAGACGATGATCGGCACGAAGAAGCCCATCGCCAGGCTCAGCCCGGCGAAGATGAAGCTGTTGCGCCAGGCGATGCCGAACGCCGGGTCGATCAACATGCGCTTGAAGTTATCCAGCCCCGCCCAGGTGGATTGCCCAGCCAAACTGACATTTTGAAAGCTGAAAAGAATGGTTTTTAGAACGGGATACCAGGCGAACAGCGTGAAAACGAGCAGCGCGGGCAGCAGGAATAAGTAAGCGGAAATCTGGTCGCGCCAGCGAATGGGCTGTCGTCTGCGGGTCTGCCGGGTTGTTTCCATAGTTGGGGAGGTCGAAGATGCACCAAGAGCCATGACAGAAACCTCATCTCAAGCTGCGCGGGCGAGGTGGACAGCACCGAGCGAGTCGGTGCTGTCCACGATTAAGGTTACTGTCCTGCGGGGAGAACGTCGAGCACGGTGGTCTGGAACGTCTGCGCCGTGTCGGCGAGCAGAGCCGCCGGATCGGTGCTTTCATCGGTGATGATGGTGCTGACGGCTGCGCCGACCGCTGCGTAATAATCCTGCCCTGCGGGAGCGGGTTCGACCTGGAGCTTCACCTTGTCCTGGGCGATGGCATCGTCGAACGAAGCGTAGTTGTTGATCGGGAGCGAATAGTATTGAGTCTCGAAGGCGAGGCGTGTGGTCTGGTAGTCGCCGGTGTAGAGCGGCAGAGCGGGACCACCAATCGGCGTGCCAGCCGCCTGCTGGTCTTCCAGCGCAAGCTTATCTTCCTGCGGGTCGAGCTGGCGCCAAAGCTGGAAGTAGACTGCCGCTTCCTTTTCGTCAGCGCTGGCTGCATTGCTGACCATGAACAGGTCGCCGCCGGTCAGGGAGACGATGCCGGCGGGACCAGCGGGCAGCGGCGCGAAGCCGATGTTGTCCATGTCCACGTCCGGGAAGTTGGTCTTGATCCACTTGTACTGGTCGCCAGCCATCATGACCATCGCGGACTGACCGGTCGCCAGTTCCGTGCCGTTGCCGCCCCAGTCGAGGGTGTCGCGCGGGAGCACGTCGTCCGTCCAGCGCAGGTCCTTGATGAGCTGAAGCGCTTCGACCATCGGTCCGCTGCCGAAGCCAGCCGTGTAGGTGCCGTCGTCGTTGGCGTGAATGATGCTGTCGGGGGTCGCGCCAAAGGTGTAGCCGATGACCGTGAAGTGCCAGCCGGTCGCGTTGCCGCCGTCGTTGATGAAGGAGAAGCCGACGACGCCGTTATCACGATTGGTCAGGGCTTTCGCCATCGTGCGCAGTTCTTCCCAAGTGGTGGGGGCAGCATCGAAGCCTGCGTCCTTGAGCATGGAGATGTTGTAGCCGATGCCCATCGCGTAAGCGTCGTAAGGAACACCGAAGACCTTGTCGTCCTTGATCATCAGGTCGAGGACGCTAGAATTGAAAACGCCGCGCAGATTGTTGGCATCGAAAATATCGGTGATGTCCGCAGCGACGCCAGCGTTGATATACTTCTGGGGGTCAGTCAGGTAGAGCTTGAACAGGGTAGGCACCTGCCCGCCAGCGACCAGCGCGGAGAACGAATCGGGCGCATAGGTGTATTCCAGCCCGTCGACGGTGACGTTCGGATAGAGCGCCTCGAAGCGAGCGATCTGATCGTTCCAGGCTTGCAGCCCGGCGACATCGCTCTCGGCGGGCTTGTTGGTGACGCTGATGGTGACGGGACGCCCACCGGCGATCTGGTCGGGCATCTGGACGACGGACGGAGGGAGGCTGTTGTCCTGAGCCTGGATCGCAAAGACGCCCATGCTCAGCAAGCCGATGACGAATACAAACAAGAACAAACGCGAGAGCTTCATAATCTAATTCTCCTTGAGAGACAATTTTGCTGGAGCGGGTGTTGAAATCTTTACGGTCTAAGGTCGATAATCCCTCCGTCGCCGACTGACAGGATTTTTAAATCGTTTCAAATAAAACATAGCACCATGCGTTTTTCTTGTCAAGAAAATCAAGTGAGAAGGGAGTTTGTTTAGTGCAAAGTGCCACATTATGCCCATATCACGCCGGATTCGACCATTTGACGGCGCACAATTTCGCAATTACACTAGCAATATGTTGTAACGGTTCAAATAGGCTTTGGCAGACGAAATGGATTCCGACCTGATTATGAAAACCTCCCCCTTTTTTGAGCGGGTACGCATGACGAGCGAGCCGGTCGCCCACCCCCAGAGCGCCATCATCTGCGGGCACGCCCGGTTCACCCTGCTGACCTCGCGCTTGATCCGGCTGGAATGGTCGGCGAGCGCCCAGTTCGAGGATCGGGCGACGTTCGCCTTCCCGACCCGCCATGCCGACCCACCGCCCCACTCCTGCGACCAGCACGGCGACCAGTTCCTCGTCAAGACCGGGGCGCTCTCGCTGCGCTACAGCGACGATGGCTCGCCTTTCAACTCCGGCAACCTCTCCATCGAGCTTGATCTCAACGGGCAGCCCGTGCGCTGGACGCCCGGCATGGTCAACCTGGGCAATCTGCGCGGCACGCGGCGCACGCTCGACGGCTGCGCGGGCGCCGCCAGCTTGCAGGAAGGGCTGCTTTCGCGCGACGGCTGGTCGCTGTTCGACGACAGCGGCACACCCGTCTGGGATACCGAAGGCTTGTGGGTGGAACCTCGGCGCGACGATACTGCGCAGGACTGGTACTTCTTCGGCTACGGGCACGACTACAAGCGCGCGCTTGCCGATTACGTGCGCTTCGGCGGCGCGATTCCGCTGATCCCGCGCTTCGTGCTGGGCGGCTGGTGGTCGCGCTTCTGGGCATACAGCGCGCAAGACCTGCTCGACCTGATCGCCGAGTTCGAGGCGCACGACGTGCCGCTGGACGTGCTGGTCGTGGACATGGACTGGCATACGCCGGATGCCTGGACGGGCTACACCTGGAATCGCCAGCTTTTCCCCGATCCCGAAGGCTTTTTCTCGCAGGTGCATGAGCTGGGGCTGCACGCCACGCTCAACCTGCATCCGGCGCAGGGCGTGCAGAAGCACGAGGCGATCTATCCGCAGTTCGCCGGGATGCTCGGTCTCGATCCGGCGTCCGGGGATGCAGTCGCCTTTCGCCCCGCCGACAAGACCTTCATGCAGCACTACTTCGAGCTGCTGCATCACCCGATGGAAGAACAGGGCGTCGATTTCTGGTGGCTGGACTGGCAGCAGGGCGAATCGACCGAGATCAAGGGGCTTGATCCCCTCCCCTGGCTGAATCACCTGCACTTCCGCGATTCGACGCGGCGCGGCACGCGCCCCATGCTCTACAGCCGCTGGGGCGGTCTCGGCAACCATCGCTACCCGATTGGCTTCTCCGGCGACACCTATGCCACCTGGGACGCGCTGCGCTTCCAGACCTACATGACGCCGACGGCTGCCAACGTCGCTTACGGCTGGTGGAGCCACGACATCGGCGGGCACTTCTGGGCGACCAACCCCGAACTCTACGCCCGCTGGGTGCAGTTCGGCGCGGTCAGCCCGTGCCTGCGCCTGCACTCGACCAAAGACCCGCTGGCGGAGCGCCGCCCCTGGGCATTCCCCGCCCCGGTTTACGCGGCAGCGAAGGCGGCGTTCCAGTTCCGCTACCAACTCCTGCCCTATCTGTACAGCGCGGCACGGGCGGCGGGTCAGCAGGGACTGTCGCTGAGCCTGCCGATGTACTACGAATACCCCGAAGCCGAGGACGCTTACCTGGCGCGCGAGCAGTATTTCCTGGGCGACCAGATGATCGTCGCGCCGGTCGCTCACCCGGCTGATCCCGCGACCGGGCTGGCGGATGTCGACGTGTGGCTGCCGGAAGGCACGTGGATCGACTACACGACGCTGGAAACGCACGGCGGCGCGCGCTGGCTGCGGCTTCAGGTCGGGCTGGATCGCATCCCGATGTTCGTGCGGGCGGGGGCGATTATCCCGCTCGCGCCGAAACTCAAGCGCACGCGCGATTTCGACGGCTCGCACCTGATCCTGACCGTCTTCCCCGGCGCGGACGGGCGCTTCGAGCTGTACGAGGACGACGGCGCCAGCGGCGCGTATGCGCAGGGCGAGTACGAAACCACAGCGATCCGCTCGACCGTGCGCGACGGCGCGCTGGCGATCCAGATCGACGCGGCACAGGGGCGCTGCGCGGTCTTGCCGGAGCGCCGCGCGATTGCCCTGCACGTCCGGGGGATTCTCAAGCCGGGCAGCGTGCAGATCAACGGGGCGGACGCTGACAACTGGTCGTATGACCCGGCAGCCCGTGACCTGCTGATCCGGCTCGACGATACGGATCGCCGCCAGCCGCTCAACGTCGTCATCCACGCCGACGATCTGGACACGGTGCAGCCGCTGGACGCGACCACGCCGGTCGTCAGCACGCCGTTCGTCCACGTGGTCGATTACACCATGTTCGAAGACGCCCGCCAGCAGCTTGGCGCGGTCGTGATCGTGCCGCCCGCCTCCGGCGCTGCCTTCGACGCCGAAATCCGCTGGGAACTTGATAAGGATGGCGCGACGACGACGCGCAGCGCGACGCTGAAAGCCTGCACCGAGCGCCAGATCGCCACCTGCCCCTTCGCCGACGACGGATCGCTGCGCGCCTTCCGCTGGCGCGTCGCCGTCACGATCAGCGGTGCAGGGCGAGCCGACGCACTTCACTTACGCGAGCCAGGACGCCTACCCCGATCTCAACCGCTGGCAGTCGCTGATCTACGACCCCGAACAGCAGCCGCACGAACTGGCGGACGTACTCGCGGGTGATGGTCAGCTTAACCCGGCGCTGCCCTGGACAAGCACGGCGCAGACGCGGGCGGATACCGCCCAACTCCCCCAGCGTTTCGGCATCATCCTGCTGGAACAGGAACGGGCGCGCATCGCCGCCGGGGAGTCGTTGGAAGCCTGCTTCTGCACGACCCTGTCCAGCGAGGCGGCGCAGGACGCCACCCTGCGCGTCCAGTCGGTCGGGGAAGCGGTCTGCTACTGGAACGGCGTCCGGCTCGACGGGCGCGAAATCCCCATCGACCGGCACGACGCGACAATGCTCTACTCGTGGTTGAAGCCGACGCACAGCGAATACGACCTCACGCTCAAGCCGGGGGACAACCGGCTGGTCATCTTCACCCGCCCCGACGCGCAGGTCGGCTGGTGGGGCTTCGGCGCGACGCTGCTGGATCGCGCCGGGGTCAATCTGCTCAAGAACGGGGAGGCGTCCTGATGAAAGCCGTCCCGCTGCTCCTGCCGGTTTCGACGTGTGAGGTTTCTCTTATTCACCCGGCGCGGGCTGGAGGGTCTCGTCCACCACCATGCAGGCTTCCGGCATGAAATGGAGCGTCAGCGCCTCGCCCCGGTCGGGGATGCGCAGGTGCAGGTTGTTGAACACGTCGGCGTTGATCAGTTGCCTGCCCACGCGCACGCGCAGCCGCAGCACCGACCCCAGAAAATACATGTCCTCGACCATCCCTTGCAGGTGGTTGGCAGCCGGGTCGCTGCTGCCGTTCATGCCCGAAGGACTTTCGGATACCGAAAACGCCTCCGGGCGGATCGCCAGCACGGCGGACTGCCCGCCGTCGATCTGCCTGCCGACGCTGAGCGCCTGCCCCTCGACCGAGACGCGCCCGTTCCTGCCGTCCTCGACGGTCGCCTTGAGCAGGTTGAGCGTGCCGACGAACGAGGCGACGAACGGCGTCTGCGGCGCGTTGTAAATCTCCAGCGGCGTCCCGATCTGCTCGACGTGCCCCTTGTTCATGACGACGATGCGATCCGAGATCGAGAGCGCCTCTTCCTGATCGTGGGTCACGTAGATCGTGGTGATGTGGAGCGCGCGCTGGATGGCGCGGATTTCCTGACGCAGCGACAGGCGAATCTTGGCGTCGAGCGCCGAGAGCGGCTCGTCGAGCAGCAGCACCTGCGGCTGGATGGCGAGCGCGCGCGCCAGGCGACGCGCTGCTGCTGCCCGCCGGAAAGCTGGTGCGGGAAGCGGTGCGCGAATTCCTCCATGTGGATGATGCCGAGCATCTCGTCCGCGCGCTGCCTGATCACGCTGGCGGGCTGGCGCGCGATCTTCAAGCCAAAGCCGATGTTGTCGCGCACGTTCATGTTCGGGAAGAGCGCGTAGGACTGAAACACCATGCCGATTTTGCGCTTGTTCGCCGGAACGGTCGTGATCTCCACGCCATCGATGACGATCCTGCCCGACGTGGGCGTCTCGAAGCCTGCCACCATGCGCAGTGTGGTCGTCTTGCCGCAGCCGCTCGGTCCCAGAAACGAGATGAACTCGCCCTTGTGCGCCGTCAGGTTGAACTGCTCCACCGCCGTGAACTGCGCGAACTGCTTGTGTACATCCGTGATTTCGAGAAACGCCATGTGTGCCCTCTCCTAGCGCAGCCCGCCGGGCTTGAAGCTGTTCCGTCCGCGCCCCAGCCGCTGGATGATCAGGATGCAGCCCCAGGTCAGCGCGAAGCTCAGGATCGCCAGCGCCGACGGCTCATAGACCTTGCGGTTGGAAATCTCGTTCATGTAGGGACCAAAGGTCTGCTGCGAGAGCAGCGAGGCAATCGTGAACTCGCCCATCACCAGCGCGAAGGTGATGAACGCGCCGTTCAGAATCGCCACGTAGATGTTGGGGAAGATGACGCGAAACAGGATCGTCAGCCAGCCCGCGCCCAGGCTCTGCGCGGCTTCGGTCAGCGCGCGCAGGTTGATCGATTGCAGCCCGGTGTCAATCGCCCGGTAGTTGTAGGGGAACGAGAGCATGACGTATGCCCCGACCATCAGCAGGTAGACGCCGCTGCTGCTGTTGGTCAGCGACGTGCCGTTGTAGCTGCGGATCAACGCGAAGACCAGTACCACCGGCGGGATCACGAAGGGCAGCAGCGTCAGGAACTCGATGATCGGGCGCAGCGAAGGCAGGCGCAGGTTGACCCAGTAGGCAGTTGGCACGATCAGCAGCGTGCTGACGAGAATCGTGATCAGCGCCGTGCGCATCGAGAACAGGAAGCTGGCGATGAAATCCGGGGCGCTGATGGCGTTGACGTAAGCGGCGAAGCTGATCGCTACGCCGCGCGTGGCTTGCAGCGAAAACTGGAGCGTCGCAAACAGTGGGAACAACAGGTAAAGCACGCCCAGCACCAGCCAGAGCCAGGCGATCCACGATGCGCGTTTTGCGGTCACGGGCGGCTCCTCATCAGCGGCTCTGCCAGCGCTCGGCGCGCCGACGCATCCAACTGTAGAGCAAAATCGTCACGCCAATGATGACGATCATGCCGAAGGCGAGCGCGCTGCCCAAGCCGGGGTTGGCGAAGCTGTCGGTGCTGAACTGCGCGCTGACCATCACCGTGACGACCAGATTTTGCCCCGCGCCGCCGCCGACCAGCGCATAGGCGGTCGCCTGCGCGCCGAAGGCGTTGGCGAACAGCAGCGTCAGCGCGCTCAGGATCGAGGGCAGCAGCACGGGCAGCGCGACGTAACGCCAGTATTCCAGCCGCGACGCACCCAGATTTTCGGCGGCTTCGCGCCACTCGCGCCGCAGCCCGTCGAGGGCGGGGGTCAGCATCAGCACCATCAGCGGAATCTGGAAATAGGTATAGGTCAGGCACAGGCCCCAGAAGCCGTAGAGCGTGAAGTTGGGATAGAGCGGGACGCCGAGCGAACTGAACGCTTTGGTCAGGATGCCCGTGCGCCCCAGCGTGGCGATGAAGGCGAACGCCAGCGGAATCCCGCCGAAATTGGCGGCGACCCCGCAGAACGACAGCACCGCCGACCGGATCGAGGTGGGCAGCCCGCCAATCGTGATCGCCCACGCCAGCCCGAAGCCGAGCAAGCCGCCCCAGACCGCGCTGATCAGGCTGATCTTGATCGAGCTGAAGTACGAGTTCATGATGATCGGCTGGTTCAGCCCGATGATGTTGTCGAGCGTCAGCTTTCCGGCGTCGTTCAGGAAGGAGCGGACGGCGATGGACAGCGAGGGATACAACTGGAAGGCGAGCACGAACAGGAAGAACGGGACGACGCCCAGCCATTTCCAGGAGAAGCGCAGCCTGGGCAGCCCGCGCAGCGGCGGGCGGATGAACCCCGCCTCCATCTTAATCGGTTCCGCTTCTGCCATATCGACTCCTGAAAGGGTGTGTATTCCTGATCTATCGCCCCGGCTATCCGAGTGCGAAAGTAGGGGCACGATATATCGTGCCCCTACGAGCGTTCATGTGGTTATGTAATCAGCTAGCCGCTGATGGTCACGCCCACCACTTCGTTCCACTTGGAAGTGATGAGCTGGGTCGCGCTGGTGATCTGATCCAGCGTCGGGATGGCGACCGGCACGTTGCTGTCCGGCAGCGCCGCGAGCAGGTCGTCCGGGATGACGCCGCGCGCCTTCAGGTCGTCGAAGCGCGCCGGGGTCGCGTAGCCCTTCAGCCACAGAAGCTGCCCTTCATCCGAGTACAGGTACTCTTCCCACAGACGGGCGGCGTTCGGGCGCGGTGAGTAGGCGCTGATCGCCTGAATGTAGACGCCCGCAATCGTGCCGCTCTTGGGATAGAGTACCTGAATGTTGACCGAGTCCTGGTTGGAGTCGCGGTTCGCCAGCGCATTGTAGTCCCAGCGCATGGTGATCGGCGTCTCGCCCTTGGCGACGGTCGCGGCGCTGGAGATCGCGCCGACCAGATTGCCCGCCTCGGCAAGCTGCTTGAAGAATTCCAGCCCCGGCATCGGGTCGTCGAGCGAGCCGCCGTTGGCAAGCGCCGCCGCCCAGATCATGTACACGGCTTGCGCCGCCGCCGTCGGGTCGCCGGAGATGGCGATCATGCCCTGATATTCGGGCTTGAGCAGGTCAGACCAGTCCTGCGGGACGTTCGTCACCACGTCGGCGTTGACTTCAAACGCCATCTTGCCGTAGTAATCGCCGTACCAGAAGCCGTCGGGGTCTTTCAGCGCGTCCGGGATGGTGTCCCAGGTGGCGACTTTGTACGGCTGCAACAGTCCCTGATCCTTGGCGGTTTTGCCCCACAGGAAGCCCACGTCGATCACGTCCGGGTTCTGCGGACCGGTATTCCCGGCGTTGGCGGTGATGGCGTCCACTTCCTGCGCCGAGCTGCCTTCGGGGTTGAGGTCGTTGTAGGTCGTGATGCCGGGATACTTGGCGAGGAACGACTGCTTGATTTCGCCATAGTTCGCCCAGTCGTCGGGCAGCGCGATAGTCGAAAGCTCGGCTTCGGCAGTGGCGGCGGCGATCAGCGCATCCATGCCGCCTGCTTCTTCCGCAGTCAGCGGACCGGGCGCGGGCGCGGCGGGAAGCGCAGGCATGGGCGTCTCGGTGGCGTCCTGGGCAAAGCCGATACGGGGCGTGACCACCAGACCGGCGCTGACGAGCGCTGCCAGTTCCAGGAATTTCCGGCGGGACAAATTCGATGGCTTGTTCACGAAAGGTCTCCTTGCAGAAGGATAGATTCTGTCTACGCAGGTCGGATGAAGACACAGGGCAATTAAATTACGCCTGATCGCGGGCAGAGTAACCAGCGAGTGTTAGAGGATTCGGCAGAATTGAATAAGCGCGTGTTAAATTTTATAGAAGAAATCTTGACCATGAGCGCCGCGAGCGGCGTGCGTGTCGATCCATCGCGCGGTTTTCGGGCAGCTCAGGAATCGGAACCTTCCGTTGATTTCACTCAGAGGCAGGGTATACAATACGCGAAGACCCAGTATGAAGTTAGAAACTGCATGGATGAAACGACCTCCCTAACTCAGTCCCAGACGCGACACGTCGAGATCAAACCGTCCAGTGGTTGGGCGGCGCTCCAACTGAAAGACCTGTGGCAGTTTCGTGACCTGCTGGTCATCCTGATGATGCGCGACGTGAAGCTGCGCTACAAACAAACAGCGCTCGGCGTCGTCTGGGTCATCCTCCAGCCCCTGATCGCGTCGCTGATTTTCGCAATCATCTTCGGGCGGTTCGCCGGGCTTCCGTCCAGCGGCGTGCCTTATTTGCTGTTCGTTTACGCGGGGATGCTCCCCTGGAATCTTTTCGCCGGAGCGCTGCAACGCGCGGGCAACAGCCTGGTTGGCGATTCCAAGCTGATTTCAAAAGTGTATTTCCCGCGCATGGTCATTCCGGTTGCCAGCTCGGCGGCGGTGCTGGTCGATTTCGGCGTCGCGCTGGTGGTGATGTTTGCGCTGCTGCTGATCGAGCAGTGGCAGCTGACGCCGAACGTGCTGGCGGTGCCCTTCCTGCTCGTGCTGCTGCTGGTTATCTCGATTGGCGTGAGTCTGTTTATTTCCGCGCTCAACGTCTACTACCGCGACTTCATGTACGCGCTGCCCTTCGTCATCCAGGTGTGGATGTACGCATCTCCCGTCGTCTATTCCGCCGACCTGATTCCCAATCTCGTCAAGCCGTTCTACGCCATAAACCCGCTGGTGGGCATTATCGACGGCTTCCGGTGGGCGCTGCTGGGAATAGGCGACTTTCCCGCCGTTTCGCTGGCGCTGTCTCTCGTGATTGCCATCGTCCTGTTCGTCGCTGGCGGATTGGTCTTTCAGCGCGTCGAGCAGAATTTCGCGGACGTGATCTAATGAGCGACATCGCTATTCGCGCCGAACATCTGGGCAAATCCTACCGGATCACGCATACGACAGCCGGTTTTCAAGGCGGCTACAAAACGCTGCAAGAGGACCTGGTGGGGTGGCTCAAGCGCCCGTTCAACCGAGGCAAGGACGCATCCAGATCGTGAGACCTTCTGGGCGCTGAAAGACGTGTCGTTCGAGGTCAAGCATGGCGAAGTGCTCGGCATCATCGGGCGCAACGGCGCGGGCAAAAGCACGCTGCTGAAAATTCTTTCGCGCATCACCAAGCCGACGACCGGACACGCCGACATTTACGGTCGGGTCGGGTCACTGCTGGAAGTCGGCACGGGGTTTCATCCCGAACTGACGGGACGCGAGAATATCTTTCTCAACGGCGCGGTGCTGGGGATGTCCCGGGGGGATATTCAGAAGCGCTTCGACGAGATCGTCTCCTTCGCCGAAGTCGAGCGGTTCCTCGACACGCCAGCCAAGCGTTACAGCAGCGGTATGTACATGCGCCTCGCCTTTGCGGTCGCCGCGCACCTGGAGCCGGAAGTCCTGATCGTGGACGAAGTGCTGGCGGTCGGCGACGCAGAATTCCAGAAAAAATGCCTCGGCAAAATGGACGAAGTTGCTAAGAGCGGGCGCACGGTGCTGTTCGTGAGCCATAATATGGCTGCCGTTAGAAATCTTTGCTCAAGCGCAGTGCTGCTGGAAGCCGGTCTGGTGGCTCAGATAGGTGATGTCAATTCTGTAGTAGCGACTTACACGGAAAATAATGTTGTCCACGCATTGAATGCCAATCTTCATGACGTAGATCGAAAAGGAACAGCTAGGGCAACATTCCAAAGCGTGTCGATTTCACGGAAAGACGATCCGCTGAAATATCCGCAACTTGGAGACGACATCTTAATTGACACATATCTCCACACAACCGAAAGGGTACTGAATCCCGTTATAGCCGCTACTATTTGGGATTCTTCAGGTGCCCGGATTATTGACGCCAACACCAGCATGAAACGACAGCATGTGGTTCTTGAGGCGAACACCATCTATAATGTCACATTCTCATTAGATAACGTCTTGCTACACCCGGGGACCTACCAACTGGAACTTTATCTGGCTATCGAGAACCAGGAAGTACTTGATTACATACCCAATGCGCTGCTGTTTGAGGTCCACCCAAATCCAACTCGTACTGAAGGGAATGTAGATTATCCCGGCGTATACCGCTGCCAATTCAGTGTTAACGTCACACAAGTGATTGATGATTGATGCCCAAATATAACAAGCACAATACCGACGTGGGTTATTATGTTAGCACTCAGCGATAGAAGTTAGCTTAGTTGCTATGGTCGGTTCTCTTGATGTACCGAAAGAATATAAACGAATGGTTCAAATTTGCTTCGTGGCTCTTTCGGCATATTCCCTGTTTAACACACAAACACATTACAACTTCGGCGGCGCTGAGGTAAATATGTGGCGTTTCGCCACTAGCTTGTCGCGTTTGTCGGGAATTGATGTGAGCTTTGTGGTCAAAGACCATGGGCAAGCTCAGTGCGAAATATATGATCAAACAAAGGTTTATGCGCATTCAGGGTACAAGGACGAGTTGAGGTTGCGCTCTCCAACGCGCCGCGCTCGCTTCCTGAATACTCTAAAACAAACTCAGTATTTCCCATATGATACAATTAAGCGTCTGGTTAAGCCTCCTGTGCCTTTTGTAAGTTCATTGAACGACAAGATAAGGGCGCATTTCAATCCACGAATACTTCAAATCGAATCTTACGTCATTTATCCCAAGAAATATGAGATTTATGAACAAGTGGATGCGGACATCTATTGCGTTTTTGGTGCAAACAGGGTTTCTGCTGAAGTGTCGGCGTACTGCCGAGAATGCGACAAACCGTGCGTTCTGTTTCTACAGAGCGACGGAGATTTGTTATCAGACTATTATCCGCACTCGCACCAGCTAAACCATTATGGTTTGCCTGGCTTCCTCTGCTACTATCCGCTTGCCAACGCCGATCTCATTGTGGCTCAGACGCAAGTTCAAGCGGACCTTCTAAAGGAGCGCTTTGGTAGACCATCGGTTGTTATATATAACCCGGTAGACCTGCGAAATTCTGTTTCGACATCGCCGTATTCTGATCGCAAGAAGGTCTTATGGGTTGGAAAATCAAACGACATTAAACAACCCGACCTGCTGCTCAAGCTCGCGGCACTATTCCCCGAGCTTCAATTCGAGATGGTAGTGAACCGCGTGTCAGAAGATATGTTTGAGCAAATCCTCGCAGTGCGACCACCGAACGTGACCATTCGTGAGTACGTTCCGTTCGATAAGATTGAGGAGTTATTCGCGGAAGCTTTTGTTTGTGTCAATACTTCGCGTTTCGAGGGCTTTCCAAATGTATTCCTGGAGGCGGGTAAATACAGCGTTCCTATTCTCTCGCTCAATGTTGATCCAGATGGATTTATAGAGAAGTATGGATGCGGGATTCATGCGCACGGAGATTTTGCGCGCTTTGTCGAGGGCTTGCGCCTCATTCAAGACGATCAACGCGGGGAACAGCGATTTTCTAAGAATATCGCCCGCTACGTTCAAGATCATTATGACATGGACGAGAAGGCCCAACAGCTAGACAAGGCAATTCGCCTGGTACTTGAGAGACATCACTCGATTCAAGATCCGAGCACCGACATTGCGGGAACTTGACCCAGAAAGTAAGGTGGGGATCGCCCATGCGCCTCTACAATTTGCCCAGGTGCGGCGGATTCGGGCGCGCGCTTTCAGCCGCCTGATCAATTACTCGTATAAACCGTCGTCCGTTATTGCTTACTTTTTCAAGGCTTTATTCGAATTTCCTTTCGTATCCATCCTGCCGCGGCAATCCGCGATTCTGGCTCGTCGCGCGCTCAAGAAGATACTCCGGGGGTGATCGTTGAGACTGATCACGCTGGCTGCTACGGATGGAGACGGCGGCGCGGCACATTCCACCTATCGGCTCCACTGCGCCCTAAGACAGATTGGCGTCGATGCACGTATGTTAACGCTGAGGCGTGCCCATGATGACTCATCAATCGAGCAGCCCGAAGGCACATTCGGTTGGGCGGTACGTGCGCTGCACTGGCGCTTCGATTCGCTTCCCCTGAAACTCTATCCTGAGCGCGACAAGCGCTATTTTTGGTCGGTCAACTGGATACCGTTCCCGCTTTATCCCTGGATTCACAGTCATCCGGCTGATCTCTATCACGTCCATTGGGTGGGCGGCGGCTATTTGCCGATTCATCTGCTCGGCAAGCTGGACAAACCGACTGTCTGGACGCTGAAGGATTCCTGGGCATTCACCGGCGGGTGTCACATTCCTCTGGATTGTACGCGCTATACCGGTCGGTGTGGCGCGTGTCCACAGCTCCATTCCTCGCACGAGCACGATCTCAGCCGCCTGATCTGGTGGCGAAAACAACGCGCCTATCGCCACATGAGCCTGACCGTCGTCACGCCGAGCCACTGGCTTGCGGACTGCGCCCGCGCGAGCAATCTGTTAGGGGAATTCCGCATCGAAGTGATCCCGAACGGGATCGACACGAGCATATTTCACCCGACCGATCAGCGCCTCGTGCGGACAGAGCTTGGCTTGTCGCCTGACAAGAAGTACGTCGCTTTCGGGGCGATGTCGGCAACCAGTGATCGGGTAAAAGGCTTTCACCTGCTCCAGCCAGCCCTGCAACAGCTTTCCGCTGAGTGGAAGGATCGCCTTGAGCTGCTGATCTTTGGAGCGAGCACCCCAGATGACCCGCCCGATTTCGGTTTGCCCACGCACTACCTGGGAACCATTCGGGACGACGACAAGCTGGCTCAAGTCTACGCAGCCGCAGATGCTTTCATCATCCCGTCGCTGTCCGAGAATTTCCCCAATACGGTACTGGAAGCGCTCGCCTGCGGGACACCCTGCGTTGGGTTCCATATCGGCGGCATCCCCGATTTGATCGAGCATCAGCAAAACGGGTATCTGGCAGAACCCTACGAAGCCGAAGACCTGGCGCGCGGAATCGCCTGGGTTCTGGAAGACGATCAGCGCTACGCCCAACTCAGCGCCCGCGCTCGCCAGAAAGTCGAGGAAGAGTTCGAGATACAGGCGATTGCACGCAAACACCGGGATTTATACGCGGAAATATTAGACGCACACCCGAAGCAAGCCGCCGCTAGCGAAAAATCTCGACCCCGGTAGTCCGGCGCATCAGGTATCGCAGCAGTTTCGTGACCGGCGTATGCAGATAGCTGTCGAACAGCATCGTCGCAGCCAGCAGCCGCCGTCCCCGCTTGGGATCGCGCAGGAAGTGCCGCAGTCCGGGTCTCGCTTCGGCGTACTTGCCATCGAACCACAAATTCTTGGTGTTCCACCAGTCGATCACGTTGAAGGCTTCCGCTTTCAGCGCCAGAACCTCGTCCGGTAAATCGCTTCGCCCGTACACTCTGGAGACGATAATTTCCCAGTCGTGGACGAATGCCGGGCGCTGCGAGACGGTTTTGCTTTCGCCGTGCAGCCGATACGCCGCGCGCTCGCCAGGCACGTACTGAAGGCGAAACCCCGCCAGCGCCGCCCGAATCCAGTAATCGAAATCCATCCGATAGTGCAGCGTTGGGTCGAACAGACCGATGCCCTGCGTCACCTCTCGCTTCCAGAATGTGCCGGGCTGCGCCCAATCCTGCCCGTTGATCATGCACATGGCAAGATCAAACGGCGCGCTTTTGAAAGCGGAGAGGCGATTTCCTTGCGCATCCACGAAATACCCATCGCCGTACAGCAGGTCGGCATCGGGGTGCTGATCGAAATACTGGACGGCGAACGCAATCGCCCCCGGCAGCAGAAGATCGTCGGAATTCAGATAGGTGATGATGTCGCCGGTCGCGCGCTGAAGCCCCTTGTTGAGCGCGTCCGACTGTCCTTTATCCGGCTCCGAAACCCATGCAAGACGCGGATCGGTGTGGCTTTGCAGAACGTCGAGCGTCTCATCCTTCGAGCCGCCGTCGACGACAATGCACTCGATCCTGTGATAATCCTGCTGGAGGATGCTGTCCAGGGTCATCCCGATAAAATACCCCTGATTGTAGGAAGGGACGATCACTGTCACCACATGATCCACGATGGACTGTCCTCATTGTGTCGCCGTGCCGAGCTTGAGCTGCCCCGGCGGCATGTACGTGATCCCCACGCCGGGCATCCGCTGGCGCAGCCGCTGCATATCGTAGCCCTCCGCCATGTGCCAGCGCGCATCGGGGCGATTGGCATCGAGCATCGGCGTGTAGAACTGGCGGTACTCGCGGGGCGCGCCCTGCATCAGTTCGTCAACACCATGACTGAGCCAGGTATTGGTCGTCGCGTCGAACGCCTCCCAGTGATCGTCTACGTAGACTTCCAGCCAGGCGTGTTCGCCGACAAATTCCACCGTCCGGTAGGTCAGTCCGAGCGCATGGGCGATGTGCATCTGCGCCCAGGTATAGGTGCCGCAGTGCGCGCGTTCGTCCGCCAGATATTCGACCATCGTGGTCGGAAAGGGCGTCTCTCCGTAGATCGTGCTGATGTGGAGGAGATACATGCTGAAAATCCCTGCCAGGCGCGTGGGGTTATCTTCTCGCCAGAGGATGCTCAGGCGCTCCTTATTTGCGTCGTAGTATTGAACCACGTCCTGCAAAATCTCGTCATCGGTCGTCGCACCGGCGGCAATCTCTTGAATAGTCTCCACGTCGGGTCCCGGCTCGGCGCTGAAAATCAGATCGTAAGGCGGAGCAGAAGTGGAGTAGCCGGAAATACTCTTATAGAGCGTCGTGTATCCACTGAAGAAGCCTGCCGTCGTACAACAGACGACGATCAAAACCAGAATCAACAGTATTCGAATACGTCGGGAAGTTTTCTTCATCGCTCTGAACCTCTACTATCTCAAAACGGAGACAAGGACGAGAAACCGATAGGTGGGAGTTCCACGTTGCGGAAGCCTGTCTGCGTCATCTCGCTGGCGCTGCCAATTAAAGTCGACGCGCGAACGTCACGGCAGGTCGAATATCTGTCCCAATAATATCATGTCACCGTAATTGGTTTTGACAACCCTTCGAACCATTAGGGTCACGTGGAATAGAACCAATGGTTCCTCGTATCAGCAAGATTCGCCTCGTCGTTGAAAATCAGATCGTAAATCGGTGGCGTGGATATTGCTGAGTCTCCCGGAGCCAGGATTCCGCTTTGGCTTAGAAGCAATCTGAGTTATCTCATGTCCCCATTCTAATAACGCCATATCTCTCCGAGGACAACCGGGTATGCTTCCAGCCTGGCTTTCAACCACTCCGCCGGCTTTAATTTATATTGTAATGTGTGAACAAGACATTTTGCTGAAAGTTCCGCGAGAAAACCGAATTTGAGAACCCAAACCGCCGCCTTTTTTCCGCGCTTTCGGAAATAATGCAGCGGGCTGATGTGATAGTGTCGCATTCGGATGAGCGGGTAGCGCGATACAGTCGTCGACTCGAAGTGCTGCACCTGCGCGCCGGGGAAAAAATCGATTCCCCAGCCCGCGCGCCGCGCGCGATCACAGAAATCCGGCTCCTCCGCGAACATGAACAGCCCTTCGTCAAGCCCGCCGATCTGTTCGTAGACTTCGCGGCGAAAGAGGATGCAGCACGCCTGAACCCACTCGACCGCGAAAGGCTCGTCTGAGGCGCGAAGCAGTCGCCAGTAATGCCCGAAGCCGACGTAGGGGTAAATCTTCACCAGTCCGAGATACTGCCACAGGACGCTGCCCACTGTATACGCGCCGTAGCCGGAAAGCGCGACCGCCCCTTTCGCATCCAGAACGCGGGGACCTGTCACGCCGATCCGAGGGATTTCTTCCAAATGCGCCACCAGACGCTCAAGCGCTCCCGCCTCCACGATCACGTCGGGATTCAGCAAGAGACAATAGCGCCCCGACGCCTGAGCAAGTCCTTTGTTGTTGGCGCTGGCGAAGCCCAGATTATCGCTGTTGGAGATGAGCCGCACGCCCTGAAACTGCGTTCGGACGCGCTCCGGAGTTCCATCCTGAGAGTTGTTGTCCACGACGATAGTCTCGTAGGAGACGGAACCCGCCCCCGACGCCAAACTGCGCAGGCACGCGCTCAGAATATCGCCGGAGTTATAGGTGACGATGATGATCGAGAGCGTTGGCAATTCGTCACCCTGACCGGAGCATCTCAGCCGGACGGCAGCAGATATTCTGATCGGAGCCAAACTGCTCCGGGCGTTCAATCGCTTCCAAACCGCCCCGGTCATTGATCCGGTAGATGTGATAGTTCAAATCCTGCCAGAAATCGAAGACCTGCTTCGGGGTACGATGCGCGCGCGCCAGAATTTCGACCGTTACCTCCATCAATACCTGCGGTCGATATTGACGCAGAAGATCGGTGCCGCCCTCCAGAACATCCATCTCCGCCCCCTCTACGTCGATCTTGATCACACTCACGCGCGTCACGTGGTTGCTGGCGACGTAATCGTCCAGGCGGATCGCTTGTACCGTCTCGCTGTCCGTTTCCTGAACCGCGTCCGGATAAACGGAAATGGCGCCCGTGTTGTAGGTTCGAGGGGCGTAGATGACAAGGCTGCCGTTTTGATTCGACACCGCGTTGTGGTTGGGAACGACGTTTTGCAGCCTGTTAATCTCAACATTCGTCAGCAGGCGCTGATAATTGTCGCTGGCGGGTTCAAATACGTGAACAGAACCGCGAGACGCCCGTTTCGCGGCGAGCAGCGTGATCTGCCTGATGTTGCCGCCCACGTCAAAAACAACGTCATCACTCTGAATGATCCGCTTGAGAAGGATGGTTTCGCCCCTGTCTTTGCCGTCCATACCGAGGAAATAGAGGTTCGCTTCCAGCAGCTTGGTCAGGCGCAG
The DNA here is from genome assembly GCA_963760975.1 of uncultured Chloroflexia bacterium. GTDB lineage: Bacteria > Chloroflexota > Anaerolineae > Aggregatilineales > Phototrophicaceae > Flexifilum. Next base: position 542,838 of record CAVXEZ010000006.1, on the reverse strand, counting down.
CCAAATCTTCAGATCGTCGTCGTACACCGTGAGAATTGGCTCCGCGCTGCACAAGCGACGATACACTGCGATAGCATAGTCCAGCAGAAACAGAGATACGCTTTCGAGGAAGGGAATGCGTATGCAAAATCGGATCACTTTTTGAGCGATGACTCTCGTTGAGCAAAGGAGCATGTCGGTGTCTCGGTTACCCCGGCAAATAGGATAGAATAAGCGTTAGCCCTCGTCGGCTTGGAGCGTCTTAATTGCGCAAGCACATCTGCTTCTTATCGCTGGCAATGCCAATCCAGAACGACCCCAGAACGGGACGGCAAATTGAATATTTAGCACCTCATTATGATATAACCGTTATCGGCTTCGGCGCACCTCCGGCTTCCTGGCAAAACGTGACGTGGCGACCCGTGTCCCTTCACACGTCCAGCCTGCGCCGCCTGCTCGAAACCTGCCTGCTCTTTCTGGGCAGAGTGATCCCCGCCGTCTACGATCTGTACTTCTGGTCACGACCGCGCTACCGTCAATGCCTCGCCCACGCCGTCGCAAGTCACGCCGATGCCTATCACGCCAGCGATTGGGCGATGCTGCCGATTGCGGTGGCTGCCGCGCAGAAGAATCACGGCATCGTCGTCCTTGATCTGGACGAATACTGGCCTCTGTTTGAGGAGAGCAGCCGCCTCTGGCTGCTCTTTTTCGCGCCGTTCGTCCGCCACGTCCTAATCAAATACGCCCGCGAAGTGGATGCCGCGATCACGGTGTCGCCCCCGTTCGTCGAGCGCTACAAGCAGGAATATGGACTGGAATGCACCCTCGTTTACAATGCACCGGAATACGAAGCCATCCCTGAGCATCCGACCGATCCAGATCACATCCGCCTGATACATCACGGCGCGGCGCAAAGCGACCGCCTGCTCGAACGGCTGGTGGAAGCGGTCGCGCTGCTCGACCCCCGTTATACGCTGGATTTCCTGCTGGGCGACGCCAATCCGGGGTACGTCGATCAGCTAAAAAGGCTTGGCGATCAACTGGCGCCGGGGCGCGTCCACTTCCTGAAAACCGTGCAGTACCATCAGGTCGTCCAGACGATTGCCCAGTACGACATCGAACTCTGCTACATGGCGCCGACCACCTATACCTGGCTGATGACGCTGCCCAACAAGCTCTTCGAGGCGATCATCGCCGGGTTAGGCGTCCTGGTCGCGCCGTCTCCGGCGATGGCGGAAGTCGTGCAGCGCTACGAGGTCGGCTGGGTCGCAGCGGGGTTCACCGCGCCGGAGATCGCCGAAACGCTCAACAGGCTGACGACGGACGACATTGTGCGCAAGCGGCGCGCGGCACGCCAAGCCGCCCAAACGCTCAACGCCAGCGCGGAACTTGGAAAAGTCGTCGCCCTCTACCAGCGGCTGTTTCCAGAGCAGAATCAGGCGTCTGAGCCGGAGCGCACCGACGAATAAACCGACTCCAGACGGCTGACGAGCGCTTCTTCACTGAACTGCGTCACGCAAATCTCGCGGGCGACGGCGGGATCGTACTGGTCGTAGTTCGCCATCAGCCGCCGCATCGCTTCGGCGAGCGCAGCCGGGTCGCCGGGTGGGATGAGGATGCCGCTTGCGTCCGTGACATAATCTTCGGGTCCGCCTGAGCGCGTGGCGATCACGGGCTTGCCGCACGCCATCCCCTCCGCCACGCTCACGGCGAAGGTCTCGACGTGGCTGGAGTTGACAATGGCGTGGCTGTTTCGGATCAGTTCGCGCAGTTCCGGCATCTCCATGTAATCCAGAAACCTGACCTGCGACCCGATCCCCAACTGCGCGATCTGCGCTTCGATTCCCGGCTTCAAGGGACCGTCGCCGCGAATGTTGAGGATCACGTCCGGGCGACCGGCGAACGCCTGATGAAAGCCCGCGATCAGGACTTCAAAGCCCTTACGCCGCTCTTTGAGCGCCGCGATGACGGTGAAAACGAACGGGCTGGCGGGGAGTTTGCGGTCATCCGGCGTGAAGAAATTCGTGTCGATGACGTTGCCGAGCACTTCAATCGGCTGCTCCGGCGCATAGCGATGCAGGGCATCCACCAGCGAGCGCCCGACGACGAAGCGGGCGTCGATGTGGCGCAGGGTATGGGCGACGATGCCCGGCTGACCGGGGAAAATCACCAGCCCCTCCAGAAAGCTGCTGGAATGTTCGGTCAGCACGACCGGAATGTCGTAGCGCTCGCCCAGATAAGCGGCGAGATAGGCACCGTAGAAAATGTTATGGGCGTGGAGCACGTCCGGCTTCCCCTGCTCGCGGCAGTAGCGCTCGAAAGCGCGCTTGCCCGCCGACTTGAGCACGGGCGTCAGCACAGGCGGAAGGACGCGCGGAAACCAACCCCAGTGCATTCGATAGACCGGGAATTCCGTGAAGTAGGCTTCGCGGGTCGTCGCCCGCAGTGAGGACACGCCATCCTGTCGAATTTGCTCAAGGGTTACGCTGATCCGGGGCGTCACCAGCACGCCGACTTTGTGCCCGGCTTTATGCAGCGCCTGCGCCTGTTTGTGAATGAAAATGCCGGTGATCGGCTTCTCGCGGCTGGGGTAATACGATGGAACGATCAGAATGTGCATCGAAGGGAAATCCTTGCCCGTGCTGTCCACAGGTTGATCCTAGCAGCCCAGAACGGGAATGTGCAACAGCGACGATCAATACGGATTCGCAAACGGGTTTACTAGAATTTGGAAAGACTTTCGTCTGGAATGACGAGACTTCAGGTAGACTTTACTTTATCACGCGATTGCGTTCGTATCGTTAACAGGTCGGGGAGAAACCGGAATGTGCGGAATCATGGGGCAGTACAGTCTGGGCGGGGAAGCGCTCGACCCACGCTGCGTGCTGGAAGCCGCCCGCCTGATTCGCCATCGCGGACCGGACAGCGAAGGCTATCTGCTCCTCAACAGCGCGTCCGGCGCGTGCGAGCTGCGCAACGGCGCGGACACGGCAGCACACATCGACTACCCGCTCGTCGACGCCCCGCTGTCGTTCCCGCCTGATCTGGTGCTGGGGCACCGCCGCCTCTCGATCCTCGACCTGTCGCCGAAGGGGCACGAGCCGATGGCGCTCGCCGGGCGCGACGACCTGTGGATCACCTTCAACGGCGAACTCTACAATTACCTCGAAGTGCGCGCCGAATTGCAGGCGAAGGGGCGCGTCTTCACGACCGAGTGCGATGTCGAAGTGCTGCTGCACGCCTACGACGAATGGGGCGTCGGCTGCCTCGACCGCTTCATGGGCATGTTCGCCTTCGCCCTGTGGGATCAGCGGCGGGGACGCATGTGGTGCGCCCGCGACCGCTTCGGCATCAAGCCGTTCTACTACGCCGTCTCGGAGAACCGCCTCAGCTTCGCCAGCGAACTGAAAGCCTTCCGCGTCCTCGCGCCGGAGGCGTGCGCGCCGGACATGACACAGGTTTTCTGGGCGCTCCAGTTCAACGCGATCTTCAACCCGCCGCAGACTTTTCTGGCGGGCGTGCGCGAGCTGCCGGGCGGGTATTCGCTGCTGATCGAGCACGGCGTGGTCGGCGAGCCGCAGCGCTGGTACGACGTGTCGCTGGATCGCGTGCGCTCGACTTACGACTACCGCGACCCTGCCGCCGAGTTCCTGCGTCTGATGCAGGACTCCGTGCGGATGCACCTGCGCAGCGACGTACCCGTCGGGACGTGTCTGAGCGGCGGGCTGGACTCCAGCACGATTGTGGCGCTGGCGACCGCCGCGCTGGACGGCGGGCACATGAACAGCTTTTCGGTGATCTATCCGGTCAAGGGCTACGACGAGTCGCGCTACGTCGATCTGGTCGCCGCGCGCTTCAACACCATCAAGCACGTCGCCACGCCGCAGCCGGACGCCGACTTCATGGATCAACTCAAGCGGATGGTCTGGCATCAGGATACGCCGATCATGGCGACGGGCGTAGTCTCGCAGAACGCCGTCATGCGTATGGCGCAGGGCAGCGTGACCGTGCTGCTCGACGGGCAGGGCAGCGACGAACTGATGGCGGGCTATCTCAGCCACGCCGTCTACTACTATCGCACGCTGCTGCGCCAGCAGCCCGCGCGCTTTGCAGCAGGCTTCCCCGCCTTCGCGCTCGAAGTCTGGCAGCGCTACCTGCCGGGCTTCACCTTCCGCGAATTTCTGGCGCGGGCGAGCCATCTGCTGCTGCACGGGCGCGACTCGATGCAGTTTCTCGCCGCCGAGCCGGAAGCGCTGGCTTACCAGCGTGAGGCGCTGCGCGTGCCGGGCAACCTGCCGGACGCCGACCCGCTCAACAATTATCTCTACAAAGCTGTCACCTGCCTGAGCATCCCGACGCTGCTGCACTACGAAGACCGCAGCAGCATGACCTACGGCATCGAGGCGCGCGTGCCCTTCCTCGATCACCGGCTGGTGGAATTCACGCTCGGCATCCCGGCGGAGTTGAAGATTCACGGCGCGGAGGGCAAGCACGTCATGCGCCAGGCGGTCGAGCACATCCTGCCGCCCGAAGTCGCCTTCCGCAAGGACAAGCTGGGCTACCCGACGCCGTTCGCCGCCTGGTCGCGCACCAGCCTGCGCGACGAAATCGACGGCTTTCTGGAAGAAGTCGTCTTCAAGCGCGACTGGTACGACACCGCCCGGCTTCGGGCGATCTGGCAGCGGCATCAGGCGGGGGCGATCAACGCGGATCGCCTGATCCACAACCTGATCACGACCGAATTGTGGTACGAACAGTTCGGGCATCTGAACTGACGAATCACGCCGAGAGCAAGCCATGACCCAATTCATCCCCTGGGAACTCTATCGCCAGATTCTGGAAACCATGCCGATCCCCTGCGTCGACATCGCCATCGTGGCGAACGGCGCGGTGCTGCTGGTGCTGCGCGACGACGCCCCGGCGAAAGGGCAGTGGTGGGTGCCCGGCGGGCGCGTCCTCAAGGGCGAAATGATGAAGGACGCCGCCATCCGCAAGGCGCGCGAGGAGATCGGCATCGACTGCCACGTCGGACCGATCATCCACACCGCCGAGACGATCTTCCCCGACGGACCCAACGGCATCCCGGTACACAGCATCAATAGCTGCTTTTTCATGTATCCGGTTAGCCCGGATTTCCAGATCAGGCTCGACGACCACCAGAGCGAATACCGCTGGGTCGACAGCATCCCCGATGGGCTGCACGAATACGTCGAGCGCTGCCTGATCGGCGCGGGGCTGACCCGGCGCGGCAGCCACGACAGCTAGCGGCGCGAGTTGATAAAACGCTCGCTTACACCTAGAATAACAGTCATTCTGCAAGGAAGTGCGGGAACAGCGTTTCGCCGCACGACAGGAGAGTACGTTATGCCATTCTGGACTGAAAATCGCTTCGTCGTCACCGGGGGCGCAGGCTTTCTCGGTTCGCGCGTCGTCCATATGCTGCGCCAGCACGGCGCGGAGTCGATCTTCGTCCCGCGCCAGGCACAGTACGATTTGCGCGAGAGTGCCGCCGTCGCCGCCCTGCTCGCCGATGCCAAGCCGGACGTGATCATCCACATGGCGGCGGTCGTCGGCGGCATCGGCGCGAACCGCGCGCACCCCGCCGAGTTCTTCTACTCGAACCTGATGATGGGCACGCAGTTGATGCACGAGGCGTGGCGAAGCGGCGTCAAGAAGTTCGTCACCATCGGCACGGTCTGCGCCTATCCCAAGTTCACGCCGATCCCGTTCCGCGAGGAATCGCTCTGGGACGGCTACCCCGAAGAGACCAACGCGCCTTACGGGCTGGCGAAGAAAATGCTGCTGGTGCAGGGACAGGCGTACCGCGAGCAGTACGGCTTCGACGCCATCTACCTGCTGCCGACCAACCTCTACGGACCCGGCGACAACTTCGACCTGGAAACCGGGCACGTCATCCCGATGCTGATCCGCAAGTTCACCGAAGCCAAAGATCGCGGCGACGCGCAGGTGATCGCCTGGGGCACAGGCAAGCCGACGCGCGAATTTCTCTACGTCGACGACGCCGCCGAGGGCATCGTGCTGGCGACCGAGCGCTACAACAAATCCGATCCGGTCAACATCGGCTCCGGCTTCGAGATCAGCATCAAAGACCTGACCGAAATGGTCGCCGAGATGGTCGGCTACGACGGCAAGGTCGTCTGGGATCACGACAAGCCGGACGGGCAGCCGCGCCGCGCACTCGACACCAGCCGCGCGCAGGCGGAATTCGGCTTCAAGGCGACGACGGATTTCCGCGCAGGTCTGGAGCGCACCATTCGCTGGTACGAGACCAATCGCGCGCAAATCGCCGGGTAATCGACCGGCGCAACCTATTCGCAGAACGTCCCGGCACAAGGAGGAACAATGGCACGACTGGCGGGGCGTGTGGAGACCCCCTATCTCGAAAGTCAGGTTTTGCAGGGCAACCTGCCCGGCGACCCCACCGAGCGGATGCTGCCGGTCTATCTGCCGCCGGGTTACGACGACAATCCCACCCGGCGCTATCCGGTGATCTACGTGCTGGCGGGTCACGGCGGCAGCGGACCGCTCATGCTGGCGCCGACCGCCTGGGGCGAGTCCTTCCCCGAACGAATCGACCGCCTGATCCGCAGCGGCGCGATGCAGCCGGTGATCGCCGTGCTGCCGGACTGCTTCACGATCTTCGGCGGCGCGCAGTACATCAACTCGACGGCGCTCGGTCGCTACGAGGACTACCTCGTCGACGAACTGATCCCGTATGTCGATGCCACCTATCGCACGCTGCCGGAGCGCGCGCACCGGGGCGTCACGGGCAAGAGCAGCGGCGGCTACGGCGCGATGGTACAGGCGATGCGCCACCCGGAACTGTTCGGGGCGTTCGCCTCGCACAGCGGCGACATCTATTTCGAGTTCGGCTACCTGCCGGACATGGCGAAGCTGCACGCCAATTTGCAGCGCTTCGGCGGGCTGGAAGGCTTCATCGAGCAAATCCCGACCATCAAGCCCAAGGATCACAACCCGTTCTTTTCGGTGCTGGGGATGTTGTGCTACGGCGCGGCGTTCGCGCCGAACCCGGCAGCGCCGCGCGGCTTCGACATGCCGGTGGACGACGAGACGGGCGCGCTGCGCGAAGACGTGTGGCAGCGCTGGCTCGCATGGGACCCGGTGCGCATGATCGACCGCCCCGAAACCATCGCGGCGTGGCGGCAGATGAACTACATCTACATCGACTGCGGGCTGTGGGACGAACTCAATTTCCAGATCGGCACGCGCATCCTGTCGAAGAAGCTGACGGCGCTGGGCATCGCCCACGACTTCGAGCTGTTCAACGACGGGCACATCAACGTCCCCTATCGCTACGACGTTTCGCTGCCGCGCCTGGAAGCCGCGCTGCGACGGCGCTAAGTCGTAGAGGCGCACAGCCGCGCGCCCCTACAGAACATTCTGCGACCCGACTTCAATCGCATTCCCCCAACTTGTGACATAATCTGTCACAACTCATCGATTTTGTGTGCTTCGCGCTCCGTCTATGGGTATCATAGACTCGTGTTTAAGCCAGCGGGGGTGTGAACATGAGCACATACGACGACTTTCCGACCATTCTGGGCGTGCGCGAGCAGGCGCGCGTGGTCAATGACCTGCTGCGGCACCGCTTCGAGACGGTGCTGCCCGCCGTCATGCGCGAAACCGGCTTCGACATGTGGATCATCATCTGCAACGAGGACAATCACGACCCGGTGTTCACGACGATCATCCCCTGGGAATGCTGGGCGCCGATTTTGCAGATGGTCGTCTTCTATGATCGCGGTGAGGGACAGGGCGTCGAGCGCATCAACGTCTCGCTGACCGACATGCAGGGCTTGATGGAGAGCGTCTGGAGCCTCAACAGCCCGGAGGATCAATGGGCTGCACTGCGGCGCGTCGTCGTCGAGCGCAGCCCGAAGCGCATCGGCATCAACACGTCGGATACGATCTGGGCGGCGGACGGCTTGACCGCCTCGCTCAAAGACAAGCTGATCGACACGCTCGGCGCTGATCTGGCGGCGCGGCTGGTCTCCGCCGAATCGCTGTGCATCCGCTGGCTGGAAACCAAGACCGCCGAGGAGCTGGCGATCTACCACCACGCCTGCGCCGTCGGGCACGCCATCATTAAGCGCTGCTTCTCGCGCGCCGTGATCACGCCGGGCGTCACGCCCATCGACGACATGCGCTGGCATTACTGGCAGATTGCGACCGATCTGGGGCTGCCGGTGTCGTTTCCGCCTTTCTTCCGGCGCGTGCGCTCGAAAGCCGCCAGCGAGTACTGGGGCGAAGGCGACCGCGTGATCCGACCGGGCGACATGCTCCACTGCGACGTAGGCGTCAAATATCTGCGCCTGATCACCGACCATCAGGAGCTGGCTTACGTGCTCCAGCCGGGCGAAAGCGCGCCGCCGCAGGGCTTACAGGCGGGCATGGCGCAGGGCAACCAGCTTCAGGACGTGTTCACGCAAACCTGGGCGCAGGGGCTGAGCGGCAACGAAATTCTCGCGCGCGCCTTGCAGCAGGCGCGTCAGGACGGGATCGCCAAGCCGAAGATTTATTCACACTCGCTCAGTTATTTTCTGCACGAGCCGGGTCCGCTGATGGGGCTGCCCTGGGAGCAGGAGCGCTGTCCCGGTCGCGGCGATGTCGTCATGAATTACGACACGACCTACACCGTCGAATTGAGCGTCACCTGCCCCGTGCCGGAATGGGGCAATCAGGAAATCGCGTTCAGCCTGGAACAGGACGCCGCCTTCCTGAAAAGCGGCGTGGACTATCTCGACGGGCGGCAGACGCGCTTTCACCTGTTGTAACGCTGTCTATTTCTGCTGTTGGGAGTGGGATTTGGCGTCATTACGCGCAAGAAAAATGCGCGACGCCTGAATTTCTGAAAGAATTTCTGCCACTGCGCAATCGTTCTTTTTATTGACAGGTTACTCATTTTGCATTAAGCTAAAAATGTTCAATGAACATGTTTCATGCAAACTAGATGTTATTGTAGCAGCTTAATATCTTATGACAAAATCATCTCCATCACTGCGTGACGTTGCGCAAGCCGCCGGCGTTTCTCTCGGCACAGCATCGCGCGCCCTCAATAACAAATCGAACGTTCTTCCCGGCACGCGAGCGCTGGTGCTTAAAGCTGCTTCCGACATCGGGTACAAATTACAAATCCGCGTGCCGACGACGGTCGCCACGAAGATCAACACGATTGGCGTCGTCGTCAAGCGCGACCCTGGCAATAAGCCCCGGCTCGATCCGTTCAACTACGCCGTGCTGTGCGGGGTCGAAGACGAATGCGAGCGTTTGGGACTCAATCTGATGTACGCCAGCCTGCCGGTCAACCAGTACAGCCACGCCACTGCCTGGTCGTCGATGCTCGAAAATGACGAACTGGACAGCCTGATCATCGTCGGCGTGGTCTTCAGCGACCCTCTTATCGTCAGCCGTATGCCGCACATCCCTATCGTGGTGGTCGACGCCTTCGCGTCCGGCTTTGAATGCGACACGATCATCACGCATAACTTCCAGGGCGCTTACGACGCCGTAACCTATCTGATCCAGCAGGGGCACCGCCACATTGGCTTGGTCGGCAGCAGCGCTTCGGAGCCAGAACATCCCGGTATTAGCGAGCGACGTTGGGGATATATGAGAGCGCTCTCGGAACACGGTATCCACGAGACGTACATCGAGGACAGCCAGCTACACGCGGAGAGCGCTTATGCCGCCACGCTGCGCCTGCTGAGGCGCTCGCCGGAGATCAGCGCGATCTTCGCCTGCAACGACGACATCGCCTCGCACGTCATTCAGGCGGTGCAGACGAGCGGCTTATGCGTGCCGAATGATATTTCCGTGATTGGTTTCGACGATACCGATGCTTTGAACCTCCAGCCGACCCTGACGACGATGCACGTCGATAAGGAGCTGATGGGGTCGCTGGCGGTGCGCCAGCTTTACGAGCGGGCAGCCAACTTCGACCGCCCTCCCATCACCACGTTGATCGGGACGAGATTGGTGGTGCGGGACACGGTGAAAAAAGTGAGTTAGCAGGTTGGGGCAACCCTGCCTGATTCCTGTTATGTATGTGTTCAAGGGGGACCGGAACACGATGGAATACAGCACCCTTCGGCAAAAGGCAAAATGCTGTTCCATTGTGTCCGGTCGGGACTTACGAGTGAAAGGAGCCTGCGTTTGAATTGACTCAAACACCTTGAGCACCCTTTCGCGTCTCATTGTAACACCAACCAATCCCAATCGGGTGAGAAGCGAACGGGTACAGAGCATTCTCTTTGTCAAGAAAAACATTTAAACAGGAGTAATGCAGCGATGAAGTACAGAACTTTGTTTATCCTGGTCGTCTTAGCCCTGCTGGCGGCACTGGGCGCAACCAGCATCTACGCCCAGGACTACCATCAATCGCCCATGCTCGACGATCAGGTATCGTCGGGCGCACTTCCGTCTGTGAGCGACCGTCTCCCCGAAAACCCGGACGTAGTGACCCCCGCGAGTGAGGTTGGTCAGTACGGCGGAACTCTGCGCGTCGGCTTCCAGGGCACGAACCCGGGCTGGGGCGGCATGTGGTACGTCGCCGGGTGGGAAAACCTGGTGAGCTGGGCGCCCGATTATTCCGGCATCGTCCCGAACATCGCCGAAAGCTGGGATGTCAGCGACGACGTGACCACCTACACCTTCCATCTGCGCAAGGGCATGAAGTGGTCGGATGGCGTTGATTTCACCGCCGACGACATCATGTTCTACATCAACGACGTGCTGTTCAACACCGAACTCAGCGCTGGCGGTCCGAGCGCCGACTGGCTGCCGTCCCTGGACGCCGACCAGTTCAAAGCCGAGGAGATCGACCCTTACACCGTCAAATTCATCTTCCCGCACCCGAATGGCACGTTCCTGTACCAGGTGGCAACGTGGGCGGGGCGTCTCATCACCTGGTTCCCCAAGCACTATCTGATGCAGTTCCACAAGACCTATAACCCGGACGGCATCGACGCGCTGGTCGCGGCGGAAGATGGTGTGGAAGACTGGGTCGGGCTGTTCAACAAGAAGGCGTCGGGTCCGACGGACGACCTCAACAACTACTTCAACAACCTGGATCGTCCGCTGCTCTTCCCCTATGTTCCAACCTCCGTGCTGGGCGGCGGCACGCAGATGACGATGGAACGCAACCCGTACTACTGGAAAGTCGATACCGAGGGCAATCAGCTTCCGTACATCGACAACGTCATCGGCGTTTCCTATCAGGATAACGAAGCCCGCACGCTGGCGATGATCAACGGTGACATCGACTACGTCAAAGACCCCGGCGACGACAACCGCGTCCTTTACTACGATGCCGTCGACAGCGGCGCGCCGATCAAGATCGTGACCGCCCTCAACGACGGCGCCAACACCAACTCGATCATGTTCAACATGACCTACGACGACCCGGTGCTGAATCCGATCTTCAACGACAAGAACTTCCGCATCGGCATGTCCTACGCCATCAACCGTCAGGAAGTGATCGACATCGTTGACGGCGGGCAGGGCGTTCCCTGGCAGGTCGCACCGCTGGAAAGCTCGCCGCTCTACAACGAACAGCTTGCCACCCAGTACACGGAATACGACCTGGACAAAGCAAACCAGTACCTCGACATGGTCGTGCCGGACAAGAACGGCGATGGAATGCGCCTGCGCTCGGACGGTCAGCCGTTGAGCATCGTCTTCTCGGTGTCCAACAGCGAATTGTACATGACCCAGTGGCCCCAGACGGCTGAAATCCTGACCGGCTACTGGAAGGCGGTCGGCGTCGACGTGCAGTTGAACTCGATGGTCAACGACCAGTTCGTCGACAACAAGAAGGCGAACAACCTGCAAATGACCATGTACACCGGTGAAGGCGGCGCAGGTCTCAACGCCATCCTCGACCCGCGCTACTTCACGCCGTTTGAATACTTCGGCATGTTCGGCAACGCCTGGTACGCCTGGTTCCGCCATGTCTCCGATGCGGTTCAGGTCGAGCCGCCGCAGGACATCAAAGACCTGCGCCAGACGTACGAGGATGTCCTCTCGCTGCCGACCCAGCAGCAGCAGATCGACCAGATGAAGAAGGTGCTGCAAGCGGCTGCCGACAACTTCTGGGTGATCGGAGTTTCCACGCCTCCGCCGATCTATCAACCGATTGGCAACCGTCTGGCGAACTACCCCGAAGGTTGGGTCAAGGGCTGGATCGAAGGCGTCGAGAAGATCACCTATCCCGAGCAGTGGTACCTCACGTCCTAAACCGCTACCGTTTGTGAAACAGGGATGCACCCCACGTGTGGGTGCATCCCTGGTCTCGTTCGAGGTGGTTGGTGTTGGGGAATATGTTGTGAAAAGATTCTTGATCCGTCGCTTTCTCTACATGATTTTTACGGTTTGGGTCATCACCTTGATCGCCTTCACCGTGATCCAGCTTCCGCCGGGCGACTACGTCACCTCTCTGGTCTCGCAGATGATGGCGCAGGGCGTGAATGACATCAAGCCGGAAGTGATCGAGGCAATGCGCGATCAGTACGGCTTGAACGATCCGCTGCCGGTTCAGTACTTCAAGTGGATGCGCAACATCATCACGAAGGGCGACTTCGGCTATTCGTACACTTATAAGCGAGATGCCAGCGAACTAATCGCCGAGCGTCTGCCGATGACCTTCTTCCTGACCTTGTCATCGGTGCTGTTCATCTGGGTGGTCGCCTTACCGATTGGAGTATTCTCGGCGGTGAAGAAATACTCCGCTCGCCGATTACGTGTTCACGTTTATAGGCATGATCGGATTAGCGGTGCCGAACTTCTTATTCGCGCTTATCTTGATGTATGTCAGTTATCGTTACGGAGGGCACGCGCTGATCGGACTGTTTTCGCAGGAATACGCCAACGCGCCCTGGAGCGTGGCTAAGTTCCTCGATTTGCTCAAGCATATGTGGATACCCGTGATCATCATCGGCACGGGGGGCACGGCGGGCTTGATCCGCACGATGCGCGCCAATCTGCTCGACGAGCTGAGCAAGCCTTACGTCGATACCGCCCGCGCCAAAGGGCTTTCGGAATGGCGGCTGCTCTGGAAATATCCCGTCCGCTACGCGCTGAATCCGTTTATCAGCACAATTGGCTGGACGCTTCCCTTTTTGGTGGCTGGCGACGTGATCGTGGGGATCGTGCTCAACCTGCCTACGTCCGGTCCCGTCCTGCTCAACGCGCTCTTGCAGCAGGATATGTTCGTCGCGGCGGGTTTTATTCTGGTCTTGAGCGCTTTGACGGTGATCGGCACGTTCATCTCGGACATGCTGCTGGTCGTCCTCGACCCTCGTATTCGTATGGAGTAAGGAACAACAATGGGTACGACGATCCAACCGCAGGATGTGCTAGGAACACCACTCCCACCCGCTGCCAACGCGGAATCCAAGGACGAAGTGTCGCTTGAGGTCGCGTCGCAGTGGAAACTCATGTGGTGGAAATTCCGCAAAAATCGCCTGGCGATTGTGGGCGCCGTCGTCGTCGTGGCATTTTATCTGATCGCCCTCTTCGCGGACTTTTTCGCGCCAGTCTCGACCTCGACTTATATCGCCGATTATGCTTACGCCCCGCCGCAGACGATCAATCTCTTTCGAGACGGGCAGTTCGCGCCCTACGTCAACGGCTACGGCTTCGACCGCGACCCGCAATCCTTCAAAAAGATATTCAAGCTCGACGAAAATACGATCATCCCGATTGGGCTGTTCGTTCACGGCGAACCCTACAAGCTGTGGGGCTTTATTGATACCGACATCCACCTGATCGGACCGACTGAGCCGAACCAGCCGTTCTACCTGATGGGCGCGGATAAGAGCGGACGCGATGTCTTCAGCCGCATTATCTTCAGCAGCCGGATTTCGCTCAGTATTGGTCCGGCGAGCGTCGCCATTAGTATCGTGCTGGGCATCGTCCTCGGCGGTATCTCCGGGCTGACCGGCGGCGTGATCGATAACCTGATCCAGCGCCTGATCGAGATTACACTGTCGATTCCAACCCTGCCGATCATCATCGCCATCGCGGCGGTCGTCCCGCTCGATTGGTCGATCATCAAGGTGTATACCATCATCACGATTTTGCTGGCGTTCACGAGCTGGCCCGGGCTGGCGCGCGTCGTGCGCGGCAAGTTCCTCGCGCTGCGCGAGGAGGATTTCGTGCTGGCGGCGCGGCTCGACGGTGCGAAATCCCGACGGCTGATCTTCCGGCATATGCTGCCGTCGTTCTACAGCCACGTCATCGCGTCGATCACGCTGGCGCTGCCCGGCATCATCCTGGCGGAAACCGCCCTCAGCTTCCTCGGCGTCGGGCTGCGACCGCCTGCCGTGAGCTGGGGTGTGCTGCTTCAGGAGGCGCAGAAGATCAACGTGATCGCCAGCTACCCCTGGCTGATGTCTCCCGCGTTCGCGGTCATCATCATCGTGCTGGCGTTCAACTTCCTGGGCGACGGCTTGCGCGACGCGGCAGACCCGTACTGATCGTAAGCAATGGGTCATTGGTTCTTAGTTCTTGGTCTTGAACCAATGACTAATAACCAAAACTAACAACGTATCGTTTTGAGAGAAGAGACTTACGCATGACCGAACCGCTCCTTGAAGTAAAAGACCTGCGCATCCACTTTTTCACCGACGAAGGCGTCGTCCGAGCCGTCGATGGCGTCGACCTGAACATCGAACGCGGCAAGACGCTCTGCCTGGTGGGCGAAAGCGGCTGCGGCAAGAGCGTGACCAGCCGCGCCTTCCTCAAGATCATCCACCAGCCGGGCAGGATCGTCAGCGGGCAGATGCTCTATCACCGCCGCCTCCCCAACGGCTCGACCCAGGTGATGGACATCGCCCAGATGGATGCCAAAGGCAAGGAGATTCGCCAGATACGCGGCAAGGAAATCTCGATGATCTTTCAGGAGCCGATGTCGTCGCTCAGCGTCATGCACACCGTCGGCAACCAGATCATCGAGACGATCCGGCTGCACGAAGCCGTCTCGAAGGAAGCCGCCCGCGTCCGCGCGATTGAACTCCTGCGGCTGGTGGAAATCCCACGACCGGATCGCATCATCGACGAATACCCCTTCCGCCTGAGCGGCGGGATGCGCCAGCGCGCCATGATTGCGATGGCGCTCTCCTGCAATCCCACGCTGCTGATCGCCGACGAGCCGACCACCGCGCTCGACGTGACCACGCAGGCGCAGATTTTGCGGCTGATGCATACCCTGCAAGCGCAGTACGGCATGGCGATGCTGTTCATCACGCACGATCTGGGCGTGGTGGCGGAAATCGCCGACGACGTAGCCGTGATGTACCTGGGACAGATCGTCGAACGCGCCGACGCCGACACGTTGTTCAACGAGCCGAAACACCCCTACACGCAGGCGCTGCTGCGCTCGATCCCCCGGATCGCCGCCCGGCGGCAGGAACTCGACCCGATTGCGGGCATGGTTCCCAGCCCCTACCGCCGCCCGAAAGGCTGCCCGTTCCACCCGCGCTGCACCCAGCGGATGCCTCAATGCAGCACCGTCGAGCCGAACGTGACCTCATTAGCCGAAAATCACAAGGTGCGCTGCCTGCTCTACGAGACGCAGCCCGCGCCAGAAAGGGAGACCGTCCAGCATGGTTGATCGACCCGTCAACGAAGCGGCGACCGCGACTCGCCCGGAAACCTCGGATAACCTGCTGGAAGTGCGCGACCTGAAGATGTACTTTCCCGTCCGGCATGGCTTTTTGTCGCAGGTCGCGGGCTACGTCAAAGCCGTCGACGGCGTCTCGTTCGACATCAAACGCGGCGAGACGCTCGGACTGGTGGGCGAAAGCGGCTGCGGCAAGTCCACGATTGGGCGCTGCATCGTGCGCGCCTACGAGATCACCGGCGGGGAGATGCTCTACCGCCACCAGGACGGCGCGGTCGACGATTTGGCGCACCTCGAAGGCGACGCGCTCTGGCGGCTGCGCCGGGACATCCGCATGATCTTTCAAGACCCGTATTCCTCGCTCAACCCGCGCATGACCGTCTTCGACAACATCAGCGAGGCGCTCCAGAACGCCAGAACTCACAGCCGCAGCGAAATTCAGGATCGAGTCGCCTATCTGTTGCAGCGCGTCGGCTTGCGCCCGGAATACATGACGCGCTACCCGCACGCTTTCAGCGGCGGTGAGCGCCAGCGCATCGTCGTCGCGCGCGCGCTGGTGACCAACCCGCGCCTGATCGTGGCGGACGAAGCCGTCTCGGCGCTGGACGTGTCGATCCGCGCGCAAATCCTCAACCTGATGGAAGAATTGCAGGAAGAATTCCAGCTCACCTATCTGTTCATCTCGCACGACCTGAGCGTGATCCGCCACATCTGCGACCGCGTGGCGGTGATGTACGTCGGCAAGCTGGTGGAAACCGCGACGATTGACGACATCTACCGCCGCCCCAAACATCCATACACCGAAGCGCTGCTCTCCTCCGTGCCGATCTCCAACCCGCGCGAGCGCGGGCAGCGCAGCCGGATTGAGCTTATGGGCGATGTCGCCGACCCCGCCAACCCGCCGCCAGGATGCTATTTCCACCCGCGCTGCGCTTACGCGAAGGAGATATGCAGCCAGCAGGAGCCGCCGCTGGTGCAGGTTCGGGGACGCAGCGACGACGAGCGTTTTGCCGCCTGCCACTTCGCCGACGAATTGTCGCTCACGGGTGTGATTTACGAGGATTGAGCCAGGTACGGTTGAAAAGCGAGAAGGTTTTGTAGGGGCGAACCGATGTGTTCGCCCTTTTTCATTCCAGGGCAGACACATCGGTCTGCCCCTACGAAAAATCGACCATCGGGCTAACGCCGCAGCAAATTGCGCTCGCGGTACACGTCCGCCGCCTCGCGCACGAAACGCGCGCACTCCGCCGCGCCGTAGACCGTCTCCAGACGCTCCGCCAGCGCCGCCAGCGTCTCGTAGGAGGCGCGTCCGGGGCGCAGCAGGTCGTACATCCTGAGCAGCTCGTCGTTGGGGACAGCGGTCAGTTCCGCCGCGCGCAGCAGGTTGGACGCCATCTGCGGGTTGCCCGCCGCCCGCGCGATTGCCGCCTGCTTGCGCAGCGTCTCGGCGTGGATGCGCAGGTCGTCGGCAGAAAGCTCGCCGCTGACTGCCGCCTCGAAGTTGAGGTCGGCGAAGGCGCGCCCGCTGGCGGATTGCAAATCGTCGTCGTGTTCGGCAAGCGGATAATTGTTCATGGCAGCGTCGGCTCCCAGTCAAAGCGCAGCTCGACGGGCGGACGATCCGGCTGGATTTCCTCCGTCTCGCGGCGGTGCAGCAGCGCCGTCTTGACGATCAGGCGCAGGCGCGCGGTGTTGTCGACCTTGACGCCGACCGGCGCGGGGCGCTCGCCTTTGGCGTACTGCGCGGCGTTGCGCCCGATCTGCTCGTAGATCGCCAGCGTCAGGCTGGGCGACTGCGGGAACAGTTCGAGGTTGTTGAGCGGCGCGAGTCCCTTCTGGGTCAGCACGGTCGTCCCGCGCGACTGCATCCCGATACCGATGCCGCTCCCGCTCAGGCGCGCCGCGACGTGCCCGATGGCGGCGCAGTCCGAGGTGTGATAGACCTTGACCACCCGCGCGATCATGCCCTCTTTGGCGACTCCGGTCAGGATCGCTTCCAGCACCGCCTCGTGATCCAGCCCGCCAATCGTCTTGACCAGCGCCGTCCCGAAGGCAGGACCGACGCCGATCACGACTTCCGGCATCGTGCCAACGCTCGCCTGCCCGGCTTCCGCCAGGCGTTGCGGCGGCGCGCCAGTGCGGTCGGCGATGAAGTCGTGCGGCGGCTTGGCTTGCGGGATCGCCTGCATTTCTTCCCAGCGCGCCCCGTCCACGCGGTAGCCCGTGCCGGGTCCGGCGTAGTCGTTGCGGTCGTTGATGCCGCTCAGGACGCGAAAATCGCGGTCGAAGATGGCGGCGGGCTGCAAGTAATCGCCCGCGACGCGCTGGCGCGCCATCTCCAGCAGATTGCGCCCTACGTCGTCGAAGCCGCCCGCGTGCAGCGCCCGCACGATGCTCAGCAGGTCGGCGTCGCCCGCGAGGAAAGCGTCGGCGGCTTGCAGATCGGGCACGAGGTCGCGCTCCGGCATGTCGTCGCTGTCGTGCGCCGTGACCGCCGCCTCGATTTCGTCGTCGCGGATCGGCGGGAAGCCGAGCGCGGCGTAGACCGCCTGAATCGCCCGCGCGCCCCTGCGCCGGATGTCGAGCGCGTCCTGCTCGCGGATCGGGCGCAGTCCGCCGTCGATCTGCATGTCGCGCTGGAGCACGTTGTAATCGTCGAGGTCGTCGGCGTCGAAGTTGCCGCCGCCGAACATGTTGTCCTGCTTGGGCACGGCGCTGTAGCCGCTGAAGATGAAGTCGGTGCCGGGGATGAATTGCAGCATCAGCTTGGCGGTCTTGCGGATTTGCGAGTGCGACGCCAGCGCGTCGTTGCCGGACGCCACTTCCAAGCCGAGCATCGACGCCAGCAGATTTTCCGCCAGCACCGCGCGCACGCCGCCGGGCAGCGCTTCCGGCAGGGCGATGCACGAGATCGAGCCGTTCTGCACGCCCTGGCTGCCCGCGCCGCGCGTGATCAGCAGGCAGCGCGCTTCCAGATAGAGCATCGACTTCTGCTCGGAGTGCCCCATCAGCGCCTCCGAGCCGGTGCCGCTGGTGAAGCGGACTTTGACCCCGCGCGAGGCGTAGGCGGCGTTGAGGAAGGCTTTCGACCAGGGCGTATCGTCGCCGTCGACGAAGCTGCGCTCCGTCCCGTAGACCGAGAGCGTCTCGGCGTAGCTGGTCAGCCCCTTGATCGCCAGCCGCAGCCCAAGCTGCTCCTCGACGGCGCACTGCGTCAGCACGCCGCCGCGCCCGGTCTGCACGCCGATCAGCACCGAGAGCGCGTCGAGCGGCGCCATGCGCGCCACGCGCACGGTGGTTTCGACTTCGGCGAAGCCGCGCAGCGCCGCCTCCGCCGCATCGGCTGCCAGCAGCGCGGGATGCTCGCGCCAGTTGGTGACGTGCGCCTGATTCGCCGGGGTGCGGCGCACGCGCATCTTCGCCAAGCCCATCATCATTTCGAGCACGCTCATCTGCCGGATGATGTCGACCAGCTTGGCGGGCGTGCAGCCGAAGACCAGCCGCCGCACGTCCGGCGCAGCCGCGTCGATGTCGACCAGCATCCGGGCGAGGTCGCGCGAGGGGGTCGCCATCGCTTCTTCGGCGACCGACAAATCCAGCCCGTAGCGCGCGATGAAGCGATCCAGCAGGTCGAACTCGGCTTCCGGCTTGCCGTCCAGCTCGACCACGCGCCCGTCCGCGAGCGCGAGGCTCGGCGCGGGATCGTAGGGACTGTCGACCACCGTCAGCCCGGCTTCCGCCCAGGGCGTGACGTAAGTCTCCTTGTTGATGTCTCGCTTTTCGAGCGCTTCAAAGCGGCGGGATCGTCCGTTCGCGGTCATCTCGAATGCCTCGTGTGGCTCGTTGTGCTGTGGATGTGATCACAGTATAGCGCAGACATGAACCTCACCCCTCAATCCCCTCTCCAACGACGTGGTCGAGGGGAACGCCCACTTCGTTGGGGCAAGCGCAGCGCAGGGCGAAACTTCGTTTCGCACGGCCGGTGAGGTTATCCTAGTCAGCCTGCGCAGCCCTTCCCACAAGCCTTGCAGGTACATCGCGCCGAGCGCGCGGTCGTACAAGCCGTAGCCCGTGCGCGCCACCTGCTCGCCCCAGATGCGCCGCCCGTGATCCGGGCGCAGCGGTCCCGCGTAGCCGATCTCGACCAGCGCCCGCATGACCGCGCCCAGATCGACGCTGCCGCACGCCGACGGATGCGCGACCTCGTAAAAGTCGTGCTCGCCCTCGCGCACGACGTTGCGCAGGTGGACGAAGTGGATGCGCGGCGCGAACTGGCGCACCATCGCGGGCAGGTCGTTCGCCGCCAGCGTACCCAGCGACCCGGTGCAGAAGGTCAAGCCGTTGTGCGGGCTGTCGACCGCGTCGAGCAGGCGCCGGATGCTGGCGGCGTCGCGCACGATGCGCGGCAGCCCGAAGATCGACCAGGGCGGGTCGTCGGGATGGATGGCGAGATAGACGCCCGCTTCCTCCGCCGCCGGGATGACGCGGCGCAGGAAATAGACGAGGTTGTCGAACAGGGCGTCGTCGTCAATCGCCGCGTACTGCGCCAGCGCCGCCTGAAGCTCCTCGCCCGTGAAGCCGCGCGCCCAGGCGACCCGCGCCTCCAGCCCGCGCGACAAATCGAAGCGCTCGATGTCGGCGTGGACGTAGCGCGTCACCACCGACTCGTCGGGCAGATGATAAACCATTTCCGAGCGCATCCAGTCGAAGACGGGCATGAAGTTGTAGCAGAGCACGCGCACGCCCGCGCGCCCCATATTGCGCACGCTCTCGCAGTAGGCGTCGATCAGCCCGTCGCGCTCCGGCAGCCCGCGCTTGATGGCTTCGGCGACCGGGATGCTTTCGATCACGTCGAGCGTGAAGCCCGCTGCCTCGACCTGCGCCTTGAGCGCCGCGATCCGCTCGACCGACCAGACCTCGCCAACCGGGATGTCTTCCAGCGTGCCGACGATCCCTTTCACGACCGGAATCTGCGCGATCTGCGCCAGCTTCACGCTGTCGGCGTCGCCGAACCAGCGCCACGTCATGCGCATAATTTACACTCCGCTGTATGCCATGAACCCGCCGTCGACCGGGACGACGATGCCGGTCACGAAGCGCGACGCATCGCTGACCAGCCACAGCAGCGTCCCGATCAGGTCGTCCGGCTCGCCGAAGCGCCCCTGCGGCGTGTGGTCGATGATCTGCTGCCCGCGCGGCGTCAGCTTGCCCGTCTCGGCGTCAATCAGCAAGTAGCGGTTCTGCTGACCGAGGAAGAAGCCCGGCGCGATGGCGTTGACGCGAATATTCGGGTTGTGTTCGGTCGCCATGTAGACCGCCAGCCACTGGGTGAAGTTGCTGATCGCCGCCTTCGCCGCCGCGTATGCCACGACCCGCGTCATCGGCGAATACGCCGCCATCGACGAGATGTTGAGGATTGCGCCAGAACCCTGCTCCACCATGAACCTGGCAAAGACCTGCGTCGCCAGCATCGCCCCGGTGAAGTTCAGGTCGAAGACCCAGCGCAGCGCCTCCGGCGGGATGTCGAAGAAGCTGCGCTGACCGGGGACGGTGGTCGCGTCGGGACGATTGCCGCCCGCGCCGTTGACGAGGATGTCGATGCGCCCATACGCCGCCGCGACACGCGCCGCCGCCGCTTCGAGCGACGGTTTGTCGAGCACGTCGGACTTGATGCCGATAGCATCGCCGCCGTTCCGCTTAATCTCCTGCGCCAGGTCGGCGACCTTGTCATCTTCGAGCGCCAGCACGACGACTTTCGCCCCGGCAGACGCCAGCGCGCGGCACATCGGCGTACACAGGACGCCGGTTCCCCCGGTCACCAGCGCGACTTTACCGTCCAGCCGAAAAGATTTGCTTGAGGTCATAGAGTCTTCCTTTGCGCACAAACCATTCGCAGTGGTTCATTTATAACCTGATTTTTCTCAAATCGTTTATCGCTGTCTGCCCCGAAATCTGTTGGTTGTGCTCAGCGATCAAACCGCCGCTCGCGGATGCCCGGCACGTAGTAATGCGTCAGGCTCACGTAGTAGTCGAGCGTTTCGGCGGGCTGCTCGTATTCCGGCGGGATCGGCAGCTTCGAGAAGCTCTGGAAATAGAGCAGGCAGGCATCGCGCCACCAGCGCGCCTCCTGCTCCTGAATCCGCAGCAGCGCCCGCACGTGCTCGAAGCGCGCGTCATCGATGCAGCCTTCCAGCGAGTCCCACGTCTGCTGCATGTGACGCACCGAAGCGACGCCCTGATTGTAGCGATAACACAGCTCGTCCCACAGCGTCCGCCCGGATTTCATGACGTGCGTCCAGGGGACGTGGTGAAACCAGAGCAGCAAATTCTCCGGGCAGGTGTCGAGATTGGCGACCTGTTTGCGGTAGGGCGGCGCGTACTGGCTGACGGCATTGCTGCCGCTGGCGCTGCGGTCGAAGCCGACGCCGTTCGCGTCGGCGCGGTGGTAGTAGACCGATGTCCAGTCGGGACGCCCGCCCTCGACCCAGGGACCGGGTCCGTAGTGGTGGTTGCGCGCCATGATGTGATGCAGACCGAGCGGCGTCATGTAATCGACTGCTGCCTCGCGCGACTCGATCATCATCGCTCTGGCGGGTTCGACGAAGCGCGCGTCATTGCTGAAGGTCATGCGCAGCCATTCGTCGGCGATCTGCTCGGACGTGAGCGTGTGATCCCACGCCAGCCGCCCGAAAGCGTACCAGTTGGCGGCGGCGAAGGGATGCCCGCACCAGTTGCGCTCGTCGCCGATGTTCGAAACGCCCGCCATGCCCGATAGGTTATGCCCGTCGAGGCTGCCGTCGATCACGCGGGCGACCGTCGAACCCGCGCCCTGACTGTAGGTATCCGAGTCGAGCGTCTCCTTGAACAGCGGCGCGAGGTAGACCAGATGCGTCGCGCAGCCCAGGTACTCCTGCGTGATCTGGACTTCGAGCATGAGCGGCGTGTTGGGCATCGCGCCGAAGAGCGGGTGGAACGGCTCGCGCGGCTGGAAGTCAATCGCGCCGTTCTTGACCTGCAAAAGAATGCCGTCCCTGAACGCCCCATCGAGTGGGACAAGCTGGCTGTACGCCTGCTTGTGGCGGTCGTCCGGGTCTTTGTCGTCGTAGATGAAAGCGCGCCAACTGACGATGCCGCCCTTCGGCACGATGGCGTTCGCCAGCAGATTCGCGCCGTCCGCCTGCGAGCGCCCGTAGTCGCGCGGACCGGGCTGCCCCTCGGAGTTGGCTTTGACCACGAAGCCGCCGAAGTCCGGGATCAGGGCGTAGATTTCGTCGGCTTTCGCCTTCCACCAGGCGATCACGGTCGGGTCGAGCGGGTCGGCGGTCTTCAGCCCGCTTAGCTCCATCGGGGCGGTGAAGCGCGCCGACAGGTAGACGCGAATCCCGTAGGGGCGGAACACGTCCGCCAGCGCCGCCGCCTTGACCAGATAGGGATGAGTCAGGCTGAGCGACTTGGCGTTGGCGTTGGTCAGCACCGCGCCGTTGATGCCAATCGAGGCGTTGGCGCGGGCGTAGTCCTTGCAGCGCGGCGAGACGTAATCCGGCAGCTTGTGCCAGTCCCACAGCGACGCCCCGGCGTAGCCGCGCTCGACGGTGCGATCCAGATTATCCCAGTGATTGAGCATCCGGTACTTCACGCGCGGCGCGCTGACGACGCGCAGATGATCGAGCGGCTGGTTGGTTTGCAGCAGGCGCAGAAAGTGGAACACGCCGTAGAGGATGCCAATGTCGCTGTTGGCGGTCAGCACGATGTGATCCGTCGCGTGGGGCGGGCTGCGCAGAATGGCGAACCCCTCGTCGCCAAGCTGATCGCTCAGATCGGGAGCGATATTCGTGGCGACCAGCAGTGTCCCGTTTTCGAGCGAATCCGCCAGCGGAACCGGCGTGCCCAGCATCCGCTCCAGCGCGAACGTGAGTTCGTCGCGGGCGGCGCGCAGCGTCGGCGAATCGCCGCCGAAGACGATCTGCGTGACTGCTGCGCGATACGCCGCGAGCATGGGCGCGTCAGTGACGGGTGCGTAGCGCAGCCATAATTCGTAGCCGTCTTCATCAGGTGGAAGTCGACCGGGGGAAACTAGGTTACTCATAAACTGCTCCGGCAAGAATACGTTTCAAAGACGGGCGCAGCGCGCTGCGCCCCTACATTCCCTACCACGAAGCAAGTATTGTCTCCTGTTTCGGTTCACAGGGCGACCGAGACGGCCGCTTCGCCCTTCGCGCCCACTGAGAAGGCGGCTTTCTGCGCACCGAGCGCGAGTTGGTAGTCGCCCAGATAACCTGTGAAGGTCAGCCGCCCCGCCGCGTCGGTGGTCATCGTCGTCGGCTGGAGCCACCACTCGCCCTTGATCAGCTTGAGCAGTTCGTCGTAAGCGGGCTTGGGCGTGTGATTCTTGCGCAGCAAGCCCGCCGGCGCGTTGAGCCAGGCACCGTCGGACAAATCCCACCAGGTGAGCGCCTCGACCGACGGATGCGCGAACAGCGTCTTGTAGTGCAGGACGACTTCCTGCGCCTGCCGCTCCTCGCCCTCCGGCGTGCTGAGCCACTCGCTCACCTGAAAATCGTTCAGATCGGTGATTTCCGGCGGCATCAGGTCGCCGGAGATGATGGTCGTCTCGGTAAAGTGGATCGGCAGGTTGAAGCGCTCGAAATGCTCCAGCACGCGCTGAGTTTTTTCGACGCCCCAGTAGCCCTGGTGCATGTGCGACTGGATGCCGATCACGTCGATCTTCACGCCCGCATCCAGACAGCCTTCGACCAGGATGTCGTAAGCGGACGACACGTCGAAATCGTTGATCAGCAGCACCGCCCCCGGATTCGCCTCGCGCGCCGCCTCGAACATCGTGTTGATCAGCTTGATGCGCCCCAACTGCTTGCAGATGCGCGTGATGCCGTTGTCGTAGCGGTCGAACACCGGCATGATCACCGCCTCGTTGATCACGTCCCACATGTCGATCACCCCGGCGAAGTCGGCGACATCGCGGTGGATGCGCGCCACCTGCGCCTGAAGAATCTCCTCGTTGCTCAGCGGCAGCAGCCAGTCCGCCGTGACCGTATGCCAGCAGAGCGGGTGTCCCTTGGTGACGCAGCCGTGATCCCGAAACCAGCGCGCCGCCTTGAGGATGCGCTGCGTATCCGGCTTGCCGCGCTGCGGCTCGAAGCGCCCCCAGTAAAACGGCAGCGTCGCCTGATTGAACAGCCGCAGAAAATTTTCGTTGCGCCGCTCGGCGAGCGCTTTGGCTTCGCCGGACAGCTCGTCGTTGGCGTAGGCGATGGTGGTGCCCCAGTTCGCCCCGAACAGGAATTTGTGTTTCGTCTGCTCGACGCGCACGTCCTGATTGGCGAGCGGCGTGCCGTCGTGCGTCACGGTGACGGTGACTTCCGCCGTGCGGTTCTCGCGGATCGCGCTGTCGAGATCGGTCATGGTGCTCGAAAAAGTGGTCATCAAGAACTCCTTAATTGTGTTCGCATAAATCTCTGTAGGTAGGGGCAGGTTTGGAAACGGGTGGTGCTCGTGGCACACAGAGGCGATCTTCGTAGGGGCACGATATATCGTGCCCCTACACCCCCCTCACATACACTGCCCGAAATGACAAACTTGCCCTTCTAGCCCTCTATTTCCGGTCGACTCCGTTCATATTCTCCCCACTATAGCCAAGCTGGCGCGAGAGCGCCTGCGTCACGCGGATCACGTCGCCGGACAGGCGATGCAGGCGGTCGAGCGTCAGGCGGTAGGCGGGTCCGGCGATGCTCATCGCGGCGATCACGCGCCCGCCGCTGTCGAACACGGGCGCGGCGACGCAGCGCGTCCCGTCGTCGACCTCGCGGTCGTCGGTGGCGTAGCCCTGCTGACGGATGCGTTCCAGCTCACGCGCCAGCGCGTCGGGATCGGTGATCGTGTTGAGGGTATAGCGCTTGAGCGGCGTCGTCCGGCTCAGGAGCGATTGGCGGGCGTCCGGCGTCGAATACGCCAGGATCGCCTTGCCCATCGCCGAGCTGTGCAGCGCCAGCCGCGTCCCGATATTGGAGCGCATCTGCACGGAAATCGGCGTCTGCGAGCTTTGCGGGCTTTCCTCCTTGCCGATGTAGAGCGTCTCCGCGCCGTCCAGTATCGACAGGTTGGCGGTCTCGTTCGAGATCGCGCACAATTCGTGCAGGTACGGGCGCGCCAGTTCTTGCAGGTCGATGCGGTCGAGCACGATCCTGCCCAGCGAGAGCAGCCTGGTGCCGAGCGAATACTGGTAGTTGTCGTCGACGCGAACGAACCCGCGCGACATCAGCGTCGTCAGCAGGCGGTACGCCGTCGGGCGCGACAGGCGGCACGCCTGGGCGATTTCCTGCGCGGACATCGCGCGCCGCCCTTCCGCCAGCCGCTCCAAAATATCCAGCGCCTTGATCACCGTGCCAGACAGGTTCGCGTCGTTCGATTCAGGAGAATGGGACATCTAAAAAAATGAGCTTTCTGTTCAATAAATGAACAGGCGATTTATAGATCGAAGGCGGCGTCCTGTCAAGCGAAACGGCGGCGCTCAGGCGACGGTTTTTGACAAACTTTTTCCCGAATGCTACCATCAGCAGCGCTCGCCAATTGATTTTATTGTTCAAATAATGAACTGAGTTTTCTCCCCATGACCCGGAAATTTGAAGTCTACGATAACCGCTTTCTCGCCCTGCTGCGCCCCGATTCGACCCTGAAACAGATTTGCTGGGGCATGGTCTGGGCGGAAGGACCCGTTTATTTCGCCGAAGACGACTGCGCTGCTGTGGAGTGACATCCCCAACAACCGCATGATGCGCTGGTCGCCTGTGGACGGCATGACCGTCTTCCGCCAGCCCTCGAACTTCACCAACGGGCACACCCGCGATTTGCAGGGACGGCTGGTGAGCTGCGAACATGGCGGGCGCCGGATCACGCGCACCGAGCCGGACGGGGCGATCACCGTTCTCGCCGATAACTATCAGGGCAAGCGCTTCAATTCTCCGAACGATCTGGTGGTCAAGTCCGACGGCACGATCTGGTTCACCGACCCGCCCTACGGCATCCTGAGCAACCGTGAAGGCTACATGGCGCTGAGCGAGATCGGCGGCAACTACGTTTACCGCCTCGACCCCGAAACCGGCGAGGTGAGCGTGGTCGTCAGCGACATGGAGAAGCCCAACGGGCTGGCGTTCTCGCCGGACGAGCGCATCCTCTACGTCGCCGACAGCGCGCTCTCGCATGACCCATTCGGCAACCACAACCTGCGCGCCTACGACGTGGTCGAGGGCAGCCGCCTGACCAACAGCCGCATCTTCGCCGAAGATCAGCCCCGGCGTCCCCGACGGCTTCCGGCTGGACGTGAACGGCTATCTCTACATCAGTTCCGCCGACAGCATTCAGGTCTACAGCCCGGCGAGCGAGCTGCTCGGCAAGATCATGGTTCCCGAAAAAATCGCCAACTGCACCTTCGGCGGGGCGAACAAAGACCGGCTGTTCATCGCCGCCAGCACGTCGATCTACGTCATCGACCTGAACACGCAGGGCATCCAGAAACCGTAAACAAGCGACATTCTTGACGGAGCGAATGGAAGATGAGCAACGACGATCTTTACCTCGTACAGTACGGCACGGGAGCAGGAGTCTCGCTGGGGCTGGAGCAAGGCGGGGCGATTCGCCCGCTCGCTCAGGCGCACTCGCTGGACTGGCTGCTGTCCGATGCCCCCGACGCGCCGCGCGCCGCCGACCTGATCGCGCGGCTGCGAGGCAGCGCCGCCGAGCCGGTCGCGCGCACCTCGATCACGCCGCAGGCGCCGGTCGGCAGGCAGGAGGTCTGGGGCGCGGGCGTCACCTACAAGCGCAGCGAGGAAGCGCGCGAAGCCGAGTCCAACAACAGCACGATCTACACCCGCGTTTACAACGCCGTTCGCCCGGAGGTCTTCTTCAAAGCCAGCGGCTACGACGTGGTCGGCTCCGGCGAGGATGTCGGCATCCGCGCCGACGCGACCTGGTCGGTGCCGGAGCCGGAACTGGTCGTCGTGCTGAACGCGCGCATGGAGGTGATCGGCTTCACGGTCGGCAACGACATGAGTTCGCGCGACATCGAAGGCGATAACCCGCTCTATCTGCCGCAGGCGAAAATCTACGAGCGCGCCTGCGCGCTGGGACCGCGCGTGTGGCTTCAGCCGGGCGCGACCGATTGGCCCGACATCCAGATCGACCTGACCATCGAGCGTGGCGGACAGGTCGCCTTCAGCGGCACGACCTCCACCGCCGCCCTGCACCGCCCGCTGATGGAGCTGGTCGAGTACCTGGGGCGCTGCAAGCAGTTCCCCTGGGGCGCGATGCTGCTCACCGGAACGGGCATCATCCCGCCCGACACCTTCACGCTGGCGGCAGGCGATACCGTTCGCATTCGCATGGAGCCGATTGGCGAACTGGTCAACACGGTTCGCGTCGTCGGCAGGCAATGAGTCGCGGGGAAGATGCGTTCCGCTGACCGTACTTTCTGACCTCACCCCTGCCCCTCCCCGACTTCAGGGAGGGGAGCAAAAACGAGCTATCGCGTAATCGAGCAAGGATCGGGACGACCATTTATCCGGCACAGCATCGATAGAGAAAAGATTTGCGATGAAGATAACCGACGTACAAGCGAGCGTGATCGGACGCAATGAGGAATGGAGCGGCGGCAGCGTCTGGACGTTCGTGCGCATCTACACCGACGAGGGCATCGTCGGCACGGGCGAATGCAACTCCGGCGGACCGGGCTATTCCGGCTTCGCGGTCAAATCCGCCATCCTCGCCATCAAGCACTGGCTGATCGGCGAAGACCCGTTCAACGTCAACATGATCTACGAGAAGCTGCGCCGCGTCGGGCGCTACGGCGGCTCGACCAACGCCCCGCTGATCTTCGCGCTGACCGGCATCGACAACGCCCTCTACGACATCGTCGGCAAGGCGCTGGGCGTGCCGATCTACAAGCTGCTGGGCGGCAAGTTCCGCGACCAGATTCGCCTCTACGCCGACCTGCACGCGGGCGAGCACGACACCCCGCAAGCCTACGCTGAAAAAGCGCTCGCGGCTATCGGGCAGGGGTTCACCGCCGTCAAGTTCGACGTGGATCACACCGGCACGGGCAAGCTCGATCGCATACAACTGGACGGTCGGCGCGAAGGAGATGACCCACGTCATCTCGCTGATCGAGGGCGTCCGCAGCGGGATCGGCTTTGAGACCGACCTGGCGATTGACTGTCACGGGCAGTTCGACCTGCCGTCGGCGATCACGCTCGCCAAAGCCGTCGAGCCGCTGCGCCTGCTCTGGCTGGAAGAACCCGTCCCCGCCGAGAACATCGACGCGCTGGCGCAGGTGAGACGGTCGAGCAGCACCGTCATTTGCAGCGGCGAAAACCAGTACACGCGCTACGAATTTCTGGAACTGCTCGCCGCCAAAGCCGTCGACGTGATCATGCCCGACCTCTCCAAAGCGGGCGGCATCGCCGAAGCCAAGCGCATCGCCGACATCGCCGACGCGCACTACATCCCGATTGCGCCGCACAACGTCTCGTCGCCGCTGGGGATGATGGCAGCCTGTCACGTGCTGGCGTCCGTGCCCAATTTCCTGGTGCTGGAGCTGCACGCGCTCAACATTCCC
Source organism: uncultured Chloroflexia bacterium (assembly GCA_963760975.1). GTDB lineage: Bacteria > Chloroflexota > Anaerolineae > Aggregatilineales > Phototrophicaceae > Flexifilum. The sequence continues at coordinate 513,574 of CAVXEZ010000006.1, read as the reverse complement.
TGGTGGAATGACCTGTGCGACGGCGACAAGCCGTTCATCGAGAACGGCTTCATGACCGTCTCGGAGCGTCCGGGCATCGGCGTGGAGCTGAACGACGTGGTGGCGAAATCGCTGCTGTGGAACGGCGATACGTATTTCGATTGACGAAAAAGCAAATTCTGACCTCACCCCAGTTTCGCGCTGCTCAACTTCCCGTGCGAACTTCGTTCGCCCCTCCACAACGTGGAGAGGGGAGCGAGGGGTGAGGTTCCGAGAGAAATCGACAAGCTGTAAGGGCACGACATGTCGTGCCCCTACAAGCGTAGTGGACGAAATGACATCACCCGTGAAGATGGATTAGAAAACTACCCAATTCGAGGTTTCGCCCGTTCAGGGATGCGAAACCGGGGCTAAAGGAGAATAGCGATGTCCGAGCAACAGCCGTCCGTCGTCGAACTGCAAGCGCGTTGGGACAAGATTCGTGTGGCGAACATCTACGATACGCTCGACCACATGGGCTACGGCAACCAATGCCTCGACCTGGGTATTCGCCCGCTGTTCCCGCATACGCACCTCGCGGGCAAAGCGATCACGGTGCTGGGCAGCTCGTATCCCGTGCCGCGCGGCGAAGGCGACGAGTGGGGCGGCAACTACTTCCAGAAGCTCGTGGAGACGGTCTATCCCGGCAGCGTCGTCATTGTCGAATGCGGCGGCGAGGCGCACGCGGGCAAGTTCGGCGAGATGACCAGTTGGGCGCTCCAGCAGCACGGCGCGCGCGGCATCGTCCTCGACTCGTACATCCGCGACTGGCTGGGGCTGGAAGTGATCCCCAACTACACGCCCTGCGCGCGCGGCACGTCGCCGATTGAATTGTCGCAGCGCTGGCGCATCGCCGACCTGAACGTCAACATCGGGATGCCGGGCACGCTCACCAGCCGCGTCCGCGTCAAGCCGGGCGACTGGGTGATCGGCGGCATGGACGGCGTGATCGTCGTGCCGGAAGCGATTGCCATGGAAACCCTCGTCAAAGTCGAAAAGATGGAAGCCGAGGAACAGGGGATGCGCGAGGACATGGCGGCGGGCATGACCTTTGAGGATTCCTACAAGAAGTGGGGGCGCGCCTAGCGCCGCGTCTCAAGACCGATTGCACGTAGGGGCACGATATATCGTGCCCCTACGCCTATCTGCATACAAACGAATTAGCCTTTCACACTCCCCGCCGTCAGCCCCGCCACCAGATAGCGCTGCGCGTAGATGTAGACGATCATCACCGGAACCGCCATCAACAGCGAGGCAGCCATCAACTGCCCCCAGGGATAGATGTCGCCGAAGACCAGCAGTTGCAGACCGACCGGCAGCGTCTTCAAACTGTCGCTGGTGATAAAGACGAAGGCGAACAGAAACTCATTCCAGGCGTTGGTGAAGGCGAACAGCGTCACCGAGAGCAGCGCCGGAGCCGCCAGCGGCAGCGTGATCCGCCAGAAGGCGCGCAGGCGGCTGGCGCCGTCGATCATGGCGGCTTCTTCCAGCTCGACGGGAATCGAGCGGTAGTAACCCAGCATCACCCACGTCGCAAACGGCATCAGGAAGGTCGGATACGTCGCAATCAAGGCGGTGTAGGTGTTGATGATCCCCAACTGCGTGAGAATTTGATAGAGCGGGATGAACAACAGCGAGCCGGGCAGCAGATACGTCACCAGCAGCAGCGTCGTCAGCGAGCCAGCCCCGGTGAACTTGAGCCGCGCCAGCGCATAGGCAGCGAGCGCCGAGAGCGTCACCGAAATGGCGGTGCTGACCGTCGCCACCAGCACGGTATTGCGGAACCAGATCAGGAATGGCGTGTTGACCAGCAGTATCCGATACTGTTCCAGCGTCCAGGGGTTGGGCCAGAAGATCGAGGTGTAGCGCTGTATCTGGAGATCGGACTTGAACGACGTAATGATGATCCAGTAGAACGGGAACAACACGAAGATCAGCATGGGAAGCAGCAGGATCATGCGCGTCCCCATGCCGACGCGTTCCCGCTGCGCTCGCTTCAGGCGAGGCTGTCCCGTAATGTCCGGCGGCACGAGCAGGTTGAGCAACCGGCGAAACCCCTGCGCGACCCACTCGAAGGGCATGAAGACCAGGTCGAGCAGGAAGCTGAAGCCCCGACCGACCATGCCCAGCGCCCGATCCATCCGGGAGTCATTGACCCGTGAATTCGTTTCCTGCTGGGGACGCATGAAGCGCGCCAGGATGATGATGAAGATCGCCAGCACGGGCGCGACGCTGAGGGCGGTCGCCGTGCCGGGTCCGAAGCGCAGCCCGACGATGGCTTTCTCGTAGGCGAGGATCGAGTAGACGCGGGTCGCGCCGCCCGGTCCGCCGCCGGTCATCAGGTAGATCAAGCCAAAGGTGTTGAAGGTCGAGATGGTGGAGAGCAGCACGGTGACGATGATCACGTAGCGCAGCCCCGGCAGCGTGATGTGCCGAAAGCGCTGGATCGCGTCCGCACCGTCCACCTCGGCGGCTTCGTACTGCTCGTGGTCGATTGCCTTGAGACCCGCCAGCAGCAGCAGGGTATAGAACGGGATACCCTTCCAGACATTGACGGCGATCACGCTCGGCATCGCCAGCGCGGGTTCCGCGAGCCAGGCGACCGGGCGGTTGATCAAGCCGAGCGACATCAGAATCGGGTTCAAGCCGCCGAAGATCGGGTCGTAGATGCTGCGCCAGGTCAGCGCCGTCACCACTTCCGGCACGATCCAGGGCAGCAGCATGATCCCGGATAACACGTTGCGCAGCGGCAGCCGACTGTTGAGCAGCAGCGCGATCCCCATGCCGACCACGAATTTGACGCAGACGGACGCCACTGTGAAGACGATGGTGTTGTTGACTGCGCCGATGAAATCGCTGTCGTGCAGCAGGCGCGCATAGTTGGCAAACCCGACGTATTGATCGGTTCGCGTCACGAATGAGCGCACGGTCATACTGAGTAGGATGGCGTTGATGAAGGGCCACAGGATCAGCCCTGCCATGATGATGACGACCGGCAGGACGAACGGCAGCGCCACCTTCCAGTCACGCCCCAGAATCGCTTCGAGTTGACTGGAGCGTTTGACCGTAGAACGCCGAAACAACCCCAGTTCGGCTGGTTCAGCCATGATTGGTTTCTTTCGATTGGGCTAGGTGTTCCTGGTACGCCGGAGAGGGCAACCAGCGCCGCCCTCTCCGTTCATCGAAACATCACGACTGTGGAACGCCACCTTCTTCAAAGATTTGCACGATTTTGTCGTTGGCATCTTTGACGGCGTCTTCGACGCTCATCGAACCGTTGATGATGTTCGCCATCATCTGGGTGGTGATCGAAGCCGCGTCGATGGAATCGATCAAGGCATTTGGCTTGGCTGGGTGAGAACGCCCATAGTACTCCACCGGATTGAACATAATGTCACGGAAGACGGCGAAATTCGGGTCCGCCGCGATCAGGTCATCCGTCCACAGGCTCTGGTAGGCAGGGAACACCAGACCGCCGCCGACCTTCGACATGGCAACGATATTGGTGGGATCGACCAGGGCATAGATCAGGTCTTTAGCAAGATCGGCGTTCTTTGCGCCTTTGAAGATCGTCAGCCAGGTATTGTTGCCCGATTTCCAGCAACTGCCCGTCATTGGTCTTAGGTCCGTGCAGGACTGCTGTATTTTCGAAGACCGGGTTGCCATCGGCTTTGGCTTTGGCGTAGACGCTCGGTTGGTTCAAGGTCATGGCAATCGTGCCGGCGAGATAAGCCTCGTTGTTGCCGGTGTCCGTCCAGCTCATGACGCCGGGCGGCAGCATCGGCGCGTATTTGTCACTGGTGTAGATTTCCGCCAGCCAGGTGATGGCGGCGACGGTCTCCGGCGAATTGAACGTGACCTTCAACCCGGTTTCGTCGGTGAAACTGCCGCCGAAGCCCTGCATGACGCCTTCGATCAGACCGTTGGCGTCACCGCTCTTGTTGACCGTGAAGCCCCAGCCCCAGACGTTGTTGGCTGGGTCGGAGACGGCGAGGCAGGCATCGCGGCGCGAGTCCCAGGTGTCCAGAGAGTATACGTCGATGCCTTTGGCATCGAACAGGTCTTTGCGGGCGAACCAGGCGCCCGTGTAGCTGGTGAAGGGTATCGCCCACCATTTGCCGTCGAACATCGCATTGTCCATGCCGAAATGCACCGGCACGGGATTGCCATACATATCGACGATTTTCGCAACCACGTCGGAGACATCTTCGAGGATGTCGAGCGAGTACATCTGTGGGATGCTCAGCTCGTGATAGCCAAGGTCAGGCGGATTCCCTGCCTGGACGGCAGCCAGCATCTTCGCCGTGAAGTCGCCGAACAATTCCGGATTGGCAAGAGAAAGGTCGAGCTGAATACCCTTGCTGGCGGCGTAATTGACGACGGTATCGTGGAACTGATCCTGAACCGCCTGGAAGTATTCCGTCTTCTGGATGACGGTCAGTGTTCCGGCGCTGCCCTGTGGAATCGGCAGTGGTGTGGCGGTGGCGTCCTGGGCAAATGCGAGTCCGCCCCGCGCAGCCAGCAGCCCTGCGCCCGTGCCAGCGGTAGCACGGAGAAAATCTCGGCGGCTTATCTTCTTTCCGTTCATAAGCTCTGTCTCCTCAATAGTAATTTCTTAAATGCCGAGCGGTTAGGTTTTGGCGTATTTTTTAGGTTGTCTTCCTCCAGCTCAACGGACACCTGACTGCATGTGCCTGGGCAGCCAAATCTTCTCGACTTCAACTCGCAGGGATTTCTCGTTTCAGTTTCCAGTTCACGGGTCACAACGACCTGATTGACTGGAAACTGCCCAAGCCAAGAGTTGCGGGACGCGCGAAGGCGTCTCTCTTCACAGTAAGTAATATTTAATCAAGCAATGACAGCCGCGATGCTTCCGCAGAATCAACAGGTGTGCAACACTTCCCTATTTCTGTGCGCGAACTGGCGCTAACGTCGCCAGCACGCCGATTTTGCTTAGGAGTTCCACGCAGGTGGACGATATATTAAGCATTATAGGCATATGTTTTGGAAAGTCGAGAATCTCCTAATAAAGCTATAATTCCCGTTCGGGCGAATCGTCACAGCACTTACGCTCAGCGCCAGGAGTCTAAAACTCGGCTGACACGGCGCCGGTCAGTTGTTGACAACTCGCTCAATCCACGTTAGTATGCTGCTACGTTACTGTAACGTAGTATAACGTTACTGGACAAGAAATGCAAAAGTTACATATCACAATTGCTGATGTGGCACAGCGCGCACAGGTTTCCAAGATGAGTGTCTCGCGCGTGCTGAATGGTCAAGCAGGCGTGTCGGAGCAAACACGCCTACGCATTCTGGAAGCGGTCGATCAACTGGGCTACGTGCCCAACGCCAACCACCGCGTCCGCCCCGAGAGCGCGAAACTGATCGCATTACTCATCCCGGACATCACAACCACCTATATGGGCGAAATCCTGCGCGGGGTATCCGGCGCAGCCGAGCGCCTGAATTACGGGCTGATGCTCTACACGCAGGGCACGATCAACTACACGCAGCGCACGAGCTATTACCTCTCGCTGCTCAACAACGTCCTGGTGGACGGGGTTCTGATGGTCGTCCCGCGCGATTACGAGGTGATCGTCAACGACCTGAAAGCCCACGACCTGCGCTACGTCATCATCGACCATCACAGCATCACCGGGAACGAGCCGAGCGTGACGGCGACCAACCGCAAAGGCATCCTCGACGCCATGCGGCATCTGCTCGCGCTGGGGCACCGCCGGATCGGCTTCATCACCGGGCGCATGGACATCGCCTGCTCGCACGACCGTCTGCAAGGGTATCGGGACGGCTTAGCCGAGGTCGATCTACCCTTCGACCCGGTGCTGGTGCGCGAAGGCGATTTTACGCAGCCGATGGGCTTCCGGCAGACCCACACCCTGCTCGAACTCGACGAGCCACCGACCGCCATCGTCGCCTGTAACGATTTGATGGCGTTCGGAGCGATGGACGCCGTCAAAGCCACCGGGCTGACCGTCGGGCAGGACATCTCGATCATCGGGTTCGACGACATATCGATGGCGTCGCAGGTATACCCCACGCTAACGACCGTCCGGCAGCCGATGGCGGCGATGGGCGAAGCCGCGCTCGAAATGCTCGTCACACTGCTTCAGGGACGCACCGTGCTGAACCCCCGCCGAGAATTACCCACTGAATTGATTGTCCGGCAGTCGACAGGCAGAGTCCCGGCAGGGTAAGCGGGAATCCGGAATTGTCGATGCGTTTCTTCGACAGACATGTCGCAAAGCGCGACAGTAGAGAGGAGGCACCTGGGATCGATATGTGCTTTTACGGACTGTGAACCGGCTTTCGCGGACCCCTCAAAAGAATTTCAAGGGGATGGAGAAATATATCGTGACGGGGTTGACGGGCGGGGAACTCAAAGGTTAGAGTGCTTGTTAAAGTGCTTATTAGCTTCCTCAAAATAGGTGGTTTAACTTCTCATGACAATACCAACGCTACGGCACATGAATGCAGCTTTGCCCACTGAAGCACGGGTGAGCGCATTGATCGCTGAGATGACGCTCGACGAGAAAATCGCTCAGCTAGGCAGTTACTGGGTCTACGAAGTCCTGGACGGCACTGCCTTTTCGCCGAAAAAAGCGGAGGCGCTGCTCCACAACGGAACCGGGCAGATCACGCGAGTCGGCGGCTCAAGCAACCTGCGCCCCGCCGAGACCGCCGCGCTGGTGAACAGCATCCAGAAATTCCTGATCGAAAACACCCGTCTGGGCATCCCGGCAGTGATCCACGAAGAATGCTGCAGCGGCTACATGGCGCTGGGCGCGACCGTCTTCCCGCAGGCGATTGGCGTCGCCAGCACGTGGGAACCGGAACTGGCGCGGGCGATGGCGGACGTGATCCGCGTCCAGATGCGCTCGGTGGGCGCGCACCACGCGCTTGCCCCAGTGCTCGACGTGGCGCGCGACGCCCGCTGGGGGCGTGTCGAGGAAACCTTCGGCGAAGACCCCTACCTGATCGCCAGCATGGGAGTCGCCTATGTCAAGGGGATTCAGGGAGATGACCTTGCGCACGGCATCGCCGCGACGGGCAAGCATTTCGTCGGCTACGCCATGTCCGAAGGCGGCTTGAACTGGGCGCCGCCGCACATCGGCTGGCGCGAGCTGCGCGAAGTCTATCTGTTCCCGTTCGAAGCAGCGGTTCGTGAGGCAAATATCGCCTCGATCATGAACGCCTATCACGAGCTGGACGGCATCCCCTGCGGCAGTTCGCGGGAACTGCTCACCGAGATTCTGCGCGATGAATGGGGCTTCGACGGCACGGTCGTCTCGGACTACTTCGCCATCAACATGCTCAAGGAATACCATCACGTCGCCCACAGCAAGGGCGAAGCCGCCGCTATCGCCCTCGAAGCGGGCATGGACGTGGAACTGCCCTTCACCGACTGCTTCGGCGCGCCGCTGCGCGAAGCCGTGCTGCGGGGCGACATCTCGGAGGCGCTGATCGACCTGGCGCTGCGCCGGGTACTGACGCAAAAGTTCGACCTCGGCGTGTTCGATCATCCCTACGTCGATGCAGGCGTGGTCGCCTTCGATACGCCGGATCAGCGGGCGCTGGCGCGGCAGATCGCGCAGAAATCCATCGTCCTGCTCAGGAACGCGGGCGACATGCTGCCCCTCAGCAAGCAGGTCGATTCCATCGCCGTGATCGGACCGAACGCCGACAGCGTGCGCAACCTGTTCGGCGACTATGCCTATCCGGCGCACGTCGAAACGCTGCTGGAGCAGAAGCAGCAAGACAACGTCTTCAGCACGCCGCTGCCCGATAATCTTCAGGTCAGCGACGACTTCGTCTCGACTGTCAGCGTGCTCTCGGCGATCAAGGCGAAGGTCAGCCCCGGCACACAGATTCACTATGCGAAGGGCTGCAACGTGCTGGACGACTCGACGGACGGCTTCGCCGAGGCGGTCGAAGCGGCGAAGCGCGCCCAGGTCGCCATCCTCGTCATAGGCGACAAGGGCGGGCTGGCGGACGACTGCACCAGCGGCGAAGCGCGCGACCGCGCCGATCTCGACCTGCCGGGCGTCCAGAGCCAGTTGGTCAAATCGATTTACGACACCGGGACGCCGGTCGTGCTGGTGCTGGTCAACGGCAGACCTGTCAGCCTGGGCTGGATCGCCGAATCCGTGCCCGCCATCCTCGAAGCCTGGTTCCCGTCCGAAGAAGGCGCGAACGCGATTGCCGATGTCCTCTTCGGCGACGCCAACCCCGGCGGCAAGCTGCCGATCACCTTCCCGCGCAGCGTGGGGCAGGTGCCGATTTTCTACCGACATATGCCCTCCGGCGGGCGCTCCCACTGGAAAGTGAACTACGTCGAAACCAGCGTCACGCCGCTTTATCCCTTCGGCTACGGGCTGAGCTACACGCGCTTCGAGTTAGGCGACTTCCGCATCGAACCCGCTGCCGCCGACGTGAACGGCGAAGTCACGGTCAAGCTGAGCGTGACCAACGTGGGCAAGCGCGCGGGCGACGAGGTGGTGCAGTTGTACACGCGCCAGGAAGTGCCGTTCGTGACCCGCCCCGTCAAAGAGTTAAAAGGCTTCCGGCGCGTAACGCTCGAACCCGGTCAGGCACGCACGATCACCTTCCGCGTCCCGGTGAAACAACTGGGCTTCTATGACCGCGACAACCGCTTCGTGGTCGAGCCGGGGGCGGTCGAGGTGATGGTCGGCACCTCCGCGCAGGACATTTGCTGCACCGGGTCGTTCACCATCACGGGCGAGAAAACCGAGATCGGCGAGAGCAAGGTCTTCTTCGGCAGCAGTTCCGTCTCGTAGCCCGGTTTCCCAGCTTATGCAATGATGTAGGGGCACGATATATCGTGCCCCTACGCTTGATCCGCCTCAACTCCCGGCGTGGGTCGTCAGTGAATCGATCAGCGCGTCGTAGGCGGGCTTGGGCTGGTAGTTGTCGTCGAACAGCAGCGGATCGACGGTGGTATTGTTGAAGAAGCCCAGGCTTGGGCTGCGCAGCCACGAGTATTTGTCGTTGACGCCCCAGGTGATGAAAGCGGTGCAGTATTCGCTGTCCAGGCACACGTCCATCAGGCTGTGATAGTCGCTCGCCTGGCGCTGGAGGATGCTGTCGGTCGTCGCGCCGTCGTAGCGGTCGTCCATCTCGGTGATCTGCACTTGCAGCCCCAGCTCGCCTAAACGCTGGATGTTGCGGGCGATGGAGGCGGCGTTGATCGAGCCGACCGTGAAGTGCGCTTGCAGCCCAACGCCGTTGATCGGCACACCGCGCGCGACGAAATCCTTGACCATGTCGTAGATCGCGTTGGCTTTGCCGGTCATGCCCTCGCCGGAGTAGTCGTTGTAAAAGAGCAGCGCGTCGGGGTCGGCTTCGTGGGCGAAGCGGAAAGCCAGCTCGACGTAGTCGTCGCCGATCATCTCGCGCCAGGGCGTGGCGCGCAGCCCACTGCCGCTGTCCGCGACCGCTTCGTTGACGACATCCCAGATCGGGATGCGCCCTCGGTAGCGCCCCAGCACCGTGAAAATGTGGTCGTGCAGGATTTGAATAGCTTCGTCGCGGCTGAAATGCCCGTCCGCGACCCACGACGGCAGGCATTGATGCCAGACCAGCGTATGCCCCCGGACGACCATATTGTTCTGCTCGGCGAACGCCACCAGTTGATCGAGCTTGCGGAAGTCGAACTGCCCGCGCTGGGGCTGCACCGAGCAGAATTTGGCTTCGTTCTCCGGCGTGAGCATGTTGAATTCGCGGCTGAGCGTCTCCGTGTAGCCCGAATCGTTAAAATGACCGGGCGCGGCGGCGGCACCGATGTGGATATGGTTCGCGTCCGCCAGTTGGCGCAGGGAGGGGGTCGCGTCCTGGGCGGCGCTCACGCTCGCAGCGAACAGCGAGAGCGAGAGGACGACCAAAATCAGGATTTTGAGCAGCATTCCAGACTCCTTTTCAAGTAGTATCTTCAAACGCACCTGCGCCTGAATGGACATAGGCGGCGGTGTCAGAAGTACACACCATTCTACTATCACGTCTACGGCGCGACCAAGCCGACGCTGACAGCAGCGCAGTAAACGCGGCGCTCTCACCTCACCCCGCGTGACCTGCGGTCACCCACCCCTCTCCACAATGTGGAGAGGGGAAGCTAAGCGAGCGAACTGAAGGTTCGCCGTACAGCGGGGTGAGGTTTCATTCGGGACGGCGTACCCTGCCCCTATGCGAACAGCAGATGGAATCGCCGGGACACGTGCAAGTTGGTCTGCCACTCGCTACAATCACAGCATAGACAACGTTTTCAATGGAAGACGTGACGGAAGGCGTCACCGTCAGGGAGGCTCGTCCGTCGGGCAAGTCGCGGACGGCATAGATTACTTTTGGACAGCATAGAGGGAGCGCAGCCTTGAATATTGTCAATCCAGCCGAAAATATTATTTCGATCACCCCCCAGAACCCGTTTGATCGCACCCCGGACGGGCGTCCGCGCGTCCCGGACGACCTGCTGGAGCGCCTCAAGGCGATCACCAGCGAGCAGGCGTGGGCGATCCTCGACCGCGAGAAATACTACTTTCAATTCGACGGGGACTGGTTTCGCACCCACCCGGATCGCATTCTGGTCGGGCGCGCCGTCACCGCGCAGATGTTCCCCTTCCGCCCCGATTTCCACGAGGTCGTGCAGAAGCAGGGCGAAGCCGAGGGGCGCATCGGCGGGCAGAATTCGTGGGTGATCGACACGCTGCTGCCCGGCGACGTGATGGTGGTCGACCTCTACGGCAAAATCCGCGAGGGCACGTTCGTCGGCGATAACCTCTCGACCGCCGTCAAAGCGCGCACGCGGGCGGGCGCGGTCATCGACGGCGGCATCCGTGATTACGACGGCATCCGCGAGCTGACCGACGTGGCGTTCTTCTGCCGGGGCATGGACCCGACGCCGATTCGCAACACCACGCTCGGCGGCATCAACATCCCCATTCGCATCGGGCACGCGACCGTGCTGCCGGGCGACATCGTCCTCGGCACGCCGACGGGCGTGACCTTCATCCCGCCGCACCTCGTCAAAGAGATCGTCGAGACGGGCGAGAACGTCGGCTTGCGCGACAAATTCGGCAAGCAGCGGCTCGCGGAAGGCAAATATACGCCCGGCGAGATCGATGTCGGCGTCTGGCGCGACGACATCCAGCAGGATTACCAGGAATGGCTGGCGGCGCGCAGATCGTCGTGAAGCCGCATCACAACGGATACATTTTGTGTAGGGGCACGATATATCGTGCCCCTACGAGAGCAAGTCAGAAGGAGAAAAAATCGTTATGAGCGAAACCGCCTCACTGGAGCAAAACGTCAATACCCACTCGCGCCCGTCCGAGCTGCGCATCACCGACATGGTGACGATCTGCATGACCGGGCTGCCGATGAACTGCACGCTGATCCGCATCGACACCAATCAGGGCATTTCGGGCTACGGCGAAGTGCGCGACGGCGCCAGCAAGACCTACGCGCTGATGCTCAAAAGCCGCATCGTCGGCGAAAACCCCTGCAACATCGACAAAATCTTCCGCAAGATCAAGCAGTTCGGCTTTCACGCGCGGCAGGGCGGCGGCGTCTGCGCCGTCGAGATGGCGCTGTTCGACCTGGCGGGCAAAGCCTACGGCATCCCCGCGTATCAACTGATGGGCGGCAAGTTCCGCGACAAAATCCTGTGCTACGCCGACACGCCCTCGGAACGAGACCCGGTCGCCATGTCCGCGCAGTTGAAGCGGCGCATGGCGCAGGGCTTCAAATTCCTGAAGATGGACATCGGCATCGATCTGGTGGCGGACATCCCCGGCGCGATCAACGCCCCGCCGGAGATGCTGCAAACGCGCAACGTCATGCACCCCTTCACGGGCATCCAACTGACGACCAAAGGCATCGACGCGCTGGTCAAGTACGTCGGCACGATCCGCGAGACCGTCGGCTACGAGCTGCCGCTGGCGTCGGATCACTTCGGGCATCTCAACCTGGAGTCGTGCATCCGGCTGGGGCGCGAACTCGACCCGTTCACGCTGGCGTGGTACGAGGACATGATCCCCTGGCAGTTCGCCGATCAATACCTGCGGCTGGCGGAAGCGGTGACGACGCCGGTCTGCACCGGCGAGGACATCTACCTGAAGGAAGGCTTCCGCGACCTGATCGACAAGCGCGCCGTCGGCGTGATCCACCCGGACATCATGACGGTCGGCGGGATCATGGAGATGAAGAAGCTGGGCGATTACGCGCAGGATCACGGCGTTGCGATGGCGATGCACATGGCGGGGTCGCCGGTGTCGGCGCTCGCCAGCGTCCACGCCGCCGCCGCGACCGAGAATTTCCTGGCGCTGGAAAATCACTCGGCGGACATCCCTAACTGGAACAATCTGGTCGATGGGCTGCCCAAGCCGCTCGTGCAGGACGGCTACATCAACGTGCCGGAGACGCCCGGTCTGGGCTTCACCGATTTGAATCTGGACGCCTGCGCCGAATTCCTGCATCCAGACGACCCCGGCATCTTCGAAGCGACGGATCAATGGTCGCGCGAACGCTCGCACGACCGGCTGTGGAGTTAATTCATGCGCGTACTGATTACGGGTGGTAAAGGACTGATCGGCAAGGCGACCGCCGAGCGGCTGATCGAAAAGGGCTGGGACGTGCGCCTGATCGACCTCCAGCCAGAAGCAGCGGTCAACGGCGCGGAATACATCCCCTGCGACATCCTCAATTACGACGAGCTGCTCAAGCAGATGCGCGGCTGCGACGCCGTGATTCACATGGCGGCGATCCGCAGCCCGAACCTCGCGCCGGGGCACGAGATTTTCGAGATCAACGCGGCGGGCACGTTCAACGTGTTCGAAGCCGCCGCCGCCAGCGGGATCGGCAGGGTCGTGCAGGCAAGCTCGATCAACGCGCTGGGCTGTTTCTACGGCATCGGCGGCATGGACATCGCGTATTTCCCGGTCGATGAGGCGCATCCCACCCATACCACCGACCCGTATTCGTTCTCCAAAGGCGTGGTCGAGGACATCGGCGCGTACTACTGGCGGCGCGACGGCATTTCCAGCGTCGCCATGCGCTACCCCGGCGTCTACGACGGCGACTTCGCCCGGAACGAGGATTACCTGCACAAGCGCGAGACGGTGCGCCAGATGCTCGACGAGCTGGCGAGCCTGCCGGAGCCGGAGATGCGGGCGCGCATCGACGCGGTCAAGGCGCGCGTGCTGGAATTTCGCAGCCACCGCCCCTTCGAGTTCAAGCCCGATCAGCCGAAGGGACTGCGACGCCCGTTCTTCGACGATCCGCTGTTCTGGATGTACGCGGGCGACCGCTTCAACTTCTGGTCGTTCATCGACGTGCGCGACGCCGCTCAGTCGCTCGAAAAGGGCTGTGACCGCCGACTACGAAGGCGCGCACCCGCTGTTCGTCAACGACCGCGTCAACACCATGCTCTACGATTCGCGCACGCTCGTCCGCCTCTTCTTCCCGGAGGTCAGCCAGTTCAACGGCGATTTCTCCGGCGCGGACTCGCTGGTCAGCATCGCCAGAGCGCGGGCGCTGATCGGCTTCGAGCCGGAGTATTCCGTCGCGTCATCCGAGCCGCTTCACGGAGAACAGGAACATCATGATCCAGATCGCTGAATTTCTGCCGCCGCAGCGCTCGCCGCTGTGGACGCTCGTCCAGCAGTGCGGGGTCACGCACGTCGTCGGGGGGATGGACTTCAGCCACGAATCGACGCGCAAGGACGAGCAGCCCTGGAGCTACCTGCCGCTGGTGCGCGTCAAGACCGCTTACGAGGACGCCGGGTTCACGCTCGACGTGCTGGAAAGCCGCCCGCCGCTGACCAAAGCCAAGCTCGGCTTGCCGGGGCGCGACGAGGAAATCGACACCGCCTGCGAGTTGATCCAGAACATGGGCGCGCTCAAAATTCCGGTGTGGTGCTACGAGTGGATGCCCGTCCTCAACTGGACGCGCACCTCGACGACCATCCCCACGCGCGGCGGCGCGCTGGTCACGGGCTACGACAACGCGCTGATGCAGGGCGCGCCGCTGACCGAATACGGCATCGTCAGCGAGGAGCAGTTGTGGGAGAACCTGCACTATTTTCTGGAGCGCGTGATCCCGGTCGCGGAAGCCGCCAACGTCAAGCTGGCGATGCACCCCGACGACCCGCCGCTCTCGCCGATTCGCGGGATGGGGCGCATTATGCGCAGCATCGAGAACTACCAGCGCCTGATCGACCTGATCCCCAGCCCGGTCAACGGCATCACGCTCTGTCAGGGCAACTTCGCGCTGATGACCGACGACCTGCCCGGCGTGATCCGGCACTTCGGCAAGCAGGGGAAAATCTTCTTCGTCCACATGCGCGACGTGCGCGGCACGCCGGAGAAGTTCGAGGAGACCTTCCACGACGACGGGCAGACCGACATGCTCGAATGTATGCGCGCCTACAAGGAGATCGGCTTCGAGGGCGTGCTGCGCCCCGACCACGTGCCGACGATGATCGGCGACAGCAACGACCACGCGGGTTATTCCTCGATTGGACGCCTGTATGCCATCGGCTACCTGAAGGGGCTGCGCCAGGCGGTCTACGCGAATTGACCTCACCCCGTGAGGTCTATTTCACCCGATTCTCCAGCAGCAGATCGAGCAGCGCGCGATCCACGTTGTAGCCGTCCAGCATTTCGTAGGTCGCGCCGGGGCGTCCATGCTCGACGATGCCGAACGGTCCCTCGAAGTTCCACATCGAATAGCCCCAGCCGTACTGGTGGAACCAGCCGAGCAGGTCGGTGAACCAGCGCAGCGCAACCTCGTTAGGCGTCTGGTTGTAGCAGCCGAACTCGCCGACGTGGATTGGCACGCCGCTGCGCTTCGACCTCGCGCCAGGGCGCGTAATGCGCGCCCAGCGCCTCGCGGTTCCAGACGCGCCCCGCCCATTCCACACCGGGATAAGATCGGCTCCGGCGCGGTCTGCCAATCCCGCCACCAGGTCGCCTTGTTGTGGCTGACCGGCATCGGCTGGTAGCCGCGCGTGCTGTGGATCACGCCCAGGTCCGCCAGCTCCGGCACGGCGATTGACCCGGCGCCGATACCGTCGATCACGATCTCGCGGGCGGGGTCAATCGCGCGGATGGCGGCGACCGTCCGGCGCATCACCGCCGCGTGAATTTCGCGCGTGAAGCCGTAGTCGCCCACCCCCGGCGGCTCGTTGAGCAGGTCGAAGCTGAGTTGATCGTTGGGCACGCCTTTGTAGCGCCGCGCGAAGGTCTCCCACAGGAAGACGAAGGCGTCCTGCGCCTCCTGATCTTTCCAGAGGTTGTGCTTCTCCAGATTGTTGCGGTTGATGCAGTAGCCGGGCGCGCGGTGCAGGTTGAGGTTCATCTGCAAGCCGCGCTGCCGGCAGGCTGCCAGATAGCGATCCAGATACGCCAGCACGGTTTCGTCCGGCTCGTAGTAGCGGAAGTCGGTCGTCCAGAACCAGTAATTGCAGGGGACGCGCACGAAGTCGAAGCCGTGCTTCGCCAAAAAGTCGAGCGCGCGCTCGTCCGGCGGCTGCGGCGGCTGGGTCGAGTCGCCGAATATCCACAGAAAGTTGAACCCGTATCTCGGCATGTGCTTTTCCTGTTCGCGCCGGAGCCACGTAACCCGCGTCACGTCGAGCGAGGCATCCAGCCTATTGAGTTTAAACCGCGCCGTCCCGGTTGCCAAAAGAATCGGCGGAGCAGGCATATCGAAAAGGATGGTTCGGTAGGGGCAGAGCTGCATGTCTGCGCCGGCGAACACATAGGTTCGCCTCTACGAAACGGATTCCCAGTGAGACACACGGGGCTGTGCCGTCGATTCATCTTCTCCTTATCCATTCGTTATGCCACAGAAATATCTCCATACGAAATTAAGCACGGTGTACATCAATCACATTTACTGGTTCGTAGAGGAGAGAGGGAATTGTCATGAAACACAGGTTGATCGGAATGTGTTTGTTGAGCTTATTGTTGTTTACGGGAAGCCTTGCCGCCAGCGCGCAGGATGCTTCGCCAGTCACCTTTACCGTGCATATCGAGAACGTCTCCGGGCAGAACACGCAGACTTATTCGACCATCGGCATCGCGGGCGTGCCGGTCGGCGCGACGGCGCGCGGCGCTGCCAAGCCGGGCGAAGCCTACGAGTTCACGGTCAAGGCGCAGCCGGGGGATCGTTTGTCCTTCGTGACCATGTACGGTCAGTCGAACGACAGCTTCTTCGGACCCGACGAAAACGGCATCGCCCTGTTCGACGACAGCGGCAGTCCCATCAACGGGGACGTGTCGGATCAGATCAAGCTGTGGGACGCGGGCACGGAAGTCAACGAGCCGCTCGGCACAGGCGAAAATCAGGGACCGCGCCAGTCCAGCCCGGACGCGGGCACGCCGGAGAACGGCACGGTCGAGGTGCAGACTGACCCCGATTTCCCGGCGGGACCGGACGGAATGCACGTCACGCTGTCGTCGATGGGCGACAACCTGATCCACGTGCGCGTCGAAGACACCACCGGCGACGCCAAAGTCCCGTCCCCGATTTCGCCGATTGTCTACGTCGTCCACAGCGCCGACCAGAGCGCGCCCTTCTTCACGACCGGGCAGCCGGATCGCGGGCTGGGGTTGGAGCAGGTCGCCGAAAGTGGCAACGCCGAAATTCTGGCGGCGGCGCTCGCGGGCAGCGCGGTGCAGAACGTGGGGCTGTCGCCCGGCGTGTTCGTCATCTTTGGCGACGATCAGCTCGCGCCGATCTTCACCTCCGGGCAGGCGGATCGCGGCGAGGGGCTGGAAGCGCAGGCGGAGGACGGCAACCCCGTCCCGCTGAGCGAAGGGCTGAGCGGCATGAGCTTCAAGCAGGTCGGCGTGTTCAACACGGCGGTCGGCGAAACGGCGCCGGGCGCGCTCAAGCCGGGGCAAGCCTATGAATTCAGCTTCTCGGCAGTGCCGGGCGACCGCCTGACCTTCACCGAGATGTTCGGGCAGTCCAACGACCTGTTCTTCTCGCCGGACGAGAACGGCATCGCCCTCTTCAGCGGCAGCGGCAAGCCGATCAGCGGCACGTTCAGCGGTGCTGTCCAACTGTGGGACGCGGGCACCGAGGTCAATCAGGAGCCGTTCGTCGGACCCGACCAGGCGCCGCGTCAGGCTGCGCCCAACACCGGCGCGGACGAAATGGGCGTCGTCACGCCGATTTACGCGGTCAACGACGGCTTCACCTATCCGAGCGCGCTCGCCTCGATCAAAGTGACCATCAGCAACGACGCGGGCACGGAGATGAACATGATGGCGGCGGCGATGGACGACATGATGGCATCCCACGACACGATGGAGATGACGCCGGAAGCGACGCCGGGGAGCTGATTAGCAAAAGAAACGCTGATTGTAGGGGCACGATATATCGTGCCCCTACGTCTCGATTTTCCGACGTTACGCCGCCCGAAAATGGGCGGTTTTTATTGCCGTTTTCTTCGCAAAAACCTATGGAAATCTGACACGTTTTGATGTATAATTTTAGAACATCAGTCCTACACATTGAGCGAAGAAAAGGCGCGAATTCCGTCATTGTCGCTTCGTCTGAAGCGGCTAGCTGGGAGTGTTGAATTATGGCAATGATTCCGGTCATTCAGGAACTGCAAACCGTCGACGTGGTGGACGACCGCATCGCCGAACTGGTCGAGTCCGTGCGCGAGCGCCGCGAGGCAATTGCCGCGCTCGAATCCGAAAACGACGCCGACAGGCACGAGCTGCGTCACCTGCTGGAAATGCGCGGCGAAAACTGGACGGACGACGCGGGCTACGCGCGCCTCGTGCCGGACAGCACGCGCATCTCCTACGAAACGCGGGCGCTCGACGACCTGATCGTGCGCGAGCCGCTGCAATATGGCTGGCTCAAGGATTATCGCAAGTCGTCCGTCGTGCGCGGCAGCGTGCAGGTGAAATAGATGCCGCGCAAAGCGGCTGTTCCGTGTGCGCGCGTTGGCAACACCGTAGGAGCGGGTTTGAAACGAGTGGTGCTAGTTTGCTGCTGCTAGCTTCCCCTCACCCTGCTCAACTTCGTTGAGCCGTCCCTCTCCCACACAAGTGGGGCGAGGGACAAAAACCGCTTTGTTCCCCCTCTCTCCGCCTGCGTGGGAGAGGGGGTCAGGGGGTGAGGGGTTCAAAAACGAGCACCCCTCGTTTCAAACCCGCTCCTACTTTTGTCGCAACCGTCACGAACCGTCCGTCGCAATCCCCCACAGCCGCACGCGTGCCGTCGTAGCCTGCCGAGGCCAGCAGCGTGCCCTCGGCGTTGAAGGCGACGCTCGCCACGCCGCCGTTGTGCCCGCGCAGCACCGCCAGCGATCCACTGTCCGCCTGCGCGTTCGCATCCCACAGCATGATCGTGCCGTCGTTGCTCGCCGACGCCAGCAGCCGACCGTCCGGGCTGAAGGCGACGGCGGTCACGGCGCGGATGTGCCCGTGCAGCGCGGCGATCTCATCGCCTGATGCCGCGTCGATCAGGCGAATCACGCCGTCGTTGCCGAAGGTCGCCCGGCGTGTCCCATCGGGATTTGTGACAGGTTGTGTCACATCGTCGCCCGTTTGCCCTGTCGCCAGCGACCAGATATGCGTCGGGCTGATCTCGCTCGCGCCGACGCGCCCGTCATCCGTGAAGAACACGCCGCCGAGTTCGCCGTAGAAGCCGTCCAGCGTCCCGATTTCCGTGTCGCCGTCGAAAACGTGCAGCACGCCGTCGCTGATCGATGCGCGCCGCTCCCCGACCTGCGCGTGCAGCGGATTTCCCAAATCAGCGGCGGCTTGCTTGGGATATAAGCGCGCCGTTTGCGATATTCCAGGTGACAAGCGCGTCGTCGGTCTGGGCGCTGAGCGTGGTATCGCCAAAGCTCAGCCGCCGGATCGCGCCCTGCACGGGCAGCACGCGGTATTCGCTCCAGCCGGTCGTATCCCACAGCCGCACGACCCCGCTCCAATCTCCCGACGCGATCCACGTCCCCGCCCAGGCGAGCGCGCTGACCGGATAGATGTGATTTTCCAGCCGCGCGACCTCCGCTCCCGACTGCGACATCCCAGACCATGACGCTGCCGTCGTCGCCGCCCGCCGCGACCTGCGTGCCGTCGGGGCTGAACGAAGCGCTCGACGCGCCGCCCTGACCGTCAAGCAGACGCGCGGAGTCTCCCGGCAGATCGACCACCCAGACGCCGAGCGCCGTTGCGACCGCCGCGTGCGCGCCATCCGGCGAAAGAGTCAGCAGGCGCGGCGTGCCGCTGCCGTAGCGCGCCACCTGCACGACCTGCGCGGCGTTCTCCGGCATAATTGGCGCATAAGCCTCCTGCGCCAGCGTCGACTGCGCCAGCGCGAACAGACAGAAGGCGAGCGCCGTCAGAAGGCGTTTGGAGCGGCTGACCCGTTTCATACGAAATCCTCATCCGTGTGCGTTCGGTTTGTCTGATTTTTGGAAAAGCGGCGTTGGGCTGCGGTTTGGGATATGGCGGATTTAACCGCAATATATCGCAAGTTTGGGAAATAGGGTTGGGTTATAGGGAAATAATTGGGATATTTTAGGTTTATATCGTGAATTTATCCCTGGGGTGCGACCGCAGCCGCACCCCAATTTGGGAAAAACTCCGGCTTAGTTATTCCGGCTGCTTCTTCAGCAGCCAGCGATAGCCGTGCGGCGGCAGCGTCAGGTATTCGCCGATCTCGGCGTCGGCGTTGAAGGCATCGACATACGACTCCCATTCCGAGAACGGGATGGTGTACGGCTCTCTGGTGAGGTTGTGCAGCGCGATCAGCTCCTGATCGCCATCGCTGCGCCGGAAGCAGAGCGTCCCGCGCGGCGTATCGAGCAGCCATTCCAGCTTGCCCTTCGCCAGCATCGGCAGCTCCTTGCGCTTGGCGATCATGCGGCGCACGGCGTGCAGCAGCGAGCCAGTCGTCGCCCGCTCCGCCGCCACGTTGATCTGCTGGAAGCCGTAGACCGGGTCGCGCAGCACCGGCGCGTACAGGGCGTCCGAGCGCGTGTCGGAGAACCCGGCGTTGATGTCGTCCTCCCACTGCATCGGCGTGCGCAGCCCGTTGCGGTCGGGCAAGCCGATGTTGTCGCCCATGCCGATCTCGTCGCCGTAGTAGAGCACCGGCGCGCCCGGCAGCGTGAACAGCAGCGAGTGCATCAGGTCGAGCTTGGCGCGGTCGTTCTCCAGCAGCGGCGACAGACGGCGGCGAATCCCCAGGTTGAGCCGCTGGCGGAAATCCGGCGCGTAAAAGTCCCACATGAACTGGCGTTCTTCCGGCGTGACCATCTCCAGCGTCAGCTCGTCGTGGTTGCGCAGGAAGGTCGCCCACTGGCAGTTCTCCGGGATGGTCGGCATCATGTCCATCACGTCGGTTACGGGCGTGCGGTCTTCCTTCGCCAGCGCCATGAACAGGCGCGGCATCACCGGGAAGTTGAAGCACATGTGCAGTTCGTCGCCCTTGCCGAAATAGGGCAGGAGGTCCTGGGGCCACTGGTTGGCTTCCGCCAGCAGGATACGCCCCGGATAATTGCTGTCGACAAACTGGCGCAGTTCCTTGAGAAAGTCGTGCGTCTCCGGCAGGTTTTCGCAGTTGGTGCTTTCGCGCTCGTACAGATAAGGCACCGCGTCGAGCCGGAAGCCGTCGACGCCCAGATCGAGCCAGAATTTGAGCGCCGTGAGCATTTTCTCGCGCACTTCGGGATTGTCGTAGTTCAGGTCGGGCTGGCTGCTGTAAAAGCGATGCCAGTAATATTCGCTGGTCGCCGCGCTGTACGCCCAGTTGGAGCGCTCGGTATCCAGAAAGATGATGCGGGCGTCCTTGTATTTTTCGGTATTGGTCGTCCAGACGTAATAATCGCGCAGCGGCGACGCGCAGTCCCGGCGCGCCTCCTGAAACCAGGGATGCTGATCCGAGGTGTGGTTCATGACCATGTCCATGATCAGCTTCATGCCCCGGCGATGGATTTCGTCGAGCGTGACCATGAAGTCTTCGAGGACGCCGTAAGTCGGGTGGATGCCAAAATAGCTGGCGACATCGTAGCCGTCATCGCGCAGCGGGGAGGGGAAAATCGGCAGCAGCCAGATGCAGTCCACGCCCAGCCACTGCAAATAATCGAGGCGGTGGCGCAGCCCGGTGAAATCGCCGTGCCCGTCGCCGTCGCCGTCCATGAACGCCCGCAGATAGAGTTCGTAGAAAATCGCGTTGGTATGCCAGTTCATTTTTTAACCTAACGTGAATAAAAGTCCTGAATAAAATGCGTTCGGGATCAAGCCTCAACCCCCAGCCCGCCTGATACCCTCGCCCTGTGACCGAGAAAACAAGACTGCCGTTGTAGGCGACATCGAAGCTATCGTCGCCGTACCGGCAGCCGAAACGGAGGGTATAATAACTTTGGATTCAAAGTGCGACAAAGTCAATAAGCAAGTGGGTTTGGGCAGTTTATACCAAATCTCAGCGATCATGGGCGGCGAGGCTCATTTTCGTCGTTTACCTATTAAAGCCATCGTAACCCGTGTTCCACGCGCTCAATATTAAGGAGTTGTCCACAATGCGTAAATATCCTCTGCTCGTGTTCCTGATCGCTTTGTGTCTGCTGGCGCTGCCCGTCAGCGCGCAGGACACCAACGTGATCGCCGACGGACTGAACAATCCACGTGGTCTGTACTTCGACGATAACGGCGTGCTCTGGATCACCGAAGCGGGCACGAGCGGCGACTTCACCGGGCAGACCGACCTGGGACCTGTGAAATTCGGCGGCACGGCGCAGGTGCTCAAGGTGATGCCGGGGAGCGCGGGCGCGACGCCCGTGCTCGGCGGCTTGCCCAGCTCGCAGGAATTCGACGACGTGGTCGGGGTCAGCAGCATTTACGCGGACGCCAACGGCATCTGGCTGGTGACCGGGCTGGGTCCGCTTGCCGACCCCTTCAACATGTCGCTGATCCAGTTGAACCCGCAGACGCTGCGCCCGCAGCAGTTCGTTGATCTGTACAGCTACGAGGCGGACAACAACCCGGATCAGGACGTGATCATGTCCAACCCCAGCGACGTGGCGGTCGGCGACGACGGCACGATGTACATCGTCGATACCAGCGGCAACGACCTGCTCACCTGGACGCCGAGCGGCGGCTTGCAGCTTTTCCACGTCTGGCTGGATTTGTACGTGCCGACCTCGGTGGACATCGGGCAGGACGGCAGCATTTACGTCGGCTTCCTCTCGCCCTTCCCCTACACGACGGGCAGCGCGCGCATCGAGAAATGGTCGCCGGACGGCACGCTGCTGGACACCTACACCGGCTTGACCGCCGTGACCGACGTGCTGGTCGACCCGTCAGGGACGCTCTACGCCGTCCAGCTTGCCAGCAGCTACGGCGACCTGGGCTTCGTCGGGAATTCCGGCAGCGTCGTCACCGTCTCGGACAGCGGCATCACGCCGGTCGCCGAGGGGCTGAACTATCCCTACCGCCTGGCGATGTCAGCGGACGGCGCGTTGGCGGTGACGGTCAATTCGGCGTTCTCCGCGCCGGGCAGCGGCGAGGTGATCGCGCTCAGCGGCGAGCTGACGGTCATGCAGCCGCAGCCGCCCGCCCAGACACCCGAAGCGCCCAATGAGACGCCCGAAGCGCCCGCCTCGACCCCGGAAGCCCCCAACGGCACGCCGGAAGTGGGGGGATAATTTGGCTCAAAACCTCACCCCTCAGTCCCCTCTCCACGTTGTGGAGGCGCGAACGAAGTTCGCACGGGAAGTTGAGCCGAGTGAACCGCAGGTTCACACGCGAAACAGGGGTGAGGTCGGCAGCGACGCGCACTGTTCAAGCGCGCCGCTTCGCGCTACACTGGGTCAACATTTGTTCAGCAAAAGATGGGTGTTACCGACAGCGCATGAACCCGAACCTGAAGCGTTGGTTGTCTGACCAATTCGCCGGGATCGACAGCGTGCGTTCGGCGCGCGCCGCCCACGACGACGTGATCGTCGTCCATACCTGGAGCGGAGTCGTCATCCACGTCCATCTGGTCGACCAGCCGATCAAGGCGCGGACGATCAAGCACATCGTTCAGGACAACACGCGCGTCGGCATCGGCACGCTCTTCATCGTCAGCACCAAGATCGTGCCCGACGACGGCGCGAAAGTCGAGCCGGACGAGGGTCTGCTGGCGCTGCACGCGCTGTTCAAGGACAAGTTCTACACCTACCGCTTTGAAGATGGCGAAGTGCGCATCGGGCAGGTGCATTTCAAGCCGCATCGCAAGGAAGACCACGAGGTGTGGTACGGTCCCGACATCGAGATCAGGCATCTGCCCTGCTACCGCGTCTGGGTCAGCGCGCCGCAGACGATCAAGGGTAACTGGATGATCGCCAACTTCGGCTCGGAGGCGTTCTGGAAGCGGGCGGATTACACGACCGGGCGTGATGCCTTCCGCCAGCAGCAGCGCCGCGCCCGCGACACGAAGTATTATTTCTGGAGCAACCCCGCCTGGAACAGCAACGGCGGGTCTGGCTACACGACCTCCGCGCCGCCACCGCCGGAAACGGAACTGGATCGCTCCTATCGCCAGCTTGGTCTCACCCGCGAAGCCTCCGGCGACGAGGTTAAGGCGGCATTTCGCCGCCTCGCGCTGGAGTTTCACCCCGACGTGAGCGATCTTCCCAAAGCCGAAGCCGAAATCCGCTTCAAGAAGCTCTACGACGCTTACGCCTTCATCAAAGCCGCGAAGGGCTGGTAAAGGCTATACGTCACCCACGTCACCGGGATCGAACGGAACGTAGTCCCCGTGCTTCCCGAACGGGTGCATGGGCGGCATGGGTGGCATCGGTGGTTCAGGCGGCAGCGGCGGCTCCGGTGGCTTGAAGCGCATCGCCCGGTCGATGGTCTCCATGATGCGCCCCATCTCGATGGGTCCCCCCTGAAAGCCATCCATATTGAGCGTGATATTCGGCGCGGTCTGGATCGAATAGCGCTGCTTGCCCGCCAGCCCGACGACGCCCGCCTGTCCTTCCATATAAGCGATCAACTGGCTGGCGGCGAGGATCACCTGCGCGATCACCTGCTTCTCGGACATACCGTCGACCACGTGGATCGCCAGCGCCATCACGTAGGGGTCTTCGGTGATGGCGTAGACGCTCTGCTGCAAGCCCTGAAAGCTGCGCGCGGCAAGCTCCGCCGTCCCGGAGAAAGTCTCCAGGTGGACGCTCTTGTCGAGTTCCTCTTGCAGCGCCCGCGCCGCCGGGATCAGGCGAATCAGGGCGCGCAGGTCATCGATCATCAGTTGCTTCATCGTCGTTCTCCAATCATCCATCCATCATGATGTTGATGGTAAGGGCAGCGCCCGCTCTGGACGGACAGCCGCCCCTACCGTAATCGGCGCTCCCTCTCCCGCAGGACGAGTTGCGGGAGAGGGGGAGTGAAGTACGCCGGGATTTTCGAGTCTTATACTTCCGCGATGGAGGGGACGCCGGAGCGCTCCTTCAGCTTTTTGCCGCCGGAGATCATCAGATCGCCCAGCAGAGCCATCAAACGGTCGCCGACCTGTTCGCGGTCGCGCTCCGCCTGCCGCATCAACTGGTGCAAACGCGCCTTGCGCAGCAGCTCGCGCCGGCTTGCCTCCCGAAGCTTGAGTTCCTGTTCCAGGTTAAGCATAGCTTTCCTCCCCATCCAATACACGCCGTGTCTCTGGAGACAACAGCCTGACCAGATTGCGCTTTGCATAATAGAGCCGCGATTTGACCGTCCCGATCCCTACGTTCATCGCCTCGGCGATCTCGGCATAGGACAGCCCCGCTTCGCTGTACAGGATCAGCGCCTGCCGCTGCAGCTCAGGAAGCTGCTCCATCGCCTGCTGGACTTCCGCGTAGATCATCAGCCAGTAGGTCGTCTCGTCCGGCGGCGGATCGTCCGAGGCGATCTGCATCGCGCGCGTATCGCCCTCGAACCCGTCCTCTTCGTCCAGCGACACCACCTCGAAGCGCCCCTCCGCCCGCAGGCGGTCGTAGCAGCGGTTGCGGATCACCCGAAACAGAAACGGGCGCAGTTTTTCGGGCGGCTCGATGCGATCCAGATTCATGTAGAGCGCGAAGAACGACTCCTGCACGATGTCTTCGTCCACTTCGCCGATCAAGCGCCGGATGAAGACCCGCGCCGGCGTGTCCAGAAGCGCTTGCAGCGCCGCGAAAGCCTGAGTGTCGCCAGCCCGCGCCAGCCGGAGCAGTTCGTATTCAGGATTCGGTTCTGGCGGCATATTTTGCATCCTTCACTACATGAAGATTCGCAAGCCGCGCCGCTTTGTTCAAAACTCGTGCTATAATCGTCATCATTTAAATTATCTTGAAAGGTGAATATTTGTCAAACAACTCGGATTTCGACGCCCTGTGGGACTACGATCATCCCGCCGAGACCGAGCGCGCTTTCCGTGCGCTGCCGCCCGCCGGACGATCTCGGCGCTCAACTGGAGCTGCTCACGCAGGTCGCGCGGGCGCAGGGCTTGCAGGGTCGTTTCGAGGCGGGGCATCGCACCCTGGACGACGTTGAGCGGCGGCTGACTCCTGATACGGAAACCGCGCGCCTGCGCTTGCTGCTGGAACGCGGGCGGCTGCTCAATTCGGCGGGCGACCCCGACCGCGCGCGACCGCTGTTCGAGCAGGCGTGGGCGCTGGGGCAGCAGATCGACCAGATCGGCTACGCCGTCGACGCCGGGCACATGCTCGGCATCCTCGAAATGCCCGCGCTCGACTGGAGCCTGCGGGCGCTGGCGCTGGCGGAATCCAGCGAGGACGAGCGCGCCCGCCGCTGGCTGGCGTCGCTCTACAACAACATCGGCTGGACGTACCATGATCGCGGCGAGTACGACCGGGCGCTTGCGATGTTCGAGAAAGCCGTACCGCTGCGCCAGCAGCAGGGCAAGCCCGCACCGCTGCGGATCGCCCGCTGGACGGTGGCGCGGGCGCTGCGCTCGCTGGGACGGCTGGACGAAGCGCTGACGATCCAGCGGCAGCTTGCCGAGGGGCTAGTGCAGGCGGGCGAAAGCTCCGGTTTCGTCGAGGAAGAGCTGGGCGAGTGCCTGCTGGCGCTGGGGCGCGCCGACGACGCCAAACCACACTTCGCCCGCGCCTTCGAGTTGCTTTCGCAGAACTCGTATCTCGCCCAGCACGAGCCGGAGCGCCTCGAACGACTGCGCACGCTGAGCGCCTGACTCCATCTCGCCAATGGTCGGCGCGTCGGTTATACTGCCTGCAAGAAAGAACTCAGGAGAGACCGGAATGCTCAAACGCTGGATCGTGATCGGACTGCTGCTCGTGCTGGTGGGCGTCAACGTCACCGTCGCGCAGGAGGCGACCGAGCAGGTAATCAGCCCCACGCTGACCGATCAGATGGCATCGCTCGAACAGATCACCGAGACGCTGCGCGGGCTGACCGCCAAGACACCGGTCGACCACCAGTTCCCGACGCGCCAGGAGACGATTGACTACCTGCGCAGCAGCTACGACCGCGAATTCCCGCCTGCCCAATTCGAGCGGCTGAAGCAGTTTTACGTCGCGCTCGGCTTGCTGCCCGCCGACATCGACCTGCGCGGCGTGTACCTGAAACTGCTCGACAGCCAGGTCGCCGGGTTCTACGACCCCGATACCAAGACGATGAACGTCATCCCGATGTCCGGCAACGACCCCGGCAGCACGCTCTCGTTCGCCGAGCAGATCACTTACGTCCACGAGTTCACGCACGCGCTGCAAGACCAGTATTTCGACCTCAACAAGCTCGAATCGCCGGCAGTCGAAGCGCTGCCGGATCGCTCGCTGGCGGTGACTTCGCTGGTCGAGGGCGACGCGACGGCGACGATGACGCTCTACACGCAGGAGGTCGAGGCGCGCAATCCGCTGGCGGCGCTCAGTATGCTGGTCGAGGGCTTGCAGGCGGGCAACCTGTTCCTGCCGCCCGGCATCCCGTCGATTCTGGTCAACGAGCTGCTGTTCCCCTACGAGGACGGCATGAACTTCATCATCGCGCTCTACAAATCAGGCGGCTGGGATGCCATCAACGCCGCCTTCGAGAACCCGCCGACCACCAGCGAGCAAATCCTGCACCCGGAGAAATACATCGCGGGCGAGGGCGCGCAGGAGGTGACGCTCGACGACCAGAGTGCTGCGCTCGGCGACGGCTGGACGAACGTCTGGAATACGCCGGTCGGCGAATACTATCTGCGCGCGTCGCTCGCTACCGAAATCGACAAGCGCGCAGGCGACGCAGGCGGCGGCGGGCTGGGGCGGCGACGACCTGCGCATCTACCAGAACGGCGATCAGCGCGCCTGGGTGCTGCGCCTGCGCTGGGACACGCCCAGCGACCAGAGGAGTTCGAGGACGCCTACGCCGCCTTCGGCGACAAGCGCTTCGGCAGCAGCGCCGACGCAAACGGCTGCTGGCACGATGCCGACGCCGCGCTGTGCCGGATCATCGGCGACACGACCACGCAGGTCGCCTCTGCACCAACAATCGCGCAGGCAATGGCACTGAACGGTTCCTGATCATCCGGCATTTCGTAGGGGCGCAGCGCTGCTGGGCCCGTTTTATTCCACGATTCTCCATAGCAGCGTCGGGCGTAGTGCCGTGCGCCCCTCCCTGACGAGTGGTGCTCATGTTCTGACCTCACCCCTCCATATTCATCGCACATCCGTGCTATAATGGATTACGTCTGGCACGGAGAGAACCCCGGCGCTACACTAAGAGCAGCGAACAGGGAGAAACCGGGTGACAATCAAACGAATGGGGGTGCTCGGGCATCCCGCGCGCCCGAAAACGGCGCCGGTTGCCGAGCGCATCGCCCGGACGCTGGAAGCGCGCGGGCTGGACGTGTGGTGCTACAGCCAGTGGGATGACAATGGCGTGCGAACGCAGATCGCCGGGACGGACATGGTAGTCGCCATTGGCGGCGACGGCTCGATGCTGCGCGCGGCGCGCGTCTGCGCGCCCTTCGGCGTCCCGGTGCTGGGCGTGAACATGGGGCATCTCGGCTTTCTGACGGAAGTGCCGCGCCCCGAAGACTGGGAAGCGACGGTCAATACCTTGCTCACAGGCGAATACTGGATCGAGCAGCGCATGATGCTCACCGTCCACGCGCATCACGGAGACGAGCTGATCGGGCAGATGGACGCGCTCAACGACGTGGTCATCAGCCGGGGCGCGGTCACGCGCATCATCCGGCTCGAAACTTACATCGACCACGATTGGACGACGACCTACAACGCCGACGCGCTGGTCATCGCCACCGCCACCGGATCGACCGCCTACGCGCTCGCCACCGGCGGACCGATTTTGCCGCCGGAGCTGCGCAACATCCTGGTCGTGCCGGTCGCGCCGCACCTCAGCCTCGACCGCCCGATTGTGCTGCCGGAAGGCGCCATGATCGAGGTGGTGATCGCGCCGGACACCCAATCCGAGATCGTCCTCGCTGCCGACGGCGTGCCGCTGTGCGGCCTGTGCTCCGGCGATCACGTCAGCGTGCAAGCCAGCAGCCACGTCAGCAGCTTCGTGCGGCTGCGCGAGCGCAACTATTTCTATCGCTCGCTGCTCGACCGGCTGGAACCGCGCACGCCCGAACCTTCCGCGCCTACGCAAAAACAACTATAGTATGATGAATTGGGCATCTATCGCCGCAGGCGCGAAACCTGCGGCTGTTCGACAGCACCCGCACCGAAACAGCAACTTCGACCAGCGGGCTTGACCGACCTAAGCGGATGTCCTGAACATCCGATGACATGGAATGTAATGACCTAGCGAGCAATGAACGAAATCACGGAAATTCACGAACCTGAAGAAACGGACGAAATCCTCCACTGCACCGTCCACCCCGACCGGGAGACGACGCTGCGCTGCAACAAATGCGGGCGACCGATGTGCCCCGAATGCGCCGTGCAGACGCCGGTCGGCTACCGCTGCCGCGAATGCGTGCGCGGTATCCAGAGCGGCTACTACAAGGCGACGCAGACGGATTACACGGTCATCTTCGCCATCTGCGCCGGGCTGACCGGCATCGCCGCCGCCATCATCTCGGCGATCAATCTTGGCATCCTGTTCGCGCTGATTCTGGCGCTGCCCATCGGCGGCGGCATCGCCGAGGGCGCGCTGCGCCTGACCAGTCGGCGGCGCGGGCGCCAATCCGCCAAGATCGCGGCGGCGGGTGCGGTCGTCGGCGGGCTGCTGGGCGGCGCGGTGCGGCTCCTGCTGGTCTACGGCGGCGCGCTCAGCCGGGCGCGCGTGCCGGTGGCGAGCTTCCTGTTCCAGAACGTGCTGGGGGACATCAGCCTGCTGATCTTCGTAGCGCTGGTGGCGGCTGCCGTTTACGGGCGATTCAAAATGCGTACTTAGCGAGGCGCTATGCTCGAAGAACTGCGCATCAGCAATTTCGCCATTATCGAACACCTTGAGCTGGGCTTCGGCAGGGGTCTGAACGTGATCACCGGCGAGACTGGCGCGGGCAAGTCGATCATCGTCGACGCCGTCGAGCTGCTGCTGGGCGGCAAAGCCGACGCGACGATGGTGCGCTCCGGCGCGGACAAGACCGTGATCGAGGGCACGTTCAACCTGAACGACGCGACGCAGCTAGCGGTCACGACGGTGCTGGAGCGCGAAAACCTGCTCGACGAAAACGGGGGCGACCTGCTCGTGCTCTCGCGCGAAATCCGCGCCAACGGGCGCTCGTCGGCGCGCGTCAACGGCGTCACTGTCAACCTGGACGTGCTCAGCGAGATCGGCGACCTGCTGGTGGACGTACACGGGCAGAGCGCGCACCTCTCGCTGCTCAAGCCCGCCGCGCACATCGACCTGCTCGACCGCTACGCCGACCTGATGGACACGCGCGAAGCGCTGGCGACGGTCGTCAGCCGCCTGAGCGAGACGCGCCGCGAGATCAAGCACCTGCTGGAAGACGAAGCCGCCATCCAGCGGCGCGCCGAGCGCCTGCGCCACGAAATCGAGGAGATCGACGCCGCCGAGCTGCGCCCCGGCGAGGACGACGACCTGCGCGCCGAGCGCAACCGCCTCGCCAACAGCGAGCAGCTTGCCAACGTCGCCGCCGAAGCGGTTGGGCTGCTCTACGGCGACGACACGGCGGCGGGGCAGATGGCGGCGCTCGACCAGATCATGCAGGTCGCGGGGCTGCTGAGCAAGCTGGCGAACATCGACCCGGCGCTCAAGGAAGATTACGACCTCGCCGAAGAAGTCAGCGCGCAGGTCGAAGAACTGGCGATCTCGCTGCGCCGCTACGCCGAGGCGGTCGAGTACAACCCGGATCGGCTGGACGAGTTGGAGGAGCGGCTGGAAACGATCAGCGCGCTCAAGCGGCGCTACGGCGTCTCGGTCGCGCTGGTGCTGGAATACGCCGAGAAAGCACGCGCCGAACTCGACGGCATCGAGCACAGCGAGGAGCGGCTCAACGAGCTGCGCAAGCAGGAAACGTCGATGCTCAAGCACATCGGCGAGCTGGCGGAGCGCGTCAGCCGCGCCCGCGTCGCCGCCGCTCACCAACTGAGCGAAGGCATCGTCCGCGAGCTGGGCGATCTGCGCATGGCAAGGGCGCAGTTCGAGGTCGCCATCGAGCAGCGCGACGACCCCGACGGCTGCTACGTCGACGGACGCCGCCTCGCCTTCGACGACAAGGGCATCGATCACGTCGAGTTCATGATGTCCGCCAACCCCGGCGAGCCGCTGCGCCCGCTGGCGAAAGTCGCCTCCGGCGGCGAGGCGGCGCGCATCATGCTGGCGCTCAAGCGCGTGCTGACGCAGGCGGATCAGACGCCGACGCTGATCTTCGACGAAATCGATCAGGGCATCGGCGGGCGCGTTGGCAGCGTGGTCGGCGAAAAGCTGTGGGAACTGACGGGTGAGCATCAGGTGCTGGTGGTGACGCATCTGGCGCAGTTGGCGGGCTACGCCGACCGCCATTACCGCGTGCTCAAGCAGATCGACGGCGGGCGCACGCACACCGAGATCACGGCGCTCAACGAGGATTTCCAGCGCGTCGAGGAACTGGCGGCGATGCTGGGCACGACCAACGAGAGCGGCTACCAGAGCGCCCGCGACCTGCTGGTCGCCGCGACCGACTACAAGCGCGAGCGGCGCACCGTCGGCAACCACGAGCCGCCCGCTCAGCAGCCATTACTCTAATGTCGGACAAGAACCAAACTGATGGACGATTCCCCATCGTTCAACACGCGAGGCGGATTTCGGCGCATGGGAGGCGCTTTTACAGGAAGCACAGGCGTGGATGGACGCGCGAGGTCTCTATCAATGGGTTCCCGCCGCTCATGACTCGGCGATCCTCGAGGAACCTGATGCAGGAAAACGCCTACGTCGTCGAGCACGACGAGCAGGTGATCGCTACCTGCGTGCTGCGCGACACGCTCCCGGCGCACTGGATACCGAAAGCCTGAGCCGGTCGGCTACCTCTCGACGCTTGACGGTTGCGCGCGCATTCGCGGGGAACGGCATCGGCACAGGATTGATCCGTTGGGCGGAAGCGCTGCTGCGGACGAAGGGAAAATCCTGGGCGTGTCTGGACTGCTCCGGGAAAAACCCCAGGCTTTGCGCTTATTACGAATCCCTGGGCTACGTCCCTATCGGCGAAGAGGAGACCTACCCCGGCTACGTCGAGCGAATGATGCAGAAGTGGCTGCTCTAGCCATTTTTCAGCGCGAGTCGGTGACAAACGACCTGCGTCCGTTGCCGCACACCGCGCTAAAATCGAGGTAACGGTAGGTATTTCTGGGATCGGACAGACTCCCGTGAAGCTCAAGTGTCCGGCGTGCGGCGCGCCCATCTCTGCCGACCGGATCAACGTCCAGCAGATGATCGCCGTCTGCCCCCACTGCGACAACGTCTTCAAGTTCGACAGCGCTTTCGCGCCGCAGCGCCGCAAAATCAAAGCGCCCGCGCAGTTTCGCGTCACGGACGACGACCCTGACCGCCTCGACATGGCGTTCAAATGGTCGTTTCGCACCGAGCCACCCTTCGGTTTGGTCGCAATCATCTTCGGCTTAAGCATAACGCTCCTCATGCTGGTCGGCATGATCACCGAAGGCGCGCCCCCTGGCGTCGTGCTCATCCCGCTCACGCCCATCGCCTTTCTGAGCTATACACTCCTGACTATTGCCGTCAATGCAACGCACTACGAGTCCGACGGCGAGGCGCTGCACGTCTACACCGAGCCGCTGCCCTACTTCCGCTATGGCAGCAAGTCGTTCGCCATGGACGAGATCGAGCGCGTGAGTGTCGAGCGCCCGGCTTACGCCTCGTTCCCGGAAGGCAAAGCCGGCTTCTACGATGTCTACGTCCACACGCTCGACGGCGACAAGGTGCGGATCGCGGCAATCGTCAACCACGAGCACGCCCACTTCATCGCGCAGGAAATCGAGGCGCACCTGCGCGCG
This sequence comes from uncultured Chloroflexia bacterium, assembly GCA_963760975.1. Taxonomy (GTDB): domain Bacteria; phylum Chloroflexota; class Anaerolineae; order Aggregatilineales; family Phototrophicaceae; genus Flexifilum. Next base: position 481,109 of record CAVXEZ010000006.1, on the reverse strand, counting down.
CTCAAGCAAGCGCCCGACCTTGCGCTGGACGAGGCGGCGGACGACGCCGAGCCAGACTCGCCCGAAGCGATGCCCCACGATTCCGAGCAGAAGGCGCTGCGCTCATGAGTTTCGCTGACGCCAGCGACGGCTGTGTCGTCTCGCTCAAGCAGTTCATGGTGACGGAGCAGTGCCCGCCCGCGTGGCATCACCTTGACCTCTACCTGTTCCGCGACGACGAATGTGTCTTCTACGTCGGGCAGTCGGAGAGCGCCTTCGCGCGCGTCTGGGATCACATACGCGGCGGCTTCAAGGGGCGCTCGGTCATCGGGCGCTTCATCCTGTGCAACTGGCCCGCCTCGATGAAGTTCACGGTTGAGCTGATGAATTCGCAGTCGGAGCGCTTCGCCGCCGTCAATCACGACCGCGACGCCGCCGAGCGCTGGTTGATCGAGCGCTACACGCCCTGCTTCAACGTCGCCCTCAACCAGCAGCCCATCGACCTGCCTGATCGGTATTTCCCCGCGACCGTCAAGCCGCGCTGCTCGCGCAGCCTCAAGAAGCTGATCATGGAGGCGAGCCTCGCCCTGCGCGCCGAGCAGCGCCGTCAGTGGCTGGCGGACAGCGATTTCACCCCGGAAACGTAGGGATGGTCAGGCATGGTCATCGCGCCGCCCCGACGGGCGAAGGCGCAGCTTCGCTTGCCCACAGGATCGGAATGGACGGCGTGAAACGCCGCAGCGCATCGCAGAGGGATGATGCGTTGCTCCCGGATAACGGAAGTGCGGTTTCTTCGGCGATTCCCGCAGCGCCCAGACTCAAGCGCAGCCAGACCTGATCGCTCGCTGGCTCAAAGCGGATTCCCCGGATAGCCCCGATGGGGAAATAGCGAATCACCATCCCGTAATTCGAGAATTCTCGCGCCGCTTCAAGCACGATCATCCCTTCGGAGGTCAGCGCGAGCGTTCGATCCTCGGAGGCTCTGGAGCGCCGTTTTGGGTTTATGGTCGGCTGAAAGATAACCCGAAGCACAACTTCGCCAGGGAAAAGCGCATACTGCAAATAATACGCGAACTTCAGCGGCATGGATTTCAAGATCGCTGTCCACTCAGCCTGCGACAGAACAGCCGCATCGCCTTCGGGGCAGCGTATCCTGATCCGCAGCCGCTCCACTTCGGCGCGCATGAGCAGGTCGCCCAGGTTGTTATATTCGATTTTCAACGTCTGAAGAGCATTGCCGGCGATCCAATGGAAACACACGTAACCGTAAAGGAGAATAGTCGCCAGATCGACCTGAACCAGGTTTTCGAACGGGATGACGATCTCGTCAAGCGCCGAATCGCGCGGCTTCTCGATGACCAGAAGTTGATCGTCTCCGAAAACCAACGTCCTTTCCGGCGTGATACGCCGACCGAACGTGATCGAGAAGAGTTGATTCTGACGAACGACGCTGTATTCCTGCGGCGGGGCGATGAGGATCGTCCCAGGGCGGAGCGCGGGATGACGACGTAATCGCTCGGCGACAGGAGTGGATGAGATTCTCGCTTGAAGAAACGGTGCGAAGAAAATATTCCTCCGTTTTTCTCATCGTCGTTCTCCATTCACAACCGGGCAGCGTGGATTAAGGAATCGAAAAGCAGAGTCGGGAAGCTCACCCTCTACAGTGGCACGATTTGCGTGAAGGCGTTAGTGACAAACGTCACAATCGACAGTCTCTGCTTGATGCCCTCGCCGGTCGTCGCCCAGCTTGCCCCCGGTCAGAGGAGCCTCGCCTACGGAAATACCGTGAACAGGTCGCTCAAATCGGTGGCGTTGGCGGCGTCGCCGAGCAGCGGCTGCACGTCGAAAATCTCTTGAAGCGTGCGCAGCAGCGAGCTGTGCGTATAGGGGATGTCGTTGCTGTAGCCCGGCTTGGCATCCGGCGAGAGCGCGATCAGCCCGATGGGACCGTCGCCGCCCGCGCCTTCGTCCCAGGTGATGAAGACGATCCCGCCGTTCTGATAGGCGTCCGAGGCGAGGATCGGCGGCAGCGCCCCCGCCAGCCAGTCGTCGCCGTTCTGCACCGAATTGAGCGTCGCGCAGCCGAGCGAATCGTGCATATCGTCGCAGGTATCCGGCGTGATGAAGTTGTAGCGCGCCACGTTCCCGCCGGTCAGGTCGTCGGCAAGCTCGCCATAGGGGCGGATGTGGGCGATGCAGTACGCCGACTGGGGATCGTTCGTCCCGGTCACGTCGTCGAAGAAGATCATCGGGTTGTGCTTGGCGGCGTAATGATCGAAGCTGACCAGCGGGCAAACGTCGCCCGCTATGCCTTCCTGATAGCTTTTCCACGAGATGCCCGCCGCGTCGAGCAGGCTGGTCAGGTGCGCGGTCGAGGCGATGTGGTTGGCGGACGGGTCGAGGTCGTTGGTCACGCCGAAATTCGTCCCTGCTTCCAGCCAGATGTAATTCGGCTCGCTGGGGTGCAGGCGCGGCGGATTGAAGTAGGCTTCGGCGTGCGCGCCCTGCGTCAGCAGCGCATTGATGTAGGGCGCAGATGGGTTATCCTTGATCTGGCTCCAGTTGTGGTTCTCCATCACGATGACGAAGACCGTGCGCTCGGTGGGGGTGGGCACTTCGGTCGCCTGCCCCCACGTCATCCGGGCGCTGAGGACGATACCCGCGCACAGCGCCAGCGTGATCGACCATTTCCACATCGGCTTGACTTTCCGAATCTGCTTCAACCCACCCGATCATAGCCCATTTTCGGCGGGACTCAAGCCGCCCTGCGTCCATCCATTTCGACGACGCAAAGCGGACTCATTGGGTTGCAGCCGATTATTCGCTAAGATGGATAAATCATTTTTTGACAAACAGCGTTGGGATAGGAAATGGCTGCGAACTTCAACACGTTCATCGACCGCAGGCATCAATACGACTGCATGAAATGGACAAAATACCCGGACGAAGTGATTCCGCTGTGGGTCGCCGACATGGACTTCCGCTCGCCGGAGCCAGTGATCCGCGCGCTGCACGAGCGGGTCGAACACGGTATCTTCGGCTATCAGTTCGATTGCCCCGATTTGCGCGAGGTGCTGGTCGAGCGCCTGCGCACGCGCCACAAGATCGACGCCACCGCCGAGGACATCCAGTTCATGTCCGGTCTGGTCTTCGGCGTCAACGCCGTCAGCAACGCCATCGGCGCGCCGGGAACAGGCGTGGTGGTGCAGACGCCCGCCTATCCGCCTTTCCTGAGCGCCCCGGACAACACCGAGCGCCAGTTGCAGAAAGCGCCGCTCAGCGCGACGATGCGCGACGGACTGCTCTACTACGAGATCGACTTCGACGCGCTCGAAGCCGCCGTCACGCCGGAGACGCGCCTGTTCATCCTCTGCAACCCGCACAATCCGGTCGGGCGCGTCTATACGCCCAAAGAACTGGAAGCCATCGCCGAGTTCTGCCTGCGCCACGACCTGATCATCTGCTCGGACGAAATCCACTGCGACCTGATTTACGACGGCTATCAGCACACCTCGATTGCCTCGCTCTCGCCGGAAGTCGCCCAGCGCTGCGTGACGCTGCTCGCGCCGAGCAAGACCTTCAACCTGCCCGGCTTCGGGCTGGGCTTCGGTGTGATCCAGAACCCGGAGCTGGGCGAGAAGGTTCACGCGGCGGTCGCCCGCACGCACGCATCGCCGACCGCGCTCGCCTACACGGCGGCGGAAGCGGCTTACCGCGAGGGGCAGCCCTGGCTGGACGAGGTGTTGGCGTATCTGCGAACCAACCGCGACGCAGTGGTCGATTTCGTGCATGAGAATCTGCCCAACGTCCCGGTGACGCAGCCGGAGGGGACGTATCTGACCTGGCTGGACGCGCGCCCGCTCAACCTGGAGCCGGACCCGTTCACGTTCTTCCTCGACAATGCGAAGGTCGCCTTCGGCAACGGCAACGACTTCGACGCGCCGGGCTTCCTGCGCATCAACTACGCCACGACCTACGACACGCTGATGGAAGGTCTGAACCGCGCGCTGAAGGCGCTGACGCAGCAGTCAGCGTGGAACAGTCGCTCAAATCGGTGGCGTTGGCGGCATCGCCCAGATATGGCTGCACGTCGAAAATCTCTTGAAGCGTGCGCAGCAGCGAGCTGTGCGTATAGGGGATGTCGTTGCTGTAGCCCGGCTTGGCATCCGGCGAGAGCGCGATCAGCCCAATGGGACCGTCGCCGCCCGCGCCTTCGTCCCAGGTAATGAAGACGATCCCGCCGTTCTGATAGGCGTCCGAGGCGAGGATCGGCGGCAGCGCCCGCGCCAGCCAGTCGTCGCCGTTCTGCACCGAATTGAGAGTCGCGCAGCCGAGCGAATCGTGCATGTCATCGCAGGTATCCGGCGTGATGAAATTGTAGCGCGCCGCGTTCCCGCCGGTCAGGTCGTCGGCAAGCTCGCCATAGGGGCGGATGTGGGCGATGCAGTACGCCGACTGGGGATCGTTCGTCCCGGTCACGTCGTCGAAGAAGATCATCGGGTTGTGCTTGGCGGCGTAATGATCGAAGCTGACCAGCGGGCAAACGTCGCCCGGTATGCCTTCCTGATAGCTTTTCCACGAAATGCCCGCCGCATCGAGCAGACTGCTCAGGTGCGCGGTCGAGACCTGATGATTACGCGCGGGGTCGAGGTCGTTGGTCACGCCGAAATTCGTTCCTGCTTCCAGCCAGATGTAATTCGGCTCGCTGGGGTGCAGGCGCGGCGGATTGTAGTATTGCTTCGGCGTGCGCGCCCTGCGCCAGCAGCGCATTGATGTAGGGCGCAGATGGGTTATCCTTGATCTGGCTCCAGTTGTGGTTCTCCATCAGGATGACGAAGACCGTGCGCTCGGTGGGGGCGGGCACTTCGGTCGCCTGCCCCCATGCCATCCGGACGCTGAGGACAATGCCCGCGCACAGCGCCAGCGTGATCGACCATTTCCACATCGGCTTTACTTTCCGAATCTGCTCCAACCCACCCGATCATAGCCCATTTTCGGCGGGACTCAAGCCGCCCTGCGTCCATCCATTTCGACGACGCAAAGCGGACTCATTGGGTTGCAGCCGATTATTCGCTAAGATGGATGGATCATTTTTTGACAAACAGCGTTGGGATAGGAAATGGCTGCGAACTTCAACACGTTCATCGACCGCAGGCATCAATACGACTGCATGAAATGGACAAAATACCCGGATGAAGTGATTCCGCTGTGGGTCGCCGACATGGATTTCCGCTCGCCGGAGCCAGTGATCCGCGCGCTGCACGAGCGGGTCGAACACGGTATCTTCGGCTATCAGTTCGATTGCCCCGATTTGCGCGAGGTGCTGGTCGAGCGCCTGCGCACGCGCCACAAGATCGACGCCACCGCCGAGGACATCCAGTTCATGTCCGGTCTGGTCTTCGGCGTCAACGCCGTCAGCAACGCCATCGGCGCGCCGGGAACAGGCGTGGTGGTGCAGACGCCCGCCTATCCGCCTTTCCTGAGCGCCCCGGACAACACCGAGCGCCAGTTGCAGAAAGCACCGCTCAGCGCGACGATGCGCGACGGACTGCTCTACTACGAGATCGACTTCGACGCGCTCGAAGCCGCCGTCACGCCGGAGACGCGCCTGTTCATCCTCTGCAACCCGCACAATCCGGTCGGGCGCGTCTATACGCCCAAAGAACTGGAAGCCATCGCCGAGTTCTGCCTGCGCCACGACCTGATCATCTGCTCGGACGAAATCCACTGCGACCTGATTTACGACGGCTATCAGCACACCTCGATTGCCTCGCTCTCGCCGGAAGTCGCCCAGCGCTGCGTGACGCTGCTCGCGCCGAGCAAGACCTTCAACCTGCCCGGCTTCGGGCTGGGCTTCGGTGTGATCCAGAACCCGGAGCTGGGCGAGAAGGTTCACGCGGCGGTCGCCCGGACGCACGCATCGCCGACCGCGCTCGCCTACACGGCGGCGGAAGCGGCTTACCGCGAGGGGCAGCCCTGGCTGGACGAGGTGTTGGCGTATCTGCGAACTAACCGCGACGCAGTGGTCGATTTCGTGCATGAGAATCTGCCCAACGTCCCGGTGACGCAGCCGGAGGGGACGTATCTGACCTGGCTGGACGCGCGCCCGCTCAACCTGGAGCCGGACCCGTTCACGTTCTTCCTCGACAATGCGAAGGTCGCCTTCGGCAACGGCAACGACTTCGACGCGCCGGGCTTCCTGCGCATCAACTACGCCACGACCTACGACACGCTGATGGAAGGTCTGAACCGCGCGCTGGAGGCGCTGACGCAGCAGTCGGCGTGAGCCGCAATCGCGTGTAGAGGGGCAGGTTTGAAACCTGCCCCTACCTTCTTCCCCCTCGCCAACCAGCTGGTTTATGATTCCTAAGCTTCGCTTGGTCTCATTAAGCACATTCACGCAGGACACAGTTAAATTGCCGATCAGGTTTTTTCGGCTTTCGGGCTTATCGATGCTGCCTACTACTTCAATCTTGCTCCCTAAGGATTCCCACTCCTCTTTTGAGCCTACGATTTTCCAACTTTCGTCACGGGTGTCATTTTCATTTCTTTCAACATCGACTTTGATGACGTCCCATTGGCTACATGATGTGTCCGGTCGAGTTGGATAAATTCGCACAAAATCGTTCATTCTGTATGACCAACCTGCCATACAGACAGTAACGCGCCCGTCCTTAAGCGGTTCCGGACAAGCTCGACCTAAAACGACAAGATCATCAATAAGCATTGGACGAAACCATCAGCCGATATTGACTATCTGGAGGTTTTTCAAAAACTTGCTCGGTATTATCAATTCTCACTACTTCAAATTCTAACACCCAAACACGTAAATCCTGACTCGCGTTACCATGAATTTTCCGCCAGATCGAAGGAATTCGTTACGGCTGGGGTAGCCCTCCGCTGTCGCATCGGCAGTCGCTGTCCGCGATATTCTTGCGCTGCTGATCGCCAGCAGACGGATGCGCGCGACCGCTGTTGCCGCGTGCGGGCTGTACCGCGTAGGTTTTGCCAACGCGATATTTGTCGCGCCCGTTCACCACGACCGCCTCGATTGGCGCTTCTTCCGCCCCGGCACGGCAACCTCGCCTGGCTTGATGACACGTCACGTCTGTCTTTTGTGCCCGGTCAACAGCAGCTCGACCGTGTGCTGAAAATGCATGTCGCTCATTCCTGTGACAGCTTCTGTCACAGTATAATGCGGAACCTTATTCCGCTGTGAATCCATTGTTGAGGTTTATTAGGTGTCGCATCAACCCAAACGCCCCCAGGAGGGGGCGCTTGGTTTTCGGGGAAGCCTGCTCGCGGCGGAGGTGGGGGACTCTCGCCCACGAACACCCCGAGTATAAGAGCCTCGCGCCGGGGAAACTCGACGCTTGATCGACGGTTCTGCTACGCTTCCGGCGGCGCACGGGCAGCGTATAGCGGGCGTCTCGCAGATCGTTCCGCCTCTGTTTATAATCGGCGTAATGAGGAGGCGTGCGTTGAAATTCGGGCTGATCGTCGTGCTGGTGCTGCTCGCTGGCTGCCTGGGCGCCTGCAATCTGGATGTCCCGCAGGTGACGCCCACCGTCGCCCCTACGCTCACGCCGAGCATCACGCCGACCGCGACCGCCTCGCCCCTGCCCACACACACCCCTTCGCTGACGGCGAGCACCACCAACACCGCCTCGCCGACGGCAACACTCACGCCGTCGAATGACGCCTAGCAAGGCATCGCCGACGAATACCGCGTCCCCCACCGCGACGCAGACGCCGTCCGATACGCCCACACGCACCAGTTCGCCGACGGTCACCGCCTCGCCGACGGCGACGCGCACGCCGTCCGATACGCCGACGAACACACCAACCGACACCTTCACGCCGACACAGACCAATACGCGACAATACGCCATCGCCGACCGCGACGCGCACGCCATCCGACACGCCCACGCATACACCAACTGAGACGGCATCCCCCACCGCAACCCGTCCACCGACCGCGACGTGACACCATCGGATACGCCCACTGACACGCCGACGGCAACCGCCTCGCCGACCGCGACGTGACGCCATCCAACACGCCCACGCATACACCAACCGAGACGGCATCCCCCACCGCAACCCGTCCACCGACCGCGACCGCCACGCCGAGCAATACCCGTTCGCCCACCGCACGCACGCCACCGACACGACTAGCTCGCCGACCGCGACCGCCACGCCGAGCGATACCCGTTCGCCCACCACGACGCGCGTCCCGTCCGCGACAGCCACGTCGTCGAACACGCCCACAGGCACGCCGACCCGGACACCGACGCCGAGCGCCACCCGCACACCGACCCGGACGCGGACACCTTCGCGCACGCCGACGGGCACGCCCAGCCCGACAACCACACCGACGCATACGCCCACGCGGTCGATTCAGCGCATCGTGCCGACGATCCAGCTTTCGCTCCAGACCAACACGCCGACGCGCACCATCCCGCCGTCGCTGACCCCGCCGCCATCGCCGTCACCGCTGCCGCCGCCCGGCACGCCGCTGGTGCAGGTGGTCACGCCGTCGCCCGCGCCGCCCGGCGTGCGCAGCCCGACGCCGATCCCGTCCATACCGATCCCGCCCACGCTGATCACCGCCGCGCCAGGCACGAGTCTCCTGCCCCGGTCACGCCGCTACCGGTTACGCCGATTGAGAGCAGCGTCACTGCCGCGCCGCCCACGCTCACGCCTCTGCCGCCGCTGCCGACGATTGTCCCGCTCACCGCGACGCTGCTGCCGACTATCGCGGGCATCCCGCAGGAGCTTCCCGACAATCCGCTGACGCGCGCCTTCGCCCTGCGCGCCAACAGCGGGGATGTCACCGGCAGCGGCTTCATCCTGCCCTTCGACGCGACGACCTTCGCCCGCAACCCGGTCGATCCCAGCCGCACGGCAGTGGTCGATACGCGCGGACTGCTCTACATGTTCTTCGGCGGGCTGACCGCGCAGGACGGCGCGCGCGTGCGCGTCTCGCCATTCTCGGATTTCGAGCCGTCCTCCGCCGATACCAATCAGGCGCGCGTGCGCCAGATCGGCTGGTCGCCGGACGGGAACTATCTCGCCTTCCTGGTCGACGCCGAAGCCGACGACCGCGACGGTGTCTGGTACATCGACAACCCCCAGCACAATAGCATTAGCAAGGGTTATCAGGTCTTCCGCGAGTGCCCGCTGGTCATGACATCCTGCACGGTCGATTTCGGCGGCGGACCGTTCGTCTACAACAGCCTGCATTTCGAGTGGAACAACCTCAGCAGCGCCCTGCTGATCGAGCTGTATCTGCCGCAGGAAGACCGCCGCGCCTTCACGGTCGTCGGCTTGAACGCCGACCCGACGCACCTGCCGCCGATCTACCGCTACGATTACGCCTCGTGGTCGTGGAATGGCACGCGCGTCCTCGCCAGCGGCGGCGGCGAAGATGGGCGCGTCGGGCTGCGCTGGATCGATCCGGCGACCGGCAGCGTCCAGTTGATCCTGGACAGCGGCGCGCGCGGCTTGTGGCTGCAAGACGCGGTGGAGCAGCCGAGTGGGCGAATCGTCGCGCTCGGCTCGCCTGACGGCGCGAACAGTCCCATGCGCCTGTACGACTCGACCGGCACTGCGCTCAGCGAGCCGATTGGCTCCGCCGCGCCGGAGCGCGTCGCCTGGAGTCCCGATCGCAGCGCCGTGCTGGTCGTCGTCAACGAGGGCTTGACGCGCCGCTATTACATCGCCGAGGTCACTGGGAGAGTGCAGGAGATCACCGAGAGCGTCGCCGGGGCGCTGGCAGTCGAGTGGATCGGCGGAGAGCTTCCGGCGATTGAGCCGCCGGGCGCGCCCGTACCGACCGTCATCACCAGCGCCTACGGGCTGAGCGTCAACAAGCAGGTGCAGGTGATCGCCCCGGTGGGACTCAACCTGCGCGCCCAACCCACGACGACCTCACAGGAACTCGCGCTGCTGAAGCGGTATGAGTACGTGGTGATCGTCGGCGGTCCCGTCGAGGACGAGGGGCTGATCTGGTGGCAGGTGCAGACGGCGACCGGACAGGTCGGCTGGGCAGCCGAGGGCGTCAACGGCATCCAGTTGCTCAGCCTGAAGCCGCTCTAAACCGGGAGAGATTGGGGGATACATCCTCGTTCGAGAGGTTGTCATAACCTCACTCCCGCCCCCTCTCCACGTTGTGGCTGAGGGGAGCTAAGCGTAGCGAAACTCTGTTTCGCCGGGCAGCGGGGTGAGGTCAGAATACCCCGTTTCTGTAGAAGTTTGTTAGAACCGGATGACGTTTCGCCCATTTTGTGATACAACGGGGGAAATATCGGAACTCGTCGCATGAAGAATAAATTGCAAAAACCCCGTTCCGCCACCGAGTCCGGGATGTTTCCTAAGCCCGATCTGTCGATGTTCGCGCCGCACGAGTCGCCTGAGCCTGCCGATCTGCCGGAGGCGGACGATCCCGGCAGCATCACGGGCACGCTGCCGATCATCCCCGAAGGCGAAGACAGCGGCAAACAGCACGACGACTCGGCTGCGGGCAAAAAACGCTAAATTTCACAAGCCCCAGCCCCTGAATCCTGTGCGTTTCTGATATACCTCGCTCCCCTGCTGCCCCCTAGACTTCCCGTGTACGCGGGAGGTGAGGGGTATGTGGGCGCTCTTTTTGTCGGCATTTGGCTTGGGCATCGCAGTCAGCGCGCCGCCGGGACCGATCACCGCCGAGGCGATCCGCCGGGGGACGGCGCGCGGCTTTCGCGCCGCGTTCCTGCTCGAAGCCGGGTCGCTGCTCGGCGACATCCTCTGGGCGGTCATCGCCCTGATCGGGATCGCCTTCCTCGTGCAAAATCTGCCCGCCCGGTTGATCCTGAGCGGATTAGGCGTGATTTTGTTAGCGCGGCTGGGCATCGCGGCGCTGCGCGAGTCGCGCCGGGGGCAGGTCGTCCATACGGGTGCGGACTCGCGTCATGGCGATTTTGCGACCGGGGCGCTGCTCTCGCTGGCAAATCCCTTTTGCCATCGCCTTCTGGCTGGGCATCGGCGGGTCGGTGATCGCCGCGCAGCTTGATCCGTCGTCCACGCCCCAACTCGCGGACTTCGTGATCTTTTTCGTCGGCTACATGATCGGCGTGCTGCTGTGGATGATGATGGTCTGCACCGTGATCGCCTGGGGGCGGCGCTTCATCAATCCGCCCCTGTTTCGCGCCATCAACCTCGTCTGCGGGCTGAGCCTGCTGTTGTTCGGCACGCAGCTTGCCTGGACGACGATCACGTCGCTGGCGTCGTAACCTCGTCTTCAGGCGTGCCGCGCAGCGCCTTGCGATAGAGAAAGAAGCGCTTGTGGACGTGCATCCCGGCGCGTTCGTAGAGCGCGACCGCATTGGTCAGGCTGGCGGCATCGACCCCCAGCCCGGCGCGGGTGCAGCCGCGTTCCTGAAACAGCGCGAAGCTGTGCCGGAGCAGCGCCAAGCCTAAGCCGCGCTTGCGCCAGGGACGGCGCACGCCGAGCGTGCTCACCCACCCCATCTGCGCGTCTTCCTCGCCATAGGGGCGGTTCAGGCAAATCCCCGCGACCTCGTCGCCGTCGTAGGCGATCACCCACCACTGCGCCGGGTCGCCGCCGAGGTCGTTGATCGTGTAGTGCGCCCATTCGTCGTAGCTGCGGCGCTCATAGCCCCAGTGATCGGCGAACGCTTCCTGATGCGCCTCGTAAACTGCGCGCCCATCCCGCGCCGGATCGAACGGGCGCAGCGTCAGCCCATCGGGCAGCGGCGGCGCGTCGACGGGTTGATCGAACGCGATGCGCATGTGGTAGAAGGTGCGAATGTGACGGTAGCCCAGCGACTCGACCAGACGCAGCGCGCCGCTGTTCGCATCCAGTATCCCACGCTGGATCGTGACCGGCTGCTCGGCGGGCGTTTCCGCCTCCGCCCGCTCCAGAATGCGCGCTTCGGTGGCGCGGATCAACTGCGTGCCGATGCCCTGATGCCGAAAATCGGGATGCACGGCGGCGTCGGCGGAACCGCGCCCGCTTGCGGGGCGGAACTCGCAGTCGGCGTAAGCGATCACCCTGCCGTCGCGCTCGACGACGAAGGTGTCGCGGTCAGGGTCGACGTTGGGCGCGTCGAGGAAGGTTTGCAGGATTTCCGTGTTGATCCAGGGTTCAGCCCCGACGGCGAGATCGGCGGCGGTGTACACGTCCACGACAGCCTGTACGTCGGCGGGCTGGACATGTCGAATGGTGTCGCGCACGAGCATAAGATAAACTCCAGATGCCTTAGTCAGCATCAGCGTATCACGCCGGGTTGTAAATGTCAATAAAGGTCTATAAGAGTTCAAGTGGCGCAGTGGCGAAAATTCGGGCGGCGGGCTAAGATGAGGGCGTTCAGCGCGTCAGAAGCATCGACCGATTTCACTGCGAGCGACCGTTCGGATGTCAGGTATGGAAAGCGCTACGAAGAACAATTTGACCGCTGCCTCGCAGCGCATCGTCGACGCCGTGTCGTCGTGGGAGGGCATCGAAGCGCGCCCGCACCGCTTCGGCGGCGTGGAGTTCATGCTCGGCAGGGTCGAGGTCGGGCACATTCACGTCGGCATGGGGCTGGTCGATATTCCCTTCACGCGCCGCACCCGGGCAGCGCTGGTCGCCGACAACGAAGCCGAGCCACACCACATCCTGCCGGAAAGCGGCTGGATCAGCTTCTGGATGCGCGGCGATCAGGACGTGGCGCAGGCGCTGCGGCTGTACCGCCTGTCGTATCTGCATAAGCGCTGCCGCCGCGATCAGGCAGCGCTGCCAGCGGAGCTGGATCAACTGCGCTTCAGTCCTGCCGTCGCCGACAGCCTCATTCATCACAACCAACCGGAGCACGAATGAACCACTTCTTCCTCGTCCTCGAAGGGCTGGACGGATCGGGCAAGAGCGAGCTTTCGCGCCGTCTTGCCGCGCTGCTCCATGATGCACTTGGCGCGGATCGCGTCCTGCTGACCTACGAGCCGCGCAACGAGATGGCGGCGGGCGACTTCTGCCGCGACGTGCTGATGAAGCGCATCACCGTCTCGATGCGCACGCTGGCGCTCGGCTTCGCCCTCAACCGCGCCGACCACAACGAGCGCATGATCACGCCCTTTCTGGACGGCAGCGACCGGCGCGTGATCGTCTGCGACCGCTACTACATGTCGTCGCTGGTCTACCAGTCGAGCGGCGGCTTGTCGGTCGCGGACGTGATGGAACTGAACAAGACCGCCCGCCCGCCTGACCTGACGCTGTTCCTCGACGTGAAGCCGGAAGTCTCCGAGCAGCGCATCGGTCAGCGGCAGGATCACCGCGAGTTGTTCGAGGATCGCTTCGCCGAGACGCGCCACAAGTATTACACGGTCATCGACTACTTGCGCGCGCGCGGCGAACAGATCGACTTCGTCGACGCCAACGGCACGCCGCTCGACGTGCTCAACGGCATCATCCGCGCCATCAACCAGCGCGCGCCGGAATGGCTGCGGCTGGAGCCAGTCGAAGCGTAGGGAAATCCATGCTCGCCGTTCTCAAGCCGATCAATCTGGCGCTGGCGTTCCTGCTGGAGCTGGCGCTGCTCGCTGCTTTTGCCTACTGGGGCTTCAACACGGGCGACTCGACCGCGATTCACATCGTCCTCGGCATCGGCGTTCCGGTGCTGGTCGCGGTGATCTGGGGCATTTTCATGGCGCCCAGCTCGCAGCGGCGGCTAAACGGCGCGGCGTATCTGGTCGTCAAGGTGGTGTTGTTCGGGCTGGGGGTCGCGGCGCTGGTCGCCGCCGGGCAGACGACGCTCGGCGTGGTGTTCGCCGTCGTCTTCGTCGTCAATACGATCCTGCTCTACGTCTGGAAGCAGTGGGTACGATACCCTGTGGATTAGGGTACGATACCCTGTGGATTAGAGAATCTGCGACAGGAACAACTGCGTGCGCGGGTGCTGCGGGTTCTCGAAGAAATGCTCCGGCGTCCCCTGCTCGACCACCCGCCCCTGATCGAAGAACAGCACGCGGTCGGCGACTTCGCGGGCGAAGCCCATTTCGTGCGTGACGACGATCATGGTCATGCCGGACTGCGCCAGCTCCTTCATCACGTCCAGCACTTCTTTGATCATTTCCGGGTCGAGCGCCGAGGTCGGCTCGTCGAACAGCATGATCTTCGGCTCCATCGCCAGCGCGCGGGCGATGGCGACGCGCTGCTGCTGCCCGCCCGAAAGCTGCCCCGGATATTTCTCCGCCTGCTCCGGGATGCCGACGCGCTCCAGCAGCTCGCGCGCCTTGGCTTCGGCGCGGTCTGCTGCCCAGTGCCGGACGTTGGTCGGCGCGAGCGTGATGTTCTGTATCACCGTCAGGTGCGGGAACAGGTTGAACTGCTGGAAGACCATGCCGATCTCGCGCCGGATGGCGGCGATATTGCGCACGTCGTGCGACAGTTCGATGTCGTCGACGACGATCTGCCCTTCCTGATGCTCCTCCAGGCGGTTGATGCAGCGAATGAAGGTCGATTTCCCCGACCCCGACGGTCCGATGATCACGACCACTTCCTGCGGCATGATCTCGACGCTCACGTCGCGCAGGACGTGAAACTCGCCGAACCACTTGTTGACGTTGTGGCAGAGGATGATCGGCTCCCTGATCGCTGCGCCTTGATCCTGTTTGGTCACTGCTGCTGTCGCCATAATCAAACCCTCGTGCTTACACCCGTCGCGCCGCGCCCGACCCGCTCGCCTCGATGCGGCGGCTGATCCACGCCATCGCGTAGCTGAAGACAAAGTAGATGATCGCTATGAAGAAATAGACCTCTTTTTGCAAGCCGATGTATTCCGACTGCGCGACCACGCTCTGCGCCGTGCCCGTCAGGTCGACCAAGCCGACCAGCGCCACCAGCGACGTATCCTTGAACAGCGCAATCGCCTGCCCGACCAGCGCCGGAATGACGATGCGCAGCGCCTGCGGCAGCAAAATCAACAGGGTGACCTGATAGCCGCTCAAGCCGAGCGCTTTGGCGGCTTCCTCCTGCCCGTGCGGGACTGCCTGCAAGCCGCCGCGCACGTTCTCCGCCAGATACGCCGCGCTGAACAGCGTCATGCCGACCATCGCCCGGAAGACGTTATCGACGTTCGCCAGGGAAGGGTTGACCAGCGGCACGAGCAACTGCGCCATGAACAGCACGGCGATCAACGGCACGCCGCGCACCAGCTCAATGTAGACGATGCACGTCCAATGCACCACCGGCAGGCTGCTCCGGCGACCGAGCGCCAGCAGCACGCCGAGCGGGAACGAGGCGAGCAGCGCCACAATCGTCAGCAGCGCCGTCAGCAAGAAGCCGCCCCAGCGCCGCGTGTCGCTCAACGGCAGCACGTTCTGGGTCGCCCCCGCCGCGTTCAGGATCAGCGGCGGCGCGAGGAAGACGATCAGCCAGAGCGCCGCCATGACGACCAGCGCGCGCAGGCGGCGCGAGTTGTCCCAGTGCGACTCCTGCCCGCGCCCCTTGCGCGCGGCGTAGAACCCGGCGAACAGCCAGATCGCGGTGACGACCACCCCGACGACCAACTCGCCGGAATCGCCCGCCCGCAGCTTGTCGAGCAGTCCCTCGCCGATCACCGCCTGAACGATGCCGAGCAGCGTCACCAGCGCCAGCAGCGGGCGTCCCCAGGCGCGGTCGAGGTTCATGCCCACGAAGTACATCCAGCCGACCCAGATGAAGCGCGAGATCAGGATGCCGACGCCAACCGCATCCAACCCCTGAATGCCGTAGCAGAGCAGGAACAGCGCGATC
The DNA here is from genome assembly GCA_963760975.1 of uncultured Chloroflexia bacterium. GTDB lineage: Bacteria > Chloroflexota > Anaerolineae > Aggregatilineales > Phototrophicaceae > Flexifilum. Next base: position 465,361 of record CAVXEZ010000006.1, on the reverse strand, counting down.
AGCCAGAGAATCCACAGCCAGGTGGTCATCCCGCGCACGCGCTTGCGCAGGTCGCCGCGCTCGCCCAAAACGGACGGGAAAGCCCGCGCCAGCCCGCTGCTGCCCAGGTAACCGACTGCGCCGAACACGAACAATTGAAGCATCGGCGAGCCGAGCAGGCGGAAGAACGGTGCGACGAACAGCCGCAGGAAATCGCTGAACGGGCGCATCCCCTGATACTGGTTGTCCGTGACCGCCATACTGGGGATGTTGTCGCCGTTCGCCTGGGGACGGGCGGCTTCGGTTGTCAAGCCGTCGGTCACGCGCGTGTACTGCGTCACGGTGGCGCTGCCGCCGCTCGAAAGCTGGCGGGTGAAATTGCTGTCGTTGAGGGGATAAATCCCCGTCGTCGCCAGCAGGGCTGTCCCATCGGTGGATTTCTGCAAGACGTACCAGCCATCACCGGGCAGCGTGAGCGACAGCGGCGCGGAGTTGGCGGTCAGCGTCGCGCTGGCGAGCGTTTCGAGCGTGTCGCCGTCCAGAATGGCGACCTCGACCGGCGACTGGTTGAGCTGGTACGTCTCCGTCACCGGGTCGGGAACCTGCATGTTGTTCAGTTGGGAACTCAAATCCTCGCGCTGGGCATCGGTCAGCAAGCCGCGATCCAGGCGGTTTTGCAGGTCGGCTTGCTCCTGGACGGTTTCGAGGCGGTTCGCCGCCGCGTTGACCAGCGCATTACCGGCGCGGTCGGTGAACCCGGCGGTATCCGCCAGCGAGGCGTCGCCCGGCGTATTGGCGAGGCGAATCGTCACGGTTTCCCCGGCGCGGGCGATGAACGCGAGCTGATCGTGCGGCATCTCGCTGACCGTGCCGGAGACGACCGTCGTGCTGCCAGCGGCGAGGTAGGCATTCAAGGGAGGCGTGGTCGCGTCGACGACGATAGGTACGACCAGCAGCAGCGCCACCGCCGCCACGAGAATCAGCACCAGCGTCCGGCTGGCGCGCGCGTAAGCGAACAGCGTGAACCCGATGACGAAGGCGCACAGCCGCGCCGCCCACGCCGGTCGCCATAAGGCATCCGTCGGGAAGGTGCCGACCATGAACAGGCGCAGGTTGTTGGTGATCACGAGCCAGTTCGCCGCGCCGATTGCCCATTGCAGCACGCCGATGATCACCCCGCCCAACAGGATGACGCTGATGATGGTCAGAATCGTATCGAAGGTCGAGTGGAACAGATTGTCGCGCATCCACGCCAGCGGACCGACCGCCATCACGGGCGGCGGCTTGATCGGCGGCTCGTCGTAATTGACGATGGCGCGGTCGCGTGGGTCAAGAGTGGTCGCCATACGCCCCTACCTCGTCACCAACTGGAAACGCCGGTTCACCCAGTTCATCACCGCCGCGATGGTCAGGCTGATGACCAGATAGGCAAGCATGATAATCACGATGCCGGTCACCGCCTGTCCCGATTGATTGATCACGGTGTTCATCACGGCGTAGATGTCGGAATAGGCAATAGCGAGCGCAAGGCTCGAATTCTTCGCCAGGTTGAGATACTGGTTGCCGAGCGGCGGGATGATCACGCGCAGCGCCTGCGGCAGCACCACCATCGTCAGCACCTGACTGCCGCTCAAGCCGAGCGAGCGCGCCGCTTCGATCTGCCCATGCGGCACGGCGAGGATGCCCGCGCGCACGATTTCGGCGATGAACGCCGCCGTGTAGATCACCAGTGCCAGCAGCAGCGCCAGATAGCGCGGATCAAGCGACGTGCCCGTGCTGAAGCGCAGCCCGGCGCGCTGCGGCAGCGCCGCCGTGATCGGCGTCGCGCTGTATTGCAGCACCTCGTCGGACGTGAGCGCGCCGCTGCGCTCCGCCTGCTCCAGCGGCATGAACGTCACCGTGCCATCCTGCTCGACCGGCACGGACGCGGGCAGCGGCTCCGCCCCGACCACGAACCAGCCGATCACGGCGAACAGGACGATGCTGAGCAGCGCGTAGCGCCCGCGCGGATGGGGATCGCCGGTCTGCTGGGTCAGCCGTCCCAGATACGCCCACAGCAGCACCGCGACGGTGATGCCGAGCACGACGAACAGAAACCATTCGGCGAAGCGCGCCGTCGTATGGGCTTCGGGATAGACCAGCCCGCGATTGCTCAGGAAAATGACCGGCTGAAGCTCGATCAGCGCGGCGCTGTCCGGCACAGCGCCGAACAGGAACAGCGCGCCGCCGATCAACTGCCCGACCACCGCGCCCCACAGCATCAAGCGCAGTTCGCGCGCCTTGACCAGCAGCGGCACGCCGATCAGCAGAATACTGACGATCCAGTAGCCCCAGTTCAGCGCATTATTGACCAGCCCTGCACCGTAGAAATCCCGGTCGGGAAAGCCCGTTTTGTAAAAGTAGAGAAAGCCGATTTCGATGACGACGACCGCCGCGATCAGCGCCGGGGTGAGGAAGGCACGCCGCTGGCGCTGTTCCGCCGTCAGCCCGCGCTGATAGCGCCAGACGATCACCGCCAGGAGGATGTAGATCAGGTAGCGCAGCGGCAGCGCCATCAAGCCGGTCTGCGGAATCTGGATAGCCTGTTGCAGAGCGGGCAGCGCCAGCACGGCGACGAAGTACCAGGCGAAAATCTGCACCAGCAGCGGCGTGTTGCGCAGAATCTCGACGATGAATCGGGAGATCGTGCGGATCAGCCAATTCGTGCTCAACAGAAAGACGCCGGCAAGAATGCCCAGCACCGTCGCGCCGACCAGCCCGGCGGAGATGACCGCCAGCGTATTGCGCACGCCGACCATGAACGCTGCCCAGTAGCTGTCGCTGGGCGAATAGCCTTCCGCGCCGCCGATGGCGAAGCCCGCCCGGTTTTGCAGGAAAGCGAAATTCGGCGTCAGGTTGCGGCTCGCCAGCGCCGAGAAGATTTGATTGATCGTCCCGGAAAGGGCAAAGGCGATCAGGATAATGAAGACGATCTGACCGAAAATTTGCAAAAAGCGAATATCGCTGACAATTCCGAAGAGATTTTGAAAGAGGCTTTTTTGGTTATTGGGATGTAGATTGGATGACGCCATCCCAGTCCCTCGGCGGATAGGTGAGGGGCGGCAAGCTTACAACTTGCCCGCCGCCCCTGTATAACGAATTACGCGAGTAGATCGCTCAACGGAACGGCGGCGAGTAGAGCAGCCCGCCATTCGTCCACAGGTTGTTGACGCCGCGCGGTAGATTAAAGATCGTCCCCGGACCCAGATTGCGGTCGTAGATTTCGCCGTAGTTCCCCACCTGACGGATGATATTTTCGGTGAAGTTGTTGGCGATGCCGAAGTACGTGCCGTTCTGGTTGCCACCGTAACCCAGGAAGCGGGCGATGCTCGCGCCGACGCGGGTGTTGTAATTGTCGTCGGACTCGCCGTCCTTGGGGATGTAGTCGTCAATGTTCTGGCTGGTGATGCCGAATTCTTCCGCCTGAATGGTCGCGTAGACCGTCCAGCGGACGATGTCGGCGAACTGCGGGTCGCTCTGCGGCGAAAGCGGACCGAGCGGCTCTTTACTGAGCGTCACGTCGAGGATCTTCAGCGCGCCGGGGTCAGCCGTCGCAGCCTTCTCGGAAACCAGACCGCTCTTGTCGGTCGTCACCGCATCGCAGCCGCCCTGCAGGAAGCTCGCCATGACGCTGTTGAAGTCCTGGAAGGTTTGCAGTTGGAAGTCAAGCCCGCGATTATGCATGGCATCGGTGATGTTCAGTTCGGTGGTCGTCCCGGCGTTGGTGCAGATAATGCCACCCGCCAGGTCTTCCAGCGAGTTGATGCCGCTGTCTACCGTGACCATCACACCCTGCCCATCGTAGAAGGTGGTCGGCGCGAACGTCGCGCCCCACAGCGTATCACGACTGCTTGTCCAGGTGGTGTTGCGCGAGAGCATATCGACCTCGCCGGATTGCAGCACCGTCTGGCGGTCAGCCGCGACGACCGGGCGGAAGTTGACTTTGCTGGCATCCCCGAGGACGGCAGCGGCGACGGCGCGGCAGAAGTCCGCGTCGAAGCCCTCGATTTCACCGGAGGCGTTCGGATAGCCGAAACCGGGCAGCGCGTTGTTCACACCGCAGATCAACTCACCGCGATCAATGATCGCCTGAGTGATAGGTCCGAGCTGTGCGGTGGTGGTATCCTGCGCCAGCACCGCCGTGCTCGACAGCGCGAGTAGGAGGATCACGAATAACACAATACGTCTGAGCATCGTTTGACTCCTTGAACATGGTTCTCGATATAAGTATTGAGGTCTTGTGGACTGCGTTGGCACTAGACAGTCCAGCAGCGTATCGGAGCAGTGTAACGTACCGTAATTTAGTTGTCAAACCATATTGCGGACGAATTTCGTGAGTATTTATTGTGAGTTAACTCTGTGGCGAACGGAGCTGATTCAGTTTAGTGTAGATGGCGCTTCGCACCTCGCCCGGCTCGGCATGACGACCGAGCGCCTTCTTGGAAAAGACCAGCTCCCCGTTGACCTCAACTTCAAACACGCCGCCCGAACGCGGGATCAGCGTCCACGACGAGATGTAAAATTCCAGATCGCGCTCGCCTAAAATTTCCGCCGTCAAACTGACAGCACGCTCGGTATAATGTCAAGCGGCGCAGTAAGTCAGCTTCACCTCAAGTAAAGGTTGCTGCATTTCTCTACTCCTTGCCTTCCAGATTGTGTGTAAAATATAACAGATGATCCTCTCAAGGCAAATTTGCTAGGGACACGCGCATGGGGATGTCACTCCTGGATGAAACATTTGAAGTTTATGTGCAGATGCGACGGGGCGGCTGGGAAACGAAAGCCGTCCTCGAATCTCTGCGGATGCGCATAGAATTGATGACAACCGGCGACCGTATGGAGATGGTGCGCCGAGTGAAAGCATGGGAAGCGCAGCACGCCAGCTCGATCAAGTCGTCGAAAAGCGCGGCGCACGAACACGAGTCGACGAGGTCGGGGGGTTCTGATGTCGCCTTTCCGCCTGCCGAAAAGGTCGAGAAAACCGTTCCCTGCCCGCGCTGCGGCAAGCTGAACAGCCCCAACGACGTGTTCTGCGCCTACTGCGGCAATTTCCTCAGCAGCGAGTCCAGCCGCCACGAGACGACCAAGCTGGACAATACCGATATGCTTGGGCACGGACCCGACTATTTCGGTCCCGACTCGACGCTGGTGCTGACCGTCGTCTCCGACAGCTACACCTACAGCGTGCAGCCGCAGCGCTTCAAGCACGAAACCGTGATCGGGCGCAGCGAAGGCAGCACCATGAAGCCGGACATCGACCTGAGCGCGCACAACGCCGGGGGTATGGGCGTGTCGCGCCTGCACGTCGCGCTGCAATACAACCCCAAGAACAGCCTGCTGAGCGTCTCGGACATGAAAAGCGCGAACGGCACGTTCATCAACGGGCAAAAACTCTTCCCGCAGGAAGTCCGCGTCATCCGCGACGGCGACGAGCTGCGCCTCGGTCGGCTCGTCCTGCGCGTCTTCTTCAAGCATCCCGACGCCACCGGACCGCTTCGCGCTCCCGACTATCCCTCTGAAATGTAGGAGGGCGCGTCCTTGAGGATGCCGTCGAGCGCGGCGAGCGCCGCCGCGTCGCCGATCTGCCGCACCGCCGCTACCGCACGCCGAAACTGCCTTTTCAGGACGTGGAAGGTCACGCCCTGATCGGTCTCGCTCAGGTTGTCGTCGCGGTCGTCCCAGCGCTCTGGCGGCAGCCGCACCATCACGCCGATCAACGCCAGCAGCGCCCGCGCGCCGCGTGGATCACCGAGTTCGACCAGCGCCGCGATCAGCGCGTCCACCGTCGAGAGTTCCGCGTCGAGGCGCAGCGCCGCGATCAGACCATCCAGCACGCGCGGGTCGGAGCGCCACGCCAGCAGCGCCCGCGCCGCCCGCGCCGCGCCGCCGTAGGTGTAATGCGGGCTGCGCAGGACGCGGATCAGCGGCTCGACCGCCCGCGCGCCGCCGATGCGGGCGAGATCGTCCACCAGAGCGCAGTAATCCGGCGACCAGGGGGGAATTTCCAGCGCGGCGATCAGCGTATCGACTGCGCGCGGGTCGCCGATCATGCCGAGCGCCCGCACCGCCGCCAGCCGGATGTACTGGTCGGTTTCGCGGGCGAAGGCGGCGATCAGCGGCTCGACCGCCCGGCGGTCGCCGATCTCGCCGAGCAGGTAGGCGGCGCGTTCTTTCGCAGCGTCGGCTTCCGGCGCAGCACCGCGCAGCGGGGGCGGCAGATCGAGCGGGCTGAGATCAGGAATCGCCTGCTGACCATTGAGCACCGCGATCAGCGGCTCGACCGCCGCCGCGCCGAGTACGACGAGACGGCTGCCCGCCTCGCGCGCGTCCGCCGTGTACAGATACGGGATCAGCCGCGCCGCCTCGTCCATCGTCATCTATCGCAGCGCCCGCTTACGCCTCGCCGAGCGCGTGGACAAGACCCGTCACTTCGTCGACGACGCGCATGTACAGCGCTTGCATCAGGTCGTCGCTTACCTGATAGAATCCGCCGTAGCTGCCGTCGCCCAGGATTTCGCGCATGGTCTGCCCGGCTTGGCGCAGCTCCAGGTTAACGGTCGGCTTTTCGCCGTCTGGAACCTCGCTAACGCGCGTGAAGGTGAAATTCTCGCCCCAGTTGGCGTGATTCAGGCGCAGATTGTTTTCCACCCCGAACTGCTTGACCGCATTTTCGCGCCACCAGTCGTACCAGGCGACGCGCGCCTCGCCCAACTCATTCAGGTCTTTGAGGCGCTGGGGCTGCTGGTTGCCGCCGTGCCCGTTGAGGACGAAAAAGCGCCGGAAACCCTGGTGCATCAGGGCGGCGACCATCTCGCCGAGCACGATGTCGAAGGTCGAGGGGGTCAGGGTGATCGTGCCGGGGAAGTCGACGAAGTGCTCGCTCACGCCGAAGTTGAGCGGCGGCGCGACCAGCACGCCCTCGCGCTCGGAGACCGCCAGCGCGATCCGCGACGGGATGAGGATGTCCGTCAGCAGGCTGAGATAGCCGTGCTGCTCGGTCGCCCCGGTGATCAGGATGATGCGGGTGTCGTGCTGCAAATAGCGCTCGACATCCATCCAGTTCAAATCTTGAAGGCGCATGGAAAGCCCTATCCTTCTGAAATCCGCGATTCTATGGGGGAGTATAGCCACGACGGAGGGCGCCGACCAATTAACCGCATGTGGTGGGAAAAGGTGCGGTAGAGACACGGCATGAGAGGTGTTTTAAACCCCCTCACCCTGTGCGAAACTCTGTTTCGCCGTGAACTTTGTTCGCCCTGTCCCTCTCCCACGTACACGGGGCGAGGGACAAAAGCCGCGTTCTTTCCCCTCTCTCCGCTGGCGTGGGAGAGGGGTGGGCAGCCGAAGGCTGCACGGGGTGAGGGGTGAAATAACCCCTACATCTCCGGCGTCCCGCTCCAGCTTCTCGTGCAGGAATTTGATCGTCCACTCCCACGCCAGCCGCGCGCTTTCGGGGTGATACGCCGGGCGATCCGCCTCGAAGAACCAGTGTCCCGTGCCGGAGTAGACGAAGAAATTCGCTTCGAGGTTCATGCCGGTCAGCGTTTGATCAAGCTGCTCCAGCGCCTCGCGCGGCTCGAACTCGTCGTTTTCGGCGAAATGTCCCTGAAAAGCGGCGCGCATCTGGCTGAGGTCGCCGTCATACGTGCCGTAGAAGGCGACCATCGCGCCAATCGCGTCCGGGCGGTGATGCGCCACGTACAAGCCCCAGCTTGCGCCCAGCGAGAAGCCGACCAGCCCCAGATTGGCGCTGCTGACCGCCGGATGCGCCTTGAGGAAGTCAATCGCCTCGTCAAGCTGCGCGATCACGGCGTCGGGGTCGATGCTGGCGTCGCGCAGGGCGGCGGCTTCCTCGATTGTCGCAGCCGTCGCGCCGTGATAGAGATCGGGCGCGAGCACGACGAAGCCCTCGCCCGCCAGCCGGTCTGCCAGCGCCGTGAAGAAATCGGTCAGCCCCCACCAGGCGTGAAGCAGCAGCACGCCCGCGCCCTGTTCGGCATCCGGCAGCGCCAGATACGCCTGTCCGCTTTCGAGGTTCAGCATCGCTTGTCCTTTAGCATCCGCCGATCAATGCCAGCGACTATAACGTTTGTTCTATTGAACGCGCAAATGAAGCTGAGGGGATTCATTCTTAGCGGTTCAAGTTTGCCTCAGGCAAAGTATAATCAGAAGCAGCCATTCCCTGAGAGGATAGACTGATGCGCCGCTTTGCCGTAGCTGCACTGGTCGTCGGGATTGCGATCCTCGCCGAAGCGATTACGCTGGCGCTGCGCACGCACGCGCCGGAGCCGATCACGCCGACGGTTGGCGCGATTTCCGGCGACAACCCGCTGGTGGAGACGCGCGAAATCCTGTTCACGTCCAACCGCGACGGCGACTGGGACATCTACGTGATGCGGCTCGCCGACGGCAGCGTCGTCAACCTGACCAACAACGACGCCGACGACGGCTTCGCCTCGTATTCGGCGGACGGCGGCGCGATCACCTTCCTCTCCAACCGCGACGGCGCGCTCGACCCGTACATGATGAACGCCGACGGCACTAACGTCCATCCGGTCGCCAACGACCTGTCCACCATCATTTCGGTCGTGTCCAGCGGGCGGCTCGACTGGGATTTCGCCTACGACACGACGAACGACCGCGCGGCGTTCGTCAGCCTGCGCGACCTCAACCTGGAGGTCTACGGCAAAGACGCCAGCGGCGAGCATAACCTGAGCGCCAACGGCGCGGTCGACTGGTATCCGGCGTGGTCGCAGGACGGCTCGAAGATCGCGTTTGACTCGGATCGAGACGGGAATCAGGAGATTTACATCATGGACGCCGATGGCGGCAATCCGCGCCGCCTGACCGACGCGCCCGGCGACGACCTCTATCCGATGTGGAGCGCTGACAAGCTCTATTTCATGTCCGACCGCGACATCCCCTTCGCCAGCGGGCAGGTCGGGCTGTACGTGCTCAACCCTGCCGACGCCAGCCCGCAGGCGCAGCGCGTCGACGCCGGGACGAGCGTCACCTATCTCGATCCGCAGCGCTGGCAGGCGGACGGCTCGCTGATTTACGCCTCCAATGCCGACGGCGACTGGGACATCTACCGCGCCGACAGCGTCGGGCGCAACGTCGTCAACCTGACGAACAACGACGCCGACGACCTGTTCGCCGTCTGGCGACCGCAGCGCAGCTCATAGGCAATCATGGATCGCGTAAGTGACAAACAGGCGTGTTCAGGTCAGGGCATAAGTACACCGACAACCCGTGAAACAGGCATCGTCACATGGTCGGTTCGCCTGCTCGTCTTCGCTTCTGCGCTGGCTGCCGTGCTGACGGCGCTGGCGCTGATCGCCGGACGGCTGCTTCCCGCCACGTCGCGCATCAGCTACATCCAGATGCGCGGCGCGGCGAGCGACATTTATGCGCTCGACATCGACCACGCGCTGACCGTCGACCTGACGCGCAACCCCGACCCCGATTTCAGCCCGGCGTGGTCGCCCGACGGCACACGGATGGCATTCATCGCGGCGCACGACGCGCACGTCCAGCTTTTCCTGATGTCCGCCGACGGCAGCACGCGCCTGCTGGACGATCAACAGCTTGTGCCCAGCTATCACCCCGTCTGGTCGCCGGATGGCAAATCCATCGTCTACGAGATCGATACGCTCAACGTCAAAAATCTCGCCATCGTCGAGGTCGATCAGCCGCTCGTCCCCGGCACGAATCCCCGCAATCTGACCGATACACGGACTGACGACCGCTTCCCGGCGTGGTCGCCGGACGGCTCGCGCATCGCCTTCACGTCCTGGCGCGACGGCGACGCCGAGATTTACAGCGTCGCCCCGGACGGCAGCGATCTGGTCAACCTGACCCAGAACCCCGGCTGGGATGTCAGCCCGTCGTGGTCGCCCGACGGCAAGCAGATCGCCTTCTTCTCGCTGCGCGACCGCTACCGCGAGCTGTACGTCATGGACGCCGACGGAAGCAGCGTGCGCCAGATCAGCAATTCGCAGGAGGTCAACAACGGCAATTACTGGGCAGCGCCGGTCTGGTCGCCGGACGGGCAGGCGATTGTTTACCAGACCGTGCTCGACGGCAGCTCGGAGATCGTCGTCACCAGCGCCGATGGGACGCACGAACAGCGTCTGACGAACGAGCAGGAGCTGGATGCGCAGCCGCTGTGGCTGCCCGATGGGCGGCGCATCGTCTACATGGCGGGGCGCGGCGCGCACATCATGCTCTATCTCGTGGATGCGGATGGCAGCGGCGCGCGCGCGCTCACACCGGACGACGCCATCAGCCAGTATCCGACGCTCTGGAATTAACGCCCGTTTGCCCCGTTTGTCCCGTTTGCTCAAATTCGTAAACGAATGGGAGTAACCCTATAATTTGCAGTGAATCGGGTATTGGAACGGAATCTGTCAGCGGTATTTTCTGCGCGGTCGTTGAACCATACGAGCTTTTATTTGGTCTCTACACCGAGACCGCACATATAAGCGAAAGGGAGATACGATGAAAGGGTTTCGTGACTTCATTCTACGGGGTAACGTCGTTGACTTAGCTATTGCGGTCGTCATCGGCGCCGCATTCGGCGGCATCGTCGATGCCTTAGTCAAAGATTTGATCACACCGCTGATTGCCGCCATCGGCGGTCAGCCGGACTTCAGCCAGATCACCTTCACCATTAACAACTCGCAGTTCTTCATCGGCGATTTCATCAATTCGCTGCTGAGCTTCTTAATTATTGCGGCGGTCGTCTACTACTTCGTCGTGCTGCCGGTCAACCGGCTGATGGAGCGCTTCAAGCCGACGACCGCACCGCCGCCGGTCGACACGACACGGGAATGCCCCTACTGCACGAGCAAAATCTCGAAAAAGGCGACCCGCTGCCCGTTCTGCACGTCCGAAGTGGAGGCGGTCGACTAAGCGACGCTCACGCAGCAATCAATCCGTTTCGTCAGCACAGTATCCAAGGCGGGCAAAATCCCGCCTTTCTGCTATAATTGACATTACAGTCTGAATTATACAAGCCGGAGCAATTTTCTGATGCCTGATTACGGCGTATTGATGCTCGTCCGTCACGGACAATCGGAGTGGAATCTCGAAAACCGCTTCACCGGCTGGACGGACATCCCGCTGACGGAAGTCGGGATCGAAGAAGCCCGCCACGCCGGAGAGCTGCTCAAGGATTACCACTTCGACCACGCCTTCACCTCGGCGCTCTCGCGGGCGCAGGAGACGCTGCGCATCATCCTGTCCGTCACCGGGCAGACCGACGTGCCGATTGACCGCGACCAGGCGCTCAACGAGCGCAACTATGGCGACTTGCAGGGCTTGAACAAGGACGAGACGGCGCGCAAGTTCGGCAAGGAGCAGGTGCATCTGTGGCGGCGCAGCTACGACGTGGCGCCGCCCGGCGGCGAAAGCCTCAAGGACACGCGCGCCCGCGTCATGCCCTATTACGACGCCCACGTCCTGCCGCTGCTCAAGGCGGGCAAAAAGGTGCTGGTCGTGGCGCACGGCAACAGCCTGCGCGCGCTGGTAATGGCGCTCGACGACATCTCCGAACGCGACATCCCCGATTTGAACATCCCGACGGGCGCGCCGCTGCGCTACCTGATCGACGCGGACGGCAGGGTCGTCGAGCGCGGCTACCTGGAGAAGCAGCAAAGCTAAGGCTCAGATGAGTCACATCGCCTGTGGATTGTTTTTCCACCCACATGACGTTACAATACGCATTACGTTTATCTGGAGGTCATGAGATGTATCCCCAGGACAGACCGCGCGGGCAAGACCCGCGCCCGCTCGACCCGCCGACGATTGATCCGCCGCAGCCGCCCACCATCAACCCGCCCACACCCCCCTCGATTGATCCGCCGCGCCCGCCGGAGATTCCGCCTATCGATCCGCCGACGATTCAGCCGCCGGAACCCCCTTCCATCGACCCACCGCAGCCGCCGGAAATCGAGCCGGAGCGGTAAACCGTATCGCGCAAGAATCGGATAGTTTGAAACCGCCACTTCGATTACTCTAGAGATGTCAACAAAGCAGGAAAGGTCAATCGATCATGTGGCTGACAAACGACTATTCGATTCACGCATACCGCGAGGAGATGGAGCGCGTCGCCGCGCAGGTTCGGCTTGTGAATGAAGTGCGCGACGAGCGTCCATCGTTTACGCACAGGCTGACCCGCCTGTTCGCCCATCTGCGCCGTCTCCCGCAGCCGCTTGACCTTGAAATGCAGCACACGTTAGAGCCGAACTACGACTGCGTCGGGCTGAGGAGGGTTCGTTGAGCATCGACATGCACACCGACCTGGTGCAGCGCGTCTGCCGTTATATCGAAGATCAGCCCGACGGCGTGCCCACGCTCGCCGAGATGGGCGATTACGTGGGGATGAGTCCCTTCTATTTGCAGCGGGTCTTCAAGAAGCTGACGGGCGTCTCGCCGCGTGAATACGCCGAATCCTGCCGCGTGCAGCGGCTCAAGCACCGCCTGCGCGACGGCGCCAGCGTGACCGACGCGCTCTACGACGCCGGGTATGGATCGAGCAGCCGCTTGTACGAGCAGTCGGCGGTGCGCCTGGGCATGACGCCATCCAAATATCGCAAGGGCGGCGAAGGCATGGTCATCGGCTACACCATCTGCGACTGCGACCTCGGTCGGCTGCTGGTGGCGATGACCGAAGCAGGCATTTGCTGCGTCCACATCGCCGACGACGACGAGGCGCTGATCATGCATCTCTACGACGAATATCCCGCCGCCGAAATCCAGCTTGAGCACCCGATGATGACGGAGTGGGTCGAGCAGTTCCTCGCCTTCCTGAACGGCTGGCAGCCGCACTTCGACCTCCCGCTCGACCTGCGCGCGACCGCCTTCCAGCTCCGCGTGTGGCAAACGCTGCTGGCGATTCCCTTCGGCGAAACGCGCAGCTACCGCGAGATCGCCGAAGCCATCGGGCAGCCGAACGCCTTCCGCGCCGTCGCCAATGCCTGCGCCGCCAACCCGGTCCCGCTGGTCGTCCCCTGCCACCGCGTTATTCGCTCCGACGGGGACATCGGCGGCTACGGTCTCGGCGTCGAGCGCAAGCGCGCGCTGCTGGAGCAGGAGCACGAAATCGCGCACAAGAACGAGTAATCATCCGCACAGAGCGATGGTTCTTTCGGAGGGGCGCACAGACAAGCGGGTGCGCCTCTTTCATGACATTCCACAACCTTAGGTGTAAAGGAAAACGAGCATGTCGAATTCACTGATCCTCTACGTGGGCGAGCGCGCAGCCGGGCAGGAACTGGCGGCGCTGGCGGAGCAGCAGGGCAGCTACGTCTACCTTCCCGACAACATGATGCAGGCGCTGGGCATGTACATCACCTACTTCCCGCAGATCGTCGTGATCGACATGTCGGTCGATTACGCGCAGGACGTGTTCGATCACCTGCGCTCGGTCGACGCCAAGCCGCTGATCCTGCTGACCAATGCCTACATCCGCTCGGCGTCGGTTTTCACGCTCCCGCCCGACATCCCTGCCGAAGTCCTGCTGGAGATGCTCGACCGCCTGGACGAACCGCAGCGCGTACCGAATGGTCTCTTGCACTACGCCTGAAAATCCGTACCGTAGAGATGACGGCGATTGAGGATTTTCGGTTGACGAACGCACCTGACCCGGAGCTTGAACTCGTTCAGCGCGTGTGCTGCTATATCGAGGAACACGTCGACCGCGCGCCGACTCTGGTCGAGATCGGCGCGCATTTTCACATGAGCCATTATCATCTCCAGCGGACGTTCAAGCGCGTGACCGGCATCACGCCGCGCCAGTACGCCGAAGGCTACCGCCTGAAGAACCTCAAGAGCCTGCTGCGCGAGGGGCAGAGCGTCACGACGGCGCTCTACGACGTGGGCTACGGGTCGAGCAGCCGCCTGTACGAGCGCGCGCCGGACATGCTCGGCATGACGCCGCTGACCTACAGCCGGGGCGGCGCGGGTATGGAAATCACCTACATGATCTGCGATTCGGCGCTGGGGCGGCTGCTGGTCGGCAAGACCGAGCGCGGAGTCTGCGCCATCAACATTCGCCCGTCCGACGACGAGCTGCGCGCCTGGCTTCGCCGCGAGTACCCACTGGCGAAGATCGTCGAGAACGACGGCGCGATGAGCGACTGGGTGCGGCAAATCCTCGACCACATCGACGGCAAGCGCCCGCACCTCGACCTGCCGCTCGACATTCAGGCGACCGCCTTCCAGCTAACCGTCTGGCAGGCGCTGCGCGAGACGCCTTACGGCGAAACCCGCACTTACGGCGAAATCGCCGCCTCGATTGGACACCCGCACGCCGCGCGCGCGGTGGCGAAGGCGGTCAAGGACAACCGGTCATGATGGTTATCCCCTGCCACCGAGCCGGATGCCAGGACGGCGAAGCGACTCGCTATTACTCGCCGGGCGCGGGCGAAATCCGCCACGCGCTGCTCGAACGCGAGCAGGAAGTCGTCCACCACCAGAGCGACTGAGCGAACGCGGCGCTTTCCGACCGGAATGGTATAATCCCCGCCCATTGCCCGCTGTTTATCGTGGAAGCCCCTCATGTATGACGCAATCGTCATCGGCGGCGGCGTGGTCGGCGCGTCGGCTGCTTATCATCTGGCGCGCGGCGGCGCGGCGACCCTGCTGATCGACCGCCATCACACCGGGCGCGCGACCGACGCCGGCGCGGGGATTCTCTCGCCCGCGACGAGCGGCGTCATGCTCCCGCCGTCGTGGTTCAAATTCGGCGTCGTCTGCGTCGATTACTACCCGACGCTGATCGACCAGCTTCGTCAGGAGCAGGCGGCGGACACAGGCTACGCGGTCTGCGGGCAGCTTACCGTCGCGGTCAGCGAGGACGAGATCGCGCCGTTCAGCTACGCCCGCCGCGTGATCTTCGAGCGCCAGCAGCAGCGCGGCATCCCTTCCGCCGACGATCTGCACGACGTGTCCTCGCAGGAGGCGCAAAAACTGTTCCCGCCGCTGGCACCGACTCACGGCGCGGTCTATTACCGCGACGGCGCGCGCGTCGACGGCAGAATGCTGACCAGCGCCCTCCTCAACGCCGCCGAGTCCTACCACCTGGCGCACCAGAACAGCGCCGTCGACCATCTCGAAATTCAGGACGGGCGCGTCACGGGTGTCGTCGCCGACGGCGAAACGTTCACGGCGGGCAAGGTGATCATCGCGGGCGGCGCGTGGTCGTCGCGCTTCGGCGATCAGCTTGGCGTGCAAATCCCGGTCGTGCCGCAGCGCGGGCAGATCGTCCACCTCGATCTGCCGGGAATCGATACCTCCGGCTGGTGCGTGATCGTCGCCTTTCACGGGCATTACATGGTGCCCTGGTCGGACAGCCGCGTCGTCGTGGGGGCGACGCGCGAAACCGGCGCGGGCTTCAACCCGGTCACGACCGCCGCCGGGATGCAGGAAGTCTTTAAGGAAGCGCTGCGCGTCGCGCCGGGGCTGGCGAGCGCGCAGTTCCGCGAGATTCGCGTCGGGCTGCGCCCCAACACCGCCGATAACCTACCCGTGCTAGGCGGCGTGCCGGGCATCGACAACCTGTACCTGGCGACCGGGCACGGCGCGTCGGGCTTGCAGTTGGGACCTTACAGCGGCAAGCTGGCGGCGGACTGGGCAATGGGGCAGCCGGCGGAAACGGACATTTCCGCTTTTCACATCTCCAGATTTAACGGCGGCGCTCCGGCATAGCCGCGCGAGCAGCGGCATCATCCGGGCTAATCGTCGTCGTCGGTCAGCGTGATGCCGCGCGCGCGCCCCGGCTCGCGGAAGAGCTTGCCTTCGCCTTCCAGCCGTTCGAGGTGGCGCGTCACCGCCGAGATCGAGAGGAAACAGCCCTCGCTGATCTCGCGCAGCGTCGGAGGATGCGTGTGCTTTTTAATGTAATCCTTGACGAAAATGTAGACGGTCTGTGTCGTGCCTTTTGCCAAAATGACCCTCCCCATGTTACAAGAAATAAACCATACTTGCATCCTACCATAAAATAGAACATAATTTCTAGTCAAGTAAAGTACCAAGTTGATTGGAAGTTCGTTCTTTTGCCGTTTAGTTGCGTCCGAATCGACGCGGCGTTAAAAACTGGACGTTTTAGCGGCGAACACAGCGCTTCTGGCTTTTAGCAGATGGCGAACCGCTAACAGCATAAGGAGCATAAGAATGGACTTTCTGAGAAAACTGTTCGGCGGCGGAGCACTGGGCGGCGACGCCAGAGGCATTTACTTCTATGTCAGACCGAAGGGATGCGACGAAGTCGTGCGCGTGCGCATCGACCGCAACAACGACCTGAGCCTAGCCGACGATGGCAAAACATACTGGGTACACAAAGTCGTGCAGGGAACAAAGTGCTTTCAGCGCGCGGAGCTTGACATCTACTTCAACCAGAACCGCCAGCTCGCCAGCAGCGAAGTCACGGGCGGCGACCTGGTCAGCGAAGAAGATTATCAGGCGTGGAGCGCCACACAGGAAGAAACATGACCCCCGCCATCGAAGTCAACGAACTGACCCGCACTTTCGGCAGCCTGCGCGCGGTGGATGACCTGTCCTTCAACGTCGAGGCGGGCGAAATCTTCGGCGTGCTCGGTCACAACGGCGCGGGCAAGACGACGCTCGTCCGGCTGATCAACGGCGTGCTCGCGCCGACCTCCGGCAGCGCCTGCGTGCTGGGGCTGGACGCGCAGACGCAGGGCAGCGCCGTCCGCAAGCAGACCGGCGTCCTGACCGAGACGCCCTCGCTCTACGAGCGGCTGACCGCCCGCGAGAACCTGCGCCTGTTCGCCACGCTCTACGAAGTGCCCAACGTCGACCAGCGCGTGAGCGAGATGCTGGACTTGTTCAACCTGACGGATCGCGCGGGCGACCGGGCAGGCGGCTTCAGCAAGGGCATGAAGCAGCGGCTGGCGCTGGCGCGCGCCCTCGTCCACGACCCGCAAATCCTCTTTCTGGACGAGCCGACGGCGGCGCTCGACCCCGAAGCCGCGCGCACCGTCACCACCCTGATCGAGACGCTCAGCAGTCAGAGCGGGCGCACCGTCTTTCTGGCGACGCACAACCTCGACGAAGCGCAGCGTCTGTGCACGCGCGTGGCGGTGCTCAGTCACGGCAAGCTGCTGGCGCTCGGTCATGTCGCGGAGCTGGGGCGGCAGTTGTGGGCGGCGCTCTGGCTGGATTTCGATCTGCGCGCCCCGCTGACCACCGAGCAGACCGCCGCGCTCAAGTCCGCCGACGGCGTGCGCGACCTTCAGGCGGACGGGACAAAGCTGTCGATCCAGGTCAGCGACGAAGCGCACACCCCGGCGGTGATCGCCGCCGTCGCGGCGGGCGGCGGGCAGATCATGCGCGTCAACCCACGCGAGCATTCACTGGAGGACATCTACTTCGAGCTTCAGCGGCGAACGGAGCAGGCATCATGAACGGGCTGAACATGAACTGGCGCATCATCTGGAACATCGCCGTCAAGGACTGGAAAGAGGTGCTGCAAAACCGCATGGTCTGGCTGCCCACTATCCTCGTCCCGCTGATCTTCGTCGTCGTCATCCCGCTGGTGATCACGCTGCTGCCGCAGTCGATCTCGACGAATTCCAGCGTGTCGACCGGCGATTTCGACATGCTGCTCAACGGGATGCCGCCCGCCGTGCGCGCCGAGATCACCGGGATGGGCACGGATCAAATGCTAATCGTGCTCGTCCTGGGCTACATGTTCGCGCCGATGTTCCTGATCCTGCCGCTGATGCTCGCCAGCATTATCGGCGCGGACAGCATCGTCGGCGAAAAGGAGCGCAAGACGCTCGAAGCGCTGCTCTACACGCCCGCCACCGACCGCGAACTGTATCTGGCGAAGGTGCTGTCGGCGTTTCTCCCGGCGGTGCTGATCGCCTGGGTGAGCTTCGTCGTCTACGCGATTATCGTCAACGTCGCCGGAATGTCCGTCATGGGGCGCATCTGGTTTCCGCTGCCACACTGGTGGGCGATGATCCTGTGGGTCGCTCCGGCGGTGGCAGCGCTCGGCATGTCGGTGATCGTGCTGATCTCGTCGCGCGTCAGCACGTTCATGGCGGCGCAGCAGACTTCCGGCATTCTGGTGCTGCCGATTGTGCTGCTGGTCATCGGGCAGCTATCGGGCGTGGTCTACTTCGGCACGGAACTCGTGCTGCTGCTCGGCGCGGTGATCTGGATCGTCGACGCGGGGCTGCTCTGGCTCGGCGTCAAGCAGTTTTCGCGCTCGGCGTTGATGGCGCGGATATAGAAAAGCCTGGTTTTTGCAGGGGCATGGCACGAAGGCATTTTAAGAACCCCTCACCCCGGACGCTGTGCGTCCCGCCCCTCTCCCACGTAAACGGGGCGAGGGGCTAGGGTTTGAGGGGTAAAAAAGCCCATTTTCAAGCACGCTCATGTCGTGCCCCTACGTTTTCATCTGATTTATGCAGGGGAATTTCCACATGACGATTCGGACTCTCTCTCGACAGACTGCCCGCAGGCTGGCAATTGCGCGCCAGCGCCTCGCCGGGGAAGCGCCCCCCGCCACGCCCGACGGCATCATGGAAGTCGTGCGCGACCTCGGCTGCGTGCAGCTTGACCCGATCAGCGCGGTCGCCCGCAGCCCGTTGATCGTCCTGTGGAGCAGGCTTGGCGTCTACAAGACCGCCGATTTGGATCAGCTGATCTATCAGGATCGGCAGTTGTTCGAGTACTGGGCGCACGTTGCGTCGATTGTGCTGACCGAAGATTACCCGATCCATCACTGGCGGATGCGCCACTACGTCAGCGGCGACGGGAACGATCCCTGGGCGAAGCGCGTGCGCGACTGGATCGCCATGAATCAGGAGCTGCACGATTTCATCCTCGCCGAACTCACGGAGAAAGGCGCGCTGCTCTCGCGCGAACTCGAACTCGATGGCGTCGATCCGAAGTACTGGGTTTCGAGCGGCTGGACGAGCGGGCGCAACGTCAGCCGGATGCTCGACTTCCTCTGGGCGCAGGGCAGGATCATGGTGGCGGAGCGCAGCGGCGTGCAGAAGCGCTGGGATTTGACCGAACGCTGCCTGCCCGACTGGACGCCGCGCGATCTGCTGGACGAACGCGAGGTCGTCTGCCAGGCGGCGCAGAAGTCGCTGCGGGCGCTCGGCGCTGCCACGCCGCAGCACATCAAGGGGCATTATACGCGCGGGCGCTACCCCAACCTGCCCGACATACTCAATTCCCTTGAGGATGAAGGCAGGATCACCCGCGTGAAGGTCGAGGACATGTCCGGCACGTGGTACATCCACGCCGACGATCTGCCGCTGCTGGATCGCATCGAGGCGGACGAGTGGCAGCCGCGCACGACGCTGCTCTCGCCTTTCGACAACCTGATCTGCGACCGCAAGCGCACCGAGCAGCTTTTCGACTTCAACTACCGCGTCGAAATCTACGTCCCGGCGGACAAGCGGCAGTACGGCTACTACGTCCTGCCCATCCTGCACGGCGACAGGCTGATCGGGCGCGTCGATCCGATCTTTGAGCGCAAGACCAAGACGCTGCACGTCCACCACGTTTACGCCGAGCCGGGCGCGCCCGCCAGCGCCGCCCCGGCGATCCGCAAGTCGATTGAATCGCTGGCGCGTTTCGTCGGCGCGAAGCAGATCGAGTACGGCGAGGTGGCGGCGGTGTGGCAGAAGCGGCTGAAGTAGCCGCGCCCGCCTAACCGACCCCGCTGAACCCACGCAGCTTATCGGGGTTGAGGACGGTATAGATTGCGCTGACGCGCCCGTCCTTGAAATCGAAGGTCGTCACGCTGAACACCTGCCCTTCGTGATACTCGACCATAGCAGGCTGACCGTTCACGTGAGTGAGCCTCAGTACGCGCACGATCTGAAATCTCTCCCAGATGTCCTGGAAGAAGCGTATCACGTGCTCTCTGCCGATCACAGGCGTGCGCCGCGCGTTGATCTTGCCGCCGCCGTCGCCGCGCGCGATCACGTCCGGCGAGAGCACGTCGAACAGCTTCACCAGATCGCCCTCTTCACAGGCTTGGATGAACTGCCGCGTCACCCGTTCGGCTTCTTCGGCGTCCGTATGGAAACGGGGGCGTTCTTCGGCGATGCGGCTGCGCGCGCGATGCCCAATCTGGCGCACGTCGACCGTGCTGCGCCTGACGATCTCGCTGATTTCGGGGTAGGTGTAGCTGAATACATCGTGCAAAAGCAGCACCGCCCGGTCAATCGGCGAGAGCCGCTCCAGCACCAACAGAAACGCCGTCGAGAGCGTATCCGCCAGCTCGCTCTCGTGGGCAGGGTCGCCTTCAACGATCTGCGTGATCGGCTCTGGCAGCCACATGCCGACGTACTGCTCGCGCTGGACGCGCGCCAGCCGCAGGTGATCGATGCACAGGTGCGTCACGATGCGCACCAGATAGGCTTTGGGCGATTGGATGGAATCACGCGGCGCGTCCTGCCAGTTCAGGAAGGCTTCCTGCAGCACATCCTCTGCGTCCATGGCGCTGCCGAGCATCCGGTAGGCAAGCCCGAACAGCGCCTGCCTGTGCTGGTTGAAGTCTTGCATTACGTCCATAATCTTCTACGCTCGTGTAGGGGCATAGCGCCTGCTTGCCATGCCCCCACGAATGGCTAGCTCGCCTCGGCGAGAGCGGCGGGCTGGCGCTGCGATTTGTAATTCCCGACGGGTGTGCGGAAGCTGACATTGACGCGGTTCCAGCAGTTGATCGAGATGATCGCCATCGTCAAGCCGAGCAGTTCGCGCTCGCTGAAGTGCTGGCGCACCCGCTCGTAGACTGCATCCGGCACGAAATCCTGCGCAATCAGGGTAACCGCCTCCGTCCATGCCAGGGCTGCCCGCTCGCGTTCGCTGAACACAGGCGCTTCCTCCCACGCGCTCAACAGATAGAGACGCTGTTCGCTCTCGCCGCTGGCGCGCGCATCTTTAGTGTGCATGTCCAGGCAGTAAGCGCAGTGGTTCAGTTGGGAAGCACGTGTCACCACCAGGTCGAGCAGCGACAGTTCCAGCCCGCTCTGTTGGATGTATTCCTGGAAGCCAAACAGCGGCTTGAGGATAGCCTCGTCCTTTGACCAGTTCAGTCGTGCGTTCATGATTCTTGCTCCTTATCTCATCCTTCTACACCAGTAAAGACGGATAAGTCGAGCAAAGTGTGACAGTGAGTCAAAAAGCGGGATCCGCCGTCCGGCGCTCCCGCTCCTCAGAAGCTCGGTTTGATAGCTATGCTTCCAGCGCCGCTACCGCTTTTTCGACGCTCTCGACCGGCTTGACGTTCAGCTTCACGTCGGCGACGACGCCGTTCTCGTCGATGATCCAGTGCGAGCGGATCACGCCCTGATAGGTCTTGCCGTAGCTGGTCTTCTCGCCCCACGCGCCCCACTGCTCCAGCACGTGATGATCCTGGTCGCAGAGCAGGTCGTATTGCAGCCCTTCCTTCTGCTTCCACTTCAACTGATCTTCCGGCTTGTCCGGGCTGATGCCGAGGATGACCACGTTCTGCGCCTGAAGTTTGGGGAACTGGTCGCGGAAGCCGCACGCTTGCGTCGTGCAGCCGCTCGTCCCGGCAGCCGGGTAGGCGAACATGACGACCTTCTTGCCGCGATAATCGCTCAGATGGATGAGCTTGCCATCCTGATTAAGCAGCTCAAAATCCGGCGCTGGCTCGCCAACGGTAGGCATATTATTTCTCCTTTATCTCGTGGAATTCGCCCTTATTTTACCCCATCGGGGTCACTTCGCCGACTGCCGCCAGCGCCTTGCGCACACTTTCGTGCGGCGAGACGTTGATCTGCTCGGCGATGACCACGCCGTTTTCGTCGATCACCCAGAAAGAGCGGTTGACCATCGGGATTCGGATCACGCTCAACAGCGAAATCCCCCACGCGCCCCATGCCTTGAGCACCGTATGATCGGAATCGGACAGCAGATCGTAGGGCAGATTCTTGTCCAGCTTCCACTGGCGAAGCTGCTCGACGCTGTCCGGGCTGATGCCGAGCACGACCGCGTTCGCCGAACGGATGGTGAAGAATTCGTCACGGAAATTGCACGCCTGCGCGTTACAGCCGGGCGTACCCGCTTTCGGAAAAGCGAACAGGATCACTTTCTGACCGCGAAAATCACTCAACCGGATCGTCTGCCCGTCCTGATTGGGCAGTTCAAAATCCGTCGCTTGCTGACCTAGCATGAATTCACCTTACGCTCATGGATTTCGGTTATTCTGGTATAGCGTAACACCAGAGAAGCGATGTTTGAAGCGCGACGGTATTCTTCTCACCCATGATTCATAATAAGACGACCCTCGCTTTGCTCGGTTTCGGCGCGGCGCTGGCGATTTTGCTCGTCGCCTACCTGCCGGTGCTGCAAGCCATCCCCAACGGTTCCGAGAACTATTTCATGATCGACGTGGGCGAAACCCAGATCGTGCTCAACAAGTGGGGCACGCTGCACGCCACCGGCTACCCGCTCTACGTCATGGCGGGCAGTACGTTGGTCATGCTGCTGCGCGCCTTCGGCATCGGCGCGGCGACCGCTCCGGCGGTCGTTTCGCTGTTCTGGGGCATCCTGACGCTGACGCTGATCTACGTCCTCGCGCTGCACCTGACGCGCCGCCCGCTGCTCGCCGCCGGGATGACCGTCCTCTTCGGGCTGACGCGCACCATGTGGATACACAACGACATCGCCGAAGTCTACACGATGACGCTCTTCTTCCTGCCGCTGATGCTGGCGATTGCCCTCTGGAAGCCGCCGATTGAGGGGCGTATTTACTGGCTGGCGCTGATCGGCGGGATCGCCGTCGCGCATCACCGCGCGCTGATCATGGCGGCTCCGGCGCTGATTTTCGCCGTGTGGGACGACCTGATCGTCCTGATCCGCAGGCGTCCGGCGAAACTGCTGATCCTGCTCGCCCTGGGGCTGGTCGGCTTGATCCCTTACGCCTACATGTACCTGCGGGCGCGGGCGGGCGCTGCCTGGGTCTACGGCGAGCCGGGCACGCTGCCGGGGTTGATCGACCAGTTCATGGGCAAGGAAGCCGACCATTTCATCGGGCTGCCCGGCTCGCTCGACGCGCTGGTCGCCAACTTCAACCTCGTCAACAGCGTGATCCTGACCGACGTGACCGTCCCCGGCGCAATTGTGGGCATCATCGGGCTGATCGTCGGGCTGTCCCGGCACCGCCGGGCGGCGCTCACGCTGATCCTGAGCGGCGCGGCGGCGTACCTGTTCCACGTCCTGCTCTACAGCGACATCCTCTCGGCGCTGATCCTGATGGTCACGCTCAGCCTCGCCTTCGGCTGGCTGTTTCTGGCGGAAGGGGTGCTGGCGTTTAACCTCACCCCCGCCTCGCTGCGCTCGACTCCCCCTCTCCATAGGGAGAGGGGTGGGCAACTGCAGGTTGCACGGGGTGAGGTTCATTACATTGCGGCAATCGTCCTCGCTCGTCGTCGGTGTGGGCTTCGCCGCCGCCCAGTTCAGCAGCAACGCGCCCTTCATCGAGAGCCTGACCAGCGACACGACCGGGCTGAAGACCATCGCGCTGGCGCAGCACACGCCGCCCGGCTCGACGCTGATGCTGGCGTGGGGACCGCGCTACTTCGCCGTCGGCTTCGCCCGCGACGTGCTCGGCTTGCTGCCCGGCGTCCGTCTGGTCGACCACAAAGCCGACTACAACGCGGTTTTGCAGCAGGGGATGCTGGTCACGCCAGCCTATACGTTTTACAATCAACCTGTAAGCTGGTGGGAGGACAAGATCGGCGCGCCGGTGTATCTGCGCGCGGTCGCGCCGCAGTTGGTGCAGATCGACACGCAGCCGGAGCTGGAAATCGACGCCAACCCGCTGGTCGCCGGTGTTTTCGAGACGGCGCACCGGATCGACTGCTTTCAGGATAAGATTATCCTGCGCGTGGCGTGGCACGACGAAGAGACGCCGCAGCGCGACCTGAGCGTCTTCGTGCATTTGCTCGACGGCGCCGGGCAGGTCATCGCCCAGGACGACCACGACGCGCCGGTCTACGGCTGGCGTCCGCTGACGACCTGGGTGCCGGAGGAAGTGGTGCGCGACATCTATACGCTGCCGCGCCTGCCGGATGCTTCGGCGATCCGCTACGGACTGTATGAGCAGCGCGCCGATGGCTCGTTCAATAACGTCATCACCTACATGCTGCCGGTGGAGTGTGGATAATGCAGGCACAGGCGAGGCGATCTGAAAAGTCGGGCAGCAGCGGCAGGATGCGCCGCGCCGCGATGATCCTGCTTATCTTAAGCCTGACGCTGATCGCCGCCTGTTCGTCCCTCAACGCGACGCCCGCCTCGGACGTGGCGACGCCGGTGGTGCAGGCGAAAATCCTGGCGACGCTCTACATGTCGCCGACGCCCGACGATCAGGAGCGCGAAGCGACCCGCCTCGCCATCCGTTCCGTGCCGCCGACCCCGCTGCCGACGCACACGCCCGCACCAACCGCCTACGTTGGCGTCTTCGTCGGCGAATCGGCGGGCGTCGACAGCAACCTGCCCCTGCTCGATACGTCGCGCCTCGAAGGAACGCTTTCGCCCAACCTGCCGACGCTGGGCGCGCCGGGCTGCGCCTACCCGGTTGACCCGATCTTCGGCACGACCTGGACGACCAACACCCCGGCGGTCTCCGATCTCGGCTGCGCGGGCGAACCGTCGTCGTCCTACGTCGGCACGCAGCAGATTTTCGAGCACGGCGTGATGTACTGGATACCCAGCGGCGAAATCTGGGCGGTCGCGCCCAGCGGCGGCATCGACGGCAAGTTCTGGTACGTCGAGCAGGCGCCGCCCGATCAGGGCTGGACGGTGCCCGTGCCGGAGGGCTTGCAGATGCCGGAGCAGGGCTTCGGCGCGGTCTGGCGTGCCGTCGACGGCGTGCGCCAGACGCTCGGCTTCGCCCGCGTCAGCGAGCAGTCCGCTTCGCTGGCGATCCAGCGCTTCGACAGCGGCGCGCTGATCCGCGACGAGACCGCCGGGCAGACCTTCATCCTCGTCGGGCGCGACAGCGGCAGCGCCTACGGACCCTATTGACGATTTCCTCAACAGAACCTCACCCTGCTGCACGGCGAAACAAGTTTCGCCAGGCGAACATTCGGTTTGCGCCTTAGCTTCCCCGCTCCGTATGAAGCGGGACGGGTGAGGTTTTGCGGGAAGATTCACGCACTCGCATGACTCGTTTCTATTTGCCCTCTTGACAAACTAACTACATTAGTTTATAGTCTAATCATGTTAGTTCATTGAGTGAGGTGACACGATGCGTATCCAGACACACGGCGACAATCTTGTTCAGTTGAGCATGATCTATTTCCCGGCGAACGCCTACCTCGTGCGCGAAGACGACGGTTTCACGCTGGTCGATACCGCGATTTACAGCGCGAAGGGCATCCTGGCGGCTGCCGAAAAGCTCGGCGCGCCGATCAAGCGCATCGCGCTGACGCACGCCCATTCCGATCACGTCGGCTCGCTCGACGCGCTCCGAGAAACGCTGCCCGACGTGGAAGTCTCGATCTCGGCGCGCGACGCCCGCTTCCTGCACGGCGACATGAGCCTCGACCCGGACGAGCCGCAGGACAAGCTGCGCGGCGGCTACGTCGTCATCAAGACCGCACCGACGCGCCTGCTCATGCCGGGCGACCGGATCGGCTCGCTGGAAGTGCTCGCCTCGCCGGGGCACACGCCGGGGCACGTCTCCTTCCTCGACACGCGCGACGGCACGCTGATCGCCGGGGACGCCTACAGCACGCAGGCGGGCATCGTCACGGGCGGCACGCTGCGGCTGCTCTTCCCCTTCCACGCGCTGGCGACCTGGCACAAGCCGACCACGCTGCGCAGCGCCGAGGCGCTGGTCGCGCTCAAGCCGACGCGCCTGGCGACCGGGCACGGCAGGGTGCTGACCAACCCTGTCCCGGCGATGGAAGGTGCCATCGCCGAAGCGAAACGCCACATCGAAGGGAACAACCATGTCAGCCAGAAGGCGTATTGACCCAACGCTCGTCGTACAGACCGCCATTCAACTCGCCGACGCCAGCAGCTTTGAAGCCGTCACGCTGGCGTCGGTTGCGGATCAGTTGGGCATCCGCATCCCGTCGCTCTACAACCACGTCTCCGGGCTGCCGGGGCTGCGCTACCAGATGACCCTGTGGGCGGTGCGCGAGCTGGGCGATCTGCTGCGGCGCGCGGCAGTCGGCATGGCGGGGGCGGACGCCATCATGAGCATGGCGGCAGCTTACCGCGCTTTCGCCCACGCGCATCCCGGCGTCTACCGCCTGACGATCCGCGCGGCGGCGCCCGACCAGCCGGAACTGGCAGCCGCCGGGCAGGACATCCTCGACACCCTGTTCGCGGCGCTGCGCCCCTACGAACTGAGCACGGAGGACACGCTGCACACGATACGCGGGCTGCGCAGCGTCCTGCACGGGTTTGTCGATCTGGAAATCGCGGGGGGCTTCGGCATGGCGCTCGACCGCGACGACAGCTTTCGCAGCTTACTGGAGAGCTTTATCGCCGGAATTCAGTCCACCTCCGCGAAGGAGACGTGAATAAAAACGGGGCAGGTTTGAAACCTGCCCCTACGAGTCCTCGGCATTCACAACGTCGTTACGGGCAGCTCCCCTTTTGCAGCGTGTACTGCACCTCGCGGCGGTTGTCGCCTTCTTCCGTTTCGGGAATCTGGTTATCCGGGTCGATGATCAGGATGATCGTGTGCTGCTCGTTGTACCAGGTCGAGACGGTCAGCGGCATATTGACGCGGAAGGTCTGCCCCGCCTGCAAAACCGGGAAGCCGCCGACCGTCGTCTGCTGCACCGATCCGTCCGCCGTGCGCACGTCCTGCACCGAGACCGAGCCGCTGGTGGTTGTCGCTTCGCTGCCCAGGTTCGCCACGTCGAGACCGATATTGAACGTCGCGCCGCAGCTCGGCTGCCCCGGATTGAGTTCCACGATCCCCGCGACCAGATTGGCGCTGCTGGCGGGCGGAGGCGGCGGCTGAGTTGGCGGGACGGCGGTGGGCGGCGCGGCGGTCGGCACCGGCGGACCGGGATCGCGCGGGAGCGAGGCAATATCGCCGGAAGCGTCGGTCAGCGCGGCATAGACCCAGCCCTCGCCGCCGCCGTAGCGCACCTTGTACCAGGTTCCGTCCGGGTTCAGGGCGAGGATTTCGGTGGTCTGCCCGGCGGCGAACGCCCCAATCGGCGGGTCGAAGACCAGCCCCGGACCGCGCCGCACGTTGATCCCCTGCGCGAACGATGCCGTCGGCGTCGTCGGCGTCGCGCTGGCGGAAACCGTCGTCGGCGCGGCGGTCGGCGGCTGTGTGGTCGGCTGGCTGTTCTGCGTGGTGATCGCCTGCGTGGCGCTGGACTGCCCGCCCGACTGCTGAGTTGGCTGGGCAGCGGTAGGCGCGGTCGTATTCGTATTGGTCTGCCCGTCCTGCGAGACGACGGTGATTTCGACGGTCGCGGGCGCGCTGCTCGATCCATCCGGGCGGAAAGCGGTCACGCCGATGGTGTGCGCCCCGCCTCCCGCCGCCGACCAGCCGTGCGTCACGTTGAACGACGCCGCGCCGGTCGGATTGGCATCACTGAGCGTGGCGACAGTCTGACCGTCCACGACGATTTCAACGCGGTCGATGTCTTTTCCGGCGTTGGAAACGGTTGCCTGAATATTGACCACGACCCCATCCAGATAGGTCGCGTTGGGCTGCGGCGAAAGGATGCGCACGGTCGGGTCGCCGCTGACCGCCTGATCGGTAGAAGGCGCGTTGTTCAACGTGCAGCCCGCCACCAGAACGATCAGGGCGAACAAAAAATGCCGATAGGGCGCGAGTAAGCGCATACGAAATCTACTCCTCAACGTTCGGCACGCGCCCACGACTTTAGCGCAAGCCCGTCGATTCTGCGACTTCCGTAGCTATTGCGCAGTGAAAGCGCCCGTTTCCTGCACGTCCACCGGCACGCCGTCGAGTTCGCGGGGAATCAGTTCGTGCTCGGAAAGCTGGTCGAGCGGCACTTTCTGATCGACCATGACGATCACGCCCACGTCGCTGGTGCGCGCGCCGCCTTTGCTGGTGAACCCCACCGCCGTCCCGACGACGTGCGGCTTGCGCATCAGCACGTCGGCATAGCGCGCCTGCACCTCCGACGCGCGCCGCACCTGGGTGTTGATTTCGTCTTGAGAAGACATGGTTGTCTCCTTTGATGCGTTAAACATGGAAAGTTAAAAGAAACCGCTCAACCGAAGTGTTCTAAGGGGGTCATGATCTGTGGTCGCCTCGTAGGGGCGACTTGGCAACCAATGGTGGTAGTTTCCTGACCTCACCCCGCTGCGCGGCAAACCTGCGGTTGCTATGCTTAGCTTCCCCTCTCCACGTTGTGGAGAGGGGATTGAGGGATGAGGTTTGAGGGAAGATTCGCGTACTAGCACCACTCGTTTGGCAAGTCGCCCCTACCCGATTTAAGTCTCACGCTTTCGACTTTCAACTGATCCTCAAATCGTCACGTTCAACTGGGCGAGCACGCTGTCAATCGGGATGAAGATCGTCGCCAGCGTCGACCCGGCAAACAGCAAGCCGACCGCCTTGTTCTCGGTCGCGTCGACGATCAGCGAGCCGGAATCGCCGCCCGCGCTCATGGCTTCGGTGACGACCGTGCCGACGAAGCGCGCCGTCTTCTGCCCGTAGGAGATGTTGACCGTCGCGTTGAGCAGCGTCACGTTGCCCTCGGTGTACTGCGTGGTGCGCCCGTACTTGCGCACGCGCATCCCCAGCGACGCCAGTTTCGTGCCGCTCACCTTGCCGATCTGGAGAATCTCGTCTGTGAACATCGACGGATCGACCGGACGACCGAGGGCGCAGTCGACCTGATTTTCCGGCACGACGGCGGCAGCGGATAACTCGGTCGTAGGCGTCGGCATCATGACGGACTGCGCGGCGGTCTGCGCGTTGAGTGTGGTCGCCGTGACGCGCTTCTGCGAGCCGAACAGCGCCGCCGCCACGTTGGCGAGCGTGACGATCACCTGCACGATGTCGCAGCCGGACGTGCCGCCGCCGTTTCCGGGCGGCGTCGGCGCGGGACCGGGCGACGGTGGAGGCGGTTCGGGCGTGACCGGATCGTCGGTGAAGCGGATTTTGATGAAGCGCTCCAGCGTCGCCACCATGTCGGCGGGATTTTGCCCGCCGTCAATCGCGCCGGGCTGCAAAATAGCGTCGCCGATCAAAGCGTCGTTGCTGTTGGCGAGGACGTGGTTATTGGAGAGGACGAAATGCTCGCCCGTCGTCTTGTCGGTCACAAGCGCGCCAAACGTCCCGGCAGTCACTTTGTAATGCCCGATGCTGACGCCGGGCGGGATCACCGGGCGGAAGCGCCCTTTCGGGTCTTGCGCCTGCTGCGCGCGCAGGTAGCCGACCTCGTACACGTCGGTGCGCATCCCGTCCAGTTCCGGCGGGATGACATCCTCCGCCGAAAGCGCCGCCAGCGGCTTCTTCTCGTTCACCAGCACGATCAGCGCGACATCACCCGTCTTTTCGCCTTTGGATTCCTTGAATCCGACCGCCACGCCGACGACATTGGCTTTGCCGAGGAGCGTGGGTTCGTGAACCTGCTGCGCCTGAATTGCCTGATCTGTGGACATTGGGCTTCCCTCTGAGCGTTTTACGCATTCTAGCACGGGCTGACGGAGCGTGCTTGACGGAACGACCTGTCGGCGCAACTCTGATCGAGCTTTAATGCGACAGAATCGCGTTCGGACGTGATAATATTTGAACCGTACAAGCCCATAGCGAGTTTTGTGGTAGAGTCGAGGTTATAGCGCCTCACGCCTGAAGGGGTTCTCATCGTGAAAAAGAGTTGGCTATTGTTAGTTGGGGTGCTGTTCCTCGCTTCGTGCCAGTCGAACGCACCGCTGCGACAGTTCACCAAAGGGGCTTTGCTGGCTTCTTACGATTTCTCGACTCCCCAATCCTTTGAAGAGGGCGCATACGGTGCGGCGACGCTGGAAGTCGTCAACGGCACTTACGAGATCGACGTGATGCAGGGCGATAACGCGCTCTGGTGGGGTCAGGGCGGCGAGAGCTACGGCGATGTCATCATCGACGTGGATACCGAGCAGCTTGACGAGCGCAACGAGAACGCCTACGGCGTGATGTGCCGGGTGCTTGGCTCGGTCGGGCAGCCGGAGGCGGTCGATCCGACGCTGGCGGCGATGATGCACGATTCGACCGAGGAGCCATCCGCCGCAAGCACATCAGAAGCCACGTCCGAAGCGACGGCGGAAGCGACCGCCGAACTCAGCCCGACGGCGCTGCTCACGCCGACGCCGGAGCCGACCCGCGCCGTCATCAGCCAGGGCGACGGCTATCTGTTCCTGATTCAAGGCAGCGGATCGTTCGCCATCATGCGCTCGCGCGGGCGCAACCTGACGCCGCTGGTGGACTGGAAGACCTCCGACGCGATCAAGCAGGGACCCGCCCAGAACCACATTCGCGCGGTCTGCGTGGGCAATTACCTTGCCATGTACGTCAACGACCAGTTTTTGGGCGACGCGACCGACGGCACCTACACGACCGGTCAGGTGGGCTTGGCAGCAAGCGCGGCGAGTTGGCTGGGCACGCGCATCAGCTTCGACAACCTGACGATCTCCGCCGCCACCCTCCAGTGACCGATGGAGGTCATCGAGCCTGATCCCATTTATGGGCAAGCGCTCGCCCATTTTCCCAGCGACCGCGCGCGACCGCTGATCCTCGCCGGAGGAGTGGTCGCGGCGGTCGCGCTGGCGCTCGGCTTGACGACGGCGCAGACGCTCGCATGGTGGGGTCCGCTGGTCACGGTGGTGATCATGGCGGTCGTGGCGCTGGCGGCGGGCTGGTACGTGCTGCACCTCTGGAACCGCGAGATCATCCTCTACGAGCGCGGCTTCAGCTACCGCGAAGGCTCGCGGACGGTCTTCTTCCTCTACCAGGAAATCGCCGGAATCCGCCTGCACGCCGAGCGGCTCGCCTATTTCGGCGGGCTGCTGCGCCGCGACGTTTACCGCTTCACCGTGACCACGCACAACGCCGAGCAGTTCACGATCACCAACCTCTATCACCGCGCCGACGAACTGGGCACGCGCCTGACCGAGCAGATCAACCGCATCCTCGCGCCGGAAATCGCCCAGCG
Organism: uncultured Chloroflexia bacterium; assembly: GCA_963760975.1. Classification (GTDB taxonomy): domain Bacteria; phylum Chloroflexota; class Anaerolineae; order Aggregatilineales; family Phototrophicaceae; genus Flexifilum. Next base: position 434,177 of record CAVXEZ010000006.1, on the reverse strand, counting down.
GCTCGCGGACGGCGGCGCGGTCTCATTCGGCGATACCCTGACGGTCAGCGCGGGGGGCTTGCGCGAGAACGGGCGCGATCTGGCGTGGTCGGATTACGGCGGGCATCGCATCGGCGAGCGGCAGCTCTGGCTGCTCGACGGCAGCGGCGCGGTCTGGTACGCGCTGCCGCTCTCGGAGGTGGACAACGTGACGCTGCTGCTGGAGCTGCTGCGCACGAAACAGCCCACGCAGCGCGCGCCGGAGTAAGCGAGGCTCGCTACTTTTAACTTTCCCCGTTTAACTTTATACTTCCCCACTATGGACTACACGATCCATCTGGTCGCCCCCAAAACCGGCAAGCTGACGCCCTCCATGCTCGAATGGCTGCTGAAACACGCCAACGACCCACGCCAGCCGGAAGTCTATTTCCCCGTGCGCAAGATCAACCCGAAAGCGCTGGCGCGCGTGCTGCTGCGCCTCGATCCATCGCTGATCCCGGAGCCGGGCGACGACGAGACGGTGCTGCTGAATTATCCGATGCAGGAGTTGGGCATCCGGCTTTACATTCACCGGCGCGGGGTAATGCTGATGTTCCCGTACATGGGCGGGACGCTGGCGCGGATCGTGCTCGGCATCAGCTACACCTACATCCGCTTCCTCTACGATCAGGCGGGCTTCTGGAGCTACGACCCGCAGTTGAACGTGATCTCCTACGCCGACGATTACCAGTCGATTGACGAAACCGCCGACCTGATGGAGCAGTTGCTCCCGCGTTTGCTCAACAGTTAATCCGCCAGCATCGCCTTGACCGCGTCCATGATTTGGGCGACGTTGGGCAGGTCATTCTGCCAGAGCGTGGGGACGTTGAGGACGAAGTTCGGCAGGCACGGCGTCCGATAGCTGCCGTCGGCGTCAGGGGACACGCTCAGGTAGCCGCCCGCGTCCTGCTGGCGATAGAAGTAGGCAGCGCGGCGCAGCGGGTCGAACAGCCAGTATTCGCCGACGCCGCCCTTCTCGTATTCTTCCAGCTTTTCGCCGTAATCGGTGGCAGCATTGCTCGGCGAGACGACCTCGATACAGATGTCCGCCGGACCGTCCATGTAGGTTTCTTTCAGATTGGGCAGATTCGCCTCAAGGATCACCTGGAGGTCAGGTTCGCGGCGCGATTCGACCGCAGGCAGGCGCATGACAAACGGCTCGCCAGTCACTCTGCCAATCGGATTGAACGTGAAGTAAATCCGCAACAGGTCACGAAGATAGTCGATGAGATCGTTATGCTGCAAGCGAATTGGCGCCATCTTGATCACGTACCCCCTGACCCATTCGTGGTGATCCGCCGCGTAGTGCTCCATGTAGTCATTTTCCGACACCCCACTGGCGACGATCTTTCCGGCGGGCTGGCGGGTAATGGTCAAATCTGCCATCGTCTTCCTTTCGCCTCTCGCTTTATTCTACACCTTTAATACCGCCGCCCCGGTGATTTCGCTGCGCTTGACCAGTTGCAGCACATGGTTGGCGTCGTCCAGGTCATAAGCGTGGGTTTCGCTGTGGATCGGGATTTCGGCGGCGAGCGGCATGAATTCCTCGGCGTCCTGCCGGGTCGCGTTGGCGACGCTGCGGATGGTGCGCTCGTCCCACAGCTTGCGATAGGGCATCTGCGGGATGTCGCTCATCTGAATGGCGTTGATGCACAGCGTCCCGCCCTTGCGCACGTGACCGAGCGCCAGCGGCACAATCGCGCCCGCCGGAGCGAAGATGATCGCTCGATCCACCTTCTTCGGCGGCTCGTCCTTGCGCCGACCCTGCCCAGGCAGCGCCGAGCGCGCGGGCGTACTGCTGGTGTTCCTCGCTGCGCGTGAAGGCGTAAACCTCGCAGCCCCAGTGCCGCGCGACCTGAATGCACAGGTGCGCGCTCGCGCCGAAGCCGTACAGCCCCAGCCGCTCGCCATGCTCCAGATCAGACAGGCGGATCGAGCGGTAGCCGACGATCCCCGCGCAGAGCATCGGCGCGACTTCCACGTCGCTGAAGCGTTCCGGGATGGCGACGGCGTAGTCTTCGTGCGCGGTGACGTACTCGGCATAGCCGCCGTTGGCGGTGTAGCCCGTGAACAGCGCCGCGTCGCACAGGTTTTCCTGCCCGTGCTGGCAGTAGATGCAGGTCTGGTCGGTCCAGTGCAGCCAGGGGATGCCGACGCGGTCGCCCGGCTTGAAGCGAGACGCGCCCGCGCCGAGCGAGTCGACCACGCCGACGATCTCGTGTCCGGGGATGATCGGCAGCTTCGGATTGGGAAGCTCACCCTGAACGACGTGCAGATCGGTATGGCAGACGCCGCACGCGCGCACGCGCACCAGAATCTCGTGATCGCCGGGCGTCGGACGCTCGACTTCGCGCAGATGCAGCGGATTGTTCTCCACCGCATCCGGTCGATCCAGAACTTGCGCTTTCATTCGCAACTCCTTACCCTTGACGACGAAACAATTATAACTCTTGGTGTTAAGCAATTTCTGAATTTGGCAATCGCGCGCAGGAGCGGCAAAATTAGAGAATAATAAAGCGGATTAATCGACGAGCTTTTCCAAGACGAGCGCTTCCTACCCGGAGTTCAAGATGACCCAAATGACCGAAGTCACCCGCCCCAGCGTGGATATTGAAGAAGATATTCAGGGGATTATCGCCCACTACCCACCGCTTCAGGCAGACCGCCACAAGCTGCACATCGACGTTGAGGACGGCGTGGTCGCCCTGAGCGGGCACGTCAAGACGCTGATCACCCGCCGCTATGTCCGGGATCGCGCCGCGCAGGTACGGGGCGTTCAGGCGGTGAATGGCGAGCGCCTCTACACCGAGGAGACCATCCGCCTGGAAGCGGGGCAGCGGATACCGCTCGGCGTGATCGCCAATGCCATCTACGGGACGGTCGTCCTGACCGGGACGCTGCCCGAAGGCAAAGCCGCCGAGGAGATCGCCAGCGCTGTCGCCCAGATTCCGGGCGTCGAGCGCGTGATCACGAAGTTTGAATAGGAAGGCACAGCCACTTTCGCGCGCGAGCCGATTGGCGACTTATGCCTAGTTCTGCGCCTGCGTGGCGAAATCCCGGCGGATGTGCTCGTCGCGCGGATCGGGATAGCCATATTCCGAGGTGAGTTGCAGAAGCTGAACCTCTGTGGGTTCTTCAAAGCCGAAAATCAGGTTGGCGATCACGATGTCAACCACCAGCAGCAGCCGTCCAAAATTGGTGTACTGCCCCTGAAGCGCCGTGAACAGCACCGCGAAGACGCGCTCGCGCAGGTCGTTGTCGAGGATGCCGCTGCCGGGCCATCCGCCGACCCAGCCTTCGTTGTACGTGCCGATGCGCAGCGTATCCCCTCGCACATTCAGGAGCTGCGTCAGCGCGGCTTTGCGATCTTTGGCATCGACGAAGCGGCTGGCGTTGCGGTAGGGCAGGTTCGAAAGCTGGCTGTAGACCTCGCCCGTCGCGGTCGTCTCGACCAGCCGGAAGATCGGGTGATTTTTCAGACCCAGCGCCAGACCCAGCGCCCCCGCACACTGACGATAGTAGCGCTCGCGGTTGGGGAACGCGGCGCTGCTGTCAAGCCGCCACAGCAGCGACAGATAATCGCCAAAATCCAGCGGCAGACGCGGCGGATCATCCGGGCTGTACAGGCTGATCAGTTGGTTGATGCGGGTTTGTTCGAAACGACTCTGCATGAGTTCAATGGACTTCAGTGTGGCGCATCTGCGGATTGAGTGAATGATGCCGGGCGATAAGCTGCCAGACGCGCAGCGCCGCTTCAAAGACGATGCGCGACCCCATTTTGGACTTCCCACGCTCACGGTCGGGGAAGTAAATCGGAATTTCGGCGATCCGAAAGCCGAGACGATAGGTCACATAAGCCATCTCTACCTGAAACACGTAGCCGTTGGAACGGATGCGATCCATGCCGATGCCGACGAGCGTTTCGCGCCGCCAGATGCGATAGCCGCCCGTCGCGTCCGAGACCGGAATCCCCAGCAGGATGCGCACGTAAACGCCGTTGGCGAACCAGCTCAGCAGCTTGCGGTAGCGGCTCCACGACTGGTCGACGCCGCCGCCGGGCGCGAAGCGCGAGCCGATCACCAGATCGTAGCCGTCTTCCAGCTTGGCGATCAGGTCGGGGATGTACCTGGGCTGGTGCGAGAAATCGGCGTCCATCTGGACGATGTACTCCGCGCCGAGATCAATCGCCTGCCGGAACCCGGCGAGATAGGCGGGACCAAGACCCGCTTTCTCGGTGCGGTGCATCACGGCGACCTTCCCGCGATGCTGCGCCGCGAGCTGTTCGGCAAGCTCGCCCGTGCCGTCCGGCGAATTGTCGTCCACAACCAGTATCTGGAGGTTCACGGGCAGCGCCAGCAGCGCGTCAATCATGGGCGGCAGGTTTTCAGCTTCGTTGTAGGTCGGTAAAACCACCGTCGTTGGATGAATCACCTGTTCGACCACCCTGCACATCCTGTTCAGGCACGCCCGCGCAGCGACCTGTGCGGCAAATTGAGCCTGTCCAGTTTAGAGTACCCCTTATTCACTTGCAAGATCAAAAAGGGTTATGAAGGTCTTGTCAAAAAGTCTCGTCAAAAAGGCGTCGTCAAAAAAGCGAGGAGCGCGTGCCGCACGTGAGTTTCACGTCTGTGTCACGGGAGCGGATTGAGCGATAGAAAACGAACAGGAATAACGCTTCCTTGATCAGGCACTTCGAAAAAAGGGTTCAGGACTGTTCCTGAACCCTTTATCAAGCCAGGTATGTATCGGCGCGGCGCTACGAACCGGACACGGACGGCTGGCGTAGATCGTGCGGATACAGCCAGCGCCTCAACCAGAGCGACACGTAGACTAAACACACCAGCACAGGCACTTCCACAAGCGGTCCGACAACCGTTGCCAGCGCTTCGCCGGAAGACAGCCCAAATACGGCAATAGCGACCGCGATAGCCAGTTCAAAATTGTTGCTGGCTGCGGTGAACGAAATCGTCGCGGTGTCGGCATAGGGGAATTTCAGGAAATAGGAAACCCCGAAGGATACGACGAACATGATGCCGAAATAAAGCAGCAGCGGCAGCGCGATCCGCACTACGTCCAGCGGGCGGGCGAGAATAACGTCGCCCTTAAGCGAGAACATCATGACAATGGTGAACAGCAGCCCGATGATGGCTGTTGGGCTGAGGCGCGGCACGAATTTCTTTTCATACCACTCGCTGCCCTTGAGACGCCCCAGAATGAGGCGGGTCAGGAATCCCGCCGCCAGCGGAATGCCGAGAAAGATGAGGACACTCTTGGCAATGTCCCACATCGAGATATTCAGGGCGACACCTTCTGCGCCCAGCAGCCCCGGTACAATCGTCAAATAGAAGTAGCCCAGGATCGTATACATGATGATCTGGAACAGCGAGTTGATGGCGACCAGCACCGCAGCGTATTCGTTATCGCCGCAGGCAAGCATGTTCCAGATGAGCACCATCGCAATGCAACGCGCCAAGCCCACGATGATCAACCCGGTGCGGTATTCCGGGAAATCGGGCAGCAGCGTCCAGGCGAGCACAAACATCAGCGCCGGACCTACTATCCAGTTCAGGAACAGGGATATGCCGGACATGCGCCAATTGCCGACAATCGCCGGGATTTTGCCATAATTCACTTTTGCCAGCACGGGATACATCATCCACAGCAGACCGATGGCAATCGGCAAAGACACGGTATCCAGTTTCACCGAGTTCAAGCGCAGGCGCGAGAGCAGGGAACAGTTTTCCGAGCATGATACCCACTGCCATTGCGACGAAAATCCACAGCGGCAGCAGACGGTCGATGACGGACAAGCGCCCTAAAATGCTGGCGCTTTGGGTAGGGGGCGATCCGATAGGTAAATGTGTTGTCATGTGACAGTATCCTTTGATCTACCAGGATTTGCAGCTTCCAAGCCGTCGGCGTCCGGCAGTATCGCCAACGGCGGCGAGACGTAAAACTGCCTATTGCGGATTTAAATCAGGGCGGGCGTGTTCATACTTTCAGAAGACCTGCGAATTTTCTATCGAGGTCCCGCTATATTCGGCTTTTAGAATATAGCGTATGGGGTCTGGGATATTCGATGGAGTGTCATAAATCACCCATCTACGATGATCTTTGTATAGGCGAATGCAGTACGACTGATTGGCTTATTGGGTTCCGGGCTTGATCTGAAGGCAAACGCGGCGCTATAGTTATGCTGGCACTGTGCCCGCGATGAGGCTCGCGTATACCCTTGCGGTTGATAGCTTCTACCCCGGCGGTAGGAGCTATTTTTTGTTGTGTATACATCACGGATTATTCGATGAGGCGACGCGTGGAAACATTATTGATCATCGGTCTTGGCGGCTTCCTCGGCGCGAACCTGCGCTACCTGATTTCCGTCTGGGCGGTCGGGCAGTTCGGGGCATCCTTCCCCTGGGGGACGCTGATCATCAACCTGACCGGCTCGTGCCTGCTGGGGCTGTTCCTGGCGTGGGCGGCGAACCACACGGCGCTCGACCCGCGTATCCGGCTGCTGATAGCGACCGGCTTCTTCGGCGCGTACACGACCTTCTCGACCTACGCCAACGAGAGCATGGCGCTGTTTCAGGCGGGCGACTGGATCGGCGGTCTCGGCAACGTGCTGGGGACGAACGCGCTCTGTCTGGTCGCCGCGCTGATCGGGCTGGGAATCGGGAGCAGGTTGTAAAATGGAGACAAAAAAGGAATTCCACGCGATGCAAGCCCCAACCGAAGCCCGACGATTGACGATTTACCTCGGCGAGAGCGATTCCTGGCGCGGGCGCTCGCTCTACATGAGCATCCTCGAAACGCTGCGCGAAGCCGGGATCGCCGGAGGGACGGTCACGCGCGCGCTCGCCGGGTACGGCGCGCACAGCCGCATTCGCACCCAGACGATTGAAGTCCTCTCGATGGATTTGCCCATCGTGATCGCCGTGATCGACACGCCGGAGAACATCGACCGGGCGCTGACGCTGATCAGCCCGATGGTGCGCGAAGGCTTGATCACGCTGGAAGACGTGCGCATCGTCAAATACACGCACCGCTATTTGCAGCCGCTGCCCGCCGACCGCCCCGTCTCCGAGGTGATGACGCGCCAGATCACGTCGGTCAAGCCGGAGACTCCGGCGCGCCAGGTGGTCGAGCTGCTGCTGGGCAAGCTGTTCAAAGCCGTGCCGGTCGTGGACGAGCGCGGGCGCGTCATCGGCGTGATCACCGACCGCGATCTGCTCGGCAAAGCCGGGATGCCCGCGCGCCTCGCCGTCGGCGAGCGCCTCGACGCCGACAACCTGCGCGCCTTTTCTGGGGCAGGTCAGTGACGAAACGGCGCAGACGATCATGACCAGCCCCGCCGTCACCGCGCGCGGCGACGAAGCGCTCGGTCACGTGACGCAGCGGCTGGTCGAGCGCAACCTCAAGCGCCTGCCGGTCGTGGACGATCAGGGCAAGCTGATCGGCATGATCAGCCGCGTGGACGTGCTGCGCGCCGTCGTCGGCGAAAGCAGCGCCGCGCAGGAGACCGCGCCCGCGCCGCATCCGGGGCAGACGCTCGCCGAGGTGATGTCGGCGCGCGTGCCCACCGTTCACGTCAACGACGACCTTGCCGACGTGCTGCGGGCGATGCTGGAGGCGGGCGTGACGCGCGTGATCGTGCTGGACGAGCAGGAGCATCCCGTCGGCGTGATCACCGACGGCGATCTGGTGGCGCGGGTCAGCCCGGCGGCGCGACCGGGCGTGCTGCAAACGCTGGCGGCGCGCGTGCTGGGCGTGGATCGCGGGCAGGCGGCGGCGCGCGACCTGATGTCGCGGGACGTGCTGACCGCCGCGCCGGACACCGACATCGTCGAGGCAGCCGCGCGGCTGCTGCGCGAAAAGCGCAAGGCGCTGGTGGTGGTCAACGACGAAAACCACGCGCTTGGCATCGTGGATCGGCAGACGTTGATGGCGGCGTGCTTAGGCGGAAACTGGCACTAGATGGATCGACACAGAAGACTAGAATGAGGATCATCTTGATGCGCACCGTGTAGGAAAAATGTGAACCGCCGCCGCAGTATCGTCCTCTTTCTGATCGTCTTCTCCAACTTTCTTGGCGCGACCGTCGTTTTGCCCACACTTCCGCTCTACGCGGAACGCTATTTCGCCATGACGCCGGAAGTAATCGCTACGCTGCTGGATTCGTATTTCATCGCTCAGTTCATCGCCTCGCCCATGATCGGCAAGCTCTCCGACCGCTACGGGCGCGTCCCGGTGCTGGTGATCAGCCAGCTAGGGACGTTCATCAGCTTCATCATGCTCGGCTTCGCCGCATCCGTGCCGATGCTGTTCGCCGCGCGCACCCTCGACGGCATCACGGGCGGCAACGTGATCGTGGCGCAGGCGTACATCGCCGACGTCAGCCCGCGCGAGAAGCGCACGCAGGCGCTGTCGCTGGTGTGGATGGCGTTCGGCTTGGGCTACATCCTCGGACCGGCGCTCGGCGGCATCATCGCCGCGATCTTCAACGAGCAGGCGACCTTCCTGATCGGCGCGGGCATCTCGATGATCTCGCTGCTGATGACCTGGATTTTGCTGGACGAATCGCTCACGGCGGAGCGGCGCGCCATGCAGCGCACGCTCAAGCGCGCCTCGATGCGCCTGCAAGACATCGTGTCGAACGTGCAGCTCATGCTGATCATGACCGTCGGCTTCGGCACACAGTTGGGGCTGTCGCTGCTGACCGCGACGCTGGCGCTGTTCGGCGCGGCGGTGATCTTCGCCGGGCAGTCGGCGGACGCGGTTAATCTGGGCGTCGGGCTGCTGCTGACCTGCATCGGCGTCGGGCAGTTTCTGACCCAACTGCTGCTGATCAAGCCGCTGGTGCAGCGCTTCGGCGAGCGGCGGCTGGTCTTCTTCGGCGCGTTTTTGCGCGGCTTGGCGATGCTGCTGATGTCGATCCTCATAAAACCCGTGCCGGAGGGCGCGGCGCTGACGCTGTTCGCCTTCGCCTCCGGCATCATGATGCCGTCGCTGCAAGCGCTGGCGACCATCTCGGTGGACGCCGAGCACAACGGCGTCGTCCTCGGCTACTATCAAGCCGCCATCAGCCTGGGGATCATCGTCGGGACGTATCTGGGCGGGCAGTTCTTCGCCGTCTCGCCCACGCTGCCGTACACGGTTGGCGCGATGCTGATGTTCCTCACGCTGATCCCGGCGGTCTTCCTGCTGCGCCGCGCGCCGCAGCCCATCCCTGAAGTGGCGACGCCCAGCTAAACGACATTTGAGCTTTGTAGGGGCGCACTCAGGCAACCGAAGGTGCCGGTTTGCTGCTGCCAATTCCCCTCACCCTGCTCACCTGTGGTGAGCCGTCCCTCTCGTGCCAACCTCCGGTTCGCCTGACATAAACGGGGCGATGGACAAACGCCCGCGTTCTTCCCCCTCTCTCCGCTTGCGTGGGAGAGGGGTGGGCGACGAAGTCGCACGGGGTGAGGGGTTTGAGAAACTGGCACCATTCGTTATGATGCCGCCCCTACAAAACACATGCCCATTTCGGCAGACTTGAGTATCCGAAAGAGCGTTCCCATGTTAGGATTCAGAAGAATGTAACCTGTCTGACTGCGACGAGATGCGCGAAGTCCGTTCATGCAAATGCTCCTGACGCTGCTCACAAGGGTTCGCTGGCATTCGGTGCAGTATGCGGCGGAAATTGTCCTGATCCTCGCGCTGGGGTGGCACGCTTCCTTTCAGTACGCCAACTGGGACCCCGGTATGCGGCTGAGCGGTCTGGAAGCCGAGAACGTCACCGCCTCCGCGCATTTCCTCGACTACGCCGTCCATCACCTCGGCTACATTCCCTCGTGGCAGCCGTTCTCGAACGAGGGGCAGCCCTTCATCGACGACGCCTACAGCTTCATCGCCAACCCGTTCACCACCGTGCCCATTTTGCTCTACGGCGATAACAACGGCATCAAGGTCAGCATCATCCTGCATTTCATGATCGCGGGCGTGGGCGGCTGGTTCCTCGCCGAGACGATTGGGCTTAGGCGTGATCGGGCGCATCCTGCTGGGCGCGCTGCTGGTCACCAAAGGGAACATGGGGGCGACTTTCGGCGCGGGCTTCTTCCAGCTTGCCATCGCGCAGGCGTATTTGCCCTGGGTGATGGCGGGCGCGCTCGCCGTCGCGCGGCGCGAGCGCGAGCGCTGGTCGTTCGTGTTGTTCGCCCTCGCCTTCGCCCTGCTGTTCTTCTGCGGCGGCATCTTCTACACGCTGCCCGCCCTGATCATCGTGCTGCTGGTCTTCGCCTTCTACGCCGTCCAGCTTCGGCTCAAGCCGTTCCGCTTCCGCCTCAACGGGGCGATCACGCGCCGCTTCGTCGTCGCGGGCATCCTGACCGCCGGGATGACGGCGTTCACGGCGCTGACCATCGGGCTGAATTTCTGGCTGGTCGGGCATCATCCCAGCCAGACAGACCTGCCGCCCGTCGATGTCTTCAATACGCTCTACCAGTTCGTCTATCCCAAGATGCTGTTTACGGGGCTGTTCGCGGAATTCTCGTATTCGTATGTCGCCCCGCTGTGGTTCCTCGCCCTGATCTTCCTGCTCATCCCGCCGCTGCGACAGTTCCACCGCTCCGCCCACCCGGACAAGGACAAACCGCTGTGGCGGATCGGCGTCGTGGGCTTTCTGCTCTTTCTCGCCTGGGGGATCAGCCTCTCGCCGATATTCCCCTGGCTGTACGATCACGTCTCGCTGATCGGGCAGTGGCGCTTCCCGACGCGGATGCTGGGCGTCGCCTCGTTCCTGCTGATTTTCCTGATCGCCTACCGCATCGACGGACTGAACCGCGCGCTGCTGACCAACATTCGCTACAACGCCGAGCGCACCGGGGCGATCACGAAGCTGCTGGTGCGGGCAGCCGTGTTCCTCGCCGCCTTCTTCGCGCTCAACGAGGTCTACCAGAATTACGCGCGCTGGGGGAGCCTCGACGCCGAGGATTTTACCGCCCAGATATGCGTGAACTGGATGCTTCAGTATTACAACAACCAGTTCGTCACCGTTCAGCGCCGCGATTTCCGCACGATGGATGTCTTCCTCCGCAGCGGCGTGCGCATGTCGTCCGTCGGCAACGACTACTACGTGAACGGCGTGCCGCCGACGATTTACCCGCGCGACCTGACGACGCTGCCCTCGCAGCTTTACATGGTCGCCTGGGATCAAGACCCAGAGACGATGCGCGAGCAGGGCTTCCTGCCCATCGCGGCGGCTCCGACGATCTCGTCGCTCTCGCCGGATTATCACTGCGTCTGGTTGAACCCGAACGCGCTGCCCTACACCTTCGCCGTCCCGCTGGCGTTTCTGCAGGATGTGCCGTCCCAACTGACACCCCACGATGTCAGCACGGTCGTGTATCTGGGGCGCACGCCGGAACACATCTGGCTGAAGACGCTGGCGAGTCCCTTCGAGCAGATGGTGGTGGTCGCTCAGGACGTCGCCTATCCCGGCTGGACGGTGCGGGTCAACGGCGTCCCGGCGCAGCTTGAGTCGGTCGGGCGGCTGCTCGGCGTCGTGCTGCCGCCAGGGGAGGGCGCGCAGCTTGTCGAGTTCATCTATACCGCCCCCACACTCAAGCTGGGCGGCATGATCACGCTGATCACCATCCTCGGCTCGATCCTCTACCTGCTCCGCGTCGACCAGCTTCCGTTCGTCCAGTCGCGGCTGCCCGCCAGGATGCGGACGCGCGTGCCGCCGCGCGCAGCGGCATTCATCGCGCTGCCCGCCCAACCCGACGACATCAGCGAGCCGGTCGACCAGAGCCGCTTCGTTCGCCTCGAAGCCAGACCCGGCGATCAGATCGCGCCCCCGCCCGGCGCGCCGCCTCATCCCATCGAAGCCGCAGCCCCGCGCCGCCGAATAGTGGTCGTCGGGTTAGTCGCCTTCGCGGGCATCGCGGTGATCGTCGTCTACTGGGCGCTGTCGCGGGCGCGTAAGCGTTGAGATCCGCTCTTTAAATCCCCTGTTTTATTGCTTTGGTTAAGATCATATAAATGTGAAAAACGTGAAAATTTCTCGGCGGATCGATTCAAAATGAGCTTAAGACGGGTTTATTTTTGGTGATCGGGTTGTCCCATATCTTGACACAAACGGGAAACTCATATAGTTTTAATGAAGGTTATATCATTAATGTTACGCAATGTCTCCAGGGCTGAAGTGTGAAGCAGTTTACAAACGGTTATATCGGTAACCGTGTACTCAAGCTCAACGTCGGCTTTCTCCTGAGCGCCGGACCGGGCAACATCCACGAAACTGCTTTCGATGTCCCGGCAATCCGAGTGGCAGATGACGTTGACCTTGCTTATTTGCGAGGTCCCGTGCGCTTGAGCCGCACCAAAGAAGGCATTCTGGTGCAAGGGGCGCTGCACCTCGGCGTTGAAACGGAGTGTTATCGGTGTCTCGACCCGATGCTCCGCGACGTAGTGGTCGAACTGGAGGAATTGTACGCATATCCCACTCCAAACGACTCTGAATTCAGCCTCAGCGACGATGGTATCCTCGACCTCGCCCCGCTGCTCCGCGCTGAGGCGCTTATCGAAGACGCGCGTGGTGTCCTGTGCCGTCCCGATTGCAAAGGTTTGTGCCCCGAATGCGGCGCAAACTGGAACACGACGACCTGCACCTGCGCCGAAGATCATGTTGATCCGCGTTTGGCGGGTTTGAAGCATCTTTTGGACAGTTAGCACAGCAATTCAATATCGTTACATCTTAGTGGGGAGGGGAAGGGGCTTGAACGACTACGATCATCCTTTTGATCCCAAGTTAGATTTTGTTTCTGATGCTGATTTCTTCGAAGACGACGAACCAACTTTTGACGATGAAAGCGAGGCGTTTGACGATCCGTTTTTCGCTCTGAGCGACAGCGACATCGAGAGCGATCTCTGGATGGACGAGGAGTTCGACGAGGAGTTCGAGGACGACGGCTACCTGGACGACGATTACGGCGGCTTGTCCTCCAACGATACCGTCGGCATGTACCTGAAAGAAATGGCACGCGTGCCGCTGCTGACGACCGAGGAAGAAATCGACCTGGCGATGCGCCTGGAAGCGGGAGGCGACGCCGCGCGCAAGCTGCGCAACAACCCCAACCACAAACGGGCGCACGAGCTTCAGCAGTTGGTGCAGGACGGCATGGTCGCCCGCGAGCACCTGATCAAAGCCAACACCCGTCTGGTCGTCTCGATTGCCAAGAAATACATGGCGCGCGGCGTGCCCTTCCTCGATCTGATCCAGGAAGGCAATCTGGGCTTGATGAAAGCCGTCGAGAAGTTCGACTACCGCCGGGGCTACCGTTTCAGCACCTACGCGACCTGGTGGATTCGCCAGACGATCACCCGCGCGATTGCCGATCAGGGGCGCACGATCCGCGTGCCGGTTCACATGAGCGACCGCATCCGCCGCCTGTACCGCGTGGCGCGCACGCTTGAGCAGGATTACGGACGCAAGCCGACGCCGGAGGAAATCGCCGCCGAGATGAACATCGACGAGCGCAAAGTCCGCTGGATGCTGCGCGTCTCGTGGCAGCCGCTCAGCCTGGAGCGCCCGGTCGGCGAGGACGAGGACAGCGAATTCGGGCACTTCATCGAAAACGAATCCGTCCCCAGCCCGTCGCAAAGCACCTACGACAAGATGCTGCGCGAGAAGATCGAGTTGCTGCTGGACTCGCTGACGCCGCGCGAAGCCCGCATCCTACGCCTGCGCTTCGGGCTGCTCAACGGGCGCAGCCATACGCTGGAGGAAGTCGGCGAAACGTTCGGGCTGACGCGCGAGCGCATCCGCCAGATCGAGGGGCGCGCGCTGCGCCGCCTGCGCCATCCGCGCCGCAGCCGTCATCTGCGCGATTATTTGAGCTGAAGTTGTGGAAAACGAAACTAAAGGCGTTCAATCGGTCGATTGAACGCCTTTTTGTCTGTCTCGGAACAGGAATAAGGAAACGGGTCTTAATCCGTTGCCGGGAGCAACCCGGAGCTTTCGATAGACGTTTCGACGACGGCTTCGTTTTCGTCGTCGCGGTAAAAGCCGATCATCTTGCCGTGATCTTCATCGAAAGTGCGAATCTTGATTGATTTGAGGCTGCTGCGCCAGGTCATCACGGCAACTTCTCCGAACATCTCGTTCTCGTAATGACAGGCTTCCAGCTTGTAGTTCGGAATCTTCGGGCTGAGGTGGTGAATGTGATGATAGCCGATATTGCCTGTGAAAAACTGCATGATAGGTCCCATCTTAAAGAAGGAACTGCCGTGCAACGCAGCCTCGGCGTAGCTCCACTCTTTATGGCGCGCCCAGTAGGCATCTTCAAACTGATGCTGGACGTAGAACAGGAACACGCCCAGCGACGAGGCGAACGCGATCACGGGAAGCTGCACCAGTACAAAATCCTTGACGCCGATCAGCAGGCTCATCACGATGGCGAGTACCACCAGCGTGATGTTGGTGTAGACGACGCTGTACTTTTCGCGCGCTTTGTCGCCGACGTTGACGGTGGGCAGGCGTTGGAGAATGACGAAATCAATCGTCGGACCGATCACGAAGATCACCAGCGGATTGCGGTACAGGCGGTAAAAGGCGCGTTTCGCCAGGGGCATCGTATGATATTCCTCGTAGGTCAGCGTCCACACGTCGCCCGTACCGCGACGGTCGAGATCCCCTGACGAGGCATGATGAATCGCGTGGCTGTGACGCCAGGCGAAATACGGCGTGAAAGTGATGATACCCGTGATGATGCCGAAGAAGTCATTCCACTTCTGATTCTTGAAGAACGAGCCATGCCCGCAGTCGTGCAGGATGATAAAGCAGCGCATGGCGAACATCGCCGTGAAGAAAGCCAGAATCAAGGTAATCGGATAGATCGACAGTTCGAGACTCCGGTAGGTGATGTACCACATGATGAAAAATGGTGGAAGGCTTGTCAGAACTTGCAGGATGCTGCGGCGGGTATCGGGGCTTTGGTATTTTTTGACAACTTGCTGCCAGGTGGGTTTCTTGGCGTTGGGCACAGTAGACGTTTGGGCAGTTTCAACGGTCACGCTGATGTTTTTCTCCAGGATAGTTCGTTCAGGTCGAAAACAAAAGGAGATCACAGTGTTACAAAAATAGAAGGGTGGATGCGATCATAGTCGCCAATTGAGGTTAAAGCAAATGTTGAGACTGATTTAAGGCGAATATTCAAATGAACTATTCATAATTGGAGAGCGAAATGCGAAGCGAAAGGCGAACCGAAAGGCGGGACGCAGCGCGCGCCACGTCCCACTTCAAGCGCGCCTCTACTCGGCGGCTGCGGGGCTTTCGCCCACCAGCTCGTAGCCTTTAAGCCCGCGCACGGGCGAGCGGCTCAGCCAGACCGCCGTCGCCAGCACGCCCAGCGCCGCGATCAGCAGCGTCGCCCGCGCGCCGAGACCGGTCGCCAGCGCCCCGGCGATCAGCGCGCCCAGCGGCGCGATCCCCTGCGCCAGAAAGCCGAAGCTGGCGTTTGTCCGCCCCAGCAGGTGATCCGGCACGATGATCTGCTGCAAGCTGAGCGCGTTGATCCAGTAGACGATCATCGCGCCGTCGCCGACGATCTGCGCGGTGATCAGCATCGCCGAGATCAGCGCGACCGAGCCGCCCGCCAGCGGCGTCAGCAAGCCGACGACCCCGTTGAGCAGGAACGCCGCGATCAGCGTCCTGCCCAGCCCGAAGCGCTTGTAGAGCCGGTTCGACAGCAGCGCGCCGATCAGCGCGCCGACCCCGCCGCCCGCGATCAGCACGCCGAGGATGCCCGGCGTCAAGCCGAGGTCGCGGATGCCGTACAGGTCGTAAAGCGTGCCGTAGAAGCTGCCGAAGAAGCTGCGCAGCCCCCAGGCAAGCGCCAGCGTGCGCAGCACCGGGTCATGCGCGATCAGGCGCACACCTTCGGCGATCTCGCGCCAGACCGAATGACCGTCGCCGCGCGGCTCCGGCGCGGGTTCCGGCTTGCGGATCAGCGTGAAGCTGGTCGCGGAGAACAGGAACGTCAGCGCGTCGAAGATGATCGCCAGCGGCGCGCTGATCACCTGAATCAGCACCCCGGCAATCGCCGGACCGCCGATCTCCGCCAGCGACTCGGACGTGGACAGGCGGCTGTTGCCCTCGACGACGTGCTCGCGCTCGACCAGCGACGGCAGATAAGCGTGATAAGCCGTCTCGAAGACCAGCCCCAGCACACCCAGCACCGCGACGACGACGTAGAGCAGCCCTATGCTCAGGTGCCCGGTCAGCGCGGCGGCGGGCAGCGTCAGCAGCAGCGCCATGCGCGCGGCGTCCACGACGATCATGATCGGGCGGCGGCGCAGACGATCCACCCACACGCCGACAAACAAGCCGAACAGCAGCACGGGAATGGACGCGACCGCCGTCAGGATGCCCATCTCGGCGGGCGTGGCGGACAGCGTGATCACGGCAATCAGGGGGATACCCGCGCGGGTGATGCGCGAGCCGAATTCGGAGACGGTTTGCCCGACCCACAGTTTATTGAATTCCGGGTGCAGCCCGGAAAACCAGCGTTTCATCAGTTGTGAGACTCCATGTGCAAAGCAAGGTCAGCAGCGAACACGAAGCACGCCGGAACGCGAAAACACGCCCGGCGCCGGAAAACAATCGCTATCGTGTCGCTAACGGACGATGCTGCTCATGGCAAGCCTCACCTTCCAGATGATATGCCGCTCATCTGCTGCGGGGTTGGGTAAACGGATGCCTCGAAGTGTAATGGGGCTGTCACAAATTGGCAATGGCGGGATAAACGCGGTATCTATGGCGAAGTATTGATGAGTCGAACCGTCATCATGCGCGCCTACCGCTTCTGGAAACCCTACGGCGTCCTGACCAAGTTCACCGACGCCGACAACCGCCCCACGCTGGCGGATTACGTCCACATCCCCAACGTCTACGCCGCCGGGCGGCTCGACCTCGACAGCGAGGGGCTGCTCCTGCTGACCGACTCCGGCGCGCTCAGTCATCGCCTGACCGACCCGCGCTTCGCCCACCCGCGCACCTACTGGGCGCAGGTCGAGCGCGTGCCGGATGCCGACGCGCTGGATCGGCTGCGGCAGGGCGTCGAATTGAGCGACGGCGGCAAGCAGTGGCGCACCCGCCCGGCGCAGGTCGAGCTGCTGGCTGCGCCGCCCGATCTGCCGGAGCGCGCCGTGCCGATTCGCTTCCGCAAGAACGTGCCGACGGCGTGGCTGCAACTGACGCTGACCGAGGGCAAGAACCGCCAGGTGCGCCGCATGACCGCCGCCGTCGGCTGCCCAACGCTGCGGCTGGTGCGCTGGTCAATCGGCGCGATCACGCTGGCGGGCTTAGCGCCGGGGATGCTGCTGCCGCTCAGCCGGGACGAGATCGCCGCGCTGGGAAAATAAGCCACGCACGCCCGGAATCAGGTTATAGTTGAACTCAGTTTTGGATAAGAGAGCTTGTCTTACCTCACCCCGCTGCACTCCGTTTAACTTCCCCTCTCCACGACGTGGATGAGGGGAATGAGGGGTGAGGTTTGCAGAAAAATCTGCCAAACAGAAAGCACCTTAGAATGTACGTCTCCCGAAAACACCCGCCTATCCCCGATCATCTGGAAACCGAGCGCCTGCTGATCCGCGCGCCGCAGCCCGGCGACGGCAGAGTTGTCAACGACGGCATCCGCGAATTGATTGCGGAGCTGCGTCCCTGGATGCCCTGGGCGCGGGTCGTGCCCTCGGTCGCGGAGACGGAGACTTTCGTGCGCGAAGCGGCGCTGCGCTTTCGCAACCAGGAAGACCTGCCGCTGCTGATGTTCCGCAAGAGCGACGGCTTGTACGTCGGTGGCAGCGGGCTGCACAACATCGACTGGAACGTGCCGCGCTTCGAGATCGGCTACTGGCTGCGCACCAGCCTGCACCGGCAGGGCTACATGACCGAGGCGGTCAACGGGATCGCGGCGATGGCGTTCGGTAAGCTGGAAGCCGTGCGGCTGGAGATTCGCTGCGACGCGCGCAATGTCCGCAGCGCCGCCGTCGCCGAGCGAGCGGGCTTCACGCTCGAAGCGCGGCTGCGCAAGCAGGCACGCACGCCGGACGGCGACCTGCGCGACACGCTGATTTATGCAAAGCTGCGCGACGATTTGGTGAACGAATAATTCGTAGGGGCAGGTTTGAAACCTGCCCTACACAATGTCATATTCCGCTAGACTGGCGGGAATTTCTGCAAATACCAGTAATAATATTGCTCGCGGAAGCCGAGCGAGCCGTACATGCGCTGCGCCGCCGCGTTCGTGCGCACGACCTGCAAATACGCGCCGCGCGCGCCGCAGTCTTTGCCCCACTTGAGGATGTAGAGCATCAACTGCGTGCCCAATCCCTGCTGGCGGTAACGCGCGTCGGTGATGACCTCGTAGGGCGCGATCCAGCCCTGATCGAGCGAGCCGCGTCCCAGCGCGACCGTTTCGCCGTCGCGGCGCAGGCGCACGAAGACCGACTCGACCGCCAGTTCGCCCAGAATGCGGTTGATCACGGCGGCGCGCGCCGCTTCTTCGCCGTGCAGGCGGGCGTTGTCCGCCGCCCAGCCCGCGCTGATGCGCGGCTCGACCAGCACCTCCAGATCGGCGTCCGGCTGCGGATCGATGCTCGCCAGGTCGAGCGTCTGCACACTGGTCGGGCAGTCGAGGGCGTAGCCGCGCGTCCGCAGCGCCGCTTCCAGCCCATCGGGCGCGGCGAGCGTGGTCTTGAAGACCACCTTATAGCCGCGCGTGAAGTACTGCGCCTCGCAGAAAGCGATTTTCTCCTCCAGCGGCAGCGTGGATGGATAGAGCAGTTGGATCGAGTTAGCGCGGCGCGGATAGCCGCCCGCGCCGTCGGCGAAGCGCAGCACCCAGCCGTCGTAGTGCAGCGTTTGCAGCGACTGGCAGCGCGTTCAGCGCGAGTTCCTCAAGCTGGCGGATGGTCATATCCATGCTTATGTCACCATGAGGACGATTTTGCCGCGCGTATGCCCCTGCTCGCCGAGCGCGTGCGCCTTGCCGACTTCCGCCAGCGGAAACACCGCATCGACGTTCGGCTTGACGATCCCCTCGTCGATCAGCCGGGCGAGTTCGGTCAACTGGCTGGCTTCCGGGCGGACGAGTATCCGTTCCGTGCGCACGTCGTACTGCGCCAGTACCTCCGGCGCGGGCAGCCCGGTGATCGAGACGAGCACGCCGCCGGGCTTGATCACCGACAGGCTGCGCAGCGCGTTCTCCCCGCCGACCGTCTCCAGGACGACATCCACGTTGTGAACCACGTCTTCAAAGCGGACGGCGTGGTAGTCGATCACCTCGTCCACGCCAATTTCGCGCAGGTAATCGGCGTTGCGCGCCGACGCCGTGCCGATGACGGTTGCGCCGCGCCATTTGGCGAGCTGCACGGCGATGTGCCCGACGCCACCCGCCGCAGCCTGTACCAGAATCCGCTGTTCGCTGGCAAGCTGCGCGGATTCGAACAACGCCTGCCAGGCGGTCAGCCCCACCAGCGGGACAGCCGCCGCCTGAAGGTGATCGACCGTCGCGGGCTTGTCGGCAATGTCCGTCACCGGGGCGGTCACGTATTCGGCATAAGCAGCGCCCATCTGCGGGAAGCGCACCATCCCGTAGACGGCATCCCCGACCGCGAAGCCATCAGCATCCGCGCCGACCGCCTCGACCACGCCGGACACGTCCCAGCCGAGGATGTAGGGCAGCGTGCCGCCCCTCGACTTGATCAGCCCACCCGACTGGCGCGTTTTCCAATCAACCGGGTTAATGCCCGCCGCGTACACCCTGATCAACACCTCGCCCGCGCCCGGCTCCGGGCGCGGCACGTCTTCATACGACAGGACTTCAGGTCCCCCGAAATCGTGCAGAACGACCGCTTTCATTGTGAATCTGCCTCCAATCGCTAGGGTACTCTCACCGCGTCGATGACCTGCGCGGCGAGTTCGTAGCGCCCGAACGCGGGCAGGATGTACGCCCCGCGCACGAGGTCTTTCATCTCGCTCAGCAGTTCCTGCGCGATGCGCACGCCCTCGGCAGCCGCATCGTCGCCCGCGTCTTCCATCCGTTTGAGGATGGCGGGCGGGATGTCGAAGCCGGGGATTTCGTTGTTGAGGTAGTTGGCGTGGCGCAGGCTGTAGAGCGGCATCACGCCCATCAGCACGGGCAGGCGCAGCGCGTGCCCTTCCAGTTCCTCGTAGCGGCGCAGGAAATTCTCGGCGATGCGCGGCTCGAAGACGACCTGGCTGAGCGCGAAATCCGCGCCCGCATCGATCTTCTTGCGCAGCACCTCGATCTCCTTGTCCACGTCCGCCGCGCCCATGTTGAGCGCGCAGCCGACGGTGAAGCTGGTCGGCTGTCCAATCGAATTGCCCGCCTGATCGACGCCCGCGTTCATGCGCTGCTTGGTCAGGCGGATCAAGCCGGAGGGCACGATGTCGTAGTTGTCGTTGGCGTCCGGGTAATCGCCGATGCGTGTCGGATCGCCCATGACGACGAAAATGTTGCGCAAGCCGAGCGCGTGCGCGCCGAGCAGGTCGCCCTGAATACGCAGCAGGTTGCGTCCGCGCGTCGGGAAGTGCAGGACGGTCTCCACGCCCAGCCGGTTTTGCAGCAGGCTGCACACCGCCCAGGGGCTGATGCGCATCTGCGCGGTCGGGCTGTCGGCGATGTTGAGCACGTCCGCGCCCGCGTCGACCAAGACCTGCGCCGACTGCAACAAGCCGATCCACGTTGTGCGAGCGCGGCGGCTTCATCTCGACGCTGACGACGAACTTGCCGCTCGCCAGCGCGAACGCCAGTTCCGACGGGCGATCCGGGGCGGCGTGGTCTTCGTCGCCGTTCGGCTCCACCACCGTGACGCGCGGCAGCGGGCGAGTCGTATCGTCGAGCGCCAGCCGCATGGCGGCGATGTGGTCGGGCGTCGTGCCGCAGCAGCCGCCGATCACCGTCGCGCCAATCGCCTTGAAGGTCAGCGCGTACTCGGCGAAGTATTCGACCGTCGCCGGGTACATCGTGCGCCCGCCGAGCACCTCCGGGAAGCCCGCGTTGGGCATCGCCGAGAAGATCGCGTCGGGGGCTGCCTGCTTCATCAACTGCAAGATGCGCGAGATGTGCGCGGGACCGGCGCTGCAATTGACGCCGACCACGTCCGCGCCTGCGTCGCGCAGTTGCCGCGCCACCGCACCCGGCAGATGCCCCGACATGGTGCGGTCGTCCTGCCCGAAGGTCATCTGGCAGATCGCGGGGAGTTTCGGCGCGACCGCCCGCGCGGTTTCCAGCGCCAGCAGCATTTCGGTCAGGTCGGTGAAGGTCTCGAACAGGATCAAATCGACCCCGGCTTGCGCCAGCCCGCCGATCTGCTCGGCGAAGATGGCGCGGGCGTCCTCCTGCTTGAGCCGTCCATACGGCTGCACGCCGACGCCCAGCGGACCGACCGAACCAGCGACGTAAACGTCGTGTCCGTTCGCCGCCGCGCGCGCCAGCTCGACCCCGGCGCGGATGATCGCCGCCTGCTGGTCTTCCAGCCCGAACTCCGCCAGCTTGAGGCGGTTCGCGCCGAAGGTGTTCGTCTCGATGATCTCCGCGCCCGCCTCGACGTAAGCCCGGTGAATCTCGCCGACCAACTGCGGGTTGATCAGGTTCTGGCGGTCGAAGCACTCGTCCATGCGCGCGCCGCGCGCGTGCAGCAGCGTGCCCATCGCGCCGTCGGCGAGCAGCGGACGCCCCTCGCGGATTTGTTCGAGAAAGGGTTTCATGCGTATCCCTTTAATTCATACACTGCGCGTACAGGATGATCTGCGAGCCGTTGCCATCCGGCGCGCGCCCCACGTCCCAGCTCACCCGCGCGATCTGGCGTCCCAGATAGGTGATCGGGTCGTTGTTGTTGATTGACTCGCGCAGGAACGTGCCCGTCTCCCTGCCGTACCACGAGCGCACCGTCTCCGGCGGATCAGGCGAGAGCAGCGTGACGACCGTCGTGCCCATGCCGAACTCCGTCATGGAGTTGTGGCGTTGAAACGCGACGGTCGCGCCGGGATAGATCGGCAGGCGCTGCGGCAGATAAGCCGCGCAGACGCGATCTATCGCCACGAAGGCGCTGCCGCTGCATACGAGCACCGCCAGCCCAATCACCAGACAACCGAGTACGGGTCTCGACAAGCGGAATCTTTTCATGATGTTTCATCTTTCTACGGGCACGTGGTCTTGAACGTCACCGTCGTCCCCTCGCGTCCCTGCGCCGCCGCGATGTCCCAATTGGTCACCGGCAGGGTGTTGACATTCCCATTCTGCATCACCGCGCGCATCTGTTCGGCGCGCTGTTGGGTATACCACTGATTGACCGCTCCAGGCACGTCCGGCGTGTAATAAACGGCGCGCTGCGCGCCCAGGAACTGCCGGTCTTCCTCGACCAGCTCCGCGCCGGGATAGACTTGCAGCGTATCCCAGAAACCGCCCTGACAGTTGTCGTTCGTGACCACCGCGAATGCCGCCACCAGCACGACCAGCGCCACAAGCATCAAGCTGACACCGAAGATAATGCGATATTCCTGACTCATGCGGCTCTCTCCTCAGGTGACGAGGGCTGCGCTGACAGCACTCACGACATTCCTGCTTAGGCTTCCTCGATCTGCTGGAC
The DNA here is from genome assembly GCA_963760975.1 of uncultured Chloroflexia bacterium. GTDB lineage: Bacteria > Chloroflexota > Anaerolineae > Aggregatilineales > Phototrophicaceae > Flexifilum. The sequence continues at coordinate 411,503 of CAVXEZ010000006.1, read as the reverse complement.
GCGATCCACGCCGATGCTGTAATACTTGGCGTCGGGATGATGGACGACAATCGCCGCCGTGCTCTGCTCCGGTATCCACTGGAACGAGGGCGAGAGCGTCATCCCCAGTTCGCTTTTCGCCTGCGGCAGCAGGCTCAGCAGCACGGCGTGCTCGCTCAAATCCGGGCAGGCGGGATAGCCCCAGCTATAGCGCTTGCCGCGCCCCTGCGGGATGCTCAACTGCCCGTTGACGATCACCCGGTTGACGTAGTTGGCGGTCGCTTCCGCCGCCTGCACCGCCAGCCCGTGAAAGAAATAGGCATCGCTGTAGCGGTCGGCGGCTTGCAGCTTGTCGAAATGCTGGCTGGCTTCCGCGCCGACCGTCACGATTTGCAGCGCCACCGTATCGACCTGACCGCTCTCGCTGCTGGCGGGCAGGAAATAGTCGCTGATGCACAGGTATTCCCCGAACGGCTGGCGCGGGAAATGGAAGCGGGCGATTTCGGTTTTGGGCACGACATGTCGTGCCCCTACGCCGTTACCATTCATCAACGCTGCCTGGAACGGCGCGGGATCGTAAATGACCAGATCGTCGCCGTCGCTGTTGGCGGGGAAATAGCCGTACACCGCCTGCGGCTTGAGCGTATGCTCGCGCAGCGCCTCGCGCGTCATCCGGTCGAGCCGCGCCTCGTACTCCGCTTCCAGCTTCGCCCACTCGTCGCCGTGCGTGTTGCCCGCGCCCCACGACAGGCGGAACAGTTCCTTCTTCGCCAGATGTTGCAGCACGATCTCCAGCGGCATCTCACGGATCGTCTTGACGCCCCAGAAGGGCGGCGTCGGGATGTCCGGCGCGGGTAGTACGTCGCTGACGCGGTCGTAGCGGCGCGTGCGCTTGACCGGCACCGGCTTGTCCAGTTCGTGATAGGCTTCGTCCCTGATGCGGTCGATGAAGGGCGCGCGCTTGTCCAGGTTGATCAGCGTCTCCATCACGTCCAGCCCCTCGAAGGCGTCCTTGCAGTAGAACACGCCCGGCTCGTAGGGCTGGTCGCTGTCCTCAAGGAACAGGATGCGCCGCCCGAATTTGCGGTTGATCGCTGCCCCGCCGATCAGCACCGGGAATTTGAGCTTGCGCCGCGCCAGCTCGTTGACGATCAGCGGCATCTGCTTGCTGGTGCTGACCAGCAGCGCGCTCAAGCCGATGGCGTCGGCGTTGTACTCGACCGCCTTCTCGATGATGGTGTTCGCCGGAACCTGCTTGCCCAGGTCGTAGACGGTGTAGCCGTTGTTGCTCAAAATCGTCTTGACCAGATTCTTGCCGATGTCATGCACGTCGCCGTAGACCGTCGCCAGCACGACCGTGCCTTTGGTGACGCCCTCGACCTTGTCCATGAACTGTTCGAGATAGCCAACCGTCTTCTTCATCACCTCGGCGCTTTGCAGCACGAACGGCAGGATCAACTCGCCCGCACCGAACTTGTCGCCGACTTCCTTCATCGCCGGGAGCAGCACGTTGTTGAGCACGCCGACGGCGTCCTGCCGCGTCAGGCACTCGTCGATCAGCGCCTCGACGCCTTCCTTCTTGCGGTGGACGATCTGCCAGTGGATCGCCTGCTCGGCGGTCATGTCGGCGGTCGGGTCGCTTTCTTCCTGCTGCGCCAGCTTCACGTCGTGCTCCTGGAAGTACTGGATGAAGCGCGGCAGCGCGTCCTGATCGGTGTTGAAGATCAGGTCGTCCGCCAGCTTGCGCTGCTCTTCGGGAATCTCGGCGTAGGGTGTGATGTGCGCCGGGTTGACGATTGCCATGTCCAGCCCCGCCGCCACCGCATGGTACAGAAAGACGCTGTTGAGCACGCCGCGCGCCGCCGGGGTGATGCCGAACGAGATGTTGCTGATGCCGAGCGCCGTCATCACGCCGGGGATGCGCTGCTTGATCAGCTTGATGCCTTCCAGCGTCTCGATGGCGTCGTTGCGCAAATCCTCCTGCCCGGTCGTGAGCGGGAAAGTCAGCGTGTCGAAGACGAGGTCTTCCGGCGCGAGTCCGTAGTCGTTGACGGCGATGTCGCGGATGCGCTGGGCAATCGCCAGCTTCCGGTCGCGGGTGTGCGCCATGCCTTCTTCGTCAATCGTCATCGAGAGCACGCCCGCGCCGTACTTGCGCGCAATCGGCATCACCTTGTCGATGCGCTCGCGCCCATTTTCCAGGTTGTTGCCGTTGATCAGCGCGCGCCCCGGATAGACCGACAGCGCCGCCTCCGCCACCGCCGGCTCGGTCACGTCGATGATCAGCGGCGCTTCGACTGCCATCGACAGCTTCTTGACCAGCGTCTTCATCTGCTCGGCTTCGTCGGCGCGCTCGGTCAGCGCCACCTGCACGTCGAGCATGTGCGCGCCGCTTTCGACCTGCTTCACGGCGATTGGGATCACGCTGTCGTAGTCGTCCGCCAGCAGAAGCTGCTTGACCTTGCGGCTGCCCTGCGTGTTGACGCGCTCGCCGATCATGGTCGGACCGGGGTTCTGCACCATATTGACGGCGCGCATGTTACTTGACGTTTTCGCCGGGTCGTCGGGATGGCGATCCAGAGGCTTCACCTTGAGCGGACGGGTCTGCGCCCCGTTCTTACGGGCTTCGACTTCTTCCGCGTAGGAGTGTCCATGCACCTTGCGATAGAGCTTGTCGAGGTGCTCGGCGTGCGTGCCGCAGCAGCCGCCGACGATGCCGACGCCCCAGCGCGTGAACTCCGCCACCATGTCGCTGAAGGGATCGGGTTCCATCGGGTAGACCGCCTCGCCCTCGACGTTGATCGGCAAGCCCGCGTTGGGCAGCACGCTGATCGGGAAGGGGCTGTGTTCGACCAGATACTTGACCGGCTCGCGCATATATTCGGGACCCGTCGAGCAGTTGATGCCCATCACGTCGATTTGCAGCGTCTCCAGCGTGGCGAGCGCGCTGGCGATGTCCGTGCCGAACAACATGCGCCCGCTGGTATCGAGCGTGACCTGCGCCTGAATCGGGATGCGCACGCCCGCTTCCTCGAAATACTGGTTGATGCCCCAGATCGCCGCCTTGACTTCGAGGATGTCCTGGCTGGTCTCCAGCAGCAGCAGATCGACGCCGCCTTCGATCAAGCCCTTCGCCTGCGTGTAGAAGACCTGCGCCAGCTCGTCGAAGGTGATGTTGCTCAGATCGGGGTCGTTGCCGCTGGGCAGCTTGCCGGAGGGACCCATGCTCCCGGCGACCATGCGCGGGATGCCCGTCTCCGCCTCGAAGCGGTCGCAGACTTTGCGCGCCAACTGCGCCGCCACGCGGTTGATCTCCTCGGCGCGATCCCCTAAGCCGTATTCCTTGAGCGTCAGCGGATTGGCGCGGAAGGTGTCGGTTTCGACCACTTCGCTGCCCACGCTCAGGAACGAGGCGTGAATCTCCTCGATCACGTCCGGGCGGGTGATGACCAGATAGTCGTTACAGCCGTTATACTGCTCGCCGCCGAAGTCGTCCGCCGTCAGGTGGCAGCGCTGGATATTGGTACCCATCGCGCCGTCGAAGATCACCACGTGATCGGCGATGGCATCGAGATAGCGTCGGTTGCTGTAGGTGCGGTTCGTGTATCGTTTGGTCATGCGTTGCTCCGATCTACTCCGGCAGCATTCGCCGGGTTTTCGTCGTCTTCCGCCCAGCGCGCGGGATTCGTCTGGACATATGATCTGATGTCGTTCAGCGACAATTCGTTACGGATGACGTGTTCGTAGTAGTTGCGCTGCCATACGGGTGTGCCCGGCGTGCCACGCTGTTCGTTGATGCGTTTGGTCACGGCGGATTTGAATGCACCAACAATTGTTGGCAACGAACCCGCAACGGGTTTACCAAACGCATGTTGCGGTTGTAGGGGCACGGCGCGCCGTGCCCCTACGGTGTCGCCATCCGGTCGGGGCGTGCCAACGTCACGCGGTTGGTCGTCCGGTTTCATAATGAACACAATCGCGTGAAAATGATTCGGCATCACAACGAAATCGTCCAACACGACATACGGGCGAACGACCGCCGTCTGCAACCATTCCTGCTGCACAATCTCACCCCACTCGCTCAATTGCATCTGACCGTCAACAATCTCGCCGAACAAACTGGCGCGCCGATGAGCGCAAATCGTCAGAAAGTAACCACCGTCACCCGAGTAATCGTATCCCTGCAACCGAATTGAGCGCCGCTGCGCCGTATCCACGGTCACGTCAACTCCACCCGCTCCAGCGCGACGTACCACCCGGCTTCGTTCTCGAAATGCAGAAACTCCTGATACTCGTCGTCGTTGTAATCCAACGCGCCGATCTCGTCCTGCGTCAGGCTGCTGGCGTTGCTCATGCGGATCGTCGTCACCCGCGCATAGCCGAGGAACATCCCGCTCGGCGTGTAGAAGGCGACCATGTTGCCCACGTGCAAACCCGTGTTGACCACGCCCGCGTGCCGGAACGCCTCGACCGATTCGCCGTGCCGCCAGCTCCGCCAGTCCGCTACCAGATACCACGCGCCTTCCCTCAGGAAGGTGTCCTCCAGGCAGGCATAGCCGAGCATGGCGCGCGGCGGGCGGCTGAGGCTGGAACCAGGCGGCAGGGCGATGCGCTTCACGTCCATCATTCTTGCGTCTCGTTCGGCGGGTCAGGCTGCGCAGGATTGGCGTCCGATGCCTCGCTGCGCTGGCGCATCTCGTGGACGCGCTTCTGCAAATTCTGGAAATACTCAGAGTCGGTGATCTGTTCCACTTCTTGACTCTCCCGCTCCTTGTCCACCTGAATCTGAAGCGACTGGATGGTCTGCTTCAGTTGTTGCTCCCGCTCGTAAATCTCCTGCGCCACGCGCCGGACGATCTCCGCCGTGTGTCCAAACTCATCCGTGCGCTGGGAGACCGCGCTGATGCTGACCAGCTCCGGCGAAGTCGGCGTCAGCTTGTCGCTGCCGAGCAACTGCGCCACGCGAGCGATCACGACAATCGGACGAATGACCGTGCGCCGCAGCAGCCCGTTGATCACCAGCACCACCGCCGCGAAGATCACGGCGATGCCGCCCATGACGGCGAGCAGAGCGTCCTGCGCCTGCTGGAAAACGTCGTTGGCGGGCAGGTAAATCGTCTGCGCGGCGATGATCTCGTTGAGATGCCAGCCGAAGCCGCCGGACGTACCATAGGTATTGCGCAGGCTGGCGGGCGCGGTCGCCGGGTCGCTGTGGCACGCCAGGCAGCTTTCCGCGCTGACGGTCAGCGGGCGCGACGTGTAGAAAACCGGCTCGCCGTTGCGCGTCGTGAATCCGCTCAGCTCCTTGACCGATGAATCGCTCTGAAACGTGTCGACCAACTGCATCTCGAACGGGTCGGCGAGGTCGCGCGGATTGGTCGGGTTGGGTGCCGCCTCTTTGTAACTGAAGTTCTGGTACTGATCCTTACTCTGAAGATTCTGAAAAACCATCGCTGCCGAAAATGCCGGTACCGTCTCGGAGATGAACTGATCTTCGTTTTGCAGCCGCTCCGCCAGCAGCGGATTAACGTGCTGGCTGGTGTAGGTTCGCACCGCGTTCAGGGTCTCCATCAGAAGCTGGGCGCGATAAGCGATTTCATCCTGCGCATGGGCTTGGAGCATGGGCGAGAAAATTGCCCACGAGGCGACCAGCGCGGCGAGGAAGATCACAGTCAGGATCACGGTAAAGCGTGTGCGAATTCCAACTTTCGGCATGACTATCCCTTTTTTTCACAGTGGTTATTCTCATTATAAAGGGACTAGAGCCGTAAACATGCTTCAGCCGCTAGCCAGAATAGTTTTTCCCGCGTGGACGACCGCGTTTGCCAGCCACGTTGATCCCAGACTTCGCCGCTGATGTCATCCCCACCATAGAGAATCTGCGCGAAAGTCACGTCGCGGAACTGCGCGACCGCGTAGAACGCTGCCGCCTCCATCTCGACGGTGATGCAGCCTTCGTCGCGCCGCCGCGCGATCTTGGCGGGCGTCTCTCGATAGATCGCGTCGGTCGTCCACGTTTTACCGGTCACGTAAGGAATGTCGTGGGCGTCGAGCGTCTGGCGGATCGCCGCGATCCCGTCCGCGCTGGCGGCGACTTCGCGCCCCGGCGGCAGATAGTGGTACGACGTGCCTTCGTCGCGCACCGCCACCAGCGGAATGACCAGATGCCCGACCGCGATCTCGCGGTTGAGCACGCCCGCGCCGCCGCAGGCGATGAACTTGCGGCAGCCGAGCGCAATCGCCTCCTCCAGCACCGCCGCCGCCAGCGGCGCGCCGACGCCGGGATGGATCACGGCGAGGCGCCTGCCATCCTGCTCGATCACGTAAATCGGGTTCGTGCCGATCTCGCTGCCCAGATGATAGAAGTGGTCGTCCTGCGCGCAGATGCTGCCGATCACGTCGTTGAAGAAGCACAATACGCAGTGTTCCGGCAGATTGTCCAGCCGGGAAAGCACCTTGCCCGGCTCGATCAGCGCTTCTGGCGATTCGTCGAATTCGAGGATCGGATACATGAGCACCCCACGTAAAAACAAAAACGCCGCTCCGGCAGGGAGAGGCGCGTGCAGGCTTATCTGCTCACACTCATCTCTCAGGACACTGCCTGACGGACTTAGCACCTTCCCAGCGCTCCGGGGGTTGCTGCGCGTTCAACGGGCCGTTACCCTCACGCGCTCTTGATGAGATGGCGTGCATCGTATCATAATCAGCGTGACACGTCAAGGATGGTAGGGAAGTCGCCGGGCGTGTAGTATAATGTGGGCAACCGAATGCGAAGGAGTCAACACATGTCGGAAGTCGTGATGCTGGTATTTCCCTCGCGCGGGACGATGTTGGACGCAGTGGACCTGATCAAGAGCCTCCCCTACGCAAAGATCAAACATTCTGCGATCATCGCAAAGGCAGAAGATGGCGAAACCCTCATATACGAGGACGACATTAACCCGAACGAGGGCGGCATCGCCGGAGGAACCCTCGGCGCGTTGATGGGCGCGTTGGGTATCGCCGGGCTGGGCGCGTTTCTCCTGCCGGGCGTCGGTCCCATTATCGCCATTGGCGCGGGCGCGCTCGTCGGTGGGCTGGTCGGCGGCGCGACGGGTGGTATCAGCGCGGCACTGATGGACATGGGCATCAACAACGCGCAGCTTGAAACGCTGGCGCACCACCTCAACGCCGGGAAGATCGCTATGGTCGTCGAAGTCGAGGGCGATCAGTCGATGATGTCGCGGCTTGCGGCAGACCTCAAGCCTTTTGAAGCCGAAATCGTGCAACAGTAAGAATGCTCGAAGCGGGTAGGAGGGACGATGGCAGATGAACTGATCGTGGCGGTGTTTCCGTCGCGGAAAATGCTGACCAAAGCGCTGGATCATCTGGTCGAACTCCAGGATTTACAGATTCAACACGCCGCCATCGTCGCCAAAGCCCGTAACGGCGAAGTCGTCGTCTTCAACGATGAGCTTGGTCCCGACGAGGGCGGGATCACCGGCGGCACGCTGGGCGCGGCAATCGCGGCGCTGGGCATGGTGCAGTTCGGGGCGCTGGCGCTGCCGGGCATCGGCGCGATCATCGCGGTCGGCGCGGGCGCGCTGGTCGGCGGGCTGCTGGGTCGCATGACCGGGCGCTTCGCCGTGAACCTGCTCGAATCCGGCTACCGCAAGGAAGAAGTCGAAATGCTTTCGGAGCGGCTTCAGGCGGGGCATCCGGCACTGGTGCTGGAAGTCAAAGACATCGTCAAAGTGCTCCCGCTCATCCGCGAAGAACTCGTCGCCTACCGAGCCGAGTTGGTTGAGCAGATGCCTTCCACGGCAAAAACATCCTAAGACAATGCGCAGTCGTATAAACGAACGGACAGCCTGGTGGCTGGCGCTGGCTGTTCTTCTGCTGATTGGAGGCACGCTTCGATTCACGGGCTACAATTTCAGCCTGCCCTACGTCGATCATCCTGACGAGCCAAACTTCAGCCTCGCGGCGCAGATGATCATCGACACAGGCACGTCGAAGCCGCTCCATTATGAGGGCTATCCTCCCGGCATTATCACGCTGAATTATCTGTTCCTCCGTTTCTTCCACGATCCCACTACACCCCCATCAACCGTCATCTGGATGATCCGTCTGCTCTCCATCACAGCGAGCCTTGTCCTGCTCGTCGTGATCGCTTTGCTCGGACGCCTGCTGACAACCCCAAGTGCCGGGCTGCTGGCAGCGCTCCTGTGGGCGATCAATCCCACTGCCATCGAGCACGCGCGCTACGCGACCGCAGATACGTTTGTTGCGCTCTTTACGGTGCTGGCAGTTTATCTGGTGCTGGCAGGCGTGATCTATCGCCGGGATGGTTGGGTCACCGCAGGCATCGTCACGAACCTGCTGGGGATCGTCTTCAAATACCAATCGGGTTTCGTGCTGCCGCTGCTGCTGCTCGTATCGCTGACTCCGCTGCTGGAGCCGAACGCCGACCGACGCCATATCCGCGACAAGTTCATCCTGCGCGCGCTGATCGTCGGGGCGTTCGCCTTCTGGCTGGTGCTGATCTATCCCTCGCTCGATGCCAACCAGATTCCATACTGGGTCGCGCCAACCAACAACATGAGCCTTCCATCAGCGGATCGCCTGCTGCAAGGAATCAACCTGCTCGTCACAACTAACGCCGCTGGCTGGCTGCTGGCAGCCCTCGCCGCTGCCGGAATCGCGCTGTCGCGCAGACATCTGTGGCGAATCGGCGGCGTCGCAGCCGCGCTGCTTTTCTGGCTGTTCGGGGTCGGCTTGTTCGGCGCATACGACATCCGCCAGATGATCGGCGCGCTGGCGTTTTTAGCCGTGCTGATAGGCGTTGGTCTGGCGGGATGGATTGAGGCATTCGCGGCGCGGCTCACGCAGCGGCGCTTAGCGATTGGCGCGCTGGTCACGGCGGTAATCGTCATCCTCCTCATACCGGACTTCAACAAGGCGCTGGCAGATGCCTATAACCGTACCCTTCCAGATCGGCGCAACGATCTGGCGCACTGGATGGACATCAGCGTACCGCCTGGCTCCTATATCGCGCCGGTCGACAACCACAAGACCTTCAATCGTGAATGGGGCGGCTACGCAGGCTCTAATGTCTTTCCTTACGCCGGAGCGGCGATGCTCAACGCGCAGGGCTTAGCGGCAGCGCGCGCGGACGGCGTGACTTACGCCATCATTCCCTACGGGGATTACCAGAACCTCGCGCCGGAGGTCGGCAAGCAGGTATTCCTGCTCAAGGCATACCCGCCCTCGCCCGACTATCGCGGTCCCGATATGGCGGTGCTCCGTCTGGCTCCGATTCAGCATCCCGCGCAAGGACAACTCGGCTCGATTGACTGGGTCGGCTACGATTTAAATGCGACGGATGTCACGCCGGAGGATACGCTTCAGTTTACGCTCTACTGGCAGGCAGAGCAGCCCACTGACGCCGCCTACGTGGTTTACAATCATCTGATTGACCCACAAACGGGGGCAATCGTCGCGCAGATCGACGGCGATCCGCTGCCCGATTTGCGCCGCCCCAGTTCTGCCTGGGACGACCCGACCGAAACGCTGATCAGCCGCCCGTTCACGCTTCCGCTCACCGACGTGCCGCCGGGAACGTATCAACTGGTCACGGGGTTTTATCGCCGCGACACCGGCGAGCGCCTGCGCTCCCCGCAGGACGAGGATGGGCTGGTCGTCGCGTCAATTCACGTCCACGAATGACAATGCCGCCATGTTATAATCATCTAAACAGACGATTATTTCGTGGAAGGCTCCGATGGCTATCCCCGAACTTCAGGCACAAGACATCCATCAGCGACAGCACGAACGCAATCCGGGCACCCCGCTTGATCTGGGCTGGGTGAACGCGGCGCGAGTCAACCTGAGCGCGACCGAGCGCCGGGCGGCGACGATGGGCACGCGCCGCTCGATCAAGAAGGACTGGCAGGCGGCATGGCTGTTACGCGCCGTCACCTGCATCGACCTGACCACCCTCTCCGGCGACGATACACCCGGCAACGTTCGGCGGCTGTGCGCCAAAGCGCGCCAGCCCGTGCGCCAGGATTTGCTCGACGCGCTCGGCGTGGGCGACCTCGGCATCACGACCGGCGCGGTCTGCGTCTATCACGCCCGCGTCGCCGATGCGGTGGCAGCGCTGGAAGGGACAAATGTTCCGGTCGCCGCCGTCTCGACCGGCTTTCCGGCGGGGTCAAATCCCTTTCCGCTGCGCGTCGAGGAAATTCGCGCGTCGGTGGAAGCGGGCGCGAAAGAAATCGACATCGTGATCACGCGCCCGCACGCGCTGACGGGGAACTGGGACGCGCTCTACGACGAGGTGCGCCAGTTCCGCGCCGCCTGCGGCGACGCCCACATGAAAACGATTCTGGCGACGGGCGAACTGGGCACGCTGCGCAACGTCGCCAGAGCCAGCCTGGTCTGCATGATGGCGGGCGCGGACTTCATCAAGACCTCGACAGGCAAGGAAGCGGTCAACGCGACGCTGGAAGTTGGGCTGGTCATGACCCGCATGATCCGCGCCTATCAGGAGCGGACGGGCTACAAGGTCGGCTTCAAACCGGCGGGCGGCATCCGCACGGCGAAGCAGGCGCTCAACTTCCAGATTTTGATGAAGGAAGAACTCGGCGACGAGTGGCTGTTCCCGGACTTGTTCCGCATCGGCGCCAGCTCGCTGCTGACCGACATCGAGCGGCAGTTGTCGCACCACGTCACGGGGCGCTACGCCGCCGAAAATTACATGCCGATGGGGTGAGATTGCCCCCTCTCCCTGCGAACTTCGTTCGCCTCCCTCTCCCACGCAAGCGGGGAGAGGGAAAAGATGCGCAACTGTAGAAGGACACGTTGAGGCAAAGAGCGCTGGAAGATCCCGCCGGAGTTGAAAGCCAAGATGCACGATCTCGCGGTGGAATTACGGAAAGAACACACGTTAAGTGAGGAAATTCTCTGGCAGGCGTTACGGCGCAAGCAGCTTGATGGTCGAAAGTTTCGTCGTCAAAATCCAATCGGCGCGTTCGTGGTTGACTTTTATTGTCCTGAAGAAAGTCTAGCGGTCGAAGTTGACGGCGGGATTTACGAATCACAGCGTGAAGGTGACGCGCTCAGGCAGGAAATCATTGAATCACTCGGTGTTCGGTTCATTCGCGTAAGCGCCGAAGAGGTCGAAAATAACTTGCCGTTGGTTTTGAATAAAATCCGTTCAGCTTTTCGAGATCAATCCCGCTAGAAGTCACCCCTCTCTCCGCTTGCGTGGGAGAGGGGTCGGGGGAGAGGGGAGATAACCATGTCAGTCGCCGAAATTTTCCTAAGCGAAGCCATGACCTACGGACCCGCGCCGGAAGCGCCGGACACCGCTTACGCCTGGCTCGACGCGCACGAGCGCAAGTTCGGGCTGTTTGTCAACAATCACTGGACGGAGCCGAAGTCCGGCAAGTACCTGCCCAGCACCAACCCCGCGACGGCGATCCGCTGGCAAAGGTCGCCGACGCGGGCAAGGAGGACGTGGATAACGCCGTCGCCGCCGCCCGCGAAGCCTTCGCCTCGTGGAGCAAGCTGAGCGGGCACGCCCGCGCGCGCCATCTCTACGCCATTGCCCGCAACATCCAGAAGCATTATCGCCTGCTCGCCGTGCTGGAATCGCTCGACAACGGCAAGCCGATCCGCGAATCGCGCGACATCGACATCCCGCTGGTGGCGCGCCACTTCTACTATCACGCCGGATGGGCGGAGCTGATGGAGCGCGAGCTAGCCGACTACCAGCCCGTCGGCGTCGTCGGGCAGGTCATCCCCTGGAACTTCCCGCTGCTGATGCTGGCGTGGAAGATCGCCCCGGCGCTGGCGATGGGCAATACCGTCGTCATCAAGCCCGCGCCCTACACCAGCCTGACCGCCCTGCTCTTTGGCGAGATCATCGCCGAAGCGGGCTTGCCGCCGGGCGTCGTCAACGTCGTCACGGGCGGCGACCAGACCGGCGCGCTGATCACCGAGCATCCCGATTTCGACAAGATCGCCTTCACCGGATCGACCAACGTCGGCAGGATCATCCGGCGGGCGACGGCGGGCAGCGGCAAGCGGCTCTCGCTCGAACTGGGCGGCAAGTCGCCCTTCATCGTCTTCGACGACGCCGATCAGGACGGGGCGGTCGAGGGCTTGGTCGATGCCATCTGGTTCAATCAGGGGCAGGTCTGCTGCGCCGGGTCGCGCCTGCTGGTGCAGGAGAGCATCGCCGAGGGCTTTCTGGCGAAGGTGCGGCGGCGCATGGGGCTGCTGCGCCTGGGCGACTCGCTCGACAAGGGCATCGACGTGGGCGCGATAGTCGACCCGATCCAGCGCGAGACGATTGACGGCTGGGTGCAAAAAGGCATCGCCGAGGGCGCGGACATCTACCAGCCCGACTGCCCGCTGCCGGAGCGCGGCTGCTGGTATCTGCCCACGCTGATCAGCAACGTGGGCGCAGCGTCGGTGGTGGCGCAGGAGGAAATCTTCGGACCCGTCGTCGTCTCGCTGACCTTCCGCACACCCGACGAAGCGGTCAAGCTGGCGAACAACACGCGCTACGGCTTGGCGGCGAGCATCTGGAGCGAGAGCGTTAACCTCTCGCTCGACGTGGCGCGCAAGGTCAAGGCGGGATCGGTGTGGGTCAACTGCACCAACCTGTTCGACGCGGCGGCGGGCTTCGGCGGCTACCGCGAGAGCGGCTTCGGGCGTGAAGGCGGGCGCGAAGGGTTGTTCGAGTACATCCGCCCGAAGTGGCAGGACAGACCAAAGCCCCTCTCCCCCGACCCCTCTCCCACGCAAGCGGGGAGAAGGGAGAAAAGCAAGGTCACTGATCACGTCGTAGGCGCGATACCCGCGCCGCTCAACGGACACGATCATGCCAATGGCGATCTGCCGAGCATCGACCGCACCGCCAAGCTGTTCATCGGCGGCGCGCAGAAGCGCCCGGACGGTAACTACACCCGCCCGATCTTCAATCCGAGCGGCGAGGAAGTCGGGCAAGTGGCGGAGGGCAATCGCAAGGACATCCGCGACGCGGTGGAAGCGGCGCGCAAAGCCGAGAGCTGGGGGCTGAAGCCGGGGCACAGCCGCGCGCAAATCCTCTACTACATCGCCGAGAACCTGAACGCCCGCGCCGACGAATTCGCGCGGCGGCTGGTCGCCATGACGGGCTGCAAGCTCAAGGAGGCGCAGGCGGAGGTCGAGGCGTCGATGGAGCGGCTGTTCACCTACGCCGCTTACTGCGACAAGTACGGCGGCGCGATTCAGGAGACGCCGATGCGCGGCATGACGCTCGGCTTGCACGAGCCGGTCGGCGTGATCGGCATCGCCTGCCCGGACGAGGCGCCGCTGCTGGCGTTCGTCTCGCTGTTCGCCCCGGCGGTCGCGCGCGGCAACACCGTCGTGATCGTGCCGTCGGAGCGCTTCCCGCTGAGCGCGACCGACTTCTATCAGGTGCTGGAAACGTCGGACGTGCCCAACGGCGTGGTCAACATCGTCACGGGCGCGCGCGACACGCTGATCAAGACGCTGGCGGATCACGATAACGTCGATGCGGTGTGGTACTTCGGATCGGCGGCGGGGAGCAAGCTGGTCGAGGAGCGCTCGGCGGGCAACATGAAGCGGACGTGGGTCGATTACGGCATCGCGCGCGACTGGTTCGACGCCGAGCAGGGCGCGGGCGAGGAGTTCTTGCAGGAAGCGACGCAGGTCAAGAACATCTGGGTGCCGACGGGGGAGTAACGGCAGGACTGAGTGCTGAGTGAGGGATCGCTCGGCACTTTTGTTATAGAATAGACAATTATGTGAACAATGCATAGAACTCACTGCGAGGAAATAGTGCAATACATATTCATCTCATACTCAACAAAAGATGGAACCGATTTCGCTAACCTGCTACGGCATGAATTGAAGAATAGACAAATTGATACATGGATGGCCGAAGATATTGGTATAGCAGATGATTGGACTTTGGCGATTGATCAGAAAATCGAAGAAGCCTGCGCAATCGTCATTGTTATGACACAAGGTTCGAAGCTGTCAGAAAATGTAACATATGAATGGGCTTATGCACTGGGATTAAAGAAAAAGATAATAACTATTCTTCGGGAAGACATAGACCTTCACTATAAACTACGTGATTTGCAGAGAGTAGATTTCCGGAGTTCCGCAAATAGAGAGCGACCTTGGTCACTGCTGTTTGAGGCATTAGAGAAAATACTTCATGAGTGTGATGAGCGCTCAACTCAAAATATAGAGGCTGCCGAGACGCAAATTGATCAGCAAGATTTCTCAGATTTGCTAGACAAGTTGCGTGATCCTGACATTGCCGTTAAAGCTGATGTTGTGCGTACTTTAGGTCGCATTCAAGCTAGGGGAGCTGTACCTGGGTTGATAAAGCTTCTTGAAGATAGAGATGAATGGACACGCAGCTACGCTATAAGAGCATTAGCTAAAATTGGAGATACGAAAGCGGTAGAAAAACTAGCCGATTTGATAATAAATGATCCGGAATTTATCGTTCGAGCCGAAGCTGCTGAGGCATTAGGACAAATTGGTGGAACCGGTGCTTCACCCGCTTTGAAAAAAGCTCTCCGTGATTCTACAGTTAGCGTCCGTGCCGCCGCAGTACGCGCACTAGGAAAACTCAAAGATAAGACCGCTGTATCGGAATTTCGGAGGTTATTGCATGATCCAGGAAATACGACTCGTGCATACGCAGCAGAAGCATTAGGCATAATGCAAGACAAAAAGTCTGTCCCTGATATAATAACAACAAGCCTTAATTACGAAGATAGCTACGTTCGTGGGTATGCTGCGGAGGCACTAGGCTCTATAGCGGATAAGTCTGCTGTAGCAGCATTAATCGACCATCTGAGCGATGATGACCTCTGGTTTACGGGGAAAAGAGTTAGTGATGCTGCCGCAGATGCTTTAGTCCGTATTGGCACACCTGAAGCTCTCGCTGTCGTTGAGGAATGGCAGCGCAAACAGCAAAATCAGCAGTAGAAAGGCTCTTCAATGGCGCAAACCCATCACCTCATTGACGAGATCGTCTCCGACCCCAAAATCCGCAACGGGCAACCGATTATCAAAGATTCGCAGGTCAGAGTCATCGATGTGGTGTACGTTTACGATCCCAAAGATCGTGAATCAGCGGGAAAAGTCGCAGCGCAGTTCGGCGTACATATCGGTCAGGTTTACGCGGCAATGGCGTTCTATCACATGCACAAAGCGGAGTTTGACGCGCAGATTCAGCGTGAGAACGAAACCAAAGCCCCCCTCAACCTCCCATAATCCCTAATAAAAAAGTCGTAAAATTTCCGCCGTCACAGCTCGTGAAATTCCACGCAAATAGCTCGAATAACACTATAATGAACGGAGATATTGGACTTACATTAAGGAGACTTACAGTGTTTCTTCCTCGACACCGCACCTCACGGTTCCTCGTCGTCCTGCTCCTCACGCTCGCGCTCAGCGCCGTCTACGTCGGCAGCGCGCAGGAGACCGCCACGTCGGTCATCGTCAGCCCAACAGGCGTTTTCTCATTTCATCTGCCCACCGGATGGCAAAGCCAATCCACCACCGTCGAAAACTTTGGCGATGCGATGGTCTTTGGCGATACCGCAGCAACGCTCACAGGCAGTAATAATTTTCTCGTCCTCGGAAATGCCCCTGGGCAATTCAGCGGCATCGGCGGATTGATCGGTGTGGTGAATATCGGGCAGCAGGCGCCCGCGCCGGTGGTCACGCCGTTGATGCAGAGCCTGCTCGCCCTGCTGACCAGCGTCGGCGCGCAGATCGAGCAGCAGCCGCAGGCGCACGTCTTCAGCGACCAGTACGACGGGCAGTTAGCAGTCACCGACGTAGGCTCCATCGCGGTGCTGTACTCGGATACGCAGCTTCTCGTCGCCATCGTCATCAGCGACAACCCGGCAGCCCACACCGGCGAAACCAACGCGATCCTCGAAAGCATCCGTATCCCGCCGGAGCAAGGCACCCCCGCGACACCTGAACCCGCGCCCTCCGAAGAAGTCGCGCCTGCCGAGCTGGTGACGGTGCGCAGCAGCGACGACGGCGTTTCGCTGGAAATTCCTGGCAACTGGACTGTGCTCGACCACATCGCCGACGCCACCGTCCTCGCCTACGGTGATAGCGACGCCGCCGCGCAGTCGCGCCTGTTCTCCGCGAAGCCCGACCTCGCCCCGCAGACGCCGATCAGCGGGAACGGCGGGTTGATCATCCTCTACCCGATGTCGCAGTTCGGCATTGACCCCGCTAACCCTGATCTGAGCGGGTTGATGGAGCGCGCGCTCGGCAATCTTCAGGGCTACACCGTCGAGCAGGCAGCGCAGCCGCTCAAAGGCAGCGGGGGCGGACTGTACGCGGTGATCTCCGGCGGAGAGCGCGGCTACCTGGCGCTGCTGCCGTTCGGCGACCAGATCGCCTACGTCACCGCCACCGGAACGGCGACGAGCTTCGACGCCAACGCCGACGCTCTGCTGGCAATCGTGAAGTCGGTTCACGTCCCCGCCGTCAGCGAGCCGACGCCTGTTCCTACCACCGCCGGGCTGGGGCTGGGCGGTCTCGGCGCGCTGGAGGCGACGCCGGAAGCCACGCCGGAAGCCACGCCCGCCGGGCTGAGCGGACTGTAACCTGACATATCGACGTGGGCGCGGATGTGAATCCGTGCCCACGTCCCCTGATCGCCTCAATACCCGAAGAAATTCTCCAGCCAGCGATACAGGTTCTCCGCCCCGGCGCTCACCGGCAGGAAATGCACGATCCCTTTGTCGAGAATGTCGCGGATCAGCGGGTCGCTGCTGCCGCGCTTGCGGCTCGCCGCCAGTTCGTCGGCGAAGCGCCCGCTGCCCTCCAGAACCAGCAGCGGGAAGCGCGGCTTGCGCGTCGCGCAGCGCTGCGCCTCTCGCTTGACGACCTCGCCGCCGTTGATCACCATCGTCAGGCGCTTGCGCGCGCCCGACTCCGACAGCGCGGCAGCCAGCCGCAGAATCAACTCCGACTCCGCGCCGAACTGATCGCCGTCGGTCAGCACGAAATGCGAATGCCCGGCATCGAGTTCGACGCCCTGAATGGACAGCTCACGACCGGGGTAGATCACCATGCGCTCCGGCGCGACGCCGATCAGCGGAAAATCGTAGCCCCGGCGCTGGCGCGCGCTGCCGATCAACGCCATCGTGCCGGAGGACGTGCCGCCGTCGATCAGGCTGATCTGGCGCTCGCTGGCGAAAGGCGCGAGTCCATCCTCGATGATCGAGCGCAGCGCGCCGACCGCCTCCGCGCTCATCGCGCCAGCGCCGCCGGAGATGAAGATCGTCGGCGTGGGACGCGGCAGCGCCAGCGCCCGGATCACGGCGCGGGGATCGGCATGATTGGGCGCGCGGACGGCTCGACGCGGTGGATTGCCGGGAAAGGCGATGGTAAAGGCTTCCACATCCCGTGATGACTTCTCCCCCAGCAGCCGCCTGATCCACTCCATTCCCATCCCTTCGGGTATAATTCGACGCTATGCGAGAAACCGACCCAAATCAGTTCGCCACCGACCTGCTGGCGTGGTACGACCAGACCGGCACGGAACTCCCCTGGCGCGGCGCGCGCGACCCGTATCACGTCTGGCTCTCGGAGATCATGCTCCAGCAGACGCAGATCGAGACGGTCAAGCCCTATTATGCGCGCTTTCTGGCGGCGTATCCAACCGTCGAGGCGCTGGCTGCCGCGCCGCTGGACGACGTGCTCAAGCACTGGGAAGGCTTGGGCTACTACAGCCGCGCCCGCAACCTGCGCCGCGCCGCCGGACAGATCGCCGCGCACGGCTTCCCGGAGACGGTCGAGGGGCTGCAAGCGCTGCCCGGCATCGGGCGCTACACCGCCGGAGCCATCGCCAGCATCGCCTTCGGCGTGCGCGCGCCGGTGCTGGACGGCAACGTGATCCGCGTCTTCGCCCGCCTGCTCGATCTGCCGGATGACGTGGCGCAGGCATCGACAAAGGCGAAGCTCTGGCAGATCGCCGAGCGCTGGCTGCCAACGGATCGCGTCGGCGACTACAATCAGGCGCTGATGGATTTGGGGCGGCTGATCTGCAAGCCGCGCGCGCCGCTCTGCTCGGACTGCCCGATCCGCGAATACTGCTCGGCGTACCAGCAGGGCACGCAGGACGAGCGCCCGGTCAAGGCGACGCGCGCCCGGACACCGCACTACGACGTGGCAGCCGGGATTATCTGGAACGAGCGCGGCGAAGTGCTGATCGCCCAGCGCCCGCTCGAAGGCTTGCTCGGCGGGCTGTGGGAATTCCCCGGCGGCAAGCAGGAAGCGGGCGAGACGCTGCCCGAATGCCTGCGCCGCGAATTACGCGAGGAACTGGCGATTGAGGTCGAAGTCGGCGAGCTGTTCACGAAGGTGCGGCACGGCTTCACCCACTTCAGGATCACGCTGCACGCCTTCACCTGTCGCTACGCCGGCGGCGAGCCGCAGGCGCTCGGCGTGCGCGCCTGGGCGTGGGTCACGCCGGATCGCTTCGACGCCTACAGCTTCGGCAAAGCGGATCGCCAGGTGATCGCGGCGCTGCGTGCGCGCGGCGGGATGCTCCTCTGAAAAGTTACATTCGACAGATGACATCCCCCCTGTGCTGGCAATAAGATTGTCTTTAATAGAATTTTGAGGAGATGATCCGATGACCACGCACTCGCAAGATTTTTATGCCGACGAAATCTGGCGTGGCGCGCTGACGCCCTGCGACGACATGGACACTGTCAACCGGCGCGTCGTCAGCCGCATCTGGGAGGAGGTCTGGAACAAGGGCGCGCTCGATGCCTGCGACGAAATCTTCCTGCCTAGCTACGTCGGACACATCCCGATGATGGAGATTCACGGTATCGAGGAATTCAAGCAGATGGTCGCCTCCTACCGCATCGCCTATCCCGACGTGCATCTGACCGTCGAGGACTTTTTTGCGGATGAGGATCGCATCGCCGTGCGCTGGACTTCACGCGGCACCAATACCGGCTCGATGATGGGCGCGCCGCCCAGCGGCAACAAGATCGAGATCATGGGGATTTCGCTGTTCCGCATGGAAAACGGCAGGGTCGCCGAAGAATGGGAGGGTTTCGACACCCTCAAGATGATGCAGCAGATCGGCGCAATTCCGACTCCCGGTTAATTCGCCCGATTTTTGCGCTTCTCTTCCTGAAGCAGCGACCGGAGTGAAGCCGCACGCTCCAAATCGCCGAAATCATCCTCGGCGGAGCGCGCGGCGAGTTTGTGTTGAATAGCGTCGATGTCTTCCGCGCCGATGTCGTCCAGCAGGCGCATCAAGCGGCGGCGCTGGGTTGCGCGTGATGGCAGCAGCGTGCGGACGACGATGAACGAGAACACCAGCCCGGCAGCGGCTAATACGATCCCCAGCGCATACGGATCGGGCAGCGTCGATTGATAGCCCGGAAAATTATTCGCTCCGCCGATTATATAGCCTCTGTCCCAGGCGCTGTAGGCGACGAAGAAGCCCGCGATAATCCAGTAGACGCTCGTCAGTAACGCTGCCAGCAGTTCTTTCCGCATTTCACTACCTCTTCGGGCAGTCCACTGTCTCGATTGTAACGCCAGTCCGGGTATTCAATCGAACACGCCTACTCCGGCTTGCCGAAGCGTTTGCGCAGCCAGCCGATTATCCCCCAGATCAACGGGATGCCGCCGAGCACCGTCAAAATGACGACGGCGGGCGTCCTGCCGATGAGGCGGATCAGGAGCAGCGGCACGTATTGAACGATGCTCTGGTCAGCGCGCTGCCCGGCGTCGGCAAGCCCTACCGGATCGAGCCACGTCCATAACGCAAGGAACAGGATCAAGCTGCCCAGGATGATCCACACCATCGGATCAATCGGCTTGGCAGCGGCTGTCGCTTGGGCGGCAGCCTGCACCTGACGTTCGGCTTTGGTTTTGCGCTTGCGCTTCGGTTTTGGGGCGGGTTCAGGTTCGACTGGAGTCATTTTTCTGCCTCGTCCACGCTACAATAGACCAGTATAGATTGATTTTAGGTCGGCGCAGCGACAGGGCAAACGTTAGGGCAAATCGATGGAAACAGACGTACTGGTGATCGGCGGCGGGGCAACGGGCGGCGGCATCGCCTGGGATTTGGCGCTGCGTGGGGTGCGCGTCGTTCTCGCCGAGATGGGCGACCTCGCTACCGGCACGAGCGGGCGCTATCACGGGCTGCTCCACTCCGGCGGGCGCTACGCCGTCCACGACCCCGAAAGCGCCAAAGAGTGCATCGACGAGAACCGCATCCTCCGGCGCATCGCCCCCGAAGCGATTGAGGATACCGGCGGCTACTTCGTCCTCTGCCCCGGCGACGATCAATCTTACGTCGATCAGTGGCTCAAGGGCTGCGCCGCCGCAGGTATCGAGACGCGCGCAGTCCCCGTAAGCGAGGCGCTCAAGCGCGAGCGCGTGCTCAACCCGAAGCTGGAAGCCGTCTACGCCGTGCCGGACGGCTCGTGCAACTCGTGGGATTTGCTGCACGCGCTGCAAAAAGGCGCGCAGGCGACCGGACGCGCGCAGTTCCTGACCTACCACCGCGTCGAATCGTTCCACAAAGAGGGGGGTCGCCTCGTCGGGGCGGTGCTGCGCAACCTGCGCAACGACGAGACTTTCGACGTGACCTTCGCCTGCGCCATCAACGCGGCGGGTCCCTGGGCGGCGCAGATCGGTGAGCTGGCGGGCGCGTCGTTCACGATGCGCCTCAGCCGGGGCGCGATGCTCGCCTACAACCTGCGCTGGGTCAACACCGTGATCAACAAGCTGCGCGCGCCCGGCGACGGCGACATCTTCGTGCCCGTCGGCACGGTCAGCGTGATCGGCACGACCTCGGTCACGACCGACGACCCCGGCGACACGCGCGTCGAAGCCTGGGAAGTCGCGCACATTCTCGACGAAGCCGAAGCGATGACGCCGGGCATCAGCCGGGCGCGGATTTTGCGGGCATGGGGCGGCGTGCGCCCGCTCTACGACCCCGCCGATGCAGAGGGCATCGGGAGCGCCGGGCGCGAAGCCAGGCGCACGTTTACCGTCCTCGACCACGCCCAGAGCGATGGCATCGAGGGACTGGTCAGCATCCTGGGCGGCAAGCTGACCACTTACCGCCTGATGGCGGAGAAGGTCAGCGACGCCGTCTGCGCCAGGCTCGGCATGACGACGCCCTGCGCCACCGCGACGACCGTCCTGCCGTCCGTCCACGAGGAGCGGCAGAAGCTCCACCACCTGCGTGACCGCCTCGGCGCGCTCGAACACGGCGAGGAGCCGGGCGAATTGATCTGCGAGTGCGAGATCGTCACCCAACCGCAGATCATCGAGGCGCTCAAGGCGGGTGAAGTCGTCGAGCTGAACGACCTGCGCCGCGACCTGCGCCTGGGCATGGGTCCCTGTCAGGGCGGCTTCTGCGCCTACCGCGCGGCGGGCATCCGCCACGAATTTCTGCACGACACGCCAAAGCATACGACCGGGCTGCTCAGCGCCTTCGTCGAGCGACGCTTCGGCGGCATGAAGCCGCTGCTGTGGGGCTACAACCTGCGCCAAACGCTGCTCGCCGAGCACATCTACGGGCGCATCCTCGGCTTGTCCGGGGGCGACGCAAAACAGGTCGCGCCGGAGTGGACGGATACAGAATCCGTAGGGGCGCAACATGCTGCGCCCGAAACCCGCATCGTCGTCGTTGGGGCGGGGCTTGCCGGGTTGACCGCCGCGCTCGCCGCCGCCGAAGCGGGCGCGAAGGTCGAATTGATCGCGCAGGGACAGGGCGCGCTGACGCTCCACCCCGGCTGGATCGAAACCGGCGACGTGGATCATCTGGCGCAAGCGGCGGATCATCCCTACGCACGCGCCGCCGGGTCGCTGGCGGCGGGTCTGGCGCTGCTGGATCGCATCATCGGGCTGCATCAGGTTGTGACAGGTTGTGTCACAACACTCGGCGCGCTGCGTCCGGTTGCCTTCACGCAGGGCGCAGCGATGCCTACCTTCGACAACACCCTGATCGTCGGCTTCGCGGGCTGGCGCGATTTCTACGCGGGCGTTATCGCCGACAATCTCAATCAGCGCGGTTACAGCGCCCGCGCCATCACGATTGCGATGCCCCGCCTCGGCGGGAATTTCGACAACTGGTCGATTGACCTGGCGAATTATCTCGACACCGACGCCGGGCTGGATGCCCTGATCGCGCAGGTCAAGCCAAAGCTCGACGGCGCAGCGCAGGTCGGCTTCCCGGCGGTACTCGGCTTCAAGCCGGAGACGCGCGAGAACACTCGCGCAGGCGCTCGACTGCCCCGTCTTTGAAATTCCCGACGCTGCCGCCCTCAATTCCCGGTCTGCGGCTGTATCACGCGCTGCGGCGGGCGATCATCGACATGGGCGGGCGCGTCACGCTGGGCGCGCGCGTGACCGGGCTGGAGACGAACGGCGGTCGCGTGACCGGCGTGCTGGCGGCGACCGCCGCGCACGGGCGCGCACGCCGATTCCCGGCGGATGCGGTCATTCTGGCGACCGGCGGCTTGTTCGGCGGCGGATTGGAGAGCGACTATCAGGGGCGCATCGCGCGAGACTGTCGCTGATCTGCACGTCGCGGGCGTGCCGCCGCTGGCGCAGTGGTTCAGCAATCCTCTGCTCAGCGGACAGCCGCAGCCGATCCACCGCGCGGGCGTCGCCACCGACCCCGACCTGCGCCCGCTGCGCGCTCCTGACATCCCCTTCGCGCCCAATCTGTACGCAGCGGGGCGTCTGCTGGCGGGCTACAGCCCGGTGCAGGAGGGCAGCACCGAGGGCGTCGATATTGCGACGGGCGCGCACGCCGCGCTGCGGGCGCTGGAGATGGACTAAAACGGGCGCACAGCCGTGCGCCCCTACGGAAATTGCGAATGGGTTTGTAGGGGCACACGGCGTGTGCCCTTTGGCTTACCGGAACAATTCGCGCACGATGATGTTGCGCTGAATCTCGCTCGTGCCCTCGTAAATCTGGAAGACCTTCACGTCGCGCATCAGCTTCTCGACCGGGTACTCCTTCATGAAGCCATAGCCGCCGAAGACCTGCACCGCGTCGACCGTCGTCTTCATCGCCATATCGGCGGCGAAGGCTTTGGCGTAGGCGGCGGATTTCGGATTCGACGCGCCGTGATCGACCATCCACGCCGCCTGCCAGACCAGCAGCCGCGCTGCCTCGACGTTGATCGCCATGTCGGCGATCTTGTGCCCGATTGCCTGATGCTGCCAGATCGGCTGCCCGAAGGTTTCGCGCTCTTTGGCGTACTTGATGCTCTCTTCGAGCGCCCGCCGCGCCACGCCGACCGCGCCCGCCGCCACGCCGGGGCGCGAGTGGTCAAAAACCTGCATCGCCAGGATAAAGCCCATGCCTTCATCGCCGATGCGGTTCTCGGCGGGGACTTCCACGTTCTCAAACGTGATCTCGGCGGTATCCGCCGCGCGCTGCCCCAGCTTGTCGAAGTGTTTGCTGACCGTGATCCCCGGCGTGCCGCGCTCGACCACGAAGCACGAGATGCCGCGATGCTTCTTGCTGGCGTCGGTCACGGCGAAGACGACGAAGAAGTGCGCGTGGTTGGCGTTGCTGATGAACATCTTGCTGCCGTTGAGGACGTAATGCCCGCCGACGAGGTCGGCGCGGGTCTGCATCCCGACGACGTTCGACCCCGCGCCCGGCTCGGTCACGCAGTAGGACGCCAGTTCGCCTTTGCCGATCATGCGCTCGCCGAGCCAGTATTCCTTCTGCTGCTCGGAGCCGCCCAAGCGGATCGGCAGCGACGCCAGCCCGTTGATGTTCATGGCGGTGCTGATGCCGGAGCAGCCATACGCCAGCTCCTCGCCGACGATACACTCGTCCAGCACTTTCGCGCCGGGTCCGCCGTATTCTTCGGGGATATTCAGGTTGACCAGCCCGATCTCCTGCCCCTTCTTGATGATGTCCATCGGGAACTCGGCGGTCTGGTCGTAATGCTCGGCTTTGGGGATGATCTCCTGCGCGGTGAAGTCGCGCGCCATTTTTTGCAGCATCTGCTGCTCGTCGCTCAACTCAAAGTTGATGCCTTCAAAAGCAACCGTATCCATAATTTTTCTAACCCTAGGATTAATCAAGTGTCGGTTCGGAAAGCATCCGTATCCCGCCGGAGCAAGGCACCCCGCGACGCCTGAACCCGCGCCCTCCGAGGAAGTCACACCCGCAACGCCTGAAGTCGCGCCTGCCGAGCTGGTGACGGTGCGCAGCAGCGATAATGGCGTTTCGCTGGAAATTCCCGGCAACTGGACTGTGCTCGACCACGTCGCCGACGCCACCGTCCTCGCCTACGGTGATAGCGACGCCGCCGCGCAGTCGCGCCTGTTCTCCGCGAAGCCCGACCTCGCCCCGCAGACGCCGATCAGCGGGAACGGCGGGTTGATCATCCTCTACTCGATGTCGCAGTTCGGCATTGACCCCGCTAACCCTGATCTGAGCGGGTTGATGGAGCGCGCGCTCGGCAATCTTCAGGGCTACACCGTCGAGCAGGCAGCGCAGCCGCTCGAAGGCAGCGGCGGCGGACTGTACGCGGTGATCTCCGGCGGAGAGCGCGGCTACCTGGCGCTGCTGCCGTTCGGCGACCAGATCGCCTACGTCACCGCCACCGGAACGCCAACGAGCTTCGACGCCAACGCCGACGCTCTGCTGGCAATCGTGAAGTCGGTTCACGTCCCCGCCGTCAGCGAGCCGACGCCTGTTCCTACCACCGCCGGGCTGGGGCTGGGCGGTCTCGGCGCGCTGGAGGCGACGCCGGAAGCCACGCCGCCACGCCCGCCGGGCTGAGCGGGCTGTAATCTGACACATCGACGTGGGCGCGGACGTGAATCCGTGCCCACGTCCCCTGATCACCTCAATACCCGAAGAAATTCTCCAGCCAGCGATACAGGTTCTCCGCCCCGGCGCTCACCGGCAGGAAATGCACGATCCCTTTGTCGAGGATGTCCCGGATCAGCGGGTCGCTGCTGCCGCGCTTGCGGCTCGCCGCCAGTTCGTCGGCGAAGCGCCCGCTGCCCTCCAGAACCAGCAGCGGGAAGCGCGGCTTGCGCGTCGCGCAGCGCTGCGCCTCTCGCTTGACGACCTCGCCGCCGTTGATCACCATCGTCAGGCGCTTGCGCGCGCCCGACTCCGACAGCGCGGCAGCCAGCCGCAGAATCAACTCCAACTCCGCGCCGAACTGATCGCCGTCGGTCAGCACGAAATGCGAATGCCCGGCATCGAGTTCGACGCCCTGAATGGACAGATCACGACCGGGGTAGATCACCATGCGCTCCGGCGCGACGCCGATCAGCGGAAAATCGTAGCCCCGGCGCTGGCGCGCGCTGCCGATCAACGCCATCGTGCCAGAGGACGTGCCGCCGTCGATCAGGCTGATCTGGCGTTCGCTGGCGAAGGGCGCGAGTCCATCCTCGATGATCGAGCGCAGCGCGCCGACCGCCTCCGCGCTCATCGCGCCAGCGCCGCCAGAGATGAAGATCGTCGGCGTGGGACGCGGCAGCGCCAGCGCCCGGATCACGGCGCGGGGATCGGCATGATTGGGCACGCGGACGGCTCGACGCGGTGGATTGCCGGGAAAGCCGATGGTAAAGGCTTCCACGTCCCGCGTTGACTTCTCCCCCAGCAGCCGCCTGATCCACTCCATTCCCATCCCTTTGGGTATAATTCGACGCTATGCGAGAAACCGACCCAAATCAGTTCGCCACCGACCTGCTGGCGTGGTACGACCAGACCGGCACGGAACTCCCCTGGCGCGGCGCGCGCGACCCGTATCACGTCTGGCTCTCGGAGATCATGCTCCAGCAGACGCAGATCGAGACGGTCAAGCCCTATTATGCGCGCTTTCTGGCGGCGTATTCAACCGTCGAGGCGCTGGCTGCCGCGCCGCTGGACGACGTGCTCAAGCACTGGGAAGGCTTGGGCTACTACAGCCGCGCCCGCAACCTGCGCCGCGCCGCCGGACAGATCGCCACGCACGGCTTCCCCGATACGGTCGAGGGGCTGCAAGCGCTGCCCGGCATCGGGCGCTACACCGCCGGAGCCATCGCCAGCATCGCCTTCGGCGTGCGCGCCCCGGTGCTGGACGGCAACGTGATCCGCGTCTTCGCCCGCCTGCTCGATCTGCCGGATGATGTGGCGCAGGCATCGACAAAAGCGAAGCTCTGGCAGATCGCCGAGCGCTGGCTGCCAACGGATCGCGTCGGCGACTACAATCAGGCGCTGATGGACCTGGGGCGGCTGATCTGCAAGCCGCGCGCGCCGCTCTGCTCGGACTGCCCGATCCGCGAATACTGCTCGGCGTACCAGCAGGGCACGCAGGACGAGCGCCCGGTCAAGGCGACGCGCGCCCGGACGCCGCACTACGACGTGGCAGCCGGGATTATCTGGAACGAGCGCGGCGAAGTGCTGATCGCCCAGCGCCCGCTCGAAGGCTTGCTCGGCGGGCTGTGGGAATTCCCCGGCGGCAAGCAGGAAGCGGGCGAGACGCTGCCCGAATGCCTGCGCCGCGAATTACGCGAGGAACTGGCGATTGAGGTCGAAGTCGGCGAGCTGTTCACGAAGGTGCGGCACGGCTTCACCCACTTCAGGATCACGCTGCACGCCTTCACCTGTCGCTACCTCGGCGGCGAGCCGCAGGCGCTCGGCGTGCGCGCCTGGGCGTGGGTCACGCCGGATCGCTTCGACGCCTACAGCTTCGGCAAAGCGGATCGCCAGGTGATCGCGGCGCTGCGGGCGCGCGGCGGGATGCTCCTCTGAAAAGTTACATTCGACAGATGACATCCCCCCTGTGCTGGCAATAAGATTGTCTTTAATAGAATTTTGAGGAGATGATCCGATGACCACGCACTCGCAAGATTTTTATGCCGACGAAATCTGGCGTGGCGCGCTGACGCCCTGCGACGACATGGATACCGTCAACCGGCGCGTCGTCAGCCGCATCTGGGAGGAGGTCTGGAACAAGGGCGCGCTCGATGCCTGCGACGAAATCTTCCTGCCTAGCTACGTCGGACACATCCCGATGATGGAGATTCACGGTATCGAGGAATTCAAGCAGATGGTCGCCTCCTACCGCATCGCCTATCCCGACGTGCATCTGACCGTCGAGGACTTTTTTGCGGATGAGGATCGCATCGCCGTGCGCTGGACTTCGCGCGGCACCAATACCGGCTCGATGATGGGCGCCCCGCCCAGCGGCAACAAGATCGAGATCATGGGGATTTCGCTGTTCCGCATGGAAAACGGCAGGGTCGCCGAAGAGTGGGAAGGCTTCGACACCCTCAAGATGATGCAGCAGATCGGCGCAATCCCGACTCCCGGTTAACTCGCCCGATTTTTGCGCTTCTCTTCCTGAAGCAGCGACCGGAGTGAAGCCGCACGCTCCAAATCGCCGAAATCATCCTCGGCGGAGCGCGCGGCGAGTTTGTGCTGGATGGCGTCGATGTCTTCCGCGCCGATGTCGTCCAGCAGGCGCATCAAGCGGCGGCGCTGGGTCGCGCGCGAGGGCAGCAGCGTGCGCAGGACGATGAATGAGAACACCAGCCCGGCAGCGGCTAATACGATCCCCAGCGACCAGGGGTCGGGCAATTAGAGCGCGGTATTCGCTCGCCGATTATTCCCCAACTCCCATGCGCTGTAAGCGACGACGAACCCCGCGATAATCCAGTAAGCGCTCGTCAGTAACGTTGCCAGCAGTTCTTTCCGCATTTCACTACCTCTTCGGGCAGTCCACTGTCTCGATTGTAACGCCAGTCCGGGTATTCAATCGAACACGCCTACTCCGGCTTGCCGAAGCGTTTGCGCAGCCAGCCGATTATCCCCCAGATAAACGGGATGCCGCCGAGCACCGTCAAAATGACGACGGCGGGCGTCCTGCCGATGAGGCGGATCAGGAGCAGCGGCACGTATTGAACGATGCTCTGGTCAGCGCGCTGCCCGGCGTCGGCAAGCCCTACCGGATCGAGCCACGTCCATAACGCAAGGAACAGGATCAAGCCGCCCAGGATGATCCACACCATCGGATCAATCGGCTTGGCAGCGGCTGTCGCTTGGGCGGCAGCCTGCGCCTGACGTTCGGCTTTGGTTTTGCGCTTGCGCTTCGGTTTTGGGGCGGGTTCAGGTTCGACTGGAGTCATTTTTTCTGCCTCGTCCACGCTACAATAGACCAGTATAGATTGATTTTAGGTCGGCGCAGCGACACGGCAAACGTTAGGGCAAATCGATGGAAACAGACGTACTGGTGATCGGCGGCGGGGCGACGGGCGGCGGCATCGCCTGGGATTTGGCGCTGCGTGGGGTGCGCGTCGTTCTCGCCGAGATGGGCGACCTCGCTACCGGCACGAGCGGGCGCTATCACGGGCTGCTCCACTCCGGCGGGCGCTACGCCGTCCACGACCCCGAAAGCGCGAAAGAGTGCATCGACGAGAACCGCATCATCCGGCGCATCGCCCCCGAAGCGATTGAGGATACCGGCGGCTACTTCGTCCTCTGCCCCGGCGACGACCAATCCTACGTCGATCAGTGGCTCGAGGGCTGCGCCGCCGCAGGTATCGAGACGCGCGCAGTCCCCGTGAGCGAAGCCCTCAAGCGCGAGCGCGTGCTCAACCCGAAGCTCGAAGCCGTCTACGCCGTGCCGGACGGCTCGTGCAACTCGTGGGATTTGCTGCACGCGCTGCAAAAAGGCGCGCAGGCGACCGGACGCGCGCAGTTCCTGACCTACCACCGCGTCGAATCGTTCCACAAAGAGGGGGGTCGCCTCGTCGGGGCGGTGCTGCGCAATTTGCGCAACGACGAGACTTTCGACGTGACCTTCGCCTGCGCCATCAACGCGGCGGGTCCCTGGGCGGCGCAGATCGGTGAGCTGGCGGGCGCGTCGTTCACGATGCGCCTCAGCCGGGGCGCGATGCTCGCCTACAACCTGCGCTGGGTCAACACCGTCATCAACAAGCTGCGCGCGCCCGGCGACGGCGACATCTTCGTGCCCGTCGGCACGGTCAGCGTGATCGGCACGACCTCGGTCACGACCGACGACCCCGGCGATACGCGCGTCGAAGCCTGGGAAGTGGCGCACATTCTCGACGAAGCCGAAGCGATGACGCCGGGCATCAGCCGGGCGCGGATTTTGCGGGCGTGGGGCGGCGTGCGCCCGCTCTACGATCCCGCCGATGCAGCATCGAGCGCCGGGCGCGAAGCCAGGCGCACCTTTACCGTCCTCGACCACGCGCAGAGCGATGGCATCGAGGGACTGGTCAGCATCCTGGGCGGCAAGCTGACCACTTACCGCCTGATGGCGGAGAAAGTCAGCGACGCCGTCTGCGCCAGGCTCGGCGTGACGACGCCCTGCGCCACCGCGACGACCGTCCTGCCGTCCGTCCACGAGGAGCGGCAGAAGCTCCACCACCTGCGTGACCGTCTGGGCGCGCTCGAACACGGCGAGGAGCCGGGCGAATTGATCTGCGAGTGCGAGATCGTCACCCAACCGCAGATCATCGAGGCGCTCAAGGCGGGTGAAGTCGTCGAGCTGAACGACCTGCGCCGCGACCTGCGCCTGGGCATGGGTCCCTGTCAGGGCGGCTTCTGCGCTTACCGCGCGGCGGGCATCCGCCACGAATTTCTGCACGACACGCCAAAGCATACGACCGGGCTGCTCAGCGCCTTCGTCGAGCGACGCTTCGGCGGCATGAAGCCGCTGCTGTGGGGGCACAACCTGCGCCAAACGCTGCTCGCCGAACACATCTACGGGCGCATCCTCGGCTTGTCCGGGGGCGACGCAAAACAGGTCGCGCCGGGGTGGACGGATACAGAATCCGTAGGGGCGCAACATGTTGCGCCCGAAACCCGCATCGTCGTCGTTGGGGCGGGGCTTGCCGGGTTGACCGCCGCGCTTGCCGCCGCCGAAGCGGGCGCGAAGGTCGAATTGATCGCGCAGGGACAGGGCGCGCTGACGCTCCACCCCGGCTGGATCGAAACCGGCGACGTGGATCATCTGGCGCAAGCGGCGGATCATCCCTACGCACGCGCCGCCGGGTCGCTGGCGGCGGGTCTGGCGCTGCTGGATCGCATCATCGGGCTGCATCAGGTTGTGACAGGTTGTGTCACAACACTCGGCGCGCTGCGTCCGGTTGCCTTCACGCAGGGCGCAGCGATGCCTACCTTCGACAACACCCTGATCGTCGGCTTCGCGGGCTGGCGCGATTTCTACGCCGGGTTGATCGCCGACAATCTGACCCGCAGCGGCATTAGCGCCCGCGCCATCACGATTGCGATGCCCCACCTCGGCGGCAACTTCGACAACTGGTCGGTTGATCTGGCGAATTATCTCGACACCGACGCCGGGCTGGATGCCCTGATCGCGCAGGTCAAGCCAAAGCTCGACGGCGCGGCGCAGGTCGGCTTCCCGGCGGTACTCGGCTTCAAGCCGGAAACCCGCGAGAACATCGCGCAGGCGCTCGGCTGCCCGGTCTTTGAAATCCCGACGCTGCCGCCCTCGATTCCCGGTCTGCGGCTGTACCACACGCTGCGGCGGGCGATCATCGACATGGGCGGGCGCGTCACGCTCGGCGCGCGTGTGACCGGGCTGGAGACGAACGGCGGTCGCGTAACCGGCGTGCTGGCGGAAACTGCTGCGCACGGGCGCGCACGGCGATTCCCGGCGGATGCGGTTATTCTGGCGACCGGCGGCTTGTTCGGCGGCGGGCTGGAGAGCGACTATCAGGGGCACGTGCGCGAGACGGTCGCTGATCTGCACGTCGCGGGCGTGCCGCCGCTGGCGGAGTGGTTCAGCAATCCCCTGCTGAGCGGGGAGCCGCAGCCGATCCACCGCGCGGGCATCGTCACCGACGCCGACCTGCGCCCGCTGACGGCGACGGCAAGCTAATCGCGCCCAATCTGTACGCGGCGGGGCGTCTGCTGGCGGGCTACAGCCCGGTGCAGGAGGGCAGCACCGAGGGCGTCGATATTGCGACGGGCGCGCACGCGGCGCGGAAGGCGCTCGACTTCACAGCCACGTTGAATGCATCGCCATAGGAAAATCAATCGCAAGGATCATGAGAGGAACATTGACATGAGGAATGATTCTGAACGACACCCGCCGCAGCCGACTCGCTCGCTCAAACAGTTTGATGTTCTGATTGGCGAATGGACAATAGTGGGCGCCCACCCTGCTTTGCCTTCTGCCGTGTATGGGCAGTCGTCTTTCGAATGGCTGAGGGAAGGCGCGCTGCTGGTCTGGCATTTTGATTGGGAGCACGGTCAGGGAATTCCCAGCGCTTTCAATGTCATTGGTCACGATGACGCGGTCGAACCCTGTACGATGCTCTACACGGATGAGCGGGGGGTTGCTAGAATACTTCAGATGACTTTAGCAGACGGCGTTTGGAAGATGTGGCGAGACTCGCCGGGCTTTTCACAACATATGACTGGCACATTCAGCCACGATGGCAATACCATCACCTGGCGCGGCGAGTTGTCGCACGATGGCTCAACGTGGGAACCGGATTTGAGTGTCACGTTTACGAGAAAGCAATAAGTCGTATTTTGCTAACACGGTTTGCCATCCCGTTGAGCGTGATCCCCCAAAGCATGGCAGCAACGCAAAACATCTCGTCATCGGCTCAACCGCCTTGCCCTTTCCCCGATTTTCAAATAGCTCTTCAGGCGGCTTATATTGCTCGCCGGACGCTTTGAGCATCCGGCGATATTTATCTACCGGAACAATTCGCGCACGATGATGTTGCGCTGAATCTCGCTGGTGCCCTCGTAAATCTGGAAGACCTTCACGTCGCGCATCAGCTTCTCGACCGGGTACTCCTTCATGAAGCCGTAGCCGCCGAAGACCTGCACCGCGTCGACCGTCGTCTTCATCGCCATGTCGGCGGCGAAGGCTTTGGCGTAGGCGGCGGATTTCGGATTCGACGCGCCGTGATCGACCATCCACGCCGCCTGCCAGACCAGCAGCCGCGCTGCCTCGACGTTGATCGCCATGTCGGCGATCTTGTGCCCGATTGCCTGATGCTGCCAGATCGGCTGCCCGAAGGTTTCGCGCTCTTTGGCGTACTTGATGCTCTCTTCGAGCGCCCGCCGCGCCACGCCGACCGCGCCCGCCGCCACGCCGGGGCGCGAGTGGTCGAAAACCTGCATCGCCAGGATGAAGCCCATGCCTTCATCGCCGATGCGGTTCTCGGCGGGGACTTCCACGTTCTCAAACGTGATCTCGGCGGTATCCGCCGCGCGCTGCCCCAGCTTGTCGAAGTGCTTGCTGACCGTGATCCCCGGCGTGCCGCGCTCGACCACGAAGCACGAGATGCCGCGATGCTTCTTGCTGGCGTCGGTCACGGCGAAGACGACGAAGAAGTGGGCGTGGTTGGCGTTGCTGATGAACATCTTGCTGCCGTTGAGGACGTAATGCCCGCCGACGAGGTCGGCGCGGGTCTGCATCCCGACGACGTTCGACCCCGCGCCCGGCTCGGTCACGCAGTAGGACGCCAGTTCGCCTTTGCCGATCATGCGCTCGCCGAGCCAGTATTCCTTCTGCTGCTCGGAGCCGCCCAGCCGGATCGGCAGCGACGACAGCCCGTTGATGTTCATGGCGGTGCTGATGCCGGAGCAGCCATACGCCAGCTCCTCGCCGACGATGCACTCGTCCAGCACTTTCGCGCCGGGTCCGCCGTATTCTTCGGGGATGTTCAGGTTGACCAGCCCGATCTCCTGCCCCTTTTTGATGATGTCCATCGGGAACTCGGCGGTCTGGTCGTAATGCTCGGCTTTGGGGATGATTTCCTGCGCGGTGAAGTCGCGCGCCATTTTTTGCAGCATCTGCTGCTCGTCGCTCAACTCAAAGTTGATGCCTTCAAAAGCAACCGTATCCATAATTTTTCTAACCCTAGGATTAATCAAATGTCGGTTCGATTATTATAGCGAGGAAACTGCGGCTGTGGCAACGGAGTTAACTGGCAGTAGTATCATGATACCAATTGGGGAATTTAGTGTATGAATGCTCGTTATCAAAGTTACAACGGAACTCGACGGTATTAGCACTGTCTT
The DNA here is from genome assembly GCA_963760975.1 of uncultured Chloroflexia bacterium. Classification (GTDB taxonomy): domain Bacteria; phylum Chloroflexota; class Anaerolineae; order Aggregatilineales; family Phototrophicaceae; genus Flexifilum. The sequence goes on along the minus strand of CAVXEZ010000006.1, from coordinate 378,427 downwards.
CAGCCAAACTCCTAGGGGATTATCCAAGTCTTCTACTTCGCGCTTACGCCTTGAAAATGTCGCTCACGGTCATCGAGAAGCCCGGCAGCACGTCGCCGCCGTCGAGCGTATCGTCGCCGGTGAGGATTTGGATGTCGCCGTCAGCGCGGTAAACCTCGACCAGCCGCTTTTCGGGGTAGACGAGCCAGACCAGCTTCGTCCCGTTGGCGAGGTAGTACGCCGCTTTTTCACGCATCTGGCGATACGAATCGCCCGGCGATTTGACCTCGACCGCCAGATCGGGAAAGCGCGGCACCGCGCCTTTGGTGACCACCGGCGTCGTCGTTGATGTTCGGCGTAGTGACCCGTTATAGTAACTATGATTGGATAATCGACTTCTGCCATATACGCAGATTTGAGCCTTCTTGGATTAGTTTCATGTTCAGAAACGGATCCACACAGTATCTCTCCATTTGCAGAGTAGCATTTCTATTTTCTAGGAAAGGATCTGGTACATGACGAAATCGTTTAGTCTGCTGTCCGGATTGGATTCTCGACCGCTCATATTCGCGGAACTCGACTTTGAACCGCTGCTTCTAGCGACTTTTGACAATGTGCGTATCTCCGCATCGTGAAAGATATGGCTATAGGACGTCAGTTGTCATGCTTCGCTCGAATTTCAGTACTTCTATCATCGTCTACAACGAGTTCAGCCTATCTGGATCAGTCCTGAAATTGCACTGTAACGCTTCAGCAAGGACTGCCTCGCTGTTTTCGCGGCATATTCACGTATTTCACTGACGAATCAGCATCTAGTACATTTCGAGCAGGAATAGGGACAGCGACTTTCTTTTTCCCTTTCCATTTTGATTGATTCGTTGCGTAGAAATCCTCAAGCCACATCCAATAACTTTGGTTATCCGTAGAACTGAAAATGTGTAATAAAACAGGGCGTCCTAAGGACTGCAACGATGATGTGTTCAAATTCAATTCGACGCTGATACGTCTCTTTCCTGGGTCGCCGTGATTTGTTCTGTACACAAACCTCGATACCGGTGGGAGTATCATTTTCGACAATCCGCTTAGCCAATCTATCACCATATTCAACCGCCTCCAAATACATCTCTAGGGCTTTTGTAAATCCATGAATTGGGGAGAATCAACCTCAACTTATCTGTAGCAATGCCATCATTTGCATGTGCCGGAGGGCGTTTAGACATTTATGACTTTCACCTTGCTAAAATGGTTCAACTGAAACCATCTTAATTATAGCTCAAATTTCTTTATTAACTAGCACCCCGCCTGCACCAGCGTCTCGCGGTCGCGCATGGCGTCCTTCGCCGCCCACCCGGTCGCCACCACGCCGTTCGGATCGGTGTACTGGATGTTCAACCAGGTATAGCCCCCGGCGCTCACCTGCACCGACCCGGCGACGCGCGTCACCAGCGTGTTGTTCGGGATCAGCAGGATGATCGTCGCGCTGTTGCTGGGCTGGTCGCGCAGGCGCAGCGTATTGCCGGGGTCGCTGCCCACGTCCACGCGCAGCTTGCCGCAGGTCTCCGTATTGATCGGTTGCAGCACGGGAGTTGGCGGCGCGTCCGGCGTGCCCTGCGTCACCGACACGGGTCCGTCGGTCAGGACGATCTTGGTCGCCTGCGGGATGGCGGTCTGGGTTGCGTTCAGGCTGCTTTCGCGCACATCCTGAGCGGTGTCGAGCGTGCAGGCGCTGATCGCCAGCAGCGTGACAACCAATACGAACAGAAATCGTTTCACGACAGGGAGCTTCGTTCTGTGAACCGTTACGCTTATTGTAGCCGATCTGGCAAGCCGTTTGTCGATGCGTCACCTACGCGCACGCGGCGGCAAGGCAATGAAGCGTCACAGCGGCATCAAGCCATACGCCGCCGCCAGCACGTGAACCGGGTGGATGCTGCGCGCGCCGGTCGCGTGCGTGATCTGCCAGCGGCAGGTCTCGCTGTCGCAGATCACGGGCTTGTCCGCGCCGACTGCCGCCACCTGGTCGAACAGCGGCTTGCCCACGTCCATGCCGATTTGATACTTCTCGACCTTGTAGCCATACGTCCCGGCGATGCCGCAGCAGGCGGCGTCCGCCAGCCGCACCGTCAGGTCGGGGATCAGGTCGAACAGGTCGAGCGCGGGCTGCCCCATGTGATGCGCTTTCTGCTGGCAGGGCGCGTGATAGAGCAGCGTCGTCGGCTGCGCGAAGATCGGCTGGAAGTCGCGCTTGAGTTCGCCCCGCGCCAGCCCTGATCGAGCATCAGCAGAAACTCGCTGATGTCGTACACGTCCTCCGCCACCACGTCCCGATCCGGGTGCTCGACTTCGAGGATTTCGCGGTAGTCGGATTTCAGGCTGAGCGTACACGACGTGCTCGCGCCGACGATGGGGATGCCGCGCCGGGCGTAATCGCCCAGCCAGTTGAGGTTGCGCGTTGCGTAGCCGCGCGCCGCGTCGAACTCGACGTTCGACTGCATCGGCAGCCCGCAGCAGTTCTGCTCCGGCAGCACCACGTCGAAGCCGTTGTGCGCCAGCACGCGCACCGCCGCCTTGCTGGTCTCCGTGTCGAAGTAGTTGCCCGCACAGGCGTGGAAGTAGGCGATCTGCCCGCGCACGGGCGCTTCGGCTTCGGGCTTATTGTGGGCGAACCATTCGCGGAACGATTGGAACTGAAACACCGGCAGCGGCGCGTCCCGGTGGATGCCGATCACCTTCTCGACCACGATCCGCGCCGGGCGCAGCTTCGCGCCCCAGTTCACGAACGGCGCGAAGCGGTGCCCCAGCTTGCCCATCAGCTCCGAGCGCCCCAGAATGCGGTTGCGCAGCGGAATGTGCCCGTCGTAGAGCCGCTCGCGGGCGTGCGTGTTGATCTCCATGATCTTGACGCCGTGCGGGCAGACCATCGTGCAGATGCCGCAGCCGGAGCAGTAATCGACGCTCTTGTCGGGCGATTCGCTGCCGCGCGTCTCGTTCCAGCGGAAGCGCTGCGCCTGCGGTCCGACCGTCTTGGGTCCGGGGAACAGCTCGGTCACGGGCGCGACCGGGCAGGCGGACGTGCAGATGTTGCACTTGATGCACAGGTCGGCGCTGAACTCGACCTGCCGGTCATTTTCGGAGATGTCGAACGGGCTGATCAGTTGGGACATGCGTTTCGCCGCTTTCGCCGGATATTCGCCCGATTATATCCCGGCGCTGCGGCGCGCGCCCCTCAATTGCGAGGAACACGCAGGGGCAGGTTTGAAACCTGCCCCTACAATCGCATCTTCCTGAGAAATGCCTTTCGAGACGACGAAAGGTCGTAGGGGCACGATATATCGTGCCCCTACGGATAATATATATTCTTACGCTGGCTCTACGTAATAGGTCGACCCCGTGCCCTCGGCTGTCCAGCCGATGATGCCGTTGTAATTGACCTGCCACCAGGTATACCCGCCGCCGCAGTTCGGTCCGCCGATCACGCTGAAGACGCCGCCCGCCGGGATGTTGGCGAGTACCGCGCTGGTGGTGTTCGGCTGCGCGCGCAGGCGGTTGGGCGCGCCGGGCGTCACGCGCCCCTGCCCGCCCACGTACAGGCGCGGCACGGGCGCGCCCTGGCACTGCGTGACGCCAGGACCGGGGTTCGGCGGCGGGGTCGGGGAGGCTATCGGCTGGAAGACGCCGCGATTAATCGGGATCAGCGTCGGACTTGCCGGGGGCAGGATCAGGTTCGGGTTGATGCGAATCAGCGTCGGCGCGGGCGTCACCTGAGCGACGGGCGCGGTCAGCACCAGCCCGCCGGGAATCTGCACCAGCGTCGGCTGAATCGTGACCAGCGTCTCCGGCGGCGGGATCAAGCCCACCGTCGAGCAGCGGTTCTTATAGGCGTCGGTGCCGTCCCACGTCCCGCCCGTGTTCGAGTTGGCGTGAATCGGTCCGACTTGATAAAAGACTTTGTCGAAGTAGACGAGGGTGCTGTCGACCGTGATGTCGATCTCGTTCGCCAGCCAGTCGTCGTCGATCCCGGCAGTGGCGGGCTTGTCAAGCTGCCATCCGGTCATCTGGCAGAAGCTCATCGGCACGAGAAAATCATAGGTATTGGTCAAGCCCGGCTGCAAGTCGCCCGGCTGATTGAGGTAATAGCGGTAGGGCGAGGCGGAAAAATCGCCCTTGAGATAGAAATACGGGTTGTCCGCCGTGCCGTTCGCGCCCGTGACGAAGGTCAGCTCGACCGGGGTCATCGCGCACAGCGATTGGAAGGTGGACGTGCCGTCCCACGTCCCGCCGCGCCAGTGGGTCGGCGTGATCGCGCCGCTGTCGCCGAAGACGCCGTCGTACCAGACCTGCGCGCCGTCGATCATGATCGAAACCTGCTGACCGAGCCAGTCGTCGCTGCCGTCCAGCGTGAGCTTGAACTGGAAGATTTCGCAGAAGGTGTGCGGGACGATGAAGTTGTAGCTGTTGGTCGTTCCGGGCTGCAAATCGCCCGGTTGGTCGAGGGTCACGGCATAAGGGTCGCCGGGAAAAGTGCCGCTCAGTTCGAGGCGCAGGTTGTCGTTGCTGCCGTTCGCGCCCGTGACCACCGTGATGGTCACGCTCGAATTCATCCCCGGCGGCGGCTCCGGTGTCTGCGCCAGCGCGACGCTGACGGTGACGAATGCCAGCAAAATCGCTATGAGTGCGCGCATGGGTTGATCTCCTTCTTTGCTGCAACCAGCTTTCAATTACTATATCTTTCGTCGTCCTTCAGCAGCGTATTGGTTTGTTCAAATTCGCATCCGGGCGCTTTTATCGGCTAATATCAGCGGAAAAATGCGAAGAGGCGGCTATGCTCCTGTTCCACAACGGCATCATTCACACGATGAATCCCCAGCATCCGACGGCGGAGCTGGTGCTGGTCGACGACGATGGGCGGATCGAGCTGATGGGCGACCTGAGCAGCCTGACGACCGTGCCTCCGGTCAAGCGCATCAACCTGGGCGGGCGCACGCTGATCCCCGGCTTCAACGACGCGCACGTCCACATCTGGAAGCTCGGCTTGCTGCTGACGGTACAGATCGACGCGCGCGGGCTGCCGGACATCCCGACGATTGCCGGGCGCTTCCGCGAACGCGCCGCGCAGACGCCGCCGGGATCGTGGCTGACCGGGCGCGGCTACAACGAAGCCGACCTCGCCGAACACCGCCACCTGACGCGCGCCGACCTCGACGCCGCCAGCACGGAGCACCCGATTGCCCTGACGCGCACCTGCGGGCACATGATCGTCGCCAACAGCCGCGCGCTCGAACTGGCGGGCATCACCGCCAATACCCCCGACCCGCCCGGCGGCGTGATCGTGCGCGACGAGCACGGCGAGCCGACCGGGCTGCTGCAAGAAACGGCGACCGGCTTGCTCAACGTGCCCGTGCCGGACGACGAGACGCTGGCGCGCGCCATCCGCGAGGCGAACTACCACCAGCTACGGCTCGGCATCACCAGCGCCACTGATCCGCTGCTGACGCCCGATCATCTGCGCGTCTACCGCCAGTTGGAAGCCGACGGCGACCTCGCCGTGCGCGTCAACGGCTTGCCGATCCGCCGACCGGACGGCGCGGAAAAGATCACGTTTCCGCTGCCGGAGAAATACGTCAGCCCGACGCTGCGCATCGACACGGTTAAGTTCTTCTCCGACGGCGGCTTGAGCGGCGCGACCGCCGCCATCAGCGAGCCGTACAAAATCACGGGTACTCACGGCGTGCTGCGCTACGAAACCGAGGAACTGCTCGACCTGATGTGGGAGGCGCACGACGCCGGATACCGCATCGGCACGCACGCCATCGGCGACGTGGCGCTCGATCAGGTGATCAGCGTCTACGAAATCCTCAGCCAGCGCAAGCCGGGGCTGCGCCACCGCATCGAGCATCTCGGCTTGCCGACAGCGGAGCATTTGCGGCGGCTGAAGGCGATTGACGCCATCGCCGTGCCGCAGACGGTCTTTCTGCCCGCGCTCGGCTCCGCCTTCCGGCGCTACCTGCCCGACGACTATTTCCCACGCTGCTATCCCGTGCGCGCCATGCTCGACGCCGGGCTGACGGTCGCGCTCAGCACCGACGCGCCGGTCGTGCCCGACGATAACCCGCTGCTCGGCATCAAGGCGGCGCTGGATCGGCTCGACGCCAGCGGCAGCCCGATTGCGCCGGAGCAGGCGATCACGGCTGAGGAGGCGCTCTATGCCTACACGATGGGCGGAGCGATTGCCAGCGGCGACGCCGATAATCGCGGCAGCATCGCGCCGGGCAAGTGGGCTGATCTGGTCGTGCTGAGCGGCGACCCGCTCACGACGCCGTCTGAGGAATTGCTAAATATCCACGTCGATCAGACCTATGTGGGTGGACAACTGGTGTATGAGCGGTAGAATTCGATCAACCTGTGGTGTGGAAAGGCAATCGAATGGTGGATTTGACGATTAGCGGCGAGATCGCGCGGCGCATACAGGAGATCGCCGAGCGCGAAAAGCGACCCGTCGAGAGCGTGCTGCGCTCGATGCTGGACAATTACGAAGCACAGAACGCGAAGAGCGACCCGCTTCAGGATTTTCTCGACGTGTTCAGCGGCAAAGACCTCGACCTCACCAAAGGCGTGAAGGCGACCTCCGAGATTCACTATCGCAAAAAATACGGCGACTCCGATTAAAGCCCATCTATTGAGTCAGCCTGTGAGCAAAGGATTACGCCTATAATAGAGACGATCAAGAAATAGCATAATCGTTTCAGGGTTATACGATCATTGTGTGAACGCAGCTTCTCATCCGATGGTGTTGTTCGAATGAATTAAGGAGATGATTTATCTTGCGACATCGATATTCGTTACCCCTGTTTTTTTTCTGCCTGTTTTTCGTACTCCTTCCTGTAGCAGTTTCCGCGCAGACCCCATTAACCGAAACCTATACCGCCCCCGACCAATCGTTCAGTGTGAACTACCCCGGCGGGATGTCACCGTTATCCACGCCGGACATTCCTACGGACGTGCTCTTTTTCCCCGGCGATGGATCGGCAAATACACTTGCAATCCACGTTCAGAAAGCGAGCGGCGCGCAGACCTTCGATGATGTCGCTCCTATCCTGCAAATGTCGCTAAGCACAAACGACACGCCCAGCGTGGAGACGGTCGGGGATCGGCAGGTGATTTACGTTGAAGGAGGCTCGGGCGCGTCTGATCAGGTGGCGATTGTCAACGCGGCGGTTTTGTTTAGCAACGGCGACCTTGCCATGATCACGGGTCGAACTGACCCTGGCAATAAGGATCAATGGAAATCGGTCGTGCTGGGCATGGCGGAAAGCTTGAACGTCGCCGACGCGGAGGTGGTGGCGCTGAGCGCGCCCGCCGCATCGGGCGAAGCGACGGCAGCACCATCCCAGCCTGCGGCTGTGGGCAGTCTTCATCCAACGATCCTCTGGACGGTTCAAGGGAGCAGCATTAACGTTCCTGATGTTGCCTTCAGCGCGGACGGTAAGTCCATTGCTGCCATCACGGGGGTGAACACGAGCAACGCCTTCACCAACGACATTGTGGTGCTCGATGCCGCCAGCGGAAAGGTCGTGCAAACACTGAGCGGCAATACCGACTACGTCTCGCGCATCGCCTTCAGCCCCGATGGCAAGACCCTCGCCTCGACCAGCCAGGATGGCACGCTGCGTCTGTGGGATGTCGCCAGCGGCGCTCAAACGCTCATGCTCCAGAAAGACGGCATGTTAGAGGATGTCGTTTTCAGCCCCGATGGCAGCTCCGTAGCGTTTGCGCGGAAGGATTACTACAAACCGAGTGCGATCTGGCTGCTGGACGTGGCTTCTGGCACCGACCAGATGATCTACTCCAAGGACGATCCCAATTTCTTGATTGACGACATGACCTTCAGCCCCGATGGCAGCGCGCTGCTGTTTGACTGGATTGATTACGCGAGCAGCGAACTTGATGTCGTCGTGACCCAGCTCGATCCGACGACGCAGCAAGCCACTCAGGTTTTCGATCAGCCCGGCGCTGAAGCCGTTGCCCTGCTTGATTCCGCCAACAGCAAGCCGATGATCGTGATCAGCGACTTTAATGGACTGAACACCTCCGTATGGGATGTCGAGTCGAGCACAAAGCTCTACGACCTGCCGGACATGAAGACGAAATCCGGCGACACGGTCGCTATCGGGCGTACCGTCCTCGATCCAACCGGTGCGATTCTGGTCACTGCCGCCATCAACACCGAGGCATCGCTGTGGGACGCCCACACCGGAGTATTTTTGGGAACGCTCGACCGGAATCTGACCGACATTCAGATGGCGAACAACCTTGCGCTCGGCTTCGCCTTCAACCAGGATGGAACGCTGCTGGCGGCAGGGTACGGCAACCATACCGTCGTCCTGTGGAGTCTCACGGGCGCGAACGCCGCGCCGACTGCCGCACCGCAGGAAAGCACCGGCGCTGCGACGACGGCTGCACCGGCGGCAAATGGCGCGACCTGTACGGTGACCGCTTCGAAAACGGTCAATCTGCGCAGCGGTCCCGGCACGAATTTCGCGCGCAGCGGATCGTTGACGAGTGGACAAACAGCCAGCGTGGATGGTCAGGAGCAAGGTTCTGACGGCATGATCTGGTATCACACCGCCGACGGAACCTGGGTGCGCAGCGATCTGGTTGCTGCGCCGTCCGACTGCGCCAGTGTACCCACGATGACATCCTGAGGTCTGGCGCACCAGCGGGGCGAACGATCAATCGTTCGCCCCGCTGTATCTGCTATAAGCGCGGCAGCAGAAAACGCAGCGCGTCCGGCAGGCGGCGCGCCCAGGCGCTTTCAGTATGCTCAGCTTCCGGCTCGACCATGTATTTCAGATCAACGTCACGCCGATAGCCCTTCTTGAACAACAGCCCGTACATCCGGCGGGCGGTTGGCTCGCGCGCGCCATTGTCCAGGTAAATTTTCCCCGGCGTGAAGGGCGCGCCATCGACATCGTCGTAGATCGCGCCGTGCCCCACCCACAGCGACGGACTCATCACCCCGGCGAAGCCGAACGCCTCCGGGACGTGGAAAAAGGCATACAGGCTGATCAGCCCGCCCATCGACGAGCCGAGGATACCCGTATACTCGCGCTCCGCTCGCGTGCGGAAGTCGTGGTCGATCACGGGCTTGACCGTCTCGACGAGAAATTGCAGATAACGCTCCCCGCGCCCCTGCCAGACCTGCGGGAACGGGTTGTATTCGGCGATGCGCTCCTCGTTGGCGTGGTTCAGCCCAACGATGATCGCCTCGATGCCCTCGCCCGCCAGCATGTCCATCGTCTGCCCGACGTGCCAGTCGTTCCCGGCAAAGCTCGTGCTGCCGTCGAACAGATTCTGCCCGTCGTGCATGTAGACGACCGGGTAGCGCCGCTCACTCTCGCCATACGACGGCGGCAGATAGACCAGCACGTCGCGCTGGTTGTCAAGCTGCGGGCTGTAAAAATCCGCCCAGGTGAGCAGCGTCCCGGCGAGCATTGGGGAAGCGCTCGCTTCGCGCGCCGGGTAAGGCTGCCAGAGTTGAACCGTCATGGACGCTCCGTTCCAGATTGAGAGAATGCCATCTGTAAGCGATCATAGTATCGTTTTGAAGGGGAAATCTCAAGACTTGATCGACTGGTCGATCTGTCCCTCGCGGACGCGCCAGATGGTCGCCCGGTCGAGGAATTCCTGCGTGAAGATGTCCAGCTCGGTCGTGGTCATCATGGTTTGCGTCGCGCCGTCGATGCGGCTGAGCAGGTAGGCGCGCCGCTCGGAGTTGAGTTCCGCGACCACCTCGTCGAGCAGCAGGACGGGCCACTCGCCGATACGCTCGCGCATCCATTCCAGTTCCGCCAGCTTGAACGCCATCACCGCCGTGCGCGACTGTCCCCGGCTGCCGTACAGCCCGACATCACGCTCGTTGATGAACAGGCGCAGCTCGTCGCGGTGCGGACCGCAGAGCGTCACGCCGCGCTGGATCGACTCGCGCTGTTCCGCCTTGAGCTGGGCGTCGAACTGCGGCGCGACCTGCTCCGGCGTTAGCTCCCGGTGCAAGTCCAGCCCCAGCGTGTCAAAGGAAAGCTGACCGTCGCCCTCGAACGTCGGCAGAAAGCTCGGCTGGTAGCGCAGCGTGAGCGTCTCGCGGTTACCCGTCAGCTCGTACTGCGCCTGCTGCGCCAGCGCCTGCATCTCGCGCAGGAACTGCTGCCGCCCGGCGATGATCACGCTGCCCGCCCTGACCAGCTTCTCGTCCCAGAAATCGAGTTCCTTCGGGCTGCCGCGCTTCTCGGCGATACGGCGCAGCAGGGCGTTGCGCTGCGGCAGCACCTTCTCGTAGGCGTCGACCGCCTCCAGATAATCGCCCTCGACCTGCCCCAGCGTGTTGTCGATGAAACGGCGGCGGTCGCCCGGCGATCCTTCGACCAGCGTCAAATCCTGCGGCAGAAACAGCACCACGTTGACCAGCCCGACGATGTCGCGCACGCGCTTCTCGACGCCGTTGACCTTGATCACCTTGCGCAGGCGCGCGCTGCCTTCGGGCGTGCGCTCGATCATCAGCGTGATTTCGAGGCGCGTCAGCGGACGCTTGCGCGAGCCGACCTCCCCGGCGAGGCGCGCGAAGGGCAGCGGATCGTCCTCGACGCGCCAGTGGATCAGTTGGCGGTCGCTGGCGGTGTAGGGCGATTTCGCCGTCGCCATGTAGTAGATCGCTTCCAGCAGGCTGGTTTTGCCCTGCGCGTTGGCGCCGTGCAGCACGACGGGCGCGTCGGTGGGCAGGCTGAGTTCCAACCGGGCGTAGTTGCGGAAATTGGTCAGGGAGAGATGTTCGATATACATGCGCGGCTCAAGGATAGAACTGGTATTCTAACCGATTTCTCCCTGAAATTCCACTGGCAGGCACAGGAGGAGTGGGGAACAGCAGGGATGCTGATTTTCAAAATCTGACCTCACCCGCTTCACGGCGAAACTTCGTTTCGCATCGCTCAGCCGCCCTCTCCACGTTGTGGCGAGGGCACGACCGAGTTTACGAGGTCGAGGTGAGGTAAATTGTTCATATCCCCATTATTCACCACTCCCGCCACAGGAGCATTGAGCGCGCACAGGCGTGCGACAGCCGCCCAATTCATTGTTCATGCGAATAAATTCTTATAGAATAAGTGCGCCATCCCATGATCATAAGGAGAGAACATGAGCATCCCAACCGGAGGAGTCCATCACTTTGCGCTGACCGTCAGCGATACGGCGCGCTCGCGCGAATTCTACACAAAATATCTCGGTTTTAATCACTTGATGGATTTGGGAACTCAAAGTCATTATGAGCAACGGCAGCATCATCCTGGCGATCAACCCGCCGCCTGACCCCAGCCAGGCGCTGCCCAACGACGTGTTCAGCGAGCATCGCCTCGGTCTGGATCACGTGAGCTTTGCGGTCGGCAGTCGCAGCGACCTCGAAGCGGCGGTCAGCCTGTTCGACGCGGACGGCATTTCGCACGGGACGATCAACGACCTGGGCGAATACGGGCTGCCGATTTACGTCCTCGCCTTCCGCGACCCGGACAACATTCAACTGGAATTGACCGCGCCGAGGGCGTAGCTGCTGCTCACCCCGCCAGCGTCGGTGATCCCGTCGGCAGTCGGCGTGAAGTCGGCGCAGTCGTCACGGGCGGCAGAGTCGGCGTGGACGCGATGGACGGCGTGGCGCTGGGCGCGATGGCGGTAATGGGCGTCGGCGCCATCGTGAACTCCGGTCGCGCCGTCGGCACGATCAGCTCTTTGTAGAGGTCGTCGACCGAGAAGTTGTCGGCGCAGGTGAAAGCGGTGCGCTCGCCCCAGCCGTGCGCGCCGCCGCTCAACTGCACGCGCAGCCACTGGCTCTGGGCGTCCTGCGCGTCGACCACCACCGTCGTCCCCTGCGGGATGGTGGCGACCACCTGCTCGGACGGATCGGGCGCGGCGCGCAGCGAGGCATCGCCGCCGCTGGCGGTACACTGCGGGCTGATCACCTCAATCGTCAGGGGCTGCTGGACGGTCGTATCGCCGTTCTGCGCCGTCAGGGTGAGCGTCATCGGACCGCGCGGGATGCCGACGACCGAGACGGTCGCCGACGCGCCGTAAGCGGCGTCGAGCGGCGCGCTGGTGAAATCGCCCAAGCCGCCGATGCTGGTGCTGATCGCGCCGGGCGCGCTCCAGTTGAGCGTGATCGTCTGGGCGACGTACAGCACCATCTGCGGCGGATCGACCGTGAAATAGGCGACCGTGATCGGCTTGAAGACCTGCACGGTCTGGCTGGTTTCGGTCTGGCGGCTGCCGCTCCCGGCGGTCAGCACGACCGTCACCAGCCCGTCGAGCGAGGACGTGTCGATCTGCGCGCTCTGCGCCTGCGGATCGGTCGTCACAGAGACACCGTTGACCGTCAGGCGGACTTCGCTGGCATCGACCACCGTCCAGTTGATGAGCAGCGGCTCGCCCTGCGCCAGCCGGGTCGCGTTGACCTGAAAGGCACTGATGGCGGGCTGCGGCGGCGCGGGCTGGAGCAGCACGATCAGCCCGACGACGATGATCACCAGCACGGCGAGCGCGATGCCGCCGAAGGCGAACGCCGCCCACGAGGGCAGCGGCGGCTTCTCGTCCAGGTAGGCGCGCGTAGCGACGGTGAAGGCGGCGGCGTCGCCCGACCGGGCGATCAGGTCGAAGCTGTGCTCGCGCGGCTCGCCGAAGAAATGCGCCGTCTTCGGTTTCGCCTGCCCCTGAATCAGTGTGTGCTGCCCCGGCGCGAGCGTCAGGTGCGCGTTGGGGATGACGAAGTTCAGCCCGCCGCCCAGGTCGCGGGCGATCAGGTTGATCGGCAGCGGCGCGCTGCCCTGATTGTGCAGGTGCAGGCGGAAGCGGTCGCCGGTCTTGAGGCGGTTGTGCTCCAGCGCCATGCCGAAGCCGCCGAAAGGCAGCACCCGAAGATGCACGCTGCCCTTGAGCCTGAGATCGGGCTTGTTCTTGGGATAAACGGCGATCTGCACCACGTAATCGCCGGGGGCGCTGTCGCTGCGGCGGCGCGGCTTGAAGTTGATGATCACGTCGGCGTTCTGCTCCGCCGCGATTTCGAGGTCGGGGCGGTCGATGCGCGCCCAGTCTTTGGGCACGCCCGTGACCTCGACGCGAAAGCGCTGCGGCTCGCTGGCGGTGTTGGTGATGGTCAGGCGGGCGGAGATGTGCGCGCCCGGCGGAATCCCGATCTCCGGTCCCTGCACCTCGATGTAGAAGGGCGCTTCTTCCAGCTCGATGCGCCGCGTGACTTCCTCCGGCACGGTGATCGGGCGGGTCGGCGCTTCATCGAGAAAGTGGTAGATCAGCCGCAGCTCGCCGATGGTGATCTCTTCGCCGCCGTAGAGCGTGTGCGGCTGGTTCGCTTCGAGGCGCACGCCGTCGACGAACGTGCCGTTCGCCGAGTTGAGGTCGGTAAGCTGCACCTCGCCATCCTGATAATGGATGGAGGCGTGATAGCGCGAGAGCGTATCGGTATCCAGCGGGATCATGTTGCCGCTGGAGCGCCCGATGGAGACGGTGGAATCGGTCAGCAAGTAGGTTTTGAACAAGCCGTCGGGCCAGAAAACGTCCAACCGCCCGTATGCCATTCCTGTGCGCTCCTCCCAACCGAATCCTTGCGACTCGTATTCTAGCGTGGGGCGCTCGGCTTGTGCAAAAGTGGGAGGCAAAGCGTCGGGCAAACGGTCAGCGTCCGCCCACCACGCGCTATAATCGCCGAATGCGGACGCGAGAAGGAAACGCCGATGAATTTCCCCAAACAAATTCGGACGTTCAACAAACACGTCCTGAATCCCGTGCTCGGCAGAATCGCGCGGTCGGCGCGGGGTCCGTTCGCCATCGTCTACCACGTCGGGCGGCGCAGCGGCAAGCCTTACCAGACGACGATCATCGTCATGCCCGTCAGCGGCGGCTTCGTGATCGCCCTGACTTACGGCGCGGACGTGGACTGGTATCGCAACGTGCGCGCGGCAGGCGGCTGCCGCATCCTGTGGCACCGCCGGGAATACACGATCAGCGAGCTGGAGCCGCTGGACGTGCAAACGGCGCTGCCGCTGTTTCCGCAGCCGGAACGGGCAATTCTGCGGGCGGTGGGCATCCGGGACTTCGTGCGCATGAATTATCAGACGGCGGAGCAGCCCGCGCCCACCTGAGCTATTCGGGCGCTGCGAAGGTCAGGCTGGGGTTCTTGAACGGGATCAGCGCCAGGATGACCGCCTGCGTATAGAAGGCGGTGCGGTCGAGCGCGTCGCCCGTCAGCAAGCCGACCGAGCCGTTCTGCTGCTTGGAGTTGGAGCGCCCGAAGACCTGATCGTCGGCGTGACCGAGTTCGATGCCCTGCCGCACCAGCCGCGCCGTCTCTTCGGGCAGGTAGAAAGTCGCCGTGCGGCTTTTGCCGACGCGCTGGCGATCCGCCACGACGATCCAGGCGAAGGCTTCCAGCTCGCCGCGATCCTCGACGCCGCCCTCCATGCCGACCCAGTAGTCGGCGTCCGGCGCTTCGCTCTGCGCGCGGGCGACGCGGTTGAGCGCGCCGCGCAGCGTCTCGGCGTCGCTCATCGGCTGGTCGCTGACGCCGGACGCGACGGCGATTCCACGCGCGCTGAATTCGTCCGCCGGGAACATGCTGCCGAAGCCGTCGAGCGCCGCCTGAATTTTGACCGGGTTGGTCGAAGCGACCACGAGCATTTTCGTCATCCGGTTAGCCTCCCAGCGTCAGCAGCTTGAGCACGGCGAATAATCCGAAGGTGAGATGCGCGGCAATCGAGGCGCGGGTCGAATTGGTGTAGCCGCGCACCATGCTGAAGACGACTGCTTCCAGCGCCGGGATGATCAGCCCATACCACAGCGGCGTCAGCGTCGACGCCGTCGGATAGTTGGGCGGATAAAGCAAATAATGGAAGACGCCGGTCAGCGTGGCGGTGAGGATCATGCCGCCCCACGCGCCCGCGAGCTGGCGCATCGCCGGGAGGGTGATGCCGCGAAAGATCAACCCCTCCGCCATCGGCTGCACGAAGATCATGAAGGCGGCGGCGAAGCCCCATTCGAGGATGCTGAGCGTGCTCGGCGTCAGCCCCAGGAATTCCGGCTTGGTCAGGAACTCGCCCGTCACGGCGAGGCTGAGCAGGTCGAGCGCGACGGCGCAGCCGAAGGCGACGAACATCACGAACAGGATCGGCGTGGACGAGCCGACCAGATGCAGCGCGTCCCACTCGCGCCGCCGGGTCTGCCAGACGAACAGCAGGATCAACATGCCGCCGAGCGTCCAGCCCGCCAGTTCGGCGTAGTCCTGCCCGCCCGCCCAGACCACCGCCACACCGGAGCCGACGATCATGGCGAGAAAGGCGAAGCCCACCGAGATCAGCGCCGTCGGCAGCGACCAGGGCGGCGCCGGGTCGGGCGCGCCGACGCGGGCGAGAAAGGCTTGAATGCGGTTCATGATTTCTCCACTTGCGGTTTTTTCGCAACCAGCAGCGCCATGATCACCATGTCGATGGGCGCGCCGTTCTGATAATACAGGCGGCGCTTGCAGCCTTCGCGCTCGAAGCCGTACTTTTCGTACAGATGCAGGGCGCGGGCATTCTGGGCGTAGACTTCCAGCTCGACGCGCTCGACGACCGGGCTGGCGTGCGCCCACTCGACGCAGCGCGCCAACAGCGCATTGCCCACGCCCCGGTCGCGCCAGTCCTTCGCCACGTAGATGCCGAGCGCCGTCATGTGGCGGTCGGCTTTGAGCGTGCCGCCGCCGCAGGTTAGCGCCGCGATGATTTTACGCTCCGCTTCGGCGACAAGGAACAGCGAATTCTGCGACTGCGCGACTTCGGCGATCCGGTCGCGGATGCGCGCGACGGGCGGGTCGAACTCGTCGGGCGCGTAAGGCGTATCGACGGGCGGCTGCTCGCGCAGGACGTTCTTGATCAGGCGGATGTAGCCCCAGGCATCGGCAGGGGCAGCCTGGCGCACGCTGAATGCGATCATCGTCGTGTTAACCCAATCTATTGGGCGTTAACCCAAATTTATCCAAAATATAACCCAATTTAAACCAAACCCGTGTCCGAGGGATGCTACAAAGACCTTAAGCCACCTTACGAGCAATTGAACGTATCATGATTTATATCCGCTCTATCCTTTCTGGAGTCTATCTATGCGTTCGCAACGATCATTCTTGATCAAGGTTTTGAGTCTCACCGTCTTCTTCAGCGTACTCTTCAGCTTCGCCGCATCTGTATCCGCCGCGAAACTGACCTCTCCCCAGTGTGCCATGTTACGGCAAGCTAGCCAGCTTCCACGCCGAAAAATCGGCGGGGCTGTCTCCTTCTCCGATCCCGTGCTGCCCGGTAAAAATCGCGCCATCCCACACGCCCCGCGAAAAGCCCAGCGCACCGCTGGGTGCCCCGGACTGCTGCTACTACGTGACCAAGCTCGGCGTACATGCCAAGTCGTTCGTGCCGCCGCCTTGCCCGACCGAGACCCCAGCCCCAACCTGCCCAATCGCTTATCCTGCGGATGCCGTCATGGGCGACATGCCCTTCAAGACGCCCGCCGACTGGGCGCCGGGCAAGGGCGCGCCGGACGTATACGTTAACGCCGGGACATACTGGGTCTTCGGCATCGCCAAAGCCGACAATGGGGATAAATATTACCAGATTCTCGTCTCCTGCCAGCTTTTGTACGTGCCGATTGACTCGATGCAGCCGAGCTACCAGCCGCCCTGGAACGGACAGACCCTGCCGTCGACGGAAGTGGAAGTGAAGTAAAAGCTCTCTCAGCACACGAACGTGCGTGAAACAGAGCGTCCTGCGGGGCGCTCTGTTGATTCTCGCTAACGTTCGGCTGTCACGTAAAAACCCCGCGTGGATTCAGGCGAGCGCTCCGGTAGATTGATAATGTCAATTGTAATTAATGGTTCGTGAGAAGGCAAACATTTCAATAAAAGTTCCAGTATAATGCAGACAAGTAGCCTTTCAATCCACATTACAAGAAGGGCTGTTTCGCAAGTCGATTAGGAGGAAAACCTCATGTTAAGCTGGGCTATCGCATTTCTGGTCATCGCCTTGATCGCGGCATTTCTGGGCTTCACCGGCGTCGCCGGGACGGCAGCGGGAATCGCGCAAATTCTATTTGTCGTATTCCTGGTGCTGTTCGTCGTGTCGCTGATTTTCGGACGCCGCCCGACTGTCTGATCGCATCCCTGTAGAGCGGAGGAAACCCCTATGCTAAGGCTCGCGCTGTTGTTCTTCATCGTCGCTGTTGTGGCGGCGCTGCTCGGTTTCGGCGGCATCGCTGGGACGGCGGCATCGATTGCGCAGTTCCTGTTCGTGCTGTTCCTCGTCCTGTTCATTGGGGCGCTGGTGCTGGGGCTGTTCGTCGGGAAGAAAGTCCTCGGCTAACGCGCCGGGGTTGGTAAGAGCGGCGGCAGGCGGAGTTTTCCGTCTGCCGCTTTTATTTCGCCGACTCGAAGATGCTGATCAGTCGGCGTCTGCCCGAACAGGCTGATCTCGATGGCGTCGACGGGCTGCAACGACGCGAAGCCCACATGCTGCGGCAGGCTCGTCAGCACGGCGACGCGCCCGCCCGGCGCGAGCACCCGCTCGATCTCGCGGCACACCCCCGCATACAGCGTCGCTAACATTTCATCGACCGCAACCTGACGCCCCCAGGGCAGATTGGTCACGACGCGATCCACGCTGCCATCCGGCAGCGGCAGCGCGCGGGCGTCCCACTGATCGATGCGCACGTTCGCCCCGGCGGCAGCGGCATTGGCGCGCGCCGCCTCGACCGCTTCGGCGTCCAGATCGCCGCCCTGCGCCGCCGCGCCGATCAGCGCCGCTTCGATCAGGATCGTCCCGCTGCCGCAGCAGGGATCGAGCAGGCGCATCCCGGACTGCACGTCCGCCAGGCGCAGCAGAGCGGCGGCAACCGGCGGCTTGAGCGATCCGGCGCGCTCGGCGACTTTGTACGCCCGCTCGTGCAGCGGATGCTCCCCCAGGCGCACGCCGACGTAGGCGGTCTCGTGCTCGATGAACAGGCGCAGGTTGAGGTCGGCTTCACGGTCGTCGGCGCTGTAACGCCAATCCAGCATCGAGCCGATGCCCTCGGCGACGGTGCGCTTGATCTCGTCGCTGCTGTAGTTGCGCCTGCCGACGAAGCTGGCGGTGATCGAATAGCGCGGCTCCGGCGGCAGCAGGCGCAGACCCCCGATCTGCTCGGCGGCAGAGGACAGGTCAAGCTGGGTGGCGTACCACTGGAGCACCGCCAGCGCGTCGCGGGTGTGCGCGATGCCCGTCCAGGTGGCGGCGTCGAGGTAAACGTCGTCGACGGTGCGCAGGCTGAGCAGCGGCGCGAGCGCGTCGTCGCAGGCAGCGGCGACGCGGCGGTAGGCGCTCTCGCGGATCGTGACGCCGGGCAGGGCAGCCATCTCGGCGGCGCTGACGCCTTCCAGCCCGCGCGTGGTCAGGGCGAAAACGTCAGTCATGAGCGATGCGTTCCGAGTAATGAGGTACGCCGTTTTGTGCCGCCAGACGCTCGAAGCGTCCGGCTGCGAAAAACTTCAAGCCTGCTGAAGCAGGCTGTCTTTCAGCCACCTTAAGGTGGCTTGGACTTGGTAGCCGGATGGTTTGACCATCGGGCGGCATAGAGGTCAATGCGACAATTGATGTCATAGCCATGACACGGACTCCCGTTCTTACGCATCACACATTGCTCGTCACGCGCGAAACATGTTTCGCCCAGCACTGAATTCTTCGGCTTGCGCTGGCTAGTCGGACGAGTATAATCGCGTTTAAGCACGTTCCATGAGTGTACACGACCGAGCCGCAGTTGGATAAGCAAAAAGAACCGGTTTCTTCTTCCCTCTATACTGAAGAATACTTTCGCACCGCCTGTGAGGGCTTCGACATTTTCAACACCAGTGAAGGCGAGCAGCTCTCGCGTCGGCTGGCGTCGGCGTTCGCACTGGCAGAGGTCACGCCGGGCATGAGTGTCCTTGACGTGGGCTGCGGGCGCGGCGAGATTCTGCGCCATGCCGCCCAGTTGGGCGCGGACGCCTACGGCATCGACTACGCGCCGGTCGCGGTCAACATGTCGCGCCGGGTGATCGAGCCGCTGGAGGGAGTCGCGCCGGGGCGCACCGCCGTCTATCTGGCGGATGCCAAGAACCTGCCCTTTCCCGACGCCTCCTTTGACCGCGTGCTGATGTTCGACGTGGTCGAGCACCTGCACCCCTGGGAACTCGACCGGGCGCTGGAGGAAGTGCGGCGCGTGCTCAAGCCGGATGGACGTTTCATCGTCCACACCGCGCCGAATATCTGGTACGACCGCTACGCCTACCCGCTCGTGCGCCGCGTGCGCACGCTGATGGGGCGCGGCGAAAACTATCCCAGGAACCCGCGCGAATTCCTCGTCCCGGTCAACGAGCACGTCCACGTCAACGAGCAGTCGATGTGGAGCATGAGCCGGACGCTGCGCGCAGCGGGTTTTCGCGGCAAGGTCTGGCTGGAAAGCCCGCCCCAGCACGGCGGCGAGAACTTCCTGATCGACAACCTGCGCACGATGCTGTTCCGCGTGCCGCCCTTCCGCTGGTTCTTTGAACGTGAGGTATTCGCCGTCGTGGCGAAGGCAAACAGCCGTGCGTGACAAACGACCCGTAGACGAACTGAGCGTCGAGGAGCTGGAGCACGTCCTCGCCATCAAGCGGCGCGAGGAGCGAATGCAGCGCATGGAGCGGATGCAGCGCTCCGGGCGTGTGATCGAGACGCCGGAAGCGCTGTCGAGCGAACCCACGCCGGTCGCCGTCTCCGCGCCGGAGATCGTGCTGCCCGCCCACGATCCGGTGGCGGCGGCGCTGGCGTCGCTGACGCAGCCCGTCTTCTCGGCGGACAGCGCGGCGCCCGTCGAAAGCACGCCGCGCTTCGACGAGCGCGCCGCCGAACTGCCCCCCGCGCAGCGCAAGGCGATCAAGCGCGCACGGCGGCGCGTCATGGATCGTGTGCTGCTGCTGGTCGAAGTGATCGCGGTGGTGCTGATCGCCGTGATCGGTCTCAATCTGGTGCAGGCGATTGGCAAGCTCGATCAGGAATCGGCAAAGGCGCAGGCGCTCGCCGACGAGAACCGCCGCCTGACCATCCCGACGATTGCGCCGACGCCCACGATCCGGCTGGAGAACGTCGTGCTGCCCGGTGGGCACGTCTATTCGCCCAACGGCGGCGCGCCGCAGTTCAACTACAACGAAATCCCGTCGAACCTTTACGCCCGCGTCCAGAGCGAGTGGATACAGCCCGTACTCAACCGCCCGCCGCAGACCAGCGAAACCGCGCTGGCGCTGATCATCCCCAAGCTCAACCTGAACGGGACGATTGTGCAGGGCGTGGACTGGGAGGCGCTCAAGCAGGGCGTCGGGCAGGTGCCCAACGGCACCAACCCCGGCGACGACTACGGCAACGTGGCATTCGCCGCGCACAACGACATCTACGGCAAGCTGTTCGAACATCTCGACCTGCTTCAGCCGGGCGACACCTTCCAGATACAGACCAAGACGACCATTTACACCTACACGGTGACCGAACAGCGCATCGTCGCACCCAACGAAGTCGACGTGCTTCAGCCGCGTCAGGGGGCGACAGCGACCCTGATCTCGTGTTATCCTTATCAGGTAGATAATCAGCGGATCGTCATCCTTGCCGACCGTGTTAATTAGGAGTGCCCATCGTGGCGAAGAAGAAAGCAACCAACCAACCGATTACCGCCGAGGAACCAGCGCGCCCGGACGAGCAGTTCCAGATGGATCAGTCAGGGATGGCGCCGCCGAGCGAGCGCCCCATTGGCGCCAGCGTCGGCGGCAAAACGTACACGGCGCGCTCGGCGCGTGAACGGCGCACCACTGCACGCGGCGGATCGCGTAGTACGCGCAGCACCTCGACGCGCAAGAATCGCAAGCCCGGCGAGATGCGCCCCGAAATCGTCTCCAACATGCTCGAACACCCGACGAAGATGGTCACGACGGAAGAACTGGCGAAAGAATACAGCTACGTCACGTCCGACCTGGGCGGGATGGCGGTGATCGCCATCGGGCTGATCGTCACGCTGGTCATTCTGGCGCAAGTTCTGCCCAAATAAACATAATGATGAGCAGTGAGTACCGGGCGAAACAAGTTTCGCAAGTGATGAGTCAAAATTTGCGCTGAGCGAAAGGGTCTTTTACTCACCGCTCATTGCTCATCGCTCGTCACTGCTCATCCCGTCCTCATCAAAAGCCGGGAATCCAGGTTGATCGCCCGGCTTTTGTGTGTTCAAATTGAATCACGTTTTCTAGCCCGTGAATCGTCATGTATCAGCATACGTCCAGCAGCGCCTCAGTCGATTGGCAAAGCATCCCCTTCTTCGCCGGAATGACGGCGGCGAGCCTGAACCGCGTCGAAGCGGCGGCGCACCGCCGCTGCTATCAGGCGGGCGCGGTGATCTTCAACGAGGACGAAGACTGCGCCGGATTTCACATCGTCGTCGATGGACTCGTGCGCATTTACCGCGTCAACGCCGAGGGACGCCTGCATACGCTCAGTTTGCTGCGCCCGCCGTCCACCTTCAACGAGGTCGCGGCAGTCGATGGCGGGCATAACCCCTTCAATGCCGTCGCCGTGACCAACGCCGACGTGATGGTGATCAGCCACCAGAGCCTGATCAACCTGATGACGATGGAGCGCACGCTGCTGAGCAACACCGTGCAGGCGCTGGCGCACCTCAACCGCGAATACATCGAGCGGCTGGAGGACATGACCTTCCGCACCATCCCCTCGCGCCTGGCGAAGCTGTTTCTGCACGAAACCACCTACGCCGACCAGATTTCCGAGATGCCGTCGCAGCTCACGCAGGAAGAAATGGCGTCGATTCTGGGGACGACGCGCGAGGTCGTCGGGCGGGCGCTGCGCGGCTTGATGAACGCCGGGCTGCTGCGCAAAAAGGGGCGCTACGTCTACGTGGTCGACCGCGCCGGGCTGGAATATCTCGCCGCGACCAACGCCATGCCCAGCGAGCGCGTCGGCAAAATTTAACTGTAGTTAATTCACAACAAACCCCGCGTAATATTCGTCACACCCACAGTTAAAAATCCAACAAAAGTTCCAGACTGCCCACCTGAACTGCGGTAAATTTTGGTGCATAGTCGTAACAATGAGGAGTATTCCCATGACCCATATCATCACCAGCCTGTGTCTGCGCGACGGCGCGTGCGTGGAAGTGTGCCCGGTCGAGTGCATCGTCCCCGGTCAGCCGGAGAACGAGTGGCCCTGGTATTTCATCGACCCGGACACCTGCATCGACTGCGGCGCGTGCATCCCCGAATGCCCGTATGAAGCGATCTTCATCGAAGAAGAGGTCCCCGCCTCTTACGAGATGGCGGCTGGGCAGGAGCGCATCCCGTTCGACACCAAAGCGCAAGTGGCGGCAGCAGGCGGTGAGGTCGTTGACCTGACGGCGGACATCCAGCCGAACTACGACTTCTACTCGAAGGGTCCCGGCTACGACGCCCTGGGGTAAGCCCAACCGATAACAGCACGTTATTGTAGGGGCACGATATATCGTGCCCCTACGTTTTTATCGCCATGAAATCTGTCGCATGACCACCCTCTATCTCGTGCCGACACCGCTCGGCGACCCCGACGACATCACCCTGCGCGCGCTGCGCATTCTGGGCGAAACGCGCGCCGTCGCCAGCCCCGATCCGCCCGCGACGCAAACCCTGCTCGATCATCACCACATCGACACGCCGATCATTTCGTATGATGCCGCGCTCGAAGCGCTCGGCGCGGGCGACGTGGCGCTGGTGGCTGCCTCCGGCACGCCCGGCATCGACGATGCGGCGCAGGCAATCGTGCAGGAGGCAGTCGTACGAGGGGTGCGCGTCGAGCCGCTGCCCGGCGCGAGCGCGGCGATCACGGCGCTGGTGCTGTCCGGCTTGCCGACGAACGCCTTCGTCTACGCCGGCGCGCTGCCTAATGACCTGAGCGCTTACGCTCACGAACGCGAGACGATGATCTTTGTGACAAGTTCTGTCACAACTGCGCTGGAGCGACTCACAGCGGCGCTGGGCGACCGCCGCATCTGCGCGGCAGCGGGGCTGTCGCTGCCCAGCGAGATCGTCTATCGCGGGGTGGCGAGCGCGGCGCTAGCCTATTTCCGCGATCAGCCTGCATCCGGCGAGGTCGTGCTGGTCGTGGCGGGCGCGCCGCCGGTGGTCGAAGCGGCGTGGGACGAAGCGCGCGTGCGCGTCGAACTGCGTGCGCGGTTGGCGGCGGGCGAGGCGCTCAAGCAGGCGGCGAAGGCGGTCGCGGCGGCGGCGGGATGGGACAGACGGACGGTCTACGCGCTCGGCGTGGACGAAAAAAGAAACAGACCCTAGAAATCTCGAATAAGTTCGTTACAATAAACTCCACTTTCGACAGAACTTAGGACTGCGCCGCCTGTGGCGCGTTTGACAGAGGATTTCTGGATGGCTTCTTATCACGGACCTAAAGCGAGAGTGCAGCGGCGCTTCGGCGAAGTGCTGATCCCGCGCACGAAGTATCAGCAAATTCTGGAGAAGCGCCCGTACCCGCCCGGCGATCACGGCAAGGAAAAGCAGTATCGCTCTGGTCGGCGCAG
Source organism: uncultured Chloroflexia bacterium (assembly GCA_963760975.1). Classification (GTDB taxonomy): domain Bacteria; phylum Chloroflexota; class Anaerolineae; order Aggregatilineales; family Phototrophicaceae; genus Flexifilum. The sequence goes on along the minus strand of CAVXEZ010000006.1, from coordinate 354,778 downwards.
CGACTACGGCTTGCAGTTGAACGAAAAGCAGAAGCTGTCGTTCATCTTCAACATCCGCGAGACGCAGATGCGGCGCTACTTTATGAAGGCACGCCGCCAGCCGGGCAACACCGGGGCGAACATGCTGCGGCTGCTCGAACGCCGTCTGGATAACCTCGTCTATCGCGCCGGGTTCGCGCCGACGATCTGGGCAGCGCGCCAGTTCGTCAAGCACGGGCACATCCTGGTCGATGGCAAGCGGGTCGACCTGCCGTCGTTCTCGGTCTCGCCGGGGCAGACGATCTCGGTCAAAGAGAAGATGCAGAAGAACCCGCACGTGCTCGACGCGATGGAAGGTGTCGCCTACAATCTGTCCTATCTCTCGGTCGATAGGAATGCCTTCTCGGCGAGCTTCGTCGCCCTGCCGGAGCGCAACGACATCCCCGTCCCGGTGGACGAGCAGTTGATCGTCGAGTTCTACACCCGCCTCACGTAACCCGAACCGAAGCCACCTTCAAAGCCCTGCGATTGTTCGCGGGGCTTTTTGTTTGGCGGTGAGCGCGTTCCACCGGCTAAAGAGCACGACGTGCGGATATTTAAAAGCCCCTCTCCTCGCTTGCGTGGGAGAAGGGCAGGGTAATCACACAGGGTGAAGGAATTAGCGCAGGCGCTTGTCGTATTCGGCGGAGACGCCGAGCGTGTTGGCGATCATCAGCGCGGTCGATTGCAGCCGGGTGCGGGCGTTGTATTCGTTCAGAGGGACGACGGACTCTTCGTTGAGCGGGTCGTCGGTGACGGGGATGACCTCGTCGGTCTGAGGCTGAGTCAGCACGGGCTTGAACTCGCCGTCCTTCAGGTACAGGTTGAGTTCGCCATAGCCAACGGCGCGCTCCCGGCTGGACTTGCCGCGCTTGCCCACCTTGCCGATCACGTGGCTGACGTAGACTTCTTCGATCTCGTCGATGGGGATGGTGCGGCGCACGCGCCTGCCGCGCATCCAGCGCACGCCCGCAGGCTCGAAGACGATGCGGTTGATGCGGGTCATCGTCTGGTAAAGCTGGTAGACGATCACCAGAACGAGCACGATGATCGACGCGAAGCCGAGATAGACCAGAATTTCTGGGCGCGGCAGGGCGATACCGCTGGTGAGGGTCGTCCCGGTCAGGATGATGAAGACGCCCAGCCAGACGATGTTCCAGGCGACGCGCACCAGCCTGCTCCGCCCCCAGGCGGGCGAAAGCGCCAGCTCCAGACGAGCGTCGCCGGTCTCTTTCAGCGTCCACAGGTCGAGCTTGATCGGCAGTTCGGGCTGCGGGATTGCCTCGGCAGCCGGTTCCATCGTCGAGACGGCGATGCGCGTCGCGGAGTCCTCCGGTGGGCGGCGGGGAGCTGTTTCGGGAACCGTCATGGCGCCGCCGTGCGGCGGGATGAACGTAAACGGGCAGTTCATGTTCGCGGCGAGCGACTGTCCCGCCTGAATCGCCACGTTTTGATACTGGTTGGCGAGCGGATCGTACCAGTGCGCCAGCCCGCACCAGCGGCTGCCTCGCTCGGTGACGAGGTCGCCGCGCAGGACTAAGCCCAGGTGCCAGGCGGTATCGCTCTCCGACCAACCGAGCGCGACCCGCTGGATGTCCGCCCGCGCCAGCGCGCCGCTGGTGGGCAGATGGCGGCGGCTGCCGAAGCTTTCCTGATAATGCAGCGGTTCGCCAGGAGCGGCTTCGACCAGCACGTGATCGTCCGAGCTGCCGTTGACGAGCAAACGCCAGCTTTCCGGCAGGACTTCGATGACAAGGTTGCTCCCGGCAGAAATTCGTTCCATGATCGGCTCGTTATCCACTTCCAAAATCGATCCAGTAGTCTACCGCGCTGCGACAGATGAGTCGATATGCAAATTGCGGTACGTTACAGAATGGTAATAAAGGGGCGATCCGCTTTCAGCGATCCGACCTCAGCAAGACACGTTCACGCTAAATACCGCCGAAACCACGCCAGCGTGCGCCCCCAGGCGTCTTCGGCGGCGTCCTGCTTGTAGATGTGCGGGCGTGTGTCGTTGAAGAAGGCGTGCGGCGCGCCGGGATAGACGATGACCTCGTATGTCTTGCTCGCCGCTGCCAGCTTGCGCTCGTTCTCGTGGATCAGGTCGGGCGGGAAGCCTTGATCGTTCTCGCCGTAAATCGCCAGCAGCGGCGCGGAGACGCTGGCGGCGTCCTCATCCGAGAGCGCGGGCACGCCGTAGAAGGCGACCGCCGCGCTCAGGCTCTGCCCCTTGCTGGCGAACAGCGCGGTCAGCCTGCCGCCCATGCAGAAGCCGACCACGCCGATCTTCTTCGGCTGGACGAAAGGCTGCGCCAGCAGATAGTTGACCGCGCCCTGAATATCCTTGAGCGCCTGCGGGATATTGCAGCTCCATCGCCAGCTTGCGCGCCTCGTCCGGCTCGGTCGCTATCTGCCCGCGATAGAAATCCGGCGCGAGCGCGGCGAAGCCCGCCTCGGCGAAGCGCTCGGCGATCTGCTTGATGTGCGGGTTCAGCCCCCACCACTCCTGAATGACGACCACGCCGGGCGCGTTCCCCACAGGCTGCGCCAGATACCCCGGCGCGGTTCCTCCGTTGGCGGCAAATTCGACCATCCGTGTTTGCATCAGTGAGCCTTTCTCAAAGATTGGGCGATCAATAGAAAGTAGGGGCGTTCAATTGAACGCCCCTACAGCATATCATGTGGCGTGTGCGTCCGCCGCCTTGAGGAAATCGCCGACGACGCGGCGGAAGTCTTCCCAGTCCTCGTCGTGGACGGCGTGACCGGTCGGGAACATCACCAGCCGACCGTCGCGCGTCCGGTCGATGAACTTCTGCCCGTAGGCTTGCGGGTTGAGGTGGTCGCGCTCGCCCAGCATCAGCAGCACCGGCGCGCTGATGTTCGGCGCGAGGCTCAGGCTGACATCGCCGCCGCTGTCGATCATGTACTTGAGCGCCCGCACCCATTGCAGCACAATCGGGTCGGGGTCGGTGATGCCGTGCAGCGCTTTCGTTTCCTCGTCCATCCAGGTCGCGGGGTAATTCGACTGGACGACCGGGCGGACTTCGGCGCCGAAGTAGCCGACCGCGCCCCAGACCGCGACCGAGCGGAAGCGCTCCGGCGCCAGCCCGGCGGCGACCAGCGCCGTCTCGCCGCCGTCAGAGTAGCCGAGCAGATGCGCGCGCTCGATCTGGAGCGCATCCATGAAGGCGATCACGTCGCGGGCGTCGCGGTGGTAGAAGTCGAGCGGGTAATCGCGCGGTTTCGGCTCGGACAGCCCGTAGCCGCGCAGCGACGGTCCCAGCACGCGGTACGACGGGCTGAGCCAGTCGAGCACGCTGCCCAAATCGACGCGCGCCGTGCCGAAGCGCCCGTGCAGGGCGATCAGCGGGCTGCCGCTGCCCAAATCCTCGTAAAACAGGCGCGCGCCGGTGGCGATGTCTGCGTAGGGCATGGTTACGCGCTCGCGCCGCCGGATTGCAGCGGGTTCATGCCTAAATCCGTGTACAGTTTGATGCCGTCGAATTCCTGCCAGCGCCCGTCGATTTTACCATCGTCGTTGAAGCGGTAAATGGCGATGCCCGTCCAGTCGGCTTTCTTTCCGGTCGGCGGCTTGCCGAAGAAGCTGCCCGTGTTCGTGCCGGATGCGGGTCCGTAGACCACCACCAGATTGCCTTCGGCGATCATCATGCCGATGCTCGTCTGGAAATCCGGGAACGCCTGATTATAGAGGATGTTGGCTTGCTTGAAGGCTTCCGGTCCGCGCAGCTCGCCTCCGGCGGCGCTGCTGTAGCTGACGAAATCCAGGGCGAACAGCTCGTCGTAGACCGCCATGTTGCCCTTCGCCGCCTCGTCGTAGAAGTAGCGGATGATCTGCTTGTAGCGCTCGGTCTGCTCCGGCGAGACAGGCTTGCTCGGCGCGTTGTGCAGGTAGCGGTTGAACCATTCGATGGCTGCGTCCGCCGACTGCGTGACCCAGGGTTCGCGGACGTAGAGGTCGGTATGCAGGCAGTCGAGCACGATCAGCTTTTTCGGCTCGCCCGCGCGCTCGAAGACCGCGCGCACCATGTCCGGCGGGATCAGGTCTTTTTCGCCGTGAATCATCAGCAGCGCCGTCGGCGCGACCAGATAGATGGAATCCGCCGAGTGGTCAGCCACCAGATTTTCGACCGATTCGACCGTCAGACGGTTTTCGTAAGTCGCGGCGTAGGTCTGCATCGCCTCGGTGTAGAAGTCGTAGGCTTCCTCGACCGCCATCACGCCGCCCTCGCCGGGCTTGGACACCGCTGGCATGTAAGTGGCGATCTCGCCCGTCTTGAAGCGGCGGTCATGGTCGGCGTTAAGGTAGCCCAGGAAGGTTTGCAGCCCGGCCTTGCCCATCATCGCTTCCAGCCCGTTCAAGCCGGTCGCCACTGTGACGACCGCTTTCAGGCGGCGGTCGTAAGCGCCGAGATAGAGCATGTGGACGGCGCCCAGCGAAATCCCCCAGCCGCCGATGTTGTCGGCATCGACCTCCGGCTGCGCGCGCAGCCAGGTGATGGCATTGCGCACGTCCTGCTGCTGGTCGTGCGGGTCGAGGTGGTTGCGCGGCGAGCCGTCGCTCGCCCCGAAGTTGCGGTAATCGAACACCAGCACGGCGAACCCGGCAAGCCGGAAGCGCTCGGCGTAAATCGGCAGCGTAATCTCCTTGACCGCGCTGATCGCGTTCGCCATGACGATCCCCGGCGCTTTGCGACCCGGCTGCAAGTTGTCCGGTAGATAGAGCCAGCCCCGGCATTGGATGCCCTGGCTGGGGAAGCTAACGTCGCGCCGCATAAATGAATCTCCTCTCAAAAGGATAATTTGTCGATGCAGAAACGATGAGCGACAGGTCATCTGGGAACGAGTGTAAGGTGTTCTACCTCGAATTCATGGGGACACGCTTGAAGGGCTGTCCGCCGCTTGTTTGAGCATATCGCTCAGCGACACGCCGAGCACGATCAAGCCGATCACGCCGAAAAAAGCGTAGCAGAGCACGCTGACGCCGTGAATCAGAAAGCCGAACGTCGTCGCCGTGATGGGGTTGATGCCGATGATGTCGCCGCCGACGCGCACCGCGCCTTCGAACGGTCCAATCGAGGCGACGCTGACCGGGATGGCGATGCTGAACGACGCCAGCGCCGCGCACAGCACAGCCCCCATCACCAGATCGACGCCCTGAATCGACAGCGCGCGCTCCAGCGTGTAGAAGCTGCCCAGCGAGAATGCCCAACTGATCACCGTCCAGCCGACCGCGTGCGCAGCGCGGCTGCCGTGCGTCAGCGGGCGCAAGCCGTCGAGCACCTCCACGACGCGCCGCCGCAGGTTGAGCCGCTTGAGCGCCGGAATCCAGCCCTCGATCCGTATCAGCAGCCGATCCGCGACCTGCGGATAGCGGGCGAAGGCGATCATGACGACGAAGGCGATCACGGCGGCGATGCCAAAGAATTCCGCTGCCTGCGCGACCGCCGGTGGAGCCGAAGGCAGGCGGCTGAGCGCGAACGCAATCATGACGACGACCGTCACCACGTCGAGCAGGCGCTCGACGACGATGCTGGTCGCCGCCGTCACGACCGGGATGCCAGAGCGCGTCGCCAGCAGGCTGCGCGCGACTTCCCCCGCCCGCAGCGGCAGTTGATTGAGCAGCATGGCGATGTTGAAGACGTGGAAGGCTTGCACCAGCGGAATACGGTTATCGAGCAGCCCGCGCCAGCGCACCGCCCGCGCCGCCAGCGCCGCGACGACGGTGAGCAAACTCAGGACGACCCAGCCGAAATCCGCCTCGCGGATCCCCGTGACGACCTCAGCCAGCGGGACACCGCGCAGCGCCAGCCACAGAAATACGCCGCTGACGATCAGGCTTGCCGCAAGAAAGAACCACCGTCGCATGACTTGACCTCCGCAGCGGTATTGTAGCAGCGTCGAGGGATTATACCAGCACGGCTACGGCTCCAGCAGCCAGGCGACCGCTTCCGCTTCCACGCCGAAGATTTTGCGCTCGCGCGTGCCCGCCAGCACGTGTTCGACCAGCGCATCGACGTTCTGAGTCGGCTCGCTGCTGTCGATCAGCAGAGCGGTTTTGCCGTCAACGTTCGGCTCCGTCTGCGAGGCTTCGCGGGCGGCGCGCATGGCTTCCGGGCTGAGGTTGTTATCCGGCTGCGACAGGTCGATCAGCAGCAGCAGGGGCTTACTTTGATCCCAGTTGCGAAAGAGAGACACGACTTCGTTCAACCACTGCTCCGACGCTTCGCTCCCGGTGCTGATGAAGCGAAAGCAGACGATACGCCCTTCCGCCAGCCATTCCTTCGTGTAAACCGATTCCGGCATGGTGTTCCTCTCCAGCGCTTGTCCATCAGGGTGTTTTCATACTATACAACGGCATGTCGTTTCTTGATCAAATTTGGACTGCCGGGATTTAGCGATAATCTGCCCTATTTATGTCGCGGAACGGCGGCGCGCAGGTTCGCGCGGGCGCTACGGCGCGACGGCGACCGCCTGCGGCGCAGCCATCAGGAAACGCTGCGCCCACAGTTCGAGCGTGAGCAGGCGGAAGACGACCTCGACCTGCGGCGCGCGCCCGCTGAAGTGGTCGCGCAGCAGGCGTTCCAGCGCGGGGCGCTCGAACAGCGCGCGGACGTAGGCGTTCTCGTCCAGCAGCGCGTCCTGAATGTTGCCGCGCAGGTCGCGGGCGAACCAGCCGAGGATCGGCGTCTCGAACGGTTTCTTGGGGCGCTCCAGCGCGAACTCCGGCAGCAGCGGGCGCATGGCTTCGCGCAGGACGTACTTGTTGCGCCTCATGCGGATGTCCGGCGGGACGGCGGCGGCGAATTCGAGCAGCGCCGGGTCGAAGAAAGGCACGCGCGCTTCGAGCGAGTGCGCCATCGTCACCTTGTCGCAGTTGAGCAGCGCGTTGCCGGTCAGCCAGGTATTGATGACCAGCGCCTGCGCGCTGTCGTCGGGGTTGGCGCGCAGCGAGCGCCCGACGATCTCGGCGAAGGTGCGCTCCTTGTAGCCGTAAGCCGAGGCTTTCTTCAGCTCCGCGCCGTAGAGCTGCTGGCGCAGCGTGTCGCTGAAGACCATGCCGTCGAACGACAGCGCCCGGCGCAAGCCTTCGTCGCGCCCCAGCAGCGCCTGATAATAGCGCGGCAGATAAGTCGGCAGCGCGCCGACGATGCGGTAGCGCTTCATCGCCGGGTAATGGGGTTCGAGCGCGCGGAAGACGCCCGTCAGCGGGCGCAGCGCCTTGCCCCAACTGCGCTGGGCGCGCAGCAGCCACGCCAGCATGGAATGCGTGCCGTAGCCGCCGAACAGCTCGTCGCCGCCGAGTCCGGTCAGGACGACCTTGACCTCGCGGGCGGTGTCCTCCGCCAGCAGCAGCAGCGAGACGGCGGACGAATTGGCGTTCGGCTCGTCGTGGGCGTAGACGTACTGCTCGAAGCCGCGCCACCAGTCAGAGGCGCTGATGATGCGCTCGTGATGCTCGGTCTTGAAATGCTCGGCGATGCGCCGGGCTTGCAGCAGTTCGTTATCCGGCGTAGGCATGTCGTAGCCGACGGTGAAGGTCTTGACGCGCCCTTCCGCCTCTTTGGACATCTCCGCCAGCACCGACGCCGAATCGACGCCGCCGGACAGGAACAAGCCGAGCGGCACGTCGCTGCGCAGGTGCAGGCTGACCGATTCGGCGATCAGGCGGCGCGCGTCGTCGATCAGCACGTCCTCGCGCTCGTAATCGCGCGTGCCGACCACGCCGATGCGGTCGCTGCCGAACGTCCAGAACTCGTGCAGGCGCGTCGCGCCCTTCTCGGCGATCAGCGCGTGACCGGGCGGCAGGCGGCGCACGCCCTCGAACAGCGTTTCCTCGCCGATCATGTAGCCGAAGGTCATGTAGGTGTCGAGCGTTTCCAGGTTGAGCGCACGCGGCACGGACGGATCGGCGAGCAGGGCTTTGACCTCGCTGGCGAAGCGCAGCACGCCGTCGCGCTCGCTCAGGTAAAGCGGCTTCATGCCGATGTGATCGACCGCCAGCACCAGCCGCTCGCGAGCGGCGTCCCACAGCGCGAAAGCGTACATGCCGCGCAGGTGGGCGAACAGATCGAGTCCGTACTGCTCGTAGAGGTGAATGATCGTCTCGCCGTCGCCCTGCGTCAGAAAGGTGTGTTCCTGCTGCATCAGCGCGCGGCGCAGTTCCTTGTAGTTGTAGATTTCGCCGTTGAAGACCAGCGCAATCGAGTGATCCTCGTTGTAGAGCGGCTGGTCGCTGCCCGCCACGTCGATGATGCTCAGGCGGCGCATCCCCATCGCCAGGCTGGGCTGCCCGCTGGGCGCGTAGAAGCCGTCGCCGTCCGGTCCCCGGTGCTGGATCGCCGCGCACATGGCGCGCACGGATGCCAGCCCGCTGCGCCCGCGCCCGGTCAGGTCATAAACGCCGCAGATTCCGCACATTCAGCATGTCCCCGAACGAACTCAATTAGCATAGAATGGCTTCGTTTGCCAGACGATGTGTACGTTACTGTACCACAAATCGTGGCGACAATGGCGACCGCGCGCAGCCAGCCGGGGATCACTGGCATACCTGTGGCAGCGGCGCGAAGGCGTGGTAGACGATAGGCAGAATCGCCGAGCGCACCGGCGGCGCGGGCAGCGCCAGCGTCACCGGGAGCTGCCAGATGTCGGTCGCCGTAATCGGGCAGAGCGTGCTGACCGCCACCGTGAACTGGTCGGTAAAGTACAGCCCGTGCTGCTCGAAGTAGGTGAAGACGTTCTTGCTGGAATCGCGCGACTGCCAGTTGAAGTAATAAGTCGCGTCCGGCGCGCCGAAAGCGATTTTCACGTCGCCGATCCGCGCCGAAGTCTCGACGCCGATCCAGTGGACGAGGTTATTCTCGACCAGGATGCGCGTGAACCCGCTCGCGGTGCGTAGGAAGGCGGGCTGGCTGCCGTTCCACGTCCATTCGATGATCCGGTCGTCGGTGGCGTTGATCGCCGCGACCCAGGGGTTCGCCCGCAGCAGCGCCAGCGCCTGCGCGCGCGTGGTCACGCCGGGTTGGATGCCGAGGAAGCAGGGCTGCGCGCAGTCCGAGGTGGCAAGCTGCGCCCGCAAGCCGCCGTCGTCATACGGCTGCGCCCGCATCGCACCAAGCGTCGCGCAGAATATCAACACCAGCACCACGATCCCTTTGAGTATCAGTCGCGCCATGCCGACATTTTAGCGCAGTTCGGGCATGAGCGGCTGAATTTCGCGCGCGTTCCGATTCCTCGCGCGAGGCGAGGTCGATCTCCAGATCGTCGGAGTAGATGTTTTTCGTCACCGGACTGCCTGACTTTAATCCTTCATTCACCCATATTATAATAAAATCTGTTATAATCTAAAGTTTAATAAACGTCAACCACTTGGTAGAGAGATGGGAATCATGATGAAAACCCTCATCGCACTGTATCAGGATGCAACATCCGCCCGCGAGGCAGTCGATGCGCTCCTCAGTGCCGGGTTTTCTGGCGACGACATCAGCCTGCTCGTCAACAACGCGCAGGGCAAGCACGTGCGTTTCTCCGCGCAGGAGATCAGAACGGGGGAAGGCGTCGGTTTCGGGGCAGTGGTCGGCGCGCTGGTCGGAATCGGCTCGGCGCTGGTTCCGGGAATTGGACCCGTGCTCGGCGTGGGACCGCTGGCGATCGCGCTGACCGCCGGGATCGGCGCGGCGGCGGGTGCGCTGACCGGGGGCGTGACTGCCGGGCTGCTGGAGCTGGGTCTCGACGATGAGACGACGCGCTCCTACGCCGAGGGGCTGCGCTTCGGCGGCACGATTGTCGGCGTGACCACCAACACGGAGTGGCTGGAATGGGCGGAAACCATCGTCGCGCGCTATCACCCGGTCAGGGTGGAGGAACGCGAAGCGCGGCAGCGCGGCAGCGGGTGGTCGGGCTTCGATTTACAGGTCAACTGGCGCGACAGCTTCACCGGATACGGCGAGAGCGGCGAATCGCCGTCGAGCCAGCCGTCTTCCGGCGCGCAGGCGAAAGAGCGCGCGCGTATCTACGAGCGGTAAGTACACCACTGAAGGCATAAAAAACGAGGCGGGGTGTGTCCCGCCTCGTTTGCGTTATCTGACTTGCCCAGCCCGTCGCATCACGGGCTGGCGGGTGTTAGTTGGAGATTGCCCGTCACCCCCGGCGTGACTCCTGCGCTCGGCGCTGCCGGGACGATGCCGCCCTGCGTGATGATCAGGTTCCCGGTCGTCGGGTCGATGGCGAGCGTGCCGACGTTGCCGCTGGTCGTGTCGGTCAGCAGCAGCGCGATCTGCCCGTCGAGCGAACCCTTCGGCGCGCCGTCGAGGTCGGCGAGGATCAGGATGTAGCGCCCGGTCTGCGTGATCAGGATCGGCTGGATGTTGGCGTTGGGCGTGGCTGCCGTGATCTGCCCGGTGGCGATGAAGTTGGTCGGGTTGTCGAAGGCGCTGACGGTCAGGCGCGGCTCGGCGTTGCCCGTGAAGGTGACGGCTTGGATTTGCAGCGACTGCCCTTCCGCGCCGTCGAAGCAGTAGCCGAGCACGAAGTTGCGCTGGGTCAGGTGGGCGATCTGGACTTCGCCGGGGCGCAGGCGCGGCACGACCTGCGTGCGGTTCTGGAAGGTGAACGCGCACTGTGTCTCGTTGTCGATGGGTCCCTGCGGCGGCAGCAGCGCGGTCAGGCGCTGGCGCAGGCTGGCGAACAGCGCGTCCGCCGCGTTGATGGCGTCGAGCGCCTGCTGGACGACCGGCTGACCGACGAAGCCTTCGGCGGGCTGCGGACGACTGCAAATGTCGATGAACAGGTCAATCGCCTGGCGCAGGCTCGCCATCGCCGTGTTGAAGTCGGTGTTGAGCGGGTAGAGCGTCGCGTAGAACGGCGCCAGCACCGGGTTGGGGATGTTGAGGTCGCTCGGACGCGCCGGGAAGTTGCTGCACTGCGCGCGGTCGCCCAGGGCGATGCTCGTCCAGACGCCCCGGATGGCGTCGAGCGAAGGCTGCGCCAGCTCGATGCGCGAGAACATCAGTTGGAGCGTATCGGTCAGGTTATCGGCGGTCGGCTGCGAGATGGGCAGCGCGTCGGCGACGATGCCGTCCACCGGCAGTTGATCGAGCGTGCCGAGTCCCTGCTGAAGATCGACGAATTGGGTCGCCACCCAGCCGAGCGTGCCCTCGAAGTTGACTTGCAGCCACAGGTTGTCGCTGGTGCGCCCCAGCAGCGAGAAGATCGTGTAGCGCGGCGCGTTCGCCAGGATGGGATACGAGCGGCTGGGACCGCCGCGCACGCGCAGACCGCTGGTTTGCAGCTTGCCCGTCAAGGAACTGGTGACGCTGGTCAGCCCGGCGCGCGGGTTCTCGAAGCCGCCGTAGGGGATGGTGCGCGGGTCGGCGACCGGCGCGGCGTTGAGGTCGCCGGAGACCACCGCCAGCACCGCCGTGCCGATCCAGCCCAGCTCGCCGTTGATCGAGACCTGCACCCACTCGTTATCGGGGCTGCGCGCGAGGATGTTGGTGCTGTAGCCCGCGTTGACGGTAGCGAGCACCTCCGCGCCGATGGCGGGGAGCAGGCGGACGTTGACGCCATCTCGATCCACCACCACCGTGACGCCCGCGCGCGGGATCGGTCCGATGGCTTGCCCGGCGTTGGCGGGGCGCGGCAGCGGCGTGCTGGTCGGTATCGGCGGGATCAGGGACGCCGTAGGAGTTGGCGCGACCGCGCTGGCGGCGACGCCCGTGACGGCGACGGGTGGGAAGGTCGGGAAGGGTGTGCCTGTGCCGGGTCCCAACGTCGGCGTGACCGTTCCCGATCCGCCAGCGACCACGCTGTACATGTTCGGGTCTTGCACCAAAGCGCCGCTGCTGGAGAGGAAGGCGTAGATTTGATTGTCGTAATCAAGCCCTGCTGACGACTGAACCGTAAGCTTGATCGGATCGAAGGCACCGGAAATGAATGCGACCGAGGCTGAGCAGGTGACAATCGAAGTGCCCGTGCAATTGGTGAAGTAGCTTCCTCCACTTTGTGTCGTAAAAGTCAAGCCGCTGTCGAGGAAAACAGTCAGTGTAATCGTGCCAGAACTGGGATCCGTCCCCAGGTTCTGAACGTTAATAGACACACTGCTCCAGTTGAATTGACGAAGAAGTTGTTTCCCGTATTGCCTGCATGTGTCAGGCTGGTGATTTGCAGACCCATGCCGGGCGTATAAACGCCAAACGTGACCGCATCATTCGCATGTGCTGTCCGCACTGCCGCCACCCGTCACGCTCGCGCTGTTCGTGAGGGGACCCGCTGTGGGATACCCCGGCGCGGTGACGGTGAAAATGAGGGTCTCTGTCGCTGTTAGCTGCGAGAACGCTAGTTGTTGAGCAGGTGACGGTAGACGTTGTGCAAGACCGACGCAACTACCAGCTCGTGAAAAGACCATCCGGAGAACTGCTGCTCCAGCGCCGTTGCGATCAGACCACCCTTAAGGTTAATCGTCACGGAAAGATGTTGCCGCTGGTCGGATCGGTAGTCACTCGTATTCGTAACGACAAGCTGTGACCTTACCCGTTGTGCTGCCGGTGCTGAAATTGACACCTGAATCGCCCGTATGCGAGAGCGACAGAGTCAGGGTCGCGATCTGCCATCACCGGCGCTACGACGAACAACAGGATCAGCACGAGCAGGAGCAGCAGTCGGATGTTTGGTCGCAGCATACCGATTTCCTTTGCGGACGTAAGCAGCACGTTCTTCCGTTATTTTAGTGCCATACGGGAATGCGCGCCAACAACGTCAAGAGAGAAGCAGCGAAGACAAGAATTGAGGTATTTACCTCACCCCGCTGCGCGGCTGACCTTCGGTCAGCGTCGCTTAGCTCCCCTCTCCCTATGGAGAGGGGAAGGCGAAACGCAGTTTCACACGGGGTGAGGTTTGAGTTGTTACGCCGGGTTGAGTTCGCCCTTAACGATGGCGGAATCCGAAGGGGCGCTGTTATCGGGTCCAGACTGGGCGGTCACCCACGCCCAGGCGAAATCGTTGATCGGTTCGGGGCTGCTGAAGAGCAGCGCGCCGTCGCCGTTGGCATCGACCTGCAAAATCCCCACGAAGACGCGCTCGTTGGGGCGCGTCAGCCAGACGTGGTACTTGTAGCCCGGCTGAAGCTCCGGGAAGCTGCGGGCGTAGAGTAAGCCGGTCTTGCTGGCGCTGTTCCACATCATGAAGGCATTGGCATCGCCCTGCGCCTGCGCGTCGGCGAGGCGCACCCAGTGCAGCGCGGTCGTGTCGGTGAGGACGAACGCGCCGTTCTGAGCGCTGGTGAGCGCGGTGAGCAGGTCGTTGCTCTGCGTCAGGTCGGAGACGCGCGTCAGCCAGTAGACGTTGCTGGCGACCAGCGCGATCACGGCGGCAGCGGCGACCCACCAGCCCATGCGGATCGTGCGGCGCGGCTTGACGAGCGTCGGCGCTGCGGGCGGCGCGGTCACGACGGGCGCAGGCACAGGGGCGGGCGGCACCGCCACGACGGGCGGCGCGGCAATCGCCGCCATCAGGCGCGCGCCCACCTGCTGCGGCGGGTCGATCTGCGCGACGGACTCGCGCATGGCTTCCTGCAGGCGCTGGTATTCGTCCAGGCGCGCGCGGGCGTCGGGGCAGCGCTCCAGGTTCGCCTCAACCCTGTGCGTTTCGTCGGCATTCGCTAACCCGAAAGCGTATTCGGGGATCAGGTCGAGGAGGGCATCGCAGTCATCCATCGAGTCGGTGTGTGGGTTCGGGTTCATTGCTCTGTGCAACTACTCACATTCTATAACCATAATACGCTTAATCAGCGTCGATTAGATGTCTGATCAGCCGATTCAAACCATAATTCACGCAGGCGCTGAATCCCGGCGCGCAGGCGGGTCTTGACCGTCCCCAGCGGGAGGTGCAGCGCGTCGGCGATCTCGCCGTAACTCATGCCCTGAAAGAACGCCAGCTCGATCAGCGAGGACTGATTTTCCGGGAGCTGCATCACCAGCATGTGCAGCGCCGCGCCGTCCTGCCAGCGCGAATCGTTCTTCGCCGTCAGCAAACTCTCGTCGGTGTCTTCAATCGGGTCGGGATGGACGGTGGGCTGCCGCCCCTCTTTGCGCAGGCGGTCGATTGCCGTGAACTGGGCAATCGTCAGCAGCCAGTTCTTGAGCTTGCCCTTTTCCGAATCCCAGCGGGTCGTCTGGTGCCAGACTTTGAGAAAGGTATCCTGGGTGACTTCTTCGGCGGTGGCGCTGTTGCCGAGGATGCGATAGGCGAGGCTGTAGACCGCTTTGCCGTACTGCTGGTAAAGCGCCCAGAGCGCCTGCTTGATCTCGCTCGGCGATGCTGCGCATTAACGCGATGTCGTCGGATGGCGAATACATAAGAAAATCTCCGCCAACAGTCTAACAGGCTTGTCAAGGGCGTGCAAAAGCAGTTTGTCACCGTTCAAAATCCAAACCACAAGTCCTCATCGATCAGCACAGTAGACTGATTTCGAAATCGTCATGCTTGATCTACTGGATGGAGGACTTGGGAATGTTGAAGCCGAGAAATGTTCTGATTCTGCTGTGCCTGCTGTTGATGGTCGTCCCGGTGTTCGCTCAGGAGACCACCCCAATGATGGGGGAGTACACCGTCAACCTGAGCAGCGGCGATATGGGGCAGTATCTGGTTGGTTCTAACGGGATGACGCTCTACGCATTTGATCACGACGCGCTGGATGCGTCCAACTGCACGGGCAAATGCCTCGAAAACTGGCCCGCGCTGACGGTTGACAGCGCCGACGCCCTGACCGCTGATCCGGCGATCCCCGGCGAGTTCGGCACGATCACCCGCTCCGACGACGGCACGCTTCAGGTGACCTACAACGGGATGCCGCTCTACTACTGGATTCATGACCAGAACCCCGGCGACATGACCGGCGAAGGCGTCGGCAACGTCTGGTGGGTCGCCGCGCCCGCGACGGTTTACATCTCGCGCAGCGCCGACCTGGGCACGTTCCTGGTGGGTCCGACGGGCATGACCGTCTACATGTTCACCAATGACAGCGCAGGCGTGAGCACCTGCTCCGGCGCCTGCGCGACCAACTGGCCCGCGCTGACGGTCGACAGCGCCGACGCGGTTGTGGCGGGCGACAACGTGCATGGCGAGCTGGGCACGATCACGCGCGACGACGGATCGCTTCAGGTAACCTACAACGGGATGCCGCTCTATTACTACGCCAAAGATATGGCGCGCGGCGATACGACGGGCGAAGGCGTCGGCGACAAGTGGTACACGATTGCGCCGGAGACGGTAGTCGTGAGCAGCAGCGACGCGCTCGGCAGTTTCCTGGTGGCGGGCATGGGCGGCAAGACCGTCTACACCTTCGCCAACGACAGCGCGGGCGTGAGCACCTGCTCCGGCGACTGCGCGACCAACTGGCCCCCTCTGACGGTCGGCGCGCATGACCGGCTGGTCGGCGGCGCGGGCGTCAGCGGCGATCTGGGCACGATCACGCGCGACGATGGGTCGCTTCAGGTGACCTACAACGGGATGCCGCTCTACTTCTTCAAGAATGACGCAGCCCCCGGCGACACCAACGGGCAGGGCGTCGGCGACAAGTGGTACGTCGTCCAGCCTTGATCTGAGTCTCCGAGACCTCACCCCGGCTCACCTGCGGTGAGCTTTCCCCTCTCCCCAGGGAGAGGGGAAGCTCAGCGAGCGAAACATCGTTTCGCCGCGCAGCGGGGTGAGGTTTTGGATTACCCCCTCACTGCCACCCCCCCATTGACGGCGAATCGACCGCAAAAGTTGCCTATACC
Organism: uncultured Chloroflexia bacterium; assembly: GCA_963760975.1. Lineage (GTDB taxonomy): Bacteria > Chloroflexota > Anaerolineae > Aggregatilineales > Phototrophicaceae > Flexifilum. The sequence goes on along the minus strand of CAVXEZ010000006.1, from coordinate 338,966 downwards.
TGTGGACAAAGCGGCGTAAGATAGAACTGAGAAAACGACAGTACAGGGTGCCAACTCAGGGGTCTGATCATGCACAGACGATTGATCGCGTTCCTTTTGCTCTCAAGCCTGCTGCTCGCCGCGCCGACGCTGGCGCAGGGCAACACGCCGTCGGTGAGCGTCTCGAATCAGGCGGTGCTCAACGGCAGGGTGATGATCGACAGCGTGTACAGTATGGGACCCGGTTTCGTCGTCATTCACGTCGATAACAACGGGCAGCCCGGTCGCGTCGCGGGCTACGCCCCGGTCGCCCCCGGCTGGACGCGCAACCTGGAAGTGCCGATTAATACGACCACCGCCACGCCTACGCTCTACGCCATGCTCCACGTCGACGATGGAAATGTCGGCGTCTACGAATACGACGCGCAGAGCGGCATCGACAATCCGGTGATCGTCGACGGGCAGATCGTGACGCCCTCGTTCCAGGTGGACATCGTCGACGCGCAGGATCAGTTCGTGGACGGCGATAACGTCACTATCCGCTCGGTGACGGCGCAGCAGGACGGCTGGCTGGTGATCCACAGCGACAATAACGGCGCGCCCGGTCCCGTGATCGGTCATGAGCGCATCCTCGCCGGGACGACCAACAACGTCGAGGTCACGCTCCAGCAGAATGGGCGCACCGACGCGCTGTGGGCGATGCTGCATCTCGACACGGGCGAGATCGGCGTCTACGAGTTCGGCACGGTCGAAGGCGCAGACCCGCCCGTCGTGACCAATGGCGTGGTCGCCAGCGCGCCGTTCTGGACGGTGCCGCACGTGCGCGCAGACGATCAGATCGTCGGGCATGGCGAACTCCAACACGACGCTGCACGTCGCGTCGGTGCTGGCGGCGGACGCGGGCTGGCTGGTGATCCACAGCGATAATAACGGCGCGCCCGGTCCCGTCGTCGGGCATGTCGCGGTGCCGCAGGGCTTGAGCACCGACTTGACCGTCGACGGGCTTGACCCAACGAAATTGACGCCGGTGCTGTGGCTCATGCTCCACGTCGACGACCATGCCATCGGCGTCTACGAGTTCGGGACGGTGCAGGGCGCGGATGCCCCGGTGATGGTCGATGGGAAGGTGGTGGTCGCGCCGCTGCGCCTGACGACCGCCGCGTCCGCTACGGAAACGCCGGTCGCCGGCGCAGCGACCTGCACGGTCATCTCGACCGGGACGGTCAACCGCCGCAGCGGCGCGGGCACGAACTTCCGCTCGACCGGATCGCTCCGCTACGGGCAGACGGCAGCCGTCACCGGGCAGACGCAGGGCGCGGACGGCTTCATCTGGTATCAGACGGACGACGGCTCGTTCGTGCGCTCGGACGTGGTTAACACCGCCGGGGACTGCACCAGCGTGCCGACGGTCAATCCGTAAAAAGAACTCACCGCAGGGGCAGGTCTGAGACCAGCCCCTACACCTGCCTCGACTGTTAATTTGTAATAGGCGCAAACTGTCAGAGTGGCTATAATAACGCGCTATGACACGACGACTCCTCATCCTGCCTACGTTTCTGCTGACGTTTCTGCTGATTTGCGCCTGCGACCCGCTCGCCCCGGTGATCACCCCGACGCCGCAGATCATCATCGTGACGCCCGAAGACACCGCGACGCCCATCGCAACGGCGACCCCGCTGCCGACCCTCACGCCGCTGCCCTCGCCGACGCCGCAGGATACCGCCACCCCGACGCCGCTGCCCTGCTTGCAGGAGGACGGGCAGATCATCCCGTTTGACGATTTCCGCAGCCAGACGGCGAACGAAAACCTGCGCTACCGCGTCTATATCCCCGCCTGCTACGTCGAGGCGCAGAAGCGCTATCCCTACGTGATCCTGCTGCACGGCTTGCAGGAGAACGAGCAGGAGTGGAGCAACCTCGGCATCGAAGCAAGCGCTCAATCGCGGGATTCGCCTGGGCGCGCTCGCCCCGATGATCGTCGTCATGCCCAACATGGGGCGCATCGGCACGCTCAACCACTTCCCGCCCGATCCCTCCTACGAGACGGTCGTGCTGGACGAACTGATGCCCGCCGTCGAGCGCGATTTCTGCACGATCAACGACCGCGATCACCGCGCCATCGGCGGGATTTCGCGCGGCGGCTTCTGGGCATACGAGATCGCCCTGCGCCACCCGGACGTGTTCGGCATCGTCGGCGGGCACAGCGCCGCCCTCGACGGAGGCGCGGACGTTCCGGCAGCCTTCAACCCGCTGGAACTGGCGCTGGACGCGCCCTTCCTCGCCGACGCCAACCTGCGCATGTACCTCGACAACGGCGCGGACGACCCGGTCGGCGACGACCTGGAGCTGTTCTCCAGCCGCCTGAGTTCGCGCGGGATCGCCCACACCTACATCATCAGTCCGGTCGGCGGGCACGACGCCGACTACTGGTCGCAGCACGTGCAGGATTACCTGACCTTCTACGCGCGCGACTGGACGAAACAGCTTGACGCCCTGCCAAGCTGCTTGCAGCCGAGTCCCTGAGCGATGCCCACCCCATTCACGCATTTACTTGCGGCGCAGCGCCTGCTGTCCGATCCTGCCGTGTCCGCGCGCCAGCGGGCGCTGCTCAACGGGCAGCGCGGCGCGTATCTGCTCGGCAGCGTGGTCGCCGACGCGCACGCGCTCGCCGGGCTGAAGCGCGAGGACAGCCACTTTTACAGTTTCGATCAGCCGATGGAGGATCATCCCTGGCGCGTGATGCTGGCGCGCTATCCGGCGCTGCAAGCGGCGCGCGATCCGGCATGGCGGGCGTTCCTGGCGGGCTACGTTCATCACCTGTCGATGGATGAAATCTGGTCGCTGGAGATGACGGGACCGGAATTCGCCGACCGCGAATGGGCGCCGCGCCCGCAGCGCTTCCTGATGCTCCACATCCTGCTGATCTACATGGACGAGCGCGACCAGCGCCTGCTGGACGAGCGCCTCAACCGGGCGATGGGCGACGTGCCGGTGCATCGCTGGCTGCCCTTCATGGACGACGACGTGCTGCGCCAGTGGGATCGACTGATCTATGACCAGCTTATGCCCGGCGGGGTCAGCGAGACGCTGGAAATCTACGGGCAGCGCATTAAGAAGACGCCGGAGGAGCTGCGTGCGATCCTCGACTCGCCGGAGCGGATGCAGCGCGAGTTGTGGGCGAACGTCACGCCGGAGCGCACGGCGCAGATCGAGGCGGAGATGACCGACCACGCCCGCGCGCAGATGATCGCCTATCTGAACGGCGCTTAGGACTTCAAAAACCTAACGCAAAGGCGCAAAGGAAAAGAAATAAAAAACTTTGCGTCTTGCTTTTCTCTTTGCGTCTTTGCGTTGAATCTTTTCTATAGACGAAACGAAGCGCGTCGCCTACAATCGTCGGCATGGTTAAACCGCTGCAAGTCCTCTAGCCAGCGCCCGCTGGCAGTCTCCATCGGCTCACTCTCTGTCCCCCAACAGAGGGTCGTGTTTTGCTTACGACAATGATGGAGTGAGGAACGTTGACTACCCTTTATGAACTGCCGAATACCCTGTTTGCGCGCGTGAAACCGCTGTTCGCCGCCGCGCCCTTCGACCAGCCCTGCTACGACTCGGTCTTCGAGGGCGTGCAGGCGGCGCGTATCTTCGTCGACGATGCCGACGCGCCCACCTCCGCGCTGATGTTTCGCAGCTACGACTATTTCGCGGCGGGCGTGGCTGCTCCGGCGCTGCGCCAGTTCGTCAGGGACGCGCCGGACGAAGCCGAAGTCTTTGCCGCGTTTTACGGCTGCGTGCCGCTCAACGACGATTGGAAAGCCGCGCTGCTCGCCGATTTACCGCTGGAAATCGATCGGGCGCTGCAATTTCCAGTGGCAGCCGGGCACGCCCGTGCTCGACTGGCGCGCGCGCCTGCCCGCCGACGGGCGCATCGTCCCGATTGACGGCGCGCTGGCGCAGCGGCTCGACCGCGACTATTACCCCGTCCCGTTCGTGCGCTACGACTGGGGCAGCTACGCGGCATACGAGGCGCACGGCTTCGGCTTCGCGCTGCTGATCGGCGAGGCGGTCGCCAGCACGATCACGGCGGTCTGCGTCAGCCAGCGCCATGCCCTGATCAGCGTGGCGACCGAGCCGGATTTCCGCAGGCGCGGGCTGGCAACGCTGGTCAGCGCGCGCTTCATCGAACACGGTCTGGAGCGCGGGCTGCTGCCGGTATGGGACTGCGACGACTTCAATCTCGGCTCGGTGGCGACGGCTCGGCGGCTCGGATTTATCGAGCGCACGCCGTTCGTCGAGCTGGCGCTGCCCGACCGCGCCAAACCGGAGCGCTCGCGCGGCGTCTGGTCGCCCAGGCTCGGCGCAGCCGAGCACCAGCGCGGCGATGGCGTGGTGGTCTGGCGGCGAGTCTCATAAGCCGTCCGAATGGTCGGAAATCATGCAGGTTGAGCGCCGGGATGCGCCATATAATGATTCTGTAAGGGAACAGGGGGTTCCCGGAGTGGATCACATGAATGTCTGGCTGAGCATCCCGGAGGCGTTTCGCGCGCGCGCCGAGTACGCGCTGCAATTCTGCGCGCTGGCGTGGGGGCTGCCGATCACCCTGGATCGGGACTGCGCGCAGCCGCCGGAACTGGTCTACGGCGAGGCTGCTCCGCCCGAAAATACCGTCTGCGTTCCGTTCGACGCCGATCTGTACGATCCGGCGACCGTTTGCACGATGGTGTGCGCAGAGGGCGCGACCGCCTGGCTGCCCGCCGAGCGTCCCGATGCGCAGCATTACGACGTGATCGGCTCGATCTTCCGCCTGCTGACGCTGCTGGACGAGCAGCAGGTCGCCGACGACGCGCGCAACCCGCTCGGCGTCTTCCCGACGACCGCCCTGCCCGCCGCGCGCTGCGAAGCTGCCCAGACGGCGCTGGTCGATCAACAAGCCGAGGCGCTGCTGGGTCGCATCCTGGCGACGCGCCCGGCGCTGGACGAGCAGCGGATTCCGCGCTGGGGCGCCGGGAAATCCTACGTCGTCTGCCTGACGCACGACACCGACGCGACCTGGCTGTCCGCGCCCTCCGAGCTGCTCTACAACGGGATCAAGACGGTCGTGCGGCGCGACGCGCGGCTCTGGCAGCAGTTTCGGGACGGCGTGCGCGGGCTGGTCACGCCCGGCTTCAACCCCTTCTTCGGCTTCCCTATCTGGCGCGATTTCGAGGACGCGCACGCCATGCGCAGCAGCTTCTATCTGTTTCCGGGCGTGCTCAAGGTCAAGCGCCACCTGCACGACGTGCGCTCGACCGTCTTCAACAGCCCGACCGACTGGAATCTGCTGCGCGCGATGGCGCAGGACGGGTGGGAGTTCGGCTTGCATCCGGCGATTTACGCCAAGACCAGCATCGACGAATTTCTGGAGGGCAAGGCGCGCGTCGAAGCCGCGCTGGAGCGCCCGATCTTCGGGCTGCGCCATCATTATCTGGCGCTGAACTGGCAAAAGCCTTACCTGACCTTTCGGCAGCACGTCAACGCGGGCTTTCGCTACGACTCGTCCATCGCCTGGGATGAAGTGCCGGGTTTCCGCGCCGGGACGAGCCTGCCCTATGTTCCGTTCGACCCCGGCTACCAGCGCGCGCTGGCGCTCTGCGAACTGCCGACCATTCTGCTCGATGGGCACGTCATCCCCTACGCCCAGCGCGACAACGCCAGAATCATCCAGATGGGACGTGCGGTGCTCGATCACGTCCGGCAGCTTGGCGGCGTCGCCGTCGTCGACTGGCACACACAGACCGCCAGCAGCCAGTATTTCTACGCCGACTATCTGACCATCCTGCAATCGATCCTGACGCCGTTCGTGGACGACGCGCAGGCGTGGCTGGCGACGCCCTGGGAGATCGTCCAGCACTGGCACCGCCGCGCGATGGGGCTTCTAATCCGCTATGTCTGAAGCGCGCGCGCTCAAGGTCGGGCTGCTGGGGATGCCCGATAACCGGCGGACGCCGCAGTTGATCGCGGCGCTCGCTCAGGAAGGCGTCCGCCTCGATTTCGTCGTCTACTGGCAGCCCAGCTTTCAGGATCAGCGCAAGCGCACCCTGCGCAAGCTGCGCAACGATGGGCTGATCGCTACCGTCCAGCGCATCGCCGAGGTGCTGGCGCGACGGCTGCATCCCGTAGCGCCCGCTGCACCCGCCGTCGACTCCGGCGAAGCAGCCGCGCCGCGCGCGTATTTCGTGCCGGGGCATAACTCGGACGAGTGCCGCGCTGCTCTGGAAGCCGAGGCGGTCGACATTCTGCTGCTGGCGACCGACGCCATCATCCGGCGCAAAATCCTGTCCGTGCCGCGCGTCGCCACGCTCAACGCGCATCCTGCCTGGCTGCCGCGCTATCGCGGTCTCGGATCGCCCGTCTACCAGCTTCTGGACGGCTACCTTCCGGCGGTCAGCGTGCATCAAGTGGACGAAGGGGTCGATACGGGCGCGATCTTCGTGCGCCGCTCGTTCGACTTCGACCCCGCCGAAGGCATGGACGCGCTCGACGCGCGCACGGAACAATTCAAGGCGCACCTGCTGGCGGAGGTCGTGCGGCGGCTCGAACAGGGCGACCGCGCCACGCTCGATACGTTCCTGGAACCGAGCCGGATGACGCGCGGAGTCTCGCCGCGCGCCCGCGCCCGCCTGAATCGGCTGCTGCGCAGCGACGGTCTCAAGCTGCGCCCGCCGGAAGCCGATTTCCCGGACGGCTGACCGCCGACTCGCCTCACACATTTCGCCGAGTGGATCAATCGCCGCTCTTTTTTTATAATAGCGCTGTGTGGGTGGCTTGCTGCCCGCATGATCGTCGGCTTTGAGGCGTATTGGAATGCAAATCAAGCGCGATTATTCGCAGCCCTTCTTCAGCGACCGCCGCCGTCGGCGCGGTATCTGGCGCTGGCTGCTGCTGTACGTGCTGATCATCGCGGGTTTCCTCTTTTTCGTAGACAGCAACTTTAGCACCCTGCAATTGATGGCGCTCGACGCGATTGGTCAGGCGCCGCCGCCGACCCCCTTCGCCAGCGATCTGGCGAATCAGGGTGTGGAGAAATACGCGGCGGGCGACCTCGAAGGCGCACGGGTGCTGCTTCAGCGCGCCGTCATGCAGCAGCCGCAAAACGTGGATTATCTCTACCAGTACGGGCGCGTGCTGATCGAGCTGGGCGTGGACGACAACTCGCTCTATCCCGAAGCGATCCAGGTCGGCGAGCAGGCGATTCAGGCGAGTCCCAACGATCCGCGCGGCTACGCCATCAAGGCGCGGGCGATGGATTTGAACGGCGACTCCGCCAACGCCATCCCGGTCGGGCAGGCGGGCTTGCAGCTTGACCGGAACTTCTCGCCGCTGTATACGGCGCTGAGCGGCGCGTATCTGAGCATCGACCGCTACGACGTGGCGCTGCAATACGCGCAGGACGCCATCGACAAAGACCCCAACGACCCCAGCGCGCACCGCGTCTACGCGCTGGCGTTGAACTGGGTCGGGCGGCGCGACGAGGCGCTCGACCAGTTTCAGCAGGCGGTCGGCTTGAACCCGAACCTCGCCTCGCCCTATTTCGAGCTGGCGAGCATGTACCGCAATCTGGCGCTGCAAGACCCCAACGGCGGGACGAACGATTACGAGCTGGCGATTGCCACCTACGAGCAGGTGCTCGCCATGCAGCCGAACAACGCCAAAGCCTATCAGCGCCTGTGCGCGACCTACAACCAGCTTGGCGATCACCGGCGCGCGCAGGGCTACTGCGAGGACGCCATCAGCCAGAATCCCAATTACGCCGACGCCTACCAGCAGTTGGGGCAGTCGGAGTATTCGCAGCGCAACTACGAAGGCGCGATTGAAGCCTTCGAGACCTGCCTGACGCTGGAGGCGGATCGCCCGGCGGCGCAGCAGGATATTGAATGCTACTATCTGCGCGGGCTGGCGCACTACTACCTCGGCGACTGCCAGCAAGCCTGGGACATCCTGACCGACTCGATCAACCGCCGCCATCTGGTCACCGACGACCCGACCGACCTGGTGCTGCAAAACTCGGTGCATGGTCTGCAACTGATCACCGAGAACTGTTCGGGCTTTGCCGGGCGCGTGCTGCCGACGGCGATCCCGCCCACGCAAATCCCGCCGACGCCGATAGGGGGCTAGCCATGTATCTGCGCACCCCCAAGCGCTATCAGGCGGGGCACAAACGCCGTCACATGTTCTCGACGCGCTGGCTGTGGCTGTGGATTTTGACGCCGCTCGTGCTCGTCGGCGGGTGGCTGGTCTACGTCAATCGGGACGACCTGGGTCCGCCCATCCGCGAATTCGTCTCGAACGCGGTCGACAGCATCAGCGGCGGCGTGGCGACGATGGTCGCGCCGACCGCGCTGCCGACGGGCGACCCCGGCGAGCACATCGTGCGCGGCGATAATGCCTGGGCGCAGGGCGCCATCGAGCAGGCGGTCAAGGAATACGCGGCGGCGGTGTCCGGCGCGCCCAACGACGTGCGCGTCCACTACCGCTATACCTACGGCTTGCTGATCGACAAGGACAACGCCGAAGCCCTGCGCGCCGCCGAAGATACCGTCACCGCCGACCCGTTCTCGGCGGATGCCTGGGCGATCCGCGCGCTGGCGCTGGAGCGCAACGGCAAATACGCCGAAGCGGTCGCCAGCGCGCTGCAAGCGCTGGTGCTCGATCCCAAGAACGCCAACGCGCTCGCCTTCATGGCGGAGACCTATCTGGACGCCGACCAGCCCGCGCAGGCGGAGGAGAAAGCCAATCAGGCGGTCGAAGCCGACCCCAACAGCGCCGAAGCCTATTACGCGCGCGGCTTGTGGAATGCCCTGAGCAATTTCGACCGGGAAGCCGCTATAGCGGATTTCCAGACGGCGCACGACCTCGCGCCCAATCTGCCGCAGGTGCTGGTCGATATGGCGGCGGCGAACTTCGGCATCGGCAACCCCGACCTCGCCATCGACGAGCTGGAGCAGGTGATCGAAACCAACCCGGACAACCTCGACGCGCTGTTCAACCTGGGCTTCATCCAGTACCAGAGCAACGGCGATGCCAAGAAAGCCGAGGATTACCTCAACCGCTGCCTTCAGGTCGACCCGAAGAACGTCGACTGCCTGAACTATCTGGCGGGCATCCTGAGCTTCAGCGACGAGCGCTCGGCGGCAGACCTGTACCAGCGCATCATCGACGCCGGGACGGATCAGCCGATTTACTACCTGCGCGCCGGGCGCACCTACGCCGATCTTCAGGACTGTCAGAAGGCGATCCCGCTGCTGCGCACCGGCTTCCAGATGGAGCAGCAGCAGCAGGAGCCGAACAGCGACCGTCTGGCTGCCTTTCAGGAATACCTGAGCCAGTGCAACGCGCCGTTCGTGCCATCGTCGCAAGGGACATCGAATGCCCCGCTGCTCATCCCGCTCGACAGCACCTCATCACCGTAACACGGAAAAATTCCTGAAAACGCAATCGTAGGGGCAGGTGCTTGCATCGCAAGCCTAGACCTGCCCCTACAAATACACACCTTATCGCCTGCTAGGGTTACGGGTGGTTGCCCGAATTCTCGGTGAGGTAGAGCGTCCCGCTGATGTTGGTGTTGGCGGCGTAGCTGGCGATCCAGATGTCGTAGCTGCCGCCCGCCGGATTGTTGAAGTCAATCGTCGGGTTGACCGTCCCGAAGCTGTCGTCGACGCAGTAGAAGTTGCCATACGGGTCGTTGACGACCATCGCCGCGTCGCCGTTCGCGCCGACGAAGTAGATGCGCAGCAGCGACGAGCCGCCGCCTCCGAAGTTGATGCGCAAATCCGGGTGAGTGGTCGCAAAGCCGGAACAGCTCCCGCCGAGGTAGGACACGTCGACGCCGCCGCCGGTGGTCATGCCGACGCTGTAGGGATCGGGCGAGAAGCCCGCGCTCAGGTTCGCCTCGCCGTAATTGGCGCTGGCGTTGTAATCCAGCTTGGGATTGATGGGCTGTATGTTAATCGGCGCGATCAGGGTGAGCTGTTGAATCGGCGGGAAGTGAATGACGTGCGTCCCGTCGGAGGTGGGCGCTTCGGTCGGCGTGCTGGTCGGCATCCCGGTAGCGGTTGGCGTCGAAGTCGGACCGACCTCGGTCGTGGCGGCAGGCGGCGGCACGGTCGGCAGCGTGATGATGCTGACGACGGCGCAGTTGCCGCCCACGATCACCACCGCCCCGGAAATCCAGCCGATGACGCCGTTGACGCTGACCTGATACCAGCTATTATCCGCCAGCCTGCCCAGCACCAGCCCGGTGCCTGTCGCCGAAAGCTGCCCGACGATGCTGTAATTCGTGCCCGGACCGCTGCGCACGTTGATGGTATAGCCGCGCGCCGAGGCGACCTGGCAGGAGCCGGTCGGGTTGATCATGACGGGCGAGAAGGTCGGCGTCATGGTAGGCAGGGGCGGGAGCGTCGGCGCGGGCGGCTGCGTTGGCGGGATGAAGATCGTCGGGATGGGGGTCGGCTGCGTGTTCTGCCCGCCGACGAGCGTGCCGGGGCAGATCGCCGAGCCGCTTTCGGTCGCCAGACAGACGACGAACGGCTCCGGCGCGTTGCCGCCGCTGTGCGTGACTTCGACCAGATAGTTGGCGATGCCGAGCGGGATGCGGAAGCCCGCGCCGCCCAGCCGCGCGCTGCTCAAGCCGAGCGTTTCGCCCGAATCGGCATCGCGCAGCGCCACGACGGGACCGACATTGCTGGTGCTGCGCACCGTCAGCAGCAGCACGTCGGTCTGCAAGCCGCTGAAACTGTATGCCTGGCGCGTATTCTGGGGGCTGACCGTGCCGTTGAGCGGCAGACCGGGCGTTAGCGGCTGCGGCGGCGCGAGCGGCGCGCCCGGCTGCACGCTGATCAGGAACTGCCCGGTCGCGCCGTTGGCGCTGCGCACTTCAATCGTGTAGGCGCCGGGGCTGGAGAGATTGGGCGTGCCCTGCACAATCGTCTGCGTGCCGGGGTTGGACGTATCCAGCACCACGATACCGCCCGGATCGATCATACGGAAGTTGGGCGCGAAGCCCGGCGTGATCGCCAGCACCTGCACGTTGACGCTCATGGGGGCGGCGACCGTCAGGGTGTAGGAGACGGCGCTGCCAGCGTCAGTGACGTTGCCCGTCTCGTTCTCGCCGATGGTGATCGGCGTGCCCTGCGCGCTGATCGTCAGCGTCCCGACGAGGAAGATGGCAATCAGTGAGGCGATGAGAACCCATCTTTGCCTGTAGAAGCGGCGTAACCCGTACATACGGATGCTCCTGTGTACGACAACTGCTCTTACCTTCACTTTAAGTCGTTCGCAGGAAGCCGCAAGGGGTTGATCAGGCGACCTTGAACTCCTTCGGCGCGTCCAGCGTTTCCAGCTTGCGAATTTGAGGGAAGAAGCGCGCCACCGAGAGCACGACGATAATCGTGCCGATGCCGCCCAGGACGACCGCCGGAACCGTGCCGAAGATCGACGCCGTCGCGCCGGACTCGAAGCTGCCGAGTTCGTTGGACGCGCCGATGAAGATGCTGTTGACGGCGGAGGTGCGTCCGCGCATCTCGTCCGGCGTCCACGTGAGGATCAGGGTGCTGCGGATGACGACGCTGATGTTGTCGAGCGCACCCAGCGCGAACAGCATCACCACCGAGAGCAGAAAGTCGGTCGAGACGCCGAAGACGATGGTCGCCATGCCGAAACCCGCGACCGCCAGCAGCAGCATCCGCCCGGCGTGCTTGAAGGGCGGCAGCCGCGTGATCAACAGCGCCATGATCAGCGCGCCCACCGACGGCGCGGCGCGCATGATGCCTAACCCCTCTGCGCCCACCTTGAGGATGTCAGTAGCGTAGACCGGCAGCAGCGCGACCGCGCCGCCGAACAGCACGGCGAACATATCCAGCGTGATCGCCGCGAGGATCACTTTCGTGCTGCGAATGAAGCGGATGCCCTCTTTGAGCGATTCCACCGTTGCCGCTTTGCTGCGCGAGAGCGCCAGCGGGCGTCCTTTGATCTGCGTCACGAGGAAGATGAAGATCAATCCGGCGGCGGCGTCGATCAGGTAAAGCTCGGACGCGCTGCCCAGCCACGCGACCATTAGCCCGGCGAAAGCCGGTCCGAGGATCGAGGCGAGCTGCCAACCGGTGCTGTTCCAGGTCGCCGCGCTGGTGAAGACTTCCTGCGGGACGGTGGTCGGCAGCAGCGTCGAGGCGGCGGGGCTGTAGAAGGCGCGCGCCACGCCGATCCCGAACAGGCACAGGTAAATCAAAAACAGCGACCCTTGCGCATACGAGAGCAGCGCCAGCCCGAACGAACAGGATGCCAGCAGCACCTGCGTGATCATGACGAGGCGCTTACGGTTGTAGTGGTCGGCGACGTGCCCGCCGGGGAGCGAGAGCACGATCACCGGGATGACCTGCACCAGCCCGACCAGACCGAGCGCCAATTCGCTGTTGGTGCGCAGCCACAGCTCCCAGCCAATCGCAAACGAGATCATCTGCGTGCCGAATGCCGTGATGAACTGCCCGGTCAGGAGCAGGCGAAAATCGCGGAAGCGCAGCGCCCAGTACGGATCGTGGCGCGCGCCCGCGAGCGGCTCGGATGATTCGTTCAATCAGACCCTCATCGGAAAGTGTTGCAGCGAAGATAATGATAGCAGAGGCAGCCGGGCAAATACAGGTGTGACATGAGTCCATTGAGCGGAGCGGGCTTGCCGGGACAATTTGATAAGTCCTTCTCAGTGGGCGCGGCACGGCTTTTGCTTTAGAATACCCGGCAATAAGTGGGTTCAGGAGACGGGTTAATCATGGTCGACATTGCGCAGCAGAATAAAGATTATACGCTCGTCAGTTGGGGCGCGCAGGGGACGTGGAACCCGCTCCCGATTGTGCGCGGCGAAGGCGTCTACATTTACGACGCCGAGGGCAAGCGCTATCTCGACTGGGCATCACAGTTGGTCAACGTCAATATCGGTCACAGCCACCCGCACGTCATCAAGGCGATTCAGGATCAGGCGGCGCAGTTGTGCTACGTCAACCCCTCCTTCGCCACCGAGCCGCGCGGTCGGCTGGGCGAGATGCTGGCGGAGATCACGCCCGGCAAGCTGAGCAAGAGCTTCTTCACCAACGCCGGGGCGGACGCCGTCGAGAACGCCATGAAGATCGCCCGGCTCTATACCGGGCGGCAGAAAATCCTGACGCGCTACAAGTCGTATCACGGCGGCACGTTCGCCGCGGCGACTGCCGGTGGCGACCCGCGTCGCCTGGGCAACGAGCCGGGCGTTCCCTGGATCGTCCGCCTGCCCGATCCCTACGCCTACCGCAGCCCGGTCTATCGCGGGCACACGCAGGAAGAAGGCGATGCCCTGATCGTCGAGATGATCGAGGACATCGTGCTGGCGGAGGGTCCGAACGAGTGCGCCGCCATTATGGTCGAAGGCTACAGCGGTTCGAGCGGGATCATGCAGCCGACTGAAGTCTTCTTCAACGGCATTCGCGCCCTGTGCGACAAATATGGAATGCTGCTGATCGTGGACGAGGTGATGAGCGGCTTCGGGCGCACGGGCGAATGGTTCGGCATCGACCATTACCCGGACGCGACGCCCGACATCATGACGATTGCCAAAGGCGTCACCTGCGGCTACGTGCCGCTGGGCGCGGCGATTGTCACCGACGAAATCGCCGCCTACTTCGACGACCACGTGCTGCAAGCCGGGCTGACCTACAGCGCGCACACGCTGGCGTGCGCGGCAGGCGTCGCCACGATTGAGGTCTACCAGCAGGAGAATTTGATCGAGCGCTCGCGCGAGATGGGCAAGGTGCTGCGCCGGGGCTTGACCGACCTCGCCGAACGCCATCCGGTGATCGGCGACATTCGCGGGACGGGGCTGCATCAGGTGATCGAGCTGGTCAAGAACCGTGACACGCGCGAGCCGATGAGCGAGTTCAACAAGCCGTTCAGCGAGCCGATGGCGAAAGCCACCAAGTCGCTGCGGCAGGACGGCATCAATGCCTTCGCGCGCTGGAACATGATTTTCAGCACGCCGCCGCTGACGATCACCGAAGATCAGCTTCAGGAAGGGCTGGGCGCGCTCGACCGCGCGCTGGAGCTGGTCGACCCGTATTACGCGGGGTAGCCTCACATACGGATTGCGAATGATTTCGGTAGGGGCGGGTTTGAAACGAGTGGTGCTCGTTTGTTGCCGCCAGTTTCCCCTCGCCCTGCTCAACTTCGTTGAGCCGTCCCTCTCCCACGTAAACGGGGCGAGGGACAAAACCCGCGTTGTTCCCCCTCTCTCCGCTTGCGTGGGAGAGGGGTGAGCGACGAAGTCGCACGGGGTGAGGGGTTCAAAAACTAGCACCATTGGTTTGAAACCCACCCCTACGATTCCTCCTACATAAACGTCCTCAATCGATCACCGCGCGCCGCCGCGCCCAGATCGTCCGGCGCACCGGGCGGCGGCGGATGTTGACGCCGCGCGTGCGAATCGCCGCCAGTTGCAGCACGATCCCCACCAGCGCCAGCAGGATCATCCAGGCGACGCTCAAATTGAGCGCCAGCGCGATCATCTGCGCGCCGACAATCGCCGAGAAGACGATCAGCAGCTCCAGCGAGAGCAAAATCAGGATCACCCCGCCGATGACGAATCCGACCAGGATAGCTGCCAGCGAGACGGGCGTCAGATTGAGCGCCACCGCCAGCCCCTGCGTGATGACGATGCCGATATAGCCGCCGATCAGGAATACCGCCACGTAGTAGACCAGCCCGGCGAGCGCCGTGCCGATCAGCCCGCCAACCAGAAAGACCAGCAGCGACAGCAGCGCATCCGACTGCGGGAACAACGACAGCGCGACCGTCGCGCCGATCAGGAAGCCCGCGATCAGGATGATCCACTCGTAGACGAACCAGCCCGCGATCAGCAGGATGACCCCGCCGATGATCAGCAGCACGCGCGCCAGGTCGGACTGCGGCGTCTGCGACAGTTGATCCCAGAGCGCTTGCGCCGTCCCGCCGATGGTCTGCGCCGCGTTCGTCGCTGCGTCGGCGATGCCGATAGCTGCCGCGTCGGGCGTGGGCGTGGTGGTCGCCACCAGTTCCTGCGCGTTGGCGACCCCGACGAGGGCAAGGCTGCTGATCGCCAGCGCGACCAGCCAGAATAGCAGGCGTCTGTCCAGTTTTAACATGCGAGATGTCCTTTTCTATGAACGCGACATCATAACAAATAAAATTAAAGCACAAACGAGCGCGTTGTGAAAGAGAAGCGCATGAGAAATTGTTTCGCGTCTCGAAGCGCTGTTTATACCTCACCGCCGTCCCTTTTGCGCGCAATTTCGCTTTGGGCTTTAATTCAGTCGAGTGGATACGCTACGGGATTGCCATGCGACGCACGCTCTGCCTGATCGTTCTGATTTTCGCCGCTGCCTGCACCGCCAAGCCGGTGATCGTGCCGGTGCGCGTCCTCGAAAGCTGGCAGCCGCAGGAAGACACCCTGACGCAGCAGGACGCCTCGCGCGCCTGGCGCTTCAGCGGGCAGCGGGGCGACGCCGTCGTCCTGCGCCTGGACTCCAAAGCAGGCGGGCAGGTGACGCTGGCGCTGCAAGCCCCGGATGGTCAAACGCTGGCGCAGGGCGACGCCTTGCGTCTGACGCTGCCCGACAGCGGCATCTACACGGCGCTGGTTCGGCTCGACGGCGGCGGCAGTACCGCTTACAGCCTGACGCTCTCGTATGCGGATCGCGCCGTGCCGACGGCGACCCCGACGCCCACCATCACGCCGACGCCGAGCAACACCGCGACCCCGACGTTCACGCCGTCGAGCACGCCCACCGCGACCTATACCCCCACGCCGAGCGACACGCCGACGATGACCTACACCCCGACGCAGATTTACGCGCCGCTGGGCACGCTCAGCGGGCGGCTGGAGATGGGCGCGACGGTCACGGGCAGCTTCCTGTCCGAATTCGAGCGGCACATCTACCTGTTCAGCGGCGCGGCGGGGCAGCTTGTCACGCTCTCGATGGTCGGCACGTCCGGCTCGGTCGATCCGGTGCTGACGCTCTACGATCCAAACGGGCAGCCAATGGCGACCGACGACAACAGCGGCGGCGGCAGCGCGGCGCTGCTGCGCGACATCCACCTGCCCACCGACGGCGACTACATCGTTCAGGCGCTCGGCGGCGGGTCAGGGAATTATCAGATCACCCTGGAAGCGGGCGCGCCGACGCCGGTGCCGCCAACGCTGACGCCGACCGCGCTGCTCGGCACGACTACGCCCGTCGCCGCTGACGCCGAAGAATTGAGCGATCACGTCCCGATGATGGGCGTGATCGACAAGCCGGACGCCTTCAATCGCTACTTCATCGACGCGCAGGCGGGCGACGTGCTCACCGTCGGCGTGCGTCCCGCCGATGGCTCGCCGCTGCGTCCGCGCGTCGAGGTCTACACGCCATCCGGCGAGCTGATGCTCTCGGCGGGACTGGGCAGCGACGGGCAGGCGCTGATCCCCGCCATCGGCGTGCCCGACAGCGGCAAATACGCCGTCTTCGTCAGCGACGACGCTCGCACGGGCGGCGCGTACACGATTGCTTACGGGCGCGGCAGCACCCACACCGACGACCTGCGCGGCGGTCTCCCGCCGAACACGCCGGCAGCCAGCAGCGGACTCTCCGCCGTGCGCGACGCCTGGACGCTGCCGCTGACCGCCGGGGACGACATCGACGTGGAAGCGCGCGGGGCAGCGCTGCAAGTAGTCGCGCCGTCCGGCGCAGACATCGCCGGGGCGCAGGATGTCGTGCAGTTCAATGCCCCGCTCAGCGGCGATTATCGCGTGCTCGCCGTTGGATCGCCGTTCAGCCTGTCCTGGCGCTACGTGGTCGCGGCGCCGACGCCGCCCGCGCCGCTGCTGATCCTCTCCGCCGACGATCCGCTGCCCGCGCAGACCTACCTCTACTATCCGTTTCAGGGCGAAGCCGGGCGGCACGTTCACGTGCGCGTCCGGGCGCTCAGCGCCGGACTCGACCCGGTGGCGGCGCTGCTCGACGCCAGCGGCGCGACGGTCGCTACAGGCGACGACAGCCCCGGCAGCCTCGACCCCGATTTCGAGGCGCTGCTCCCCGCGGACGGCACCTACAACCTGCGCGTCAACGGCTACGGCGAGACGGGCGGCTCCGTCCGCGTGACCGTCGAAATGTTGTCTTGACTGCTCGATCAGGATAGTATTGGCGCTTGCGCTGTAAAGTGTTTTATTAGGAGTCTTCCCTATGCGTACTTACAAGTTTGTATTCGCTGTGCTGTGCGTTGCCGCTCTCCTGCTGCCGCTCGCCGTCAGCGCGCAGGATGCCACCCCGGAAGCGACGATGGAAGAAATGGTCATCGGGCAGGACATGATGTCCGCTTGCCCGACGCCCTCGAATTTGTCCGGCACCGTCAACATCGGCGCGATCTTCGCACTAAGCGGACCCGTTTCGGTCTACGGCGGTCCCCAGAAGCAGGCGGTTCAGCTTGCGGTCGATGAAGTCAACGCAGCAGGTTATCTGGGCGATGCGACGCTCAACGTCCAGTTCGAGGACTCGACTGGCACAGCGGAGCAGGCGATCAACGCCATGACCAAGCTGGTCGAAGATGATCAGGTCGTCGCGGTCATCGGACCCACGCTCTCGACGGAAGCCGTCGCCGCCGACCCGGTGGCGCAGGATGCCGGCACGTCGGTGCTGGGCGTCAGCAATACGGCGAGCGGTCTGCGCGACCTGCTGGGCGATTTCTATCACCGTGACAGCCTGCCGGAAGCGGTCGTCATCCCCGGCACGATTTCGCAGGCGAAAGACCTGCTCGGCTTGCAGAACGTCTCCGTGCTTTACGGCAATGACGATGACTTCACCCTGAGCGGCTACGACGTGTTCAAGCAGGCGCTTCAGGATAACAGCATCAACATCCTCGACGAAGAAACCTTCGCTAAAGGCGATGTCGATTTCAACGCGCAGTTGACCGCCGCGCTCAGCAAGAACCCGGATGCGCTGGTCGTCTCGGCGCTGGCTGCCGAAGCCGTGCAGATCATCAATCAGGCGCGCCAGCAGGGCTACACCGGTCCGATCATCGGCGGTAACGGCTTCAATTCTCCGGCGGTGCTCAGCCAGGCGGGCGACAATGCCGAAGGCTTGATCGTGGGCGGCGCGTGGAACTACGACAACCCGAACCCGACCGAGAGCAGCAAGCAGTTCGTCACCGCCTACGAAGCGGCTTACGACGCCAAGCCCGACCAGTTCGCGGCGCAGGCGTATACCGGCGCGTGGCTGGTGGCGACGGCGATCCGCTGCGCCGATTCGCTCGATCACACGGCGATCAACGACGCGCTTGGCAATATCAAGGACATGGAGACGCCGCTCGGCTCGTTCAGCTTCGACGCGAACGGCGAGCCGGTGCATCAGCCCATCGCGCAGATCGTCCAGGGCGGCAAATTCGTGCCGCTGGCGTCGGCGATGGCGGCAAGCAGCTAATTTAGCTAAATATCGACCTCACCCCGTGCGAAACTTCGTTTCGCCTTGCGCTTCGTTTAACTTCCCCTCTCCACGACGTGGAGAGGGGACTGAGGGGTGAGGTCCGATAGAAGCAACAGACTCACTGGCGTCTAGTACACCCATAGATTTATTCGTAAACCGTACTGAAAAGTACCTCATGACCACGCAGCAGCTTCTTCAACAATTGATCAACGCGCTTTCGCTGGGCACGATCTATGCGCTGTTCGCGCTCGGCTACGCGCTCGTCTTCAGCGTCCTGGGCGTGCTCAACCTCGCCCACAGCGCCATCTTCACGTCCGGCGCGGTGATCGGCTTGCTGCTGATCCTTCAGCTGCATCTGCCGCTGCCGCTGGCGTTCCTGGGCGCGATGCTCGGCGCGGGCGTGCTCGGGGTCGCTCTGGAGCTGGTCGCCTTCCGCCCGCTGCGGCGGCGCAACGCCCCGCGCATCGCACAGTTGATCAGCAGCATCGGCGCGGCGCTGCTGATCGTCAACCTGATGCAGCTTCTGTTCCAGAACCTGTTCAACAGCACCGAGCAGTATTTCCCGCGCGGGCTGATCCCCGAAGATACTGTCCAGCTCGGCGGCGTCTCCATCCAGCCGATCCGCCTGATCATCCTGGTGGTGTCGCTGATCCTGATGGTGCTGCTGCAATATCTGGTCAGCCGCACGCGCATCGGGCGGCAGATGCGTGCCGTCGCCTTCAACCAGCGCACGGCGCGGCTGCTGGGCATCAACGTCAGCAGCATCTACCTGATGACCTTCTTCCTCGCCGGGGTGTTCGGCGGCGCGGGCGGGCTGCTCTACGGGCTGGCGTTCTCGCGCGTGACGCCGTTCATGGGGCAGGACATCGCGCTGGTCGGCTTGACGGCGCTGGTGCTGGGCGGCTTGGGCAGCATCCCCGGCGCGGTGATCGGCGGCTTTCTGGTGGCGATCTTCCAGACCTTCAGCATCGTCATCGGCGGCAGCAGCTACCGCGATGCGGTCGTCTTCATCTTCTTCTTCCTGATCCTGCTGGTGCGCCCGCAGGGGCTGCTGGGTCAGCCAGAGCAAAGCCGCGCCTGATATGGACTTCTTTCGCAGCATCGGCATCTCCGAGACCGTCTTTCAGTTCATGCTCGTCGATGCGATCCTCGGCTTGAGCATGTATCTGCCGCTGTACGCGGGCATGTTCTCGCTGGCGAACGCCGGGTTCATGGCGATTGGCGCCTACACAGGCGTGCTGATCACGCAGCAGTTGGGGCTGCCGCTGGGCGTCGGCTTGGTTGGCGCGATGCTGGTCGCCGGGCTGGTCGCCATCCCGATTGGCTTGCCCGTGCTGCGCCTGCGCGATCTCTATCTCGCCATTGCCACGATTGGCTTCGGCGAAGTCGTCAGCATCCTCCTGCTCAATTTCGACACGCTCGCGGGCGGCATCCGCCAGTTTTTGACGGGCGACACGACCCAGTTCCAGTTGATCTACGGGGCGCGCGGCATACGCGGCATCCCCAAGCTGACCACGACCGCCGATTTGATCCTGTTTCTGATCGTCGCCGGATACTTCATCATCCGGCTGCACCGCTCGCGCTTCGGGCGCTCGATGGCGGCGATCCGTCAGGATGAGCGCGTCGCCGAGAACATGGGGATCAACACGGTTTACGTCAAGAATGTCGTCTTCATCCTCAGCGCGATGCTGGCGGCGGCGGCGGGCGTGTTCTCCGGGCACCTGACGCGCATCATCACGCCCAACATCGCCGAGTTCAATCAGGCGGTCAACATCCTCGCCTACGCCGTGCTGGGCGGCACGTCCAGCTTCGTCGGACCGATTGTCGGCGGGCTGGTGCTGGGCGCGCTGCCGGAGGTGCTGCGCTTCCTGGCGCAGTATCGCGGCGTGTTCAACGGCTTGGTGCTGCTGCTGGTGATCGTCTACCTGCCGGGCGGCATCGTCAACCCGGCGGGCTGGCGGCGCATCTGGCGGCGGGTGCGTCGCGCGGAGGCGAGTGTGCCCGATGCTTGAACTCACCGACGTTTCGCGCCACTTTGGCGGTCTGCACGCCCTCTCCGGCGTCAACATGAGCATCGCGCAGGGCAGGATCACCGGGCTGATCGGACCCAACGGCGCGGGCAAAACCACGCTGATCAACGACATCAGCGGGCTGGATCATCCTACCGGCGGGCGCATCAGCTTCGACGGGCAGCGACATCACGCACCGCTACCCCCACGAGATCGCGCGGCTGGGCATCGCCCGCACCTACCAGAACATCCGCCTGTTCGGCGAGATGACCGCGCTGGAAAACCTGCTCGTCAGCCAACACATACTCGGCAAAGCGACGGTGTTCGGGTCGCTGGTGTTCGCGCCCAGCTATCGCCGCGAGGAGCGCCGCCTGCGCGAGAACGCGCGCCAACTGCTCGACCGCTTCGGGCTGGCGCGGATCGCCGACGTGGAAGCAGCCAACCTGCCTTATGGCGACCAGCGCCGTCTGGAGATGGCGCGCGCGCTGGCGGCGAAGCCCAAGCTGATCCTGCTCGACGAGCCGACGGCGGGCATGAACCCGGTCGAGACGCACGAGCTGGGCGAGCAGATCATCCGCCTGCGCGACGAGGGCTTGACCGCGCTGGTCATCGAGCATGACATGTCGCTGATTCAGCAGGTCTGCGACGACATCTACGTGCTCAATTTCGGGCAGATCATCGCGCACGGCACGCACGAGGAAATCCGCCACAACCGGCAGGTAATCGAGGCGTATCTGGGCGAAGACGAGGACGACGCACATGGCGTTGCTTGAAGTCCGCGACCTGCACGCCAGCTACGGCGCGATCAAGGCGCTGCGCGGGCTGTCGTTTCAGGTCGAGCAGGGGCAGGTCGTCAGCCTGATCGGCGCCAACGGCGCCGGCAAATCGACCACGCTTAACACCATCAGCGGCTTGCTCAAGCCGACGGCGGGGCGCGTGATCTTCGACGGGCGCGACATCACGGGCTGGCGCGCCGACCGC
The DNA here is from genome assembly GCA_963760975.1 of uncultured Chloroflexia bacterium. GTDB lineage: Bacteria > Chloroflexota > Anaerolineae > Aggregatilineales > Phototrophicaceae > Flexifilum. Next base: position 317,512 of record CAVXEZ010000006.1, on the reverse strand, counting down.
GTGACGGCGCTCGGCTTGATTCAAGTCCCCGAAGGGCGGCAGGTGATCGCGCCGATGACGGTCTACGAAAACCTGATCATCGGCGCGCGCGGCGAAACGATGCAAGCCGATCTGGACGAGATTTACGCGCGCTTCCCGCGCCTGTACGAACGCCGCGACCAGCGCGCCGGGCTGCTGAGCGGCGGCGAGCAGCAGATGCTGGCGGTCGGGCGCGCGCTGATGATGCGCCCGCGCCTGATGATGCTCGACGAGCCGAGCATGGGCTTAGCCCCGCTGATGGTCAACGAGGTTTTTCGCACCATCGAGCAGATCAAGGAGCGCGGCATCCCGATTCTGCTGGTCGAGCAGAACGCGCGCAAGGCGCTGCAAATCGCCGACTACGCCTACGTGCTGGAGCGCGGGCAGATCGCGCATCAGGGCGACGCCGCCCATCTGCGCGAAGATACTTCGGTGATCGCGGCGTATCTGGGCTGAACATCAGGCGATCTGGGATTTGCCCGTCTCGACGAACGCGCGCAGCCGGTCGATCAGCGTGCCGATTCGATGATTGGAACTCGGATACGGACCTTCCATCGACTGCCAGCCGCTGTGCCTGAAATGGATCATCGTCCCCGGATACGGCGTCGACAGCCGCCAGGTCATTTCGCCGGTGACGCCCTCCCAGCCGGGCAGCCCCTGCAAAATCTTCCAGACGACTTTGTGCCCCGGTTCCAGTTCGATGATGCGGACGCGGATCACGCCCTGACGGAAGCGGAAAGCGGCTTCGGCACCGACGCGCGCTTCCGCTTCCGCCTCGACCTGATCGGTGAACCACGACGCAAGCTGGGCGGGTTCGGTCAGGGCTTGATAGACTTTCTTCGGGGGTACGTGGGCGATCAACTCGTGAACGATGTCCATGATTGACTCCTCTTATCATCCTGGTTCAAGAGTCAATCTTATGGTTTGGCGCGCGGCAGTGTCGCCCAAAATTTGGCATGTTGGCAGAGAGGTGCTATAATGCAATACATTACGTGCATCTAGCAAACGTCTCGGCATACGTCGAGGCGTTTTTGTTTACCGTGTCCGCGCATCACTCGTCGGTCGAAACCAGCACCTCGCTGACCATGAAAATCGGGTCCTTCATGATCTTGAAGCTCTCCGCCCACTCCTCGCGCGTCGTCGCGTAGAAGCTCTGCTCGAACGACTCGCGGTCTGCCCACTCGACCGTCGTCATGAAGCGGTAGGGCGCGGGCGCGTGGGGGTTGTCGAGCGTCCACTGCTCGTCGATGCGGGCGAAATCCGTCCGGATCACGCCGGGCATTGATGCGTTATCCCGCTGATGCTCGCCCGTTCGCCACTTCAGAAACTCCGCCTCGTCCGCGCCGTCCGGCAGGTTGTAGAGCAGAACCATGCGTATCATCAAGCCATCTCCTTCGCTTCGGGTTATGGTGGCAAAGTATACCCGCTGCCGAAGCGAACCGGCATATCCACACGGAACGGTTCAGAATGATTGATAAAGGGTCAACTTCGCCGCGATTTTCTGCTATAATCAGCCTGTTTTGTCGAGTAAACCTGTCTGTAGACGATCATGCCTGAAAAAACATGTCGCTGATTTCCGCCACCAACTTAGCCAAAGAATTCGGACCCGACGAGATCTTCACCGGCGTCTCGGTCGAAATCCCGCACGGCGCGCGCATCGCGCTGGTGGGACCGAACGGCGCGGGCAAGACCACGCTGCTCAACCTGCTGATCGGGCTGGACGTGCCCAGCGACGGCACGATTGCGCGGGCGCGCGGCTTGCGCATCGGCTTTCTGCCGCAGCGCCCGGAACTCGCCGGGATTCACACCGTCTGGCAGGAGATGATGAGCGCCTTCAGCGCCCTGCGCGCGCAGGAAGCCGAACTCGCCCGGCTGGAACACGATCTCGCCACGTCCGACGACGATGCCGCGCTCGCCGCTTACGGCGAATTGCAGGAGCGCTTCGAGCTGGCGGGCGGCTACACCTACGATCAGCGCACGCGGCGGGTGCTGCACGGCTTGGGCTTCGCGCCGGAGGACTACGACCGCCCGCTGACGCAGCTTTCCGGCGGGCAGAAGACGCGCGCCCTGCTCGGTCGCCTGCTGCTCGAAGCGCCCGACCTGCTGATGCTGGACGAGCCGACCAACCACCTCGACATCGAAGCGATTGAGTGGCTCGAAGACTTCCTGAGCGACTTCGAGGGCGCGGTGCTGGTCGTCAGCCACGACCGCTACTTCATGGACGCCGTCGCGCAGGTGGTCTGGGAGCTGGATTTCGGCTCGCTGGAGCTGTATCGCGGCAACTACAGCCATTACGTGCGCCAGCGCGAGGAGCGCCACGAGCGGCTGTTCAAGGAATACGAGGCACAGCAGGAGTTCATCGCCAAAGAGCAGGAATATATCCGCCGCAACCTCGCCGGGCAGAACACCAAGCAGGCGCAGGGGCGGCGCACGCGCCTGGAGCGCCTGATGCGCGACAAGCTGATCCACCGCCCGCGCAGCCGCCACAACATGAACCTGCGCATCAATTCCGGGCTGCGCAGCGGCGACAAAGTGCTGGAAACCAAGCGCCTGACCGTTGGCTACCCCGGCGAGCCGCTCTTCACCGCGCCCGATCTGGTGCTGATGCGCGGCGAAGTCGCCGCCTTGATCGGACCGAACGGCGCGGGCAAAAGCACCTTCGTCAAGACGGTCATCGGGCAGCTTGCCCCGCTCGGCGGGGTGGTCAAGCTGGGCGCGGCGGTCAAGATCGGCTACTTCGCGCAGGCGCACGAGCTGCTCAACGAGGATAACAGCATCCTCGACGAGATTCTGTCGATCAAAGAGATGGGCATGACCGAGACGCGGACGTATCTCGGTCAGTTTCTGTTTCAGGGCGACGACGTGTTCCGCCCGATCCGCACGCTTTCGGGCGGCGAGCGCGGGCGCGTCGCGCTGGCGAAGCTGGCGCTGGGCGGCGCGAATTTCCTGCTGCTGGACGAGCCGACCAACCACCTCGACATCGACAGCCAGGAGATTTTGCAGAACGTGCTGGCGGATTTCAACGGGACGATCCTGCTGGTCAGCCACGACCGCTACCTGATCGACGCATTGGCGACGCAAATCTGGTCGGTCAGCCCCGGCAAGATGGACGTGTTCGCCGGAACGTACAAGGAATTCGTGGCGGCGCGCCGCAGCGGCGCGGACGCCGCGTCGAACGCATCCAACGATCACAAGAACGGCGCGAATCAGCCGAAATTCGCCGAAAAGAAGCATGGTCTCAACCCGTACCAGTTGCAGAAGCGCCTCGAAGAACTCGAAACGCTCATCCCGCAGCTTGAGGCGCGGCTGGAGGAACTCACCGCCGAGATCGGCGCTGCCAGCGCCGACGCCGATGCGAGGCGCGTGCGCGCGCTGGGCGAAGCCTACACCCAGGCGGAAGCCGAACTCCACACGACGATGGAGGAATGGGCGCGGTTAGTCGACTGACCCTTACTGGCAAACTGCGCAACTTCCTCTACAATAAGTGGGGATGCTGTGCGCTTACCCCGCAAGTGAACAACGTGTCAAAAATGGAGCATCCTCTCAGGAGACTTGATGGCTGAAGCCGACTGGCTTAATGCCCTCCCTGCGGCAGTTTTTTTGGTTCGAGATCAGCGTATCCTTTTTGCGAATCGCGCGGCTGCCGATCTGATCGGCAGTGCTCAGCAGGAACTCACCGGGCTGCCGCTTGAGACCTATCTGGATGGCGCGGAGAACGGGAATGGGGCGCGCCTCAAGACGCACGCGGACGGCGTGATCGCCGTCGACTCCACCCACGCGCAGATCGAGTACGAAGGGCAGCCCGCGCAGTTGATCACGCTGCAAAAGCGCGAGACGCCGGACTTCTACCGGGCGGTCATCGCGTCGAGCAATGACAGCTTCTTCCTCGGCGCAACCCAGCGCGACGCCAACGGCAAGATCGTCGACTTCCGCGCGCTGGATGCCAACAAGCGCGCGCTGGAGAAAACCGGCTTGACGCGCGATCAGTTGATCGGGCGAACCATTCGGGAACTGATGCCCGCCGACCGCGCGCAGCGGCTGATCGACCAGTTCGCGCCGCTCGTCGCGCGGGGGAAACCCTACTACCACGAACACAACCTTGTACAGACCCTGATCAAAGACGGCTGGTACGACGTTCAGTTGATCCCGCTGGAAGACGAGCGCGTCGCGCTGTTCCTGCGCGACATCACCGAGCGGCGCGAGGCGGAAGACGTGGTGCAGCGCTTGGCGCTGGAGGTCGAGCAGCAGGCGCGCCTGCTCGACGAAATGCTCTCGGCAACGCCCGACTCCTTCATCCTGTTCGACCACGCCGGGCGCTATCTCTACGTCAACCAGACGGGCTTGGAAAATTCCGGCTTGACCATCGACCAAATCTCCGGCAAGACCTGGCGCGAAATCGGCTTCCCTGAAGAAGCGGGGCTGCTGTTCGAGGAACGGCTTCATCACGTGTTCTCGACTGGCGAATCGATCACCTACGAGGAGCAGTTCCCCACCATGAAGGGGCTGCGCGACTTTCTGACGACGCTGACGCCGATCCACGATGCCGAAGGCAACGTGATCTTCATGCTCAACACCATCCACGACATCACCGAGCGCAAGGATGCGGAGCGCGAGCAGCAGAAGCTGTCGGCGGAACTGGAGCAGCAGGCGCGCGTCTTCGACGAGGTGCTTTCGACCACGCCCGATAACATCCTGATGATCGACCGCGACGGCAAATTCCTCTACGCCAACCGTTCGTCGCTGCGCAACGTCCACATGGCGCCGCCGCAGGTGGTCGGCAAGACGTGGCGCGAAATGGGCTTCCCGGAAGAAGAAGGCAAACACGCCGACTCGATGATGACGCAGGTCTTCGAGACGGGCGAGCCGATCATCTTTGAAAGCCAGTTTCCCACCGTCGGCGGGCTGCGCAGCTTCGAGAGCATCTACAGCCCGCTCCACGACAAAGACGGCAAAGTGATCTCCATCGTCATCACCAACCGCGACATCACCGAGCGCAAGCAGATGGAAGAAGCGCTGCGCGAAAATCAGCGGCTGCTGACTTCGATCTACGACACGGCGCTGGTCGGCATCGCCGTCATGAACGCGGAGGGCAATTTCGTCCAGGTCAACCGCACCTACTGCGAGATTTACGGGTACGAGCCGGGCGAGCTGATCGGCAGGCATTATTCGATCCTGTTCCCCGACGAGCTTGTCGGGAGCGCGCAGGAGACGCACGACCGCTTCATCCGGGGCGAGGCGGCGACCGTCATGAGCGATTGGACGGTGGTTCGCAAGGACGGACGCCGCATCGAGATCAGCGCCTACAACAGCCTGCTCGTCCGCGAGAACGGCGAGCGCTTCCGCGTCGCGGTGGTGATCGACGTGACGGCGCAGAAACAGGCGCAGCGCGCCCGCGAGGAAAGCGAGCAGCGCCTGACCAGCATCCTCAACTCGATGGAGGACGCGGTCTGGTCGGTGCAGGGCGAAAATCACCAACTGCTCTACGCCAACCCGGCGATTGAAGCGCTGACCGGCTATTCCGCCGGCGAATTCACCGAAAACCCGCACCTGCTAATCGACATCGTGCATCACGACGACCGCAACCGCTTCGCCGCCGAGCTGCGCCGGGCGCTCAACGGCGTGCGCATCGACATCGAGTACCAGATCATCCGGCGCGACGGCACGCCGAGCTGGGTGCATAACCGCTTCTGGGTCGTCAACGGCGCGGAGGGCAAGCGCATCGACGGCATCATGACCGACATCACCGAGCGTAAGCGCTCGGCGGATCAGACCATGCAGTTGGCGATGGAGCGCGAGCGCGTCCGCATCCTGTCCGACTTCGTGCGCGACGCCTCGCACGAGTTCCGCACGCCGCTCTCGGTGATCAATACGCGCCTGTATCTGATCGAGAAGGTCAACGACCCGGAGCGGCAGGCGCAGTACATCGAGGGCATCCGTGAGCAGGCAGAGCGCATCCTCAAGCTGGTCGAATCGCTGATCACCATGTCGCAGCTCGACAGCGCGACCGAGCTTGAACTGGAGCGGCTCGACCTCAACCACCTGCTGACCTTAATGCAGGTCAGCGCCGAAATCACCGCGCAGCGCAAGGGCGTCGGCTTCCTGCTCGAACTCGCGCCGGAGCCGCTCACCATCCAGGGCGAACCCGACAAGCTGCTGATCGCGCTCAACGCCGTTTTCGACAATGCCGTCAACTACACGCCGCCGGGCGAGCAGATCACGATCCGCAGCCACCGCCTGAACAGCGGCGAAGTCGCCGTCGACGTGCGCGACAGCGGCGTGGGCATCAGCCCGGCAGACCTCCCCCACATCTTCGAGCGCTTCTACCGCGTCGATCAAGCCCGCTCGATGTACGGCTTCGGCTTGGGACTGCCGATTGCCCGCAAGGTGATCGACATGCACCTGGGGCGCATCGAGGTCGAGAGCAAGCCCAAGCAGGGCAGTCTGTTCCGCCTGATCTTCCCCTCCGATCCCCCTCCGACCTGATCGCCGCGCGTTGTCGATCCCGGCAAATGGCGTTAAACTGACATCGTAACACGTTTCGTAAACTTGTGGAGTGAAGATGAAAGCGATTGTGTTTGCGTTGTTGGCGCTGCTGATCGCGGGCGCAGCGCTGGCGCAGGAGCCTGTCACCCCTATCGTGCCCTTCTCGACACCGCCGCCGCTGGTGCAGGTCACACCTGACGCCAACGACGCGCGGGCGTCCGCCTGCTCCGCTTCGACCCTGCCCGATTTCGTGCCTTACGTCGTGCGCCCCGGCGACCGCCTCGCCGACCTGATCGCCGCCGAGACGACCGTCACCGTGACGCAGCTCGCGGCGCTCAACTGCATCGACGACCCCGACGCGCTGCCCGTCGGCGCGGTGATCTGGCTGCCGCAGACGGCGCTCGGCGAACTCGCCACGCCCGAAGCGACGGCGGAGGCGACCGAAGCCGCGACTGCCGAAGCGGGGACGGCGCAGATTGATAGCCTGAGCGCCAGCGCCGCGTCGGTCGTCAACACCGACGGCGTGACCTTTCGCTGGTCGGCGCAGGGGACGGCTGCTTACTTCTATCTCTGTCAGGTCGATAACTGCGCCCGCCCGCAGAACGCGCAGCCGCTCCCGCTGGACTGGATCGCTGCATTTCGCGGGCTTCAGCACCGCCGGGACGTATCGCTACCGCCTCGACGTGGTTGCGGCGGACAGCAGCGTCTCACAGAACGTGAGCGTCGATGTCACCTGCGCGCAGGAATGGCTCGGCGGCGTCGGCGCGAGTCCGCGCTGCCCGGAAGACCCGGCGCGTTCGATCTACGCCGTCTGGCAGCCGTTCGAGCACGGCGTCATGATCTGGTTTTCGGACGTGAAGCAGATTTACGTCATGAGCGACGACGGGCAGTTTCGCGTCTACGAGGATCAGTACGTCGAGGGAATGCCCGACCCGCACGAGCAGGCGCCCAACGGACTGCTGACCCCGGTGCGCGGCTTCGGGCTGTTGTGGGAACTGCTCGGCGGCGCGGACAACCCGCTCGGCTGGGCAGTGGCGCACGAGGTCGGCTACGACGGCGCGCGTCAGGCTGCCGGTCACACCTCCTACACGACCTACCTCCTCGCGCCCAACGACATCGTCTACGCCATCACGCAGATTCCCGGTCAGGAAGTCGGCTACTGGGCACAGGTGGCAGGCTAGCTACGCCCTGAAGATGCTGCGCGCGAAGAACCACAGGTTCGCCGGGCGCTCGGCGAGGCGGCGCATGAAGTAGGGATACCACGCCTCCCCGAACGGTACGTAAATGCGCACCTGATACCCGGCTGCCGCCAGCTCCAACTGGCGCGCCGAGCGGATGCCGTAGAGCATCTGGAACTCGTAGCGCTCCGGCGGGAGCTTGTTCTCACGGATCGCCGCTTCCGCCGCCTGGATCATCTGCTCGTCGTGCGTGGCGACCTGCAAAAAGGCGGGCGGCGGCGCGGGCAGGAAATCGCGCAGGGCGGTGACGTAGCTGGCGTCCACGTCGGCTTTGTCCGGGTAGGCGACGGTATCCGCCTCCAGGTACGCGCCTTTGCACAGCCGGATGGTCGCGCCTTCCTTCGCCAGATGGCGCATATCCTCTTTCGTGCGGTACAGGTACGCCTGAATCACCGTGCCCACGTTGTCGAATCCGTATTCGTCGCGCACGCGGCGGTAGATGCGCAGCGTCCGGTCGGTGTAGTCGCTGCCTTCCATGTCAATCGTGACGGGGATACCGCGCGCTTTGGCGTCGCCCAAAATGGCGCGCAGGTTGTGGATGCACAGGTCTTCGGTGATGTCGAGACCGAGGTGCGTCAGCTTGAGCGAGACTCCGGCTTTCAAGCCCTCGTCCGCGATCCGCTCGATCAGGCTGTGGTAGGTGCGCACGACCTTCTGGGTGTCCTCAGGCGCGGTCACGCTTTCGCCGAGGTAGTCGAGCGAGACGAGCAGCCCTTGCGCGTTGAGCGCGCGCGACGCCGCAACCGCATCATCCAGTGTTTCCCCGGCGACGAAGCGCCGCGCGACCCGGCGCGCCAGCCCGACGTGCGTCACCATCCCCCGCGCCCACGCCGCAGCGGAAAGGTACAGCAGAAAGCGTCTCAGCATGTCAGCCTCTGATCTACAGGTTAATGACGCCCAGCGCTTGCAGGACGAAGTTCAGTCCGACGACCAGCAGGAATACACCGTAGAGACGCTTGACGGTTGCCGAGGGCAAGCCGATAGCGAGGCGCGCGCCCGCCAGCGCGCCGAAAAGCAAGCCGACGGCGACCAGCGCCGCCGCGCCCACGTCGAGCAGGTTTTGCTGATAGTAAGCGACGACTGAGCCAATCGTCGTCGGCGGCAGCAGCGCGCCCAGCGACGTGCCGACCGCCACCTTCTGGTCGAAATGCAGCAGCCCGACCAGCACCGGGACAATCACGATCCCGCCGCCGACGCCGAACAGCGCCGAGACGATCCCCGCGCCGAAGCCGACGCCCAGCAGCAGATACCAGGGCGAGTCCGTCACCGGGTCCTTGACGACGCTGGGCGGCGCCAGCTTGAGCAGCTTGCGCGGCTCGATGAAGCGCCACGCCGCGTAGATCAGGAACACGCCGTACAGCGCTTTAAGACTGCCAATGCTCATGGCGCTCTGTATCTGCGCGCCGACCACGCCGCCGATGATCAGCCCGACGGCGACGGCAGCGGCTGTCCACACGCGCAGCAACCCGGCGCGGTAGTAGGTGATCACGGCGAGGATGGCGACCGGCATCATCAACGCGCCCAGCGAAGTGGCTATCGCGGGGCGCAGTTCGAAGCTGAACAGCGTGATCAGCATCGGCACGATCACGACTCCGCCGCCGATGCCGAACATCCCCGAAAGAACGCCCGCCCCGAGACCGAGAATCAGCAGCCCAAGCGCAAAATCTGGCATCATGTGCTCCCAACGTACTACAGAGATGGCGCAGCGCCCCTCAATCGTGTCGATGAGTTTAACAGATCGTCAGAAACTTGTGGACTCACGCGGATCAGTCCTTGTGCGAGATGGCGTATAATGGGATGCCCGTCCGAAGGAGGAGGCATCGTTCTTGGATCAAGCCCGTCCCGATCAGTATCCTGATTATCACTTCCTGCTGATTGCGTCCAACCTGGGCGCGGAATGGTTCTTCGACGCCGCCCGCGCCTACTGGGATCGCTTTCGCCCGACCGTCATCAGCGACTTCAGCTTCATCTCGCTGCTCCCGCCGGACAATTCCCTGATCGTCACCGTGATCGCCCGCCGCGACACCGCCGCGCAGCTTGGCGTCGAGCTGGCGCAAGCCAACTCCAACGCCTATTTTGACGCGGTGGTCTACGATCTGTTCGACGATGCCAAGAACGCGCTGGATCAGCGCGCCGGACTCGCCCAGCCCTTCGGCGTCCCGCTGACCTCCGCGCCGCCCAACGGGATCGCGCCATTCGTTCCCACGCCGCGGTTGCCGATCAGCAACGCCACCAGCGGCTTCATCACCGCGACCCCGCCCCCGTCGACCGCGACGCCGGAACCCCCATCCGAAGCGGGCAGCAGCACGCCGACGCCGGAGCCTTCGCCAGCGGACAACGAGCCGCAGCCGCTCTCGCCCACGCCCGGCTCGATCCTGGGCGGCTAGCGCTCGGCGTGGCGTTCATGATTCGCGCGGGATATGTATGTTATAATCGGCGTGCGTTTGAATTGTTCCCTGGTGAGTCCGCTTGCCCGGCGGTAAGGTAGACCATGCAGACGGCAAAAAAGGCGAAAGCGCAGCCTACCGAGCAGAAGCCGCTCACGCTCAGCGTGATTATCCCGTGCTACAACGAGGTCAGCACGATTGAACCGGTGCTGGATCGCGTGGAAGAAGTCGGCTTAGCCAACGAAATCCTGATCGTCGACGACGGCTCGACCGACGGCACGCGCGACGTGCTGCGGGAGATCGAGGCGCAGGCGCGCCCCAACGTGCGCATCATCTACCACGATCACAATCAGGGCAAGGGGGCGGCGCTGGTGACGGGCTTCAGCCACGCTTCCAGCGACATCTTTCTGATTCAGGACGCCGACCTGGAATACGACCCGCGCGATTACGGCATCCTGCTCAAGCCGCTGCACGAGGGCATCGCGCAGGTGGTCTACGGCTCGCGCTTCCTGGGCGGACCGCGCAAGGCGATGAACTTCTGGAACATGGTCGCCAACAAAATCCTGACGCTGACGACCAACGTCCTCTACAACGCCATCCTCAGCGACATGGAAACCTGCTACAAAGTCTTCCGCGCCGGCGTGGTCAGCGACATGGTGATCCACGCGCGCGGCTTCGAGTTCGAGCCGGAATTCACGGCGAAAGTGCTCAAGCAGGGCATTCGCATCTACGAGGTGCCGATTTCCTACAACGGGCGCGAGTGGACGGAAGGCAAGAAGATCAGTTGGACGGACGGTCCCGTCGCCATGTGGACGCTGATCAAGTACCGCTTCGTGGATTAAACTTCTCCGCTGACAAAACCTGTTCAGTCTATCGGAATCGCAGCCGTGCGATAGGGATTCGCGCCGCCCGCGAACGGCACGCCGAGCACGCCTTCCAGCAGGCGCTGGGTCGGCTGGTCGTCGCCCACGTAGACGGCGATCAGGCGCGCGGCGCGGTAGAGGTGCGGAGTCGCCAGCCAGTTGACCAGCGTCGAGCCGATGTCGCTGCTGACCCACGCGCCATCCGGCGAGAAGCGGGCGGCATCTTCGCGGGCGTCGGCGTCCGTCGCGTACTCGTAGACCTGCACGCGCTGATCGTCCACGCGCAGCACCGTCCCATCGACGCGCAGAAAGGCGGGCGAAACGTCACCATCCGGCGTGACCAACGCGCCCGCGACGCGCAGAGCTTCGGCGAAGCTGGTCGTGTCGGTGACGGCATCCACTTTCGTCGGCAGAGCCGTCGACTCGGCAAGCGCAATCGCACTGGACTGCGCGACGCTCTGACCACATGCTGCCGTCAGCACGAGGGTCAGGAGCGCGAGGCTGACAATAAAACGGCGCATTCATCATCCTTTCCGTTCCACTAATTAGACGCATTTGGCGCGGAAAAGGTTGCAAAATCAGCAGTGGGCGGAGGTGGTAGTCGGGGTATGTTGAAAACCCTCACCTTGCCCAATGAAATTGAGCAAGGTGAGGCGGTGTCTTTCTAGCGGGGCCACGTGTAGCGCACGGTGTAGGTGATCACCGTCTCGCCGTTCGCGGGAACCGTTGGGCGGAACTCGATGGTGTTCGAGTTCGACCTGCGTGTAATCCGTCGACGCGCTGGTGATCTCCCAGTTGCTCCAGCGGAACAGATGCTCCGGCACGCGGATTTCGACGGCGTCGTTTTCCTTGTGGTTGCGCAGGTCGATTTCGTAAGTCTCTTCGAGCACGTTGCCCGCGATCAGCTTGAAATCCTTCTGCGTGCGCGCGCCGACCAGGTCGAAGGCGTTGCCCAGGAACAACTGCACGTCCTCGCCCTTGGCGGTGTGGTCGATGCTGTTCTCGCCGATCAGCAGCGCCGAGCCATCCACGTCCTGCTGGTAGACGCGCACGTTCCCGGCGGGCAGCGCCGCGCCCAGTCCGCCGTCGTCGCCCGTGTTGAACGACAGGTAATTCTGCACGTCGGTGATGCCGGTCTGCCCGTAATACTGGTCGATGATCGGGCTGCCGCCCGCGTAGTAGGGCTGGCTGGCGTCGTAGACGAAGAAGGTGTGCGCCGGGACGCTCGCCGCCGTGACGAACTCGACCTGCTTGGTCTCGTTCGCGCCGACGGTCACGGGGCGTGTCACCGCGTAGAGCTTATACTCGCTGAAGTCGCGCTGCTCGACCGGAGGCGCGGCGGTCGGAGCTGCCATCGCGTCCGTCATCACGCCGCGCAGTTGCACCTGCTGATCCGGCAGGCGGTTCACATCCCCGGCGACCAGCTTGACCTGCGCGTCGGTATACGCGCCGCCGCTGCTGTTGTTGAGCGTCACCCAGCCGTTCAGGTCGAGCGACTGGTTGTCGTTCGCCAGCAGGATGTTGTAGTCCGCCGACCAGTTCATACCGGTGGTCAGGTAGGTCAGCTCGACCTGCTGCTCGCCCGCCTGCGCCGCCTGAATGACCCAGCGCAGCGTCGGGCGCGTGATCAAGCCGCCGGGCAGGTTAGGGAAGCGAATGTCGCGGATGTTGTTCGGGCTGACGACGACCACCTGTCCATCGTCCTGGCGCAAAATGATGTCGCCGCCGTTGCCGCTCAGCAGCGTCCCGTCGTACTCCGTGCCGTCGGTGGTGATGACCACGATCTGCTGGTCGATGTAGCGCTGAAGCAGCGCGGCGCTGTTGACCAGATCGTAGACGTAATTCTGCTCCAGCACGACCGTGCCGGTCGGGTCGGTCAGCGAGACGAACGTCACCGAGGTCGGGTCGATGCCCGCCGCCACGTCGGTGAAGTTGATGGTGTTCAGCCCCTGCTGAAACGTGAACGTGCGCCGATCCTGCACCAGCGCCGTCCCCTGGTTGTAGATCGCCAGCGCGACGCCGTCGCGGGTGGGCTGCGGAGTCTCGGTCGCGTCCTGCGCGCTTGCCCCGGCGACCATCAGCCCGAAGAGCAGCGCCATGCTGGTCAATACGATGCCGAACTTCCTCATGATGTCATCCTTTCAAACCGTAACTTCAAGCGTGTAGTCGTTGACGTGAATGGTATACGTGCCGCTCGGAAACGTGCCGTCGAGATGGATCGACTGGTGATAGCTGCGCACAATCATCGGGCACATGATGTCCTGCGGCATTTCGCGGTAGATGTCGAGCGTGACCGTATTGCCGTCGCGGGACTGCGCGACCTGCACCGGATAATCGCAGCCGTCCGGCTGGTAACCGTCGATCACCAGCACGATCTGCGCCGGGTGCGACCGCAATATCTGCGCCTGCACGGTCTCGATCACCGTCTGGCTGTGGACGGCGTTCGGCGGCGTGGGCGGCGTGGCTGCCTGCTCGTTCGCGCCCGTCAGCAGCATGAACAGCACTGCCAGCAAGCGAACCCAGACTTCCATACTTTTCTGTTGCCTCCCTGTTTGTGCCTTACGCCCATAAGACGCTGGGGCAGCGGATTTTGTTCCAGCTCTGCTGAAAGTCTATGCGCTTTTGCGAGCGGGAATCGTTGTTTCTGGGGAGATTTGAGGGATTTGGATGCAGCGGCGAGTGAGATCAGGGCGGAGGGTATGCCGTCGTGAAGTGCTCAATCGTCGGGAACGGCTCGTAGAAGTGATGCAGCCGGTAGCGCCACTCCTGATACTCCGGCGACCCACGAAAGCCGATGGTGTGATCCTCCAGCGACTCCCACCACACCAGCAGCAGGTAGCGATCCGGCGTCTCGATGCAGCGCTGGAGTTCGTGCCGGACGTAGCCCGGCATCGAGGCGATGATCGGCGACGCCTCCGCGAAGGCGGCTTCAAACGCCGCGCCCTCGCCCGCTTTCACATTCAGCATACCCGCTTCCAGAATCATGGCGTCCTCCGCCGGTGGTAGTCGAACCACTTGACGATCTCGTCGTGCGGCAGCGCGTGCAGCGTGTTGCCGTCGCGCCCGGTCATCGTCTCGGCGGCGACCACCGCGTTCCAGATCGCTTCTTCCAGCGCCTCGATCACGCCGAGGAAGACCTCGGTGATCGCCTTACCGCCCTCGCTGAAGCGCGTCACCGTCTCGACGTGATCGGCGGGGTAGTGCGACCAGTGGTTCGCCGTCGAGAAGGCGATGGCGAAATCACCGCTGGCGTCGTGGCTGATCGACCCGGTGCGCCCTAACGCCATCGCGGCGCGCGCGGCGCAGCGCGTCAGTTGCCGCGCGTCGAGCGGCGCGTCGGTGGCGATCACCAGGATGATCGAGCCGGGACCCGGCTCCGGCAGATAGTCTTCCAGCAGGTGCGCGCCCAGCGGCACGCCGTACATCGTCATCTCGGCGCGCTCGCCGTAGTTGGTCTGCACCAGCGCGCCGACGGTGAAGCGCCCGTCCAGCACCAGCCGCGACGCCGTGCCGATGCCGCCCTTGAACTGGAAGCAGGCTGTCCCCGTGCCCGCGCCGACGTTGCCCTCAGCCACCGCGCCGCCCGCCGCATTTTCAATCGCCTGCCAGACGTGCTCCTGATGCACGTGCCGCCCGCGCAGGTCGTTGAGGAAGCCGTCGTTGCACTCGCCCACGACCGGGTTGACCGTCCCGGTCGTCAAGCCGATGTCGGCGTTCTCGCGCAGCATGTAGGCGATCAGCCCATCGGCGACGCGCGGCACGTTGAGCGTGTTGGTCAGCAGGATCGGCGTCTCGATCACGCCGCGCTCGCGGATTTGCTCGAAGCCGGTCGCCTTGCCGAAGCCGTTGATCGTGCAGACCCCGGCGGCGACCTTCTCGCGGAACAGGTTGCCCCCGTGCGGGACGACGGCGGTCACGCCCGTGCGGATCGGTCCGGCGCCTTCATGCAGCTTGCCTTCGCCGGAAATCAGGCTGACGTGCCCGACGCGCACGCCCGGCACGTCGGTGATCGCGTTGAGCGCTCCCGCAGGCAGTCGACCGGGTTGGATGCCGAGATCACGCAGACGCATACGATACTCCAGTGGTTTAAAGTAGCATTAGCGTGCGAGAGTATAGCGCCGGGGCGCGCTAGACTATAGGATTGGACATACCATTTATGGAGGCGCTTGATGAAACGATTGATGATCGCGGCGATGCTGTGTGTATTCTGTCTGGGAGCGAGCGCAGCCGCCGCGCAGCAGGATGACCAGGCTTGTATGCAGAAGGGCGGCACCCTGACGACCGACGGCAAATGTATGCTGACCATCGACGCCAAAGTCAGTGTCGATTACCCGCTCGATCTGGCGCAGAACGACTTCGTGGCGAGCACGATTGATCCCTTCATCCAGTCGACCAAAGATCAATTCATGCAGGCGATCTCGGACTTCATCCCCGCGCCGGGTCCCTACGAGCTGGACGTGACCTACGACTCTACGCAGCACTCGGATACCATGCTCACGCTGATCTTCACCGTGTACCAGTTCACGGGTGGCGCGCACGGCGGCACCGTCATCCAGACCTACACGCTCGACCTGAAGAATAAGCGGCTGGTCACGCTTGACGACCTGTTCACCAATACGAGCGACGCGCTGGCGGTCATCGACCCGCTCGTCGAGCAGGACCTGACCACGACGCTCGGCGGAATGCTCGACGCGAACTGGCTCAAGCAGGGCACGGGCACCGACCCGCAGAATTACCAGACCTTCGCGCTCGACGCCGACTCGATCACCTTCTACTTCCAGCAGTATCAGGTCGCGCCCTACGCGGCGGGCATCCAGAAAGTCACCATCCCGCTCGCGCAGTTGAGCAGCGTCCTCGCGCCGCCGTTCGCCTCGTAAATCAACGCGACGGGGCGATCCAATGGATCGCCCCTTTTAGACAAACGAATCGAGACGTGGAGCGGGTTCGCCCCCAAATTCGAGACAATTATCTACTGCTGCTCGCGCTCGCGCAGGCTGGCTTCCATTTCCTCAATCGGCACCTGCTTAACGGTCACGGCGAAGGTCAGCATGTAGCCGTCGGGGTCGTGGATCGTGAAGGCGCGGTCGCCCCAGTAGGTGTCGGTCAGCTCGTCGTCGATCTTGACGCCTTTCGCCTTCACGTCGGCGTAAAAGCTGTCGATGCTCTGCCCCTCCGGCAGATAGATCATGAACTGCACGCCCGGCGCGAGCGGCTGCTCGAAATTGATCCGGTCGTCCGTGCCCAAGCCGAAGACGGCAGCGCCCAGCCCGACGATGGCGAAGACGTTCTTGCCTTCGGGACCCGCCATGCTCATGTCGTGCCGAAAGCTGAGCATATCCCTGAAGAACGCGACGCTGGCATCCACATCCTTGACCCCCAGAATGGGCATGATCATGATCATTATCCTTTTGTTTTATCGGCTGACTGGATATATTGATAAGGGGATTTTAGCACATTTGTTTCATACAAGTCAAGAACTTGTGTTCTAAGAACGGGTTAAGAAAAAGCGGTTGAGTAGAGGCAATACTCGCTGATTCGCATCAGGAGCGCAGCGCGCGCCCGCAAATGCCAGCGTAACCACCGAGCAGGAAGGGCGCACAGCCGTGCGCCCCTGCAAAATCTGCTGAATCTGGATTGGTGGTCTATTATTTTGCCAACGGACTGCGCCATCAATCGCTGTTGTAGAGACCGACGGCGTACCGTGCGTATTGATCGCGTCTTGTTACGGCTGCCCGCTTTGCGGAGCATCGGCATTCGCGGGACGATAACGCTGATAGACGACGCCTGTCGGCAGCGCCTCCGCCTCGATCAGAGTCAGATTCACGCGCTTGCCTTCCGGGAACAGGCGTTTGCCGCCGCCCAGCACGACCGGATAGACGTGCAGCGCATATTCGTCCACGAGGTCATTTTCGATCAGCGTGTGCGCCAGGACACTGCTGCCGTCGAGCAGGATGTTCTTGCCGGGTTCCGCCTTGATTTTGCGCACCGTCTCCACCACGTCACGGCTGATGAGCGTCGAGTTGCGCCAGGCTTGCGCCGAGGTCAAGGTAGTGGAGACGACATACTTGGCGACGCCGTTCATGACGTTCCCGAAGGAATCGTCCTGCATCGGCTCAAAAGCGCCGCCGTGAATTTCCCAGGTCTTGCGCCCCAGCAGGAGCGCATCCGCCCCTGCCATCGCCTCGAAGAAATGCTCGCCGATGGCGTCGTGCCAGTAGGGCCACGTCCAGCCGCCCTGCGCGAACCCGCCCTCGGTATCCTCCTCAGCCCCGCCCGGCGCCTGGATAACGCCGTCCAGACTGATGAACTCGGCGATGATCAGTTGTCGCATGTCGATTCCTTCACCTGTATAAATCGGTACGTTTTCACGCATTCTCAATCATAAAATGACGCAATATCCCTGCCCTGTGAAGAATCAATCTGCGGAGCGAACATCGCCTACAGATAATTGCGCTCTTTCGCCTTCGCCTGCTCGTAGCCCGCGCGCGCCTGCTGCACCGCCGGGTTCTCCGACACCTCCGCGACCGCCACGTCCCACCACAACTCGTAGCCGCCGACCCGCTGGCGCCGATCCGTCTCGACGACGATGCAGACGGTGTGATCGACCTGCTTCGCCTGCTCAAGGGCATCGGCGAGTTCGTCGCGGTTATTGGCGCGGATCACCTGCGCGCCCAGGCTGGCGGCGTTGGCGGCGAAATCGACCGGCAGCGTCTCGCCATTCAACTGCCCCGATTCGGTGCGGAAGCGGTACTTCGTGCCGAAGCCGTCGCTGCCGACCGACTTGGACAGCCCGCCGATGCTGGCGAAGCCGTGATTGTCCAGCACGAGGATCACCAGCTTGATGCCCTCCTGCACCGCCGTGACGATCTCCGAGTTGAGCATCAGGTAGGAGCCGTCGCCGACCATCACGTAAATCTCGCGCTCCGGCGCTGCCAGCTTGATGCCCAGCCCGCCTGCGATCTCGTAGCCCATCGTCGAGTAGCCGTATTCGAGGTGATAGCCTTTCGGGTCGCGCGTGCGCCACAGCTTATGCAGGTCGCCCGGCAGGCTGCCCGCCGCGCACACCACCACGTCGGTCGGCTGCGAGAGCATGTTGACCACGCCGATCACCTCGCCCTGGCTGATCAGCGGACCATGCTCCAGATTGTAGATGCGCTCGACTTCGGCATCCCACGCTTTGTTGAGGGACGCCGCACGACCCCGGTAGGTCGCGCCCGTGTCGTAATCGCCCAACGCCGACGCCAGTTCGTCGAGCGTCGCGCGGGCGTCGCCGATCAGCGGCAGCGCGCTCTGCTTGTAGGCGTCGAACTCCGCCACGTTGACGTTGACGAAGCGCACGTTCGGGTTCTGGAAAGCGGTCTTCGAGGCGGCGGTGAAGTCGCTGTAGCGTGTGCCCACGCCGATCACGAGGTCAGCGTCGCGGGCGATGATGTTCGCGCCCTCCGTCCCGGTCACGCCGACCGCGCCCAGGCTAAGCGGGTGATCGTAAGGCAGCGCGCCCTTGCCCGCCTGCGTCTCGCCGACCGGGATGCCGGACTTCTCGGCGAAGTGGCGCAGCGCCTCGGTCGCTTCGCTGTAATGCACGCCGCCGCCCGCGACCAGGATCGGGGCTTTCGCCGCGCGAATCCATTCCGCCGCCTGCTCCAGCGACGCCAGATCGGGGCGGTTGCGCGGGATGTGCCAGACGCGCCGCTCGAACAACTCGGCGGGGAAGTCGTATGCCGTCGCCTGGATGTCCTGCGGCAGCGCCAGCGTGACCGCGCCGGTATCGGCGGGCGAGGTCAGCACGCGCATGGCTTCCGGCAGCGCGCTGATGATCTGCTCCGGGCGGTTGATGCGATCCCAGTAGCGCGAAACGGGCTTGAAGCAGTCGTTGACCGAGAAATCCTGCGAATGTTCCCATTCCAACTGCTGCAGGACCGGCGCTTGAATCCGCTCGGCGAAGATGTCGCCCGGCAGCAGCAGCACCGGGATGCGGTTGACCGTCGCCACCGCCGCGCCCGTGATCATGTTGGTCGCGCCCGGTCCGATTGACGAGGTGCAGGCGAAGGTCTGCATCCGGTTTTTCATTTTGGCGAAGGCGACGGCGGCGTGAACCATCGCCTGCTCGTTGCGCGCCTGATAGTAGCGGAAAATCCCGGCGTACTGCTGGAGCGCCTGCCCGATCCCCGCGACGTTGCCGTGCCCGAAGATGCCCCAGCATCCGGCGAAGAACGGCGTTTCCACGCCGTCGCGCTCGACGTACTGGTTGGTCAGAAACAGGATGATCGCCTGAGCGGTCGTAAGACGTTTGGTGGACATAAAAAACTCCTTCTCGATTCTCAACAGTCGCCTTCACCACAGGCGGACAGAATAACTTAGCAAGCGACTGGTTTGATCGCCGCGGACTAATCCACGATGTTACCGTAAACGTTTTCTTTCGGAAACGCGACGGTGGCATTACGCATATCAGAATTGGTGATGGATTGCCCATCTTTGACGCCCATTTGTTCACTTTGTATGAGGCTGCCTTTCCTTCACTGAAAAATATGTCAGGGCATGTTAAACTCGAAATGGGAAGGTTAATTTTTCTCTAAGGAGAATTGCTGTGAAATACTTGAAAATTTTACTCGTAGCTCTGGCTCTCGTGCTGCTCTCCGTCACAGTCGTGTCGGCGCAGGACATGACTCAGCCCTCTGGCGACCTGGAGATTTTCTCCTGGTGGACGGGTGGGGGTGAGGCGGCAGGCTTGGACGCGCTGATCGCCAAGTTCACCGAGATGTATCCCGACGTGAACGTGATCAACTCGGCAGTCGCTGGTGGTTCGGGCGTCAACGCGCGCGCCGTCCTCACGACCCGTATGCTCGGCGGCGACCCGCCGGATACCTTCCAGGTTCATGCGGGGCAGGAACTCAACGCGCTGTGGGTCAAGGCGGGTGCGATGCAGCCGCTCAACGACCTCTATGAGGCGAACGGCTGGATGGATCAGTTCCCGCAGGGTCTGCTCGACCTGATCAGCGACGCGCAGGGCAACATCTACTCCGTGCCGGTCAACATTCACCGCTCGAACGTCATGTGGTATGTGCCCGCCAACCTGGAAAAATGGGGCGTGACCGTCCCGGCAAGCTGGGATGAATTCCTCAACACCACCTGCCCGGCACTCAAGGACGCAGGCGTGACCCCGCTGTCGGTCGGCACCACCTGGACGCAGGTTCACCTGTGGGAGAGCGTCGCGCTCAGCCTGCTGGGTGCGGACGGCTACAAGGGATTGTGGGACGGCGCGACCAAGTGGACCAGCCCCGAAGTGGTCGGCGTCTTCGATACCTTCGGCAAGATTCTCGACTGCACCAACGACGACCGTATGTCGCTCGACTGGCAGCCTGCCTCGCAGATGGTCGTCGAAGGCAAAGCCGGTTTCAATATCATGGGTGACTGGGCTGCCGGGTACTTCCTGTCCGACCTCGGTCTGACGGCTGGCACCGACTTCGCCTGGACGCCCTCGCCGGGCACCAAAGGCGTGTACATCATGCTCTCCGACACCTTCGGTCTGCCGGTTGGCGCACCGCACCCGGACAACGTCAAGGCGTGGCTGAGCTTCCTCGGCTCCGCGCAGGCGCAGGACATCTTCAACCCGCTCAAGGGTTCGCTGCCCGCCAACCTGACCGCCGACATCAACAACTCCGAGCTGTACAACGCCTACTTCCAGGACGCCTACAAGGACTGGACGACCAACACCATCGTCGGCAGCCTCCAGCACGGCGCGGTTGCTCGCGCCCGCTTTCCTCGACGGCTTCAGCTCGCTCATCGCTACCTTTGCGACGGACAAGGATGCCGCTTCGGCAGCCGCCAACGCCGCGACGCTTGGGCTTCAGACCGGGCTGGGGCAATAACGAATCGGCGCGGTCCTGTGTAATATGCTGTAGAGTCACGGGGGCGACCAGTGAGGTCGCCCCTGTTATTAAGGGGGAAACGGATGCCGAGGCGAGTCAACCGTGACCGGCTCACGGCGGTATTGATGCTTACGCCGTCGATCATCCTGGTTGCGATCTTTGTGTATGGCTTCATCGGCTCGACGATCTATACGTCGCTGACCGACTCCAACGCGGTGCAGCAGTTAAGCCACCAAACAGCGAACTATGTCGGTCTGCGCAATTACACCGATCTCTTCTCCGGTGTGCTCAACAGCCGCTTTCGCACCGACATGGTGAACACGGTCTTCTTCACCATCCTGTTCATTGCCGTGTGCCTGGGGTTGGGCTTGGGGCTGGCGATGCTGCTGGATCAGAAGATCAAAGGCGAGAGCATCTTCCGCACCATCTTCCTGTTTCCGATGGCGATTTCGTTCATCGTGACGGGCGTCGTCTGGAAGTGGCTGTTCAACCCGGATAACGGCATCAACCGGCTGCCAACCTACATTGGCTTGTCGCCAGGCACGTTCCGCTGGGCGATCAGCGAAGACCGCTGGCTGACCTTCAACTGGCAGGACGTGCCGCTGATTCTATCGTTCGTCATCCTGGGCATCGTGATCCTCGTCGCTCTGTGGTACTGGAGCAAGCACCGCTCGATGCTGGCGGCGCTGTTCGCGGCGCTGGCGCTGCTGCTGCTGGCGTACATCTCCTTCGGCGATCCGCGCTCGCTCAATGGGCTGGAACGCCCGGAGCAGCACGGCTTCAACGTCGCGCTGATCGCGGTGGTGGTCGCCGCCGGGTGGCAGATGTCCGGCTACACGATGGCGATGTACCTCGCCGGGCTGCGCGGCATCCCCGACGAGCTGCGCGAAGCCGCCCGCGTCGACGGCGCGAACGAAATCGCCGTGTACCGTCACGTCGTTTTCCCGCTGCTCGCGCCCATCACCCTGAGCGCGATGATCATCCTCGGTCACATCTCGCTGAAAATCTTCGACCTGGTTTTCGCGCTGGGCGGCGGCGATAACCTCTACATCGACATGCCCGGCATCAACATGTTCTTTTCGACCTTTCGCGGCAACGACTTCGCCAAAGGCGCGGCTATCGCCACGATTATGCTGATCATGGTCGCGGTCGTGATCGTGCCCTATCTGGTCGCCAACCTGCGCGGGGAGAAAAGCCTATGAGCGCCGTCACCGATACGCTTTCGCCCTCACGCGGAGTGCAGATGCCTTCACGCCACGCGGTTTCGCGCGCCGCCATCTATCTGGCGCTGATCGTCCTGGCGGGGCTTTTCCTGATCCCGGTCTACATGGTGCTGGTGACGGGCTTCAAGAGCATCGACCAGGTCGGGCTTTCGACCATGTGGCAGTTCCCGTCCTCCTTCACGCTGGACAGCTTCGCGCGGGCGTTCGACAAGCTGTGGCCCAATCTCGCCAACAGCATCCTGCTGGTCGTCCCGGCGACGGCGCTGTCGGCGATATTCGGCTCGATGAACGGCTACGTCCTCTCGAAATGGACGTTTCGCGGCGCGAACATCATTTTCCCGCTGATGCTGTTCGGCATGTTCATCCCCTATCAGGCGATTCTGATCCCGCTGGTGCAGTTTCTGCGCTCCATCGGGATGTACGGCAACCTCTACGGGCTGATCCTCGTCCACGTGGTCTACGGCATCCCGATCACGACGCTGATCTTCCGCAATTACTACGCGGAAGTACCGACCGAGATGCTGGAAGCGGGCGCGATTGACGGCGCGGGCTTCTTCGGGCTGTACCAGCACATCGTCCTGCCGATTTCCGCGCCGGGCTTCGTGGTGGTAGTCATCTGGCAGTTCACGCAAATCTGGAACGAGTTCCTGTTCGGCGTGACGATTGTCAGCAACTCCAGCTTGCAGCCGATCACGGTGGCGCTGCAAAATCTGGCGGGCAGCCAGGTCGTGGAGTGGAACGTGCAGATGGCGGGGGCGTTCCTCGCCGCGCTGCCGACGCTGCTGGTCTACATCGTGCTGGGGCGCTACTTCATTCGCGGCTTGCTGGCGGGCAGCATTAAGGGGTAAACCCGACGCCGGAGGTTAAAACCTCCGGCTATGATGACTTAGCCGCCTGCTAAAGAGGCGGCAATTGAGTTGTGTCAGTGAAGCGACCCCTTCAGCGGGTCGCTAATTTCTAGCTGGCGGTTTAAACCGCCAGCGGACGCCTCAGCCGCTCAGCCCCGCCGTCATAAACGCCGCCACCCGTTGCTTGTATTCCTCCGGCGCGGTGTAGATGTAGCTGCCGTGCGTCGCGCCGGGCACCTCCCACAACTGCGCGTTCGCCCCGGCGGCGGCTTGCTGCAAGCGCGCGCCCGGTAAGCTCGGCTCGTTCGTCCCGTAGATCAGCAGGATCGGGCGCGGCGCGATCTGCCCAATCACGCTCACCGGACTGAGCACGCTCATGTCCTCGCCCGTCGTCAGGCGGTAGCTCAGCCGCGCGCCCAGCCGGAAGAAGGGCGCGAACCACAGCCTGTCAGGCGTGTTCTGCTCGACTTCCGCGCTGAAATCGTGGTAGCCGCCCTCCGCGACCACCGCGCGGATCGCCGGGAACTGCGCCGCCGCCAGAATCGCCGCCGCGCCGCCCGCCGAGAAGCCGTGAATCCCGACGCGGCGCATGTCCACGTCCGGGCGCGTCGCCAGGTACGCCAGCGCATCGCCGACCTGCGCCGCCTCCTTGTAGCCGAGCGTCCCCGCCGCGCCGCCGACGCAAACGCGCGAGCTGTAGCTCAGCACGGCGAAGCCCGCGTCGTGATAGACGGCGATCTCGTCCATGCGGTCGCCGCGCCCGGCGCTGCCGGTCGGCACGACGATCACCGTCGCGCCGTTGGGCGCATCGGCGGGGATGAAATAGGCGGGCGTCGGGCGGTCGAACTCGGTCGAGGGAAAGCGCACGTCCTCGTAGGGCATCGGCGGGGTTGTCTCGCCGCCGCAGCCGGAGTTGGTCAGCGCCGCGACGAAGCTCGCGCCGAGCGCCAGCGGCACGCCCAGCGCCAGGATGCCCGCCACAAGCAGCGTTCCGACGAGGACGAAGGTGATGCGCTGGCGCAGGCTGCGTTTCATGCCGTCTGCGGCGTGATGATCAACTGGCTCATGATTTCCGGCGTGCGGCTGAGGATACCCTCCGGGTCGTTTTTCGCCTGATCGGGGTCATACGCCGGGACGCCGTAGGTCGTGATCGTCAGCTTCTCCGTGTCCGGCGCGATCTCGAACTCCGACCAGCCGAAAGTGTGCCCGACGACCCAGCCGCCTTTGACGCGCTCCCAGTTCACCAGCGAGTCTTCCAAGCCCAGCGGCGTGAAGCCCTGCAAGCGCAGCACGATCCGGTTGAACAGGTCTTCGAGCAGCGCGTCTTTCTCGGCGGGCGGCATCGTCTGGTAGGCTGCGTAGGCATCCTTCGACAGCGCGCCGATCTGCGCGGCGTTGTCCATGATGATCTGCCCGGTCGGCGGGTAGTAGGCGGCGGCTTCGGTGCTGATCTCGAAGCAGTGGGTCGGGATTTGCTCGCCGCCCGCCTTGGTCTGGTAGGTCAGGTTGTTGATGAAGGTGGTATGCACGTCGGCGGAGACGAAGACCACGTTGCGGATGGCGTTGTCCTCGATGAACTGGAGCACTTCGGTGCGCTCCAGCGCGTAGCCCTCCCAGCGATCCACGCCGCCGAACCAGCCCATCTGCTGGATCGGCTCCGGGATCATGACGAATTTCCAGGTGATCCCGGCTTCGTGCGCCGCCAGCAGGTCGCGCTTGAACTGCTCCAACTGCGGCTTGCCCAGCATCGTCCGCCCCGGCTCGAACATCGACGCCAGCGCGCGCACCACCGCGAAGGGATTGACCGCCTGAAGCGGCGGAATCTGAGGCTCCTCCTTGTCGCGGAACGAGCGCGCGTCCAAAACGAAGATGGCGGCGGTGCTGCCGAACGTCCGCGTGCGATACAGCTTCGGGCGTCCGTCCACGCGCGGGTCGCCCGTGCCGTCGTAGACCTCCGCGTTGATCGGCATGTATTCGTGAAAGGCTTGCAGCCCGTTGCGATAAAGCTGCGTCTGGTTGATGTAGTCCCCTGTTTGGTCGAAGCGCGAGTCGCTGGACGGCGGCGCGCCGCCCGCGAAGTCGTTGCAGACCTCGTGGTCGTCGATCACGGCGAAGACGGAGGTCGAGGCGCGGATGTCCGCCCAGTAGTTGCGCTCGTAGCGCGCCGAGAGCACCTCGTTGTGCTTGATGCGGTAATCGGCGAGCGACTGCGCCACCCGGGTCAGGTCAATCGAAGGCACGTCGCCGTAGATCGTGTCGCCGTGCAGCATGAAGAAGTCCAGCTTGCGCTCGGCGATGTTGGACAAGGACACGTAGGGGCGCAGCTCGCCGCGCCAGTCGCCCGTGACGCCGAAATGCAGTCCTCGCTTCTCGCCCGCCGCGGGCGGCGTGACGAAGCGTCCCATCAGCGAGCTGCCCGCCGCGTCGGTGATCTGGTAGGTGTACTCCATGCCGGGGTGCAGATCACTCAGCTTCACCTTGACAGGCACGCTGGTGTCCTGCACCTCGGCGGTCATCCGGTGGTGGGCGAGGAAGTCGAACCAGGCGGTGCTGGCGCTGTAGGCAAATGTGATGCTGCCGGGCGCGCTGCTGTGCGCCCATAACACCGCCGAATCCGGGGTCACGTCCCCGGCGGCGACGCCGTTGGGCAGCGTTTCCGCCGTCGTCTGCGCGGCGAGCAGCATCCGCAGATAGGTCTTCGGCGGCACCACACCGGCGGCTGCCCCGACAGCCAGCATTTTCAGTACGTCGCGGCGCGACAGCCGCTTCCGATCAAATGACACGGCTTATTCTCTCATCGCTCAGTTTGCGTTGGCTTGATTATGACGCAAGGCGTGTTTAAGAAACAACGTGGGGATTGATCTTGATGCGGTTTATTCTGCCGGGGCAGCGATCAGCGTGAACGGCAAATGCAGCTTGTCGCGGTCGTGGCGGCTGAAGTTCATCACCGCAAATCCGACGATTTGACCGTCGGTAGTCCGCCGCTCGAAAATATCGTTTTCGACTTCTTCAAGATACGCAGGAACGTCGTCAAAAGTAATTTCGAGGAGGTCGCCCTCGCGGTCATACCAGACTTTCACTTGTGCCATAGCATACTCTATCCTGATTAGTCGTTAAAGTATCACCCCGTTTCCCTGCGTTCAACTCCCCTCTCCACATTGTGGAATATGGGAAAGCAACCGAAGGTTGCAGGGGTAGAACGTAAAATCGCTATCACAGCGTTTCCGCGATTTTGCGCGCGGCGGCGCGCCCCTGCTCGACCTGCTGATCGAGCCGCCTGGCGCGGTAGTCGCTCCCAGCGATGACCACGCCCGGCGGCAGCATCGCATCGATGGCGTCCATCGTCTCGGCGTGCTCCGGCAGATAGCGCGACAGCGGATCGGCTTCCGCCCAGTAGGACGCCCACTGCACGACCGGCTCGGCAGGCGCGGCGATCAGGGCGCGGGCACGGCGCAGCGCGTCGTCCGGCGACATGACCGCGTCGTCCAGACGAACGCCCGCGCGGATCAGGACGTGCCCCGTCGGGACGCGCTCCGGCAGCTCGTAGCGCTGGAGGAACTTGAGACTCTCGGCGTCGGGCAGCGTCGGCACGTCCTCCCTCCGGTAGCCGAGCGAGACCCGCACCACCGGATCGTAGCGGTAGTCGAGCAGCAGCAGCGCCGCCTCTGGCGCGAGCGCCCGCAGCATATGCTCGGCGTAGCGCGCGGGGGCGGTCACGATTACGGCGCGAGCGCTCAACGCCAGTCCATTTTCGAGACAGAGTTCGAAACGTTCGACCTCAAGCTGCCCGATGCTGCTGACCGCCATGCGCATCATGATCGGCGCGGTCAGGCGTTGCTCGATGGCGTCGATCAGCATTTGCGTCCCGTCCCGGAAGACCACCAACTCGCCGTCGCGGTACTTGCCGACGGGCATGAGCGCGTCTTCCAGCCCGAGTTCCGCCAGAAACGCCCACTCGCCGTATTTTTCCAGCACGAAGGCGCTGCCGTCCAGCACAAAGCCCGCCTCGCGGCGCGTGACGATGCTGCCGCCGAGCCGCCGCTTGACTTCGATCAGGCGGTAGGAGATGCGCAGGCGCTCCAGCTCCCACGCCGCCGCCATCCCGGTCAGCCCGCCCCCGACGATAATCACATCTGCCATAGCCGTCATCCTATCGTGCCGCGCATAAAGATTTGGGCGCACCAAGCAATCGAAGATTGCCGTGCGCCCCTACAAAGTACCGAGTGCTTAGAGTTTCGCCCGGTACTCATTGCTCAGCACTTCTTTAGTGCGCCTTGACCCACGCGGCGATGTCGTCGATTACTTCCGGCGCGACGTTGCCCGGCTGCGCGTACTCGGCGGGCGTCGCCATGCCCGTCCCCGTCACGTAGATGTGATTGAGGTCGGGATACACCTTGAAAGTCGTGTCCGGGTGATCGGCAAGCCCTGCCCGCCACAGCGGGAGGTCATCCGCCACCGTCACCTGATAATCGCGCCCGCCCTGCAAGAGCAGGATCGGCTGCGGCAGAGACGCCGCCAGCGCCACCGGGTCGTAGCCTTGCAGATCAAGCCAGTACGACGGCGGCGCGTTGAACACCAACTGATCGGGAGGGCTATCCGCCGTCACACTGTTGATCTTCTCGACCTCGGCTTCCATCTGGGCGATAGCCGGTTCTTCCGTCGCGTCCGACGGGGTCAGCGATGCAATGTAGCGAAGCTGACGCATCGCTTCGTCCTGCAAGGGCAGCGCCGGAGCCGACATGTAGATCAGCCCGGCGATATTCGGATCGGCTTGGGCGATGCGCGGCAGCACGTAGCCGCCCTCGCTGTGACCAAGGATGAACACCTGCGTCGGGTCGACGCCCTCGGTCTGGCGCAGCAGCTCAATCGCGGCGACCGAGTTGTCCACGTATTCCTCTTTGACCGTCAGGCTGGTCATATCCAGCGATTGGGGCGCGGCGTGCGTGCGCTTGTCGAAGCGCAGCGTGGCGACTCCCTGCGCGGCTAAGCCCCAGGCGATGTCGCGGAACGGCTTGTTCGGTCCGATGGTCTCGTCCATGTCGTTGGGACCGGAGCCGGAGATCAGCACCACCGCCGGGAAGGGACCCGTGCCGGTGGGCATGGTGATTTTGCCCGGCAGCTTGTACTCGCCGACCTGAACGTCGGTTTCCGTGTACGCGCTCGGATCAGCATAGGTGGGTGTCGGCGCGACCGGAGTCGGCGCGCTGGCGGACGGCACGAAACGCAAGCCAATCACGTCGCCGGTGGTGGCGTCAAAAGCGATGTGCGCGTCGAGCAGCCCTTTCTCGAACTGCAGGGTCAGGCTCACCAGATGGTTATCGGCATTCGCCTGAACGTTGGTCACCTGCTGGAACGCACCAAACTGCTGAGCCAGCCCCGGAACCACCTGTGCGAGCTGATCCTGAGTGACGGCGGCTTTAATCTGATCGCTGAACTGCGCGTAAACGTCGGCAGTGTCGCCGGAGACGAGCATCTGGATAATCTGCTGCGCGCGCTCCGTTTCCGTGCCCGCCTGCGGGGTTTCGGTGCTTTGCTGCGCCTGCGCCGCCAGCGGGATCAGCAGCAGCGCGAGGCACAGCGTGACGATACGAACTTGCATCGACTTTACTTCCTTACTCGACCAGCGCTTCAATCGCTGGAATCCGTATATTTGAGTACTGCATTTACGCCCCGAACTTAGTCAGCCGTTTCGCATGTGCCAGCGCGATCTGCATCAGGTCGGCGGCGGGGAACTGACCCAGCCCACCCGCAATGCATGGACGCTCGCCGAACGACTCGACGCGATCCGGCATGTGCGTCTCCGGCGCCCACAGCAGCAGCGGCACGGGATGCCAGCTATGCGCGCGGTACTTCGCCGGGGTCGAGTGGTCGCCCGTGACGATCATCACGTCCGGCTTGAGGTCGAGCAGCGTCGACAGGTGCGCGTCCACTTCCTCGATCACCTTGACTTTGGCGTCGAAATCGCCGTCTTCGCCGCGACTGTCGGTGTACTTGACGTGACAGAAGATGAAATCGTAGTCGTTCCAGATTTCCGCCACCTTGTCGAACTCGTCCTGAATCGAGTCGTGCGGGTCGGTCTCGATCACCTTCATGCCGACCAGACGGCTGACACCCTTGTACATCGGGTAGACGGCGACGCAGGCGGCATTCAGCTTGTACACGTCCTTGTACTTGGGCAGGTTGGGGTCGGTGGCGAAGCCGCGCAGCGTACACATGTTGGCGGGTTCGTGACCGGCGAGGCGCTTTTTGGCTTCCGCGAGCCACTGGTTGACGATCTGCGCCGTCTTCTCGGCTTCCGGCGCGGAGGCTTTGGCGGACAGCGGCGGCACACCCGTCGCCTGCGGGTCGGTGTCTTCCACCTGATCGCTTAGCCCTTCGCCGCGCAGCACCAGCGCGAAGCGATAGCCCTCGCCCGCCTTGATCTGGCATTCCACGCCGTCGATCTGGATGTCCTTGAGCAGCTCGACGCGCTTCTCGCCTTCCTCCGTCGGGATGCGCCCGGCGCGGCGGTCGGTGATCAAACCATTCGCGTCGATGGTGCAGAAATTGCCGCGCACCGCCACGTCCCCGCGATCCACGTCCAGCCCAATGCCAATCGCTTCCAGCACGCCGCGCCCGATGTCGTAGACCAGCGGGTCAAAGCCGAACAATGCCAGGTGCGCGGGTCCGCTGCCCGGCGCGACGCCGCGCGACACGGGGATGGTCAAGCCGGTGCAGCCTTCCTTCGCCAGCCGGTCGAGGTTGGGCGTGCGGGCGGCTTCCAGTTCCGTCTGACCGCCGGGTGTCATCGGCAGCCCGCCGAGACCGTCCATCACCAGCAGCAGAATTTTCCCGCCCTTGTCTTCGGTCAGGCGGCGCATTAAATCGAAGTTTGCCATGTTTATCTATCCTCCTGGGATATGTGAACTCGCGTTAAAAATCCGTGATCGGCTTAATGGTCACGCCAACGGTTCTCGCCGCCGCTTCCTGTTTAGCATCAGCGGTGATCAACGGATACGCATACTCCGCCGCCAGTGCGATGTAGACCGAGTCGTAAATCGACAGCTTGTGCTCCAGCCCGATTTGCAGGGCACGAGTAAGCAAAGATTTTACCGAGACGAGTGTTAACGGGAGTATCTTTAAGTCTTCTGCGAGTATCTCGGCTTCCTGCCGCGTTATCTCCTGACGGTTGACACGCTTCCATAGCGCGTTCGTGCATTCTACGAGACAAAATTCCGGGACAAAAAGATTCGTATCGTCACCGACAGATAAAATCAACGCCTCGGCGTTACTGGTATATCTTCCCGGAAGCAGAAAATCGGCGACAATGCTCGCGTCAACGATGTAACTAGGCATACTTAGCGATCTCGATCTTCGCGCAGCAGCTCCAAATTCGATGCCGCATCCGCCCGCAGCGCCGGACGGTGGCGTCGGACATTTTCAACGATCTCCGCCGCACTAAGCTTATTGCTCGGCTTCTGCACGTCCTGTAATTCTTCCACCGTTGCTTTGATAAACGCCCTGAGTTCGGCAAGCGTCATGTCGCCGACACGCTCGTTGTCCATTGTCTCATACCTCGTGTCAATCAATTCCGCTGTTTCTGAGCCATCCGCAGTTCGAGCAGGTGCTGGATTTGCCAATCGCGCTCTTTGGCAACGGCGGCGTCGGCATCCGCAGGGCTGGCGGCTCGATGGATTGCCTGCTGAGCATAGATTGCCGCGCCAATCGAATGGATCGGCACGTGAGCCGTCGCCACCGCCTGCCCGGCAGCGCGAGCGGCGGAGCGCGCCGCGTTATCTTCCCCTACGTCGCGGGCAGCCGCGTGAGAATCGAGCGAAGCCTTGCGGATAACCGCCATCCTGAACATCCCCGTGTCGATCCACGTTTGGAGTATCTCAATCGCGCTTCGGGGACGGCGGTCATCCGGGTAATTTCCCTCGAAGTAGGGCAGAACGCGCTCAGCGCAATCAATTGCCCAGACGGCGAGCGTTTTGTGGTCGGTTTTTTCCACAATCTCGACAAACTCGCCCTTGCGCTGTGCGAGTGAAAATTTGGACTTTTTCGCAGCGCCAACGCGCTCGTTCGCCATCGCTTCGACCTCGCGCTATCCACCCAGCCTATTTTACCGCGCGTGGGGGCGATTTCGTAGGATAGTTTGTAAGTAAATCGAAGCCGAGCGGTGGGGTTCGCCGCTTAGAGATGCGCTTCTGTTGTCAAATTTGGTACGAATTTACGAAAGCTGGGGACTCAACCTTCGGGGCGTTTGGGATGGTAATACGGGTTTTCGCGCACGATCAGCGTAGCGCAGTTATTCGAGCGGGGATCGGCAATGTGGTTATAGAGGATGCCTTTGACCTGGAAGCCGTTGCGAATCTGCATACTCAGCGTGGGGTCGTGCAGGCGCGCCTGATGCACGCGCAGCACGTACTGAGCGACGCTCAGCTTGTCGGAGTGGCGCTGATAACCGGGGATCAACGCCCCGGCGATCTCGCCGCGCAGGTTGAGCCGCCGCGCGAGCGCCTGGCGCGCTTCGTACAGGCGTCTGCCCACGCGCATCCCGCGATACTTCGGATGCACGTTCATGTCCGCGCCGTAGAGCCATTCGCCGTCCGGGTCGTGATGCGTCAGCCAGCCATCGGCGACGGCATCGAGGAAAGTATGCTGAATGTGGTCGAAGCTGAAATTGGTGCGGAAGGTGCTGGTGGAGCCGATGGGGGTCGGCACGCCCTCGATCCATGCCAGCGCGACCAGTTGTCCTTCAGGGAAAAGTTCGAGATGCTTGCGGTATTTAGCGGCGGTGAGACGTTCGCGGTCGGAGAGGGTGGGGAAGCTCAGGCGCTGCAACCGGACGAGTTCGGGGATGTGTTCCGGCTGCAAGTTCATCACGTCGATCCGTAGATTGACGGTTTTGGGGACATGCTCGATGATCATGGGATTCCACCTATAAACACAGCTTTCGTTTCGAGATATTCGTGTAAGCCTTCCTGCCCGTATTCGCGCCCCATGCCGCTGGCTTTCATGCCACCGAACGGCATTTCCGGCGTGGAGGGCAGCCAGTCGTTGACTGCGATAATGCCGAATTCCAGCCCCTCGTACATGCGAACCGCCGTGTTGAGGTCGTGCGTCTGCACGAAGGCGGCGAGTCCGTACTCGGTCGCGTTCGCCAGCGCCAGCGCTTCGTCGGCGTCGTCGAAGGGGATGATCGGCATGACGGGACCAAACAATTCTTCGCGGTAGACAGGCATATCCGGCGTCAGGTTGGTGATGACCGTCGGGCTGTAGAAATAGCCGCGCGACGGCTGCTCCGGGCGCGCGCCGCCCGCCAGCACTTCCGCGCCTTCTGCGACCGACCGCTGCACGATCTTCTCCAGCCGCGCCCGCTGCGCCGCGTTGATCAGCGGACCCACGTCGGTCGTCGCCTCCAGCCCGCTGCCCAGCCGCAGCCCTTTCGAGATGTCCGCCGCCCGCTCGATGAACTCCTCGGCGATGCGGCTGTGGACAAAATAGCGCTGCGGCGCGATGCACACCTGCCCGGCGTTGCGATACTTGGCGGTCACCGCTGCTTTCGCCGTCGCCTCGACATCCACGTCCGGGAAGATCAGCACCGGCGCGTTGCCGCCCAGTTCCAGCGAGAGCCGCGTGATCGTCTGCGACGCGCCGTCCATCAGCAGCTTGCCGACGCGCGTGCTGCCCGTGAACTGAATCTTGCGGCAGCGCGGGTCTTTGAGCATCGCCTCGCCAATCGACGACGGCTCGCCGTTGACGAGGTTGACCACACCCTGCGGGATGCCCGCCTCGTAGAGCGCCTGCGCCAGCAGCATCGCCGAGCGCGGCGTGTATTCCGAAGGACGCCCAACGACCGTACATCCGGCAGCCAGCGCCGCCGACCACGCCCGCACCACGTTGTAGACCGGGAAGTTCCACGCCGTGATCGTGCCGACCACGCCCAGCGGCTGCTCGATCACCAGCAGGCGGCGATCCGTCCGGCGCGCCGGGACGACCTGCCCGTAGTGATGCTTGGCGGCTTCCGCAAACCACTCGAACGAGTTGGCGGCGGTCATCCACTCGCCAGTCGCCTCGCGCAGCGGCTTGCCCGATTCTTCGGTCGTGATCGCGCCGAGCGCGTCGATGCGCTCGCGTATCCAGGCTGCCGCGCGCATCAATATCGCGCCGCGCTCGTAGGGAGTCTTCTTCGCCCACGCCGGGAACGCCGCCGCCGCCGCGTCGAGCGCCGCCCGCGCGTCCTCGGCGTCGCCGAACGGCATCAGCCCGATCACCTCTTCCGTCGCGGGGTTGATCAGCTCCCAGACCCCGCCCTCCGCAGCATCGACCCATGCACCGTCGATCAACTGCCTGAAGATCAATTCGGTCATCGAACCTCCTTCTCCAAACGAAGTGGCTATGCAACTGTATAAATGAAACGGTCTGCCCCGGCGGGCATTTTTGCGGCAAAAGATGCTTTATAAACGGAACTTAACATAATGATAGCTCGATTCCGGCACCCCCTGACATCGTGAAATATGGCACGAATTTTTCTTAACGAAATGTGTGGAATTTTCTAATACAATTCAGAATTATTCTGTTGTATACTGCAAAACCGTGAATAATGATTAGACTGCGCGGAGGTGCCCGCGAAGAAGGAGCTTGTCCAGTTGGAAAACGTCCATATGGACACGATTTTGCACGACAGCTACACCGTCACTCCAAGTTTAATCCTCGATTTCGAGACAATCCGCGACACGTACCACCGCTTTACTGCCGCTTTTCCCGGCGCAGCCATCGATTACGCCATGAAAGCCAACGCCAATCCTGAGATCGTCCAGACCCTGGTCGAGCTGGGTGGCGGGCTGGAAATCGCATCGCTGGCGGAGCTGGAGCGGGCGCTGAACGCGGGCGCGAAGGGTGACGCCATTATTTGCAGTAACCCGATCAAAAATCCGGTCTTCCTCGCCCGTATGCAAAACGCGGGGGTCTATGCAGTGGTGGTCGATTCGACGGATGAGGTCGAAAAGGTCGCCAATTTTGCACCCGGCAGCCGAATTTACGTGCGGCTGGCGGTCGATAACACCGGCAGCGTCCTACCGCTGGCGGGCAAGTTCGGCGTCGATGGCGAAACAGCGCTGGCGCTGTTCGACCAGGCGCGCGACCTCGGTCTGACCCCGATTGGGCTGTCGTTCCACGTCGGGTCGCAGTGTCTGAAGGTCGCCAACTGGGTCAACGCCATCCAAGCCTGCGGCGACGTGTGGCGCCAAGCCGCCGAGCGCGGGCACGACCTGTACTTCCTCGACCTGGGCGGCGGCTATCCCGCCGGGCACTACCACACCGCCTCGATCCCGACGATTGAGGAGATCGGCGCGGCAGCGATGGGCGCGATCGCCGACTTCATCCCGCAGCGCGACGACCTGATGATCGTGCTCGAACCGGGGCGCGGCATGGTCGGCGAGAGCGGCTGCCTGCTGGCGTCGGTCGTCGGCAGAGCGCAGCGCGGCGATCAAACCTGGCTCTACCTCGACGCGGGCGTCTTCAACGGCTTGATGGAGACCTACGAAGGCTTTCCGCCGGTCGTGGAGCTGGTGAGCGACTGCGCCGCCGAGCGCCCGACGCGCACCTACACGCTGGCAGGACCGAGCTGCGATAGCTGCGACGTGGTCGCGCGCAACGTCGAGATGCCGGAAATCCACGTCGGCGAGCGGCTGCTGTTCCGCGACGCGGGCGCGTACACCAACGAGTACGCGGCGGCTTTCAACGGCTTCCCGATCCCGGAAGTGATTTCGCTGAACGCAGGGCTGCGCGTGACGGACATCAACATCGTGGCGATCTCGGCGTAAAGCATACGAACGTAGGGGCGCACGGCTGTGCGCCCATGTACGAAACGCAAAGAGCGATGCTCGCAGGAGCACCGCTCTTTTTATTTGTGCTATCATCTTGGTGCCGACGCAGGACGATGGCGAGAAGCCGTCAGATTGATGAGGTGCGATAATGCACGTCATTGAGATATTCTAATGCAGCATCTCCAGGAACAGCAATTGGCGAACGACCTAGCATCACCGGATCACCACGCGCAAGCTCTACGGTTGCGACTTCTGTAGTAGTCAGATTTCCACCACGCCGGAACGATTTTCCACAAATCAGACACCCCATTGGTGTTGTGCTTCTACGCGATCTATCTCATGTCGCAAACCCGCACTTGCATCAGCGCCAAGCAGCTTTAGCGCGAATTTGGCGTTACCTACAAGACGGCGTGGCGCATGTTCAAGATGATTCGCAGCCGTCTGGATGAAGGGCGTTAGTGCCTTCGTCGGCGGTGACGTTGAAGTCGATGAAACCTACGTCGGCGGGCGTCAGCACTGTCAAGCGCGGGCGTGGCGCTGAAGTCTATACACCCGTTGTCGGCGTTGTCGAGCGCAAAGGCGATGTCAAAGCCGTTGTCGTTCCCGATGTCTAGAGCAGAAACCGTTCTGCCGATTATTGAAGATACAGTTGAAAAAAGCGCTACGGTTCACACAGATGAGTTTCAAATCTACGATAGCCTTGCCCAACAAAGGTATTACGGAGCCGAATTCATCTATCGAAGAAATGATGGCGTATTTTCACTGGCAATTCGTCTGCGACAACCGCCTCGATGACTTTCGACTGGATGGATACACCTTACTATACACGGACGGCAGATATTCAGGGCTTAATCCAAAATATTTCGGAATATTGATGCCTTGCTGTTCGTATCAAGCAATACATTGATCGTCTGACGATCGGCTCGACGAATCCTTATGTAACCGCGAACTTCTCCGCTCGGCTTACCAAGCTGATAAGCATTTAATAACGCGATATCAGGATATCTTACAGAATTTCTCGTGTCGTTCGAAGCGGATGACTTGATAGTTTTATGTTCCGCAATCTAGTCGCTGCCGATCGAACTTCATACGCCCTTTTGATCGAGCATATCCAAAATTGATTCAATCGGTGTCGATAGTATATTAGGCACTATTCAGTTACACTCCATGAGTATGACTCGCACTGCATTCCTGATATGGATGAAATCATTATCAGGCACTCAACAAGACGATTGTATGTTTCAGACTCAGAGATTCGACCACCAGTCAATCAAGCGAATATTGTGCCGAGGAGTGTTAACGAATTCGCTACATGATCGGATTAAATTATCTGGCATCTCTCAGAACTCCGGAAGAACAGTTCAGCAGTAGTAATGCCGGACGGCTACCTCAAGAAATTATGTCGACTTCACACCGGACAAGTACAACGATTTAGCAGAATCAGTCTAGGGTGAATCAAACGCTTGCATAGATATCTAACGGTTTTCCCCAGTGTTTATCAAGTGGATAAATTTCGGTGGCGCGAGATGAATCGTGACTTGTACGGTTACGGTACGAAGATTTCAAACCAAATCTGGTAGCTTGCGCATCATAACCGTCCAGTCATCTCGAATAGACAGATTAATCAACTGCTTTTCAGTTATGACGGAAAACAGCCTTGAGAAATCAACGACACTGCCATAAGGTCGTTTTAGATGTCACGCAAAGCATCGTGCGCATTCGTGCAATTCAGAGCATACGCTAAATCAATCGATTGCTCCAATTACGCACAATGCTCGCCTGATCGATGCTAAATGATCTACGATTCTTGCGAATAGATGCCGAGCTTAGCGCATGCAAATCTGCTCTTGCATCGAGAAGATAGACCATGCTTGCGATCACGAATACACGATAGCGATCTTCTAGAATTAGACTTGATTGCAGATTATAAATCTTATTCACCGTCCGCGCGCTGTGTCAAGCAAGCTGCGGTTACCCGTCGTGGATTATGGTATCATCGGCATCCTGTCGTCTTTCTGGAGAGTGTTCCATGCCCTACGAAACCATTCTCACCGAACTGCCCGCCGAGGGCGTCGGCTTGGTGCGCCTCAACCGCCCGCAGGCGCTCAACGCCCTCAACAGCACCCTCACCCGCGAAATCTTCGACGCCCTCGAAGCCTTCGACCGCGACGACTCCATCGGCTGCATGATCCTGACCGGCAGCGACAAAGCCTTCGCCGCCGGGGCGGACATCAAGGAGATGGTCGATCAGAGCGCCGTCGCCATGCTCAGCCACGACTTCACCGACTGGGCGCGCCTGACCCGCCTGACCAAGCCCGTGATCGCCGCCGTGAGCGGCTGGGCGCTGGGCGGCGGCTGCGAAATGGCGATGATGTGCGACATGATCGTCGCCTCCGAGACGGCGAAATTCGGGCAGCCGGAGGTCAGCATCGGCATCATCCCCGGCGCGGGCGGCACGCAGCGGCTGACGCGCGCCGTCGGCAAGGCGCTGGCGATGGAGGTCACGCTCGGCGGGCGCAACCTGACGGCAAGCGAAGCCCTGACCTTCGGGCTGGTCAACCGCGTCGCTCCGGTCGAGACGTATATGGACGAGGCGGTCAAGCTGGCGAGCAAGGTCGCGTCGATGCCGCGCGTCGCCGTCCGGCTGATCAAGGATGCGGTCAACCGCGCTGAGGAACTCCCGCTCAGCGCCGGGCTGGATTACGAGAAGCGCAGCTTCTACCTCGCCTTCAGCACCGAGGACAAGGTCGAAGGGATGTCGGCGTTCATCGAGAAGCGCCCGCCGCAATGGAAACACCGCTAACCATCCTCTATACCCACCGCCTGCGCGGCGATCTGGAGGCGCTGCCCCGTCTGTACAGCTTCCTGCGCCAGCTTCAGGCGCACTACAGCGAGGACGTGCCGCGCGTCTGCGCCGACGATCCTGCCCCACCAGCGGGCAGCGTGCTGCGGCTCGACCTGGGCGAAAGCTGCGATCCACAAATCTGGCACTGTTCGGCATCTTCCGGTCGCTCGACGCTGGTGCTGCTCGACGGCATGGGCTTTGATGCCGCTCGCGTCGATAATGCTGTACCGACACATGCCCAGATGGGCGACAGCGTGCGCCTCGCGCTGGTCGATGCGGAAAATCCCCATTGGATTGAAGATGTCGTGATCACGGCAGATGACCTCGCCCCCCAACCCCCCTCTCTACCAGGTGGAGAGGGGGAGCTAAGTGGCGTTGACCGAAGGACAGCCGCGCAGCGGGGTGAGGTTTACAGCCTGCAAATTTCCCTCGCGCCCGCCGAAACGACCCACCTAGACGGCAAAACGCTGCATCTCGCGGCGCTGAGCGGCGCGGGGCAGGTCGGCGTGGCGCAGTTGGCGTGGCTGATCGGGCGCTGGGCGCTGGTGGCGCACGAAATCCACGAGCTTCCCCGGCGCGCGCTCCCCGACCCGACGATTGCCGCCAGCGTCGAGTTCGTGCTCAGCGAAGCGCGCTACGCCCAGAAGCGGAAATCCTCATAGGAAAGCTATGCTCGTCATGTACAGCGTCAACCCGTCGATCACCAACGAGGCGCTCAACCGCCTGTTCAGCGAACTCGTGGGAGGATTACCAGCCCGCCAACTTCGAGCCGATCCTCAGCCGCAGCCTGGCATACGTCTGCGCCTACTACGAGCGCCGTCTGGTCGGCTACGTCAACGTCGCCTGGGACGGCGGTATCCACGCATTCTTGCTCGATACGACCGTGCATCCGAGCGTGCGCCGTCAGGGAATCGGCACGGAACTCGTGCGGCGCGCGGTCGAAACCGCACGTCAGCATGGGATCGTCTGGCTGCACGTCGATTACGAGCCGCACCTGAGCGAATTTTACCAGCGCTGCGCCTTCGGTTCGACGCAAGCAGGGTTGATGCGGCTGCGCGAGTAGTCGTTCTTGGCGGTTGCCAGATTACTGCTGTTCGCGCCACGCCTTGAGCAGCTCGGCTTCGCGCGCGGGCTTCAAGCCTGCCTGCAACGCGCTCACGTCGACCACGCCTTTCCACGCCAGCGTGTCGCGCGCCGTCTCCACCGCCGGGCGATACGTGAGTCCGGCAGCGACCGCGCGCTCGACGCTCACGGCGAAGATGTTCTCGTAGGGCGCGGGAATCCAGAACGGCAATTCGCCGCCGGTCGCCTCGTGCTGCTGCAAAAACGCATCGCTGACCCAGGTGTAGCTCGGCGAGGTTCCGGCGGCGGTGCGCAGCGCTTCCTGCCACGACTCCCACGTCAGCGGCTGCGTCGGTCCGGTCGCGTTGTAGATGCCGACCGTCTTCTGTTCGAGCAGATGCACCATCCACGCGCCCAGGTCGCGCGCGTCGATCATCTGCACCGGGCGATCCGATGCGCCGGGGACGAGCATGTCGCCGCCGTGCGCCGCGCGCACCGCCCAGTAGGTGTAGCGGTCGGTCGGGTCGTAGGGACCGACGATCATGCCGGGGCGCACCGTCAGGGCGCGATCTCCGTAAACCTCCTCGACGACGTTCTCGCACAGCACTTTCAAGCCGCCGTAGCTATCGTTGGTGATTTCCTCGCCCGCCGGGTCTTTCAGCGTTTGCAGCGGCGCATCTTCGTCCGCGTCGCGCTGCATGATGTCGGCGTAGACCGAAATGGTCGAGATGAACAGGTAGCGCTCCACTTTGTCGGCGAGCAGTTCTGCCGACAGGCGGACGATGCGCGGCACGTAGCCGCAGGTATCGACGACGGTATCCCAGCGGCGACCTTCCAGCGCGGACAGATCGCCGTCGCGGTCGCCGCGCAGGTTCTCGACGGTGGGGAACAGGTCGGCGTTGCTCTGCCCCCGGTTGAACAGTGTGATCTCGTGCCCGCGCGCCAGCGCCGCTTCGACGAAATGCCGCCCGACGAAGCGCGTGCCGCCAATCACCAGAATTTTCATGCCCATTCTCTCAAATTTTGTTGAACGTTGGGGAAAATTTACTGAATACGGCGAGGGCTGTCAACAGTTTGCCTGGGAAGCAAAATGACTTCAAACGCTCTTTGCGTCTTTCATCCTTTGCGACTTTGCGTTGAATCTTTTGAGTTGGCTAATCCGCGCCGCTGGCGTCCTGTTCGGCGACGATGGGCAGGGTGAAGGCGAACACGCTGCCGCCGCCTGGATTGTCGTCGATCCAGATGCGCCCGCCGTGCGTCTCGGTGACCAGACGGCAGAAGGTCAAGCCCAAGCCCGTCCCGCGCCGCGACCCGGTGCGTCCCCGCACCTGCACGAAGCGGTCGAACAGGATCAGCTTATACTCGTCCGGCACGCCGGGACCGGCGTCGATCACGTCGATGCGCATGAAACCCGGCGCAGCGCCTTCCGCGCCCGGCGCGTGCGCGCGCACCGTGACGGTGCTATTGTCCGGGCTGAACTTGAGCGCGTTATCCGCCAGATTGAGCAGCAGACGCTCGACCTTGTCCGCGTCGATCTCCAGCAGCGGGCAGTCGTCGCTGATTTCCGGCTTGATCACGATGCCCAGCTCCTGCGCCAGCGGGCTGAGTTCGACGCAGACGTTATCGACCAGCGTCGCCAGCTCGGTCGCCTGCGTTTCGAGCGCAATCGCCCCGTTTTCCATGCGCGACACGTCGAGCAGCGAATCGACGCGGTTGAGCAGCTTGCCGACCGCGCGCCGACCGGCTTCGGTGGTCGATTCGATCACCGGGCGGATCGGGCTGTCCTTCGGCGTCAGCTCAGTCAGCAGCTTGAGACTGGTCGTGACCGCCGTCAGCGGGCTGCGCAGGTCGTGGATCAGCATCTGCGAGACTTCCTCGCGCGTCTGCGCCAGGCGCACCTCTTCCGTTTCGTCGTAGAACACCAGCAGCACGCCAACGGGCTGCCCGGCTTCGTCGGAAACCGGGAAGACCTGCCGCTGAATGTAGCGCGGGTCATCCTCGCCGAAGGTGAAGACTTTCGGCTCGCGCGGCGTAAGCCCGCCGGGCGCGCGCAGTTCCTTGACCAGCCGCTGAAGCTCGCTCCCGGTGCGGAAGCCGAACCGCTCCGCCAGATCGTGATCGACCAGCAGTTGATCGAGCGACTTGTTGATCAGCATTTCCGGCTGCAAGCCCATCAGTTCGACGCGCGGGTTCGCCAGCACGATCTTGCCGGTCACGCCGATCAGGATCAGCCCTTCCTTGACGGTGTTCAGGATGACCTGCATCCGGTCGCGCGCTTCGGCGACTTTGCGGAACAGGCGCGCGTTCTCGATGGCGATGATCGCCTGGTTGGCAAGCTGCTTGACGAAGTAGCTGTCTTCCTCGCTGAACGCGCCCGCGTGATCGCTCTCCAGCGTGATCACGCCGACCACGCCCTCGTTCCACAGGATCGGCGTCGAAAGCTGCGCGCGCGTCTCCGCCAGCAGCGCCACGTAATCCGGCTCTCTGCTGACATCGCTGACGCGCACGGTGTCCCGGCTGCGCATCGCCGTCCCGGTGATGCCTTCGGCGAACAGGTCGCGGTTCTCGCTCAGCAGGTCGGGCGGGTAGCCGCTGGCAGCCCATTGATCGAGTTCGCCCGCCTCGTCAATCAGGATGATAGCGGCGGCGTTGGCTTCGGTGGATGCCAGCGCGTATTCGACCACCAGATCGCAGATTGCCCGAACTTCCAGCGTCGCCGTGAGGTGATGCCCGATAGTCGCCAGCGCCAGAAGCTGCCCGACGCGCTGCTCCAGCTCTTCGTCGGTGATCTCGTACAGCCGGGCGTTACCGATTGCCTGCGCGCACTGGTTGGCGAAGGTGCGCAGCAGCTCGATCATCTCGTCGCTGAATTCGCGCGGCGCGTCGTAGCAGATGACCAGCACGCCAGTGCGCACGCCCTGAAACACCAGCGGCAGTTCGATCCAGGCGGCTTTGCCCTCGCGCACCATCAACTCGCGCCGGGAAGGCGCTTCGCGCGCGGCGTCGCCAACCACGATGGGCTGCTGGAAATCGCGGCTTTCGTGGGCGCTCAGCGGTTGGGACGGGTTCGCCTGGAAGGCATCGCTCAGCCCGGCGCCGCGCGAAAACACCAGCGCATCCTCTCGGTACAGATAGATGGCGACCGCCGAGGCTTCGGTGATCATCGACGCCGAGGTGATGACCGTATCGATCACCGTCTCCGGCGAGAGCGTGTCGGTCAGCAGCGAGAGGATGCTGTTGAGTGTCGCCAGTTGGCTGGCGCGCGCCTGCTGCTGCATGTAGAGCTTATTATCGACGGTCGAGCTGAGCGCCTCGATCTGGTGGCGCTGGGCGCGCTCCAAATCCTGCCGACGCACCAGCACTACGCTCAGGCTGACGAGGTAGATCAGGAACGCCAGCGCCGAAAGCCGGTTCAGGATCAGCGCGCCGAGCAGCGCGTACAGGATCGGCACGAGCAGCACCAGCAGGATTTCCGAGAGATGCTCGCGCGGGATCGTCTTGCCCGCGACCACCGTCTCGACGGCGAACAGCAGGAAATAGACTGCGCTGTAGCCGATTCCGTAGATCAGGACAGGCAGCAGGTTCGCGTTGGTGAGATCGGTCAGCGGCAGGTCGCCCCCGTAGATCAGCGCGGCGGCGTAAAAGCTGAGCGCTATCCGCGCGACCACGAAGGTCGCCGCGAGCAGCGAGGTGTGTCCCTGTGCTCGCAGGCGAGCCTGGCGCGCCAACTGACCGACGATGCTGGCGAGCACGATCATCCACAGGCTTGCCGACATCGCCGAGCGGGGCAGGGAGAGCAGCATCAGCATCCCAATCCCGTGCGCCGGGCTGAGTTCGCCGTCGATCACGCCGAAATTGAGTGTGAGCGCCGCCAGCAGACCGTAAAACACCAGAATGCCGCCGTTGTTCACCAGCGCGCCCTGTTCGGGGAAGTTGAGCACCAGCACGACCAGCGTCAGCGCTCCCAGAACGATGGCGGTTGGCACGTAGAGCGGCAACCGTTTTGTAACCACGCGCAATCTTCCCTCTATACTTTTTTTAATATATAGCAGATCGTCAAGTTGCAACAGGAAGACTGATACTAAAACACGCGCCGGGCAGCAACTGGGCGTCTTCCACCCAGATACGCCCGCCATGCGCTTCGACGGCGAGCTTGCAGAAGGTCAGTCCCAACCCCGTGCCTTTCGAGCCGCGCAGCGGCGTGTTTTTGTTGCTCTGGCGGTACTGCTCGAAGACCTGCTCGCGCTCCTCCGGCGAGATGCCGGGACCGCTGTCGGAGATGCTGATCGTGACGCGGCGCGCATCCGTCCGCGCGGCGGCGACCAGCACTTTCTCGCCCGTCGGGGTGAAGCGCACCGCGTTATCCAGCAGGTTGACCAGCACGCGCCGGATCAAATCGTGATCGACGTTGACCAGCGGCAGGTCGTCCAGCAGCGCGACCTGCACCTGAATCCGCGCCTGCGAGATCGAATTGTCCAGCGCTTCGCGCGCGTTTTCCACCAGTTCCGCCACTGTCACGGGCTGCGGCGTGATCGGGATGCGGCGGCTTTCCAGCTTGGCGATGTCGAGCAGGCTGTTGATCAGGCGCATCAGGCTGTGGGCGCTCTCCAGCGACAGCCGCAGCACGCGCTCGTTGTCTTCTGGGTACTCCGTCAAGCCCTGCCTGATCGTCATGTCAATGCCGTTGATGACGGCGGTCAGCGGACCGCGCAGGTCGTGAACTGCCATGTGCGTGATCTCGTCGCGGAAGTCGGCAAGCTGCTTCTGCTCGGTCATGTCGCGCAGCACCAGCAGCCGCCCGACGACGTGATTGTCGGCGTCGATCACCGGCGAGCCGATTTCTTCAATGAAGAGCTTCTGGCTGCCGTTGATCTGCTCGAACTGGCGGCGGGTGATCCGGTTCGGCTCCAGCCGAAGCTGACTCTCCAG
Organism: uncultured Chloroflexia bacterium; assembly: GCA_963760975.1. Taxonomy (GTDB): domain Bacteria; phylum Chloroflexota; class Anaerolineae; order Aggregatilineales; family Phototrophicaceae; genus Flexifilum. Next base: position 273,937 of record CAVXEZ010000006.1, on the reverse strand, counting down.
CTCAGCGATCTGCGAGCGCGAATAGCCCAAGCCGTGCTGCTCGTTGATCTTCATCATCTCGGAGAGCATGTCGATGAAATACTTGCCCAGAAAGCGCCCTTTGTCGATGCCGAGCAGGTGCTCCGCCGAAGGATTGCACTCGATCAGTTTGCCCTCGCGGTCGAACAGCAGCACGCCGTCGCGCGCCGAGTTGATGGTGACGCGCAGCCGCTCGCTGACGGCGCGCACCTGTTCCTGGAGCGCCACCGCGTTGAGATACGCCGCCGTCTGGCTGGCGAGCAGGGTCAGCGTGTTCAGGTCGCGGCGGCGCAGGGTGTGATGCTCGATGAAGGCGGTGGCGAGCACTTCGCTCACAGCGCCGTCGCGCTCGACTGGCACGCCTACGCAGGCGACCGGGTTGCGCGTGATCTGCGACTTGCCCGCCTGAGCCGCCTTGAGGGCGACCTCGTAGGTCAGGCGCTTTTCCTGCGCCACGCGGCTGAAGCGGTCGCGCTGAAGGCTGAGCAGCGTCTCGACCTGCGTTCTCGGCGGCGTCTCCTGCGTCTTCTTGCAGCGGTAGAGCGCGACTTCCTGCACGCCGAGGATGTCCCGCGTAGCTTCCAGCACCGCCTGCGCGACCGCATCGCTGGTCGTCGCCCCGGAAACGCGCAGGGTCAGCGCGCGGATGTGGCTCAGCGTGTCGATCTGGTACTGCTGCTCGTCGAGCAGTTGCGCATTGTGCAGGCTGATGGCGGCGGGCGTAGCGATCTCATTCAGCAGATCGATTTCCGCCTGCGTCAACGCCTGCGGCGCTCCCTCGACGCAGATCGCGCCGAGCACCAGATATTCGTGGCGCAGGATCACGGCGACGGCGCTGCGGTCGCGGCTGAACATCATCCGCCCTTCTCGCAGCACCTGCTCGATCAGCGTGCTGCCCGTCGGGTCGTGGTGCGTGATCTGCACGCTGTCCTGCCCCTGCCGCAGGTGGATCATCATGAAGTGATCGACTTCGACCGGCATCGCCAGCGTGGCGACCTGCCCCCGCGTCGCGCGCAGCGCCGCGCTCAGGACGATGTGCGCCACCTGACCGACGCTCAGGGACGTGGCAAGCTGGCGCGTCACTTCTTCGACCAGCGGAAGCGTGGAGGCAGGCGCGGATGTGGGTATGGTGGTGGCTTCCTGAGCTTCGACCGGGAACAGCAGCAGGATCAGCAGCGCGACCAGCGAAATCCCGGCGACGAGGGGGAATTTCAACAGCAGCGCCAGCAGGGTCAGTATGGCGATTCCCAGCCTGCACCAAAAGATGACGCGCGGATGCGGCGCTTTCAGTTCAAAGACTTTCGCATCCAGCTTGCGATCCAGCTTGCGGTCCAGCTTCCGATTTGTGCTGCTCATAGACGCAGAAACTCACGCTTTTATTCTGCTTGCAGATCGGTTTATTGCAGTATACCCGCAAATTGCTGAATTAAGCGTGGAGCGTAATCCTTTCGCGGCGACAGACGTAAGCCGCGCCGACCACCCCCACCATCAGCCAGTATGCCCAGGTGAAGCGGTCGAACAGCGTGATCGCGTCGGCAAGCCCAAAGATGGCGTGCGCCAGCAGCCCGGCGGCGGCGGAGATGGAAACCACCCTGATGAACGGATCGCCCTCCCGCCAGGTGCGCCAGACCATCACGACGAGCGCGAGGTGCCAGGCGAGAAACACCAGCATCCCCGGAACGCCCAGGTCGACGCCGATTTGCAGAAACTCGTCGTGGGCGTGGGGGATGATGTTCATGGCGAAGTCCGGCACGTATATCTCACGGATTTCCGGGCGGCGAAACTGGTTCAAGCCGTACCCGGTGAGCGGATACTCCCGGATGAGCGTCAGCGCCGCGTTCCAGATGACCGGACGCTGCGTCAGCCCGCTTTCGTCGCGGGCGTCCAGCCCCGGCGCCGAGGCGGTGGCTGCCGACTCGAACACGCCGAGGACGATACCGACTTCGAACAGGCTGAACAGCCCCAGCGCGGCAAGCGCGATGTAGCGCCAGCGTCCGTTGGGAATCACCGCGAAGATCACCCCGCCCAGTGCTACGACCACGCCGATGATGGCGAGGCGGCTCTGCCCCAGCAGCAGGGCGAGCGCCAGAAACAGAAACGCGGTCGTGGCGACCACGCCGTGCAGCGGATTGCGGTGGCGCTGCCATTCGTAAAAGGCGATTCCGGCGGCAAACGGCGCGAAAAACGCCATCGCCCCGCCGATTTCGTTGACGTTGAAGCCGCCCTCCGCACCGGGGAAATTATTGATCTTGGGGATGAGCCGGATCAGAAATTCAAACTGCTCCGATTTGCCGATAAACTGCGCGCTGCCGAGACCGAGCACGCTGACCAGCAGCGCCAGCGCCAGCGCGACGATCACGATTCCGTCCACGCGCCCGCGTTCGTAAGCGATGCTGGTGATGCTCAGGGCGAGGGCGACGCCCATGAGCGGTCTGCCGACCACGTACCAGCCGAACGAGTACGGCGGCACGGCGGGGTCGGCGAGCGCAATGCCGGTATTGATGAGACAGAGTAACAAAAAGAGATAAAGCGGCAGGCTGAACGCGACATTCACCCACAGGCGGCGGTACAGGATCAGCCGGGCAAGCATGGGCAGAATCAGCAGCGGGAGATAATTGACGCGAGCGGGGTTATCGAACCAGAAGGCGAAAACGACAATCGCCAGGATCAACGGCTCGACGAAGAGGATCGCCTTTGCGGCAGCTTTCATGGTCTATTCTCAATTACAATCATTACAAGATTCAGACAGAAAGTCCGTAAAAATAACGGAAATTAATTTGTAAATAGGTGGGGTAGTAATCTACAATAGAGTACCAATCATTTTCTTCGTTATTTGCTGAACGTTCTAATTATCATTTCGCCTTTCGCGGATGCCACCATGCAGCAGAAATTGTGAGGATAGAATGCTGGTTCAAGAAGTCACCCATGTTTCCCTCGATTCCTTTCGGCAGCGCAGCGCCGGGAAAAAAGTCGTCCTGATCTACCCCTGGGTCAATTATCGCAACCTGTTTCTCTCGTACTTTCTTGCCAGTGCGAGAGACGGCTTACTCTATTACCGTGTGAGCGATGAACAGGTTTCGCTGACTGAGTGGCTCAGCGGGTTGCTTGCCGAATTCCAATCGGTGCTTGGTAATTTCGGAAATAATTTACAGCAGGCGCTGAAAGAAGGCAAGCCCACAACTATCGGTGAGGCGCTCGCCGCCGACCTCGGCGCATATTCCGACGAGCCGCTGATCCTGTTTATCGACGAACTCGACCGCGTGGCGATGGACGCCGACTTCAATCAATTCATCCGCGCGCTGGTCGGCGCGCTGCCCGATAACGTGCAGATCGCCTTTAGCTCGCGGCTGCTCACCTATCAGCCCTGGTACGATATGGTGGCGCGCAGCGAAGCCGTTGTGCTGGGCACCAACCAGCGCAAAGACGACATGATGTTCACCGTCGAGCAGACGCCCAAGCCGCAGTTGGAGGTTTACGCCTTCGGCAGAGGGCACGCGCTGGTCAACGGCTTGCCGATCACCAACTGGGACGGCGCCTTGCCGCGCAATTTGTTCTTCTTCTTCATGGATCACCCGCTGGTGACACGCGACGAAATCTTCGCCACCTTCTGGCCCGAACTCTCGGTCAAGGAGGCGACCAACGTCTTCCACGTGACCAAGCGCAAGATCACCGAGCGCATCAGCATGAAGGTCTCGGAAGACGCCAATTACGAACTGACGCAGTACAACAGCGGCTTCTACATGCCCAGCGACAAGATCGTGCGCCATTACGACACCGGCGATTTCCAGGAAGCCATCGATAAGGCGCTGGTGGCGGGCAGCGAAAAAGAAGAAATGGCGCTGCTGTCGCGCGCCATCGACATCTACAAAGCACCGTTCCTGCAAACCATCGAGATGAAGTGGGTGGTCGAGCGGCGCGACGCGCTGCGCCAGTTGTACGCGCAGGCGCTGATCGGCATGGGGCGCATCTACTTCCGCCGCAGCGAAGATCAGCGCGCCATCGGCTTCTTCACGCGGGCGCTCAAAGAGACGCCGGAGCGCGAGGACATCCACCGTCAGATCATGGGCTTGTACATGAAGATGGGGATGCTCGACGACGCGCTGATGCAGTATCGCAAGCTGGTGCAGGTTCTCGACGAGACGCTCAAGATTCCGCCGTCACGCGAGACGCGCGAACTCTACGAGGAAATCGAGGCGAAGCGCCGCTAACCGGTGTACCGCCACAAGGGCGCGAAGCCGCGCCAGGGCAGCGCGCCCCACAGCGAGCAGTCATCGCCCGGCGCGATGGCGCGCAGCCATAACGCCAGCGCGTCCGCGTTCAGGTTGATCGTGCGCTGATCAGGTGCGATCAGCGCGCCAATCGATACGCCACTCCGCTCCCAGAAAATCACGGTCAAACGATCCGGGTCGCCTTGTGTATTCGGCAGAATGCAGTCAGGCGACCCTAATTCTGCCACCATCTCGCCAACCGGCAGACTGCCGTTGAAGCGCATCTCGCCGACCGTCCCGCGCTCGTAGCGCATCAGCCCGCCAAGCTGCTGCGTGGGCAGCCGCGCCCAGAAATTGATCGCCGAGCCGCTGGCGATCAGGCTCGGGTCGATGACCGGGATGTGCCACAGCAGAAGCTGCGCGATGCCATTGAAGGGCGTCACTCCCGGCGTGATCCCGGCGAAGCAGGGCAGCTTGCAGTAGTCGAAGCCAAACTGCTCCCAGGCTTCGCTGCGGGGAAGCTGGCGCGCGCCAAAAACCGGGACGACCGCGCACAGCAGCAGGCACGCGGGGAGCAGGCGCAACGTCAGTCGGGAAAAGATCGTCGTCAGCATAATTCGGATGGTAGCACGGATTCGCGCCGCGCTTGCGAAAGCCGCTCAGGGCGCGAGGCGCGTATAGCCCCACACCGCCGCAAATCCCTGCCAGGGGATCGCGCCGGGCAGCGCGCAGTCGTCGGGATCGACGGCGCGCAGCCACACCGCACGGACTCGCATGTCGGGCGTGATAGCGCGCTGGTTCACCCCCAGCAGCGCGCCGATGGACACCTGCTCTCGAACCCAGAAGACGACCGTCGTGTAACGGACATGGTTCGTCGTGCTCACCAGCACGCAGTCCGGCATACCCAGCCGCGCGATCAACTGGTCGAACGGCAGCCACGCCGTCAGGTTGATCCCGCCGACATCGCTGCGCTGCGCGTTGACTACGCCCGCAAGCTGGTAATCGGGCAGCGTCACCCAGAAATCGACCGTCACGGAGGAATCGAACATGTGGTTGCCGATGACGGGAATCGAGCGGCGCAGCAGATCAGGCACCTGGTAGAAGACGGTCTGCCCCGGCGTGATCCCGGCGAAGCAGGGCAGCTCGCAGACGCCGAAGCCAAGCTGCTCCCATGCCGCGTCGCTGGCGGGTTCGCGCCCGCCCAACACAGGCACGAGGGCGCACAACGCCGCGATCAGCGGCAGCAGGCGCGAGGCGAATCGGAGCAAAAATACCAGCAGCATCGGCGGATGTTAGCACGATTCCGGGCAAACGCTATAATTCGTCAAGATGCGTAATGAGCAATCAGAGAGACATGTTCGTAGGGCTTGAGGTTACGAGTCGGTCTGCTCGGCGACGGGTTTAAACCCGTCGCTACAGGCGACGTGGCAACCCACTGAAGGGGTTGCCCGAAACGTCTGTTTTCAAGGTCGTCCCTTTAGAGGACGACTAAAATCCTAGCCGAGGGTTTAAACCCTCGGCGTCGCAAGCGGATTCTATAATAAACTGATCTATGGCTGAGCAAACCCTGCGCACCACAACACCACCCGATCACACCGGCATGACGATTGCCGCCGTGTGCATGATGATCGCGGGCTGGGGCGGCTTGTACGTCCTCGTGACCACGCAGATTCCGCGCGTGGGGCAGCGCTGGCTGTTCTTCATGCTGGTGCAGATCGCCGTCGCCGGGACGATGATGCCCTTCCTGCGCTACCTCAACGTGCGCTTCACGCCGGAAAGCCGCGCCGTCCCGCCGAGCGGCGTGATCGTCCGGCAGGCGGTCTGGTTCGGGCTGTTCGTCGTCGCCTGCCTGTGGCTGCAAATCCCGCGCGTGCTGACCGTGCCGATGATCTTCTTCCTGGCGCTGGCGTTCGTCGTCATCGAGTTATTCCTGCGCTCGCGGGAAATCCCGAATGAGCAGTACGACGACTGACCGGCTGCGCGCGCTCCCCTCGGTTGACAGCTTAATCACGAGCGCGGGCGGCGCGGCGCTGGTCGAGCAGTACGGGCGCGCGGCGGCGCTGGATGCCCTGCGCGCGGCGCTCGACGCGATTCGCCTGCGCCTGCTCGACGGCGAAACTATCCCGTCGGACGCGCAAGCCCTGCTCGACGCGGCGGCAGCCAGCCTGCACCGCGCCTTTCGCCCCTCGCTGCGCCCGGTGATCAACGCGACCGGCATCATCCTGCACACCAACCTCGGCAGAGCGCCGCTCTCGGAGGCAGCGCAGCGGGCGCTGCTCGACGCCGCCGCCAATTACAGCACGCTCGAATTTGATATTGAAGCAGGTCGGCGCGGCAGCCGCCTGACCCACCCCGACGCGGCGCTGCGAGCGGTCACGGGCGCGGAGGCGGCGCTGGTCGTCAACAACAACGCCGCCGCGCTGGTGCTGATCCTCTCGACCTTCGCCCAGGGGCGCGACGTGATCATCAGCCGGGGGCAGTTGGTCGAGATCGGCGGCGGCTTCCGCGTGCCGGACGTGATGGCGCAGAGCGGCGCGCAGCTGGTGGAGGTCGGCACGACCAACCGCACGCGCCCCACCGATTACGAGCGCGCCATCGGCGAGCAGACCGCGCTGATCCTGCGGGCGCACGCCTCCAACTTCAAGCAGATCGGCTTCGTCGAATCCGCGCCGCTGGACGCGCTGGCGCAGATCGCCCATAAGCACGATTTGCTGCTGGTCGATGATCTGGGCAGCGGCACGCTGATCGACACGGCGCTCTACGGGCTGGATCACGAGCCGATGGCGCAGGAAAGCCTGGCGGCGGGCGTCGATCTGGTGACGTTCAGCGGCGACAAGCTGCTGGGCGGTCCGCAGGCGGGCATCATCCTCGGCAAGAAGCCGCTGATCGACGCGCTCAAGCGGCATCCGCTGGCGCGCGCCATCCGCGCCGACAAGCTGTGTCTGTCGGCGCTGGTCGCCACACTGGATCACTACCGCAGGGGCGAAGCCATCGAGCAAATCCCGATCTGGCGCATGATCGCCCGCCCGCTGGCGGAGATCGACGCGCAGGCGCGGGCGTGGGCGGAAGCGGTTGGCGGCGCGGTCATCTCCGGCGAGTCGGCGGTCGGCGGGGGCAGCCTGCCGGGCGCGACGCTCCCGACGGCGCTGCTGGCGCTCGACGTGCCCGATGCCGACGGCTTCACCGCCGCCCTGCGCGCCGCCGACCCGCCCGTGATCGCGCGGATACAGGACGGGCGCGTGCTGCTCGACCCGCGCACCGTGCTGCCGGGGCAGGAAGATAAGCTGGTCACTATATTGAAAGCAATCCTGGAATCATACTAGTAAAGAAGGATGGACTCATGAAATCCGATCTCGATGCGCTGATGGCAAAACGCGGACTCGACGCGCTGATCGTCGCCGGGGACGAGCACGGCAACGCGCCGCGTGCTTATCTGACCAACGGCGCGGCGCTGACGGGCGGCTACGTCCTCAAGAAGCGCGGCGCCGCGCCGGTCGCCGTCGTCAACCCGATGGAAGTCGAAGAAGCCGCCAAGAGCGGCTTGGAAGTCCACTCCTACCACGATTTCGGCTGGGGCGAGCTGTACAAGCAGATGGACGGCGACCTCGACAAGGCGACGGTCGTCTTCTGGAAGCGCATGTTGCAGCACATCGGCGTCGAGAGCGGAAAAGTCGGCGTCTACGGCACGGGCGCGATCAACCACTACCTCGAACTGATCCGCATGATTGGTGAGCAGTCACCCGAATACGAGTTCGTCGGCGAGATGGGCATGACGCTGTTCGACGAAGCCTACGTCACCAAAGACGCCGAGGAGATCGAGCGGATTCGCTCGGTCGCGGCGCGAGTCAGCGCCGTCTGGCAGGCGACCTGGGACTTCATCGGCAGCCACCGCGCCGAGGGCGAAACGGTCGTCAAGGACGACGGCACGCCGCTGACCATCGGCGACGTGAAGCACTTCGTCCGCCGCGAGCTGCTCGACCGCGACCTGGAGGACGACGCCATGATCTTCGCGCAGGGGCGCGACGGCGGCTTCCCGCACAGCCGGGGCGATGCCGAGACGCCGCTGGAACTGGGCAAGCCGATTGTCTTCGACCTGTTCCCGCGCGAAATCGGCGGCGGCTACTACCACGACAGCACGCGCACCTGGTCGCTTGGCTACGCCACGCCGGAAGTCCAGCAGGCGTATGATCAGGTGATGGACGCCTTCGACGTGGCGGTCGACAACTTCCGCCCCAATCTCCCCGCCCGGCTGCTTCAGGAAGCGGTGCAGGATTACTTCGAGAGCAAGGGACACCCGACCACGCGCAGCCAGCCCTCGACCAGTGTCGGCTACGTCCACAGCCTGGGACACGGCGTCGGGCTGAACATCCACGAGCGACCGAGCCTGGGGCATCTCTCCAAAGACGTGCTTCAGCCGGGCAACGTGATCAGCATCGAGCCGGGGCTATACTACCCGGAGCGCGGCTTCGGCGTGCGCATCGAAGACCTGTGCTACGTCGACGCCAGCGGCGCGCTCATCGACCTGACCGACTTCCACAAAGACCTGGTGCTCCCGTTACGTAAACGGGCGTCGGAATGAAACGAGTCTCAAGCATTGAGACACGGCGAATGAAAAGTTCAGCCCTATAATGAAAAAAGAAGAACATAAATTTTTGAGTGCCGCCGATGCCCAATGCCAATCCCGAACTCATTGCCGACCCGGAGCGTTTAGAGTCTCTGCGGCGGCTGTGCCTGCTCGACACCCCGGCTGACCCGGATTTCGACCGTCTGACGCGGCTTGCCTGCCGCATCCTCGACGCGCCGATTGCGCTGGTTTCGCTGGTCGATGAGCGACGCCAGTTCTTCAAGAGCGAGACCGGCATGGACGAACCCTGGGCATCGCGCCGCGAGATGCCGCTCAATTACTCCTACTGCCAGCACGTCGTCGCCAGCGGCAGCCCGCTGATCATCGACGATTCGCTCCAGAACCCGCTGGTGGCGGACAACCGCTCCACGATGGAGCTTCACATCCAATCCTACGCCGGAATCCCGCTCACCACGTCCGACGGGAAGGTGCTGGGGTCGTTCTGCGTGATGGACAAGAAGACGCGCGTCTGGACGGAGGAGGAAGTGGGCATCCTCACCGACCTCGCCGCATCGGTCATGACCGAGATCGAGCTGCGCGGGCAGTTGATCGAGCATCGGCGGGTCGAGAACGCGCTGCAGCAGGTGGAGGAAGTGCAGGAGCAAACCGTGCAGCGCCTGACGCTGCTGCGCCGGATTCAGGTCGAATTGAGCGAGTCGCTCGACCTTGACAGCGTGCTGACGATTGCGATGGATACCGCGCAGCGCGCTTCCGGCGCTGAGCATGGCTTCATCGGCTTGATCGGGGGCGACCAGTTGCACCTGATTCACACGGCGGGCAATTACGTCAACGGCATGGTCTGGGAATCCTCAAGGGGTGTGATCGGGCGGGCGCTGAAAACGGGCGAGCCGCAGATTGTGCTCGATGTCGATGACGACCCCGACTTCATCTTCGATATTCCTGGCATCCGGGCGCAGATGGTCATCCCGCTGATCCACCGCGAACATCTGATCGGCGTGATCAACCTGAAGACGAGCAAGCCGAAGCTGTTCACGCAGGACGCCTTCGACTTTCTGGCGATGGTCGCCGGGCACATCACCGTCGCCATCGACAACGCGCAGCTTTACCAGGTCTCGCAGCAGCAGTTGGAAGAACTGCACCTGCTCTACATGCGCGTCAGCGAGCTGGAAGAACTCAAGACCGACATGATCCGCATCGCCGCGCACGACCTGCGCAATCCGCTCGGCGTGGTCAAAGCCTCCGCCGAACTGCTGCTGGAAGACGGCGAGCTGCTCGCCCCCGACCAGCGCGCCTTCATCGAATCCATCGCGCAAGCCGGGCAGCGGATGCTCAAGATCATCAACGACATCCTCTCGCTTCAGCGCGTCGAAGCGATGCAGAACAACGGCAACTGCGATTCGGTCGATTTGATCGACCTCAGCCGATCCGTATTCACGGCAAACGAGCGCATGGCGCAGCAAAAGGAGCAGGTTTACCGGCTCGTGCTGCCGCAGGACGCCGTTCCCATCTGTGTCGATGTCGCGCAGCTCCGCGAAGCGATGGAGAACCTGATCAGCAACGCCATCAAATACACGCCGAAGGGCGGCGCGATCACGGTGCGGGTCGCGCAGGACGAGGACAGCGCGGTTTTCGAGGTCGAGGACACGGGCTTCGGCATCCCCGAAGATCAACAGACGCGCCTGTTCCACCCCTTCTTCCGCGCCAGCAACGCCAAAGCCTCCGGGGTTGAAGGCACCGGACTAGGTCTCCATCTGGTCAAGAACATCGTGGAGCGGCACAGCGGGAAAATGCGCTTTCACAGCGTGCAGGGGGGAGGCAGCGTCTTCGGCTTCGAGCTGCCCCAGAAGCTGGGCTGATCGCGGTTGTACTAGAGGACGTTCACTTGCACGCGCGTGTGCTTGCGCATCAGGTGGTAGGCTTCGTCGATGGTCGAGACGGTGTACACGTACTTGCCCAGCCCGGTCTGGAACGCCGCCTGGAAAATATTCATCAGGCGCTGCACCAGCGCATTGCGCGTGACGACGATCCGCAGGTCGCAGTTGGAGGGATACGCGCCCAGAATGTTGCGCGCGTGCATAATCACACCGCCCACCGGGATCGCGTCCGCTCCGGTGAAGTCGAGGATCAGGTGAACGGTCTCATCGGTGCTGCGCATCATGCTGATGATTTCGTTGTTGACCGTGTATAAATCTTCCCACGTCCAGTCGTCATGAAGCGTTGCGCGCACTACGGAAGGCTCTTCTTTGTCCCACGCGACACTGATTTTATTCGACGCCTTTATCATATTATTTCCCTGTCCGGCACGACGCCGTGACCTCCGCGCCTCCATCATAGTCGCCCCTGCAAGCAGGCACAGGACGACCGACGACTCCCGGATCGCACCGGTAACACAAAGGCGAATTGACTGCGTTCTTTGAAGCGATCATAAGGCGAAACTTGGGTTAAGTTACACAATCATTTTATGTTTTTGAAAATTTTACGTTTTATACAATCTTTCTCGATGCTTCCCAAATGAGACGTTGCTTTATATCCCCCCGCATCGGCGCGGGATGGTGTTATAGTATTGGAAGAATCTATCGCACATGAGTGAAAAAGGGAGACTATGTCCGCGCCATTAGGCACCGCTGACAATCCGCTGCGGGTAGCGATTATTGGATCGGGTCCGTCGGCATTCTACGCTGCCGAACACCTGGAAAAACAGGCGAATTTAACCGTTCAGATCGACATGTTCGACCGGCTGCCCACGCCTTACGGGCTGGTACGCGGCGGGGTTGCGCCGGATCACCCCAAGATCAAGACGGTGACGAAAGTTTACGAGCGGATCGCGCAGAGTCCCGGCTTTCGCTTCTTCGGGGACGTCACATACGGCGAAGACCTGACGCACGACGATCTGCGGGCGCATTATCATGCGGTCATTTACGCGGTGGGCGCGCAGAGCGACCGCCACATGGGCATCCCCGGCGAAGACCTGCCCGGCAGCGACGCCGCGACCGAGTTCGTCGGCTGGTACAACGGGCATCCCGATTATCGCAACCGGAGTTTCGACCTGACGCAGGAGGCGGTCGCGGTCGTCGGCAACGGCAACGTGGCGATGGACGTGACGCGCATCCTCGCCAGCAGCTACGACGAACTGGCGAAGACCGACATCGCCGACTACGCGCTGGAAGCACTCAAGGAAAGCCGCGTGCGCGACATCTACATGCTCGGTCGGCGCGGTCCGGTGCAGGCAGCGTTCACGAATCCAGAATTGAAAGAATTTGGCGAGCTTGAGGACGCAGACGTGATCGTCCGCCCGGAGGACATCGAGCTTGATCCGCTCAGCAACGAGTACATCCTCTCCGGTCAGGATCGCAACGCCGAGCGCAACGTCCAGACGCTGCTGCGCTATTCGCAGACGCCCAGCGCGAACAAGCCGAAGCGCATCCACACGCGCTTTCTGGTCTCGCCGATCAAAATCATCGGCGAAGACAAGGTGGAAGCGGTCGAACTCGTCCACAACGAGCTGTATCGCTCCGACGACGGATCGCTGCGCCCGCGCCCGACCGACAAGACGGAAACGCTGTCCGTCGGCTTGATCTTCCGCTCGATTGGCTACAAGGGCATCGCCATTCCCGGCGTCCCGTTCGATTCGCGGCGGGGCATCATCCCGAACGCGCAGGGGCGCATCGTCGACCCCGACAAGACGCAGACGATTCAGGGCGAATACGTCGTCGGCTGGATCAAGCGCGGTCCCAGCGGGATTATCGGCACCAACAAGCCCGACTCGCAGGAGACGGTCAATCTGCTGCTCGCCGATCTCGCCGATGGCAAGCTGCTCAGCCCGGCGAATCCGTCGCCGGAGTCGGTCGAGGCGCTGCTCACGGAGAAGCACATCGAGTACGTGACCTTCGGCGACTGGCTCAAGCTGGACGCTATCGAGCAGCAGCGCGGCGCAGCGCTCAACCGCCCGCGCGTGAAGTTCACCACCGTCGCCTCGATGCTGGAGGCGATACGCGAGGCGAAGGGTGTCGCCAACCCCGCCGGGGATTAATGCGGCGAATTGTGTAACTTTTTCCCCCATGCTTACGTATTGATCACTGTTAGAGCATGGGGGATATGAGACATGACAACTTACGACAAACCGAAACGTGGCGTCGTCGATTACGAACTGGCGGATGTGGGCACACGCTTCATCGCCCTGTTCATCGACGGCATCATTCTGGGCATCATCACCGGCGTGCTGACGCGAGGCGGACTGGCGGTAGGCGGTTTTGCCAGCTTCATCGTCGGCGTCATCTACTATTGGTATTTCCTGACGCAGAATAACGGACAGACGCCGGGCAAGCGCATCATGGGCATCCGCGTGATCAAGGTGAACGGCGAGCCGCTGCAAGCCGCCGACGTGATCGTCCGCTACATCGGCTACTACATCAACAGCATCGTGTTCATGCTCGGCTGGATTTGGGCGTTTTTCGACAAGGATAATCAGGGCTGGCACGACAAGCTCGCCGGGACGTATGTCGTCAAGGCGTAACTGCCACAACTTGAATGTGAACCTGTAGGGGCGGGTTTGAAACCCGCCCCTTACACTATCGACTACCCAGCCATCATCTGAAAAATCTGGATCAGGTTCCCGCAGGTATCGTCGAATATCGCCACTGTCGTAGTTCCCATATTCGTCGGCTCCATCGTGAATTCGACGCCTAACTGCTTCATTCGAGCGTATTCCGCCTGAACGTCGGCAACCTGAAAAGCGGTATAGGGGATGCCATCGCGCACCAGCGCTTCCTTGAGCGCCTTCATTTCCGGATAGGTGGCGTTCGGCTCCAGCAGCAGCTCGACGCCATCGGGGGCTTCAGGGGAAACGACCGTCAGCCAGCGCGCCCCGCCGCCCAAAGGAATATCCCGTTTTTTCACGAAACCGAGCACGTCCGTATAAAACTTCAGCGCATGATCGTAGTCACTGATGGGAACACTGGCGAGCGCGATCTTCATGCAGGTCATCCTTTCCTCAGAAGCCGGGTGGCTGTTGCACAATCGAGCTGGCGGAACTCGCGCGGGCTGAGACCAAACTGCTGCTTGAACGCCTTCCCAAATGCTGCGTGAGTGTGATAGCCTGCCGCCAGCGCGACCTCGGTGATGTCTACCGCGCCCATGCGCAGCTTGCGCCCGGCGCGCGTCATGCGGACATGACGAATATAGCGGGCGATGCTTTCGCCCGTGCAGGCGGTGAAGATGCGATGCAGATGCGGCACCGAGAACCCGGCGACGAGCGCCAGCGTGTCCCGATGAAGCGGCTCGTCCAGGTGGTCGCGGATGTAGCGCTGAACATCCGCGATGCGCTCGTGATGGTCAGGAAACATGTGTCTGTCCGTCAGCATAGCGCCATTGTAGCATTCCAGAACGTCCGTTCGCTATTCCAAACGTATCATATCGCATCGTGTGCCGATGTTTTTCTCGGCACGCGCGAAACTTGTTTCGCCTGGCACTTCTCTTCTTAAATCCCCGTCGCCGTGACGCCATACGTGCCGGAACTGTAGACGTAGACCTGGTTGGTGATCTCGGCTTTCGGGTCGCCATTGTGGAACCAGTCGAACAGCCACTTGGCGTCGCTGATAGTCAGGTTGACGCAGCCGTGACTCTGGCGGTAGCCGAACAGGTCATGCCAGTACGTCCCGTGCAGGCTGATGCCGCCGTTGAAATACATCACCCAGGGCACGCTTTGCAGCGCGTAGGCGCTCGGCGCGCCCGTCGCCCCGGACATGCCGTCGACGGGCAGGCTCGCCCAGACGTTGTACAAGCCCTGCGGCGTCTCGTGCGTGGGCAGCCCGGTCGAGACCAGCGTCGCAAACACGGGCGTGTCGTCCTGATAGGCGACCAGCGTCTGCTCGTAGAGGTCGACCGCCACCCAGCGCCCGCTCACGCCTTCCGGGCGCTCGATCTTCTGGACTTTGGCGACGAAGCGCTGCTCGACCCACTGGTTGGGTCCGATCATGTACCAGTTCCAGCCGTCGGAATCCTGCGCGGTGGCGAAGATGTTGACCATCTCGTAGCGCTTGAGCCAGCGTCCCGGTCGCCTGCGAGCGCGGTCCGCCGGGATACGCCGACACGTAGATGCGGCTCAGGTCGAGCACGAAGGCGAAGGGGTATTCCAGCCCGTCGTCGAGCGTGACGCCCGTGAAGTACGACGGCTGCGAGAACCTGGCGTCGCTCTTGCGAATCCACTTGCCGCCCTCGATCTGAATCCAGTCGTCCTGGCTCAGGTCGATGGCGCTGACGAAGTTGAAGCCCTGCGGAATCTCGCCGTTCTGGTTGCCGTTGGGCGCGTCGAAGGTCGGCGTCGGGTCGGGACCGACGCGCCAGAAGCTGTAGGTGCCGAGCGTGTAGCCGTCCTGCTGGATTTTCTCCACGTCCGGCGGCGTCGGGTAGGCTTGAATCATTTGCAGACAGGAATCGCCCAACGCCCCGCCGTCGGTGAACGACGCGCACACGGTGGGATTAAACGCGGGGGGGTCTGCCGCAGCGGGCGCGGCGGCGATACCAAAGGCGATCATAAGCAGCACAAACGGAAGAACTCGTCGCATTCCTGTACACCTCAAGCAACTGTGATGGCTGGCATTTTATCATCGGCGCTGCGGATTCGTCAGCGGGAAATGGCGAACGCCGGGCAAGCGGTGGGTTGAAACCTCACCCATCTCCGTGTAGAGCGGAATGGCTAGAGACGATCTGCCTCGTCGGGATCGCCAACGGTGACTGCCGCCAGCGCAGCATCGGATGATTTCTGCGGTTATCGCGCTACGCGCGTTCGTTCAGACATTCTGGCTGCTCTTTCGTGAGCTAGGGGAAGTTGAACATTAGCGTTAATCGCTGGTCATCGTCCTGCCGTTCATGTCGACTGCAGCCATGCTGATCTGCATCGACGTTGCTTCGACAGGTCGGTGTAATCTTGGCAGGCGATTGCAGCCCCTGATCGCTAGGTGGATCAGCGTGCAGCGTTCCAGAGGTCAACGCCACGTCGCAGCGCCTTCAGGGTCGAGTGACGATCCAGTGAGCGGCTCAGATGCCAACCGCGCATCGCCCGAGTGAACACATCCATAATGACCGCCAGATACACGAAGTCGCGTTCCAAGCGCACGTAGGTGATGTCCGCCACCCAGATAGCGTCGGGGTGTTTGGCTTCGGCAGCGCCGACAAGGTTCGGGTAGCGCGGGAAGGTATGGTCGCTGTTGGTAGTGCAGGTTTTCCGCTTTTTCACCGGACGCTGCAAGCCCATTTCCCGATGACCCGCTGCACCCGCTTGTGATTCACCTGCCAGCCCTGTCGTCCAGCAGTGCCGTCAGGCGGCGATCAGCCGTAGGTCGGGTAGTCGGTTGCCAGCCTTGACAATGCGCGCAGCCCCGCGTCGCTCGCTCCATGGAACGTGCTGCGTGCCAAGACCCATAGCCACATGCACAGATGTCCGCACCGGATAGCATGCCTGGAGAGCTCATCGCCGCTGCCGTTTCTGCTCGACGTTCCATCCAGCAAGCGCCATGCCTTGTTTGCGATCCAATTGCATGGTCAGTTTTCCGACCATTGCTCCAGCTCCGCGATTCGCTCCGCTTCCCCACTGCTCGGCGTGTTGCTCTCAAACGCCTGCGGCGCTGCGACCAGAAACTGCGCTTTCCACTCGTTGATCATCTGCCCCGTCAGTTCGTACTCGCGAGCACGACCTCGGCAACCGTCCTTTCCCCGCTCAGTACTTGCAGCACCACCCGGCTCTTGAACTCGCCTGTGAACTTCCGTCTCGTTCGCATCTGTTTTCCCCTTCTTGAACATAGGATACTTCTTTTAGCCCTGTGTCGCAATCTACGGGCGTCACTACAGTGGATTGGTCAGCAACTATTACAGCGTTCAAGGATTGGTTGCCTGAAGACAACCAATTTGGTGTTGACTGGTTACGATCAATGGATTAGCAGTTAGTTACAGTCGCAGCGCGCTGACCGTCGCGGAGCTGTAGCGGTCGATCAACTCGCCTAAGCGCTGGCTGGCGGCTTCGGCGTCGCTGGCGTCGATGGCGCGCAGCAGCGCCTCGTGCGCCTCGATCTGCGCGTCGAGTTCGTCGGGGGTACGCGGGGCGCGCGCCTGGCGCAGGGCTTCCAGCAGGCGCACCTGGTTGTAGAGCGTTTCGAGGAATTGACCGGTCAGCGGCTTGCCCGCCGCCGCGTTGATATGCTCGTGGATGCGCAGCAGATGACCGAACGCCGCCCGCCGCTCGCCCGCAAGGGCGGATTTGCGCGCCCCTGCGACCAGCCCATGCAGGTCGGCGCGCAGCGACTTGTCGTTCTGCTCGATCACCCCGGCGAGCGCCAGCGCTTCTACCGCCGCGATCAGCGCGCAGACTTCGGCAGCGTCGGCGGCGCTGAAGGCGCGCACGTAGACGCCGCGCCGGGGGTTCTTGACGACCCAGCCCTCCTGCTCCAGGATGCGCAGCGCGTCGCGGACGGTGTTCTGGCTCACGTCGAGGCGCTGAGCGATCCTGATCTCGGTCAGGCGCTCGCCGCTCAGGTAGCGCCCGTTGAGGATTGCCTCGCGCAGCGTCCCGGCAGCCGCTTCAGCCCGCGTGACGCCGGTCATCGCGGCAGCCAGCGCGCGCCCATGCCGCCCAACTCCGTCACCTGGCGGATGTTCGTGCCCTCAGCGGACATCAGGTAGATTTCGTCGCGCCCGCTCACGTCCGACGTGAAGGTGATCAGGTCGCCGGACGGGCTGTAGCTGGCGTCCCACTCGTAGCCCGCGCCGTCGTAGAGGACGTGGCTGTCGCTCCCGTTGCTGTTCATGCGCGCCAGTGCGGCGTGCCCCTCGCCCTCCGTCGCGTAGACGAGACTGCCGTCGGGCGCGAAGATCGGCGACCAGTCTTTCACGTCGTTGTGCGTCAGCGTGTCGACGTGGCTGCTCGCCACGTCCAGCCGCCGGATTTCCCAGGTCGCGCCGTCGGCGATACCCCCGCTCATGAAGACGATGGACTGACCATCGGCGCTGAAGCGCGGATCGCTGTTGCGCTCGCCGTCGCTGTAAAGCTGGCGCAGGTCGCTGCCGTCCGGGTGGATTTCGTAGAGGTCGTGCCCGCCGTCGCCGCGCGTATCCGACGAGAAAGCGATCCACTGCCCATCGGGACTCCACGCCGGCATCCGGTCAGTCACGTCGTTGTCGGTCAGGCGGCGCGGATTGCGTCCGTCGATGCTCATCACGTAGATGTCGTAATCGCCGTCTGCGTCGGACATGTAGGCGATCTGCGCGCCGTCGGGCGAGACCGCCGGGTAGAGTTCGCTCGACTCGGCGGAGGTCAGGCGCGTTTCGCTGCGGGTATCGAGGTTCATCTCGTAAATGTCGAAGTTGCCGTCGCGCTCGGCGAAATAGACGATGCTGCCGTTCGCCAGCGGCACAGCCGTCGGACGCTGCCCGACCGGCGCGACTTCGGTGGCGGCAGAGGTGTTGGTTGCTGGCGCGCCCGTGCGCGTCGGGGCGCGCGTCCCGGTCGCCGCCAGCGCGACGGTCGTGGCGCTCGTGGCGGTCGCGGGCGGCGGCGAAGCGATCCCGCCGGGGATTTCCACCGTCGGCTGGGCGTTGCCGTTGCGCGCCATCGTGCTGATGACGACGGCGACGACCAGCGCCAGGATGATCAGCAGCCCGCAGCCGATCAAGCCGCCGACGCCCATGCTCAGCCACAGGCTGCCGCCGCGCCGGGGTGAGAGACGCTGCCGCACCGGGACGACGTAAGCCGACGACGGCGGGGGCGGTGTGTAGACGCTCCCGGTATTCGACGGCGGCGGAGGCGTATTGGTCGCGTCGGGGCGCGGGGAGTTGGCGCTGCGCAGCGCGTCGGGGCGCGGAAAGCCGGGCTGTGTATCGAACATGGCGCTGGGCGGCGCGTCGGACGCCAGCTTGAGCGCCTCCGACAGCCGGGTCGCGGTGTCGTAGCGATCTTCACGCTTCTTGCTCATGGTCGTCAGGATCACGCGCTCAACCGGCGACGGGATCGTCGGATTGAGCGAGCGGGGGTTCGGCGGAGTGGCGGTGACCTGAAGCACGGCGATGCCGTAGGGCGTGTCGCTCTCGAACGGTCTTTGACCCGTCGCCATCTCGAACAGCATCACGCCCAGCGAGTAGATGTCGCTGCGGTGATCGAGATTCTGCCCCTGCGCCTGTTCGGGACTCATGTAGCTGGGCGTGCCGACGACGCCCTGCGTCGTCAGGGTGACGTTGCTCACGTCGCTCATCAGCCGGGCGATGCCGAAGTCGGTCAGGTAGGCGCCGCCGTTGTCGTCCATCAGGATGTTGCTCGGCTTGAGGTCGCGGTGCAGCACGCCTTTGCCGTGCGCGTAGTCCAGCGCGGGCGCGATCTGCTCGACGATGGCGACGATCTCGTTGAGGGCGAGCGCCCCGGCGCGCAGCAGGTCATCGACCGAGCCGCCGGACATGAAGCGCATGACGATGTAGGGCTGCCCATCGGCTTCGCCGTAATCGTGAACGGGGACGATGTTGCGATGCTCCAACTGCGAGATGATCTTGACCTCGCGGTTGAAGCGCTGCATGTAGGTGTCGTCGCTGAGGAACTGGCGCGGCAGCACCTTGACGGCGACCACCCGGTTCATCGAAACCTGGTGGGCGCGGTACACGCTCGCCATGCCGCCGTGCCCGATCAGCTCCAGGATTTCATAGCCGCCAATTTTCCGACCGATGAGATCGTCCGCCATTCCACATTCCAGGGTGCAAGCGATGCCCACCGATTATACGTGGCGGTAGAAGTTCTCACAAACCGGGCAAATGGACGGCGGAAGTGGTTGTTTTCGCTGCGGATGTGGGTAATATTGGCGGCGCATCCACACCACTTCAGGATCAATCCATGCGCCTGACCATCCTTGCGCTTGCCCACGACGTGTACTTCAGCGAGCCGGGCAAGCTCCTGAACATCACGGGCATTTATTCCGGCATCACCTCGGCGACGTTCCCGTTCAGCGCGCCGAAAATCCTGCTGATCGCGCGCTTCACGGGCAGCCCGGTCGAGTACGGGCGCGAGTTCGAGGTGATGGTCACATTCGTCGATCAGGACGGCTTGCCGGGACCGATCCCCATCGACAGCAAGCGGCTGACGATGACGACCGGGCAGAGCGGCGAGGACGTTCACTGCGTCTACACCTACGAGATTTACGACACCGTTTTCAGCCGCGCCGGGCTGGTATCAGTTCTTCATCCACGTCGACGGCGAGATCGTCGAGGAACTGCCCGTCAACGTGTCGAAGGCGGCAAGAAGGTGAGAATTTGCAGGGCGCACGGCCGTGCGCCCCTACGCGGACTCTGCGGTCAGGGCTGAGACTGCCACTCGACGGTGACGCTAACCGGGTCGCGGGTGTAGTGGAAGGGAATCTGCACGGCGACGAGGTGATCGGCGGCGCTGCTCGCCAGCGCAATCGTGTCGGCGAGAGGCAGTTCATATTTCCCCTGCGCGTCGATCCCCAATGCGCGCGTGTCCGGGTACGCCTGCTCCTGGGTGTATAGCCACAGGAACGCGCCGCCCCCTTCCGTCACCTCGACGTTCAGCGCAATCGATCCGGCATTGGCGCTGCTCAGCCGCACGACCTTGATCGGCTCGCTGAACGAGAGCGTGACCGGCATCGACTGATTGGCGTCGAGCGGCATCGCGCTGAAGGGCGTGCTGTAGAGCGAATAAGCGGCATTCGCCTGCGCCAGCAGGCGGAAGGTATCGCCGCCGAGATAATAGAGTCCGAGGCTGTGCAGGGCTTCGGACGTATCCATCGTCGCGTAATCAAGATAGAGCGCGTCTGGGAATGGGTCTTCGGAAGCAAAGTCGAGGCAGCAGCTTGTAGGGTTCAAAGGCTGCCCACAGGAAGCTGTCGTCGTTGGACGAGGCAGCCGTCACGCTGAAGGGCTGTGTTGGATCCGCCTCAATCGTATAACTCTGAAAGGGCGCGTCAGCGGTAGGAGCAGCGTCGAGAGGGCTGCCCAGCGTCTGCGTTTGCGGCGTGACGAAGTCGGCGTGTACCTGAAAGTGCGCCGATCCGGTCAGGCTGGATGGACGAATCAGCGTCATGTCGACCGTTCGGACGGTCGCGGGATCGTCGTCGGTCGGAAAGAAGAAGCTTTGCGTCACGGGGCTGTCGCTGCCGCCTCCGCCTCCGACGGGACAGTCCTTGACAGTGTTCGCGCCGGTGATCACCTGTACGCAGTAATCGAGCGAGACCACCTTATCGGCGCTCAGTGTGATAACCACGTCCTGATCCTGCGGAACTTCAAAATGATAAGGCAGACGAGCGCCTGCGTCTATGGTGCCAGAGATGTCCCGGCTCAGGTCGAAGGGCGGCGGCGTGACGGTCTCCGTCTGCGCCAGCAGCGGGAGCGGGGGCACGATCACGCATAGGAAAATCAAAACAGCGATTCTGCTCATGATGCTCTCCCTTCGGATGGATCACGATACGTTCGCTATTGGTGTGAGGTAGCCCTCTCGATACCACGCCATCACCTGATCGCGCTCAACGCCCCGCGCCGCCGCCTCGCGAAGGTGAAGCCCTGCGGATGAGCATCCAGCAGGTTTTCGAGCGCGGCGTCCTGATAATAGCGTACCAGATAATCGTGATAAATCCCTTTGCGCCCGGCGCGATAGCACCAGATCGGCAGGATGAAGCGCGTCGAGTTGTCGATGGGCGTGAAGCGGTAGTGCATGGGCGGCGCGACTCTCGCGTTGAGGATCGTCTCGGCGTAGGCGTTGAGCTGCTCGCTGACGCTGAAATGCGCGTGCAGGTAGTCGAGCGTCGCCTGCGGCGTGCGCCGCTTGCCGCGCAGGATTTCGGCGGCGATCTGCGCGGCGGTGTCGTGATCGCCGAAATCCACCTTGTCGATCAGGCTTTCGGGCAGCAGCTCGCGGTGCGACGAGATGCGCGCGACGATGCTCGGCGTGCCGCAGCCGAGCGATTCGTAGACCGCGTTGCCGAACGACTCGACGAAGTGACCGAGCGCCAGCGTGACGTGCCCCAGGCTGTAGTATTCCGGCAGCAGGTCGACCGGAACCCACTCGTGAAAGACGAAATGCTCGCTCAGCCCGCGCGCCGCGATCTCGCGCTCGACGCGGTCGTACAAATCCTGCACGCCGGGGTCGTCCTTGACGCCCAGCCAGCGCGGGACGAGCACGCGCAGGTTGCCGATGCCGTAGCTGCGCACCAGCCGATCCGCCACTTCGATAGTCTGCCAGATGCCCTTGCTGTCTTCCGGGCGGTGCGGGTGCAGCACGATGGTATGCAGTTCGGGGTGGATCGACGGGATCAGGTTGAGGATGCGGCGCGGCTTGGTCGGCTGGAATTTCTCCCAGTCGATGCCATTGCGGATGACTTTCATGCGCCCCGGCAGTTCGGGGAAGAAGCGCCCGACGGTTTGCAGGAAGAACTGGCGCGCGTACTCCGAGATCACGATCAGCGTGTCGCCCTCGAAGTGGAACGCGCCCTGCGTCGTCTCCGGGTAGACGTTGTCGCGCAGCCCGACGATGGTCGGCTTGTCGCGGTAGACGTAGGGAAAGACGAACTCGCCGTCGTGGATGTAGAAGCGATCCGCGCGCTGCATGTATTCGCCCACGTCCTGCATGATGGCGGCGATGTTGTAGGCGGGCGTGTCGTAAGGCGCGGGGAACGGCTGCTTGAAGCGCAGGATCGGCAGGACGAGCGCGCGCTCGTGCCAGCGAAAAGGCGCGTTCGTGTCCGCGCGGCGCGTGCAGAGCAGCGTAATCTCGTGCCCCTGCTCGGCGAGGTGCAGGGCGATGCTGCGCAGGTGCTTCTGCCCGCCGCCCATGTCGTGATCCGGGAAGAGCGGCGTGATCGAAAACATCAGGATGTTCAAGATGCTCTCCCTGTGGAGCAGGCGCAGGCTTCGTCAATCACCGGGTTTGCGTGCGACGAAGCGCGGTTAGCTGCGCCGTCTCCACATCCAGCGGATACGGGCTGCTCGCCAGGTGCGCGATCACGCTCTCCTGATCCGCCTCGGAGCGGTTCTGGCTGAGCTTGAACTTGCCTTCGATCCGCGTGATGGGAAGCTCAAAGACCACAATCGCCTGGCGCATCTTCTGGTAGTAGTCGTCAGGCAGGTTCATCTGCCATTCGGGGTCGCGCCCCCGCTCGTGGTTCTCCACCAACTCGCGCAGCATGTCATGGACGGTGGCATCGTCCTCGACGATCTGCGGGACACCGTAGACGTGAACCACCGCGTAGTTCCAGGTCGGCACGCTGGGATGAGTCTCGTACCAGGTCGGCGAGACGTAGGCGTGCGCGCCCTGAAAGATCACCAGCGCTTCGCCGCCGTCGAACGACTGCCACTGGTCGTTGGCGCGCGCCAGATGCGCCTTGAGCACGCCGCGCTCCGCATCGAGCATGAAGGGAATGTGAGTAGCGACCATCTGCCCGTCGCGCTGCGTGATCAGCGCGGCGAAATTATGCGCGCGCATGAACTGGTAGAGCACCGACGGATCGGTTTCGAGATTCGACTTGGGGATGTACATGAACCGCCCTTCTTCCGTGCTCGCTCCATTTTATGCGGACTGAAGCGTCTCGTAAAGCAGCCTGCACAGCGCAGGGTCGTACAAACGGGTATATTCATTAGCCCTCCTGAACCCTTAACAGATATTAAAGAACCCCACCGTTGTGATCTCATCGCTCGCCTGCTATAATGACGGCGATCATTTCTCCATGTGAATTTTCCCTGATGAACGAAAAAGCAATACAGGTACTCGAACTCCATAAAGTGCTCAACCGCCTTGCGGATTACACGACCTTCTCCGCCGGGGCAGACCTGGCGCGCGAGTTGTTCCCCACCGGCGATCTGGAAGAAGCACGCATCTGGTCGCAGGAGACCGCCGAGGCGCGGCTGATGTTCGCCAACCAGTTCAACGCTTCGCTCGGCGGCGCGCGCGACGTGCGCGAACCGGCGCTGCTGGCGCAGCACGGCATCATGATCGAGGCGAGCGTGCTGCTCGACATCCGCCTGACGATGCGGCGCGCGACCACGCTCAAGCGCACGCTGGGGCGCATGAAGGGGCAGTATCCCATGCTGGCGGAAATCGCCAGCGAGTTGGAAGAATGCTCGCAGCTACAAGCCGAAATCGAGCGTGTGCTCGACGAGCACGCCGAGGTCAAGGACAGCGCCAGCCCGCAGCTCGCCATCATCCGGCGCGACCTGAAGATCGCCTTCGACCGACTGCAAACCAAATTGCAGCGCATGGTCAGCTCCGGCGCGAACCAGACGGTGCTGCAAGAGCCGCTGTTCACGATGCGCAACGGGCGCTACGTCATCCCGCTCAAGTCGGACTACAAGGGCAAAATTCCCGGCATCGTCCACGATTCGTCCGCCAGCGGCGCGACGCTGTGGATCGAGCCGCTCGAAACGGTCGAGCTGAACAACCGCTGGCGCGAGCTGCAACTGGACGAGGAAAAGGAAGTCCGGCGTATCCTGCTGGCGCTGACCGACATGGTCGCCGCCAACTCCGAAGAAATTGTGCGCTCGGTCGAAGTGCTGGGCTATCTCGATCTGGTCTTCGCCAAAGCGCGCTACGCCGACGACACCAAAGCCGTCGAGCCGGAACTGCTGCCTTTCAAGCCGCGCGCGAACAATCCCGATCACCCCGGCAGCATGATCGACATGGTCGGCGCGCGCCACCCGCTGCTGAGCGGCAACGTCGTGCCGATTGACGTGGAATTCGACGAAAATACCTGGGTGATGGTCGTGACCGGACCCAACACCGGCGGCAAGACCGTCTCGCTCAAGACGGTCGGCTTGCTGGCGCTGATGGCGCAGTGCGGGCTGCACCTGCCCGCCGAGAAAGCGCGGCTGTCGGTCTTCGAGGGCATCTACGCCGACATCGGCGACGAGCAGAGCATCGAGCAGTCGCTCAGCACCTTCTCGTCGCACATGACCAACACGATCTACATCCTGCGCGAATGTAACGAGCGCTCGCTGGTGCTGCTCGACGAACTGGGCGCGGGCACCGACCCCGCCGAAGGCTCGGCGCTGGCGCGGGCGGTGCTCAATTACCTGCGCAACCGCCACGTCACCACGATGGTGACGACCCACCACCCCGAACTGAAGGTCTACAGCGTCGAAACGCCCGGCGTGCGCAACGCCAGCGTCGAGTTCGACCTGGAGACGCTCGCGCCCACTTACCACCTGATCATGGGCTTACCCGGTCGCTCGAACGCGCTGGCGATTGCCCAGCGGCTCGGTCTCAACCAGACGATCATCGAGGACGCGCGGGGCATGGTCGCCACTGAGGATTTGGTCGCCGACGACCTGCTCGACGAAATCCACCGCACGCGCGAGGACATCCGCCGCCAGCAGGACAGCATCAGCCAGACGCGCGAGGATTTGGAAGCGCAGCGCGCCGACCTGCAAGCGAAGCTGAGCGAAGTCGAGGACGAGCGCCGCGACATCATCGCCGCCGCGCACCGCAACATGCAGGGCGAGCTGGAAGAATTCCGCCGCGAACTGCGCCGCCTGCGCAACGACATGCGCAGCGCCTCGCTGCCGCTGGACAACCTGCGCGCTGTGCAGCAGAACACCGAGGGTCTGGAGAAAGCGCTCCAGAAACCGGTCGAGAACGGCGTCAAAGCGCCGGACGACCTGCTCGACTGGGTGCCACGTCTGGGTGATGCCGTTTGGCTGGAGGCGCTCAAAGCCGAAGGCACGATCATCGAACTCGACAAGGACGAGGCGATGGTGCAAATCGGCTCGCTGAAAATCCGCGCCGCCCTGCGCGACCTGAAGAAGCCGACCCGCTCCGAGCGCAAGGTGAATAAGCGCCGCCGCGCTACCAATTACGAACCCTCCAATGAGCTGACCATCCCCAAGGGGCAGTCGCCGGGGCTGGAGCTTGACCTGCGCGGGGCGCGCGTGGAAGACGCGCTGCGCCGCCTGGACGACTACATCGACGCGGCATATTTGTCCGGCATCCCCTTCGGGCGCATCATTCACGGCAAGGGCACAGGCGCGCTGCGCCGCGCGGTGCAGGATCGCCTGCACGATCACCCGCTGATCTCGAAGTCGATGACCGCCCCGCCCAAAGAAGGCGGCGAAGGCGTGACCCTGATCTACATGGTGCCGACGACGTAAAGGCAGCATCCTCACGATCTATTGCAGAGTAGGGGCAAGCCTGTGCGAGTTGTCCATAAATCCGCCGGGGGTTCAAACCCCCGGCTAATGAATGTCGCCGTCCACTAAAGGGACGGCATCGAGTAATGTCTATGGCGACCTCTTCAGCAGGTCGCTAGGTTTTTGATAGCTGGCGGTTTGAACCGCCAGCAGCAAGTATCCCCTCATCCAGGCATTCCGCAAAATTGTAGGGGCGCACCTGCGTGTGCGCCCTGATGAGATGGGCAGACACACAGGTCTGCCCCTACACACCCTCTCAGACGCGCCTCTCTTGCGCCAAACCCGCCGATCAGCCATACTTCGCAGCGATTGACGACCGATGCCGTGACCAAACGCCGACTAAAGGCACGAGAATAAGCTCAGGAGTATCTCATGCGCGTGCTGCGCAGGCTGTGGCTGGTAACGTTCGCGCTCTTCCTCTTCGGGGCGTTCGCCTACGCGGACGCGCAGTCGAGCGACGTGTCCACCTGCCCGACGCTGGTTCAGCAGGCACTTGCCGCGATCCACGACAACTGCGCGGGCATCGGTCGCAACACGGCGTGCTACGGCTTTCAGGACGTTCAGGCGGCGTTCACCGAGGCGACCACGCCGGGCTTCTTCAGCGCGCCGAGCGACCGCGCCGGACTGAGCACGCTCAAGACCATCGACGCCTCGCCGATGGACACGGCGCTCCATCAGTGGGGAATTGCCATGATGAGCGTGCAGGCGAACCTGCCCAACACGCTGCCAGGGCAGAGCGCCGTCTTCATGCTGATGGGCGACACGCAGGTCGAGAGCGCCGTCACGTCGGGCGACTTGTTCCGGGGCGGCGCGGTGGTCAGCGTGACGACCAGTATCGACGCCGGACTGTTCTATCTGCCCGACGCGCAGTCGCGCGTGGTGGGCGCGATCCCCGCCAACACGCCGCTTTCCGCCGACGCCATCAGCGCGGACGGCGGCTGGGTGCGCGTCGCTTTCGGCGATACACCCGGCTGGGTGACGGTCGGCGTGCTCACCTCGCAGGATAGTCTGGACACGCTGCCGGTCTACAACCCGGCGCAGCAATCGCCGATGCAGGCTTTCTACCTGCGCACCGGCATCACCGGGACGGAATGCACGCAGGCGCCGGACGCGCTGGTCGTTCAGGGACCGCAAAACCTGATGATCGACATCAACGCCAACGGCGCGGACATCCGCCTCGGCTCGACGATTGCGCTGCGCCTCGTGCCGCTGACGGACGATCTGCGGGCGATGTTCGCGCCCTACTACAGCGACATCGATCAAGTCCCGGCGCTAATGGTGCTCTACGTGATCGACGGGCACGCCACCCTCAACCCCGGCACGCCCGACGAAGTCAACGTCGATCAGGGCTACTATACGGTGACCTGCCTGTCGCAGACGGAGAATCTGGGGCTGGATCAGGTCAGCAACGACCGGCAGGTGGTTCCGGGCTGCCCCTGGCTGCCGCCGCTGCCCTGGACGGAGACTATCTACGAGATGTTCCGCGCGCTCGACGGCTTGGACTTGAACTACGTGATTCAAATGCCCGACGAGTTGACACCAACGCCGACGCCCACCCCCACCAACACCTTTACCGCCGCGCCGATCTACATCCCGCCCGCGCCGACGCAGACGCCGACCAATACCTATACGC
Organism: uncultured Chloroflexia bacterium; assembly: GCA_963760975.1. Classification (GTDB taxonomy): domain Bacteria; phylum Chloroflexota; class Anaerolineae; order Aggregatilineales; family Phototrophicaceae; genus Flexifilum. The sequence continues at coordinate 246,333 of CAVXEZ010000006.1, read as the reverse complement.
CGGTGCCGATCATCACCGCCACGCCGACCAACACCGCGACGGTCATCCCCTTCGACATCCTGACCGACACGCCGACACCAACCGAAACAGAGTACGAGCAGACGCCGGATTACCAGGGGTAAGTACCGGGCGCGAGGCTTAGGCACAATCCGTTTTTCAGGGGAGATGGCGTTCACGCCAGCATCGGCTACGACCCGGCGACGCAGCAGACAATGTCGCTGGCGAAGATCATCGATGCATCGGTCGCCGTCGGTCAGGGCTACGTGAATATCGCCGGGAATTGAGCGGCTGCGCCCCAGTTGACGCTCTTATACGTTACTGCTACACTAAGTTACAAGTTGAGCGGATTTGGTAATCCGCTCAGCCGGGGGCTGTGGTGAAATGGCAAACACAGATGACTTAAAATCATCCGCTCGGGAGAGCTTGTGGGTTCGAGTCCCACCAGCCCTATCTATAAGCCTCTGAGAGAGAAATCGGCTGCGCGCAGCCGATTTTTTGTTTGTACGGGAAGATCGCGGTTCGAGTTCCATCAAAGTATTGGACAGCCCTCCGCTTGACGAGTAGCGCCCTCGTGTAACACCTCTCACGTTCGTCGTGCCGAAGTATCTCAAAACTGATCGAAACTTTTCGTCCGTTTTCCAGTCGGTATTGGCAGTGATCTGCGCAAAGGCGTGGAGATGTGTAACACCCAAACGACCGCTGTTACGCAAGATGCCTTGTGCGGATAACGGTAGCGTTCAATAAGAAGGAGACACGATGGCGAATTTGGATCGCTCCAAGAAACTGCTGGTACGAGTGGCGCTGGTCAGCGGCAGCACAGTAGCGACGCTGGTCGGCGCGCAAACGGTTGCGACAATCGATCAAAACGCGCTCAGCAATTCGAGTGTGCCAGCGGCGCTCCCCGCCGAGACGCTGCCACCACTGACTGCCACGCCAGTCCCGACCGTCGAGATCGCTCACCAGGCGCCGAGCATCGTCATTCTGCGCCAGCCCTCGGCGCTGACCAACGTACAGCCTGTGAACAGCGCGCCGCCGAATCCGCCGTCGAACAATCCGGTGATTTTGCCGCCGAATCCGCAGGAGATCAGCGCGCCCGCGCCCGTGATCGTCCAGCAGCAGGCGCCCGCGGTCAGTCGTTCCAGTCGCGGGTAAAACATCCTGACGACTTTATGCAGTTCGCAGTATCCAATTGGCTTACGGTAATGGAAAGGGTATGGAAATGAAACGGATTGTGCTTGTTATCCTTGCACTGGTCGTACTTGCAGCGGGACAGGTATGGGCGCAAGACGCGAATACCATCACGTTGAGCGACAGTAATCCCAGCGTGAGCGCCTCTATCGACCTGCCTGTGGATACCACTGGCGTCGTCACTATCGACCTGAGCATGGCGCTCGTGACGATGACGGACGCCAACGGCAGCGTCATCTTTTCGTCCGCCGACCCGCGCGTGCATCATCTCGAATTGAGCATCGCGCCCAACAGCGGCAGCCATACACTCACCATTCAGCGGCTGCCGGGCGCGGCGCTGGCATCGGCGCAGATTAGCTCGCAGGCGAATCTCACGCCCGCCAGCCCGACGACGCCGGTCGACACGAACCCGATCAGCCTGGCGCAGCAGCAAACGCTGAGCCTGGACGCCAGCCATCCCACCGGACAGGTCGCGCTGGACATTCAGCCGAACACGACCGGGCTGATCACGGCGCAGTTCCCCGGCGTGACGGCTACCTCGCAGCTCACCGACGCCAGCGGCGCGCTGATCGCCACCTCGTCGCGCGACATCGACGGCTTCAACATGATTCTCGATGGGGGGCGTTACGACCTGAGCGTGCAGACGAGCGCATCAGGCGGCAGTGTGACGGCGGGCGTGAGCGTGACGCCAACCGACCGCTTTACGCTCCTGAGCGCGCCGCAGGCGCCCGCGCAGGTGCAGGCAGTGGACAACACATCTGCCAACCCGAACTGCACGGCGTCGATCACCGGCAGTTCGGTCAACCTGCGCAGCGGTCCCGGCACGGGCTACAGCGTGCTGAATTCCGGCAGTCAGGGCGATCACTTCACGGTCGGCGGCGTGAACCCCGAACAGAATTGGGTCGTCGTCGGCACGGACAGCGGCTCAGCGTGGGTCTCGCGCGACCTGACGCAGCTCGACGGCGACTGCACGCAGTTGCGAGTCTTCGACATCCCGCTGCGCAATGCGCAGGCGGCGCCGGTCATCGTGCAGACGGCGCCGAACAGCGCCTCCAGCATCAGCGCCATCGGGAATCACGAAGATGACCATTTTGGAGGCTTCGACGACAACCAGTCGCAGAATTCCGGCGGCGATCACGAAGGCTTCGGCGGAGACGACTAGCTAGACAGGATGCACAGGGCAGCGGCGTTCACGCCTGATCGCGGTGGACGCCGCTACTTTACCGAAGTCGTCATTAACGATAGGATCGGGCTGCGTGTGCGGGGCGCAGCACGCCTTTCTCACAATGTCCGACAGGATGGGTCGCTACGTTGGCTGCTGAACGATGATCGTCATTGTCCTACCCGATATTCCCACCGAAGATCGCTTGCTGACGCAGGCGCGAACGGGTGATTCGGACGCGGTGATGCAAATTTACGAACAATACTTCCCACCAGTCTATCAGTTCATCCGCCTGCGGGTCGGCGATCCGGTGTTAGCGGAAGACCTGACGAGCGAGGTGTTTATCAAGCTGGTCGATGCGCTGCGCGGTCGCAACGCGCCGCGTCACAGCCTGCGCGGCTGGATATTTCGGGTTGCTCGCAACGTCCTGAGCAGCCACTTCGGCAGAATGCGGCAGTACCCGGTCACGTCGCTGGATGACTGGATTCCTTCGCCTCCTGACCACGATCCCGAGGTCCAATTCATTCGCTCGCTGAATTTGGAGCACGCGCGCAGGGCGCTGCGGATGCTCAACGCCGAGCAGCAGGAAGTGCTGATCCTGCGTTTTGGGCAGAAGCTTGACCTGCAACAGACCGCCGACATCATGGGGAAGTCAGTCAGCGCGATCAAATCGCTGCAATTTCGCGCGGTGAATACGTTACGAAAGCTGCTTGGCGAAACGCGTTTGGAAGTCGAAAATGGCTGATCAGGAACTGCGCGAAGCGCTCAACGACTGCATGGATCGCATGGCTGCCGGGCAGAGCGTGAATGACTGCCTGCGTCACTATCCTCACTATGCTGCCGCCCTGCGCCCGCTGCTCGAAGTGGGCAGCCTGGTCGGGCGGGCGCAGGCGAATCCGGTCGAGGTCGCCAGCGCCCAGACGCGCGTTCGCGCTCAGGTGAGCGCGCATCTGCGAGAGCGCCCGGCGCGGCGCAGCTACAGTCATCTGGTAGCGCTGGCAGCCAGCCTGCTGATCGCGTTCGCCGCGCTGTTCGGCGCGGCGGAAAACAGCCTGCCGGGCGATTCGCTCTACAGCGTCAAGCGATTCACGGAAAACGCGCGCAGCGCCTTGATCGGTCAGGAGTTTGCCGGGCGGCGGCTGGACGAGATTCGCGCGCTGGAGGCGCTCAAGCGCCCGGCGGATGTCGAATTCAGCGGACAGGTCGAGCAGATCGAGGCGACAAGCTGGCGCGTCGCCGGGCTTGCGATGCAGGTTGCGCCGGGGACGGCGGGGGCTGCCCCGGTCGTCGTCGGCGACACGATACGCGCAGCCGCCCGTACCACCCGTCAGGGTGATCTGGTCGCGTCGCAGATCACGCTGCTCAACAAGGTGGTCGTTCCGCTGGTTTCGACGGCGACTCCCACGCCCACGTTCACCCCGACACCTTCCCCAACTTCAACGCCGAACCCAGCGTCGACGACCTGCGCGCCGACCCTGCCCGATGGCTGGGTGAGCTACGTCGTGCAATCCGGCGATACGGTCTCCGGGCTGGCGCTGATAACCGGCACTTCGGCAGAAGAACTGATCGCGGTCAACTGCCTGCCGGAAACCCGGATGATCGTCGTCGGACAAACGCTGTTTCTGCCGATGCTCCCGCCATCGACCCCGACCCAGCCGCTGCCAACACCCGCGCTCACGTCAGATGGCAGTTCCGGTCAGCCACCCGTGCAGCCGTTAGCGACGGACGATCATCATAACGGGAGCGGGGATAGCAGCAGCGGTCAGCCCAGCGAAAACGATGACTGACGGGACGAATGCGCTGCCAAGTAATCAGACGTTGACGCCTTCGATCTGGACGTAATCGGCGTATGGAATCGCCTTGATCACGTCGATGCCCTTCCACGCGGCGAACTCCAGAAGCTCGCTGGCGACGCTGCCCTGTCCGACGGCGTAGTGGTGCTCGTGTCCGGTCACGGTCAGCGTGTTGACCAGGTCTTTCCGGCTGATGGGTATCTGATTGAGGCGGAATTCGCTGAACCAGCCGCGCGTCCCGTCGTAGCCTTTCGTCGGAAGCTCGACGACGTTCGAACTCCAGCGCGAGCAGCGTTCCGCCGTCCTTGCTGAAGTAGGTGATGGTGGTCGGCTGCGGCGCGAAGACCAGATCGCCCGCCACGCCGTAGCGCGTCTCGGTCTTGCGCCCCAGCGTGGTGTGATCGACCCACTTGATCCCGTCCTGGTTGGCGAAGTGGCGTGGAGAGACGCCGCAGTGCCAGAACAGCATCGCCTGCGCCTCCGGGTCGAGCGCCGCCAGGTCGAGCAGCGTCGATGAGCCGGAGCGCGCCGTCAGAATATTGAGCAGATACATGCCCAGCGCACCGAGCACGTCGCCCTCGCAGGCGACGGCGATGCCGTCTTCGCTGCCGAGCCAGCTATACGCCATGCACGGCGCGACGCGGTACAGCGCCTGAATCTCCGACCAGCAGGCGACCGCCAGCGCGTCGTAGTCGTGCTCGCGGATCAGATCGCGCATCGCCAGATAGAGCCGCGCCACGCGGTCAAATGCCGCGTCTTCGCTGACGGTGATGGCGGCGGCAGCGCCCTTCACGTCGCGCACGATTTGCGCGACCGGCTGCGAGTCGTAGGCTTTGGCGCGCTCGACCAGCTCCGGCATCGTGTGGGATGCAATCGTGCTGCCCAGCCGCTGCTTGATCTGCGCTTCGTCGAACTGCATGTTGGTGAAGCCCGGCACGAGACCACCAATCCAGCCGATGCGCGCCCGCTCCATGTTCTTGACGGCGGTCAGCGCGCGGACGGTGATGCCGAAGCGCCGCCGGAATTCCTCGTCCTCGACCTGCCCGTAAAACCACTTGAACGGGATGTGCTCGGCGCTCAGGTCGCGCTTGAGGATGCTGGCGAAATGGCTCATGGAGACGAACGAGTGCAGCTTGATGTCGCCCTCGCGCTCCGGCTCCGGCGTCGCCCACAAGCCGAGGCGCGGCGCGGCGTGCGCCAGCGGCGGAAGCTGCTCGCCCATGCTGCACCCCGACGTTTGCAGCATCAGAAAGTCGACGTTTTGCTCTTTCAGGTAGCGGGCGGCGGCTTCGGCGGCTTCGACGCTCATGACCGCATCGCTGACGGCGATCAGCTCGAAATCGAGTTCCTCCGCCAGCCGGGTCAGCCCGTCGATGGCGCGCTCGCGCTGGTGATACTCGCTGGCGAAGTAGCTGGAAATCGACGTGCCGACGAACCCCACCCGCAGTTTATGCTTCGCCATGCTGATTTTCCTTCCAGTAAGCGTTGATCGCCGCGAACATCATGGCGATGGAGCGCGCGCCCGCATCGACGTGACCGAGCGAGCGCTCGCCGACAAATTTGGCGCGCCCGTGCCGCGCGACCATCTTGGCGGTCGCCTGCGCGCCTTCGGCGGCTGCTTCTGCCGCCCGCTCGAACGACTCGTCCAGCGTCGCGCCAGCGGCGAAAGCGTCAACGGCGGGCTGGAGCGCGTCGATCATGGTCTTGTCGCCGGGCTGCGCCTTCCCGCGCGCGATCACGCCGTCCAGCGCCGCGCGCCAGAGCGTTTTCATGTCCTCGTGCGAGAGCCGCGTCTTGTCCCTCGCCGTCATGCCCGCGCGCAGAAAGAGCGTGCCGTAGAGCGCGCCCGACGCGCCGCCCATCCGGTTCATCAGCGACTGCGCGGTCGCGCTCAGGATGCCGGAGGGCGTCGGTGGATCGAGCGCGGCTGCTTTGGCGGCAGCGTCGGCGAAAGCGACGCTCAGCGACGTGCCGTGATCGCCGTCGCCGAGCGCCGAATCGAGGCGGTTGAGTTCGTCGCGCGCCTCGGCAATGGCGGCGCTGATCGCGGCGATCATGCCCGTCAGTTCCTGAACGCCGATCTCGTTCATGGCGCGACCATCTTCAGATACGCGCCGTTCGCCGGGGCGTCCCACAGCCGCTTGAGCTGCTCGTCGACGCGGCAGAGCGACAGGGCGAAGCCCGCCGTCTCCTGCGTGGTGGCATAGGCGCCAATCCACGACCTGTAAACGCGGACGCCAGCAGCGTCCAGCCGTTCGGCGGCGCGGCGGTAGAGGATGAACTGCTCCATCAGCGTCATGCTGCCGCTGTTGTTGAGCAGCACCAGCACCTCGTCGCCCGATTTGAAGGGCAGGTCTTCGAGGATCGGCGGCAGCATCAGGTCAATCGTCGCGTCGGCGGAGACCAGCTTCTGCCGCCCCATGCCGACCTCGCCATGCACGCCCATGCCGATCTCGATCTGGTCTTCGGGCAGCTCGAACATCGTCTCGCCCGTGACGGGATGCGCGCAGGAGGTCAGCGCGACGGCGAGCGTTCGCGTGCTGTCGCGGACTTTCTCGGCGAGCGCCTTGCACTCGCTCAATGATGCGCCGGTCTCGGCATACGCGCCGAGCAGCTTCCAGACGAAGAACAGCCCGGCGGAGCCGCGCCGCTCCGGCTCGCTTCCTTTGGGCGCGCTGGAAATGTCGTCGTAGAGCACGACCATCTCGACGTTGGCGATGCCCTCCATTGCGCACAATTCGAGCGCCATCTCCGCGTTCATCAGGTCGCCGGCATGGTGCGACACGCAGACCAGCACGCCCGCGCCCCGGTCGGCGGCTTTGATGCCGTCGAGGATGCGCTCCGGTCCCGGCGCGGTGAAGATTTCGCCGGGGATATTTACGTCGAACAGCCCCTCGCCGACCAGCCCGATCATGGCAGGTTCGTGCCCGCTGCCATTGCCGATCACCAGCCCGACTTTGCCCGCTGCTTTCGGCTGGCGGCGGACGATCAGCCCGTTCTCGGTCAGGCGCACGAGGTCGCCATAGGCGCTGGCGAAGCCCGCCAGCATCTCGGCGAGGATATTTTCGGGTCGATTGATCAGTTTCTTCTTGCGAACCGACATGATCACTCCAGTGGGACAAAGTGCATCAGGTGGATGGGGTGGAAGACCGCGTGATCGACGTACTGCACGCGCACGCGCATCCCAATCGTAACCGATTCGGGCGGCGCGTCGAGCAGATGCGGAAACAACGTCGAAGCGCCGTCGAGCAGGACGTAAGCCAGCACGTAGGGAGTCGCCAGCGCTTCCACGTCGGGATTGCTGCCCGGCGAGAAGTGCAGAATCGAAAACGTCTCGACCGTCCCCGTGCCCGGCAGCTCGATCCATTCGGCGACCTGCGTGCAGTCCGGGCAGAGCGGGCGCGGCGGCGCGTAGACTCGCCCGCAGGTCGGGCAGCGCGTCGCCATGAAGCGGCGGTTTTCCAGTTCGACGAAGAAGCGCGAGTATTTGCCCAGACTGTGGGTGTAGCTCTGCGTCAGTTCCAGATTGAGCCGCTCGATCAGCCGGAAATCCGCCCAGGGATCGTCCGCGCGCTTGAGCGGATCGGCTGTAGTGAAAACGTCCTTCTTGCTGGTCACGTCTGCCATCAGTCCCGCCGTTCGAAAATGTTGACGACCGCAATCGTGCCGATCCCGGCGTGGGTGTCGGTCAGACCGCGCCGCGCGTCGGCGACCTGACGGCGCGGATCGACCTCGCCCCACAACTGCTGGGCGATCTCAATCGCCTGGACGATGCCGGTCGCGCCAACGGGCGCGCCGCGCCCCAGCAAGCCGCCGCTGGTGTTGACCGGAAGCTGCCCGTCAAGATCGAACATGCCTTCGACGATGCGCGCGCCGCCCTGACCGACTTCCACGAAGCCGAGGTCTTCGACCGCCTGTATCTCGACGCCGCTGTAGCTGTCGTACAACTCCGCCACGTCGATTTCTTCGAGCGGCTTGGCGATGCCCGCCATCGCGTAAGCCGCCTGTGCGGCGGCTTGCTTGGCGCGGAAATGGGTGATGTGCGGGTAGCGGTCGCCGAGGCGCATGGTATCGGTGCCGCATCCGGTCGCCGTGTAGTACACCGCCGGACGCCGCGCGAACTTCCCGCTGTGCGCCTTCGCCCAATCCTCCGTCGCCAGCAGCAGCGCCGCCGCGCCATCGCTCAGCAGGCTGCAATCGAGCAGCTTGTAGGGTTCTGCGACCGGGCGCGACGCCAGCACGTCGTCAATGGTCAAGTCCATCGGCTTCTGAGCGATGGGATTGAAGCGGGCGTTGCGGCGGTTGCGCACCGCCACGTGCGCGAACTGCGCCTCGGTCGTGCCGTAGGCGTGCATGTGGGCGCGCATCATGGCGGCGTAGAAGGCGGTGTACGTGCCGCCGATCATCATTTCCCAGTCGAAGTCGGCGGAGAGCGCGAACAACTGGTTGGCGGTTTTCGACGAGACGCTGCGCCCGTTGGTCTCGCCGCCGTAGACGAGGATCGAATCGCACAGCCCGCTTTGGATGTGCGCCCAGGCGGTGCGCAGCGCCAGCGCGCCAGTCGCGCCGCCGCCTTCGACGCGCAGCGTCGGCATCGGCGTCAAGCCGATCTGGTCTTGCAGGATGGCAGCCAGCGTCATCTGGCGGTTGAAATGATCGCTCTCGTAGCTCGCCAGCCCGTGCTGGATCGCCTTGATGTCGGTCACGTCGGCGTCGGCGAGGCAGTCCAGCACCGCTTCGGTCACCAGATCGCGGATGTTGCCGTCGGAGCGGTCGGAAGCGAAAGGCGTCACGCCGACGCCCACGACGACGGGTAAGCGCGTATTCGACATCGGCGCTAACCCCCGTAGGTGCGATACCAGTCGGTCGAGACGGGTTCGCAGGCGATACGGGTCGTCCAGGGCGTACCCCCGCGCACGCTCGACGCAAGCTGGCGCATTCGCTCGCGTCCGACGGTATCCAGCCAGCGCTGGCGTTCGCCTTCGTCCGCGATCCGCGCGGCTTCGCCCCAGACGGCACGCCCGACGATGCAGCCGGACGCGCCTGCCGCGCAGGCGATCTCCACCTGGCGGCAGAAGGCTTCGAAGGCGACGCCCGCGCTCAGCAGCACCCAGGGCGCATCGACGGTGGCGTTTAACTGTGCGCAGGCGTCACGGCAGCGCGCGTCGTCCGCCTGCTGCGCGGCGGGAACCGGAAATTCCAGCTTGAGCACGTCCGCACCCAGCACAGCAACCCGGCGCGCGGATTCGATCACGCGGCGGGTGTACTGCTCCGCATAGGTGGTCTCGTCTTCCCCGATTGGGCAGAGGATCGGCTCGGCGTAAAGCGGGATGACGTGATACAGACATTCGCTGACCACGCGCCGCACCAGTTCGCTCTGGTGGGCGGCGAGTTCCGACGAGTCGGGGTTGTAGTAGAAGAACAGCTTGACGCCGTCCGCGCTCATGCGTTTGACCTTGGCGACGCTCCAACCGGGCAGCACTTCGCTCTCCAGCGGCATCGGCTGTAACTGGTAGTCCGCTTTTTCCAGCTCGACCAGCAGCCCGGCACTGGCGAGATTTGCGCCGCAAATCGCCTGCGGCGCGCCGTAGATCGGGTCGAGCAGCACGCCGGACGCCTCGGACGCCAGCGCAGCGACGACCTGACGCTTGAAGGCGACGATCTGTTCGGTCGTGATGGTCTGCGGCGCAGTCGGATTCATCGCCCGCTTCAGCGCGTCGCTGTGGTCGAGCGCCAGGATGTTGAAATGTCGTTCCGGCGTGCTGGCACGCCCCAACGCACGGTATTTCCCCAGTTCGACCTGCTTCATTCGTATTTCACCCACACGCTCTTGACTTCGCTGTACAGGTCAATCGCCTCTTTGCCCATCTCGCGCCCGTGCCCGCTCTGCTTGTAGCCGCCAAACGGCGAGGCGGCGTCGGTGTTGCCCCAGGTGTTGATCCAGATCGTCCCCGCCTGTAACTTGGCGGCGAAGCGGTGCGCCGTCGCCAGATCGCGCGTCCAGAAGCCCGCCGCCAGCCCATACGGCGTATCGTTGGCGCGGCGCAGCAGGTCGTCCGGCTCGTCGAAGGGCATGGCGCAGACGACCGGACCGAAAATCTCCTCGCGGACGAGCTTCATGTCGTCGCGCACGTTCACGAAGATCGTCGGCTCGACGAAATAGCCCGCTGCCAGCGCGCCGCCCATGCGCTTCCCGCCGATCATGCTGCTGCCGCCCAACTCGTAGCCATTCTGAATATAGCCCATGACCGTGTTCATCTGCTCGGCGGTGATCATCGGTCCTAGCTGCGGCTGATCGCGCTGCATCCCCATGCCAACCTTGATTTTCTCGGTCTCATCCGCCATGCCTTCGATCACGCGGTCGAAGACCGGGCGCTGGATGTACAGGCGCGACCCCGCCGTGCAGGACTGCCCGCTGTTGCCGAAGATCGCCCAGGTCGCGCCCGTGATAGCGTTGTCGAGGTCGGCGTCGGCGAAGATGATGTTGGGGCTTTTGCCGCCCAGTTCCAGCGAGACGCGCTTGAGCGTCGCCGCCGAGCTGCGGATGATGGTTTTGGCGACGGCGACGCTGCCGGTGAAGCCGATCTTGTTCACGCCGGGGTGTTCGACCAGCGCCGCGCCCGCCGTCTCGCCGTAGCCCGTGATCACGTTGAAGACGCCCGGCGGAAAGCCGACTTCCTCGAATAACTGCGCCAGATAGAGCGCGCTCAGCGGCGTCTGCTCGGCGGGCTTGAGGATGATGCAGTTGCCCGCCGCCAGCGCCGGGGCGATCTTCCACGACGCCATCAGCAGCGGATAATTCCAGGGGACGATCAGCCCGCAGACGCCGACCGGCTCGCGCACGGTGTAGTTGAACATGCCCGGCGCGCTGACCGGGATGGTCGCGCCCTCGATCTTGGTGACCCAGCCGGCGTAATAGCGGAAGTGCTCGGCGGAGAGCGGCGCATCGACCGTCCCGGTCACCGAGACGGGTCTGCCATTGTCGAGCGAATCCAACTGCGCGAAGACCGGCGCGCGCTCCTCGATCAAATCCGCTAAGCGCCAGATCAGGCGGCTGCGCTCGGCGGCGGTCAGCCTGAGATGCCACGCGCCGCTGTCGAACGTCTGCCGCGCCGCGCGCACGGCTTTGTCCACGTCGAGCGCGCCGCCGGAAGGCACGCGCGCCAGGGCGCGCCCGCTGGACGGATCGACCGTCTCGAAGGTTTCGCCCGATTCCGACGCGACCCATTTGCCGCCGATGTAGAGCTTCAACTCGCGGCTGAGGAATTCGCGGACTTCGGGCAGCACGTCCACGTAGTTTTCGGGGAAGGTCAGGGCAGCCATCATTTACCGCCTCGCCGCAGCATGACGATTGCGCCGTCGGCGGCGGGCAGATGCAGACTGAACTGCGCGCCGTTCGACTGCCTCAGCACCAGCGCCGCGCCGGAAAACAGCTCAACTGCCGTATCCGCGCCGGAAGCCGCCGGGATGGTGATGGTCACGTCGACCGCCGATTCGCCCTCGTTGTTGACCAGTATGGCATATTGATCGCCGGTCGAAAGCAGGTGCGCGTCGACGCGCCGCCTGACGTATTCCGCCTCCGCGCCGCTCACGACAACATCTTTCCCGACGCCGCAGAGCGCCATCAGGTTGTCGAAGAACTGGCGCAGCGCCGGGTCGTGGTACTCCCAGTACGCCATGTCAAGCTGCGTCGCAACGAGTATCGCCTGTCCCGCACCGTGTTTGCGACGGATGACCGCCGGAGCGCCGTCGACGAAGCGCGCCAGCACGTCCACGTCGTCGGCAAGCGCGAATTCCTGACGATGCCAGTAGCCGTTGATGGTCGTGGAGTCGATCCCGGCGAACAGCGGATTACCCGGCTCGACCTGAAGCGTGATCTTCTGGTGCGGCTCGCGGAAGACCTCGATGTGCGTTTCCTGCGCGCCAAAGAGCGCCGTCAAGCCCGCGCCGGGGCGGTCGTTCCACGCCCAGCCGCGCCCGTCGAGATGCCCCAGCTTGGCGAAGCCGACCAGCGTGCCGCCCGCCGCGACGAACTGCGCCAGTTTGTCGGCGTGTTCCTGCGGCAGGTGCATCAGGAACGGCAGCAGGATCACCTTGTAGCGCGCGGTCGCACCGCCGAGAAAGCGCGGCTCGACGAACTGGAGGGTGTAGCCCGCTTCCCAGAGGGCGGTGTGCGCGCCGCGCAGCGCCTTGTAGAGCAAGCCCTCGTTCGCCTGCCCGTCGAGCGCGATCACGTTTTCGTGGGTGTGGTAGAGCGCGACCTGCGCCCCCGGCGGCAGCGCGTCGAGGAAGAAGTCTTCGTGCTGCCTTGACGATGCGGCAGACCTCGGCGGCGGCATGATAGCGGTCGGTCGGCTCGCCGTGAAAATCGACCAGCGCGCCCCACGTCAGCGGGATGCAGTTCCAGTCGCGGTAGCCCTGGTAGAGCATGGCTTTCGCGCCGTGCCCGATGCAGGCGATGTTGAAGCGCTTGATGTCGAGCGCGGTGGTGGCGAAGTTCGGTCCGGCGGAAAACCCACCGATGGGTCCGCTTTCCAGTTCCGGCACCCACATGGTCTTGTCGTTGTGATGCGCGACCGAGTAGGCGAAGTCGAAGAACCACGACGAGAACGCCGGGTCTGTGCGGAAGTTGTTCTCCGACGGGTAGATGTCGTGCCCGATGATGTCGGTGATGCCGCCGATGTCCCAGTGGTTCGGCTCGTTGCGCGCGCCGAGGTCGGGGCGCAGCGTGTCGTAGAGGTTGTGCATCGTGATCTGCTGCGGGTCGTGCGCCTTGATCAGGTCGTGCTGCAAGCGAATGTAATCGGCGAGCGACTTTTGCGTGAAGATGCGGTAATCCAGCCAGGCGGTGTTGTTGCCCCACTCGGCGGGCATCGAGCGCGGCGGCTGAATCTGGTGCCAGTCGTAGTAGCGGTAGTGGGTCGGGTCCCACGCCCACGCCTGGTTGAGCGCGTCGATTGTGCCGTATTTCGCCTGCACGTACTCGCGGAACAGGCGCGCGCAGTGGTCGCAGTAGCACCAGTAGCCATAGCGCCGCGCGTGCGAATGTTCGGCTTCGGTGAAGGCGTTGCCGTGCCCGATCTGGTTGTCGATCTGCCAGCAGTAGAGCGCCGGATGATCGCCGTAGCGTTCCAGCAGCAGAGTCAGATAGCGCGCGATCTCATTACGCAAGCCGGGGTGGTTGACGCACGCCCAGCCCCAGACCGTGTTGATCGGGTACTTCATGCCCTCGCGCGAGACGCGCTGCAAATCGGGATACTGCTCGATCATCCAGATCGGCGGGTTGCACGACCCCGTGCCCAGCACGATCTGGATGCCGCGCTGCTCCGCCAGCTCGAAGATGCGGTCGAGCCAGTCCCATTCCGGCGCGCCCCGGCGCGGCTCGATGTAATCCCAACTGGTGATCAGTTCCGCCGTGCGGATCATGTTCAGCCCGGCAGCCTGCATGTTGGCGGTGTCATGCAGCCAGTCCTCCGGGTCGTGCATCGGCGGGTAGTAGCTGGAGCCAATCGGAAAATAGTCCGTGCGAATTTTCATGCTGGGGCTTGCTCCAGCCTGGTGAAGAAGTCGCGGAAGATGGCATCGCGGTCGAGCTGGTAGGCTTCGCGCATCCAGTGACGGCTGGGGTCGTGCCCCCAATACAAATCGTCTTGCAGGATGGGCGAGCGCACCAACTGCGACGGCACCCATTCGGGATTCATCATCCAGGCGAAGTTGATCAAGTCCCAGATCACCCACGTGCGCCCGAAGTGGTCGTTGATGCCCTGCATCGGGAAGATCGGGTTGTGGGTGTACAGATGGTAGAGGTAATCGCCGATTTTCCCTTTGCCGCGCACCCAGCGCTCCATGTCCGGCAGCGACAGCTTGAGCTGCTCGCCCACGTAGTAGCCGGGCAGGTAGACGTGCGGCACGCCGCAGTCGAACAGCAGCTTCGAGGCGAGTATATCCTGCACCAGATTGAGCGACGGGCGGTTGTTGAGCGTCACGCACGAGGGATACGACGATGTCCAGGTGACGACGATGCGCGTGATGATCTCCGGCTCGATCAGGATCGCCGAGGCGAGGTTGGTCAGACAGCCGATGCAGCCGACGTAAAGCGGCTCGTCGCTGGCAAAGGCGCGCTCGATCAGGAATTCGGCTGCCGGGGTGCGCAGCGGCTGGTCGAGCGAGGTCAGGTAGCCTTCCGAGCCGCGAAAAACCTTGCCTTCGCTGGGTTGGTCGAGCAGACCGAAGACTTTCAGGATTTCCTGATAGCTCAGCTCCATCCCCTCCGCCGTGCCCTCGTAGCGAATGCGGTAGGGATCGATGTCGTTGGCGAGCATGTTGAGCGCCGCGCGGCGGTAAGGCAGCAGCGCATCGGTCAGGGCGGCGTTCGCGTCCGCTTTGAGCGCCTCGTAGGCTTGCAGCAGCGGCGCGCGGTGATGCCCGTGCGAGTACGGCTCGGCGAGCACGCCTTCCAGCTTCAGTCTATCGGGCGAGAGCAGAGTCCAGGTGATGGCGTACTGGTCGTCGATCTCGTTGTGGGCGTCGGTGTCGATGATCAGCCGCACGGGAGCGGTTGGCGGCTCCAGCATGTGGCGCAGCTTGTCTTCGGGAATTACCGGAAATGTGGGCATAAACTCCTCGTTTATGAGAGTAAGGCTCCTAGATCGTCCAGATTGGCGCGCGCCTGCTGATAGTCCGCCGCGATTAATTCGGTGAGGCGGCGCGCATAGTCGTGCATATCGACTTCGGGGTTGGCGTCGATCACCGGCTGAATCCACTCCGGCGGGACGGCGTCGACGCCGTGAAAGGCTCCGGCGAGCGCGCCGACCACGCTGGCGTAGCTGTCCTTGTCGCGCCCGTACATGACCGCGCCGATGATCGCCTGCTTCAGATCGCCGTTCGCGGCGACGAACATCGCCAGCGCCACCACCAGCGTGTGAATCGATTCGGAAAACAGGTGTCCCCATTCGAGCAGTTCGACCAGCGGCGCGCGGATGGCGAACACGTCGCGCTCCTTGCGGGCGATCTCAAGCGCCTTGTCGAGAAACTGGACGTTGGGGTCATAGCGCCAGGGCGTGGTATGCCACTCGTCGCCTTCGCGCCTGCGGGCGAAGCGCAGATGTGCCGCCCGCGCCGCTTCGATCACGCCGTCAACCGTCGGCTGCGGGCGCATGGCTTCGGCGACGGCTGCGACCATCATCGCGGCGGCGGTCTTGGCGTGCCCATCGGTGAAGAAGGCGAGGTCGAAGCCAAGCTGGTAGGCGTCGTCGGGGCGGCAGGCGCTGATCAAGCCGAGCGGCGAGTTCGCCATGATCGCGCCGTTGGTCGGCTCGCCGCTGAAGATCACCTTGTCGCGCCCCCAGATGGCTTTCTTGTAGTATTCCTCGACAAACCCCTGGTACATCGCGTCCGGCGCGTGGTGATAGGCTTCCGCCAGCACGTCCGCCAGATCGCCCGCGCGGGGTTTGCCGCCCGCCTTGAAAATCGCGTCGCAGATCAGGTGCTTGAGCCGCGTGTCGTCGGTGTACGCGCCGATACGCTCGCCTTCGCCGAAGTGTCCGTGATGGCTGGGCGGTCGGTCGTAGGCGACGAAGTGATCGAGATTGCCGTAGACAGCGCGAATTTGCTCCGGCGTCCAGTGTTCGACGGGACCGCCGAGCGCGTCGCCAATCGCGCCGCCGAGCAGGCAGCCGTAAACCTTCTGAAACAGGCGGCTGCTTTCCATCACGCGGTTCCCTCGGCGGGCAGCAGCCAGATGTGCGATTTGGGCAGCGAGATCGGAATCATCTCCCCGATTTGTGTGTGAAAGTCGGTGGGACCGTGCGCCAGCCACTTATGTCCCGCCACGTCGAGCTGCACCTGCGTGTACGTGCCCATGTAAACCTGCGCCAGCACTTTCGCCTGAACCACGTTCGTATTCGAGTCGGCGATCAGCCCGACACCTTCCGGTCGCACCGTGACCAGCACCTCGCCGTCCGGCTGGGCGACCTTCGCCGGGTCGATGTCCAGCGCGCCAAGCGCCGTCTGCACCGTGCTGCCACGCTTCGTGCCTGCCAGAACGTTCTCGTTGCGGAAGAAATTGGCAACCTTCACCGAGCGCGGGCATTCGTAAAATGCCTGCGGCACGTCGTACTGCTGAAGCACGCCGTCGAACATCAGCGCGATGCGGTCGGCAAGCATGACCGCTTCTTCCTGATCGTGGGTGACGAAGATGGTGGTGATGCTCATCTCGCGCTGGATGCTGCGGATCAGTTCGCGCATCTCCAGGCGCAGGTTCGCGTCGAGGTTCGCCAGCGGCTCGTCGAGCAGCAGGACTTTGGGGCGCACGACCAGCGCGCGCGCCAGCGCGATACGCTGCTGCTGCCCGCCGGAAAGCTCGTGCGCGCGGCGCTGCTCGAAACCGGGCAGGCGCACCAGTTCGAGGATTTCGCTCACGCGCCGGTCGACCTCTTTCCGGTCGACGCCCTGCATTCGCAGCCCGAAGCCGACATTCTGCCCGACGTTCATGGTCGGAAACAGCAGGTGCTTCTGGAAGACCATCACCGCGCCGCGTTTCTCCGTCGGGATGGTGAGCATCGACTTGCCATTGAACAGGACATCGCCGCCGGTGGGCAGCAGCAGCCCCGTCACCATGCGCAGGGTGGTCGTTTTGCCGCACCCGGACGGACCAAGGAAGGCGACCAGCTCACCCGATTGGATTTCCAGATTCAGCTTATTGACGGCGATCACGTCGCCAAAGCGACGCTGCAAATCTTTGAGCACGACGGTTGTCATAGCCGTCCAAACCCTCCCATCACAGCGGACTCCCTGCCAAGCTGCCGGGAGGTCAGGATCAGCACGAGAATCGCCGGAGCGACGAAGACCAGACTGATGGCGGCAGCGTTGGCGTAGTTACTGCCGCTGATGAACGGAAACAGGACCATCGGCAGCGTCACGATGGTCCCGCCGCCGATAAGGACTGTGGTGATGTACTGGCTCCACGAGATCAGGAACGTGAACATCGTGGCGACGAGCAAGCCCGGCAGAATGCCCGGCAGCGTGACATGCCACAGCACGCGCAGGGGGCTTGCGCCCAGGCTGCGCGCCGTGTCTTCCAACTCGGTGCCGTAGTTGGCGAAGACGCTCGACATCACCAGCACCATATACGGGATGCAGGGGATCAGGTGGATCAGGCAGACGCCGATGAAGGTATCGGTCAGGTGCAGGCGAATGAAGACCTGATGAATGCCCATCGTCACCACCACGCCGGGCACGATGATCGGGATCATCAGCAGCCATTCGACGACGCCTTTGCCCCTGAAGTCGTGCAGAGCGATGGCGCGCGACGCGGGCAGCGCTACCACAATCGACAGGAGCGAGACGAACAGCGCGATCAGCAGGCTGTTGACGAAGCCTTCGCCCACCCGCGACGACTGCGAAAAGACGTACTGCCAGGGATCGAGGCTCCATTGAGTCGGCAGCAGCGCCGGGAACAGCCAGCGGTGAACGAACGACCAGATGATCTGCGGGATGATCGGACCGAGTATCGCCACGACGATTGAGATGCCCGCGATCCAGCGTACCAGCTTTGACATCGAACTTCCTTCAGGCGTTGACGGCATACTTCGTCAGCCGCCGGTAAGCAATCAACAGGACGACCGCAATGACCGCCAGGATAATGCTCATCGCCATCGCCTGCGGTCGCAGGGCAAGGTCCGGGTTTTGATAATCCTGGAAAGCCAGGACGGGCAGGGTTGTCGGATAGCGCACGCCGAGCAGCAGCGGGATTTCATAGCTGCCGAAGACGAAAGCGAACACGATGATCGAACTCGACAGGATACCCGGCAGCATCAGCGGCAGCAGCACGTAGCGAAAGCGCTGCCAGCGGTTCGCGCCGAGCGTCTGGGCGATTTCCTCATACTGCGGACCAATGCCCTGAAGCACCGCCAGCACGACGATACCGATGAAGGGCACTTCTTTCCATAAGAACGTGAGCTGAATAGCGATGCCTCCGGGATCGAAGACCATCGCGGGGAAATCAGCGGGTGTGTGCGTGACCCCCAACGCGACCAAGCCGCGCGAGAGCAGCCCGCTCTGGCTGACCAGCAGGACGATCCCCGCCGCAGCGACCAGGTGCGGAATGGGGATGGGCACCTGAAACAGGAATGTCAGCAGGCGGCTGCCGCGAAAACTCCGGCGCAGCACCAGCGCGAAGGCGACCGCCAGCATCGACGACAGCAGCGTGCTGACGAAGGCGATACGAAACGTGAGCCAGAGCGATTGCAGGAAACCGGGATCTGTCAGGACATCGACGTAGTATTTCGGCGTGAAATTCGTCAGCCCAATGATGGGGAAATAGCCGAAGCTCTGCCCCAAACCGACGATCATGCCGCCGCCGAACAGGATGATCAGAAGCGCTACCGAGGGAAACAACATCATCGGGACGCGCAGTTTTTCGACCAGTCGAAGCCAACGCATGAAAACTCCTGCCGTTCCGGGTGGCTGCCTAAATGACAGCCACCCCATGTTGATTGGACCTACTGCGCTTTTAAGACGTTATCCGTCCAGCCTTGCTCAATTGCCGTGACCCACGCGGCAGGCGGTTCGGGCAGCGCGTGCGAAGCCAGAACGTCGGACGGAAGAGTCGCCGCCGGACGATCCATCGCGGCGACCGCATCCTGGAACTGCTGCGAGTAGACGGTTGGCGAAATGGGTGACAGCCAGCCCCACTTGTTCGGGTCAACCAGCTTCAACTGGTATTCTTCCGTCAGCATGTAGTTGGCGATGACCATCGCGCCCGCCGGGTTCGGCGCGTCGAATGGGATGGTCACGAAGTTATTGTTGGAAATCGTGCCCGTATCGAAGACGAAGGTGCGAACCGTTTCGGGGTAACTGCCGTCGGCGATGTGAACGGCGGCGTCACCGGGACCATAGCCCATGTGGAACGCGAGTTCCTGGTTGGCGAACATGGTCATTTCGGTGGCAGCGTCCGGGTAGGTCTCGCCGTTGCGCCACAGGTCGGGCTTGATGTCGTTGAGGTATGCCCACACTTTCGGCGCATATTCGTCGTAGACCGACTGATCGAAGCCGTTCAGGAATGGTTCGGGACCGCCTGCTGCCCAGTAGAACAGATGGCGAAGGAAAACGCTGCCGGTGAAGTCAGGAATCGCCGGGTAGGTGAACAAACCGGGGTGTGCGTGAATCCAGTCCGCCAGCGCCTCAAAGGTCGTCGGCGGGTTGTCGCCGACCAGCGCGGTGTTGTACTGCATCACGAACTGGGCATGTCCCCAGGGCGACTCGTAGCCATCGACCGCAACGCCGAAGTCATAGGCGAGCGCTGGATCACTCCAGTCGACGTATTTCGCGTTCGGGATCGACTGCGACCAGGGACCATAGAGCAGGTTGGCATCCTTGAGCGTGCGGAAGTTTTCGCCGTTGATCCAGATCAGGTCGATGGTGCCTGTCGTGACGCCCGCCGCTGATTTGTCGAGCACTTTGTTGACGGCATCTGCCGTATCGGCAAGCGGGACGCGGTTGAGCGTGATGTCGTACAGGTCTTTGACTCTGGCACCAATATCGTTATCAACATCGGTGTTGATCTTGTCCGAACCGCCCCACATGAAAAAGTTGACCGTGGTGCCTTTCGCCGCATCGAGCACATCTTGCCAGGTGCCGTAGCCGGGAACCGTGCCGAGCAGTGCTTCCGGCGTTGCTTCCTGAGCGGCAACTGCCCCCAGCATCACCGAGCAGAGCATCAACACGAAAACAAACACAGTAATTCGCTTTGGATTCAGCACAGCTTTTTCTCCTTAACGCGCATAATTTCGGTTTTGGTATCGACGCGCATTCACCTTACGCCATTCGCACCTCCTCCACAGGCAATGGAGTCTGCATCATTGAACTGCCAGTCAGGCAACGTGTTCGCGCAAAAAGGCGAGCGCTGCTTTCGCCTCGGCGTCAAAATCGCGCACCAGCGGACGCCAGGTATTAACGGTGCGCCCGGTCTCTGCGGATGGATTGGGAAACGTTTCGATCACCAGACCGCCGGAGTAACCTACCGAGTCCAGCGCGGTCTTGATCGCCCGCCAGTCGATGTGTCCCTGTCCCGGCAGCTTGCGATTGCTGTCCGCGCAGTGGAAATGACCGATGTGCGCGCCAGCCTGCCGGATCGCCGCCGGGAGGTCGTCTTCTTCCATGTTCATGTGATAGGTGTCGAGCTGAAGTTTCACGCCAGGGTGATTGACCAGGCGCAGATAGTCCAGCCCTTCGGCGACCGTGTTGAAAATGTAGGTTTCGTAGCGGTTGATCAGTTCGGTGGTGATGACGATGCCCAGGTCGCTCGCAGTCGAAGCGACTTCGCGGATCGCGGCGGCGCTGCGCTCGCGGTAAGGACGCAAGTCGGTGGCTTCGGGGAAGTGGAGCCAGGGGACGTGCGGAAGACCGCCCAGAATCGGGCTGCCGAGTTTGGCTGCGGTCTCGACGCAGCGCTTCAGGAATTCAACCCCAGCGCGCCGCACAGCGGCGTCGGGGCTGGTGATGTCGTGAGTAAGCGGCAGACCGACGCTGCAATAGACATCGAGATGATGCTGCGCCAACCCGGCGCGAAAAGCAGCGATGTCAATGTCGGGTCCGTTGATGAGCGAGATTTCAACCGCGTCGAAACCCGCCGCACGCGCTCTGGCGAAACAGGCGACTTGGTCGTCGTCCCAGTTATCGAGCCAATAAAAGATCTCGATGCCCAATTTTCGCATGATTGTCCTAGAAAAGTATTAAACTGAAATCTAAAACCTGAAATCTCTGTTGAGAGTTATCATAATAAGAAAAAGCGATTTGTCAAATGAGACGGCGCGCCATTATACCCGTTTCTGCCTGGATAGGGCATGAACTTGACACAATCATTAATTGGGCATACTATACCTCAAAGGCAAATCCAGACATCTGAAATTTCAGATTTCTTCAGATGCTTAGGCATTGGGGAGCGATTGAACAAGTTGGACAATAAGGTTGACTTACACCCGGTCTCACTCCCCAATCTCGATGATGTGGTTTATCAACTGCTGCGTGAGCGAATCCTGCGCTACGACTTCGCGCCCGGCGAACGCCTCGACCTCGCCGAACTGGAATCGTCGCTGGCGATCAGCCGGACGCCGCTCAAGAGTGCGCTGACCAGGCTGGAAGCGGAAGGACTGGTCGACATTCAGGCGCGGCGCGGGACGTTCGTGATGCCCGTCAATGCCGAAAAGCTGGACGAAGCTTACAAGATTCGCAGCGCGTTTGAGCTGTACGTCGCGCTTTGCATTTTCAAGTATCTGACGCCGGAAGACTACACGTTTTTCCACGACATTCGTCGGCAGATGGACGATCTGGCGCAGGCGGATGACTGGCAGCCTGTCATCCACGAGTATTTGCAGCTTGACCAGCAGTTCCACGAGCGCCTGGTCGAGCGTGGCGGCACGCCGCGCATGGTGCAGTTGTTCCAGCAGATGAACGTCCACATGCAGGTCGCGCGCATCGTGCGCAGCTTCACGCCCCGCGACTTTGACGCGATCCATTTTGAGCACGAACAAATCTTTGAGGCGCTGGAAGACCCGTCGTCCCAACGCCTGAGCGCCGCGCTGCTCAATCACCTGGAAGCGTCGAGGATGCGCGCGCTGAAATATTCACAAGACACACCTTAGCGTCAAACAAATCTTATTCGATACTTACACCATGAGCGGGATGTTCCTTGGAAAAACTAGAGCTTACCCGGTGGCAATGGCGCGTTGTGATTCTGGGGTGGGTCACCTACGCCTCGTTTTATCTGGGGCGCGTGAACCTCGCCACCGCCCTTCCCGCTATCCAGACCGACCTCCACTTTTCTCCCGACGAGATTAGCGCGCTGGCAGGCGCGACCCTGTGGACGTATGCCGTTGGGCAGCTCGTCAACGGCTGGCTGGGCAACCGCGTCGATACCCGGCGCATGGTGCTGATCGGCATCGTCGGCTCAACGGCGATCAATCTGGTGTTTGCGACAGCATCATCGCTGCCCGTGATGGTGATCCTCTGGCTGATCAACGGCTTTCTCCAGTCGATGGGCTGGGGACCGATCCTGCGGACGCTGAGCGTGACGCTGGCGCCCTCGCAGCGGCAGCGAATCGCCGGGGCATTCGGCGCGTCCTATGTGGTCGGCAACACGCTCACGTGGGTGCTGACCGCGCTGCTCCTCAGCACCGGACAGTGGCGGCTCCTGTTCGTCATTCCGCCGCTCATCATGCTCGGCATTGGGATTATCTGGTATATCCTGAGCGTGCCTGCCGCATCCTCGACGCAAGCACAGCCATCGCTGACCCTACCCATGCTCAAGACGCTTTCCGGCGAACTATGGCACCTTCTGATCACGGCGCTGGTCGGCGGTGCGCTGCTCAACGGCGCGCTGCTGTTCGCGCCGACGTTCATTGCCCAGACGCTTCCGCTCGATCAGGCGGCACTGACGGCGATCATCTTCCCGATTTTCGGGCTGCTGGGGACGGTGTGGCTGAGCGCGTGGATATTGCGCCGTTTCGATGGTAATGCGCTGACCAGTCTGATCGTGCTGCTGGTGCTGGCGGCAGCCACCCGCGCCCTGGCTTTTTTCCTGCCACCGACGACCCTCTCGGCGGTCATCCTGCTGGCGGGGATGGGCATCACCTCCTACGCCCTGACCAACATCCTCCTGACGGCGATCCCGCTCACCAGCCACGCGCATTTCGGCACCTCGATTGTGGCAGGGCTGATGGACGCGACGCACAGCATCGGCGGGGCGATTGGCAGCACGATGGTCGGGCTGCTGCTCACGCGCGGCGGCTGGGGGTTGGTTTTCGGGGTATGGACGCTGCTGCCGCTGATTGCCGTTGGGGTGATTCTCCTGGCTGTGCGCCAGCAAACGATTCGTCAACTCAACCAAAAGGAAGACTTCGCATGACGCCACCATTAGCCGGTCTACGGGTGATTGACCAGACACAGGCGCTGGCGGGACCCTACTGCGCCATGATGCTGGGCGATCTCGGTGCGGACGTGATCAAGATCGAGCGCCCCGGTTCCGGCGACCAGTCGCGTACATGGGGTCCTCCCTTCGTCGGCACGGAAAGCACCTACTATCTGGCGGTGAACCGGAACAAGCGCGGCATGACGCTCAACATCTCGACGCCTGCCGGACGTGAAATCCTGCATAAGCTGGTCGATACCGCCGACGTGTTCATGACGAACATCGCCACCACCGCGTCGCTGAAGAAGTATGGTCTGGACTACGAGACGCTCCGCGCGCGCAACCCGCGCCTGATCTACGCCTCGATCAGCGGCTATGGGCGAGTCGGACCGCGCGCCGACCAGTTCGGCTACGATCTGGTCGCGCAGGGGGAGTCGGGCATGATGGCGATTTCTGGCGCGCCCGACGCCGGTCCGATGCGCTTCCCCACACCGATAGCCGATATGACCTGCGGACTTTTCACCCTGATCGGCATTCTCGCCGCGCTCGAAGCGCGTCACTCGACCGGCAGCGGGCAAATGCTCGATATGTCGCTGCAAGAAGGACAGATGACCTGGCTGGAAAATTACGCAGGGGCGTATTTCGCAACGGGCGACGAGCCGCAGCAGTATGGGAATCGCCATCCGCAGATCGCGCCTTACGAGCCGGTACAGGCGAAGGACGAGCGCTGGTTCATCCTGGGTGTTGGATCGGATAATACGTGGCGGAAGTTCTGTGAAATCGCCGGATTGGACGCACTTGGGCGTAATCCTCGCTACGCGACCAACGCCGACCGCGTCACCTACTACGACGAACTGATGCCCGCCGTTCGTTCGGTCATTCGCCAGCGCACCGCCGACGAGTGGCTCGAACTGCTGCGCGCCGCCGAAGTCCCGGTCGGCAAGATCAACTCGGTTTCCGAAGCCCTTGCCGACCCGCATCTGCTGGAGCGCAATTTCATCGTCGAATTGCAGCATCCGTCTCTGGGGATGCTGCGGTCGCTGGCGACACCCATCCACATGTCGATGACCCCGCTGCAATACGAGCAGCATCCGCCCATGCTTGGCGAACATACCGCGCAAATTCTCGCCGAAATCGGCTACTCGGCGGAACAGATCAAGCAGTTCCAGACTGAGGGCGTCACCTGAGATGTCGTTTTAGACGAGTATCGCGTTAAACAGGTATCCGGTGAGCACAATCCCGCAGGCGACGACGATGATGAAAGCCGCCATCAAGCGGGGTTTCATCACGCGGCGCAGGATGATCATCTCCGGCAGACTGAGCGCGACCACCGACATCATGAACGCCAGCACCGTCCCCAGCGCGACGCCTTTGTCCATCAACACGCTCACGACCGGGATGATCCCGGCGGCGTTGGAATAGAGCGGGACGCCGAGAATCACCGCCGCTGGCACCGTCCAGAAGTCATTTTTGCCCAGCGTTTCCGCCAGAAAGTCGTCGGGGACGAAACCGTGTATCAGCGCGCCGATGGCGATCCCGACGACGACGAACAGCCAGACTTTGCCGACGATGTCGCGCGTGCTGTCGAGCGCCTGAACGAAGCGTTCGTGCCAGGTCAGCCGCTCTTCGATCATCTGCCCTTTGCCGCCCACCCTGACCTGATAGACAAACTCCTCGACGTAGCGCTCCATGCCCAACCGCCCGATGACGATCCCCGCCAGCACCGCGATGATCAGCCCGGAGACCAGGTATAATCCCGCTACCTGCCAGCCGAACATGCCGAACAGCATCACCAGCGCGATTTCATTGACCATCGGCGCGGCGACGAGATAGGAGAAGGTGACGCCGAGCGGAAGCCCCAACTCGACGAAGCCGATAAAGAGCGGCACAGCAGAGCACGAGCAAAACGGCGTGATCACCCCAACCCCGGCGGCGAGGATATTGCCGACGCCTTCGCGCTTCCCGCCCAACCAGCGGCGCGTCTGCTCCGGTGTGATGAACGTCCGCAGCAGCGTGATCAGAAAGATCATCACCGACAGCAGCAGCAGGATTTTCGGCACGTCGTAGAGGAAGAAATTGAGCGCGCTGCCGAGGTGGTCGTCCGCGTTCAGCCCCAAAAGCTGGTAGGTCACGAAATCGACGACCGCTTGCAGATTGCTGAAGATGATCCACCAGAGCACAAGGACGAGCGCGACCAGCCCGAAGTCCCGGCGTGTACTCGGCACAGGACTGAGTTTTTGCGTTTGCGACGCCATGTTACGACCTTTACATTCGAGAAAATGAATATGGATAAGCGTATGAAAAGCCCTGCGCGCGATACGACAGGGCTTCCATCGGATCAGACAGTTTCAGAGGCGTTTGTCCGCGCCAGTTCGACAATCTTGGCGCGAGCGGGAATGCGCCCGGCAGATACGACCTTTTCGTTCATCACCAGCGCGGGCGTGCTCAGGACACCGTAAGCAGCGATGTCGCCGTATTCCGTGACTTTGTTGAGCTGATAAGCGATACCCGCCTCGTCCAGCGCAGCGCGGGTTTCGCGCTCCAGCCGCTGACAATTGGGACAGCCGGAGCCGAGGACTTTGATTTCGAGCATGAGGATTCTCCTTCAATCGATTTGGATGAGCGCGGCGGAGGTACAGGCTGGACACGAGCAGTCCGGCAGAGCCGCGAAACTTGAGGTATCAAGTTCGCCCAGCGCGGCATCGAGCAGGCGATAGACGCGCGGATCGCGGATGCGATAGTAGACTTGCAAGCCGTCCTTACGACTGTCGACGGCGCCCGAATCACGCAGAACCATGAGCTGCTGCGAAATATAGGGCTGACGCCTACCCAGCGCGTTCTCGATGTGGCAGACGCAAAGCTCGCCCTGCCGCAGCATACTGAGGATTTGCAGCCGCGTCGGGTGTGCCATCGCTTTCAACAGACTCGCTAATTCTTCCATCGCCGCACTCATTACATTCAATTTTCTGAATACAGCGTACTCCCGTTGAGCCTGCGCGGGGGAGTGACATACCTCACGGCTCCACGATGACATTCGCATTGACCTTTTCAGTGCTTACCTTGACCTCGATAGTGTTATCCTTGCTCTTTGTGATTGGTAAATCAGCATCTGAGCCGGATGGAAGGCGTCGGTGTAGCGGATATGATTGACAACGCAAAACTTCAGGCGTTTCTGTATGCCGCCCAAACTCTCAGCTTTTCGGAGTTGGCGCGACAGCTCAACCTGACGCAGCCCACCATCAGCCATCACATCAAGCTGCTGGAGCAGACGTTGGGCGTCGAGCTGTTCGACCGCTCCGGTCCCAAGCTGAAACTGACCGAGGCGGGTCGGCTGCTGCTCCCCAGAGCGCGCAAAATAGTCTACGAGTTCATCGAGATTCAGCAGATGATGGAATCCCTGCACGAGAACGTCGCGGGGCAAATTCGGATCGCGTGCAGCACGACCACCGGCAAGTACATGCTGCCGCTCTTCGCCGCCCGTTTCCGCGCGCAGCACCCCGACGTACAGGTCTCGATTCTCGGCTGCACGCAGGAAAGCGTCATCCCCCGCCTGCTCGAACAGGAGGCAGACCTCGGCGTCGTCAGTTACGATGCCTGCGGCGGCGAATTTGAATGTCAGGAATTTTTCACGGATCACATCATCCTGATCGCTTCAAGGGAGCATCCCTGGGCATCGCGGGACTGCATCGACTCGTCCGATCTGCTAGCCGCGCCGTTGATCCTGCGCGAGGAGAGTTCAGGGACGCGCCGCGTCATGCTCGCCGAGATGGGCAAGCACGACATCACGCTCGACGATATGGACATCTTTCTGGAAGTGGGCAACGCGGAAGCCATCGTCAAGACCGTCGAGGCGAATTTCGGCATTTCCTTCGTCTCTCGACTGGCAGCTTCGTGGGCGTTAAGGCTGGGAACGGTCGTCGAGATTCCGGTCGCGGGCATCGACCTGAGGCGTCAAATTTATATGATTCGCCCGGAAATGTACTCCGCCAACCGGGCGGTCGAAGCCTTCTGGAGCTTCGTGCATGACCCGGTGAACGCCGACCTCCTGCGCATCGCCGAGAAATAGCCGCCACCTCACAGCGAAAACGGATCGGTCTGCGCCGCCCTCGCTAAAGCGACACAGACCGATCCTATTACGGAGAGGAGTTGTCTTTCTGGTTAGAAAACGTAGGTCATTTCAGCGCCGTCGGCAGCCATCAGGAACGGCGGCGCTTTCTCGATGAGGATGCGCTGGTCGCGCAGGTCTTTGGGATCGATTCCCTGATTCTCCAGCGCCAGCTCGCACAGCACGACCTTGCCGCCCTGATCCAGGATGGTGTCCATGAGATTGATGGGGTTCGGCAGCCCTTTCGGCGTGCCGAGTTCCTCCAGCGCCCCTTTCAGCGTCCACTTGGCGCCTGCGGGGCAGAAAAACAGGTGGACTTCATAGTCCAGCGCGATGCCGGACGACGCGAAAATCAGCGTCGGCATGATATTCTTGGGGGCATCACCATTACAAACCACGACCATCTTTTGAGCCATATTGGTCTCTCCTTCGAGACTGCAAAATCACGATCAATCGGTTCCCGCAGCGACCAGCCCGTCAGCCGGGCGTTGCTCTGCGGATCGTTCCTTAACCCGTTCCAGATAGAGCGCCATCGGGCGATAAATGAGGTGCGACCACTTGCCAATGCCGACCTCGGTATCCAGCATGGCGACCATCGCCATGACGTGGACGGTGTAGATCGCGTAGGTCGGCAGCGCCCACCCGGCGTAGCGAAAGATGTGGACGAGAATGCCCGTGACCGCGCCGATCAGGATGAACGCCGGGAAGAGCCAGTCGGTGTGATGCGAGAAGCGGTGCATCTGCTCGCGCTTGCGCATCCGCCCGATCAGCGCTTCCGACGCGGCGTAGATCAGCACGATAGTGGCGTAATAGCCCAGCCAGCGCTGCGGGTTGTAAATCGGGTAGATCGCGTCGGTCTGGAACCACCCCAACAAGCCGACCACCAGCACGAGCATGGTCAGGTAGCCGGACATCAGCAGCAGGTGATTGCGCCAACGCCGCTGCTGAACCGGCTCGCCGCAGGCGCGCCAGCGCCGCTGGGTGAAGAAATGGATGAGGAAGGTCTTGAACTCCGATGCATAGATCGAGAACGGCACGGGAGAAGCCTGCTGGCTTCATGATCAGCCGGTGCATCTCCCGCGTGCTCCGCGCCAGCCGGTAGCTGAGGTAGGCGAAGTGGAGCAGCACGAGCGCCCAGACCAGTCCGACGGGCGCGAATTGATTCAGGGCGACGTGATCGGTGACGATGTTCGACGCCGCCCGTCAATACGTGGTAGATGACCAGCAGCAGCAGCGTCAGCACCACATAGCGCGCGACCACGAGCAGCACCGCTTTGCCGGAGAGATATAAACGCGCGCCTTCCCCGGAGCGGTCGTACTGCGCCGTAACCCAGCGCCGGATCGCCATCATCGTCTCGGCGGGTTCCGCGCCCCTGGGGCAGGTTTCCGTACACTGACCGCAGTAGTAACACTGCCAGGGATCGCTGCTGGCGAGAATGCGATCTTTCAAGCCCAGTTGAGCATAGCGGATCATGTCGCGCGGGAACGGGTGTTTGTCGCTCGTCAGCGGGCAGATAGCGGTACAGTTGCCACAGTTGAAGCACGCCTCGGTGTTGATGGCGCCGTATTTTTTGAGTTCTTTCACGAAATTCAGGTCAACACGCTGACTCATGATTTCGTCTCCTCAGCTAACCGATACAGGTAGTATTCCCCGCACATCTCCGTTTCTTCGACCCGGTCGTACTTTTTCATCGCGGTGATGTGCCATAACACCTGATCGGCGGGCAGTCCGGTCGCGGCTGCCAGTTCGGGCACGGTTTTCGCGCCGTCGCGCAGCGTCTGGCAGAGCTGCCTGCGAACCGCCTGCTGTTCTTTCAGCAGCGCCTGCGTGCGTTCCACGCTGTCCTTGTGCTGTTCGCGCAGTTGTTTGAGCGCCGCGCCGCGCTTCCTGGCGTCGACTCCGCGCGGTCATGCTTGCGCCTCCAGTTCCGCTATCGGCTCGACGAGGGCGTCGATCATGGCGTCGTACTGATCGACCGTCCAGCCTTGCAGGTCAATCGCCTGATTGGGGCAGGCGCTGATGCACGCCCCGCAGCCCGCGCAGTTGGCGGGCGTGACGACGGCGCGCTGCACCTCGTGACCATCCACCGACACAGTTTCCAGGGTGATGGCATCCTCGTAGCGGCAGACGGCGAGGCATTCGCCGCTGCCGGTGCAGCGCTCAGGATCGACGCGCGCGACGAACGGCTGAAGCTCGACCATCCCCTGACTCAACAGGGCGCTCACCTTCGCCGCCGCTGCTGACGCCGCCGCGCAGCTTTCCTGAATGTTCATCGGTCCCTGCGCCGTCCCCGCCAGCACGATGCCGGGCACAGCGGTCTCCACCGGGCGCAGCTTGGGATGCACCTCCAGCAGGAAGCGATCCGTGCCCGCCGCGATCTTGAGCAGGGTGATGAGGTCGTCAACCGGGCTGGGCATCATGCCGACCGCCAGCACCACCAGATCGACGGGCACTTCGATGGCTTCGCCCCGCGTGAGCTGATCGTTGATGCGGACGAGCAGGGGATACGCCTCGCCAGCGGGCGCTTGAACGACCTGCGGCTGGTCGTCGCCGTGAAAGCGCAGGAAGCGCACCATGTTCTCCGAGGCGCTGACGTACTCGTCTTCGTGCCCGCGCCCGTAGGTGCGAATGTCCTGATAAAAATCCACCATGTTGACATCGGGAAAACGCTTGTGCAGCGCGTTGGCGACGTGCAGGGTCGCCGTGCAGCACACGCGCGAGCAGTAGTTGTTGACCTGACCGTCGGGCTGCGGCGCGTGAATGCCCTCGATCTGGCGGCTGCCGACGCAGTGGATCAGCCCGATATTGCGAACCGGGCGTCCGCCGAATTTCAGCGCCGCGCCGTCGTTCAGCGCCAGCAGGCGGATCAACTGGGGCAGAGTGATGACCTGCGCGAATTCGCCGTAGCCGTATTCGCCGCGCGGCGGTTCGTAGGGTCGGAAGCCGGTCGCCACCACCAGCGCGCCCACGTTGATCTCAACCGTTTCCGGCTCGGCGTTCAGGTCGATACTGCCGTGATCGACCTGCTGACAGGCGCCGCAGCGGGTGCAGTGTGCCCAGTCGATAGCCGGTGCAGCCGGGTAGCAGCCGGGATAGGCGCTGTAGATCGCCTTGCGGGTCGTCATGCCGTAGTTGAACGCATCCGGCACTTCTTCGGGGCAGGCGGCTATCGCCTGCTCAAGATCGGCGAAATCGCCGCTGACGCCGCGCGGCTGCTGCGTGATCTGCACGTGGAAGTCGCCGACATAGCCGCGCACGCCCGTGATCTCGGCGTTTGTCCGCACCGTGATCAGCGGGTGCGTCGTCACAGCTTCGATCAACTGGCGCAGCAGCGTTCGCGCGTCTTCGCCGGTCGGGAAGACCGATTCGAGCTGGGCGACGTGCCCACCCAGGAACGGCGTGCGCTCGATCAGCGTCACGCGGATGCCGCGCCGGGCGATGTCCAGCGCCGAGCGCAGCCCCGCCACCCCGCCGCCGATCACCAGCGCGTGTTTTTCCGCGCTCAAGCCGATCGGGTCGAGCGGCGTCAGCAGGCGCGCTTTGGCGACGCCCGCTTTCATCAGGCGAATGGCTTTCTCGGTTGCGCCGCGTCTTTGTCGTCGTGATGCACCCAACTCGCCTGTTCGCGCAAGCCGACGTGATGATAGAGGTAGGGATTCAGCCCGGCGCGGGCACAGGCATTCCGAAAGGTATGCTCGTGCAGCGCAGGGGCGCACGCCCCGACGACGACGCGGTTGACGCCGCGCTCGCGGATGTCCGCTTCGAGGATCGCCTGCGCGGCATCCGAGCACATCGACATGTCAGTGCGGGAAACGACCACGTTAGGCTGGTCGCGCAGCGCCCGCGCGACTTTATCGCATTCCACCACGTCGCTGATGTTGCCGCCGCAGTAGCAGGTATAGACGCCGATGCGGATTTCATCCTCCGGCGTCGGGCTTTGGTTGCGTTCGGATTCAGGCATGGATCAATTCCTTCCCGCTGTGGACGACGACGCCCGCTGAGCGACCTTCCAGATAGGCAGCCGCTTCCGCCGCCGCCGCCCCGGACATCACGATGCTGTCCACGATGTCCATCGGTCCTGCCGCCGTCCCGGTCACGAAGATGCCCGGTCGCTCGGTCAGGCAGGGCGAGAGGTTGGGCGACGGCGTGGCGACAAAGCCGTCGCCGCTCACCGGCACGCCGTAGAGCGCACGCGGATCGTAGGCGGGCAGCACGCCGCCGGACAGCACGACCAGATCGTGGGTGCGCTCTGCGACGACGGATCCTTCTTCCATCAATTCGACGCGGACGACGGGGTTCTGCTGCTCGTCTTCACTGATTCGGGCGACCTTGCCCCTGACGAACTGAATGCCCATCGCCTGCGCGGTCTGGTAGAACTGCTCGTAGCCTTTGCCGAAGGTGCGGATGTCCATGTAGTAGATGGTGATGTCCGCCAGCGGCAGCGTACCGGAGAGCAGCATCGCCTGTTTGATGGCGTACATGCAGCAGACGCGCGAGCAGTAGGGCACGCCCAGCGTTTGATCGCGCGAGCCAGCGCACTGCACGTAGGCAATCGAGTCGGGTTCTTTGCCGTCCGAGGGGCGCAGCACGTGCCCGTAGGGACCGGTCGGCGCGAGCAGGCGCTCCATCATCAGCGCGTCGATCACGTTGCAGCACGTTTCCGGCGCCGTATTCTTTCTTCGCGTCGGTCGGCGTGAGCTGAAAGCCGGTCGCCAGCACAATCGCGCGCGCGTCGATGGTGATGTCCTCCGGCGTCTGCGTGAAGTCAATCGCGTCGACCGGACAAACTTTTTCGCATTTGCCGCAGAACAGGCAGTGGTCGATGTCGATCACGGCTTTCTGAGGCACGGCGGTCGAGAACGGCACCCGCGCCGCCCGCACCGCGCCCAGACTCCGGTCGAACGCGGAAGGCAGATCAACCGGGCAGGCATACTCACACTGGCGGCAGCCCGTACACGCCTCCTCGTCCACGTAGCGCGGTTTCTTCTGCACCTGTACGCTGAAGCCGCCGCCGTTTTCGTGGATCGCCTGCACGTCGCAGTAGGTCAACAGGTGAATGTGGTCGTGATGCGCCACCGCCGACATCTTCGGCGTCGTGATGCAGCTACAGCAGTCGAGCGTCGGGAAGACCTTGCTGAGGGTGATCATCGTGCCGCCGATGCTGGCTTCTTTTTCCACCAGCGCCACCTGGTAGCCCTGATCAGCCAGATCGAGCGCCGTTTGCATCCCGGCAATTCCGCCGCCGACCACCAGCGCATCGACTTGTAGTCTCTCCGAAGTCATCGTCTATCCTCTCATTCCACCGGTCTCAGCCTGCGGCAGCCGCAAGTTCCTTGCGAACGGGTCCGATTTCACCCAACACCGCATTCATCCCGGCGATTTCCTTCATAAACGCCTTGGTGCAGACCGTGCAGATCGCCACCAGCCGCAGGCGCCGGGTATCGATTCCGCGCTCGGTCATGAGCGGATAGACCCGGTTGATGATCTGAGCTGTGCGCTCAGCGCCGCCTTTATAGGGGCAGTCGGTGCCGCTGTACATGACCAGGATGGCGTCAATCCCACGCTCGAAGGTGCGCAGATAGAACGACTCCGCGAACATCGACGGGCACACCACCGGCAGGATGTACGTGTTGGCTGCGTAATCCGTGTGGAGCTGCCCCACCGAGTTCGCGCCAGCGTAGCCGCCGGACAGCGTTGCCAGGATCAGAATTTTGGTCTGTGCGGACGCGCCGATTCCCATCGGGCACTCCTTTATTTCAGCCGCTTGATGAAAATGCGGTCGTAGCCCTCAGCGATGACGTAGCCCAGGTATTCGTGACCGACCTTCTGCGCCCACTTCGGGATGTCTTCTTTGGTGTGCGCGTCGCCCGACCAGATTTCGAGCACTTCGCCAACCTTGACCGTGCCGATGCCTTTCTTGGCTTCCAGCAGGGGACCGGGGCAGGCGCTGCCGCGCGCATCGACGGTTTTCACAGCTTGCATTGTTGTCAGGTCGATATTTGCCATTTCGTATCACTCCTTGATTCGATCATTGAGCCGTGTGTTCAGCCATGTGCAGGAGACGACAGTCGAGCAGGGACTCGCGCACGAGACGGTAGTAGATGGTGTTCCCATCCCGGCGCGAGTCCACGATGCCCCGCGCCTGCATCAGACGCAGGTGCTGCGACGTGTTTTGCAGCGAGGCGTCGATAGCCGCCGCGATTTCGCCGACGGAGCGCTCGCGTTCCGCCAGCGTCCACAGAATCAGCACTCGATTGGGGTTGCCGAATATTCGGCAAAGACTGCTTTGTTGTCTGGCTCGTTCGAGAAGCGCCGCATCCATAGCTGATCCACGACTACACAATTTAATGGATTACTTAAAGTGTAGAGTGGGACACGATCTGTTGTAAGTGAAAATAATCACAAGCAGTATTCGATCTGGCTATGGAGGGGTATAGACAGTTTCTATAGGGGGTGGGAGATGAGCAGAAAGACGAGCTGTGTTGTCCGAACAAAAACCTCACGACGGGGCATTGTCATGAGGCGAAAATATGGTTGAACTGTTTTGTCCACCTTCGCGGGCGTTGAGCTTATAACGACTGGTGCTAGTTCTTTGAACCCCTCACCCCGGCTGACAGTGCGAAACTTCGTTTCGCCTTGGTCAGCTTCCCCTCTCCCACGCAAGCGGAGAGAGGGGGAACAACGCGGGCTTTTGTCCCTCGCCCCGTTTACGTGGGAGAGGGACGGCTCAACTTCGTTGAGCTGGGTGAGGGGAATTGCCGACACAAACTAGCACTAGCAATTTACAATCCTTTGATGAGCCTGCGCAGCTCACGCGCATGTCCGGCTTCGTCCGCCGCCATCTCTTCCAGCTTGATGTTCAGCTCGACAAAGCCCAGTTCCTCCGCCAGCGCGGCGCGTGCTTTGTAGCTCTCAACGTCCTGCTTTTCCATCTCCATGTCGAGTTCGAGCATCGCCTTGAGACCGTCAGGCTTGTCGAACACCTTGGGGGTGGTGACTGGCTCGCCGCCCAGATCGTAGATGACATCCATGAGAAATGCCGCGTGACCCAGCTCGTCGGCGATCTCGTGCTTCAGTAAATCGCGGAGTTCAACGCCCACGAAACCAACCGCTTTGCTCGACTGGTAAGTGTAGCGAATGACGGTTCCGAGTTCGGCTGCGAGGTCTTCATTCAGCCCCTTGATGAATGCTTCTTTCGACATCAGCATCTCCTTTATCGCTTGATTTGTAGCTTGTTCAGTGAGTGACGCCCGTGTGCGAATCGCCTTTCAAAACCTCACCCCTTAATCCCCTCTCCACGTTGTGGAGAGGGGAAGCTAAGCGCGAACCGAAGGTTCGCCGCGCAGCGGGGTGAGGTCAAGAAAATAGCATCATTGGTTTTTCAGTGAAGCCGCTCCGGGTGATCGACCAGCGTGCCGTCGATATAAGCGCGCACGGCTTCCTCGGCATCGTCCACGTCGCTCACGATGGGGCGAATGTTCGCCTCTTGCAGCGCGAGATAGGCTCCGGTTCCCATGCCGCGAACGATGACGGCGTCACAGTCCTGGATCGGCTCGATCATCTGAGAATGCTTATGCTCCGACTGCGCCCCGGTTCCGTGCTCGTGCAGGTGTACCTCGTGCGGCTCGTGCGCGAACATCTGGTGACTGGGCTTCTCGCGCTGCACTTTCTCGACAATTTCGCCTTCGTTGATGGTAAAGACCAGATAGAAAGGCGCGCGTCCGAAATGTCGGCTGGTCGTCTTTCCATCCTCGGTAGCAACTGCGATTTTCATAGAATTTATCCTCCTGATTCTAAGGATAACTGAGTGAGCCGCTTATGCACGTGCCGTTTGTCGGGACGATCCCGTGAGCATCGGCATCGATCCCGCCACGACGAGCAGAATCAGCGTCATGCTGATCGCCGAGGTCAGGCACCAGGCGCAGGTCGCGCCAATCACGAACGGTTCCAGAAACGTCAGGTAGATGGAAAACAGGGTACCGAGCAGCGCCGTGCCGAACAGCGCGGACTCGGACAGGTGCCGGAAGCGTCCGCGCGCCCATCGTGTTCCCGCCCAGGCGATCAGCATCGCCGCATAACCGAGGGCGTCGATGACTCCGATGGGTATCAGACCGAACAACGCCACGTAAGGGCTTTGCTGCACCGCATTGCAGTCGCCAATCGGTCCGCAGATGGCGGGCGTATGCGTGAGCTGGACATAGGTCAGGTACAGGGAGACGCCGAGACCGACGAGGCAGAGCGACGCCACAGCTCCGCAGCGCCTGCCGCGCAGGGCAAACGAGTTCATCCCTGCGCGCTCGTTCCGGGCACGCCTCATGCACCCCAGAACGCGCGTCATCACAGCCAGCATCCCCACCAGCAGCAGGATAGACAGCACGTTCCCGGCGAGATCGCCTCGTATCCTGCTGATGAGATTATCCAGCGTCAGATCGTCCGGTAGAAGCGGACTGGACTGAACCGTTGGCGCGGGTGTTCCCCCGTTCGTCCGCAAGGCTTCGGCGAAACCGGGAATATCGGGCCAATTGACGCCACCCTGCACCAGATTCCACGCGATCAAAACGTGGAGCTTTGCGGGGATTTCCGCCGAGCCGACCAGCACGGTATCGCCGAGGATGAGCGTCGGCACGCCCAGGCGCTCAACCGGGATAGCGTAGCGCTCGACGGCAGCCTGGTACATGCGCTGCCCGCTGGAAGTCGTGGCATCCACGCCCATAATCTGCAATCCATCCCCGTACTCTTCAAAAAGAGGCGGGAAAACCTCGTCGACGATGTAATTGCAGTGACCGCAGGTCGGGGAATAGAATAGCACCGCGTGGACGACGGGGGATGCAGCGAGAATCGCCCGCACGCCCAGCACCGTCATCAGGATAAGCACGAACTGGAGTGCCGGGAACCGGTGTAATCGTTGGCGTTTCATGCTCATCCTTCTTTTGAAAAGAGCGGCGCGCTCGTGAGGATCACGCGGCACGAGACAGGAGAGGTAGCATCGCCGAGCAGCGTGCGAACCCCATCCCTTAAGCGAATTGTACCACTATAGTGTACATCGTCAACTTTTATGGTACAATAACGGGGACTTTCTATGGATATGAGTGACTATCTATGACAGCGCAAATCGAGCCGGATGTGGGCGCAAGGCTTCGCATACTGCGGGAGCAGCACGGGCTGTCTCTGCGGGAGCTAGCCGAGCAGTGCGGATTATCGTTCAACGCCATCAGTCGCATCGAGCGCGGCGAGAATTCGCCCACCGTCTCCACGTTACACCAGTTGGCGACTGCCCTGAACGTATCCATCGCCGCTTTCTTCGAAGACGCCCATGAGGAAGCGACGGTTTTCATCCGGCGGGATCGACGGCTGCGTTCCGACGGGAACGGTATTGCGATGGAGAGCCTGGGAATTGGGCTGCGCGGGCAGCAGCTTGAGCCATTCCTGGTGACGGTTGAGCCGGGAGCCGGAAATGCCGACGAGCCTATCGTCCACAGCGGCGAGGAATTCGTTCACTGCCTGGAGGGGACGATCCGCTATCGCGTGAGCAACGAGACGTATGATATGGAAGCAGGCGACAGCCTGCTCTTCGAAGCAACGCAGCCGCATTGTTTCGAGAACGCCAGCGCCAGCGCCGCCCGCCTCCTGATCGTGTTTCAAGCCCCGGACGGCAAGCTGCTGGCGGGGCAGCACCATTTGCAGGCGTGAGCAGCACAAGCAAAGCGCCCCGCTGACCACCAACGGGGCGCTTTATCTTCCCCCGCGCTATTCGTAGCGCAGCACGTCAAGCGGACGGACGCGCGTGGGCAGCCAGGCGACCACCGCCGCGCTGCTGAGCGCGATTGCAATCGAGAACAGCAGCATCCCGGCAGTGACCGTCGGCTCAATGATCAGATCCGCGTTCTGCGAAGTGCTGATGAGCACGAGTGCCGCCACCGCACCCGCGACGCCGAATACGCCCGCCAGCGTCCCCAGAAAGCCGTATTCGGTCAGAAACAGCCGCAGGACGTGACCGCTGGTGTAGCCGACCGCCTTGAATACGCCGATTTCCGAGCGCCGCTCGACCACCGTCAGCCCGGCGGAGTTGGCGATCAGCACCGCCCCGGCGACAAAGGCGAGTCCGGCCATCGAAATGGCGAAGGTGAACAGGGTGCGGTAGGTGGTCGCCTGCCAGTCGTTCAGGTTGGCGCGGCTGAAAACCAGCGTATCCGGCAGCGCACCGCCAATCGCGGTCGTGGCTGCCTGAAGCGCCGCGACCGGAAACTCCCCGATCACCTGCATCTGCGTGCGCTGCCCGCCGAGCGCCTCGGCGACGTGGCGCGGCACGATCACCGACGCCCTCGATGCGGCGATGCTGTTGACGGCATTGCGGGTGTAAAAACCTGCCAGCGTGACGTTCCGCTCCTGATCGTTGACCCGTAACGCCAGCGTATCGCCAATCTGGTATCGCTGAGCATCGTCCTGCGGCAGCAGCGCGACGTTGCCGTCGTCGCTCCAGTCGCCCGCATAGGTCACGTCCGCGT
Organism: uncultured Chloroflexia bacterium; assembly: GCA_963760975.1. Taxonomy (GTDB): domain Bacteria; phylum Chloroflexota; class Anaerolineae; order Aggregatilineales; family Phototrophicaceae; genus Flexifilum. The sequence continues at coordinate 208,672 of CAVXEZ010000006.1, read as the reverse complement.
TCAGGTCGGCGGCGTCGCGCCCTTCAATCACGATGGGCTGCCCGTCGAACGCGCCGATCACGTACTCCGACAGGTAGGTGGACTGCGCCCCCTGCGTGTTCATCTGAGCCAGCGCCTTATCTGCGCCGTCGACGGTCGTGTAGATCAGCAGGTTGTAGCCCGCGTCCGAGCCGCGATTGTCGCTCACCTGCACCTGGGCATTGTAGATCACCAGCACGGCGAACGTGACCGAGAACGCCCCGGCGAACAGGGCGATCAGCGACAGGGTCGCCTGCATCTTGCGGCGGCGCAGCCCGGCGCGGGCGAGGCGCAGCGACGGTATCGGCGGCACCGGCAGCCGGGTCACGATCCACAGCAGCACCCAGAAGACCGCGCGCAGGAGGATCAGCCCCAGCCCGCCGACCGCCACGTAGACGATGCCCATCAGTGGCGAGCCGAGCACCACGCCGACCAGCAGCCCGAAGATCACGAGCATCAGCCCGTAGAGCGCCAGCCGGGCGATGGTTTCGCTCGGCGGCGTTTTCGTGGGCAGATCGCGCAGCAGTTCGACCGGGCGGGTCGCGCTGGAGGCGAGGATCGCTTGCAGCCCGAAGACGACCGCCGTCAGCAAGCCCAGGATCACGCCGCCCCCGACGATCAGCGGGTTCGGCGACCAGGCGATCAAAATCGCGCCGCTGCCGCCGAGCACGTTCAATAATTGATGCGCGATCTCCGAGCCGATCAGCGCGCCGATGCCCCCGCCGACGATGCCGATCAGCCCGGTTTCCAGCCCGATCAACGCCAGCAGGTCGCCGCGCTGGTAGCCGACGGTCTTGAGCATGGCGATTTCCAGCTTGCGCCGCGCCAGAATGACCTGAAGCGTGTTCGAGACGCTCAGCCCGCCGATCAACAAGCCCAGTATGCCTGCACCCTTGAGCATCACGTCAAACAACTGCGTCCCATTGGCTTGGCTGAGCGAATCGTCGCGGTTCGCCGCCACCAACACGCGAAACGGGCTGTCCACCAGCGTCTGCTCGGCGTTCGGCGCTGTCCCCAGCGTCGCCGAGATCGACGTGACGACATCGCTGCGGTTGTCGAGCAGGCGAGCGGTATCGAGCGAATACAACACCTGCTTGCCGCGCTCGTCCGGCGTCGCGCTGATGATGCCCGCGACGGTCATCTGGAACGGGGCGGCGTCCCCGGTCAGGGTGAAGGCGTCGCCGACCTGCAAGCCGAGCGATTCCGCGATGTCGCGCGTGACCAGCGCGTCGTTCGGGTGGCGCAGCACGTCGGCGGGCGTCGCGTCGGCGGGTTCGCTCAGCACCAGCTCGCCCAGCAGCGGATAAGTCGCCGGATCGAAGCCGAACACCCGCGACAGAAAGGTCACGCGACCGCTGTCGGGCGTGCGCAGATAGCTCGCCGAGCTTTCCGCTATCGGCGTGTAGGCGGCGATCACGCCCTGCTCCTGCCACGCCTTGATCTGGTCGAGATCGCTCGGAGTCATCGGCTGGCTTTGCCCGTTCTGCCCGATGATCTGCACGTCGCCGCCATATTGCAGATGCTGGTCAAACATCGCGCCGTAGAGCAGCGTGTTGGCGAGAAGCTGCATCGCCACCAGCGAGAGCACCCCGAAGGCGACGCTCAGCCCGGCGAGAAACGTGCGCGTGCCATCGCGGCGCAGCGAGCGCAGCGCGTAGCGAAAATAGAAGCTCAGCCGGTTCACGAGCGCGCCTCCGTCAGTCTGCCATCGACCATGTGCAGCACGGTATCGACCCGCGCCGCGACCGCGGGGTCGTGCGTGGCGATCACCAGCGTCAAGCCCAGTTCGCGGCGCAGGTCGTCGAACAGATTGAGGACGGCTTCGCCCGTCGCGCTGTCGAGGTTGCCGGTCGGCTCGTCGGCGATCAGGATCGGCGGCTCGTTGACCAGCGCGCGGGCGATGGCGACGCGCTGCTGCTGCCCACCGGAAAGCTGGTTCGGGCGGTGACGCAAGCGGTCGCTCAGCCCGACCAGTTCGAGCATCCGTCCGGCGCGGGCGGCGCTGCGGGCGCTGCTGCGGCTGGCGAACAGCGGCACTTCGACATTTTCGAGCGCCGTCAGCGTCGGGATCAGGTTGAACGACTGGAAAACCATGCCGATCTTGTCGCTGCGAAAGCGCGCCAGCCTGCTTTCCTGCATGTGCGTGATGTCGACGCCATCCACGATCACCGTGCCGTCGGTCGGCGTATCCAGACCCGCCAGAATGCCGAGCAGGGTCGACTTGCCCGATCCCGATGGTCCGGTGACAGCGACCCACGCGCCGCGCGGAATCGTGAACGAAACGCCGCGTAAGACCTGCACCTGTTCGCTGCCGAGCGGCAGTGTGCGCGTGACTCCGCGCACCTGGATGATTTCCGGTTGAGCGCCGTCTTGCGCGGCGCGTGTGACCAAGCGCTGTGCGGTTTGCATCAGGCTGTTCCTCCCTCAAAACATACCAGCGCCAAGCATAGTGGAGGACTGTCTGCAAACCGTCGCAGATTTGTCGCAAAATTGTCGCAAAATGGGCTTCAGCGCACGAGCAGCTTTTCGTCCTGCGGCGCGAGCGGTAAAGTCAGCGTGAAGCAGGTTCCTTCGCCGACGACGCTCTCGACCGCGACCTGCCCGCTCATCGCCTCGGTAAAGGATTTGACCAGCGTCAGACCGATGCCCGTGCCGCCGTTGGTTTCGCTGCGGAAATAGCGATCCCAGATGCGCGGCAGGTCGTCCGGCGCGATGCCTTCGCCCGTGTCGCGTACCTGAATCTGCATCTGCCCGTCGACCGTGCTCGCGCTGACGATCACCAGACCGCCGGGCGGCGTGTGGCGCAGGCTGTTGTGGATCAGGTTGCGCAGCACCTGCTCCAGCCGCGATCCATCGGCGAGCACGTCAGGCAGCGACGCCGAGACGCTTGCCAGCACGTCGACCCGATTGACGCGCCAGGCAAGCGGCGCGACCGTTTCGACCACTCGCTCGATCAGCGCCGCCGCGTCGAGCGGCACGCATTTGAGCGCCAGTTGATCGACTTCGGCGCGCGAGAGCGCAAACAGGTCGTCGATCAGGGTTTGCAGGCGCTCGGCTTCCCGCTCGATGACGGCGAGGTCGCTCTCGGTCAGGGTGATCTCACCGGCATCGTTACTCTGGCGCTGCGCCGAGTTCAGGTAAGCCCGGATGATGGCAATCGGCGTGCGCAGCTCGTGCGAGACGTTGACCATCATCTCGCGGCGCGACTTGAGCAGCGCGGCGACCGTTTCGCGCTCGCTGCGCAGTTCGTTCACGTGCAGGTCGAGGTTCTGCGTCATCGCGTTGAAATCGGTTTGCAGCTTGGCGATCTCGTCCTGCCCGCTGACGCTCACACGCACGGCGTAGTTGCCGTCTCCGGCGGCGTGGGCGGCGTCGAGGAGATCGTCCAAACGTCGCTTGATGCGGCGCGCGAAGAAGTACGAGACCAGGATCGAGACGGGCAGGATCACCAGCAGAACCGCCGTCGCTCCGAGGATCGACACGCCGATGATCGGCAGCACAGTCTGGATGCGCAGGACGAACTGCGCCAGCGGCTCCTGGATGAATACCGCCGACGGCGTGCTCATTGCCCCGGTGATGACGATGAACATGACCACCGGCAGCACGATCAACGCTTGCAGCAGCCCCACCGCGATCAGGTGGCTCGTCACCAGCGACCAGAGCAGGTGTCGCTGGCGCAAACCGTTCCACCAGACGATCACACGGGCGCACACGCGGAAGAACAGATAGGGGAAAGCGAGCAGCATCAGGAACAGGACATGTAAACCCATAAGTTGCCCGGATCGTTCTGAAAAACCTTCAGTGCATCGTGCACGTAAACGATGATCAGCCCATTGAAGACGAGGCAGGGGACGGCGATCCACAGCGCATCGCTGGCAAGACGGCGCAGCCAGCGACCGCGCGGCGGGCGCAGGCGCAGCGCGTAATACAGCCCGCAGCACGGCACGATCAAAAACAGCAGCGAGATCAGGATCAAGTCCTGAATTCGTCCGCCGTAGATCAGCCAGAGCAGCAGCGTCAGCGCGAAGAACAGCAGCACCGTTTCGGCATACGTCCGCAGCGGCGACGCCCGCATAAAGAATCGTGACCAGAACTTCAGGAGTCGTGACATGTGCGCTTCCACCGATAGCCTACGCCCCAGACAGTTTCGAGACATTCGCCCATCATGCCCAGTTTCTTGCGCAGGCGCAGCACTACGTTATCGACCGAGCGGTCGCCGTCGACGTAATTCTCGCCCCAGATGGTGTCGAGCAGATAGGCGCGGCTGAACACCCGCCCGGCGTTGCTGACGAGCAGATACAGCAGCGCGAATTCCGTGTGCGTCAGATCAACCGCGTCGCCGCCGATGCTGAGGCTTTGCGCTTCCGGCTCGATGCGCAGGTCGCCCGCTTCGACCGCCGAGCCAGCCGCCGCCTGATCCGCCATGAGTGTTTGCTGGATGATCTCACGGCGGCGCAGCATGGCGCGCACACGCGCGATCAACTCGCGCATACTGAAGGGCTTGGTCAGGTAATCGTCCGCGCCGATTTCCAGCCCCAGCACCCGGTCGATCTCGGCATCGCGCGCCGTCAGCATCAGCACGGGTACGGACGAGGACTCGCGCAGGTGACGCAGCACGTCCAGCCCATCCATCCCCGGCAGCATCCAGTCGAGGATCACAAGCTGGAAGTCGCGCTCGCTGGCGCGGCGCAGCCCGCTTTCGCCATCCTGCGCGTGCGTGACCTGATAACCGGCGGCTTCCAGTTCCCGAACCACGACGGGGACGAGATCGAGCGCATCCTCGACGAACAGGATGCGCGGCAGCGTGGATTTCAGATCATTACCCCAAACCATGAATGGCTTCAACCGAATTCCAAATCGCGGAGTCTCTCGTATTGTATACGATGAGACAGCATATTCGTTTCGGATGAGAATTCAAGGGTGGCGCTGCGGGTGAACAGCCGCGCGAAACGCAGTTCAAGATGATCTCCGCAGGCTAAGCGCTCAGCAGCCTGCGGAGATCAGGAGGCGCTTACGAAGCGGGAGCTGCCGACTTTTCCGATGAATACGTCCACGTCTTGCCGCAGGCGGAAACGGTCACACCGTCGAGCGTGCCGCCCAACACTTCGATTTCGGGCGACCACTCGCCATCCGCTCCATCACGCCGCTGCGTATACCGCCCCCATGCGCGCCCGTTCGACCAGAAGCAGTCAAAGCGGTTTGGATCGCCGCTCGCCTCGATCACCGGATCAAACGTGAGCGTCTCACGTCCGAGGTCAGCCTGCTGACCGCTGAGCGCGAGCAGCACCGTCCAGCTTGACATCGAACGGGCGTAGTGATGCCCGCATTCGACTTCGTCCCAGGGGCTGCGGCTCAAGCCGTCGTGACGATCCCGCAGGGCTTCGACGATGCGCAGCCCTTCGCGCAGCCAGCCGTCGTAGATCAGCTCGGCGGCGACGTGATATTCAACCCCTGTCCACACCTCATCCGAATACGGGAAGGGGAACTTAGGGCGTCCGCCGTTGGGCCAGGTGCAAAGCAGCAGCCCCGCTTCCCCGTTGAGGACGTAGGTGCGCTGGCAGTTGGCGTGATTTCTAAAATCGTCGAGGAAATTGTAATCGAAGACGCTTTTGATAGCTTTGCGCACGTGCGCGTGCGGCAGCAAGTCGCCCAAGCCGAGGGCGTGCGCGTGAAGCTGACCGAGCAGTTGATCGGACAGGCAGCCGAGACCGTGCTGATACTTGTAGGCGTCCACGTCTTCGATGCGCTGGACGAAATACGCGCCGTTCCAGAGCAGCGCGTCGAGCTTCTGGCTGCCCCGCTCGAAGCCCTCGCGGCAGCGCGCCGCCAATGCCGCGTCGCCCAGCACGGTCGCCATTTCCTCGGTCGCGCGCAGGGCGGCGAGATAATAAATGCCGGAGAGCGGATTCGGTCCATAAAACTCGATGTCGTAGGTGTTGTGCTGCCTGCCATCGAGGACGAAATCGTGATCGGTATCCCAGTGATCAGCGGCGTATTCCATCGCGTGCTGAACGCCGTCCCAGATGCCCTCCAGCCAGGCGCGGTCGCCGCTCAACAGCCATTCGCGGTAGCCGCGCAGGACGCTGCCCATCTGCCCGTCGGAGGCGGCTTCGGGTTTTTGATCGCCCCACGCCCAGACGAACGCCTCGTCCATCGACCGGAAATTGCGAAAGCTCATGTATCCGTCCGGCTCGGTTTCGATCTGAAACTCGATGCGGCGCATCTCGCGCTCCAGCGTCGGAAACAGAAACGCCAGCGTGTAAGCGTAGCTCCAGACGTGCGTGCAGGTTCCCGCGCACGAGCCGTCGTCGTCGAAACAGCCTTCCCAGCCGTAGAAGCGCCCGTCTTCCAGCCAGAAACAGGTGTTGCTGCGGATCGGCACGATGTTCGCGGAGACCGCATCCAGCACGTAGCCGGGCAGGGTGCTGTCGAACAGGGCGTGGTGGAATTTGCGCGTGTCGGCGTCGAGGCGTCTCCCACTCCCTGACCGTGTAGGCGGCGACCGCCCACGAGTTGGCAAAGCGCGTCGCGTAGTGATTGCGAATCGTCCGCTTCGATTCGCCGATGGGCGTGGATTGGCGCTGTGAGATGGCATTCTGAATTTGGTGCCGAGTTATCCAGGTGGCGCGGCGGTTGGGGAAATACCAGGTCAGCCAGAACGGGTAGCGGCGCGTCTCGCCCGGCGGGAGCGTATCGACGACGCCGAGCGACCCGGTGTCCGGTCGCCCATCTTCCGAAGGCGTCGTATAGCCGAGGTCGTCCAGCCGACCGTCGTCCGCCAGGTCGTCCCAGAATTCCTGCAAAAAGTCCCACCAGCCGCTGCGCAGCCAGTGTGGCTTGACGGTCGCGTTCGGGTGCGTGGTGACGAGGCTCACGCTGCCATAATTCAAATCACCCGGCTCGATGCCGTCCGCGTCCATGAAAATGCCGTGCAGCGCCCCGTCGTGGCGCGCCGCGTTGCGCGTCCTGCCCTGCAAGCTGGGCGCGATGTTCATGAACGGGTCAAGCTGGATGCCGCCGACCGGGTTGCACAGCGACCCGACCAGCGTCACGTCAATCGGCTCGCCGGACGTGTTCGTCACCGCGTAGGTCAGCGATAAACAGGGGATGCCCGAATCGTCCGGGTTGAGCGGGATCAGCGGCGTGAACGCCTCCAGCTCCACGCGAACGGGGAGTTCGGGGTCTTCGAGCGTCACCGTCGCCAGCGGATACTCGCCGCGAAAGGTCGAGCTGGCGAAGCGCGGCAGCCCGCCGTGCTGCTGCGGGTGGTAGCCGTGCGACAGGTTGTGCGGCGGCGGGATTCTGCCTTCAAGGACGCGCATGATCGGCGCCTGACCAGGGGCTTGCAGCCGAATGGCGAAGAAGGTGTTCGGCAGGTGATTGCCTTTGGCGGCGGAGTTGAAGATTTCCCAGTCGATCAGTTGACCGCGCGCGCCGAGCGAGACGTTGCCCGTGCCGATCCCGCCAAGCGGAAACGTCAGGGCGCTGTGCGTCGCATCAAACGCCCGCGAAGTTGTCAGTGTCGTCATGAAGGCTTAGCCCTTTATGCCAGTCGATGCGATGCTCTTGATGATGTTGCGCTGAAGCAGCAGAAAGACGATCAGCACGGGAATCACCGCCATCGTGACGCCGGCGGCGACGTTGCCGACCGCTCCGGCGCTGAAGCGCCCTTGCAGCAGGGTGATACCCACCGGAAGCACCTGCAGGGTCTGGTCGTGGATCATCACCAGCGGCGTGAAATACTCGTTCCACCAGAAGACGAAGGTGATGATGCCCAGTGTCATCAGCGCGGGCAGCGACAGCGGCATGATGATGCGCCAGAAGATCGTCAGGTAGTTCGCCCCGTCGATGCGGGCGGCGTCTTCCAGCTCGATCGGGATGGTCATGAAATACTGGCGCAGCAGAAACACCCCGAACGGGCTGATCAGCGCGGGCATGATCACCGCCCAGGGCGTGTTGTACAGCCCAATCTGCCGCATCAGGATGAACAGCGGCACAATCGTCACCTGCGCCGGGATCATCAGCGTCGCCAGCAGGACGATGAACAGCACGTTCTTGCCGGGGAAATTCAGCCGTGCGAAGGGATACGCCGCCATCGGACAGGTGATCAACTGCCCGACGGTGATGAACGCGGCGATGAAAAAGCTGTTGCGGATGAACAACAGATAAGGCACTTCGTCAAAGACGTTGAAGAAATTCTGGATCGTCAGGTCGGTCGGGAAAAACAGCGGCGGGAGCTGGTAGGCGCGCGATGATCCGCTGAACGCGACTTGAATCAGCCACAGGAAGGGCGCGATCATCACCGCCGCGCCAATTCCAAGCAGGATCACCGTCAGGGCCGTGTCCCAGCCAAATGGACTCCGCCGCCGTGTACTTTTCGTCATGGTTTTTTCGACCGATTCGACGGTCGTCTCTACACTCATCGTTTCATTATCCGCTCGATTATTGATAGAACACCCAGCGCCGGCTGAACATGAATTGCAGCAGCGTCAGCCCGAACAGGACGATAAAGAGCGACAGCGCGATGGTCGAGGCGTAGCCCATGTTGAAGAAGCGGAAGCCCTGTTCGTAAATGTACATCACGACGGTGCGGGTGGCGTCGCCGGGACCGCCCTGCGTCAGCACGAAGGGCTGCGCGAAAATCTGCACCGCGTTGATCATGCCGATCACTGAGAGGAACAGCAGCGTCGGCGAAATCAGCGGGAGGGTGATGTGGATGAAGCGCTGCACGCGGTTCGAGCCATCGACTTCCGCCGCTTCGTACAGGTCGTGCGGAATGGTTTGCAGCCCGCCGACGAAGACGACGATGTAGAAGCCGAGGTCTTTCCACACGTCCGTCAGGATCACCGCAATCGGCGACCAGATGCTCGAATTCAGCCAGGGCAGCTTGGGAATGCCGACCAGCCCCAGGAACCAGTTGACGATCCCCAGGTCTTTTTGCAGCAGGAACGACCACATGATGGCGACGGCGGTCGCCGAGACGACGAAGGGGAAGAAGAAGCTCAGGCGGAAGAACGTCCGCAGCCAGCGATGAATCTTGGCATCCAGCAGCACGGCGACCAGCAAGCCGAGCGTGAGCTTCAGCGCAACCGTCGAAACGGCAATTTTGAGGGTATTCAGATAAACAGCGCCTAAACGCGGGTCGCTTAAAAGGTGTTCGTAATTTGCCAGACCGACAAAACTCGGCGGCGTGATCAGGTTCCACTCGTAGCCACTTAAGCCGATGGAGACGATCACGGGACCGACAATAAATATGAGAAAACCCAGCAGCGTGGGGGACAAAAACAGATATGCCGTCAGCACTTCTGAGCGGCGCATCGGGTTCGACCAGAATTTGGAAAAAGTCGTCATCAGTCTCGCTCCAGGAACGTGATCGACAGCCGCAGGTGCGACTGCCGATCACGCCGATGATTCATGATACTAGGAACTGCAACTGACGACGCTGGAAAGCTCGCTCTGCGCCCCGTTCATCGCATCCGCGACGCTGCTTTCGTCCGCGAAGATGCTGCTGGTGTAGCGAATGAAGATGTTCTCCAACTGGTTGAATTTCGGGGGAGCAGGAACCAGCTTGGCTTTCCCGTCCAGCACGTGGTAGTAAAGCAGCGCGTTGGGGGGCGGGAACTGGTTCATCTGGTCGGCGACGCTCAGGCGTGAGGGGACGTTCCCGACGGGCGAGTCCGCCGTACCGAGCAGCGCCTGCTCGACGCTGACGTTGGTCATGTACTTGACGAACGCCCAGGCGCCATCCGGGTTGCTTCCGGTGTTCAGGATCGGGAAGCCGTCGATGCCGAACTCGGTGATCTGATCGGGATTGCCGGGCCAGTTGATGATGTCGAAGTCGCGGAAGTCGGTCGGCAGCAGCGTGACCAGGGGCCAGCGCCCCGCGCCGAACATGGCGATGTCGCCGTTGATGAACGACTGGAAAATGTTGCTCAGGGTGAGAGGCGTCGGCGAGACCTTGTAGTCGTAGATCAGGTCGTGCATGAACTGGAGCGCGTCCTCGACCTTCGGATCGGTGACGGTCGCCGAGCAGAAATCGTCGCTGACAACATCGCCGCCATTGGCGTAAATCCAGGGCATCGCCGAGACGAACATGCCGGTGTTATCCCAGGCGTAGCCGTACTGCTGCGTGCCGTCGGCTCTGGTGGTGGTCAGCGCCTGCGCGTACTTCAGGAAATCGTCGCGCGTCCAGTCCGCTTTCGGCGGTTCGAGTCCGGCTGCCTTCAGGAGCGCCGTGTTGTAGTAGATGACCATCGGGTTCCAGCTATAGGGCAGCTCGTACTGCTTGCCGTCGACCTTGAAGGCGTCGAGCAGTTGCGGGTTCACGTCGTCGAGGTAACCCTGAAGCTCAGCCTGATCGCGGGCGATGTAATCGTCCAGCGGCATCGCCAGCTTCAACTGGTTGACCAGAAGCTGAACGCCTTCGGTAGCGACCCACATCAGGTCGGGCTTCTCGCCGCCCGCGATCAGCGTCGCCAGGCTGTCGAGATACTCGCCCCAGTTCGTGCCGGTCGCGCCGACCAGCTTGACCTCGACGTTGGGATATTCCTGATTGAAGCCGTCGACGATCTTCTGCCATCCGGCTTCCATCGTCGCATCCTGCTGCCAGTAGACGAACTCAATTGTGCCGGAGGGCGTGTCGTGGACGGTGGTGTCCTGCGCGAACAGCGGGACGACGCCGATTGCGAGCAGCGCGAAAAACACGGGGAGCACGCGAACAATGCGTTTCTTTAAGTCGTTGTTCATTCCAAAACCTTTCAATAGTTAAGTGGTTGCCGATCTTGAAGGGGCACTTTTCTGCTTCGCCACTTGTCGATCACTTTCGATAGACACCCTCCTATCCATTTACTCAAAACTGCCGACGAGATGCAGGGTTTCCCAATCGTTTACCGAGGGAATGACGACGCTCGCGCCCGCCGCGTCGCGCTCAATCGGCAGCGCTTCGCCGCCCGGCACGCGGGTGACAGCGGTTGCGCCCGACGGAATACGCAGGCGGACGTTCGTGAGCGTGACGATTTCTTCAATCGTGTCGGACGTGCGGGACTGACCGAAACGGACTGCCCGCTGCGGGAAGCCCGTCACCAGATGGACGATCAGGTCAGCGCCGAGGCGGTTGGTGATGATCTCGGTGTTGAGCAGACCCTCGGCGCGCACGGGCGGAAGTTCTCCGGCTCCCCAGGTGATCATGTTGGCGATCAGGCGGCGGTAGGGTTCGTGACCGAGGCGAGCGTAATTGCTGTCCGGCAGCGCCGCGCAGTAGATCACGCGCCCACGTCCGTAGCTGCGGTAGACGACGACCGGCTCGCCGCTGTCGGCGTCCGGTGGCGGCTGATTGTTGTGGTAGTAGGTCTCGCCGGTCGTCTCAATCAGCGGGTTGCGCCTCGTCGCCGCGACGCGCACGTCCGGGGCGTTGGTCTTCACCTCCCACATCGCCATGTAGTGCGGGATAGGACGGCGCGGCAGGTCGGTCGTGAAGGGGCTGTCCTGAATTTGCAGGTACGGGAAGCTGAAGTCGCCGCGCTGGACGAAATCGACGCCGAACAGATCAGCCAGCGCGAAATTCGGGAGGCGGTTCGCCTGCTCATCGTAAAGCGAAGTCCCGCCGGTAGCGATCAGCGTGCCGCCGTTGGCGACGTAATCGCGCAGGGCGGTCTGCTCGCCCGCCGAGAGCGTAAGCATGTTGGGCAGATAGACGACCCGGTACTGGCTGAGGGTGGCGTAGCTTTCCGGGCGGTCGTCGACGATCTCGACCGGGATGTGCGCTTCGGTCAGCGCCTTGAAAACGCCGTTCAGCGACGCCAGCAGGTCGGAGTCGGACGGGTTCACGTTGCTGACGGGCACCAGCCCCGGCGCGGCGGGCTTCATGCGGTTGAGAATCTCGTCCAGCTCGCGGTTCTTCTGCGAGACGTAGATCGCCGCGTAGCGGAACGGCTGCGCGCCGATCAGGACGCTTTCGCGCCGCTCGATCTCCGCGTAAGCGTCGGCGATGTCGTCATAGACTTCCGGCTCCAGCGTGCCGTCGTGATAGGGTTCGTCGTCAATACAGGCGGCGCCGCCGTTGGCGACCACGCTGAACGCCTCGAAGCGCATCTGCGCCTTCGGGCGCACGGTGAAATCCCACGTATGGACGAAGCGCCCCGTCAGAATCTCGAAGGGGCGGTTGTCGACACCGGAGCGCATGTAGCGGGCGGCGAAGCTGGGGAACAGTAATCCCTGCCACTCGGTATAGCCTTCGGTCGAGCCGTTGTCCGAGAGCTTCAGGTGCTTGAAGGACAGCCCCTGACTCGACAGCGCGTAAGGCGTGCCGTAGAAATTGACGATGTAGGCGGCGTCCGGCTTGATCGAGTGGACAAGCTGCGCCGATTCGTCGATGTAGTCGTACAGCACGTCCTGCTGCCAGCGGATCAGTTCCAGCCAGCCCGGCTCGCCCACCGAGCGCGGCATCTTCAGCCCGGTGTCGCACTCGAATTTCTCGCGGCTGTAACGGTCGAAGCTGGGCAGGTCGCTGAGGATGTCGCTCCACACGCCGTCGAGGTCGTAGTTGGTGAACATCTCGCGCAGGTGCGCATGGACGAGATCGCGGTAGGGGCTGAGCAGGCTCAGGGTGGGCCAGCGATTGTAGGAATAGGAGCCGTCGGCTTCCTCCGCCATCCAATCGGGATGCGCGCGGGCGGCTTCGGTATCCCACATGTTCGAGTAGTAGCCGATGACGCGAATGTCGTGGCGGTGCGCCCGCTCGATGATCTCGCCCAGCAGATCGAGATCGCCCAAGCCGACGTGTTTGTGCCCGATCTGCGTGTTGTAGTAAAAATTCCCAAACTGGCATTTGGCGAAGATCACCGCGCAGTTGATGCGAGCGCGCACGAATTCGGCGACAATGTGATCGGGGTCGAAATGAGTGGCGATGCCGCGCAGTTCATGCTGGTCGCCGCCGGATTGACCGGGCTGCGTCCAGTCGGGGAGGTGCATGTCAAAAAACAGGCGTCGTAAAGTGGTCGAATACCATTTTGGCGTAGACATACTAAATCTCAAGCTAAAATATCTATTTTATTTGAGGATAAACACTTTTGAATTTTAGTCAAATTTTTAGTAATATAAAGCTGTGAAGTTGTGCTTTAATTCGTCGGGACTGTATTCGGACTAATTCGGATTAAGGTAAAGCAATGGGCGTTTCTCGTGTCACGCTGCGCGATGTCGCCGAAGCCGCCAACGTTTCGCTGACCGCCGTCTCGTTCTACCTCAACAACAAGCCGGGCTTGTCCGACATGACGCGCGCGCGCATCGCCGAAGTGGTGGAGCAGTTAGGCTACGTACCGCGCAGCGCCAGCCCCAGCGTCGCGCTCAGTTTCGTGGGGCTGCTGATCGAGCGGCTGCCGCTTTCGCCGTTCGCGGACATGTTTTACGGGGACGTGATCCAGGGCATCGAGTTGCAGGCGCGCAGTCTGGGTTACAACGTCGCCCTGATGACGGTCGAGGGCAGCGTGAGCCTGCCCAGCCTGTTCGAGCGGCACGGCGGTAGTCTGGCTGGCGTGGTGATCCTCGGCGGCGGCGACATCAGCGCGCAGACGATTGAAAGCGTGCAGCAGGAGGGACTGCCTTCGGTGCTGGTGGATACCGATTCGCCCAATTCGTCCATGCACAGCGTGATGCCCGATTACGTGCATGGCGCTTACGAGGCGACCCAGTACCTGATCAGCAAAGGATACCGCCGGATCGCCTTCATTCACGGCTCGACGAAATATCGCAGCCTGGTCGAGCGCTTTCACGGCTACGTCTGCGCGCTGGTCGATGCCGGGATCGCGCTGGACAGCGATTTGATCCAGCCCTCGATTTCGAGCGGCATTCCCAACAAGGGCTATCGGGAAATGAACGCGCTGCTCGAACGCGGCGTTCCGTTCGATGCGGTCTTCTGCGTGAGCGACCGTACCGCCCTCGGCGCGCTGGACGCCCTGCACGAAGCCCGCGTTCGCATCCCCGACGACATCGCGCTGATCGGCTTCGACAACGTCGCGCAGTCAAGCCATACCTCGCCGCTGCTGACGACCGTCGACGTGTACAAGCGTGAGCTGGGCGCGACCGCGATGGATGTGCTGCATCGCCAGATCACTTCACCAGACGAACAACTGATCGTGAAAACGCTCACGCCGACCCGTCTGGTCATACGCGATTCCGCCTGAACAATTGGGCGAACGGTTCGACGGCGAGAAGCCGCGGTGTCCGGCGCTCCTTCAGGTTGAGTTCTGAAGCGGCAGAAAACTTCCGCCGACCCGGCGGACGACGGCGTCGCGCTGTTCGCGCTCGACGGCAGCACGACCGTCTCGCATCTGGAAATCTACGACCTGACGAGCGTCTGGGCGCAGTCCTCACAGGCAGCGGATGTGCTTGCCTGCGGCTAGTGCTTGAGCAAGGGCTGACCGGACGCGACCATCAGCGTGTGATAGACGAGGGAAAGCAGCGCCAGCGCGATGCCGAGCGCGTGCTGCCCGGCGGCGTACAGGGCGAGCGCCGCTAACCCGGAGATCACGAGTTCCTCAATCAGCCGCAGGGGTTCGGACAGCCGCCCCGCCTGATGAAAATCGATCACGCCCCAGAATCCAAAGCCGACGACGGGCGCGCCGATCCCCAGCAGGATTTTGGTCGCGGTGCTGGTGCCCGTCTGATAACCCCAGTAGGCGAAAGCAAGGACGATGCTCAGTTCCATAATGGCGCGCAAACCGAGGTTGAACCCCTGTAATCTCGACATGATGGCGGCGGTCTCCTTTCTCTACGGTTGCAGCCACCCATAACGCACGCGCAGCGCGGGGAATATGCGCGTTTCAAATCGTCGATAGCTATGGACGATGCACTGTTTACCCTTCGATTTGCAGCCCGCGCGGCGTGAACACGAATTCGATACGCCCCAGGATGTAATCGATCAGGATCGCCAGCAGCGCCGCCGGAATCGCGCCCAACAGGATGAAGGCGTCAATTGTCATGGCTAGCCCGCTGGCAATCGGCGTCCCCAGACCGCCGGAGCCGACGAATGCCCCCAGCGTCGCCGTGCCTACGTTGATGACCATGCTGGTGCGAATGCCCGCCATGATCACGCTGCTGGCAATCGGCAGCTCGATCTGGATCAGGATTTGCGAGGGCGTCATGCCCATGCCGCGCGCCGATTCGATCACGAAATCGTCCACCGCCTCCAACCCGGCGATGGTATTGCGCACCACCGGCAGCAGCCCATAGATGATCAGCGCGATGATGGCGGGCCAGAAGCCGAAACCGATGATCGGCGCCATGAAGGCGACAATCGCAATCGTTGGGATCGTCTGCCCGCTGTTGACCAGATTGTTGACCAGCGGCAGCACCTCGCGGAACTCGTCGCGCGTGACCAGGATACCGAGGAATAACCCGGCGGGGATGGTGATCAGCGACGAGACGAACACCAGTTCCAGATGCTGCGCGGCGAACTCGATCACCGTCCCGTTGGGATGCACAAGCTGGTTGCTGGTGGGGAAGATCAGTCCGAGGACGTAATCCCACAGCGGCTCGTGACCGAAAATCGACCAGAACAGCAGAAAGATGCCGACGACGCGGATCAGCGGGCGCACCAGCTTTTCGTCCCTGCCGCGAAAATAGACGAACAGGAACAGCTCGACGAAGGCGAACGCCAGCGTGAACAGCGCCAGCGGCACGCCCGTATCCAGAGGCGTGATCTTGAGCAGGCGCTCGGAGTTGAGCGCGACGCCGAACACCCACAGGTCGGGCTGAAGCGAGGCGCGCGGGTAGAAGTCGTTCAGCGCCGTTTGCAGGCGGCTGACGACCTGATTCTCGACCGCGCCATTGCGGTAGGTCACGACCAGACTGCCGGGGTTGATGGTCAGCGCCTCCAGCGAGCCGACGTGCTCGAACAAAAACCGCGCCAGCGGCGAGCCGTTTTCGCCTGCCTGGCGCGAGTCGTAGCTTTCCTGCTGCCCTTCCGGGATGAGCGAGGCGACGTAGCGCCCGTACTGCCATGCCGGATCGCTGGTCATGAAGATCAGCGTGTTCGGTTCGTCCCCGACGCGGCTGGTGATGGTCGCCGCGTCATTCAGCACGGCGTTGAGGATGGGGCGCTGAGCGCGGCGCAGCATGGCATCGGCTTCGCCGTCGCCCGCGTAAACGATGGTGATCGTCTGCGCGTCGATGGTGATTTCGGTGGCATCGCGGATGCCGTCGAACAGCTTCGCCGCCACCGGGTTATCCGTGCCGGGCGAGAAAGTGCCGGTCTCCACCGGCGTGGCTGCCTGCGGCACGACGTTGTAGGCGAACGTCCCCGCCGCGACCTCCACGCGGATGGTGTTGTCCGTCTCGGTGGGCTGCGCGACCAGTTGAAAATCGTCCGGGAAGCGCTCTTTGTCGCGCATGGTGACGACCTGATTGCCCACCAGGAAGATCAGCACGCTGACCACCAGCCAGGCGACTGCCGCCGAGGAGAACCGCCGAGTCGATTTGACGGACGTTGTGGCTGTGCTGCTCATTTCTGCTTCCACTTAAGCAGCACCCCCATTCGCTTCCGCAGCAGCCTGCGGATCGTAGGAGGCAAGCGCCTGCAGCGCCTTGAGCGTGATCGTGCCCACGAGCCTGCCGTTCCGGTCGACCACCGGCGTGATGCGGAACCCGCGCGCGACCATCGCGCTCAACGCTTCGCGCGCCGTCGCGTCCTCGCGTACCGCGATGTCCACCCAGGGCGCTTCGTACATGGCGTCGATCAGGGAGGTATTCTCTTCCAGTTCCTCCCTATCAACCCAGCCCTTGAGCTGGCGGCTGTCCTTGTCGACCAGGAAAATGGAGTTCGCGCCGTAGTCCTTGAAGCACTGCGCCGCTTCCTCAATGGTCGAGTCGAGCGTGCAGGTTGGCGGGTTGGTCTCCATCAGGTTATGGATGCGCACCAGACCCAGCCGCTTGAGCGTGCGGTCGGTGCCGACGAAATCGCGCACGAAGCGGTTGATCGGGTGCGCCAGGATCGTATCCGGCGTGTCGTACTGGATCAGATGCCCGTCGCGCATGATGGCGATGCGATCCCCCATCTTGATGGCTTCGTCGATGTCGTGGGTCACGAAGATGATCGTCTTGCCGACCCGCTCCTGAATTTGCAGGAATTCCGCTTGCAGCACCTCGCGCGTGATCGGGTCGACCGCGCCGAACGGCTCGTCCATCAGCATGATCGGCGGGTCTGCGCCGAGGGCGCGCGCCACCCCGACGCGCTGCTGCTGCCCGCCGGAAAGCTGGCGCGGGAATTTGTCGCGGCTGATGTCCGGGTCCAGCCCGACCAGCTCCAGCAGATCGTCGATGCGCTGGCGGATGCGCTTGTCGTCCCACTTGAGCAGGCGCGGCACGATGCCGATGTTGTCGGCGACCGTCATGTGCGGCAGCAGCCCGATCTGCTGGATCGCGTAGCCGATCTGCCGCCGAAGCTCCTCGGCGGGCATTTCCGTGTTAGGGTGTCCGTTGATGAAAATCTCGCCGCTGGTGATGCTGATCAGGCGGTTGATCATACGCATGGACGTGGTTTTGCCGCAGCCGGACGGTCCGATCAGGACGCAGATTTCGCCCTCCGGCACCAGCAGGTTCAGATTATCGACGGCGCGGAAGCCGTTGGGATACTGCTTGACAACGTTTTTGAACTCAATCATCGCATATTATGCTCCATTGGACTGCGGGTTACTGCTGCTGCCGACGAATACCGGGCGACGTGAACAAGCCCTCCAGCATTTGCAGAAGCGCGTCGAGCAGCACCGCCAGAATCACCGCCGGAATCGCCCCCAGCAGGATCAGATCGACCGAGGTGGTATTCACGCCTAGCAGAATGAAATCGCCCAGCGCACCCGCGCCGATGATCGACGCGACCGCCGCGATGCCGACCAGCGCGATCCCGGCGTTGCGCACGCCCGCCATGATGATCGGAAATGCCAGCGGAAGCTCGATGCGGAAGAAGATTTGCGCCGGCGTCATGCCCATGCCCTTGCCGGAGTCGATCACGGCGGGGTCGACGTTGCGCAAGCCGGTATAGGTGTTGCGCACCAGCGGCAGCAGCGAGTAGAGCGTCAGGGCGATGATGGCGGGGGCGGTGCCGATGCCCGAAACCCCCAGATTGCGGACGCTCAATTCGCTCAGGTTGTGCGTCCCGATCACCTGCGCGGCGCCTTTCACCAGCAGCACGAGCAGCGCAACGCTGGAAATGATCAGCAAGCCGTAGCACGCCAAGCGCAGTCCCTGCACGATGCGTCCATGATCGATCCGGCGGGCGAGCGACCACGCCAGCAGCGCCAGCACGTAGCCGATCCCGACCTGTAGCAGCGTCTGGCTGAGCGCCGTTTGCACGAACACGTTCAGCACGGCTTTGAAGCCGAAGGTGACGACCAGAATCGTGAACAGGCTGATGGGCACGAACAGGAAGATGAACGCCAGGATGATCGACCAGGGTCGCAGGCGTTCCGGCAGGCGGCTCTGGATGCGCGTGATCACGAAGAAGACGACCAGACCGAGCGCCAGGCTGAGGATGAAGAAGCGGAACACGTCCGTGAAGCGCTGGTCGCCGAGCCGCGCCAGCGGGACGAGCAGCACGCCGAACAACGCCAGACTGGGGATGGTCTGGATGATGCCGACGACGTACAGGATCGCCAATTCCATGCGCTTATCGCGCGCCGCCCACAAGCCGAGCGCAATCCCGATGACCAGACCGGCTGCCAGCGAGACGAGCACGAAAACAAGATGCTCGATGAAGCGCTGCCCCAGCATTTCGCCGCGCTGGTTGAACTCCACCATGATCGAGTACATGTCGAAGCTGCCGTTCAGCAGCGCGACGGCGATCAGGATGATGCCGACGGAGCCAGCGAGGGCGCGCTGCCACGAGCTGACTTTTTCCGCGACCAGATCGCGCTGCCCACCGAACAGGATGATGTACCCGCCGAGCAGCCCGAAGGCGATGGCGCTCGACGTGAAGATGCGCGGGTTGCTGATGTGCGTCCCTTCGGCGAAGAGCGTTTCCGCCCCGTTGAGCAACTGCGCGGCGGCGCTCGCGGGCAAGAGCAGGGTGAGCAATAACACCAGATTGCCGATGACGACGAGCGCCCAGCCCCGGCGGCTGCGTTCCGCCAGAAAGGCGATCAACAGCGGCAGCAGCGCCAGAATGAACAGGGCGATGTAGCGCAGGTCGCCCTGAAGCTCGAATAAGTTGACCGTGATTCCGGAAGCCAGGCGGTTCGGTTTGATTTCCAGCAGCGGCAAGAAGAAGAAGCCAAAGGCGGCGATTAAGCTGCCCAGAATCGAAATGCGGTTACTAATGGCACTACCTCCTGATCGGCAAATTAGGGACAATTTGCCTGGATAAACTTGCAGAAGGTCGGCTTCCACCCGACCTTCTGCGTGAATGGTTTGTCCGGCTCCGGTGTCCGGCTGTTTGGTCGGACACCTTTCAATTCGTCAGCTCCCGATGAAGCCCTGAGAAGTCAGCCACTCGGTCGCCACGTCGGTCGGGTTCTCGCCGTCGACTTCCACTCTCGCGTTCAGCGTCTGAAGCGTGACGTTATCCAGCGAGCGGAAAATCGGGTTGAGGACTCCCGCGATTTCAGGATGCGCGCGCAGAACCTCGCCCCGGAACACGGGCGTTGGCGCGTAGACGGGCTGTGCGCCCAGCGGGTCGTCGAGCACGACGAAGTCGTATGCCTTCAGCGCGCCGTCGGTCGCGTAAGCCATCGCCACGTTGACGTTGTTGGACCCTTCGTTGAGCGCCTGCTCGGTCTGCGCGGGCGTGCCGCCAGCGATGATCAGCAGTTGACTGTCGGTCAGGTCAAAGCCGTAGGTTTTTTCGAACGCTGGAATGCCGTCCGGGCGCTGCGCGAACTCGTCGCCGGTCGCCATGTAGACTTCCCCGCCCGCATTGACGTAATCGGCGAAATCTGCCGCCGTGTAAATGTTGTTCTCTTCGGCGAACTGACGCTTCACCGCGAAGGCGTAGGTGTTGTTGGCGGGGGTGGGTTCCAGCCAGTCGAGGTCGTTGAGGGCGGCGTCGTAAGAGCTGACCAACGCATAACCCAGCGTGCGATCTCCGTAAGCTGCCTGGGGGATGTGCGCCCACTCCACGTCGTTGAAGTAGTTGTAGAGCGCGGTGCCGGTATATTCGGCGTAAACGTCGATCTCGCCGTTGACCAGGGACTCCCGGTTGACCTGGGTGCTGCCGAGATTGGTGCGGTCTTCGACGTTATAGCCCGCGTTTTGCAGCGAAACCAGCATGATCTGTCCGAGGACGATCTGCTCCGTGAACTGCTTGGAGCCAACGCGGATCGGCTCGTCCTGGGCGGATACCGGCGCGCCGAAAGCGCCCAGCACCAGCGCCAGAACCAACACAAGGGCAATCGTTTTACGCATGGTCTACTCCTAAAATGCTCGTCGATCAAAGGTTTACGATGTCACGACGGCGCACCGGAATCGGCGTGACCCGACTGCGCCGGTTACACCCAACAAAAATAGAGGGTCATTCCAGATCGGAAACGATCCTGCTGAGAACCGCATATACGCAAACACGAGTGGCTTACGCCGGGGAACTACCTACAGAAATTTCGTGTGGCGATTTTTACCCCCGTTCCACACGAAAAATGCGCTTGAATGCTTCCGATAAATAAATAGTTATTGCCTAAGCAGTTGTTATTTCCCCTCGAGTATAACATGAAACCGAGGTCTACCAAATTAAGGGCAGCAGCGGGGCGTGCACAAAAGAAGGCTCGCCGCAGCGCAAGCAGCGAGCCTTCAAAGCCTGTCAGAGCGGCGCGAAACGCTCAGCCGGGGAACAGCTTGAACGTCTCGATGGCGTGATGCCCCAGATGCACCGGCAGCGCGCCATCCTCCAGCGCGAGCGGCTGCGCCGCCTCCTCGATCAGGTTGGTCTGCGCCGCCGAGCGCACCGGAAAAGCGAGGCGCAGCCGCGCGTCCGTATCGCTGCCCTCGACTTCGACCAAACGCACGACTACGCTGTCGTCGTCTTCGCCCTTCTTGATCGCGGTGATCATCAGGTTGCCCTGCGACACGCTGGCGAAGCTCTGTGTCGGCGGCAGATGCGGCATCGGGCAGCGGGTCGGCGCCCACGACGGCGCGCAGATCGTGATTCGCGGCGACGGCGGGCTTCCAGCCCTGCCGCCAGTCGGCAGCGTGCGAGAAGATCGAGAAGCGGAAGTGATGGTCGCCGGGCTGCAAATACCAGTTGCCTTTGGAGTGGCAGCTTTTGCGCGACGCCAGCAAAATCGGTTGCAAAATGGGGTAATCCGCGTGCGCGAGCGTCGGATCAATATAGTCGCAGACGGCGACCGACGAACTCAGCGTCACGGCGAAGTCGTCGCCAGCGGCGCTGATGAAATTCTGCACCTCGCGCGGGTGTACGTCGGCGCACACGTCGAGATACGCCGGACCCTTCACGTAGACGTTCGGGTTGTCTGCGGAGTAGCCTTCGTAGACGGGTCCGTCCGTGACCGCGCCCAGCACTTCGCTGCGCCCGACCTCGGCGACGCCCATCGGCACCTCGTAGGCGATCTGCGCGCGGCTGCTCAGGTTGACGGGCAGCATCATGCGGTACTCGCGGCTCTTGGTGCCGTTCCAGTTGTAGAGCGAAATCTCCACGTCGATGCGCTTGAGGTGGTGATAGAAGATCAGGTTCTGGACGAGCAGCGCGTAGCTCAACTGCTGCGTGAAGCTGTAGGTCGTGTAGACCGCGCCCGACTCCGTGATCGCCCAGGGGCGCTGGTAGCTGCTGGCGCGCTCGAAATCGGCGACGGCGGAAGGCTGCTGCACCGAGCCGAACTCGCCCGCACCGTTGCCGACCGACTCCAGCATCACCACTTCCGCGCCGAGCAGCTTCTCCGTCCGCAGCACTTCCTTGCCTAGCTGCTTGTCGAACAGGCTGCGGATGCCACCCGGCGCGAGCGCGACGCGATAGAAAGCATTTTCGTAGGCGCTTTCGCCCACCTGCACGCCGTTCGGGGCGGAGGAGGACGCGGGCGTTTCGTCGGGGACGACGGTAGTACGTGCGGTAGCCAACCGGCGGCACGTCAGTCGCGGCGAACGTGACTTCCACGTCGATGCCAGTCGTCGGGGAGACGCGCTGGTAGGGCACGTCCGCGCCCTGCTCGTCGACAATTTTGAACGGCGCTACCGGCGACGGGATGAGCGCGCGCACCGGATCGGACCGCTGCCACGACAGCGCATTGAAGACGGTGATCGGCGTGCCGCGCCCCGGTCGCACGCGGCGGGCGATAGCGGTGGTCGCGCGCGTCAGCAGGTCGTCGCTCAAATCGCGGGCGCGCTCCAGCTTGCGCAGGAACACGTCGTCGGTGATGTGCCCGTTGTTGCCGCCCCAGCCGTGATCGTCGTAAATCGAGTTCGCCCAGGCGCGGTTGAACAGATGCACCGGGTAGCTGGCGAAGCTCCCTTCGAGCAGCGCTTCGATGGTCGAGAACGTCTCGGCGGCGGGCAGCAGAATCCCTGCGTCGCGCTTGGCGCTGATGGCGTGGTGATGGGTCGGACCGTGAATGTAGAGCCAGACATTGGGGCGCTCGCCGCAGATTTCTTCCAGCGCGGGCTGCCCGGCGCTGACGGCGTCGAGGAACTGCTCCGGCGTCGAATACTGGATCGCCGGGCGCTGGCTCGCTCCGGCGCATCTCGCGCCACGCCGCGATCAGCGCGTCGAAATCCGCTGGCGGGCTGTAGTCGTGGCTCCACAGATAGGCGAAGTGCGCCGGAATGCGCCGCGCCGTGTATTCGTCCACCCAACCGCGCAGGTCGTCGCGGATGAAGTCGACCGTCTCCTGAGGTGTGCCCTTGAAGGCGTGCCCGAAGTTGTAGATTTGCCCGTACTGCCCCATCGACCAGCTTAAGACGCGGCTGCCGTCCGGGCTGTACCAGTATTGCAGGCTCGGCTTGTGGCGGCTGATCAGCATGTAGGGCACGCCGGACTTCGCCAGAATTTGCGGCATCTGCATGGCGCGACCGGGCACGTCCGGGCTGTAGTAGACGCGCGCGTCCGCGCCGGGCAGCAGCTTCTTGACCAGCCTGCGCCCGAAATAAGTCTGGCGCACCAGTTGCTCGCCGGACAGCAGCGATTCGTAGGGCTGGTTGTAGGTCGCGCCCCAGTCGAAGCGCCTGTCGAGCGCGAGCTGGTGGATTTCCGCCTTGCGCTCCGGGTGGCGCTCCAGGTATTCGAGCAGATAGAGCACGTTCTCCATCGAGAAGCGCACGTCTTCGTGCTGCGCCATACGCGCCAGCGCGGGCGTGATCGACTTCTCGTCGCGCCAGGTAATGGTCGCGGCGGGCGTGTCGAACCAGGCGATGTCGTTGTGGCTGGAGCAGATGAGATGGATCGTGCCGTCGGTGAAATAACCCCAATTCGTGCTGTCGGTCATGCTTGTGTCCTCAGATTGCGAAACATAAGTTAGGCTGCGCGCTGCTCACGCGGCGAGGCTCTGACGGTAGCGTGCGTCGATGGCGTCGAGCACGCCGTCAGGGTCGCCGCCGCTGGTCAGGAAATCGTGCAGGATCAGGCAGACGGCATCCTGCACGGCGATCCAGCCATCGTAGCGCGGGCGCATCGCCGTGCCGTCGAGCGTCGCCAGCGTGTCGCGGAAGAAGTCGTTCGCTTCGGCGTTGCAGCGGTCGTCGAGCCACGCCCCGCGATAGCCCGGCTGCCCGCCGCTGGCGAAGTAGATTCCGCGCTGCACGTCGCCGCTGGCGACGAAGGCGGCGTAATCGGCGGCGGCTTCCGGGTGGGCGCACTGGCGCGAGATCGCCAGCCCCGCGCCGCCCAGGATCGCGCCGCGCGGCGCGCCGTTCGCGTCCGCCGGGATATTGGCGAAGCGAACGAGGCGATCACGATAGCCGGGACGCGCGTAGTTGGTGTAGCCGAACAGCAGCGGCGAGTAGGCGATCTCGTCGCCGGTGCTCATGCGGTCGAGAAGCTGCGGCGGATTCCAGCCCAGCGCCTCCGGCTGCCCGGCGTCCGCCAGCGCGCGCATCCGGTCGAGGGCGTAGCGCCCAACCGGGCGGCTGACGGCGATTTCCTCGCCCGTGAACGCCTGCTCGCCCGCGTTGGCGCACAGCGAGAAGAAGCACGGGAAGCAGTCGACGTGCATCAGCGGCGTCGAGACGCGCGCTTTGCCCTCGCGCTTGAGCCGCGCCGCCAGCGCGAAGACCTGATCCCACGTCTGCGGGACTTCGGACGGATCGAGCAGGTCGGGGCGGTAGGCGCTGACCTGCGCGGCGGCGTCGACGGCGAGCGCCCACTGATGCCCGTCGCAGCCGTAGCTGGCGTGGCTCCTGCCGACGCTGTTCGCCGCCTGATCGGACAGAAATGCCGCGCTGAGCAGATCGTCCAGCGGCAGCAGCGAGCCTGGCGCCACGCACGCGCCGATCCAGGGGTGGTCGAGCACGATCATGTCGTAGCGCCGCGCGATCTGCGGCAGCGACATCTCGGCGAAATCGCGCAGGGTGCGCTTCTCCCAGACGATACGCACGTCCGGGTGCGCCGCCGTGTAGGCTTCGGCAGTGGCTTGCAGCGGCGCGTAGCCGCGCGTGTGATCCCAGGTGCTCCCGCGCAGTTCGATCACGAATGGGTTCCTCTCATTGTCCGCTGAAATGCGGCGGGCGCTTGTCCACGAATGCCTGAATACCCTCGCGCTTGTCGTCGGTGACGAACAGGTGCGCGGTCGAATCCATTTCCAGGCTGAGCGCGGTCGGCAGCGAGGCTTCCAGCCCTTCGTCGATGACGCGCTTCGCCATGCGCACGGCTAAGGGTCCATTAGCAAGGATTTTCTCCGCGAGCGCGACGGCGGCATTGAGCGCCTCGCCTTTCGGCGCGACTTCGCTGGCGATGTGCAGCTCGTAGGCGCGCTGCGCGTCGATGGTCTCGCCGGAGAAAATCATGCGCTTGGCGATGCCCGCGCCGACCAGCCGCGCCAGCCGCTGCGTGCCGCCGCCGCCGGGCAGCAGCCCCAGCTTGGCTTCCGGCAGCCCGAACTTGGCGTTCTCCGCCGCGACGATCACGTCGCAGGCGAGAGCAAGCTCGAAGCCGCCGCCGAGCGCGTAGCCGTTGACCGCCGCCAGGATCGGGCGCGGCAGGCGTTCCATCTGCGCCATCACCGAGCGACCGAGCCGCTGGAACGCCGAGAACTGCGCCAGCGTCATCGTCTGGTAGTCGTCGATGTCCGCCCCGGCGACGAAGGCGCGCCCCTCGCCGGTCAGGATCAGGATGCTCGCCGTCTCGTCGCGCTCAAGGCTGCGCAGATAGTCGCCCATCTCCTCGTAGACCGTCCGGTTGATGGCGTTGAGCTTGTCCGGGCGGTTGAAATAGAGGATGGCGATCTCGCCGCGCTGCTCGATGCGAATCGTCTCGTACATGTCACGTCACCCGCAGGTAATGCTTGTGCCCATCGACCATGACCACGCGCGCCGCGCCTTCGCGGCAGTGTTTGCTCAGGTGCGCCTGCACCGAGGCGTGCAGATGGAAGCCGCTTTCGTAGCCCGGCAGCGAAGCAAGCACCGTGCGGGCGACCGTGCCCAGCGAGCGCGGCTCGTGCTCGTCGAGCGCGTCGAGGCTCCACTGCGCCAGCGAGCGCACGAAGTCGAGCGAGTGCGCGCCCAGCGCCCGCATCCCGGCGTTGTCGAGCGCGCCGGAGTGCCCGTTGCAGTAGAGCGCGCCTTCCAGCGCCAGCGCCGTCTCGATGCCCGCCGCGTACAGGTCGGGGTTGTAGTAGTAGGGGTTGATCTTGGGCGCGCCGGGCGCGAGCGCCCCCCAGCCGAGCGCCACGTCCCCCGCGATCACGACCTTACGCGCCGCGTCGTGCAGCAGGACGTGACCGGGGCTGTGCCCGCGCACCTGAATCACGCGGAAGTGAAAGCCGCCGAGGTCGAGCGTCTGCCCGTCGCGCAGGTAGAGGTCGACGGCGCTGTTTTCGCCGCACAGGTCGAGGAAGCCCTGCGGGTCGCTCTCCTGCCAGGTGTCGGGCATACACATGTACATCTCGTGCAGGTGCCGCACGTGGTCTTCCGCCCAGAGCGCGTCGTCTTGCTGTAGCGCGATCTTCATGGCGGGGTAGCGCTGGCGCAGCGCCGAGTTGCCGCCGAAGTGATCGACGTGCCCGTGCGTGCAGATCAGCAGGTCGGGCGTCAGCCCTGCCGCGTCGAGCGCCGGGAAGATGAATTCCTCCGGCGTCGTGGAAATGCCGGAATCGATCAGCACGGTCTGCTCGCCCGTGATGACGTAGAGCGACAGCGGCAGCCCGCTGAAGGGCGTGTCCAGCCGGTACAGATCGTCTTCAAGTGGAATCAGCATCGTATTCTCTTTCATGCCTGACTGATCACGCCCTGCGCGTGCAGCGCGGCGAGGTCGTCGCGGCTGTAGCCGCCGTATTCCGCCAGCACGGCGTCGGTATGCTCGCCCAGCAGCGGCGCGGGGTGGCGGATGTCGCCGGGCGTGTCGCTGAACTGGATCGGGATGCCGAGCGTGCGCACGCCGCCCGCCGTCGGATGGTCGTATTCGACGATCATCCGGTTATAGGCGACCTGCGGGTCGTCTTCGAGGTCGGCGAAGGTGTAAACGGGCGCGCACCAGATGTCCTCCGCCAGCAGCGCATCCAGCCACGCCGCCGTCGTCCGCCCCCGGAACGCCGCCGAGAATGCGCGGTTGATGGCGTCGCGGTTCTCCATGACGTTGTTGGACGACAGGTGCTTCGCAGCCCGCCACGCCGATCAGCCCGGCGACCTTGTTGACGGCGTTCATGGCGATGGCGATGTAGCCGTCCGCCGTCTGATACATGCCGTAGGGCGCGCCGTTGTAGGGCGCGGGGTTGTTGCCGGAATTGCTGCGCTGCGGCAGCCCGCCGCCGTTGAGGTAGGTCGACATCTCCTGATTGACGAAGGTCAGCAGCGAGTTGAACAGGCACACGTCGACCTTCTGCCCGCGCCCGCCCCGCTCGCGGCTGTAGAGCGCCGCCAGCACGCCGTAGACGATGTGCAGCGCCGCCGCGATGTCGGCGATGCCCAAGCCGATGCCGACCGGCGGGTCGTCGGCGCGCCCGTTGAGGAAGGGCAAGCCGCTCATCGCCTGCACCAGCAAATCCTGCCCCGGTCGGGTGACGTAGGGACCCGACTGCCCCCAGCCGCTGCTGGAGCAGAAGACGAGGCGCGGATTGATCGCCGCCAGCGTTTCGTAGCCGATGCCGAGCCGTTCCATCACGCCGGGGCGGAAGTTCTCGATCACCACGTCGGCGCGGGCAGCCAGCCGCTTGACCGCTTCGACGCCGCTCGGCTGCTTCAGGTTGAGGCAGACGCTGCGCTTATTGCGGTTGAAGGCGAGGAACGACACGCTCTCCCCGGCGAGATAGAGGTTGCCAAGCGCGAACTTGCGCATCCAGTCGCCGCCGGGCGGCTCGATCTTGAGGATTTCCGCGCCCATGTCGCCGAGCATTTGCGTGGCGTAAGGACCCTGCAAAAGCTGGGTGAAATCCAGCAC
The DNA here is from genome assembly GCA_963760975.1 of uncultured Chloroflexia bacterium. Taxonomy (GTDB): domain Bacteria; phylum Chloroflexota; class Anaerolineae; order Aggregatilineales; family Phototrophicaceae; genus Flexifilum. The sequence goes on along the minus strand of CAVXEZ010000006.1, from coordinate 181,143 downwards.
GACCACGCCGCTCAACGGACCGCTCATCGCCCCGCCTCACTCAGACGCGGCAGCCCGTGCGCTTCGGCGAACTCGTTGATCGCCTGCGTGCCCGCCAGCACGCCGAACGTGACTTCGTACTCCGCCGCGCCCCAGGGTTCGAGGAAGCGCAAGCGCCCGGCTTCGCGCTCGGCGGCGCGCCCCTGCACCCAGGCGTTGGCGGGTTCGATGCCCGTGACGTAATCGCCCGCCGCCATGCACTTCCAGTTGATGAACCAGGGCAGCGTCTCGTGCGTGTAGGACAGATAGACCGCCAGCGGACCGTCGGCGTAATCCTGCATCCCCGCCAGCAGAACGTGCGCTTTGCCATCCGAGTCGGGGCGGAGCCTGTGATAGAAAAGCTGGTGCGGTCTGCCCGCCTGCGGCGGCTCGAAGCGATCCCAGCGATCCAGCCCGGCGACCGAGTCGTCGTCGCGCGGCTCGACCTGCTCGCTGTCCACCAGCAGGCGCGCCGTTTCGGACAGCAGCGGGAAGCCGACGTTGAAATGGTAAAGCATCATGTGCTCGGAGCGGGTGAAGGTGCGGTTTTCGACGCGGTCGCGGATAGTCAGGTGCGACGCGCCCAGCTCGGTCGAGATTTCGCGCGTCAGCACGAGGTTGGTGCCCAGCGCCATCGCCTCCGCCACCTTGCCGCGCACCCACAGGCGGTAGTCGTCGCCTTCCCAGGCAGCATCCGCCCAGACGTTGGTCGCCGGGGTGTTGCTGATGCGCCCGTGAATGCCGAGCGTTTCGCCGCCATCCTCCGACGGCGCGCCCATCGTCGACAGCCCGCCCGTGCTCATCAAGCCGCCGAAGGCGCTGCGCTGCCAGCCCAAGCCCTCCGGCTCGTAGTACGGCGCGGCAACCTCCCCGGCGTAGGCGCGCCAGCACAGGGGGATGCCGCGATAGCTGGCGTGCGAAATGTCCAGCCCGCGCCCCGGCAGCACCGTGAATTGAAAGCCGCTCCCGGTCGAGACTTCGACCGCGTCCACGCCGTCGGCGCGCCCTTCGCCCAGCGTCGCGCGCTGGAGGCGGGCAAGCTGGCTCAAGTCGGGGACGTAGCGCTGAATCTGCTCCCGACTCCACTGTTTTCCATACAAGGTTGTCATGCGTCCTCACCGCTGGCTCAAGGATTGGATCAAAGTGTCTTTGCCGCTAAAATTTCTTCTCAGGTGGAGCGGCTATCCCTCGATGTCCGCGAGACAACGCCGAGGGACAGCGCATACCCTGTCCGGCTGAGACGGTAGCACCACTACCGTCTCAGTCGCATGTTTGAAATCCGCCTCAGGGCTGAAACAGCGTGCCCTGAATCTGCTGGCAGAACGAATCCGCCGCTTCCTGCGCGGTCATCTGACCGAGAATGGCGGACTGCGTCACGTTGCGCAGCACTTCCGCCTGCTCCGGCAAACCGGGGTTGAGCGGGATCGGGTGGCGCGTGTTCGGGCTAGCCAGCAGGTCTTTGAACGGCTGGTAGAAATCGCCTTGCAGCGTGAGATCGGAGGCGGCTGCCGTCGCGGGCATCAGTCCGGTGAAGTTCGCCAGACGCTGCGGGTCGCCCAGAATCCAGGCGATGAAGTCCATCGCTTCCTGCGGGTGCTGCGAATCACGGCTGATCGAGAAAATCCAGCCGCCCGTCGAACTGCCGATGCCCGCCTTGCCTTCGAGCGCGACGATGCCGTAGTCATCCGGATAGGTCATGCCGTAGTCGCTCTTGAGCGTGTCGGCAGACCAGAAGCCGCCGAGGTACATCGCCGCTTTGTTGTTGCCGAACGACTGCTCGCGCTCCGCGCCCGTGCCGGTCAGCAGAATATCCTGCGACATCACGCCGTCGTTGAACAAATCGACCCAGAACTGGATCGCCTGAACGTTGTCGCCCTGGTTGAGCACGCACTGGGTCGCGTCGTCGTTGACGAACTTGTAGCCGTTCGCCAGCGCGTACATGCCCGCGTGTTCGTAGAGCCACAGCCAGCGCTCGCCGGAGGTCGCCACGAAGCCGTAGACGCCGTTGGCGGTGTCGGTCAGCTTCTCGGCAAGCGCGGGGATTTGATCCCAACTGGTCGGCGGCTCCAGCCCGGCGTCGGCGAACAGCTTCTTGTTGTAGTAGAGCACGCGCGTGCCGGTATCAATCGGCAGACCGAAAGTCTGGTTGTTGTAGACCGCCGAACTGAGCATACCGGGGAAGAAGATGCTCGTGTCCAGCCCGTTTTTGGCGATCAGATCGTCCATCGGCATCAGGTAGCCCCGGTCGATGAACGAACCAACCGTCACCGAGTTGACGTAGACGATGTCCGGTCCCTGATGCGCTTCCATCGCGGCGAGTTCGGTGCCGTCGAGGTCGGCGAAGGGGACGTTATGCACGTCAAACGTGATGTTGGGATGATCCGCCATGTACTCCTGCATCATGTCGTACTGGGTTTCCTTGCCGCCACCCACATCAGACGATGCGGACGTGTCCGGCTTGGCGAACGTCGTATCCGGCGCGATGATCGTGATCGTAATCTGATCCTGCGCGCTCACCGCCATCGACCCCAGCGCCAGCATCAACAGCGCCAGCCCAAAGAACAGGTATAACTTTTTCATGTCATTCTCCTGCGCATCTTCACTATTGCGTAAAATTTTCTGCGACCGCTTGTATCGTTCGGCTTTTCGACCACCTCCTTCCTATTTGAGAGCGCCCGACATCACCCCATCGACCAGATAGCGCTGAACCAAGCCAAAGACGATGATGGTGGGGACGGACACCACGACGGATGCAGCGATCAGAAAGATTCCAGGCGACGTTGTGCTCGCCAATGAAGTGGTATAACCCAACCATCACCGTCAACAGGTTGGGATCGCTGATGAGGGTTACGGCGAGCAGGAATTCCTGCCAGACGCCGATGAACACGAACGCGCCGCCCGCCAGAATGCCCGGCAGCGCCAGCGGCACGACGATCTGGCGGAGCAAGCCCAGCTTGCCGCAGCCGTCAATCGTCGCCGCGTCCAGCACTTCGTCGGGGATGGCGCGGTAGAAGCCGACCAGCAGCCAGGTACACAGCGAAAGCGAAGCTGCCGTGTAGGTGGCGATCAGCGAGGTGTAGGTGTTGAACAAGCCGAGGTTCGCCCACATGCGGAACAGCGGCAGGATCAGGATCGCCGAGGGGAAGAACTGCGTGCCGACGATCACCATCAGGACGATGCGCTGCCCGGCGAACTTGAAGTAGGTGAGGGCGTAGGCGGCGAGCGCGCTGAACAGCACGCAGATCGCGGTCGAGACGCCGCTCACCAGCACGCTGTTGAACAGGTAGCGCGGGAAATTCCCCTGCTGGAGCACGTCGACGTAATTCTGCAAGGTGAACGGATTCGGGATCACCTGCGGCGGGAACAGGAAAATGTTCTCGTTGGTCTTGAACGAGGTGATGATCAGCCACAGCGCAGGGACGATGATGATGAAGACGGACACGAAGGCGATCACCGTGAGCGCCTTGTCACGGTTGCGGTACAGCCATTCCTGAAGCGGTCGCTGGCGCGGCGCGGCGGTGGCAGCCATCTCAGCCAACCTCCTGAATACGCTCGGCGTTCGAGTTGATGCGGCGGACGACCAGCAGATAGAAGCCGAGCAGGATGAGAACGATGATCATGAGGATGTTCGAGCCTGCCATCGCTTCCTCGATGCGGTAGAAGCTGAAGCCCGTGTTGTAAATGAACATGGGCAGCGTCTCGGTCGAGCGCGCCGGACCGCCGCCCGTCATGACGAAGATCGCGTCGAAGTAATTGCTCGTCCAGATCAGCCCCAGCACCGTCGAGGTGATCATGATCGGGCGCAGCAGCGGCAGCGTGATGCCGGACGAGCTGCTGGCGGTCGTTTGCGCCGTCGATGCGCGCCGCCTCGTATAACTCGGTGGGGATGGTCTGCATCCCCGCCAGGAACATCAGCGTGTAGAAGCCGAAGCCTTTCCAGATGCCGACGATGATCACCGCGATCATGGCGGTCTGCGTATCACCCAGCCAGGCGTGCGCCAGTTGATCCAAGCCGACGGAGCGAAAGACGAGGTTGATCAGTCCGAAATCCTGGCTGTACATGAAGCGCCAGGTCACGGCGACGACGATCCCCGGCAGCACCCAGGGCACGATCACCAGAATGCGCGCCAGCCAGCGCCCCGGAAAGCGCTGGTGCAGGATCAGCGCGAAATACATGCCCAGTATCACCTGCCCCAGCGTGACGCCGAACGTCCAGATGAAGGTGTTGCGCACCGCCGTCGGGAAGATCGGGTCGTTCAGCACCGCCAGATAATTCTTCAGCCCGATGAACTGCGACGGGCGGGTCATGGTCGGGCTGCTGTAGAAGCTGGTCACGAGCAGGTTGAGAATGGGGTAGAACAGCACCAGGATGATCGCCAGCAGCGCGGGCAGCAGGAACAGGTAGGCGATCAGGTTTTCGCGCAGCGCCTGGCGGCGAGCAGCTCGCCTGCGGGCATTCATGGCAAGGGACGAGGAAAGACTCTGTTCAACCAAAATGTGGAACCTTCTCCATAAAATTCTTGGTACGTACTAACGTTCGAGGACGAATGGATTCGCCTTTAGCGGCTGTTATGAACTTTTTGCCCCTCACCCCGTGCGAAACTTGGTTTCGCCGTGACCTTCGGTCAGCCACCCTTCTCCCACGCAAGCGAAGCGAAGGGGAGCAAACACGCGATTTTGTCCCTCGCCCCGTTTACGTGGGAGAGGGACGGCTTGCATGGCAAGCAGGGTGAGGGGAAAACTGCGGCATCGAAGTTCATAACACGCTCAGCCTGCGAGCTGCCCTCCGTCCACCACCATGCACGTCCCGGTCACCCAGTCGGACTCGTCGGACGCCAGATAAAGCGCGGCGCGGGCGATGTCTTCCGCCACGCCGAGCCGCTGCAAGGGCGTGCGGTCTGCCCACTTCTGCCGCTCCGCTGCCGGATCGGGCGCGGCGCCGAACACGCCCGCGTTCATCGGCGTATCGACCGCGCCCGGCGCGATGGCGTTGCAGCGAATCTTCTGGGCGCTGTATTCCGCCGCGACCTGCCGGGTGAGGGCGATGATCGCGCCCTTCGACGCCGCGTAGCCCGCCCAGCCGGGATAGCCGCGCAGCGCCTGCGTCGAGGTCAGGTTGATGATCGAGCCGCCGCCGCGCTGCGACAGATAGGGAATGCCGAAGTGGCTCAGGCGAAACGCCCCGCCCAGATTGACGTTGAGGACGCGGCTCCACGCTTCTTCCGCGATGTCCACCACCGACCCGCCGATGGCGACGCCCGCGTTGGCGACCAGAATGTCGATGCCACCCCATTCCTTCGCGGTGGCGTCGAGCGCGCGGCGGATGCCGTCCGAGTCCGCTACGTCGCCCTGAATCGGCAGGCAGCGCCCGCCGTCGGCTTTGATCAGGTTGGCGGTCTCGTTTAAGGTATCGGGATTAATTTCAAATAAGGTCACCGCTGCCCCCTCGCGGGCGAACAGCAGCGCAATCGCTCTGCCGATCCCTACCCCTGCGCCCGTGACAACGGCAACTCGATCTTTCAACCGCATTTCTGAACTCCTCTTTGATCAGCGTGGTTCTTCGCGGCAAATAAGCAAGCCGAGGATTTCGCCTCACTCCTGACTGGTCACGCGCCCCGCCACCACCACCTTGATGCCCAACTGCGACAGTTCCAGGCTTTGCGCCGCGCGAATCCCGGCGTCGGTGATGACCGTCGTGACGTTCTCCAGAGCCGTCACCCGGTAGTTCGATTCGTTCTGAAGCACGGTATGGTCGGCGAGGACGATGATTTCGCGGGCGGCGTCGATCATGACGCGCCGCACCTCGGCTTCCTGAAGCGTGACCGAGGAGATGCCGAACTCCGCCGACACGCCCCCGGCGACGATGAAGGCTTTGTCGACGCGCATGTCGCGCAGCATGAGGTGCGCGCCCCGCCCGCCAAAGGATCGCGTCTTGGGGTCGTACTGCCCGCCTGTGAGCAGGAGCGTGATGCCCGGCGAAGAATAGAGCCGGTTGAAAATGTCGTGCGAGTTGGTGATCACGGTCAGGTCGTGGCGCTGCTGCAAAAACTGCGCCATGTAATTGGTGGTCGAGCCGGTGTCGAGGATGATGGTCTCGCCGTCCTGAACCTGCGACGCGGCGAGCTTGCCGATCAGGCGGCGCAGCTCCTTGATCTCGACCTGCAGGTCGTCCTTGAGATTTTTGACCGTGACGGTGATGCCGAAATCGGCGGCGCGGCGCTGCATCGCCTGTGCGATGTTCTGATACCATTCGTGCGTCTGGTGCAGGATCACGAAGGCGATCTCTTTGTGATCGGAGTCGGGGGGTAGCTGCTTCGCCCATTCCGGCATGTGAACCATGCGCGACTGGGCAAGCTCCCAGCCGCTTTCCGTCTCGCGGTAGTACTCGCCCAGGTTGGCTTTGGTCAGCAGGGCGTAGGGCGTGATGATTTCGCCGTCAATCGACCCGCCGCTCCACAGATGCACCACCGCATCGACCGCCAGCTTGCCGACGATCTCAGGAAAGAGCGCCGCGCTGGCGACCAGCGGCGTGTTCTCCGAAAGCGCCTTGAGCGAGGTCGCGCCTTCCCCGCCGACATTCACCGCGATCAGGCTTATCCGACGGCAGGTTGAGGTCGTAGTACGCCTGCATCCCCGCCAGCACCGAGTTGTCGTTGATCCCGAAGATGACGTTGGTCTTCGGGTTGAGCCGGAGCGCGTCCATCGCAATCTGGTAGGCTTCGACGTACAGCCCGCCGCCGTCGATGGAATGAATGACGACCTGATCCGCGAGGACGGACTGGATGCCTTCGGCGAAACCCGCGCTGCGCTCGCGCGTGTTGGGCAGGTCAAACTCGGAAATGTCGAGCACGTATGCCGGCTCGTCGGAAGCCGATTTCAGCCGGAAATGCTCACCCGTCCAGCGACCGAGCGCGTAGCCCGCTTCAAAGTTGTTGGGACCGAGATAAATCGCCCCTTCCTGCCGGCAGGATTCGGCGAGGAAGGGGATGTGATTGCGCAGCGTGCGTTCGCGCAGGGTGTGCGAGGTCGTGTTTTCGACGGGCGCGAGGATCAGCGCATCTTCGCCGCTCGTCTCGCTCTCTTCCGCCGGAAGGGTGAGCAGCGCCGCGTTGCCGCTTTCGTCGTCCAGCGGAACCGCCCCGCCGTGCCGCCGCTGGAGCAGCCTGTGCTCTTCCAGCTTGCGCAGGTCGCGGCGGATCGTGGCTTCGGTGACATCAAAATGCTGAGCGAGGTCTTTGACGCCGTAGCCGCCGTATTTGGTGACAATTTCGACGATTTGTTTTTCACGTTTGGAAAAAAGCATGTTCGTTCTTGTTCGTTAATTGTTCGATTTATTTTCGATTTTAGCCGAGTCTATTCGAATTTTGTGCGTTTGTCAATCACGGGAGTGGTGAATAACGAGGATATGCGCAATTTTCACCTCACCCCGACCTCGATAACTCGGTCGTGCCCTCTCCACGGCGTGGAGAGGGCGGCTGAGCGCGAGCGAAGCGGGTGAGGTCAGATTTTATGAAATTGGCATCGGCGATCTTCACCGGTTCCCAATCATCGTGCGGGCTTGCATGAGTCCATGCCCATAGAGCCAGTGGACGAACTCGATGAAACATGGACAATTTGATCGGGAGCAACTGAATCATCCCAAGCATCCATGATCCATGACGAAGCGCATAAAAAGAGAGAGGTGATATGGCAGAGACATCTTCTGAGTTCGAGCGCTCGATAGCGGCGATGGCAAAAGTCGGCGGCTGCTGGTCGCCCAGCTTCTCGCCGGACGGCAAGGCGCTGGCATTCGTCTCCAACCTGAACGGCATTCCGCAGGTGTGGACGGTCGCGGCGCAGGGCGGCTGGCCCCAGCGCGTCACCGCGCTCGACGACCAGGTCAGCGGCGTGTGCTGGTCGGGTCAGTGGCTGAGCTTCAGCCTCGCGCCCGGCGGCGGCATGAACGTCCAGGTTTACCTGATCCATCCCGACGGCACCGGCTTGCGCCGCCTGACCGCAGGCGGTCGGGAGACCAACCGGCTCGGCAGATGGACAGCGGACGGGCGCAGGCTGATGATCGCTTCCAGCCAGCGCAGCCTCGACGCGATGGATGCCTATCTGGTCGATCCGGAGTCCGGCGAGTTCCAGTTGGTCGCTCAAAATCGCGGCATTGGCGAGCTGACCGATGTCAGCGCGGACGGGCGCTACGGGCTGGTGTACCGCCTTGAAAACCGCAGCGACAGCAATCTGTTTCTGGTGAATATCGAGAGCGGCGCCGAGACCTGCCTGACCCCGCACGAAGGACCGGGCAACTTCACCGACGCGCATTTCTCGCCCGACGGACGGACGATCTACCTGACCACCGATCAAGACCGCGACCTGATCGCCTTCGGGCGCGTGCGCCTCGACGAGGCGGGGAAGCCGGGTCTGATCGGGATCATCGCCCAGCGCGACGACGCGCAGCTTGACGAATTCACGATCACGCACGATGGCAGCCTCGCCGCGCTGATCTGGAACGTCGCCGGGCGCAGCGAGCTGGCGTTGATCGACCTGACGACCGACGAAGTGATCGCCACGCCAACGCTGCCCGCAGAGGTGGTCTACAGCCCGACGTTCTCGCCGGACGGATCGCGGCTCGCCTTCGTCGCCACCGGCTCGACCGCCCCGCGCGACATCTGGGTTTACGACGTAGAGTCCGGCGCGATGCAGCAGGTCACGCACAGCCCGCACCCCGGCATTCTCACCGATCAGCTCGTGCAGCCCGAACTCGTCCAGTTCCCGGCGCACGACGGGCTGAAGCTGACGGCGTGGCTCTACCGCCCGCGCGATTTTCGGAGCGCCGGGACCCATCGTCCTGAGCTTTCACGGCGGTCCCGAAGGGCAGGAACTCCCGCTCTTCAACAGCACCTATCAGGCGCTGCTGTCGCAGGGGATCGCCGTGCTCGCGCCCAACGTGCGCGGCTCCGGCGGCTTCGGCAAGACCTTCGTCAACCTCGACAACGGCGCGCTGCGCGTCAACGGCGTGCGCGACATCAAGGCGTGCGTCGATTACGTCGTTCAGGCGGGAATCGCCGCGCCGGGGCGGATCGGCATCATGGGCGGGTCTTACGGCGGCTACATGACGATGGCGGGTCTGACCGAGTACCCGGATTTGTTCAACGCCGGGGCGAACCTGTACGGCGTCGTCAACTTCCGCACGTTTTTCGCGCACACCGAACCCTGGATGGCAGCCATCTCCAAGATCGAATACGGCGACCCGGACACGCAGGGCGAAATGCTCGACCAGCTCTCGCCGATCAACAAGATTGATCGGGTTGTCGCGCCGACGCTCGTCCTGCACGGCGCCAACGACACCAACGTCCCGGTGGTCGAAGCCGAGCAGGTGGTGGACAACCTCAAGCAGCGCGGGATTCCGGTCGAATACGTCCTGTTCCCCGACGAGGGGCACGGCTTCCTGAAGGAGCCGAACCGCATCGCCGCGACGGTCGCCATCGTGCGCTGGTTCAAACAATATCTGTCCCCAGCGACGAATTGATTTAGGCGCTGATACCCTCACGGCATCACGTAGGGGCACGATGTATCGTGCCCCTACCAGACCGCGAACCGAGCGAAACCCTGTTTGGTAGGTTCGCCGCGCAGCGGGGTGAAGTAAGAAAGCACTACTCGTTCTTAAGTAGCCCCGGCGCTATTTGGCAAACACGACCAAGTTCAGCCCGAAATTTCAGTTCAATATTAATAGTTGCTAGCAAAAGTTAGATATGTTATTTTCTTTCCAGATGAGAATGCAGTACTACCTAATGAAAAAATCATCCGAAAACGCGCAGTCGAACTCCGTCATTGATCGCCTCCTCGACATCCTGCTGCTCTTCAAGGAAGGCAAAGAGTCGTGGTCAATCGACGACATCGCCAGGATGCTCGACATTCCGAAGAGCACCTGCTATCGGCTGGTGCGCGCCTTGCAGGAGCGCGGCTTTCTGGAGAAATCCGGCACGTCGAACTATCAGCTCGGCGTCACGTTCATGCGCCTGAGCCGCGTCGCCCTGAGCAGCAACCGCGACATTCGGCTGATGGCGCTGCCGAGCATGAAGCGCATCGCCGAGATCGTCAGGGAAAGCGTCTCGCTGATGCGCCTGATGAACCGGCAGATCGTCTGCGTCGAAAGCATCGAAGGGCAGCATTCGCTCCGAGTCAGCATTCAACAGGGGCGGATTCAGCCGCTGCACGCGGGGGCATCGTCGCGGGTAATTCTGGCGTATCTTCCCGAAGAAGACTGGAAGAAGTATCTCGATTTTCCACTTGATCGCTACACCGATACCACGATCACCGACTTTGACGCTTTGTGCGAAAACCTGCACAGCGTTCGCAAATTGGGTTATGCCGTATCCGACGGAGAAATCGAGGTCGGACCGAAGGCAATCGCCGTACCGCTGCTGAACAACCGCGATGAAGTGATCGCAGCCTTGAGTATCGAGGCACCTACCACACGAATGACGGATGAGGTTGTCAGCGATTATCTCGCGCTGCTGCTGCGCGAGGCAGCCCTCATCCAGGAGGAACAGCCTTAGGGAATTCGCGTCTGCGGTTGCCACGCCGTGCGCGCAGAAAACCATTCGTACAGAGAGACATTAAGGGGAGATTCGATGAGAAAACTGTGGTTCGTAGGGTTACTGTTGATCCTGCTGCTGACGACCCCCGTCATCATGGCGCAGGACTGCAACGCCGGAAGTCACGCCCAAGATGGGCGGCACGCTCAAGGTTGCCTGGGATGCCGAATGGGTCAGCCTCGATCCGCACCTGAGCAGCGCCTATTCCAGCTTCGCCGTGCTGGCGAACGTCGTCGAGGGGCTGACCACGTTCGACAACGACATCAAGCTGACGCCTGATCTGGCAGAGTCGTGGGAGCAGTCCGACGACGGTCTGACCTGGACGTTCCACCTGCGTCACGGCGTCAAGTTCAGCAACGGGCGCGAAATGACCTCCGCCGACGTGCTGTTCTCGTTCCAGCGCATCATGGATCCGAACCTCGGCTCCGGGCGCGTCAATAGCTGCGGCGGCAGCGATGCCACCTTCGCCGCGCCGGACGACTACACCTTCACCATCACCACCACCACGCCCAACGGCATCCTGCCGATCACGGCGGCGACGGCGGCGGGCTGCGCGATTGTCGCCAAAGAGAGCGTCGGCGATGACGGGCAGATCGTCGTCCCGATTGGCACGGGTCCCTTCATCATTCAGGACGTTCAGGGCACGACCAGCATGACGCTGGTCAAGAACCCCGACTACTGGCAGACCGGCTATCCCTATCTTGACGAGATCGACATCAACGTCATCCCGGAGAACAGCAGCCGCGTCGCCGCGCTGCTCGGCGGAGAAGCCGACCTGATCCTGAACCCGCCGTCCGAAAGCTACGACGATCTCAAGAGCAACCCCGATGTCGTGCTGTCCGAGACGCCGCTGCTGCAATACAGCTACATGGCGCTCAACAACGAGGTCGACCCGCTCAGCAACGTCAAGGTGCGCCAGGCGATTGCCTACGCCATCGACCGCGACCAGATTTGCCAGGCGGGTGAATTCGGACTCTGCACGGTGATCGAAGGACCGACCGCCCCCGGCAGCCCCTGGTACTTCGACTACGCGCCTTACACCCACGACGTTGCCAAAGCGAAGGAACTGCTGACCGAAGCCGGCTATCCCGATGGCTTCAGCATGACGCTCATGCCGACCTCGACCTACGAGAACACCGTGCGGCAGGCGCAGGTCGTCCAGCAGAATCTGGCGGACGTGGGCATCACCGCCACCATCAACGCGCCGGAATGGTCGCAGTGGCTGGAGCTGGAAGGCGCGGGCAATTACGACGCCTATCTGTGCGGCTGGGTGGGTCTCACCGACGCCGACTCCTACTTCTACCTCCAGCAGCACAGCGGCGAAGTCTTCAACTTCACCGGCTACAGCAACCCTGATCTGGATAAGCTGCTCGAAGAAGGTCGCAGCAGCAGCGACTTCAATACCCGCTACTCGATCTACGAGCAAGCCAACAAGATCGTCGTGGACGACGCGCCCTACGTTTACTTCTACAGTCCGCTGGGGCTGCGCGCCTGGAAACCTTACGTCGAAGGCTTCGTGAATCGTCCTGACCAGCTTAACGTGCTGTGGACGACGTGGTTGAATCAGTAACATCGGCTTCACACGAGCAAGCGCAGGGGCGCTCAACTGAACGCCCCTGCAATCAGATCACCGGCAGAATGAACACAATCTGCTCCTCTCTGAGCGAACAGGGGAACACGAGATGAACGTAAGCTATATCCTCCAACGCCTGCTCCTGGCGATTGTGGTCATTCTGGGGGTGACGTTTGTCGTCTTCATGATCGTGCATATCGTCCCCGGCGACCCGGCGCGCGTGATCCTCGGCGCGTATGCCAGCAATCAGGCGGTCGCCGCCATCCGCGAGCGGCTGGGGCTGAACGCGCCGTTTCTTCAGCAGTACGTGACCTGGCTCGCCAATGCCTTGCAGGGCAACCTGGGCAGCAGCCTGATCACGTCGCAGCCCGTCGGTCCTCAGTTGTTGCAGCGGCTGGGACCCACGCTCGAATTGAGCCTCGCCTCGCTGCTGGTGGGCATCGGCATCGCCTTCCCGGTCGGCATCCTCTCGGCGGTGCGACCGGGCAGCAAGCTCGACCTGATCGCCTCGTTTTTCAGCCAGATCGGCGTGTCCATCCCCTCGTTCTGGATGGGCATCCTGCTGATACTCTTTTTCTCGTTATCATTGGGCTGGCTGCCACCCAGCGGCTATACCCCGTTTGCCGAAAACCCCGGCAGTTGGCTGGCGCATCTCATTTTGCCCGCAGTGACGGCGGGCATCGTCAGCGCGTCGATTCTGACCCGCTTCATCCGCAGCTCGATGCTCAACGTCCTCAACATGAACTACATCCAGACCGCCCGCTCCAAAGGCTTGACCGAGCGCACGGTGACGATTCGGCATGGGCTGCGCAATGCCCTGATCAGTATCGTGACGGTGCTCGGCTTGCAGGTGACGGCGCTGATGAGCGGCGTCGTGATCGTCGAGGTGGTCTTCGCCTGGCCCGGCTTGGGGCGTCTGGCACTGGACGCCGTGCTCGACCGCGACTATCCGCTGCTTCAGGGCGCGGTGCTGACGGTGGCGATTGTCGTCACGATGGTCAACCTGGCGGTCGATTTGCTCTACTTCTTCCTTGATCCGCGCATTGAATACGCCTAGCTGCGGTTGGGAACCCGATTATGGCTGACGCAACCGTAACCCCCATTCGGCTGAGCAAGCCCGCTGAAGTCCGACGGTCACGCGGGTTGTGGCAGGATGCGTTTTTCCGGCTGACCCGGCACCGTCTCGCCATGTTCGGGCTGGTGATCCTGCTCATCACCACCGTGGCGGCGGTCTTCGGACCTTCTCTCGTCATCTACGCCCCGGAAAAGATGGATTTCACGGCGCGCTTCGCCCCGCCGTCGCTTCAGCACATTTTCGGGACGGACGATTTCGGTCGGGATACCTTCACGCGCATCGTCTACGGCGCGCGCGTCTCGCTGGAAGTCGGCATCATCTCGGTCAGTCTGGCGGCGACCGTCGGCACGCTGCTCGGCTTGCTGGCGGGCTACGGCAGACGCCTGAGCGACGAAGTGATCATGCGCATGATGGACGTGCTTTACGCCTTCCCGGCGGTGCTGCTGGCGATTGCCATCCTCGCGGCGCTGGGCAAAGGCGTCGGCAACGCCATGATCGCCATCGGCATCGTCTACATCCCGATCTTCGCCCGCATCACGCGCGGCGAGGTGCTGTCGATTCGCAACGAGGAGTTCATCACGGCGGCGCGCTCGCTGGGCGCGAGCGACATGCGCATTCTGCTGCGGCACATCCTCCCGAACATCCTGTCGCCCATCATCGTCGAGACTTCGCTCAGCCTGGCATTTGCGATTTTAGCCGAGGCGTCGCTGAGCTTCTTCGGCTTGGGCACGCAGCCGCCGGATGCGAGCTGGGGGCGGATGCTCTCGGAAGGGCGCAACTACTTCCGCCAATCCCCCTGGATGGGTATTTTTCCGGGTCTCGCCATCATGTTCGTGGTCATGGGCTTCAACTTCCTGGGCGATGGTCTGCGCGACGCGCTCGACCCACGCCTGAGACGTTAAATTCATGGTGTCTCGCCGTATTCTGAACCTGTTTCTGCTCTCTATGGGCAGCCTGCTGCTGGAAATGGCGCTCACGCGGCTGTTTTCGGCGGTCTACTACCCGCCCTACGTGTTCGCCATCCTCTCGCTGGCGATCCTCGGCATTGGGTTAGGCGCGGGGTTGGCGGCGTGGCGTCCGGCGCTGCGGCAGGCGCGCAATTACTGGCTCTACATGCTGGGCGCGGCGCTGTTCAGCGTCGTCGTCGTGGCGGCGCTGGCGCTTTCGGCGCAGGTGCAGGGCTTGATCTTCGTCCTCGTGCCGCTTCCTTATCTGTTCATCGGTCTGACCTACGCCTCGATCTTCAGCCATACGCCGGAGCAGAGCACGCTGCTCTACATGGCAGACCTGCTCGGCGCGGGCACGGGCACGGTGCTGTCGATCCCGATCATGAACCTGATCGACCCGATCAACGCCGTGCTGGTCGCCGCGCTGCTGTTCACGCTGGCGGGGCTGTCTCCGCTGGTGCGGCGGCGCGCGCAGGCGGCGGCGGTCGCGCTGCTGCTGGTCGTCCTGCTCTCCAATCGTGGGCGCGTCCTGGCTGCGCATCGATTACACGTCGCTGGACACCGCCAAGCCGATCCAGAGCAGCCTGACCGAAGGGCAGATCATCCAGACTCACTGGGACGCTTTCGGACGCACCGACCTCGTCCAGCCGACGGACGGCAGCCCGTACCGCCTCTATCTCGACGGCGCGGCAGCCTCGATCATGCCCCCGGCGGCGGACGACGGCTCGCTGGTCGGCAACATCGGCTTCTTCCCGTTCGCCACCAACCAGCCGACGCGCGCGCTGGTCATCGGTCCCGGCGGCGGGCTGGACGTGTGGTTCGGCTTGCACAGCAATACGCAGGACATCACCGCCGTCGAAGTCAATCCGGCGAGCATCGACTTCGTGCGCGACTTTCGGGGCGTACAACGGTCAGCTTTACGATCAATCCGCCGTGCGCGCGGTCGTCGACGAAGGGCGCAGCCTGCTCCGGCGCGAGGATACGTCGTATGACCTGATCTTTCTCTCGCAGGTGGTCACGCTGACCAACGAGCGCCTCGGCTACGCGCTGACCGAAAACACGATCTACACCGTCGAGGCGTTTCAGGATTACCTCGCCCACCTGACCGACAAGGGCTACGTCGCGCTGGTGCTCTACGACGAAGTCACGCTGACGCGGGCGCTCTCGACCGCGCTGGCGGCGCTGCGCTCCGAGGGCATGACCGACGCGCAGGCTATCCGCCACACGATGGCGTTTCTGGATACGCACTCCGGCAAGCCGATTCCGCTGCTGATGGTCGGGAAACAGCCGATCACGCGCGAGGACAGCCTGAGCTACCTCGCGGTCGCGCATCAGGTCGGCTTCCAGCCGCTCTATCTGCCGGATGCCGTCGCGCAGCCCCCGCTGGATGCCGTCGAAGCCGGGACGCAGACCTTCGCGGACATCGAAGCGCAGTCCGCCTCCGACATTTCCGCGCCGACCGATGATCGCCCCTTCTTCTTCCAGTTCGAGCGCGGCGTCTCGCCCGATCTCGTGCCGCTGCTGGGCTTCATGGCGGGCATCGTCGTCCTCGGCTGCCTGCTGCTGATCGTCTCGCAGCGCCGCGTCCGCGTTCCCGCCGTGCGCTGGTCGCCGATCTACTTCGCGGCGCTGGGCGTCGGCTTCATCCTCATCGAGATCACGGTCGTCCAGCAGACGCGGCTGTTTCTGGGGCATCCGACTTACGCCGTGACGACGACGATTGCGGTGCTGCTGATCGGCGGCGGCATCGGAAGCTGGCTGAGCGGGCGTCTGCGGCTGAAATCGCCGCGCCTGCCGCTGGTCGGCGTGATCGTCGTGACGATCCTGTGGCTGCTGCTCTGGAACGGCATCAGCCAGAACTTTCTGGCGCTGCCGCTGGCGGGGCGCATCGGGGTCGCCGGGCTGTGCCTGCTGCCGCTGGCGCTGCTGATCGGGATGCCGTTCCCGCTGGGGCTTCAGCAGATCGCAGACGCGGGCGGCGGACAGGTCGCGCTCGCCTGGACGGTCAACGGCGTCGCCTCGGTCGTCGGCACCGTCGGCGCAACCGCGCTGGCGACGCTCAGCGGCTACCGCAGCGTCCTGGTGGCGGCGGTCGTCGCTTACGCCATCACCGCGATTTACGCCTATCTAATTGCGCCTATCAACGAGTGATACTAGCTTCTTGACCTCACCCCGCTGCACGGCGAACACGCGAAACTTTGTTTCGCCCGGTTCGCACGCTTAGCTTCCCCTCTCCACGTTGTGGAGAGGGGTGGGTGAACGAAGTTCACACGGGGTGAGGTTCTTGTGAGGACATTCGTACACGAGCGCCGTTGGTTGTCCGCTATTCATAGCGCCCGTACAGTTCGGCGGCTTCCATCATGGCGTTGATGTTCTCCAGCGGCGAGCCGGGCGGGATGTTGTTGCCGTCCTGAATGATCAAGCCGCGCGAGGGCGCCAGCTTCTCGATCACGGTGCGCGTCGCCTGACGCACGTCCTCCGCCGTGCCCGTGTGAATCAGCATCGGACTGACGTTGCCGAGCAGCACCACTCGCCCCGCCAGTATCGAAGCGACCCGATCCAGGCTCACCTGATAGCCGAAGCCCTGCAACTCGTTGATCCTGAGGTCGTCCGCGAAGATTTCCAGCATGTGATCCGCTTTGCCGCACATGTGCAGGCTGGCGTAGCCGTCGAAGTGGAAGCGCAGCTTTTGCTCGAAGGGCAGCACCAGCGAACGATAGCTGCTGGCGGAGAGCGACACCGCCAGATCGTCCGTCCAGGAGAGATCGCGCGGGGTGGGCAGTCCTTCCTCCTCCGCGCAGAAATCGAGCCACTCGATCAGCTTGTCGGTGACGATGCTGCAGCAGCTCGCGCACGAAATCGGGGCGCTCGTAGACCCCGACGAACAGATCGGTCTGCCCCATCAGGTCGCCCGCGACGCCGAACGGACCATCGCTGGTATGGGTGAGCGCCGGGTTCATGCCCGGATAAAAGACCTCGCCGCCCTGAAAGCGCACCGGGTACTTCTCGGCGACTTTCATCATGGCGCGGCGATATGCGATCTGCCGGGCGTTGATGCCCGAATGCACGAAGTCCATCGCCTTGAGGCGGTCGAGATCGTCGTCGGTCTGCACCCAGGCTGCGCCCACCCAGGGGATGTCGTCGTCAGGGAAGACGACTTCACAGCCCAGGCTGCCCGCTTCAAACGTGTTCTGGAAATCCGTCCACGCGCCGACCCACGCGCCCGTGATCGAATAGGCGTCGGTGCGGATGTGCTCCATCAGCCACTTCTGCGCCAGAATTTGCGTGCGCAGCATCGTCTCCGGGTCGGCGTAGTAATCGCAGAAGCGCACGCCGACCTGCGGCACGAGCAAGCGATGCGCAATCGCCGGGATGACCGGGACGCGATCCGGCGTCTCGAAGCGCTTGGCTTTGGTCACACGCTCGCGGCGCGCCTCGATCTCCTCAATCGGCACGGCGATTTCGATGATGTCCGGCTTATGGATAAACACAGCGGCGCGCCTCCTCTGCGAATGCTTCGATCAGATCAAGCTCAGCGTCGAAGAAGTGATCCGACGGGCTGAGAATGTAGCCGCCGTTCGTCCCGGCTGCCTCGAAGCAGCGCCGGACTTCGGCGCGCGTCTCCTCCGGCGTGCAGCCGACGAAATAGTGGAACTGGTCGAAGCCGCCGATCATGCACACCTTGTCGCCGATGCGCTGCTTGGCTTCGGCGAGGCGCGTGTCGCCGCCCATCCCCGCCGGCGTGAACGTCTCCATCGCGTCCGGCTTCATGGCGGCGATCCGCTCCAGCAGCGGCATCATGCCGCCGCAGGTGTGATAGACGATGCGCTGCCCCGCCTGATGCGCCATCTCGATCAGCTCGGCGTCGTAGGGCGCGACGAATTCGTCGAAGATTTTCGGCGAAATCACGGTCGAGGACGCCGCGCCGCCGCCGAGTTCGAGCAGGTCGTAGTGCGCGCCTTCGAGCGAGCGAATGAAGGTCTTCTTGCGCGCCTGCAAAATCTGGATCAGCTCATGCACCCAGTCGGGGTCGTCGTAAGTCTCCAGGATCAGCCGCTCCGTCCCGACCAGCTCGACGGCGTCCTGCCAGCAGCCCGGCTGCCCGTACACGTCGAAATAGGTGATATGCCCGCGCACCAAGCCGCGCTCGCCGAACGCCTCAGCCGTCCTGTTGACCGCTGCCACGTCCACTTTGGGATGCGTGACGTACTTGGCGATCAAGTCGATGTCGCGCTTCTCCTTGATCAGCGGCTCCACGACCCAGTCGGTGTATTCGTTGCCTTGCAGCAGCATCGTCAGCGTCCCGCCGGGGGTGACGAAGCGGTAGCGCGTCGTCCTGTATTCGGGGTCGTCCAGCGACTCGGTTTCGATGCGCCACGAGTTGGAGACGACGCGGTGGGTGTGGTCGAGCGGGTGGATGAACGTCTGGGTGGGGTCGAAATACTCGCCTTTGCTTGCATCCGGCAGATACGGAACCGTCCAGGTGTAGGCATCCAGCCCGAAACTGGTCGAAGAATTCGGGGTACGGGATGCCGCCCATGTACTTGTCCAGAAAAGAGAGCATTACGTGATGTGTCGTCACTGGAAGACGATCTGGAATCCCCCCAGTGAGCGCCGTCAGCATTCGCTGGCGAGAGGTCATCGTGGTCATTGGATGTGCTGCCTGTTTCAGTCCTGTCTAGGTCTTTTCCAAAAGCACAGTCGCGGGGTTCGCGTAGGGGAGGCACGAGCCGCGCACGATTAATTCCGGCGAGATCGTGATCTGGAGGCTGGCGCGGGTATCCCCGCCGATGCGCGCCAGCAACACCTCCGCCGCCCTGCGCCCGATTTCGTGGAAAGGCTGGGCGACCGTCGTCAGCGGCGGGTCAAGCTGCTCCACGATGTCCAGATTGTCGAAGCCGACCACCGCCAGGTCGCGCGGGACGCTCAGCCCGACCGACGCCGCCGCCCGGTAGAGCGCCACCGCGATCTGGTCGTTGGCGGCGAACACCGCCGAGGGGCGATCCGGGTGGAGCAGGTATTCGCGCAGCGGCGTGAGGTCGACGGTCGGATAGCCCTCGACGTGGCAGACCAGCGCCGGGTCCGGCTCGATGCCGCGCTCGCGCAGCGCCTGCTGATAGCCCAGATAGCGATGCTCCATGCTCACGGCGGGCGACAGCCACGTCACGAAGCCGACGCGCTGGTGTCCCTGATCGAGCAGGTAGCGCACGCCGCGCACCGCCCCGCTGAAGTGGTCAGTCATGACGAAATCGGTCGAGAGGAGCTTGAGATAGCGGTCGATCAGCACCAGCGGCAAGCCGTCGCGCACCAGATGATCGAGCGGGACGATCACCTCCGAATCGACCGGGTAGAGCGCGATCCCGCTCACGCCTTCCCGCGCCAGCCGCTCGACCGTCTCCGCCTGCTGGCGCAGGTTGTTGTTGACGTGGCTGAACGAGGTCGAGTAGCCCGCTGCCGCAGCCACCTGCTGAAACCCCATGAAAATGCTGGAGACCGACGAATCGCGCACGTAGGGGACGACGAACGCCAGGTGCTGGCGATGCACCACGTGCGGCTCGCTGACCTGCCCGAAGATCACAAAGGTGCCGCGC
This sequence comes from uncultured Chloroflexia bacterium, assembly GCA_963760975.1. Lineage (GTDB taxonomy): Bacteria > Chloroflexota > Anaerolineae > Aggregatilineales > Phototrophicaceae > Flexifilum. The sequence goes on along the minus strand of CAVXEZ010000006.1, from coordinate 161,356 downwards.
CCCTGTTCGCGGCGCAGATACCCGTCCGCTTCCAGGCTTTGCAGCGCCTGCCGCACCGTCCCGCGCGCCACCGAGAATTCGGCGCACAATTCCTTCTCCGTCGGGATCAAATCGCCGGGGTGCCAGGCGCCTTCATGGATTTTGTCCTTGATGATCTGCGCGACCTGTACGTGTAAGGGCGGAGCATCCGAGGCGCGCTGTAAACGAGTGGTCATAACCTGTCATCCTGAGACTGGACAATATCCAAAAGTGATCTATACCTATTGACTATAAGCGATTCTTGGCGAATAGCCAACTCTGCGCCGGGCTTTGCCCGAATTCTGATCCAGGAGCGAACATGGTTTCAGCACAAACGCCGTTTGACGGCATGGAAATCAGCGAAGACACCGAGCTTGCGCCGGGCACTTACGTCCTCCCGCACGGGCTGAGCATCAGCGCCGACAACGTGACGATCAGCGGCAGGGGCGTCCTCTTAATCAGCCCGGCAGCCGAGGGCGTCGGCATTTCGGCGCGCGGGCGGCGCGGTGTCACCATCCGCGACGTGGCGATCAGCGGCTACCAGCACGGCATCCGCCTCGACGACTGCGCCGGCGTGACCGTCGAGAACGTCACCGTGCGCGGCAGCGCCGAGATCGCCGGGATCGACACCTTTCTCTATCTGTGGCAGCCGCTCGCGGAGGTCTTACGGCGGCGCGATCCTGCTCAACGGCGTCAGCGGGGGAGTCGTGCGCGGCTGCGACGTGCAGCACCAGATGAACGGCATCCTGCTCTACGGGTGCAGCGGCTTGACCGTCGAGCGCAACAACGCCTCGTTCAACAGCGGCTGGGGCGTCTACCTGTCGGCGTCGAGCGACAATATCGTACAGGACAACCAGCTCGATTTCTGCAACCGCCTGTTCCGCCGCCCGGAAGACGGCTCGATCCGCGTCGAGGCGGACGCCGCCGCGATTGTGCTGGTCTTCGGCTCGTCGCGCAACCAGTTTCTGCGCAATAGCTGTCTGTGCGGCGGCGACGGCATCTTCGTCGCGGGCTACCGCCATCCCGGCGACATCCAGCCCTGCAACGACAACCTGTTCGAGCAGAACGACTGCCGCCTCAGCCCCAACAACGCCGTCGAATTGACCTTTTCGCGCGGCAACGTCTTCCGGCGCAACGATTGCAGCCGCTCGAATTACGGCTTCTGGATGGGCTTCTCGTGGGACAACCTGATCGAGGACAACACCATCGAGTTCAACCGCTGGACGGGCATCGCCGCCGAACATGCCCACGACCTGAGCATCCGCAATAACCGCATCCGCCTCAACGGGGACGGCGTGCGCCTGTGGACGCGCGGCGGCGCGGTCGTGCCCTACTGGAAAGGCTTCGAAGTCTCCTACAACGTCGCGCTGGAGGACAACCTGTTCGAGCAGAATACCAGCGGCTTCGTCGGCTACACCGGCGCGGAAACCACCATCCGCGACTGTTACAACTTCGACCTGAAGGGCAATACCTTCCGCGATAACCGCGTCGGCGCGCAGTTCAAGCGCGTGAGCGATTGCAGCGTGATCGACAATACCTTCGCGGGCAATATTGAAGCGGCGCTGCGGCTGATCGGTCAGCCGGACGTGCGGCTGGGCAGCAACACCTTCGAGGGCAACGCCCGCGACGTGGACGAGACGGAGTAGGGTGCAGCGGGGGCAATAACCACCGCAAACTCGTTGCTTGCCCCTCATCGAGGTGTGCGTTTGCTTGAAGGGAAGGGACGCAACGAGGGCGGGGGAACTCGGCGCCGTGCCCCTACCCATTATTCCGCCGGGCTGACCTTGACCGTCACCACGCCCGCGCCGGGCACGTCGACCGCGACGGCGTTCTCCGCGTCAACCGCCAGCGCTTCCTGCGCTTCTTCCAGCAGATTGACGCGCGCCGCCGCGCGAACGGCGAAGCCGAAGGCGATCCGCCCGCGCACCGCCGACCGCGTGACGTTGTAGACGCGCACGATCAGGTCGCCGCCGCTGCGGGTGACCGCGCTCAAAACCAGCTCCGGCGGATCGACCTGGACGAAGCTGTGCTGCGGCGGCAGATGCCCGCCGCGCTGCCAGGGGATCGGCGTGACCTGCGCCGGGTCGTCGCGCGTGATGTTCATCTCGCGCAGTTCGAGACCGGGATGCGTGTCGGCGCGGCGACCGAGCAGCGGCGCGTTGTAGTTGTAGGCAGTGGCGTAGACCTGGCGCCAGTCGCCCGCGTGCGGCAGGATGGCGTATTCGTAGGTGTACGCTTGCAGACACTGCGCGCCGGGCGCGGGCACCAGCGGACCGGCGGCGACCCGGCGCACCCACAGGTCGTCACGCGAAAGCCAGCCGACGGCGCGCAGCAGCGTCAGCGCAATCGTGCCGTCCTCGCTGACCTCGACCGAGGGCAGCCCACGATTCAAAATCGCCAGCCCGCGCGCGCCGTCGCTCAGGTCGGTGAAAGCGCGCTGGTGCATGAGCGGCGTCGGGTCTTCGACCCAGCCGGTCGAATCGGGCAGCTTCAGACCCCGCTCGGCGATCAGGAACGATTCGTCCACGTAGGCGGAGGGCACGCGCAGCCCGGTCGAGAAGTTGACCGTCAGCTTGTGGTCGAAGGCGCTGTTCGTGACCTGCGTTTTGACGTACACGCCGGGCTGATCGGCGTAGACCGTCACGTAAGTCCTGAAGCTCATTCGGATCGGTTCTTCCTCGCTGCGCTTCTCACGGCTTTCGTCCAGCATCGGCGGAAGCTGAAGCTGGCGGTCGATGCGGAAGACGACCGCGCAGGCGTCCTGCTGCTCGACGGTGATGGCGTCCGCCGGATGCCCCTGCGTCGTGATCGGCGTGTCGCCGGGCAGCGGGCAGAAGCTGTACTCGTCGCCCACGTCCGCCACGTCGTAGAAGTGACCGAGGTCGGCGTAGACCTGACCCGTCGCCTTGTCGGTGACGGTCAGCCCGCCGTCGTCGGCGATGCGCAGCGCCAGATAACGATTCTCCGCGCCGCGCTCGTGAACGACCAGATCGCCTGGCGTGGGCACGGCACGCCGTGCCCCTACGGAGGGTTGGGCGAAATAGGTCGCGTAGCCCACAGGCGGCACGTCGGCTTGCAGCAGCAGCGTCACGCGGCGTTTGCGGTTCGGCTTGAGCACCTCCATCCAGAACAAGCTGCTCGTCGCCGACGACCTGATGCGGAACGACGCTGCCCGCCGCATCGACGACGTGAAAGTCGTCCGCCGTCGGATCGTCAAAGTCGAAATCGACCTGCACTTCGGCAATCTCGCGCCGCCGCCAGCCGAGCGGGTTGAAGACCAGGATCGGCGTGCCCGGCTGTGCCGTCATGTCGATCTCGCGCGCGATCTGGCGCAGGCTGTCGCGGATCAGCGCGTCGCCGATCTGGCGCGTCTGGCTGAAGCGGTAGAGCATCTCCTGATGCACCTCGTCGATGCCGCTGCCGTACATGTCGTCGTGGGGGTGGTTGAGCAGCAGCCAGTGCCACGCCAGCGCCACCAGATCGGGCGTGCCTTCGGGAACGTCCGCGCCGGAGAGCCACGCCAGCGCCGACAGCGGCTCGACGTAGCGCACCAGCCGGGTTTCCGCCTCGTGGTTGTGCTGCTTGAGGTGGATGCGCGCCGAGTAGACGCCCTGCAAAATCTCCGAATAGCGCCCCCAGCGGAACTCGCCCTCGAATGCTTGCAGTTCGCCGCCGGACGCGCGCACCGCCGCCAGATGATCGAGCAGCGTCCCCTGCCGGATCACCACGTCGTCGCGGCGGGCGTTCGCCTCGGCGATCACCGTTGGGATGCGCGGCTCAGGCGGCGCGTGGTCGATGCCGTTCATGAGCAGCAGCGCGCCGGTGTTCGCCATCGGCTCCAGCCGCTCGATGGCAGAGTCGATCTGGCGCTGCGCCAGCCCCGGATTGAACTGCCATCTGCGAGGTATCGCCCCAGTGAATGGCAAAGCCGAGGTTGGAGACGTTGTGGTAGCCCCAGGGCATCAGGATGGTCGTCACGCCGGAGCCGTCCGGCGCGCACCAGGTGAATTCCGTGCCGAGCCGGTCGCCCTCGACACCCATGCCGCGCCAGAAGAAGGCGTTGTCGATGCCGAAGCCGCGCAAAATCTGCGGCAGTTGGGCGATATGCCCGAATCCGTCCGGCACGTAGCCGATTTTGGACACGCCGCCGTAAGGATTCGCCCATTTTGTGCCCCAGGCGCAGGTTGCGGATTAGCGCTTCCGGGCTGACCAGAAACTCGTCCGCCAGCACGAACCAGGGACCGACCTGGATGCGCCCGCTGCGGCAGAAGGCGCGCAGGTCTTCGGCCTGCGAGGGACGCGCCTCCAGATAGTCTTCCAGCACGCTCATCTGCCCGTCGAGCATGTACACGCGGTAGTCGCGGTCGGCTTTGAGCAGGTCGAGCAGCGTATCGATCAGCCGCACCAGCCGGACGCGGTATTCCTGAAAGGTACAGTACCATGCCCGATCCCAGTGGGTGTGGCTGACGAGGGTAATTTGGTAAGGTTTGTGCCCCGGCATGGACACCTCCGCAAGTTGACAGATTCCGATGTTGACTATATATTTTACTGTAAATGTCTATACCTTTTGGAATAAGCATAGCACAACGCCGCGCATCTTTCATATAATCCCCTCAGACCACCAACAGGATGACTTTCGGGATTTGGTGCGCTCAGCGTGCCGATGGACGCCGCGACGGTGTCCGCGTCGGCGCATGGTCTTGTAAAAGATGGCTCAGACGGGAGCTAAAGCGAATGACTGCACATCAGCACATCAGTATCGAGCAGAATGTCGAGTATCTGAAGCGCTACGCCTTCTTCGAGCGCGCCTGTATGCGCACGCTGGCGGGCTGGCTCCCCGGCGTGCCGGAGTGGGAAGCCAAGAATGAAATCGGGCTGCACATCTCCGAGACCGCCGACGCCGTCGACGCGCTCTACCAGCGGCTGCGCGAGCTGCGCTGCTACCAGCCGGAGCGCGACATCAGCCCGCTGCTGCCGGAAGTCGCCAAAGCGCTCGACGAAGCGCAGAACAGCGCCGAAGTGATCGCGGCGGTCTATCTGGTCGTCAAGAAAGGGCTGCTGGAAGCCTATCACCGGCACCCGGAGACGACCTGGAGCGAATTCGACAAGCCGACGGTCAAGATCACCGAGCAGCTATTGCCCGCGCTGGAGCGTCAGGTCGCCTGGGCGGAGCAGTTCTTCCCGACCATCAGCGCCAATTACCCCGGCTGGGAGGCGTGGCGCGATTTCGTCGCCGGGCTGATCGCCTCGGACGGCGGCATCACCGGCGCGCAGACGCCCAGCGCCGCGCCCGAACGCCCGGCAGGGCACGAGCTGCTGCTGCCCTGGAAAACCTGCCAGCGGATGCCCGACTGGCCCATCTTCGACCCCAACGCCGATCTTCAGCCCGACCGCGAGCGCGAGCCGGAAGCCTACCGCCTCTGGCGCTTCAAGCACTACGTCAACGAGATGACGGCATCGGAGACGCTCGGCTCGATCCTGTGGATGCTGCCGGAAATGCCCTGGGAATTCCAGCACAACGCCGCCCGCCACCTGTGGGATGAAATCCGCCACAGCCAGCTTGGGCAGACGCGCGTGCAGCAGCTTGGCTTGAAGGTCTCCGAGGTGCCGCAGGTCGTGCAAATCTACAACGTCATGATGACGCTGCCGCCCGTCGACCAGTACGCGCTGCTGACGACCGTGATCGAGCCGAACGGGATGCCCGAAAAGACCACCAACCGCGAACACTGGGAGCAGATCGACGACGAAATCTCGGCGGCGGCGGTCAGCTACGACTGGAGCGACGAGAATTTCCACGTGCGCTGGGGCAAGAAGTGGACGCCGGTCATGCTGCAGGTTTACGGCTACAAAGAGACGCCGGAGGAAATCCACGACCGCATGGAAGCGTGGCTGGTGGAAAATACGCCGGTCAAGATGCAGCAGAAGCACGCCCAGCACGAGTATTGATTGAACCGCCGAAGGCTCAAAGCCCTCGGCTAAAAACTCAAGCCCGCGCCGAAACAAGTTTCGGATAAGCGGGCTGGTCTCAGCCGCCTTCAGGCGGCTTGAAGCCCTAGCCCGATGCTTTGAGCATCTGGCGCTGATAAGGAGTACATCCCCATGCCCAGAGTCATCCCGGCTTCGCGCGCAACCGCGCAGCACACCCGCGTGAACGACGCCTCGCAGGTGTTGAAGCGATTTTACGTCTTCGAGCGCCAGTTGATGCGGGCGCTGGCGGGCTGGTACATTCAGACGCCGCACGTCGAATTGAAATTCTTCATTGGCGGCGAGGAATGGCTGTGCTCGCAGCACGCCGATTCGCTGCGCACGCGCGTGCTCGAACTGCGCTACCCGCGCCGCGACGTGGACAAGAAATGGGATCAAGACCTGCTGGCGTTCACCGACGAACTGATGAAGGCGGCGAACCTCAACGAGTTCTTCGCCGGGGTCTACGCGGTGGCGCTGCCCGCGCTGGGCGCGGAAATTCAGGAATATCTCGACCGCGCCGACCCGCTGGACGACGCGCCGACCGTCTACCGCCTGCGCCACATCGCCTCCGACACCGAGCGCAGCATCGAGCAGGCGCGCCTCCAGCAGTTGCCCGATCAGGTGGACACGAGCGGCTGGCGCGACTATCTGACGCAGTTCCTCGCCAGCATCGGCGGGCTGAACGGCTTGCACGAACGCGCCGCCGCGCCGACCGATCACCCGCTGGCGGGACGCCCGGCGTTTGAAGTGCCGCGCACCAACACGCGCGACCCGCGCTTCAAGCCGACGCATTTTCACCTGCCGCACGAGAACAAGTACGACAAGGCGGGCGCGGCTGCCTGGAAGCGCATCGAGTCGCTCGACAAGCGCGTCGCCATGCAGGTGTGGAGCGCGATCAGCCATTTCAACGAAATCTGGGCGGGCGAAGTCCCGGCGTCGGTGCTGTTCGAACTGGGCAAGGAACCCTGGGATTTTTACCTCGACCTCGCCCGCTGGACCTGGGACGAGACGCGCCACAGCATGATGGGCTACCGCGCCATGCAGGGCTGGGGCTGGGACGTGCCCGCGCTGATCCCGTATGGCGATGCGCTCTACAACGCGCTCGGTCATCTGCCGCCCGCGCAGCGTCTGGCGCTGCTCTACTTCTACGAGGAAGGGCTGCTCCGCAGCGGCACGAAGCAGGTCGAGCTGAAAATCCTCGAAGCGACCGGCGACGACGGCAGCGCGCAGGACATGGATTACGACTGGGCGGACGAGGCGATCCACGTCGGCTACGGCTTCAAGTGGCTGCGTCACCTGCTCGGCGACGACAACGCCGGGCACGAGGAATTGAAGCGCCTGACCGACGAGGCGCGCGCGATCATGGCGGAGTACATCCACGCGCACAAGGACGACGACAGAATTGAAGCTCGCGCCCTATTTCGAGCGCCTCTACGACGTGATCGCGGGCATGACCTTTGAAATCCCTGACGACGGGCTGGACATTCAATGGGCGCCGGTTGTCGCCGACGAATCGGTGCTTGAGGAACTCAGTTGACCTTCACCATTCGACTGGCGAAAAGCGGCGTCGCGTTCGAGGCGGAAGACGACGAGGTGATCCTCGACGCCGCCGAGCGCGCGAACATCGTGCTGACGCATAGCTGCCGCAACGGCACCTGCCGCTCGTGCATCACCCGCGTGATCGCGGGCTGCGTGGAACACGACCCGGATTATATTGACGAACTGAGCATCGACGCAGGCGAGGTCGAGGCGGGCTACCGCCTGCTGTGCAGCGCCTTCGCCCGCTCGGATGCGGAACTGGAGCGCTGAATGCAGCTATTGATCTTCCGCGCCCTGTGGGGCATGACCGGATCGACCGAGGAACAGATCGCCCGCATCGCCGCCGCCGGATACGACGGCGTGGAGGGCTTTATCGGCGCGAGCACGCTTTCCACCGCCGACTTCACGGCGCTGGTGCGCTCGCATGGGCTGAAGCTGATCATGGCGGGCGCGGTCGATTCGACCAGCGCGCTCGACGCGACGCTTCAGCAGCTTGCCGAGTACGAGCCGATCAAGATTGGCTTGCACAGCGGGCGCGACAGCATGAGCCACGACGAGGGCAGCGCCTATTTCGAGGCGGCGCTGCGCATCGAGGAGCGCCTCGGCATTCCCGTCGCCCACGAGACGCATCGCGGGCGCATCCTGTTCGCGCCCTGGGAAACGCTCTACTACCTGCGCCGCTTCAACGAACTGAAGATCGTCGCCGACTACAGCCACTGGGTCAACGTCTGCGAGCGTCTGCCCGACGATCAGGCGGAAGCGCTTGACCTGGCGAACCGCCGGACGGCGCACATCCATTCCCGCATCGGCTACGAAGAAGGACCGCAGGTTCCCGACCCCGCCGCGCCGGAATACGCCGCGCAGCGCGCCTGGCACGAGCAGCAGTGGCGGCAGATTTTGGATTACCACGCCGACGCACCCGCTTTCACGATCACGCCGGAGTACGGTCCGCCGCCCTATTTACATACCCTGCCGCACACCAACGTGCCGGTTGCCGACAACTGGGAGGTCTGCCTGTGGGGAATGCGGACAGCACGAGCGCTGCGTTGATGCCGACCTACACCCCGCATGACGCGCCCGCCGGGTTCGACTGGGCGGTGCGTCTCGCTTCGTATCGCCTCAGCGGGAACGATCTGCGCCTGACGGCGGAGACGGCGAGCGGGCGGTCAGTCGAGATCACGCTGCGCGCGCTCACGCCGGAAATCTGGCGGGTGAAAGTCGTCATCCCCGGATGCGCGGCGCAGCCGGAGACGCCGATCCTGCTCGATCCCGATGCGCCGGGCTTGCCGCTCACGGCGCGCGTGGACGACAGCAGCCTCTCGGTTGACGCGGGTGCAACAACCCTGCGCGTCGACCGCGATCCGTTCTGCCTGCGCTGGTTCGACGCGGACGGCGTCGAAATCTGCCGCGAGAATCCTTTCGACATCGACGGCTTGGGGCGTCCGTTCATCCTGCCGCTGGGCTTCGTCGCCGACGCCGAGCGCCCGCTGATCGTCGACACGCTGCATCTGCGCGCGGACGAGCATTTATTCGGGTTGGGCGAGAAATTCACGCCGCTCGACAAGCGCGGTCAGCGCATCATCACCTGGACGCAGGACGCTTTCGGCTCGACCAGCGAGCGCTCGCACAAGAACATCCCCTTCCTGATCAGCACGCGCGGCTACGGGCTGCTGCTCAACACCGGCGCGCGCGTGACCTGGGAACTGGGCACGGTCTCCTGCCAGTCGTGGACGATGAAAATCGAGGGCACGACGCTGGAAGCCTACCTGATCTTCGGGGCGACTCCCGCCGCCATTCTGGGGCGCTACACCGCCCTGACCGGGCGCGCGCCCGTGCCGCCGCGCTGGTCGTTCGGGCTGTGGCTGTCCGGCAGCGGGGCGCACCGCACCCGCGCCAGCATCGAGGCGCTGGTCGATCAGGCGGAAGCGCTGGAACTGCCGCTCGACGTGATTCACATCGATACCTGGTGGATGAAGTGGCGCACCTATGCCGATTTCCGCTTCGATCAGGACGCCTTCCCCGACCCGCAGTCGCTGATCGAGGCGCTGCACGCGCGCGGCTTGAAGCTCTCGCTCTGGGAGCAGCCCTACATTTCGGTCGAAAGCGACCTGTTCGAGATCGGCAAGGCGAATGGCTATTTCCTGACCCACCCGGACGGCGAGGTCTACGTGATCGACTACGGTCTCTCGCTCGCGCCGCGCCCCGATGGGGTGATCCGCGCCGCGACGCCGGAGAACTCGTGGAACGCGCCCGTCGCCATCATCGACATGACCAACCCGGCGGCGGTCGCCTGGTATCAGGACTTACATCGCCCGCTGCTCCGGCAGGGCGTCGACGTGTTCAAGACGGATTTCGGCGAAGACGTGCCGCCGGACGCCCGTTTCAGCGATGGTCAGACGGGCGCGACGCTCCACAACCTGTATCCGCTGCTCTACAACCGCGCCGTCTCGGAAGTCGTCCAGCAGGAGAAGGGCTACAGCCTGGTCTGGGGCAGATCGGGGACGGCGGGCAGCCAGCGCTATCCGGTCTGCTGGTCGGGCGACCCGGCTGCCGATTGGGACAGCCTCGCCTGCACCATTCGCGGCGGTCTCTCGATTGGGATGTCGGGCATTCCTTTCTGGAGCAGCGACATCGGCGGCTACCGGGGGATGCCCTCGCCGCGCCTGTACGTGCGCTGGGCGCAGTTCGTGCTGCTCTGCTCGCACGCGCGAATGCACGGCGACAGCCCGCGCGAACCCTGGGCATTCGGCGACGAGGCGCTGCGCATCGTGCGCGATTACGTCCGCCTGCGCTACCGCCTGTTCCCGTATCTCTACAGCGCCGCGCACGAAGCCAGCCGCAGCGGACTGCCGGTCATCCGGGCGATGCCGCTGGCGTTCCCCGACGACGCCAACACCTACGATAAAGACCTGCAATTCATGCTCGGCGATTCGCTGCTGGTCGCGCCGGTCTACGACGCGGGCGATCAGCGCTCGGTTTACCTGCCGCCGGGCAAGTGGATCGACTTCTGGACGCAGGAAGTCCACCAGGGCGGCGTCAACGTGACGGTGCGCGCGCCGCTCGACGTGCTGCCGCTGTTCGTGCGCGCGGGCGCGATCCTGCCGCTGCTGGCGGATGACGCGCCGCATCCCGGAGCAGATCGACGCGCTGCAAGTCAGCGTCTATCCAGGTGGATCGTCCAGCTACACCCTGACCGACGACACGCGGACGATCACGTTCCGCAGCGACGAAACCGCCGACACGCGCCTGCTGGCGTGGCAGGGCGATCTCCCGGCGAATCTAGTCGTCCGCTTCCACGGCGCGCGCGGCGCGGCGACGGTCGAAGGAGCCATCTCTCAGGAGGTGCGCGTCACCGAGGAAGCGGTCGAAGTGGCGGTGCAGCCAGCCGAACATGGACTCATTCGCATCACAACCAGTTGACAGGCGGTGCGCCACGCGATAGACTTTTTGTCTAGACAAGTGTGTTTCATTGTCTTATACAATTGCGTTACCGCCTTGATTGCGGATAACCCGCTGTCGGGGTTGTTTGTAACTAGTGTTTAGGTTAAGGAGAACAAAGGGCTATGTTGCACAAACGTCTGTTGCTGTTGGTTCTCGTCTTTGCCTTGCTGCTCCCGCTCTCGGTGGTTGGGGCGCAAAGCAGCACTCAGCAGGCATGTTCCGGCACGCCGATTACGCTGACAGTCGACGACTGGTCGAGTTCCGACCGCGTCGAGTACATGCAGCAGGTGATCGGCGCCTACATGGAAGCGAATCCTTGCGTGACCGTCACGCTCGTCCCGAATATCGAGAGCGACGCGAATACACGCCGTCTGACGCAGATCGCCACCGGCACCGCTCCTGACCTGATCGGCGTCGGCGAGTCGTGGATTCCGCTCTACGTCGAGGCGGGCGGGTTGATCGACCTGACGCCATATGTCACCGGGTCGAATGGTATTGACGTAGCGAACGTCTTCCAGGAGAAGGTCTACGATCAGGGCTTCTATCAGGGCAAACCCTACGCCATCGCCAAAGACTACAGCACGAGCGCGTTCTACATCAACAAGGCGCTGTTCGACACCGCCGGTATCGCCTACCCGCAGATGGGCTGGAACTGGGACGACGTGCTCAACGACGCGGAACTCCTGACGCTGGACGCTAACGGCAACAACGCGACCAGCCCGGACTTTGACCCGACCAACGTCGTCCAGTGGGGCACGGACATCATCCCCGACGGCTGGTGGCGCGGCTACCAGAGCTATCTCTATTCGTGGGATGCGCACACCATCAGCGCCGACGGCTCGACCACTCAGGGCTACCTGAACAGCGATAACGCCGTCAAGGCGTGGGAGTTCTACCGCGATCTGGTCTTCAAGTATCACGTCGCCCCGACCGTTAACCAGATCAGCGCCGTGCAGGGCGGGCGCGTCCAGATGTTCCAGGACGGCAATGTCGCCATCGGCGTTACCTTCCATGGTCCCTGGTGGCAGGACACGTTCAACTCGACCCCGAACCTGAACTGGGGTGTCGTCCCGCTGCCGAGCGGACCCACTGGCACGCACGAAAGCGCCGTCATGTGGATGGGCTGGGGCATCAACGCCAAGACCGCCAACCCCGACGCCGCCTGGGATTTGCTCAAGTACCTGACGACCGAGCCGGGCGAGCGCGTCTTCGCACTCAAGGCGCTGACCGAAGTCCAGTCGGTTTCGCAGGACATGCAGCGCACGTCCGACCCGTACTGGGGTGTCTTCATCGAAGAAGGCAACCATCTGGGGCAGCTTGACGAGCAGTTGAACCCCTACTATGGTCCGTGCGTCTTCAACCCCGCTGGCGACCTGCTGACCCGCGTCCTGAGCGACGGCGGCGACCAGATCGACATCAAGTCCGAACTCGACGCTCTGGCGACCTCCGCCGACACTTGCCTCGCTCAGTCAGCGGCGGCAGGCGTCATGTCGGTCGTGCCGACGCCCGCGCCGACTGCGGAGGCGTCGTCGTAGTATCGACCACGCGAATGCGCTACATTCAGCAGGGGCGCGGTCAGACCGTGCCCCTGCCTGAAGCTGGACGGTGATTGCCGTTCCTGACCGCGCCCGGCTTCCCCCACCACATCGCCGCCTGGGAATGCAGTCTTAGCGATACGCAGCACAATCACCGTTCCGTCTATGCCGGAGTATCTGGAATGCTGGCACAACTGCAACGCCGTTTGAACCTCACTTCGCCGATGGCACGGCGTGAGGCGCTCACGTTCTACCTCTTGATCGGACCCTGGCTGGTTGGGTTCGTGATCTTCCTGGCGTACCCGATGGTGCGCTCGCTCTACCTCTCGTTTACCAACTACAGCCTGCTCGCGCCGCCCGTCTGGGTGGGCTTGCAGAATTACCAGCGCATCTTCGCCGACCCGGATTTCTGGCAGTCGCTCAAGGTGACGCTCGAGTACGCGCTCGGCAGCGTCCCCACCGGGACGATCATCGCGCTGGCAATCGCCATGGTGCTCTCGCAAAAGCTGCGCGGCATCAACTTCTGGCGCACGATCTTCTTCTTCCCGTCCGTACTCAGCAGCATCGCCATCGCCATCCTCTGGCTGTTCATCTTCCGCCCACAGGACGGCTTGCTCAATGTCTTCCTCAGTTGGTTCGGCATCCAGGGTCCTGACTGGATAACCAGCGAGACGTGGGCGCTGCCCGCGCTGATCATGATGAGCTGGTGGACGGTCGGCGGGCAGATCGTGATCTATCTGGCGGGCTTGAAAGGCATTCCCGACGTGTATTACGAGGCGGCGGAAATCGACGGCGCCAACGGCTGGGCGCGCTTCCGCTACGTGACGATCCCGATGCTCAGCCCGACGATCTTCTTCAACGTCGTGCTGGGGATCATCGGCGCGCTGCAAGTCTTCGACGTGGGCTGGGTGATGACGCGCGGCGGACCGAACAAAGCCACCCTCTTTTACATGATCAACCTCTACCAGCGCGCCTTCAGCTACGTCGAGATGGGCTATGCGTCGGCGCTGGCATGGATATTGTTCATCATCATCATGGCGGTCACCCTGCTGGTGATCCGCTCCTCCGCCGCCTGGGTCTATTACGAAGCTGAACAGAAATGACGAGCAAACCCCTTCCCACGACCAAACCTGCGCTCTCGCGCTGGGAGGTTCTGCGCACCACGAAGCAGTGGCAGCAGGGCTTGCGCCATATCCTCAGCTATATCGTGCTGATCCTCGGCTCCCTGTTCATGCTCTTTCCGATGATCTGGATGATCTCCGCCAGCCTCAAGCCGCAGTGGCAAATCTTTGCCAATCCGCCGATCTGGGTTCCGCAGCACTGGGAGCAGGTGCAGGCGGGCAGCACCAACCGCCCCATCGACGAGTGGTCGATGACCATCAACGGCGAGCAGCAGAACGTCATCCAGATCGGCACGCGCCGCTACACGACCGTGATCGATGCGTCGATGCTGCATAACCTGCAAAACGCGCCCTCGTCCGAAGTGGGCAGCGCGACCACCACGACGCTCGACAATGGGGTCGCCCTCAACGTGCGCGACTGGAACGGACAGCAGGTCGTCGCGCTGGCGCGCAGCGGCGATAATCTGGTGGTCGCCTCACTCGACGACCTGCGCTCGGCGGTGTCGCGTCTGCCGCTCGACGTGGTGAACAGCGGCAAGAACGCTTCCCTGACCGTCGAAGGCGTCGATTTTCGCGGGCGCAGCGTGCCCGGCGACGGCGACGCCACCCACGACGTGATCCCGATTGGTCCCGAATCGCAGCTTACCATCGTCAGCTCGCCCGATGTCGCCACCAGCGCGACGATTGTCCCGGCGGAGAGCGTGCAGGACGCGGGCTATACGGCGGTCGGGCAGACCGAACTCAAGCTGGAGACCATCGGCAGCGACCCGACCAAGTACGTCGAGTTGGTCAGCGAAAGCTGGCAGCCGATCATCAACGAGGACGAACTGGAAGCCAACGCCTTCGTCGCCCCCGCGAGTACAATGGGCGAGCGCAGCAATCAAGATGTCAACGGCGTGTCGGTGCAGGTCGCGCGCTACACCCCCGCGAGCGGCGACGCCTACGACGTGGCGATCCTGATCGCCGGGACAGCGCAGAGTCTGGTCATCCCGGTCGATCAGGTGCAGACGCTTCGGCTGGCGCAGTTCGGCGGGCTGACCACCGCGCACGGCGCGACGGTCGGCGCGATCCCGTATCGCATTCAGGACGGCTTTGAGGACGGCACCGGGACGAACTCGGTCGCGTTAATCGGCGATCAGCGCGACATGGCGCTGGTCGTGCCGCAGAGCGCGATCAAGACCGCCTACGACGTGAACCCGGCGGATTTGCAGCGGGCGATGTACCCGGAACTCGACTTCAACGGCTACATCGAGGCGCTCCAGACCAAGATCGCCGATACCTACTTCCCGACCTTTTTCCGCAACTCGTTCGTGCTGGTCATCCTCAACACCATCGGGCATCTGTTCTCGTGCATCATCGTCGCTTACGCCTTCGCGCGGCTGCGCGCGCCGGGTAAGGGGCTGCTCTTCCTGATCCTGCTCAGCACGATGATGCTGCCCTTCCCGGTGACGCTCGTCCCGGTCTACGAGATCTTCAGCAAGATCGGCGCGATCAACACGCTCTGGCCCCTGTTCATCCGCTCCTTCTTCGGCAACGCCTTCCTGATCTTCCTGCTGCGCCAGTTCTTCCTGTCGATCCCGCGCGAGCTGGAAGAAGCGGCGCGCATCGACGGCGCGAACACGCTGCAAATCATCTGGAACGTGATCGTTCCGCTCAGCAAGGCGGCGATTGCGACCGTCATTATCTTCACCTTCTGGTGGACGTGGAACAGCTTCTTCGAGCCGTACATCTACCTGAGCAGCCCGTCGCTCTTCCCGGTTTCGGTCGGGCTGAACTTCTTCAAGGATCAATACGGCACGGTCTACTACGACCGCATGATCGCAGCCTCGGTCATGAGTATGCTCCCGATGCTGCTGATGTTCTTCTTCGCACAGCGCTACTTCATCGAAGGCATCCAACTGACAGGAATGAAAAGCTGATGGACCTCGGCACAGGGACACTGGCAGGATTAGCGCGTCTGCGCCCCGGCGTGCAGCGCAGGCGCTTATCGAGCTACGACCGGACGGGCGGCAACCACGACTGGTGGGATTTCGCGCCCGGCGAGACCAAGACGATTGCCGAGATCGCCGGGGCGGGCTGCATCAAGCACATCTGGTGTACGCTCTACAGCAACACCAAGCACGAATACCGCAAGATCACGCTGCGCATGTTCTGGGACGGCGAGACGGAGCCGAGCATCGAAGTGCCCATCGGCGATTTCTTCGGCATGGGGCACGGAATGGCGCGCAATTTCGTCTCGCTGCCGCTGCAAATGAGTCCGCAGGATGGGCGCGCCTTCAACTGCTGGTTTCCGATGCCCTTCGCCGACGGCGCGCGCCTCGAAGTGACCAGCGAGTGCGAAAAGCCGCTCAACTTCTACTTCTACGTCGATTACGAAGCCTATCCGCCCGGCACGGACATGAGCGACTACGGGCGCTTCCACGCCCAGTGGCGGCGCGTCAACCCCACCCCCGGCTGGGCAGACCCGGCGGTGCGCTGGGAGGACGACCACGAGGCGATGATGCGCGCCTGGGCGACGCCCAACCTGACCGGCGAGAACAACTACGTCATCCTCTACGCCGAAGGCAGCGGGCATTACGTCGGCTGCCACCTCGACATCGACGTGTTCGCGCGGCAGGCGAACGACTGGTACGGCGAAGGCGACGACATGATCTTCATCGACGGCGAGCCGCTGCCAAGCCTGAACGGGACGGGCACGGAGGATTACTTCAACACTGCCTTCGGACCCCACCAGGAATACAGCGCGCCCTATCACGGCATCATCCTGTATCAAGGCACGGACGACTGGCAGTGGCGCGGCAAAAACACGGTCTACCGCTACCACATCGAAGACCCGATCTTCTTCGAGCGCTCGATCAAGGTGACGATTGAGCACGGTCACGCCAACAAGCTGACGCTCGACATGAGTTCGACCGCCTACTGGTATCAGACCGAGCCGCACCTGTCCATGCCGCCGCTGCCGCCGCTCGCCGCGCGGCTGCCGAGGTTGTAAGCCATGCTCGAAAACGAACGCGCCGAAACGCTGTCGCTCAACGGCGTCTGGCAGATCGAGATCGGCGGGCAGTCGGGCGAGATTCGCGTTCCCGGCGCGTGGGAAGCGCAGGGCTATCCCTTCAACGCAGGCGTGAACGACCCGGCGGTTTACCGCCGCTCGTTCGAGCTTCCCGCTGATTGGGAAGGCGCGGCGATCTGGCTCCGCTTTGGCGCGGTCAGCTACTCACGCCGAGGTCTTCGTCAACGGGACGCCGGTCGGGGCGCACGAGGGCTTGTGGACGCGCTTCGAATTCAACGTGACGCAGGTCGTTCGCCCCGGCGAACCCAACCAGCTTGAAGTCCGCGTGATCCAGCCGGGAAGGGCGGACGACCGCTTCCCCTATCACGACGTGCTGGTCGGCTTCCTGCCTTACGTCTTCGACAATTTCGGCGGCATCTGGCAGGACGTGACGCTGGTCGCGCAGCGTGCGCCCGCTTTCGCGGACGTGCAGGTCGCCCCGCAGATCGACGGCGCGGTCGTCGTGCGGGCGACGGCGCGGGGGCAGGTCAGCGCCGAAATCCTCGACCCGGACGGGCAGACCGTCGCCAGCGCCGTCACCGACGACGCCTCCGAGATCCGGCTGAAGGTCGCGCAGCCTCGCCCCTGGTCGCCACGCGCGCCAAACCTGTATACACTCCGGCTGACGCTCGACGGCGGCGCGCAAACGACCCGCCGCTTCGGCTTCCGCGACCTGCGCGCCGAAGGCGATCAGGTGCGGCTCAACGGCGAGCCGTTCCACCTGCGCGGCGTGCTCAGTTGGGGCTGGGACCCGCAGACGCTCGCGCCAAGCCCCAGCGACGCAGCCGTCCGCGACGAATTCCGGCGCGTGCGCGAACTCGGCTTCAACATGGTCAAGCTGTGCCTGTTCGTGCCGACCGAGAACGTCTTCCGCATCGCCGACGAAGAAGGGATGCTGCTCTGGCTCGAACTCCCGCTGTGGCTGCCGCATCTGACCGATCACCTGCGCGATCAGGCGCGCGTCGAGTACGCCGACATCATGGCGCAGGTCAATCACCATCCCTCGGTCGTCGTCTACAGCCTGGGCTGCGAGCTTGGCTCGGACATGGCGGACGCCGCCCTGCTGGACGCGCTCAACGGGACGGTGCGCGGTGCGTCCTGCGGCGCGCTGGTCTGCGATAACAGCGGTTCGGGCGAAGCCTATCACGGGCTGAACTTCGATTACGCCGATTTCAACGATTACCACTTCTACGCCGACATGCACGACTTCGTGCCGCTGCTCGACCTGTTCCGGCGCGACTGGCGTCCGCCGCGCCCGCTGATCTTCGGTGAATTCTGCGACTGCGACGATTACCGCGACCCCGCCGCGCTGCTCGAAGACGGGCAGCGCCCGCGCTGGCGCGATTATCTCGGCGTGGAGGGCAATCTCCGCCGCTGGGCGTACCTTGAGCAGGAAGCGCGCATGGCGGCGAACGACCCGCCCGTGAGCGACGCCGAACTCGCGGTGCTGGCGCGCAAACAGTCGCTGCTCGTCCGCAAAACCATTCTGGAGCGCACGCGCCTGCGCCGGGACATCGGCGGCTACGTCGTCACCGGGCTGCGCGATACGCCCGGCGGCACGTCGGGCATTTTCGACGACAGCGGGCGCTCGAAATACCCCGCCGCCGCCTTTCGCGGCTTCAACGACGACGCGGTGCTGCTGCTGGAAAGCGGGCGCGCGCGTCGTTGGGTACACGGCGGCGACCGCCCCGATCCGATTGACCTGTTCAACTACTCCGGCGGCGCGCACGTCAGCCTGCGCGCGGTCTTCGCCAACAGCGGCGCGACGCTTCACAACGCGCGCTTCAAGTGGCAGTTGACCGCGCCCGACGGCAGTTCGATTGCTTCGGGAGATGAGGCGCTGGACGATCCGCTGCCTCCGGGGACGCCGCGCCAGATCGCAGCGGTGGAGTTCACGCTGCCGCAGGTCGCGCAGGCGATGATCTGCCGCCTGACCTTCACGCTCAGCGCCGACGAGCAGGTCGCTTGAAAATGCGTGGCTGCTCTGGGTTTATCCCGCCGTCACGTTCGAGGGAGTCGCCCTCTACGACCCGGCGGGCGCGCTCGACGGCTTCGATCCGCTGGCGCGCGTCGCCGCGCCGGAGGCGGGGCGCGTGATCGTCGCGGGCGGCTGGTCGCCCGAAATCGAGGAATTTGTGCGCGCGGGCGGCAAAGCGATCCTGCTGCAATACGGGGACGGCGCGCTGCCGGTGGAGCGCGTCCCCTTCTGGCGCGAGTCGATCAAGCTGTTCTACGACCACCCGGCGCTGCGCGCCTTCCCGCACGAGGGCTACGCCGACATGCAGTTCTACCATCTGGCGACCGACGCCGCTTTCGACCGGGCGGGGGTCGCGCAGATGATCGAGGGCAGCACGGTCATGCCCGTCCTGCGGCGGCTCGACGCGCGCCGCTTCACGACGCTGGAATATCTGGCGGAAGTCCGGCTGGGCGCGGGGCGAATGCTGATCTCGACGCTGCGTTTCCAGGGTGGGCAGGGCGACCAGGTGCGCGGACTGCGCGCCAACGCCGCCGGGGCGTTCCTGCTGCGGCAGATGGTCGACGCGCTGACGGCTGGCAGAGGCTTAACGCTGGCTGTCAGAGGCGCTTACGGATGTATAGCTCGAACGGTGACGACTCTCACTTGTTCCCGCCTTCGAGGTGATCTTAGCTCAAGAGGAGCCACGTATCGGAGCGTTTAGGATGATGGACGCGCGCATCAAACACAATCAGGAATTTTTGCAGCGCCTGTGGGCGCTGGAGAACGATGAGCGCCCCGGATTCATGATCGGCTACGTCGGACCGCGCGTCCGCAACGGCAAGCCGATCCCCAGCGCGCTCTTTTCGACCGAGGGACCCGATACCGTCCGCGACCGCCTGCTCGACCCCGCCAAGTATCTGCGCGCGCAGCTTGAGGAGATCGACGCCCAGCTTGCTTTGCAGGGCGATTTCGTGCCGTCGCTTTGCCCGACACTGGGGCTGGTCGGCATCCCGTCCGCCTTCGGCTGCGAGGTGATCTGGTGGGAGAACGATCTGCCCGCCGTGCGCCCCGCCCTCGGCGACGAGGCTGAGGCGATCTACGACCTACCCATGCCCGGAATCCGCGACGGCGAACTGGGGCGGATGCTCGACTACACGCGCTTCTTCATCGAGCAGACCGGCGGGCGCTACCCGATCCGCATGAGCGACATTCAGGGACCCATCGACAGCGCCGCCCTGATCATGGGGCACAACAATTTCCTGCTGGCGACCTACACCGCGCCCGAAGCCGTGCATCACCTGCTCCAACAGATCACCGAGCTGACCATCGCCTTCGTGCAGGCGCAGCGCGACATGGCGCACCAAAACGGCTGCGAGTTCGTGCCCAGCATGTTCCAGCCCTGGATGCCGGACGGCACGGGCATCTCGATCTCGAACGACGAATGCGTGATGATGTCCGCGCAAATGCACGACGAGTTCAACGTCCCCTACCTGAACCAGCTTTCCGAAGCCTTCGGCGGCATTTACCTGCACTCCTGCGGCAAATGGACGCACCAGTTCCCCAGCCTCGCCCACGTCCATAACCTGCGCGGGCACGAATTCGGCGCGAGCGAAGCACCCTTCGAGCCGGTGCTGGAACACTTCGGCGGCAAAATCGTGCTGGCGTGCCGCGTCGGGCTGCACCGCGACCTGAAATTCCAGGGCATGACCGACTACGCGCAGCGCGTGATCGCCGCCAGCAAGACCTATCGCGGGCTGTTCATCAACGTGGATATTACCAACGGCTTGATCGACGAGACCTGGCCGGAAACCGATTTGGAGCAGGTGTACCGCATCATGGACGTTCAATAAGGAGTCTTCCATGTCGTTAATCGAGGAAATTCGTGAGAGTGTGATTCAGGGGCAAGCCAAAGTGACCGTCGAAAAAACCGAGCAGGCGCTCGCCGAAGGCGCGTCGCCCGACGTGATTTTGCACGATGGGCTGATCAGCGCGATGGGCGAGGTCGGGCGGCTGTTCGAGGAAGGCGTCTATTTCGTGCCGGAAATGCTGATCGCCGCCCGCGCGATGGACAAAGCCCTGCAAATTCTGCGACCGTATCTGGTCGAGCAGGGCGTCCAGCCGATTGGCAAAGTCGCCATCGGCACCGTCAAGGGCGACCTGCACGACATCGGCAAGAAGCTGGTCGCCATGATGCTGGAAGGCGCGGGCTTCGAAATCATGGATTTGGGCATCGACGTGGCGCCGGAGAAATTCATCGATGCGGTGCAGCACGGCGCGCAGGTGGTGGCGCTCTCGGCGCTGCTGACGACGACCATGCCCAACATGAAGACGATTGTCGAGGCGCTTCAGCAGGCGGGGCTGCGCGATCAGGTGCGCATCATCATCGGCGGCGCGCCCGTCAGCGAGGCTTACGCCAAACAGATCGGCGCGGACGGCTATGCGCCGGATGCGTCGAGCGCGGTGCGCAAGGTGCGGGAATTGATCGGTGCATAAGCCATGTTTCACTTTGATCACCTCGCAATTGACCGCAGCGAAGACCTGATCTTCGGTCGTGCGCCGCGTCCGCTCACGCTCAAGAATGGGCTGGTGATCGGCGGCGGCGCGGTCTATCCCGAACTCAATTTCACGCTGCCCGCGCTGGCTGTCAACGCCGACACCATGCCGGAGATTCGCAAGCAGTACACCGAGATCATCGAGGGCGCCTGCCGCCGCGCCGTCGAGCTGTACACGCCGGGGCTGGTGGTCGAATTCGAGCTGCTCCCCGAAATGACGATGACCCCCGAATGGGGCGCGGAGATCACGGCGATTCTGCGCCAGACGCTGGATCGCTACGCGCAGAGCGACGGCTTGAAAAGCGCGCTGCGCGTCACGCCCAACGACATCCGCGAATTCGAGCGCCCGCCGCACATGCGCGAAGGCGCTTTGTGGCAGGACATGGCGCGCTGCTTCGAATTGTGCGCGCAGGCGGGCGCGGATTTCCTCTCGATTGAATCGACCGGCGGCAAAGAGATTCACGACGAAGCGCTGCTCTACGGCGATCTCCCCGCCGTGACGCTGGCGCTCGGCGTGCTGGCGAGCCGCGACATGGCGTTCCTGTGGGACATGATCGTCGGCGTGGCGAACGCGCACGGCATCATCCCGGCGGGCGATACCGCCTGCGGCTTCGGCAACACGGCGATGGTGCTGGCGGAAACGCATCACATCCCGCGCGTGTGGGCGGCGCTGATCCGCGTGATGACGGTCGCGCGCACGCTGGTCGGCTACGAGCGCGGCGCGCTGGGACCGGGCAAGGACTGCGCCTACGAGAACCCGTACATCAAGGCGATCACGGGCGTGCCGATTGCGCTGGAGGGCGCGGAAGCCGCCTGCGCCCACTCGTCACCCGTCGGCAACATCGCCAGAGCCGCCGCCGACCTGTGGAGCAACGAATCGGTGCAGAACGTCAAGCTGCTCGGCGGCATGGCGCCGACCGTCTCGCTGGAGCAGTTGGTCTACGCGGCGCGGCTGATGAACAGCGCCACCGACAAGCGGGCGCTGCGCGACTGGCTGGTCGAGTCCGATTCGCACTACGACCCGCAGGCTTACGTGCTGCGCCCGGACGTGGTGATCGATCTGGCGCGCGAGATCATCGCCGAGCCGACCGCCTACCGGCGCACGCGCCGCGCCGCGCTGGCGACGCTGGAGCGCCTGCGCAAGGCGCACGCCGACGGAGCCTTCCAGCTTTCGCCCGCCGAAGTGCGCTGGCTGGACCGGCTGTCGGCGGCGGCGGACGAGCTGCCGGAGGACGAGGAGGCGCTGATCGAGCAGGTCGTGCCGGGGCTTGATCCGGGCAAAATCCGGCTCGACCAGTACGAACTCGCCGCGCCCGTCACCTGAGCCGGATCATGACGCAGCCCACGCATCACCTGATCCTGATGCCTTCGGGGCGTCAGGGCGAAGTCGCAGAAGGCACGACGGTGCTGGAGGCAGCGCATCAGCTTGGCGTGGCAATCGAAGCTGTGTGCGGCGGTCGCCAGACCTGCCGTAAGTGTCTGGTCTGCCCTGATCGCGCAGACGGCGCGCTGACGCCGCCCGACGCCGACGAGCAGAGCTACGCCGCCGCGCACGGGATCGACCTGGCGCAGTACCGGATGGCGTGCGCCGCGCGTGTCGTCGGCGATGTTGCCATCTCCGTGCCGGAGTTGAGCCTCGCGCACGTGCAGGTCTTTCGCAAAGGCGCGCGTGACCTGACGATCCCGGTCGAACCGGCGCTGCGCAGCGTCTGCGTGCAGGTCGAACCCCCATCGCTCGGCAGCCGGGCGGACTGGCAGCGGCTTCAGGCGGCGCTCGCCGAGCAGCACGATCTGCGCGATCTGCGCATAAGCGCGCCGACGCTGCGGACGCTTCAGGCGGCGCTGCGCGCGGGCGAGTGGACGGTCACGGTGACGATCTGGCAGGAGAGCGACGTGATCCGCGTCGAGCCGGGCGATGTCCAGCGTTTGTATGGGCTGGCGGTCGACATCGGCTCGACCACCGTCGTCGTCTACCTGTGCGACCTGATCACGGGCGCGCTCGTGGCGACCGAATCGGTCATGAACCCGCAGGTGCGCTTCGGCGACGACATCATGAGCCGCATCTCCTATGCCGCCGAGCCGGGCGGCGTCCAGCGCCTGCACCACGCGGTCATCAAGGCGCTGGACGACCTGGCGGCGGGCGCGGCGGCGAAAGCCGGAATCGCGGCAGACGAGATCGCCGACGTGGTGGTGGTCGGCAATTCCGTCATGACGCACCTGTTTCTGGGGATTGATCCGCGCGAGCTGGGCGCGCTGCCCTTCGCGCTCGCCAACGACGAAGCGTTCGACGCGAAGGCGCGCGACCTGGGACTCAAACAGGTGCATGGCGACGGCTGCGTTCACGTGCTGCCCTCGATTGCCGCTTACGTCGGCGCGGATATGGTCGGCGTGCTGCTGGCTTGCGCGCCCGACCTCAGCGACGAAGTGACGCTGATCGTGGACATCGGCACCAACGCGGAAATGGCGCTGGCGACGCGCGACTTCATCGTCGCCTCGTCCAGCCCGACAGGACCCGCCTTCGAAGGCGCGCAGATCAGTCACGGGCAGCGCGCGGCTGCCGGAGCGATTGAGCGTTTTCGGCTGGATGCCCAGAGCGGGCAAGTGCGCTACAAAGTCATCGGCGACGCGCGCTGGAGCGACGAACTCCCGCCGGGCGAATCGCTCGCGCCGACCGGAATCTGCGGCTCCGGCATCATCGAAATCGTGGCGGAATTGTTCCGCGCCGGGCTGATCCTGCCCAGCGGTCGCCTGCCGCCGTCGAACGCTCACCCGCGCCTGCGCACCAGCGGCGCGTCGGGCGAATTCGTCGTCGCGCCCGCCGAAGAAAGCGCGGGCGGGCAGGACATCGTGGTCACGCAGATGGATGTCCGCGCGATCCAACTGGCGAAGGCGGCGCTCTACGCCGGGATTCGGCTGCTGATGGCGCATCAGGGCATCGACCACGTCGATCAGATCAAGCTGGCGGGCGCGTTCGGCAGCTACATCGACCCGCGCTACGCCATGACGATTGGCATGATCCCGGACTGCGATCTCGCGCGGGTCGAGACGATTGGCAACGCGGCGGGTGACGGCGCGCGCATGGCGCTGCTCAACCGCGACCAGCGCCGGGCGGCGGGAACGCTGGCGCGCCGGGTCGTCTACGTCGAGACGGCGGCGCACCCGCAGTTTCACGATCATTTTGTCGATGCGATGTCTCTGCCGCACGCCAGCGATGCCTTTCCGCATCTGGCGGCGGTCAGGGATTAGGAAAGGAGCAAGCCATGCCGACCACCTTGCAGGAATTGCTGGACACGCAGCCCGTCGTGATCGCCGACGGCGGGATGGGCACGATGTTAATGGCGCGCGGGCTTGAGCGCGGCAGTTCGTCGGAGTTGTGGAACGTGGAGCGCCCTGAAGTCGTGCGCGGCATCCACGCCGACTACATCGCGGCGGGCGCGCAGATCGTCCTGACCAATTCGTTCGGCGGCAACCGGCTGCGGCTGCAAGCGCACGGGCTGGAAGCGCGCGCCGCCGAACTCAACCGCGCCGCCGCCGAACTGGCGCGCCTCGAAGCCGACCGCGCCGACCATCCGGTGGTGGTCGCCGGATCGATGGGTCCGACGGGCGTGTTGATGGCGCCCTACGGCGATCTGGAATTCGAGGACGCGGTGGACATCTTCAGCGAGCAGGCTCGCGCGCTGGTCGCGGGCGGCGTCGACCTGCTCTGGGTGGAAACGATGTCCGATCTGCAGGAAGTGCAGGCGGCGCTGGAGGCCTGTCAGCAGGCAGCGCCGGGCTTCCCGCGCGTCGCCACCATGAGCTTCGACACGCACGGGCGCACCATGATGGGCGTGACCCCGGCGCAGGCGCTGACGACGATTCGCGGGCTGGGCGTCACCGCGCTGGGCGCGAACTGCGGCAACGGACCCGACGAGCTGGAACGCGCCGTCGAGGCGATGCACGGCGCGGACGATACGGTCATCCTGATCGCCAAAGCGAATGCCGGGCAGCCGCGTCTGTCGGGCGAGATCACCCATTACGACGCCGCGCCGGAGGACATGGCAGATTACGCGCGCCGCGTCCGCGCCATCGGGGCGCGCATCGTCGGCTCGTGCTGCGGCAGCACGCCCGATCACATTCGCGCGATTGCCGGGGCGCTGCGCGAATCATGAGCCACTACATCGCCCTGACCTGCTCGGCGCTCGCGCGCAGCGTCTACGCGGCTGCCGCCACAGCCGAACCCGCCGTGACCGTCCGGCTGTTCGATCAGGGGCTGCACAACGCGCCCAAGAACCTGCGCGCGCGCCTTCAGGCGGCGGTCGACGCGGTCGAGCCGGGCGAATGCGACGCCATCCTGCTCGCCTATGGGGTGTGCGGCGCGGGCACGGTCGGGCTGACCGCCCGCCATACGCCGCTGGTGCTGCCGCGCGCGCACGACTGCATCACGCTCTACCTCGGCTCGCTGGCGCGCTATCAGGAAGAATTCGACGCGCACCCCGGCACCTACTGGTACAGCCAGGATTATCTCGAACGCAATCCGACTTCGGCGGTCGCGCTGGGAGCCGCCAGCATCGAAATCAGCGAGACCGTCTACCAGAGCTACGTCGAGAAGTACGGGCAGGAGAACGCCGATTACCTGATGGAAGTGATGGGCGAATGGGGCAGTCACTACGACCGCGCCGTCTTCCTCGATACCGGGCTGACCGAGGGCGCGTCCTTCGAGGCGCTGGCGCGCGAGCAGGCGCAGCGGCGCGGCTGGACGTTCGAGCGCATCGCCGGGGATCGGCGTCTGATCAACCAACTGCTCAACGGCGACTGGTCGGAGGACGAATTTCTGGTCGTGCCGCCCGGTCAGCACGTGGCGCTTTCGGGCGATTCGGGTCTGATTCAGGCGTCGCCCTGAGACTGGACAACAGCCGAAGTGGTCTATACCTATTGACGTGAGCGACGCCGGAATGTGCGCAGTGTCGCCGGAGGCTGAAAGCCATCCGGCTACGAGTAAACAAGCCACCTGAAGGTGGCTCTTGAAGCCCGCTTGAGCGGGTTTGTAATCCCAGCCGGACGCTCGAAGCGTCTGGCGAGCCGCATCATGTTCCTTATCCTGATGCCTGCGTGGGTGCCGCCCCTCCGCCCTCACCCGCCTGTACAAGTTGGAGAACCTGCCGCCGCAAAAATAACAATTGCCATAATTTGACAGAATCCCGTGTTGACTATATATTCATCAGTAAATGTCTATACCTTTTCATGACAGGCAGCGCATTACGCGATGCACCTTCCCATAATCCCTATCAGGCTACTTAGTAGGAGTTTAGGAAATGAGTGACCAAAAGTTCAACATTTCTCGCCGCACATTTCTGAAAGGATCGGCTGCCAGCATCGCCGCAGCACTGGCAGCAAGCGGTCCTGGCAAGATATTTGCCGAAGGGGTTTTCCCGCCGAGGGTCATTCGGCAGAGCGATACTGTCGTGCTGGCGGTACAGAACTTCGCTTTCGATGCCATCAACAGTGTCCTGCCCGATTTCCAGAGCAGCACCGGGCTGACGGTCGCGCTCGAAGGCGGACCCGCCAGCGGCTCGGACATGCTCACCAAGTACAGCGCTGCGTTCGCCGCCGGGAACAGCCCGGTCGACGTGTTCAGCGACTCGGACGAAAGCTCGCCCGCCTTCATGCGCGCCGGGTGGGTGATTCCGCTCAACGACGTGCTGCCACAGGCGACCTTCGACGATTACCCCGACAGCATGAAGCCCTACATCGAGACTTTCCTGACCAACGACGGGATGCAGTATCGCCTGCCGCACAGCTTCGACGTGGGCTACTTCTTCACCCGTAAAGACCTGCTCGACGCCAAAGGCTTGAAAGCGCCGACCACCTGGGACGAGATGGTCAGCGTGGGCAAGGAAATGACGGACGCCTCCAGCAACTTCTACGCCACCACCGACGCGCTGATCAAGCCCGCGCTGCTGTTCGTCTTCGTGGCGTATCTGGCGGCGCAGTCGGGCGGCAGCGTCTTCGACTTCGACGATCAGACGGGCGAAGCGCTCCAGTTCCTCTACGACATGATCTACACCCACAAGATTTTCCCGGAAGAGGCGCTCAACGACGACTACACCGCGCAGAACAACCTCTACACGGGCGATCACATCGCCTTCATGCGCCAGTGGCCCTTCTTCCAGGATGTCGGCACGGCGCTGACCGACTGGTATGCGCCCGACAAGATGGTGATCGAGCTTCCGCCCGCCGGTGCTGCGGGCGCCAAGAGCTGGATCGGCGGCTGGGGCTGGTCGATCCCGACCTCCGCGCCCAACATGGACGGCGCCAAAGCGCTGCTGACCTACCTCACGTCGACGGATGTCGCGCCCAAGCTGGCAGAGCAGCAGAGCTTCCTGCTGACGCCGCGTAAGTCGATTCTTGACGCGATGCAGGGGCAGGACAACCCGATTATCAACGCGATGCAGCGCTACAGCGACGCCAACGTCTTTGCAGCCCGTCCCTTCAACCCGCGCGTCGCCGAAGCCGAGTCGGTGGTCGACGACATGGCTTCGCTGTTCCTGACCAAGCAGGCGACGCTCTCCGACGTGCTCAAGCAGGGCAAAGAGCAGATCGCCGCGCTGAGCAGCTAGAATCAGGCATCAGAATACGGTCGGTGAGGGGCATCCGCTCCGTGCCCTTCATCGACCGGGTCACGGGTATTGAATGACAACGATTGCTTCTTCCCCTCGTCGCCGCGCGCAGCGCCTGACTCTGCGCCAGCGTTACTACCTCATCGCCGTGTTCCTGCTGATCCCGGCGGTGCTGCTGCGCGTCTTCACGACGGTCTATCCGCTGATCCAGACGTTCTCGTACAGCACGCAGAAGATCAACCCGGCATTCCCGCCGCCCGCATACGTGGGGCTGGGGAATTTCCAGCGCCTCGCCGCCGACCCGGTCGTGCAAGCCAGCATCGGCTTCACGATTCTATTCGTGGTGGTCTCGACCTTTTTCCAGATCGTCCTGGGCTTGGCGGTGGCGCACCTGCTCAACGCGCCGTTCCGTTTACGGGCTTTCGCCCGCATGGTCAGCCTGATTCCCTGGGCGATCCCGATGATCATCGTGGCGCTCGGCTTTCGCTGGATGTTCGACGACCAGTTCGGCATGATCCCCGACCTGCTGCGGCGCGTCTTCGGGCTGAATATTCGCTGGCTGATCGACCCGAATAATGCCAAGCTGGCGGTGATTCTGGTCAATATCTGGAAAAGCACGCCGTTCGTGGCGCTGGTGCTGCTGGCAGGTCTGCAAGGGATCGGGCGCGACCTGTACGAAGCGGCGCGCGTCGACGGCGCGAACTTCTGGCAGTCGCTGCGCTTCATCACCATCCCCATGCTGATGCCGATCATCGTCACGATCAGCATGTTCATGCTGGTCTGGCAGCTCGCGGTCTTCGACCTGCCCTACGCCATGACGGGCGGCGGACCCGGCTACGCGACGACGGTGCTGGCGCAGAAGATTTATCAGGAGATCACCAACCTGAATTACGGCTACGCCGCCGCCATCAGCATCGTGCTGGTCGGGATCGTCGGCGTGATCGGGCTGGTGGGGCTGTTTTTGTTCCGGCGCTACGAGGTACACGAGTAAAGCGATGTCGACGCAGGCGGTTTCACAGACGCAGCGTGCATTACTGGCAAACGAGCAGCCGAACTGGTGGCGGCGCAACCGCCAGAGCGTGCTGATCTACGTCGCCTTCGCCCTGTTTCTGCTCGTGATCGCGCTGCCGTTCTACTTCATCTTCATCTCGTCGGTCACGCCGCGCCCGGAACTGCTGCAAAGCCCGCCGATTTACTTTCCGAGCTATCTCACGCTCGACAACTACGTCAACATGGCGCACAACACGCCGCTGCTGCTCTACTTCCGCAATTCGCTGATCTTCGCGGTCTTTTCGAGCGCCGTCTCGGTGATCGCCGCCGGGCTGGCAGCCTACGCGCTGGCGCGCATCAAGTTCCCCGGCAGCAACGTCATCTACATCCTGCTGATCCTGTCGGTGGCGCTCCCGCAGATCGCCGTGCTGGTGCCGATGTTCCAGACCTTCCAGACGTTTCATCTGGTCAACACCTTTCAGGGCTTGATCATCATGATGAGCAGCCTGCTGCTGCCCTTCACGATCATGACGCTCGTCTCGTTCATCCAGCAGATTCCCGGCGAGATCGAGGAAGCCGCGACCATCGACGGCGCGGGCACGCTTCAGGTCATCGGGCGGGTGATGCTGCCGCTGCTGCGCCCGGCGCTGTTCACCATGTTCGTGATCAACTTCATCATCAGTTGGAACGAGTTCCTCTACCCGTTCGTGTTCGCGCAGCGCACCGACACCAAGCCGCTGAGCGTCGGCTTGATGGAACTGACCGCCAACACCTCGACCTTCACCCATCCCTGGGACATGATGAGCGCGCTCAGCGTGCTGATGATCATCCCGGTGCTGCTGATCATCCTGTTCGGGCAGCGCATGATCATTTCCGGGCTGGCGCGCGGCGCGGTCAAGTAATCATTCATCAAATCGAGGGGAGTAGGGGCACAGCGCGCTGTGCCCGCTTTGAGCTATTCAGGCTGTCGATGCCTCACGTCCAGCTTTCGACCCGCTTGAGCAGGTCGCGTTCCTCTTCCTCGTTCTCGGTGGCGACCCACAGGAAGATGCCCTCCGGCTCGACTTCCGCCATGAACGGCTCCAGCTCGCTCTTCTTCAGGTCGACGATCACCGGCGCGCGCGCCTGAATCCGTTTGATCAGCGGAACCCACTGCATGATCGGGTAGTCGTCGCCGACGCCCTGCACCCACTGGATGGCGTGGACTTCGGGCACGTCGAGGATCGCGTCGAGGTGCTTCGCCACGCCCTTGCCATCGACGTGGAAGACGTTGTGCGTCATCGTCCTGACCTCGCGCTGCAAGACGGGCAGGCAGAACTGCTCGAAGTGCCTGCGCGAGATCAGCGACGAGAAATCGCAGCTTGGAATGTGCATCCGCCCGAAAGTCGGGATACCCATCCAACTGACGGAAAGCTGCTGCGCCTGCTTGAGCAGCGCGTCGAAGCGGTCGTAAATCTGCTCGAAGTCGGCGATGGCGAGCGCGATCAACTGCTGCGGCTTCTTCCGGGCTTTCGATCAGATCGATGCAGAACTGGTCGGGACCGCGCCAGGCAGCCGCGCAGTCGACGCCGGGATGCAGATCGGTGTAGCCGACCAGCGCTTTGCCGCGACAGCGCTCAATCGCCAGCCGGGTCAGGTCGTCCAGCTTTTTGAAATAGGGATTATCGGGGTCAAGCCGGATGCTGGCGATGTCATCCCAGCTTTGGACCAGCGGCTTCGACCAGGCGGTGACTTCGCCGTATTCCAGCTCGCTGCCGTAAAAGGCGGCATAGACTTCGGGACCGAGGTTGGGCCAGAAGACCGGAAAGGTTTCGCCGTGAAAGACGCGCCCCTCAATCGAGCGGAGGAAGGTTTCCACCTGAAACTCGGCGTCGAACCAGCGCTGCCGCAGGTCGCCGGAGGGGTAAGCGGTGTTGGCTTGCTCGACAAAAGCGTTGTGCGCCTGAAAACGGATCGGCGGGCGGTCGATGACCGCGCCCTCGAACCAGGCATAGATGCGCTGCATCGCCATCTCGAAGCCGGGCATGTTGTCCAGCTCGACCTGCCACCCGCCGACCTGCTCAAGAAATGTCATGATCGTCCCTCCGCGAATCTCACGGCATCATCGCAGTCAAACTCCTATCTCGACGGATTGAATATAGTGCGCCGCGCTGGGGGCGCGCCAGTACGCCCGTCCTCGCAGACCGTGACGAATATCAGTGTGCATAGCAGCCGGAGCGGACCTGTGCGCCGAACTGCATCCGCGCTACAGTTTAGGCAGAAAGCTCAATACTGCGTTCGCCTATTTACCGGAGATTTCCGAACTATGGTCAGCGATCAGCGACCGCCTGAAGCGGTGCCCTGGACTAACGTCGTCATCGAAAAGGGGCTGTGGGGGGAGCGTCAGGCGACCGTCCGCGAGCGCACCATCCCGGCGATTTACCACCAGACGCAGATCACCGGGCGGCTGGATGCCTGGCGTCTGGACTGGCAGCCGGGCAAGCCCGCGCCGCACATTTTCTGGGATTCGGACACTGCGAAGTGGATTGAAGCCGTTGGCTACAGTCTGGCGACCTCTCCGAACCCCGAATTTGAGCGGCAGGTCGATGAGGTGGTCGACCTGATCGAGAAAGCACAGCTTGCAGACGGCTACGCTAACAGCCACTTCATTGCGGTCGAGCCGGAGAATCGCTGGCGCAATCTGCGCGATCAGCACGAGTTGTACTGCGCCGGGCATCTCATCGAAGCGGCAATTGTCTATTCCGAAGCCACCGGCAAGCGCAAGCTGCTCGACGTGCTCTGCCGCTACGCCGACCACATCGACACGACATTCGGTTCGGAGGGGGGAAAGAAACGGGGCTATCCGGGGCATCCCGAACTCGAACTGGCGCTGGTCAGGCTGTATCATGCGACGGGCGATCAACGCTACCTGAGCCTGTCCAGGTACTTCGTCGACGAGCGCGGGCAGCCGCCGCATTACTTCGACCTTGAAGCGCAGGAACGCGGCGAAGACCCGCGCAGCTTCTGGGCGCGGGACTATCGCTACTGTCAGGCACACGTCCCCGTGCGCGAGCAGACCGAGGCGACCGGGCACTCGGTACGGGCGTGCTACCTGTACTCGGCAATCGCCGACATCGCGCTGGAGACGGGCGACGATGAACTGGTGGAAGTCTCGCGGACGTTGTGGAACGACCTTACGCAGCGCCAGATGTACATCACCGGAGGCATCGGCTCGGCACACACTATCGAAGGATTCACCTCCCCCTACAACCTGCCCAACGAGACGACCTACGGCGAAACGTGCGCCTCGATTGCCCTGATCTACTGGGCGCAGCGCCTGTTCCGGCTCGACCCGGACAGCCGCTACATCGACGTGATGGAACGCGCGCTCTACAACGGCACGATCAGCGGGGTATCCTACGAAGGGACGCTGTTCTTCCAGGCGAATCCGCTGGCGTCATACCCCCACATCCACCCGTATGATCGCTTGAGTGATTTCTCGTCCAGCACCTACTACCGCCGCTCGGAGTGGTTCGACGTTGCCTGCTGCCCATCGAATTTGGCACGGCTGGTGGCGAGCATCGGCGGTTACTTCTACTCGGTAACTGCCGACACGCTCTACGTTCACCTCTACAACCAGAACAGCGCGGCGCTCCATGTGAGCGGCAATCGCGTCCAACTCGAACAGGCGACCGACTATCCCTGGGACGGTGACATCCACGTCACCGTCACCGTCGAGCAGCCGACCGCTTTCGAGCTGGCGCTGCGCATCCCCGGCTGGTGCCGCGATTTCCAGTTAGCGGTCAACGGCGCGCCGACCAGCGCCGAGGTGGTCGCGGGCTACGCGCGGCTGAAACGGACGTGGGCGAGCGGTGATGTGGTCACGCTGTCGCTGGCGATGCCGGTCGAGCGCATGATGCCGCATCCCGACATCCGTCAGGACGCCGGGCAGACCGCGCTTCAGCGTGGTCCGGTCGTCTACTGCCTCGAACAAGTGGACAACGGCGCGCGCCTTGCGAACGTGGTGCTGCCGCGCTCGGCGCCGTTGACGGTGGAGCGCAGCGATCTGTTCGGCGGTGTGAGCGTGATCACCGGGGAGGCGCAGCGCGTCGAGCGCGCGAATGAGGCAGGCGCGTTGTATCAGCCGCAGTCGCAGATTCAGGAAGCGCGTTCGACGTTCCGTTTCACCGCAATTCCCTATTGTTTCTGGGCGAACCGAGAGCCGGGCGAGATGCGCGTCTGGCTGCGCGAGGGGTGAATCCGCCTATGAGCATCGACGGTTTCATCTTCGATTTGGACGGCACCGTCTATCTGGGCGATCACGCGCTGCCCGGCGCGGTCGAGACCGTCGCCGCGATTCGTGCTGAGGGCAAGCGCGTGCTGTTCGTCACCAACAAGCCGCTGCAGCCGCGCACCGTCTACGCCGCCAAGCTGACGCGGCTCGGCATCCCGACCGACCCGGACGACGTGATCACGTCCGGCTACGTGCTCGGCTATTATCTGGCGCATCATTATCCGACGCTGCGCCTGTACGTGATCGGCGAGACCGCCCTGCACGACGAGCTGCGTGATCACGGCTTGACCGTGCTGCCGGAGTTCCTCGATCAAGACCCGAAAGAAGTAATCGATCCGCGCGGCGTCGACGCGGTCGTGGTCGCCTTCGACCGCACGCTCGACTACCGCAAGCTCAACACCGCCTATCAGGCGCTGATCAACGGGGCGCGCTTCTTCGCCTCGAACGCCGACAAGACCTGCCCGATGCCCGGCGGCGGCATCCCCGACGCGGGCGCGACGATTGCCGCGCTGGAGCATCTGACCGGGCGCAAGCTGGAGTTATTGGCGGGCAAGCCCTCCCATTTGATCATGGACGTGGCGCGCGAGCGGCTGGGTCTGCCGCCGGAGCGCTGCCTGATGATGGGCGACCGCCTGGAAACCGACATGCTGATGGGGCGTCAGGCGGGCATGAAGACCGCGCTCGTCCTGACCGGCGCGACCTCCGCCGAAGCAGCAGCGGCAGCCGCGCCTCAACCGGATTTCGTGCTCGCCAGCATCGGCGCGCTGCTCCCCGCGCTGCAAGCCCGCTAAGCCGCCGGGTATCTGAGCGCTTATTCGGACTTGAGCGCCAGATCGCCGGGGATGACGATCAGCGACGTGCTGCTCGACGACGCCACTCGCATCGCCACGCCGCCGCCGGGCATGGCGCGAAAGAGTGCCGCCGGTTGGAAAAACAGCCGCATCCCCTGCGACACGATGCCCCCCGGACAACTCGTGCGGCGTCGCCAGCGGCATGGACAAACTTCTTGCCTGCGTTGCCATCTGTGTCCCCTATATTTCTCACCTCCACGAGAGTACGGCGCGCGTATTCACCTGTTCAGAAGATGTTGTCTTCTTTTGAATTTTCGGCTGGAGAACTAATGCAAAAGCCAATCGCTTCTGAACATCTTTTGAATATCCGGCTGCTAGAGTGACGGTATTCAATCGCAAGCGGCTTATCGGAGGACAGACTTATGTCGCGCAATATTCGCATCGCCATCGGCGTCGTCGCGCTGATTGCCGTCGTGAGCGTCGGGGCATTCCTTTACCTGACGCGCGGCGTGTCGCTGCCGAGCGCCGATGTTCAGGCGAGCGTCGAGCAGCTTGATGTATCCGGCGCGAGCAGCGAGACACTGTATCGCATCTCGCAAGCCGATTCGCAGGTGGCGTACAACATCGAGGAAGTGCTGAACGGCAGCGACAAGACCGTCGTCGGGACGACCAGCGAGGTCGCCGGAGACATCGTGATCGACCTCAGCGACCTGTCGCAGTCGGAAATCGGCGAGATCGCCATCAACGCGCGCACCTTCGCCACTGACGACCAGCGCCGCGATAATTCGGTCGCGCGCTTCGTTCTGCAATCGGAAGATGACGCCAACGAATTCATCACCTTCAAGCCGACGGGCATCAGCGGTCTGACGGGCAGCGCCAGTGCGGGCGACACGCTCGATTTTCAGGTGACGGGCGACCTGACCATCGCAGGCACGACGCAGGCGGTCACGTTCGACGTGACGGCGACGCTGGAAACGGCGGATCAGTTGACGGGACACGCCGAAACGACTATCCAGCGCTCGGATTTCAACCTGACGATCCCCAACGTGCCGTTCGTCGCCAACGTAGGCGAATCCGTCACGCTGAAGCTCGATTTCACTGCTAACCAGGTCACGTCCGACAGTGTGACGTGATCGCCTAGAGCAGCCCTGGTGGCTGCTTGCCGACCTCACCTCGCGCGCTCCCTCCCCCCCTTGAGCGAGGTGAGGTCAGGTTACGCCCCGTTTACACAATCTACTCAACTTCTGAACAACTTTTGCCTAGAGTCGCGGATCGTCTGAACGAGCGGATTGCTCAAGATAATCAACTGACTTAAAGGGAGCGCGCGATGTCGAAAGCTCGGCTTCGGTTGTCTATCGGGGTGTTATTCACGGCGCTGGCGGTGCTGACTTTTTTCGGGACGGCGTTTGTCAGCGGAGCGATAGACGTTCTCTATCGTGACGCCGCCGGACTCTCGACCGCGCGCAGCGCGGCGCAGATCGTCACGCTGCTGGCGCTGGCATTCATCTTCGTCGCCGGGCTGATCGTCGCCATCCCGGCGGCGCTGCGCCCGACCAGCCGCCTGGGCAAGCTGCTCGCGGTAATCCCCGCTTACGCGCTGGGCTTCGCCCTCGTCGGCGTGATCGCGGCGGTGCTGGGTATCGGGACGGTCGGCACGCTGCTCAACCTTCAGGGCGTCGGACCCCTCAATTTCGCGCAGGCGTGGCTGGCGGTCGGCGCGCTGGTCAGCACGCTCGCCGTCGTAATTGCGACCGCGCGCGCGAAACTGAGCCTGCAAATCCTGAGACCCGCCGCCGCCGTGACCATGATCGCGGGCGCGCTCAGCCTGGTAGCGACCATCGCCATGCTGGTCAGCGTCGCCATCGTCTCGACCAGCCAGCCGAGCAGCTTCCAGGGACCCGGCGGGCAGTTCCCGCCCGCTGGTCAGGAGAACCCCGGCTTTGGCGCGCCGCCACAGTCGACCGCCGAAGCGCCGTCCGCCCCGAACGATGGCGCTTCGAACACGCGCGGCGGTCAGGATCGGCAAAACGTTTCCTCGTTCGGCGCGCCCGAACAGAGTCCCCAGTCCACGCAGGAACCTTCGTCCGGCTTCAACGGCGGGCAGCCTAACAATGGCGGTTTCGGGCGGGGCGGTGAGGGTGGACGACCAGAGGGGCAGTTCCCGCCGGGCGGCGCGGGCGGCTTCGGCAATTCGGCTGACACCTCGACCCGTTACGCGGTCGGCGGCGTGCTGATGGCGATCTTCACGCTGATCGGGCTGGGCGGCGCAGTGAGCGCGTTTCTGACGCTGCGGCGGCTCACGCCGGACGCCGCCAGCCAGCCGACGCCGCCGTGCGCTACGGGCGCGAAGTGGGCGCGGCGGTCTTCAGCAGCGTCGTCCTCACGGTCGTGCTGTTCGCCATCATCCAGGTGCCGCCGGTCGCGCACGATAACCCCGCCGTGCAGACGACCGTCAACTGGGATTCGGCGCAGACCGAGGCGCTGGCGGCGCGCGCCTGCATGGACTGCCACAGCAGCGAAACCAACTGGCCCTGGTATTCCTACCTCGCGCCGATGTCCTGGCTGACCACGCTGCACGTCGAGCAGGGGCGGGCGCAATACAACCTGTCGCAGTTGGACGCTCTGCCTTCGTTCCGCAAGAACATGCTCGCCGAGCAAATCGCGGAGCAGATTCGCTCCGGCATGATGCCGCCCAAAGACTACCTGCTGCTGCACCCCGACGCGCAGCTCACGGACGCCGAAAAGGATCAGTTGATACAGGGCTTCCAGCGCAGCCTGAACGCATCCTAAATACATCTTCTGCGATAGGTGTTTTTTTGTAGGGGCGACCTCGCAACGAGTGGTGCTAGTGCCTGAATCTTCCCTCAAAACCTCACCCCCTCAATCCCCTCTCCACGCCGCTTCGCTTGTCCCAACGAAGTTGGGCGTGGAGAGGGGAAGCTAAGCGTCGCAAACCGTAGGTTTGCCGCGCAGCGGGGTGAGGTCAGGAAAGTAGCACCATTGGTTGGCAGGTCGCCCCTACTCATTACCTCGTCTTAACTCGACGCGGGTTGCAGCGTGATGAAGATCGACGTGCCCGCGCCGGGGTGGCTCTCCGCCCGGATCGTGCCGTGATGCGCTTCCACAATCGACTTGGCGATTGCCAGCCCCAAGCCGGACTCGCCCTGGTTCTGCTCGCGGGCTTCTTCGATGCGGTAGAAGCGCTCGAAGATGTTCGGCAGCTTGTCCTCCGGGATGCCCGACCCCGTATCGCTGACGACAAGCTGCACCTGCACCTGCGCCCGCTGCGTCTGCTGCGCGCGCGCCTGCAAGGTGACGGTTCCTCCGGCGGGCGTGTAGCGCAGTGCGTTGCTGACCAGGTTCGCCAGCACCTGCGCCATCCGCTCGCGGTCGACCTGCACGTCAGGCAAATTCGCGTCGGTTTGCACCCGAAGCGCGACCTGCTCATCTTTCGCCATCTGCTCAAAGGACTGCTTGACCTGTTCCAGCAGGTCGCTGGGCTGAACCGTCTGATAGACCAGCGTCAGTTCGCCCGCGTCGGCGAGCGAGAGCGTGCGCAGGTCGTCGATCAGGCGCTTGAGCACGACGCTCTCGTTGTACATCGCCTCGAAGCGGGGCGGCGTGGCTTTCAACGTGCCGTCGCGCAGCCCTTCCAGATAGCCCATGATGACCGTCAGCGGCGTGCGCAGGTCGTGGGCGATGTCGGCGGTCATCTGCTTGCGGAGCTGGTTGGCGCGGTGGATGTCCGCGCTCATCTGGTTGAAGGTCTCCGCCAGTTCGCCCAGCTCGTCGTGGGTGCGCACCTGCACCCGCTGGCTCAGGTCGCCCTGACGCATGGCGCGGATCGCCGTCGTCAGTTCGGTGAGCGG
Organism: uncultured Chloroflexia bacterium; assembly: GCA_963760975.1. Taxonomy (GTDB): domain Bacteria; phylum Chloroflexota; class Anaerolineae; order Aggregatilineales; family Phototrophicaceae; genus Flexifilum. Next base: position 123,652 of record CAVXEZ010000006.1, on the reverse strand, counting down.
ACGCAGGAGACGACGCGAGAGCAGCAGCCCGACCAGCAGCGCCACCGCGCCCGCACCGACCGCGCCGATCAGCAGCGCCTGATTGGTGCGATCCAGATACTGCTGCTGGCGCGGGTCGGGACCCGGCGGCGGCGCTGCCAGCAGCACCGTGCCGACTGACTGCCCATCGATGACAACGGGGACGCCCTGCTCGCTCTGCTGCGCCGAGACCTGCTCGCCCATATGATAGGGACCGGAATCGACGATGACCGTCCCGTTCGTGTCCACCAGCGCGCACAACTGGAAGGGAATCGTGATTCCATAATTGCCACCTGACGACTGGCTGCGCAGCCAGTCCTCGACGCCGTTCCAGCTACCGTTATCCTCGTAGTAGGTCGTCACTTCGTTGACGAACGTCGCCTGCGCCTGCTCCAGACGCAGCCGGTCGAACTCGGTGACGGTGGTGCGGTAGGCGAACAGCCCGACCAGCACCACGCCGACCAGACTCGTCAACAGCAACGTAGCGATCCATTTAAGGGCGAGCGAGCGGCTGATCACGAGCTTTCGTCGTCCTCCGCGCTGAAGCGATAGCCGACGCCGAAGACCGTCTGCACGTAGCGCGGGTTGCGCGGGTCGGGTTCGAGCTTGGCGCGCAGATTGCGAACGTGGACATCGACCGTGCGCTCCACGTTCTCGAAGGTATTGCCCTTCAACCGCTCCAGCAGGTCGCCGCGCGAAAACACCTGCCCCGGCGCGCGCATCAGGATCGTCAGCAGGTCGAACTCCGAGGGCGTCAGCTCGATTTCGTGCGCTCCAACCGTCACCTGATGTGTCTTTTTGTCCAGCACCACGCCGCCAATGCGCAGCACCTCCGACGTACCGACGGCATCGTCGTTGACGCGCCGCAGCACCGCGCGGATGCGCGCCACCAGCTCCGCCATGCCGAAGGGCTTGGTCACGTAGTCATCCGCGCCCAGCTCCAAGCCGACGACCTTGTCCGTCTCCTCGACGCGGGCGGTCAGCATGATCACCGGGGTGCTGCGCTCCTTGCGGAAGTGGCGCATGAACTCGAAGCCGTCCATCTCCGGCATCATGATGTCCAGCAGCACCAGATCGGGCTTCTCGTGGCGGGCGACGAACAGCGCGTCACGCCCGTTCGCGGCGGTCACGGTGCGAAAGCCGTTCTCGCCCAGATAATCCGCAACCATGCGCTGCACGCTCATTTTGTCGTCCACGATCAGGATGGTTTTCATTGCTGTACTTTTCGTCCCTATATAACCAGCATACCGCCAAAGGCGCTTTGGCAGCGCAAGCAGTTCTTCGCCGGAATAGCCCAATCCATTGATCAGGATACGAGCGACTTGTTCAGACGATGTTCAGAAAGCGTTGAAAGATTCACAATTCCAGACCCACCGCGCCGCGTAAAAGGCAACGCGCGCCGTCTCCGCGAGGTTTACACATGATTTACAAATTCTAGGCGGACTCTACTTTTGCCGCGCCTATCCTGAAAACATCCGTCGAGAAACGGAAGGGCGCGCTGGAAGCGCCATACCCGGCGGATACATAGCGTCGAAAGCAATAGGAGAGGAAGTGCATCATGCGCAAGTACGCAGCTTATGGAGCAGCCGCGCTGCTCATCGTTTCGTCTATAGCGGGCGTCAGCTATGCTCAGGACACCACGCCCGCGCCGAGCAGCACTGAAGTGGTCGCGCCGTCAATACTGGCGCAGCGGACGTGGCTCGGCGTCACCGTCAACGAAGCGGGCGACGGCGTGACCGTCGTCCGGGTAAGCGCCAACTCGCCCGCCGAAGCCGCCGGGGTTCAGGTCGGCGATGTCATTCTGGCGGTGAACGACACCAGCGTCGATACCCTGGCTGACCTTCAGGCGATCATCGAAGCGGCAGCGCCGGGCGACGTGGTTTCGCTCACGATTGAGCGCGGGGCGGAGCAGATCAGCGTGGACGCGACCCTGAGCAGCCGCGCGGATCGCGGTCAGTTTGGAATGTTGGGCGATGCGCTGCAAGCCGCCGAAGCTCGCCTCAACGCGACTCTGGAAGCGGTCGATGGCGGCTATCAGGTCATCGCGGTCAGCGACGCTTCACCCTTCGATCTGGTCGAAGGCGACGTGATCACGGCGGTCAACGGCGAGCCGATCACCTCGGTCAATTGGATGCTGCTGGTCGACCCCGCTGGTCAGAACCCCGCTGGTCAGAACACGGTCAGCCTGACCGTGCAGCGCGACGGCGCGGAAGTGACGCTGGAGGGGCAGCTTGATCGGTTCGGCGGGCGCGGCGGCTTCTTCCCCGGTGGGCAGCCCGGCAACGGGCAGCGGAACGGGAACGGCGCTCCCAACAATCAGATGCCGGGGATGCCCGGTCGTCAGCCCGGCATGAATAACGGACAGCCGAACGGCAGTGGTGGGCAGCCCGGCGGAAACCCGCCTGACAACGGGCAGCCGCAGCCGGATAACAACGGCACGGGCACTACCATCTAGGCAAAGCGTGTTCCAGCGTTGAGCGGACGGGGCGAAACATCCCCGTCCGCGTTTTGTTTTGCGCGGCTTGCGCCCCTAAAGCGCCTGCGAGTCGAGCGGCAGGTTGATCGGCATACCGCCCTCCTCCGCCGACTGGCGAATGGCGAGGATGATCTCCTGATCGAGCCGCGCCTGCTGCGCGCCGTAGCTGGGCGCGCTGTCCTCGCGCACCGCCCGCACCAGGCTCATGATACAGCCCGCCACGCCGATCTCGTCGTCCTGCCACTGCGGCTCGTGTTCCCGGTCGGACAGGCGGAAGGGGTTATCCCAGCGCACAATCGGCTGATCGGGATCGCCCGTGTGTGCCACCAGCGCCTCGAGCCTGCCGCCGTCGACGCGATCCCAGCGCCGCTCCAGCGTGATGAAGCTCGCCGCTTCGCCGCCGGGCGCGAGCAGACTGAGCCATTCCTGTACCTCCAACCCGCGACTGATGGTGATGCCCATCCCTTTCTCCGCCAGAAAGCGGCTGCTGCGCCACCAGCGCAGCGCCGAGTCGTAGCCGACGTTCGTCCAGTGGAAGATGCCAAGCCGCCCGTCGGCGAACTCGATCATCCCGTGCTCCTGCGTTTCGGTGCGCGCGCCGGTCGTCCCGGCGATGCGCGACCAGTGCGGCGCCAGCTCGTACTGGTGTACCGAGCCGGTCACGCGGATAGGCACGGCGTCGAAGCCCAGGTAGCTGCGCATGACGCTGGCACCGTGATAGCCATGCCCGGCGAAATCGTTGAAGGACGAGTAGACGCGCCCGAACAGACCCGATGCGATCAGCTTCAGCTTGATCTGTTCCAGCGGGCGGCGGTGAAACTGCTCCGCGACTTCGATCTTCAGCCCGCGCGCATCGGCGGCGCGGATGATGGCGTCGGCTTCGCTCAGCTTGTGGGCGATAGGCGTTTCCAGCAGCACGTTCAGCCCGGCTTCCAGCGCCATCAAGCCGACTTCGCCGTTGGCGCTGTAGCTGACGGAGACGATGCCGATGTCGGGCGCGGTCTCGCGCACCAACTGATCCAGATCGGTGTAGCCCGGCACGCCGAGCGCCGCGCCCATTCGAGACGCAGGCTCCGCGCGGCGTCCCCAGACCGCCACGACCTCGATGTCGTCCGCCAGCCCGCGCAGAATGGGCGCATACAGGGCGAGGACGCGCCGCCCGGCGCCGATAATCGCCACCCGTACAGGGGTTGAAGTGCTCATGCCGTTTTCTTTCCGAGCTTTCGGGATCGATGGATCGCCAGGCTCACATACTTGGTCAAAAGTGTTGTCGCAGGATTATGACCTGCTTTGGCTGACGTGTCACCCGACCCCGCCTGACGAGCGCGAATATCAGCGTTTCGTTAAAAATCTGTGAACGCTCCCGTTCAAGCATTGACATAAACAAAATACTCAACTATATTGACTATCAGTTTATTTGACCATCAAACAGGGTGATAAAAATCCATGTCTGAAAACTGGACTCCCTATGAAGCTGCCCAGGCGCTGGTGAAACTCATGCCGCTCCTCGGCAGAACCATCGGTCCGAAGATGCGCGAAAACAACGAAGACGCCGGAACGCTGATTCAGGTGCTGGCGCTCAAGCAGATGCGCGACCAGTCCATCAACGTTAGCGAGGAGAAGCTCAAGCAGATGCACGACAAGCTCTTCACCGTCAGCGAACTGGCGAAAAGGCGCAAGGTCAGCCTGCAATCCGCCAGCACGCTGGTGCAGCGGCTGGTCGAGCGCGGCTGGCTGGAGCGCACGGAGAACCCCAACGACCGCCGCCAGGCGCTGCTGGAACTGACGCCCGAAGGGATGGCGCACGCGCAGGCAACGCTCGACCAGATCGTCGGCTATCTGGCGGAATACCTGGAGTCACTCACGCCCGAAGAACTGCAAGCAGCGCAGGTCTTTCTCCCTGCGCTCTCGCGTGCCATGCAAGTCTCGCCCGAAGAAGAAGTACCAGAGAGGTAGCACGGAACACATCTATGATCCGTTTGGCGAAGTACCTTAAGCCTTTCCTTCTCATTATCCTGCTCGCCGTCGTCCTGCTGTTCGTGCAGGCGATGGCTGACCTGAGCCTGCCCGACTACATGGGCAAGATCGTCAACGTGGGCATTCAACAGGGCGGCGTCGAGAACGCCGTTCCGGTCGCCCTGCGCCAGAGCGAGATGAACAAGCTGACGCTCTTCATGAGCGCCGACGATCAAACGACGGTGATGGCGGCGTACACGCTCGTCGACCAGAACTCGCCGGACTACGACCAGTACGTCACGCAGTATCCCGACCTCGCCAACGAACCGATCTACGTGCTCAACGATACGGGCGCGGGTGAAATCGATACGCTGAACCCGATCATGGGCAAAGCCTTCCTGGCGGTCTCCGGCATCGAGCAGGCGATGGCGAATCCGTCGCAGGCGTCGGCACTCGGCGGCGGCACCAGCTCAGGCTTCGACCTGTCGCAGCTCCCGGCGGGCACGGACGTTTTCGCCCTGCTCTCCAACATGCCCGCGCTGCTGCGCACGCCCATCCTCAACAGCATCAATCAGCGGCTGGATGGAATGGATGCCAGCCTGATCAACCAGTCGGCGGTCGGGGCGGTCAAGGCGGAATACGCTGCGCTCGGCATGGACACCGCCAGCCTGCAAAATACCTACATCCTCGGCACCGGCGGATTCATGCTGCTGCTGTCGCTGCTCTCCGTCACCTGTACGGTGATCGTCGGCTTCCTGTCGGCGCGGGTCGCAGCCGGGGCAGCGCGCCAGTTGCGCCGCGACCTGTTCGAGAAGGTCGAGAACTTCTCCAACACCGAGTTTGATAAATTCTCGGTCGCTTCGCTGATCACGCGGACGACCAACGACATCACACAGCTTCAGACGATCATCGTCCTGATGATGCGGCTGGTGATTTACGCGCCTATCCTGGGCGTCGGCGGCGTGATCAAGGCGCTCGATACTGACGCCTCGATGTGGTGGGTGATCGCGCTGGCTATCGTCGTGCTGGTCGGGCTGATCATCACCGTCTTCTCGACGACGCTGCCCAAGTTCCGGATCATCCAGAACCTGGTGGATCGCCTCAACCTCGTGACCCGCGAGAACCTCTCCGGCATGATGGTCGTGCGCGCCTTCAACACGCAGCCATTCGAAGAAAACCGCTTCGACAAGGCGAATCAGGATTTGACCAGTACCAACCTGTTCGTCAACCGCGTCATGGCATTCATGATGCCCGCGATGATGCTGATCATGAACGGCTTGACCCTGCTGGTGATTTGGGTCGGCGCGCATCAGGTAGCCGCCTCGAATATGCAGGTCGGCGACATGATCGCCTTCATGCAGTACGCTATTCAGGTGGTGATGGGCTTCCTGATGATGTCGTTCATGTTCATTATGCTGCCGAGGGCGTCGGTGTCGGCGGATCGTATCGCCGACGTGCTGGAGGTCGAAGCCACCATCCGCGACCCGCAAGAGGCACAGCACTTCCATGAGCCATTTGACGGCACGGTCGAATTCCGCCACGTCTCGTTCCGCTACCCCGGCGCAGAGGCGGACGTGCTGCACGACATCAGCTTCACCGCGCAGCCCGGTCAGACCACCGCGTTCATCGGCTCGACCGGCTCCGGCAAGTCGACCGTCGTCAACCTGATCCCGCGCTTCTACGACGTGACCGAGGGCGCGATCCTGGTCGACGGCACGGACATCCGCGAAGTTACGCAGCATGACCTGCGCGACCACATCGGCTACATCCCGCAGAAGGCGACGCTCTTCTCCGGCACGATTGAGAGCAACCTGCACTACGCCAACGAAAACGCGAGCGACGCCGTGATCACGCAGGCGACCGAGATCGCCCAGGCGAGCGCGTTCATCGACGAGAAACCCGACGGCTTGGCGACCGAGATCGCGCAGGGCGGAGCGAACGTTTCCGGCGGTCAGCGCCAGCGTTTGTCGATTGCCCGCGCGCTGGTCAAGCAGGCGCCGATCTACATCTTCGACGACAGCTTCTCCGCGCTCGACTTCAAGACCGACGTGGCTTTGCGCCGAGCGCTTAAAGACAAGACCGGCTCCAGTACCGTCCTGATCGTGACCCAGCGCGTCTCCACCGTCAGGAACGCCGAGCAGATCATCGTCCTGGACGAGGGCAGCATTGTCGGGAAAGGGACTCATAACGAACTGATGGAAACCTGCGAAATCTACAGGGAAATCGCCCTGTCGCAACTGGGCTTGGAGGAACTGGCATCATGATGATGGGACAAAATCGCGGCGGAGCCAACAGTTCAGCGGGTCCTCGGCGCGGCGGCTTTATGGGCGGCGGAGTCCAGATGAGCGGCGAAAAAGCCCGCGACTTCCGGGGCACGATGATCAAGCTGATCAAGTATCTGAGTGTTTACAAGGTGGCGATCATCATCGTCCTGATTTTCGCAATGGCATCGACGATCTTCTCCATCGTCGGTCCCAAAATTCTGGGGCAGGCGACGACCAAGCTGTTTGAGGGCGTCATCGCGCAGATTTCCGGCACCGGCACGGGCATCGACTTCGGTTACATCGGCAACATCATCCTACTGCTCGCTGTGCTGTACGTCCTCTCCGCCATCTTCGGCTACATTCAGGGATGGGTCATGGCGGGGGTCTCGATGAACGTGACCTACAAGCTGCGCAAGGACATCTCCGAGAAGATCAACCTGCTGCCACTGCGCTACTTCGACGGCACGAACCAGGGCGAGGTGCTTTCGCGCATCACCAACGACGTGGACACCATCAACCAGACGCTCAACCAGAGCCTGACGCAGATCGTCACGTCGGTGACGACACTGATCGGCGTGATCGTCATGATGCTCTCGATTAGCTGGATTATGACGATTGCGACCGCGCTGATTATTCCGCTGTCGCTGGGCATCATCGCCCTCGTCGTCGGCAAGTCGCAGAAATACTTCCGCGAGCAGCAGGATTATCTGGGGCACGTCAACGGGCACGTCGAGGAAATGTACGGCGGGCACAACGTCATGAAAGCCTTCAACGGCGAAGCCAAGAGCATCGAGCAGTTCGACGTTTACAACGATACGCTCTACGACTCGGCGTGGAAGTCGCAGTTCCTCTCCGGCATGATGATGCCGATCATGTCCTTCGTCGGCAACCTGGGCTACGTGGCGGTCACGATCCTCGGCGGTTATCTGGCGATCAACAACGCCATCACCGTCGGCGACATTCAGGCGTTCATCCAGTACTCGCGCTCGTTCATGCAGCCGATCTCGCAGATCGCCAACATCTCGAACGTGCTCCAGCAGACCGCCGCCGCCGCCGAGCGCGTCTTCGTCTTCCTCGCGGAAGAAGAAGAAGTCTCCGAAACGACCACCCCGCTCGACCTGAAGCAGGTCGAAGGGCGCGTCGAGTTCGACCACGTCCAGTTCGGCTACAACCCGGACAAGGTCATCATTCACGACTTCTCCGCCAGCGTCAAGCCGGGGCAGAAGATCGCCATCGTCGGACCGACCGGCGCGGGCAAGACCACGATGGTCAAGCTGCTGATGCGCTTCTACGACGTGAACAGCGGCGCGATCCGCATCGACGGGCACGACATCCGCGAGTTCAACCGCCACGACCTGCGCAAGCTGTTCGGCATGGTCTTGCAGGATGCCTGGCTCTACAACGGCACGATCATGGAGAACATTCGCTACGGTCGCCTGGATGCGACGGACGAGGAAGTGCTCGCCGCCGCGCAAGCCGCCCACGTCGATCACTTCATCCGCACGCTGCCGGACGGCTACGACACGGTGCTCAACGAAGAGACCAGCAACGTCTCGCAGGGGCAGAAGCAGCTTTTGACCATCGCCCGCGCCATTCTGGCTGACCCGCAGATGCTGATCCTCGACGAAGCGACCAGCTCGGTCGATACGCGCACCGAGGTGCTGATCCAGCAGGCGATGGATCACCTGATGCAGAACCGCACCAGCTTCATCATCGCCCACCGCCTCTCGACCATTCGCAACGCCGACCTGATCCTGGTCATGCGCGATGGCGACATCGTCGAGCAGGGCACGCACGAAGAACTGCTGGCGCGCGGCGGCTTCTACGCCGAGCTGTACAACAGCCAGTTCGAAAACACCGACGTGATCCAGGCGGCGTAATCACACCGACCTCACCCCTCAATCCCCTCTCCACGCTGCGGAGAGGGGAAATATGTAGGGGCACGATATATCGTGCCCCTACGGACTCCCCATAACCTATCTAGGACGACAAACCAGTACCAACGGTTGGCGGGTCGCTCCTACTTCTAATTTAGCCGCACCACAAACGAACGGCGCGCTATTCCATATCCGCCAGATTGAAGTAAAAGCGAATCGCCGTGTCGATAGCCAGGTAGAACTCATCGATCCGCGCGTACTCGTTGGGCGAATGGATGTTTTCGCCCGCGCTCAGTCCGAGATGCGTCATCGGAACCTTCAGCTCACGCTGGAACATCCCCGCAATCGGAATGGAGCCGCCCGTGCGCTCCAGCAGCGCCCGCTTGCCGATGGTGGCTTCCAGCGCCTTCTGTACCGCTTCGACCTGCGGTCCCGCGAACAAGCCCTCGAACGGATAGCCTTCCGCCAGCACGCTCACCTCAATCGCGGCGGTGTCGGAGGCAAAGCTCATCACGTACTGCGTGAACATATCGGCGATCACAAAGGGGTCTTGATCGTTGACCAGCCGCATCGTCACCTTGAAACCAGCTTTCGAGGGCAGCACGGTTTTCGACCCCGGTCCCTGATAGCCGCCCCACATCCCGTTCACGTCGAGAGTCGGCAGCGCCGTCCCGCGCACCGGAATGGAACCCATCGCCCCTGCCCAGTAATGCTTCGTGCCGGAGCGGGCAAGGTGCTGCTCGCCTGTGATCGCCCACGCCTTCTCCAGGTTCGCCAGTTCGTCGTCGCTCAGCGGCTTCACCGCGTCGTAGAAGCCGGGAATCTGGATACGCCCATCGTCGTCGTGGAAAGAGGCGATGATCTTGGCGGCGACGTGCAGCGGATTTTCGACAATTCCGCCGTAGCCGCCGGAATGGAGATCGTGATCGGGTCCTGTCACGCTCACTTCCGCGCCGACGATGCCGCGCCCGGCATACGTGATGGTGGGCAGGTTTTTGTCGAAGCCGCCGTCGCACAGGATCAACACGTCGGATTTGAGCAGGTCTTTGTTGGCGGCGACGAAGGGGTGCATGTGCGGCGAACCGGATTCTTCCTCGCCCTCGAAGAACAGCTTGACGTTGACGGGCAGCTTGCCATCGGTGGAGAAAATCGATTCCAGCGCCTTGAGGTTGACGAACACGCCGGATTTATCGTCGCTCGCGCCGCGCGCGAACAATTTGCCGTCGCGGATATTCGGCTCGAAGGGCGGCGTCACCCACAGATTAAGCGGATCGACGGGCTGCACGTCGTAGTGCGCGTAGATCACGACCGTCGGCTTGTCCGCGCCCGCGTCCAGCCATTCGCCATAGACGACCGGATGTCCCTCGGTGGGGATTTTGCGGCAGTTGTGGAAGCCGATGCGCGCCATCTCGGCGACCACCCAGTCGGCGCAGCGCTCCAGTTCGGCTTTGTAGGCGGGGTCGGTGCTGACCGACGGGATGCGGAGCAGTTCCTGGAAGCCCGCCATAATGGAATCATGGTGGGCATGGGCGTAATCAATTGCGTTTTGAGCCGATGACATTGGGTCTCTTCCTCCATCCGTTCGAGAATGTGGCAATTTCGTCCGCGCGGAGCGTGGGCATGGTGTGGGTGCAATTGTACCGTCGCCGCTTATACCGCGCTTGCGATTGGACCGTAAGTGGATACGGTCTAGAGCCTGTTTTGGACTTTTACCCCTCATCCCGTGCGACCGCTGGTCGCCCACCCTTCTCCCACGCAAGCGGGGAGAAGGGGAGCAAACACGTGATTTTGTCCCTCGCTCCGTTTACGTGGGAGAGGGACAGCTTGCGCAGCAAGCAGGGTGAGGGGAAACTGCGGCGTCGAAGTTCATAACGCGGTCTACCCCAGCGCCGCCAGCATCAGCGGCTGATTGTTGATCCACACGTACCAGTACGGCACCCAGCCGATCCCGAACAGATCGACGGTGATGTCCTTCTTGTAGGGCGTGATCTGGTACGGCTCAATCGTGGTGGCGACCTTCGCCCAGCGCTCGTTGATGGCGCGGACGTTGTCCTGATAGTCCTTGACCGCCTCCGCCTTTTCTTCCTCCGCCTGCCGAACTTCCAGCTCCGCCATCTGAAGCTGCCCCTCCGAGCGCTGCTTGTAGACGGCGCTGCGGCTCATGCGCGAGAGCGTGAAGGCGGTGCGCCCCTTGAGCAAGCCGAGCACCGCCTCGCCCGTCGTGAACAACTGCTCGCGCTTGAGGTCGGCAAGCTCGCGCTTCTCGTTTTCGAGGCGCTGGAGCTTGCGCCGCTGAAGGTCTTCGATGCTGTCGATGCGCTTCTCGTACTTGGCGGTCAGCGTGTCCATCTCGGCGTCGCGGCGCTCGCGGGCTGCCTGCTGAAGCTGCGAGCGGAAGCTGGCGAAATCGGCGTCCGGGCTGCCGTACAGACCAAGCGTCGAATTGGACGGCACTTGCAGCGATTTCGTCGTGTAGATCACGTCGACGATCTCGCGCTTGAGCGCCGTCATGCGCTTGGAATCGGATACGCCGGGCGCGAGATCGCCGTAGAGCGCCGTCGAGAACGGCTCGCTGGAGAGATGGCGCGGGTCGAGCGGCTGCGTCTCCGCCTCGTCCCAGCGCACCATCCCGGCTTGATCGACGTTCGAAACCAGATAGGCGTGCTGGCGCGTGCTGTACAACTGCGTCTTGCGATCCTGATAACGAACCGAGACCTGCGCCAGCAAAAACGGGCGATACGCCAGCATCACGTCGCCCATCGCCGTCGCGGTGAAGTTGGTCTTGCGCTCCCACTCGGCAATCGCCTGCTGGCTGGAGACCCCGGCGGGCAGGAAATACTGCGCAATCGCCGACGGTACGGGCGGCTGGCGGTCGGTGAAGCCGCTGGGCAGGCGTCCGCCGCTGACCGCCGATTGCGCCGCCGGGCTGGCGGGCGCGCTCTGGGTGTAATCGAGCGGATTGACCGGGTTCATCGGCGCGGTCGGGAACTCCGGCAGCGACGGCGGCGCGTAGGCGGCGCTGGATTGTTGTGCGGCGGCGAACTGCGCGGCGTAGACCGGCGCGGGGCGCGGCGTCAGCTTGGGAGGCGGCGACTGCGGACGCGCCACCTGCGCGCGCTGATCCGCCATCAGGATTTGCACCTGCTGGCGCGTCAGCGGTCCGCGCAGATAGCTCATCGCCCAGCGCGTATGCACCATGATCGGTCCCGACTGGTCGTGAACGTTGTGCATCAGGAAGACGCGCGGCGGGATGTCCGCGATCATCCGCCCCACGTCCTTGAGGTTCATCTCGCTGCTGACTTCCGCCATCGACTCCAGCCCGGAGGTGACGCGCTGCTTGTCGTTCTCGCTTTGCAGCCTGCCGATGAACCACGTCCCGGCGTTGCTCAAGCCCTTTATAGTCGAGGTCGCCGGGGTTCTGCGTCGCCAGGATCATACCCAAGCCGAAAGCGCGTGCCTGCTTGAGCAAACGCAGGATCGGCTCTTTGGTCGGCGGGTTGCGCGGGTAGGACGGGAAGTAGCCGAACATCTCGTCAATGTAGAGCAGCGCGCGCAGGCTGGTCGTGCCGCTGAGCGTGCGCATCCAGCCGAGCATGTTTTCCAGCAGCAGCGTGATGATGAACTGGCGTTCGCTCTCGCTGAGGTGGGCGATGTAGAAGATCGACACGCGGGCGCGTCCGTCCGGCTGGTAGAGCAGGCTCTGGATGTCCATCGGGTCGCCTTCCAGCCACGACTGGAACGACGGCGCGGCGACGATGTTGTTCAGGTCGAGCGCCAGCTTCTGCCGCTGGCGCTCGGAGATGTAATCGTTGATCGGGAAGACGCCGAGCTTGTCGAAGGGCGGCTTCTGCACCTGCAGGATGATGTCCTGAAGCGTCAAATCCTGCCCGCGCTGCCAGGCGTACTCGAAAATGTTGGCGACGAGCACGTGCTCTTTGTCCTGCATCGGCTGTACGTCGCGCCCGACCAGCGCCAGCAGCGCCGTGACGATGCCGTTGATCTTCTCACGGTTGGCTTCCACGTCGGCATCCCAGCCGCCCTGCGGCGCGCGCAGCGAGGCGAGGATGCTCACGGGCAGCCCGGCATCCGAGCCGGGCGTGTAGATGCTGTAGCGCGCGGCGGCTTTGAGCCAGCGCATCCGGTCGGGGACGATGCCCCAACTGGCGAGTCCCTGCGCCCAGGTGTGCGCCACGTCGGCGGCGTACTGCGGCACGTCCATCCCGGCGCGGCGCGCGTCGTCCACGTTGACCCAGGGCTGAAAGTCTTCGGGGCGCAGGTTGGGGAAGTCGAGCAGCAGATTGGTGATGTCGCCCTTCGGATCGATGATGATCGACGGGATGTTGTCGAGAATGGCTTCTTCGAGCAGGGTGATGCACAGCCCGGTTTTGCCGCTGCCGGTCATGCCGACGACGACGGCGTGGGTGGTCAGGTCGCGCGAGTTGTAATAGACCACGTCGTCGGCAAGGCGCTTGCTGTCGGGGTCGTAGCGACGACCGAGATAAAACGTGGTGGGCGCTTCGATAAACGGCATGAAGTACTCCTTCATCGCGTCGGGCGAAAGGACGTTTCGCACGCTGCCTTAGAATTGAATCGCATCAGGCTTACGCCTGTTGTTCAGCCTCAAGAGACTGCCACAGCTCCCACAGATTGCCTTCGGGGTCGGCAAAGTAAGCGGTGCGCCGCCCCCACGCCTGGTCGATTGGCGGCTTGATGAACGCGAGTCCCTTCGCCATCAGCGCCTGATAGGTGGCATCCACGTCGCCGACCCCGGCGCACAGCAGCACGCGATGCCCCGCGACATCCCTCGGCTCAAGCGCCTCGTCGCCGACCATCTGCGCGGCGGCGTCCAGCGTCAGCAGCAGAAAATCCTGTCCCTCCAGCCGGAAACCGAACGATACGTCGTCCGAAAACGTGATTTCAAAACCCAGTATATCCCGATAAAACTTCACGCACCGTTCCAGGTCGTGAACGAACAACACCGTCGCGCTGATTCCCCGAATCATCGTGATCTACTCCTCTGGCTTTGCAGTCTGAATATCCTGCCAGATTATAGCACAAATATTCTATTGACACGACAAGCCGCTCGGCGTGGTCGCTTCCGCCCAGCGGCGGTCGAATTCCGCCAGATACTGCGCCGCCAGGTCGGGATCGCTGATGATGACGAGGTTCTCGTCGTTGGAGTTGTTGGCGCTCGCCGTGTAGTTGAACGACCCGGTGAGGACGGTCGTGTCGTCGACGACGAAGACCTTGTGGTGGAACACGAACGGATTGCCGTCCTGACGCACGGGCAGCCCGGCGCAGAACAGCGGTCTCAGCTCGGCATACTGCGTCTCGCTGCCGACCGTCTCGAAGATGCCGGAGACATCCACGCCCGCGCCCGCCTTGTCGATCAAAATCTGCCCGATGCTGTCGAGCGTGAACGAGTAGGTCATGAAGCGGATGCTGTGCTGCGCGGCTTGCAGCGCCGCCTCGGCATCGTTCTTGACATCCTCTTCCGAGGCGAAGTAGACGCCGATGGCATCGCCGTCCTGGGTGAACTGCTCGTGCGGCGTATTGACGGGCGACCGGGGACCGAACTCGCCATTGACGAACATCTCGTTGAACTCGGCTTGATAATCCTGCACCGCCGCCTGCGAGCGCAGGGCGAGCGCGTTGTTGTTGTTGCGATACGTCCCGTTGACGGTGTAATTCCACGACCCCGTCCAGACAGTGGCGCTGTCCAGGATCATGAACTTGTCATGCATCAACGCCGAGCGCGCGTCGTCCACCACCGGAATCCCGGCATCGACTAACTGATGCAGCGTCGTATCCGCGTCGTTGATGCCCGCGTCGTCGTCGGTGACGACGCGCACCAGCACGCCGCGCGCCTTGGCATTGAGCACCGCCGTCGTCAGCGCCGGACTGTTGAATTCGTAAGCAGCGATGTCGAGCGTCTGCTGCACCTGATCGATGTCCCCGGCGAGGATTTCGTCGATGCCGCCGTGATAAGTCGAGGCGTCGCGGCTGCCCGTCGGCGCGGTGAAGTAGACCTGCCAGAAGCCTTTCGCCGCGCCGAAGCCCTGTTCCACCGGGATCGTCTCGACAGCGCCCGCCGAAGTTTCCGTCGCGGGCAGCGCCGTGATCGTCGGCGGGAGCGGGGTGCTGGTCGGCGTCGGGGTGGGCGTCTGCACGCAGCCCGCGATCAGCAGCACCAGCGCGATCACGCTGCGCAATCCAGCGCTCAGGCTTGGTCGATGGGTTCATCATCAGGGGTTGTCTCCAGAGTATTCTGCGGCGCATCCGTTGGAGCGTCAGACGGGGTCATCAACGCGGTCAGGGCGTCGACGGTGCTGCCCGGCTCGCCCGTCCCGGCGGCAGCGATCTGCTGAGAATCAGCGGCGTGACCGAGCGCGGTCGCCAACTCGGCGATGCGCCCCGGCGCGGGATCAACATCCTGCGCCAAGCTTTGCGCAGCAAAGCCCTGTCCCTGTCGCCCGGCGTAGCGATTGACCTGCTTGAGCAGGCGCAGCAGCGTATCGACCTGCGCCTCGAAAGCGTCGTCGTCCGCGCCCGCAGCGTCGAGCCGCGCGAGTTCAGCCTCCGCCCACTGGAGCAGGCGCGTGGCTTCGTCGTCGGTCAGTTCGTCGCGCAGGTCGGCATTTTCGTACAGACGCATGAGCGCGTCGTCGAGTTGACTCATGCTTAATTGGCGTCTTCGTAGAAGGGACGCAGCAGCGCCGCTACGTCCTCGTGACCGTTGTCCTCGGCGCGTTCGAGCGGCGTCTTGCCTTCGTAGTCCTCGGCGTAGGGATTGACATCGTGGTCGAGCAGCCACTTTGCCATCGCCACCTGCCCGGTAAGCGCCGCGCCGTGCAGAGGCGTGTTGCCGCCCTCGCCCGCGTTCACGTCCGCCCCGGCGTCGAACAGAATCTGCGCGATCTCGACGTTGCCGCTGATCGCCGGGTAGAACAGCACGGGGATGTTGTGCGCGCCGGTGGCGTGCGCCAGTTCCGGCTCGTCGGCAAGCATCGACTTGACCGCGTCGGCGCGACCGAGCATGGCAGCGGTGCAGATGTCCAGCGGCGCGCCCTGCGCCAGCAGGTATTCCGCAATCGCGCGGTTGCCGACGTGCGCCGCCGCCTGAATCGGCGTCTCGACCCACTCGGCATTTTCGTTCAGCAAGCCGGGGGTCTCGGCGAGTTTCTGCTGGACAAAGGCGAAATCGTGATGCGCGGCGACGACGAACTCATCGATCATTTCCTGCGGCAGTTCCTGCGCCATCTTCAATTGTCCTTCTCAATGACAGCCTGTTCTAGCGTAATCCTAGAACATTTGGTTGGCGGCGTCAACGAATGTGGAAGTCCTGATAGCGCCCGGTCGCCGTCAGCCAGTCGTATTCGACGCGCAGGACGCGAGCGGCGTTCGGTCCGCGCCACAGGAAGGCGAGGAAGTGTTCGAGCGTCTCGTGGTCGCCCTCCGCCGTGACCTCGACGGTGCTGTCCGGCTGATTGCGCACCCATCCGGTGACGCCCATCTCGGCGGCGCGGCGCTGGGTGGCATCGCGGAAGCCGACGCCCTGCACGCGCCCATGCACGACGGCGTGAAGCTGCTCGATCTTGGTTTCGGACATCACATATCCTCTAATTCGCCGCCGGATGCTCGAAGCATCCGGCTATAAACTCAAGCCCGCTAAAGCGGACTCTTTATTCAGCCGTCTTCAGACGGCTTGAACTCTCTAGCCGGAGGTTTTGAACCTCCGGCGTGGCATCCGGTTATTCCCGCTCGCTCTTCCGCGTCAGCGGCGCGATCTTGCGCCCGGCTGCCGAGTCCGCGATCAGCGTCGCCAGCCGCTTGAGGCGCGTCGCCTCCTGCTTGGCGCTCATCACCCACCAGATGGCGGGCTTGCGATAGGACGGCGGGCGCTGCTGGAAATGCGCCCACGCCGCTTCGTTGGCGCGGAACTGCGCTTCGTAGGCGGGGTCAAGCTGGACGTGCTCGCGCTCGAACGAATACTGATTCTGCTTCGCCGGGTCGCGCTGCTCGAAGGCGTTCAGCCCGGCGGGCTGCATCAGCCCCGCCGCCGTCAGCCGCTCGACGTGCTTGATATTGACCTGGCTCCAGATGCTGGTCGGCTTGCGCGGCGTGAAGCGAATCGTGTAGCTGTCCGCGTCGTGCGTGCGGCGCACGCCGTCGATCCAGCCGAAGCACAGCGCCTGATCGAGCGCCTGCTGATAGGTCATGTTCTGCCTGCCGGAATCCTTCTTGTAGAAGCCGACCAGCAGTTCGGTCGCCGTGTCGTGGTTCGCCGCCAGCCACGCGCGGAACTCGTCGGCGGATGCGAAGAAGGTCGCGTCCATCGGCTGCCCTCCGAATGCGAATATCCGTGCGATTTTAGCAGGGTTTCCGCCGCAGACCAATGCGGCGAAGGTTATAATGTCGGCGCGGCTGCTTGGTTATAATTTTCCCCACAAGAATTCTCAGAGAAGAGGAGTTGAGATGAAAAGCATTCATATCGCCAATAGTGACCTCGACGTGTCGGAGATTTCGCTGGGCTGTATGCGCATTTCCAAGATGACGAACGGAGAAGTCTCGAACCTGATCCACACCGCGCTGGATGGCGGCATCAATTTCTTCGACCACGCCGACGTGTATGGCGGCGGGCAGTCGGAAGCGAAGTTCGCCGAAGCGCTCAACATGACCCCGGCACTGCGCGAGACGATGTTCCTCCAGACCAAGTGCGGCATCCGTCCTCGCGCGTATGACTTTTCCAAAGAGCACATTCTGGAAGCCGTCGACGGCAGCCTGAAGCGCCTGCGCACGGACTATCTGGACGTGCTGCTGCTGCACCGCCCGGACGCGCTGGTCGAGCCGGAAGAGGTCGCGGAAGCCTTCACGATCCTGCACGACAGCGGCAAGGTCCGCAACTTCGGAGTCAGCAATCAAAACCCGATGCAGATTGAGCTGCTGAAAAAGTTCGTCAAGCAGCCGCTCATCATCAACCAGCTTCAGTTCAGCATCACCAACACGGGCATGATCGACGCCGGGATCAACGTCAACATGGAGATCGATCCCTCGGTCGACCGCGACGGCAGCATTCTGGATTACTGCCGCCTGCACGAGATCACCATTCAGCCCTGGTCGCCTTTCCAGTTCGGTTTCTTCGAAGGCGTTTTCCTGGACAACGAGCGCTTCCCGGAACTCAACACGACCATCGACGAACTGGTGTCCGCCAAAGGCGTCGCCAATACGGCGATTGCGATTGCCTGGCTGCTGCGCCACCCCGCCAAGATGCAGCCGATCATCGGCACGACCAACGCGGATCGCGTCCGCGACATCTGCAAGGCATCGGACATCACGCTCACGCGGCAGGAGTGGTACGACATCTACCTGGCGGCGGGGAACAAGCTGCCGTAACGATAGTGCCGAGCAGTGAGCGATGAGGAAAAGCATCGCCGAGGAACAATCCCTCGGCTAGCCCGTTCGTCGCCCACTGAAGGGGCAACTGGGCGACCCTTTCAATCGGTCGCCACGTGGCGCATCGCTAGCTGAGATTGATGAACGGCACGTCGGCGAAGGCGCGCATCCGGTCGAGCGGCAGCGCGACGAGGCGTCCCTCCTCGCGGTAGTCGAGCGCCAGCGTCGTGAACGAGAGAATCCGGTCGGCGAAGGGGTTGATCGTCGGCGAAATCTCGATCAGGTTGGTCAGCAGGGTCGAGCGGGTCGCCAGCAGCAGCAGGCAGGCTTCGACGAAGCGCCAGCCTGTGGCGCTGTAAGGGTAGGCGAGGATGGTCTGCGGCTTGAGGATCGACTTGGGCTTCTTGGCGTCGCGGTACTTCTTGAACAGCAGCTCCCACTCGTGCGACGTGAGCTTACGCTCGGCGTCGGCGACGACCTTCGGCGGCAGCGCGCGCAGGCGGGCGAGCAGGTCGTCCTGATACTCGCGCGGCGAGAGGAGTTTGATGGCGGCGCTGCGAATGCCCTTCCTGCCGACCTCGTCTTGCAGGTCGGTCAGCGCCACGTCGCAGATCACCGCCTCGCCGCTGTCGAGCGGAAAGCACTTGAGCGCGCTCGCGCCGGGGTACTGCTCCCAACCCTGCCCGCGCGGCATCGCTCCACGCCAGATTGCCTTGAGCGCGTCGGGATCAACGCCGTCGGTGGGCGAGGTGAAGGTGTAGCCGCGCCGCGCGCCTTCGAGAGCGTAGCCGATAGCCAGCTCACGCATGGCGCGGCTCGTCAGGCTGGACGTCGGGCTGGACGAGATACAGATAGCGGCGGTGCTGCCCCTCCTCAATCGACTGGCGGATGCCGTCCGCGTCGCCCATGCGGTTCTCGTAGACAAAGCCAAGCCCGTCCGCCTCGAAGCGCTCGCGCAGTTCCGGCAAGACCTGCTGGCGCAGCAGCGCGAGCCGGTAATCGTCCTGCGTGAAGTCGTAGGCGTGGTAGGCAAGTCCGTTAGCCTGGAGCGCGTCCGCCAGCGGCGTCTTGTCCGGCTCCAGTGTCTCGGCGCGGAACGGCTCGGGTCCGACCCAGCCCGCGCGCCCGTGCGCGAAGTAGATGCCCATCCGCCCGCCGGGGCGCAGCGCTCGCGTCCATTCGCCGAGGGTGAAGCTGTAATCGTCGCTGAAGTAGATCGAGTCAATCGAGAGGATGGCGTCGAAGGCTTCCGGCGGCAGCGTCAGCGTGTTGATGTCGCCGACCACGAACAGGAGGCGGTCGCGCTTGGCGGCGGTGCGTTCCTGCGCCAGCGTGATCGCCCCCGGAATGTAGTCCACCCCGGTGACGTGCGCCCCGGTGCAGTCGGAGATGTACTCGCTGATCATGCCGCTGCCGCAGCCGAGGTCGAGCACGCGGTCGTCCGGCTCCAGCAGCAGCGATTTCGATCAGCGCGTCGATCTGCGCCATGTCGGCGAAGCCGTGCTGGCACAGATTACGCCCGAAGACGCGCTCGCAGAACTCGGCGTGCGCCGCGCTCTGAGCGGTCAGGCGGTAGAAATTCTCGTAGAAGTCGCGCATGATGAAGCGGTCAGCTTTCAGCGATCAGCGAAAAATTCTGCGGATTGGTTGCCCGTAGGGGCGTTACATCACGATCCACTATTGTTGACAGCTAACGGCTGACTGCTGATCGCTCTTTCACCCTTTCGGCTGCGGGCGAATCGAGTTGAAGAAAGTGCGCATCGCCTCGCGCACGCCGACGCCCGTCGCCACGCTGCTGGAGTGGATCGTCGCCTGATAGCCGAGGCGCTCCGCCTGGTTGTGCAGCCGCTTGATCTCGTTGCTGTAGTTCGCCATCAGCTTGTCGAGCGTGGTCGTCGGCAGCCACAGGTCACTCTTGTTGACCAGCAGCATGAAGGCTTTCAGGTTGCGCTTGGCGTCGTCTTCTTCCTCGATCATGTTCATGACGAAGTTGAGCGCATCCTTGTGCTTGAGCACATCGGTGTGGTCGAGCAGGAAGATGATGCCGCGCGGCTTGGTCTCGCGGAACAGCTCGATCCAGTCGGTCTCCCACATTTCGTACTCGCCGCCCACGTCGCGGGTCGGCTTGAGGCGTATCATCTCGTCGCCGATGTACGAGCTGAACGTCCCCACCGCGTCGCCGCCGGGAGCGGTCGGCGCGGGCTGGAATTCCTCCAGCGAAGCGACGTTCTGGCGCAGCCACTCGATCAATGTGGTCTTGCCCGTCTGGCGCGCGCCCAGCACAATGAACGGCAGCCCGAACACCTTGACGTAGACGAAATCGTAGATACGATCCGCGCTGTGAGTCAGCGAGGTCACCAGTTTACTGCTGCTGACAGAGCCAAAAATGGCGCTGAAAAACTGCTCGAACAAGTTGGTCATCATCACCCTTCCAACAACGTTGGTTCCGCTATCCATTCTATACGCGAATTGCCGGAAAAAGTCGCGCAACCCCCACCCCTGCGTGTAAGATTAAGTGGCAAATAATCAGCGCACAGATTGTGTTCATCATGAAAGAAACCGAAGCCCTAATCGAGCGCGTGCGCCGCGTCAACGACACGCATCAACAACTTTACATCACCGTCGATTCTTCACTCAACGACATCAAGCCGGGGCATTCCGTCCTGGCGCGCATCCACGAAGACTGGACGCCGTATCTGCGCGAGCAGTGGTGGCCCGTCGCCGCTGGCAACAACACCCTGATCGTCGAGCGCCCGTCAGAGCAGCGCTACGAGCCGGGCAGCGTCGTCAGCCTGATCGGGACGGTCGGGCAGCCGTTTCGCTTCCGGCGCACGCTGCGCAGCGTCCTGCTGATCGCTTACGCCAGCGAGCCGACGCCGCTGATGATGACGATCCCGGCGCTGCTCGCCAACGGCGTCAACGTGACGCTGATCCTGCTCGGCGTCGATTACGACACGCAGCACCTGCCGCCCGAAGTCGAGGTGATTCAGGGCGAAGTTGGCGAGGGCGAGCCGGTCGACAAGCTCGACTGGGCGAACCGCGTGACGACGATTGGCTGGGCGGATCAGGTTTTCGTCACCGTGCCGCAGCAAGACGAACTGACCTACTTCCGCGAAATCTGGTCGCTGTTCTCCGAGATGCGCGCGGACATCCCCCCGAATTACCTGTTCGGCGTGTTTCGCCCGCTGCTGCCGTGCGGCGTCGGGGCGTGTTCCGCCTGCATGGTCCGGCTCACCGGCGGCAGCACCGCGCTGGTGTGCAAAGAGGGACCCGCGCTCGATCTGACGAAGGTGGCGCTGTCGTGACGCCGCGCGCAGGCAGGAACTAACCATGTCGATCCGCATCACCAGTATCTCCAAGAACAGCCTGATCGTGGACTCGCCCGTCATGAACGCCGCCGGGACGCTCGGCTTCGGCGACGAATACCGCGATCTGCTCGACCTGAGCACGCTCGGCGCGTTCGTCACCAATCCACTGACCTATACCCCCTGGAGTCCGGCATCGGGCACGCACGTCGTGCCGCTCGAAGGCGGGATGCTGATGCACACCGGGCTGCCCAATCCCGGCATCACCCACGTGATCGAGCAGCAGCGGGCGGTCTGGGAACGCCTGCCGATGCCCGTGATCGCGCACGTCGTCGTCAACACGGTCGACGAGCTGCATAAATGCGTGGCGATCCTCGACCGCGAGCAGATCATCGCCGGGATCGAGCTGGGCTTGAACGACGAGATCAACCCGGCGGAGACGGAATGGTACATCCGCGCCATCATCAAACGGATGGAAAAGCCGCTGCTGGTGCGCCTGCCCTTTGCGTCGAGCGACGACCATTTCCGCGCCGCCGTCGACGCGGGCGCGAACGCGCTGGTGGTCTGCGCGCCGCCGCGCGGCACCGCCCGCGATCAAAGCGGACGACTGGTCGCCGGGCGCGTCTACGGTCCGCTGATCAAGCCGATGGTGCTGCGCATGGTCGGGCAGCTTGCGCGCCAGTTCCCCGATACGCCGCTGATCGGCGCGGGCGGCATCCATTCGCCGCAGGACGCCCGCGACTACCTCGAAGCGGGCGCGGTCGCCGTGCAGGTCAACTCGGTGACGTGGGTCATGCCGAAGATGCTGGAGCTGATCGCGCGCGACCTGGGCGGGATGGAAGTGACGCAGCCCAGCGGCGGCGTGGACGATCTGTTCAGCTAGCTTCACAAGCGCGCGATTTTGGGATACAGTAACAACCATTCCTGTGCGACAAGATTTCGAGAGACGCGATGAACGCGGTAGATGAATCGACCCTGCTGGCGAAGATCACCTGGCAAGACCCGCAGACCGGGGAAAGCTGCGAACTCGTGCTGCCGGAAGGCGCATCGCTCAGCATCGGGCGGCTGGACGACAACGAAATCTGCATCAAGGAGCAGCACGTCTCGCGCCAGCACGCCACCATCGCCTATCAGGATGGCATGTTCGTGATCACCGACCTCGGCAGCGCCAACGGCGTCTTCGTCAACGACGAGCGCCTGACTCAGCCCTATCCGCTGACCTCCGGCGACGAGATTCGCCTGTACGTGCCGATCCTGCGCTTCTCGGCGCTGGTGGCGGAAGCGCCGCAGCAGCCGGTCAGCGCGAATGCAGCGCCGTCCAGCGAGACGGCGGACGCCATCGGCGGGCGGCTGATCATCCAGAACGGCGCGCAGGAGGGCGACACGATCCCGCTGACGCTGCGCAGCATGACCATCGGGCGCGCCACCAGCAACGCCGACTGGGAAATCTGCCTGCAAGACCCCTCGATCTCGCGCCCGCACGCCCGGCTGGAATACCTCGACGGCAACTGGATACTCTACGATCTCGGCAGCGCCAACGGGACGCTGGTCAACGGCACGCCGCTCGTCAACGAGAAGGGGCGGGTGCTCCACGACGGCGATACCGTGACGTTCGGCGGGACGGTGACGCAGTTCCACAGCACCTAGCGAGAAGCGTTCGGCGTTTCTAATCTCCCTGCGAACGGATCACCGCTAGGAATGTGCGTGATCGGGACAGCCGGGAAGCGCGGGCGCAGCCAGTCGACCAGATACGCCATGCCCGCTTCCTCGCTGACTTCGTGCCCGGTGACGATCAGCGCTTTGGATAAGCCCTGATCAATCGCGTCGCGCACGTACTCGCACGTCTCCCATTCGTGCATCTCACCCGTGATCAGGACATCCACGTCGCCTTGCAGGGCAGCGATCTGCCGTTCGCTGCCGGGAAACCCGACCAGCAGGGCAATTTTGCTGCACGGCATATCCGGGCGACCGACGACGTGCGCCCGGCGGCAGCCGAGCTTACGCCTGACGTGATCCGCCAGATCGGCGAGCGGCTGCGCCGGCAGGGTGATGCGATCCGGCGAGGCGGGATCGGCATATGCCGTCCAGCCGAGCGCGCGCACGACGCCGGTCACGATGCCGTCCGGCTGGTGGCGGTGCCAGGCATCGTGCAAGCGCCAGACGACCAGATGATGATCCGCGATGAACTGGCGCTTGGCGAGGTATACCGGGTCATTCGCCAGCCAGTCGGGTAGCTGGCGGTGATTGTAGTAGGGCGACTCGTGGGTGATGACGAAGTTCGCGCCCGCATCGACCGCCTGCTGGAGCACCGCGCCGGTCGCCAGAAAGGTGGTCACGACGCCCGTGACTTCCTGCGCGGGATCGCCCGCGTGGATCACGTCGACGGTTTCGGGAAACGGCGCGCCGGGGACGGCGGCGAGGATCGTGTCGATTATGGCTTGAACGGTGGGCATGGATGCTTCTAATTTATAGACGTTCTGCAACGAGTTTTTCTATGGTTAACTCAAAAGTGTAAGGGCAAGAGCTTCAATCTTTTTGGGTGAAACAACTAAGCCCCATTCTGGCTTACTCTCGTCATCTTCATAATCACGATCTACAAACACATTGTCTGACGTTTTCCATCTGGTTGATGGGATTAGATACAGTGAGGGCGCAATGCCTTCCAACAGATGCACGAAAGCAACATAGCGCTGCTTGTCTAGCAGGAACTTCGATTTCTGCAAGAATGTATAACTATTTATTTGACGTAGAGACCGCACTTGAATATCGATCAATGATCCGCCACTATGCCTCGCAACGAAATGTGCCCCATGTTCATCGATCTCGGTTTCATTGATTTGGAACCCATACATTGCGAATTCTGCTTTCGCGCAATATTTAGTATAATTTCCAACTTGCCAGTTGTTGAGGCAACTCCAAAGATATTTTTTCATAGATAAGTCTTGACGATCTCGCACAACTGCCGCGCGCGGTGGCGGAAAGTATGCTCCTTGAGGACGCGCTCACGCGCCGCGCGCCCCGCCGCCAGCCGCTCGGTAGTCGTGCGCCAGCAGATAGCGATAGCGTTCCAGCGCTTCCTCGCCCGACGCGACGACGAACAGCTCTTTGCCCGGCTCGAACCAGGTTTCGATGCCTTCGTAGGGATTGGCGACGATGCAGCAGCCCATGCTCGCCAGCTCGAACGGGCGCGACGACGACGAGGCGAATACGCTGGCGTGCGCCGCCCGCGTGATGCACAGGTTGATCTTGCTGCGGCAGGCATATTCGCGCAGCTTGCTGAAGCTGAGGTAGGGCAGCGCCTCGGCGCGACCGAGATCGCCGAGCTTCGTCCCGCGCACGGCGAAGCGCGCCGCCATCGCCCGCGACGGCTCAGTGATCATGGCGTCGATCCACTCGCCGCGATACTCGCGCCCGTGCCCGTAAAACAGCACGTCGATGTCCTGGGCAGGCACGTCCACCGGACTGAACACGTCCGGGTCAGCCCCGTAAAAGAGCGGGTAGACCTCGCGCGCGCCCAGCTCCCTGAGCGCCGCCGCGCCGCCCGCGCTGTTGCTGATGAAAGCGGTGTACTCGCTCAAGTCCGCGCCCTGGTAGATGCGAAAGCCGCTGGCGAAGCCCTGCATGTTGGGCAGGCTGGCGGGCACGTCGCCGTCGTAGTAGAAGATCGGCTTGTGATGACGGCGCTGAAGCTCGCCCGCCACGCCGATCAGATGATTGAGCGGCGCGGTCAGCACGATCACGGCGTCGATGTCCGGCTCGCGCGTCAGCAGGCGATCCAGATGGTTCAGCCACAGCGGGGCGACCAGCGTTTGCGCCGCCTGGCGTACCAGGCGGTCGGTCGGCGATTCGGTATCTGTAGGGGCGGGTTTAAAACCCGTCCCTACGGTCGCATTCGAGGATTGCGCCGGCATCATCCGCCGCGCCAGATCGCGCAGCGCCTTGAAGGCGTCGCCCTGCGCTTTGGCGGGATTCGGCTTCGGCGCGCCACCACAGCGACTCGATAGCGGGTCCCTGATAGGGCGCGGCGATCACCTCGACGCCGATCTCGTACAGCCCCTTCATCAACTGCCACCAGGCGGGCGTGGCGCTGAAAGGCTGAGTCAAATCCAGCGAGGAAACCACAAACAGGAGCTTCATGGCGCAGAGTATAGCCGCCCTGCTCAAAATCCGTTACTCTTGAGGTCAATATCCGTGAGAGGAAAGTAGCCGAAATGGCGCTGCCAAGCCGCTGGTTCATCCAGTTACACATCACGCTCTACCGCTTGACCGGGGGCATCCTGGGCGGCAACCTGCTCGTCGCGCGAATATTGCTGTTGACAACCACCGGACGGAAATCCGGCAAGCCGCGCACGACACCACTGCGTTATCTTCAGCAGAACGATACTTATCTGATCGTCGCCTCCAACTGGGGAAAGCCCCAGCCGCCCGCCTGGTTTTACAACGTGCAGGCGAACCCCAACGTGACCCTTCAGGTGATGGGCAAGCGCCTGTCCGCCCAGGCGGAAATCGCCAGCGGCGCTCAAAACGACGCGCTCTATGCGAAATTTGTCGAGGCAGACAGCAGTTTTGACCAATACCGGCGCGGCGTTCAGCGAACCATCCCCGTGATTATCCTCCACCCTCTCAACAACGCTTAGTTCCCGGTTTGAGCTGAGGAAGCCCGCGTGTCCAGTCCAGTATCGTCTGTCTCCAGCACTCATCTAAAACCCATCGCCCGCTATTTCCTGCTGATCGTGCTGGCCATTCTGCTGCTGGCGGCGGGCGAGCGCATCCTGCACATCGGCGACCAGAGCATGTGGCTGGACGAGGGCATCTCCTACTGGAACCAGAAGCAGCCGGACATGATCGCCTGGATCGCCGTCAAGGACGTGCATCCGCCGCTCTACTTCTGGCTGCTGCACGTCTGGATTCAGTTGACCGGGACGAGCGCGGTCGCCATGCGCCTGTTCTCGGCGCTGGCGGCGATGCTGTCGGTCGCCGCCGTCGTGCCGCTGGCGAGATTAATCGCCCGCGACCGAAGCCGCGACGAATTCTGGATCATCCCGCTTCTGGCGGCGCTGCTGCTGGCGCTCAGCGACTCGGAAATCTCGCTGGCGCAGGACGTGCGCATGTACGCGCTGCGCACGCTGCTCGCGCTGGCGAGCGTCTTCTTCTACCTGCGCTGGACGAACAAGCCGGGGACGCTGCGCGCGGCGCTGTGGGTGGGGACGCTGGTCGCGCTCTACCACACCAACTACATCGGCTGCTACATGGGCGTGATCGAGGCGCTGCACGCCCTGATCTTCCTGCGCGGGCGCAAGCGGGTCGGCGCGATTGCCCTGCTGGTGCTCGCCGGACTCCTGTTTCTGCCCTGGTTCGTCGTCTACGGCTGGGGACAGCGCAACACCGACCCCGGCATCGACGCGGCGCTGCCCTCTACCTGGGGGACGCTGGTCGAACTCGGCTTCAAGTACTTCAGCCACATGTGGTCCCTGATGATCGGCTTGATGCTGTTCGGGCTGGTGCGCTACGAAGATGGGCGCATCCGCTGGCGACCGCTCAACTCGACGGCGCTGCTCGCGCTCTGGATCGGCTTCACGGTCGTCGTGACCTACGTCATCAACTTCTGGCTGGATTTCCTCTCGCCGCGCCGCATCCTGCTGCTGAGTCCGGCGCTCGCCATCCTGACGGCGCGCGGGCTTGCCAACTTCAAGAACCCGGCGCGCGTCTTTCTGGTCGCCGTGATCGTGATCTACGGGCTGGCGACGGTGGACGACTACTATCCCAAAGCGCCCTGGAATCAGGTGGCGGCGAACCTCGCCCGCTACGCCGACCCGCACGACCTGGTGCTGATGGAAATCTACCGCGACGACTTCACGATGGATTACTACATCGATCAGGACTTGTCGACCGACACGCCGCGCGAGTCGCTGCGCCTGTGGCGCGAAGACCGCGCCAGCGAGTACCCCGCTAAGTTGATCGACGAGATCGACCAGTACGATACCGTCTGGCTCGTCCACTGGAGTCCCGACCAGTCGGCATTCCGCTTTCTGGAGCAGACCGGGCACGTGCAGACCGCCAAGATGTCGGTCGATCACGTCGGCAATTCGCTGGACGTGTACCGCTTCGACCGCATCACGGATACGCCGGTCACGACCTTCGCCAACGGCATGACGCTGCGCCAGTTCCAGATTTTGCCGGATGCGGCGCGCGTCGATTTATGGTGGTCGGCGGATCAGGCGCTCGGCGCGGATTACACCACCTCGGTCTTCCTGCTGGACGCTGCCGGGCAGTTGGTCACGCAGTACGACGTCTATCCCTTCGAGAACGCGCGCCCGACGACCTCGTGGCAGCCCGGCGAAGTCGTCTACGACCCGCACCCGCTCGACCTGAGCGCGATTCCGCCGGGGCAGTACACCGTCGCCGTTCAGATT
This sequence comes from uncultured Chloroflexia bacterium, assembly GCA_963760975.1. GTDB lineage: Bacteria > Chloroflexota > Anaerolineae > Aggregatilineales > Phototrophicaceae > Flexifilum. The sequence goes on along the minus strand of CAVXEZ010000006.1, from coordinate 95,950 downwards.
TACACCTGGTACGACCAGGTCAAGCAGCCGACCGCGAGCGGCGACCCCTGGCAGGTGATCGGCACGCTGGAGCGCTAAGCCCCTCTATCCCCGACCCTTTCTCCCACACAAGCGGGGAGAAAGGGAGAAATGCACACGCTTGTGTCCCTCGCCCCGCTTGCGTGGGAGAGGGACAGGACGCGTCAGCGTCCAGGGTGAGGGGAAAGTCAGACACAGAAGTTCATAACAGGCTCTAGATCGGCAGCTTTTGGAGAATGATCAAGATCGGGGATATGAATATTGAACAAACCCGACCTCACCCCGACCTCGTGAACTCGGTCGTGCCCTCTCCCTGTGGAGAGGGCGGCTGAGCGCTAGCGAAACGAAGTTTCGCCGCGAAGCGGGTGAGGTCAGCAAAGCACCCACCCCAAATTCACCCCCCTGTTTTTGGAACATTTGTCCGATTAAGAGTAGAATACCCCCATCCGAATTTCATCGTCCATAAAATAGCGTTGTCTCGCCCTATCAAGGGGATATTCACGTGGATACAAATCTGAAGACCAGTATCTGGCGGCAGTTTGGGGCGGCGATTGATTTTCTCGCGGTGACTATCGACGCCTGCCCGGATGACTATTGGCGCGCTGCCCTGTGGCTGACGCCCGATGCGAAACCGGAGCGCGCGCAGTTCTGGTACGTCGCCTATCACACGCTGTTCTGGCTCGACCTGTACCTGACCGGCGCTGAAGAAGGCTTTTTGCCCCCGGCGCCTTTCACGCTGATCGAGCAGGACGGCGACGATCCGCTGCCCGAACGAGTCTACACGAAAGCCGAACTCCAGGGCTACCTGCGGGACTGCCGCCAGCGATGCCGGGCGACGATTGCAGCGCTGACCGACGAAACGGTTGAGCGGCGCTGTCGCTTTAGCTGGGGCGAATGCAGCTTTCTGGAACTGCTGATTTACAACCTGCGTCACGTTCACGGGCACGCTTCGCAGTTGAACATGCTGCTGGGGCAGAATGGGGTCGAAACGCGAGACTACGTCACCCAGGCACGGGACGAAGCGCCTTAAATGCGCCGCCCAGCCCACCTGAACCGCGTCACGGTCGCCAGGCGGGGGTCAGGTCGAGCGCGTGGTCGAAGGTCAGGCGGCGCGGCGCGTGGTCGCCGTCCACGTCGATCATAAACAGCTCCGCCGCGCCGTCGCGCAGCGCGATGTACGCCATGCGCTTGCCATTCGGCGACCAGACCGGCGCTTCCGTGTAACGCCCGACATCGACCAGCAGGCGCGCGTCCTGGCGCGTCTCGTCCGGGCTGATGTAAATCCCCCACATTTGATCGTGATAGGTCATGAAGGCGATCCGGCTGCCGTCGGGCGAGCGCGCCTGACTCGGATTGCCCGGCTCCGCGCCGACATCGATGGTGACGCTCGTTCTGGGGCTGCCGGGGTTATTCAGGCGCTGGAAATTGCTCCCGTCGAAGCCCACGCTGAAGATGCCGTTGGGCGCTTCATTCATGGAGTTGAAGATCACGCGACTGCCGTCCGCCGACCAGCGCGGCGCGGCATAGACGCCCTGATCGGTCAGACGGCGCACGCTGCCGCCAAAGCGATCCATCAGGTAGATGTCGCGCTTGCCGCCGTCCCGATCCGACACGAAAGCGATCCATTCGCCATCCGGCGACCAGGCGGGCGAAATGTCGTAAGCGGTGTTGTGCGTCAGGTTGTAGGTGATGTCGTGGTCGACATCGATGACGAAAATGTCGAGGTTCGCCCGGCTGTAGGATACGTAGGCGATCTCGTCGGCGGGGGGCACGACCTGCCCGGCGATCAGCGCGCCGCCGACCAGCAGGGCGCACGCCCCGCCGACGATACCGAGGATACCCAGGAACAATTTCGTGATGATCATCTCGCCCGCACCGGATCGACTTAAGATCAATACACATCCGGCGGCGTGAGGTTCAAGGATGCCAGGCGGGATTGAGGTGCGCGCCGTCGTCGAAGGTCAGGCGCTGCGTGTCGCCGCTGGCGATGTCCAGCAGGTAAAGCTGATAGCTGCCTGAGCGGTTAGAGACGAAGACGATCTGCGATCCGTCCGGCGACCAGACCGGCATCTGGTCGGTCACGTCGTTGGCAGTCAGAGCGCGCTCGCCCGTGCCGTCGGCGTTGATCAGGATCAGGTCGAAATCGCCGCCGCGCAGCGACAGAAAGACGATGTGCGCGCCGTCCGGCGACCACGAGGGGAAAATGTCGCGCCCGCTGTGGCTCACCTGGCGCAGCGCGCCGCTGGCAACATCCAGCGCGTAGATGTCGCGGTTTCCCACGCTGTCTTCCGCCATCAGCGCGATCTGCTGCCCATCCGGCGACCACGAAGGCGCGGACACCTGAAAATCCCCGGTGGCGACGACTTGAATGCCGCTGAAGTCGCGTTGGGCGATGTACAGGCTGCGCTGGAGCGAGCGCGGCGCGGACTCGATGTAGGCGATCCGTGACCCGTCCGGCGACCAGACCGGGTCGAAGATCAGCCGATCCGAACTGCCCGTCGAGATCAGCGACCCGGCGGACTCGTCGCGCACGAACAGCAGGCTGTCGGCGCCGAGGAACGCCAGCGAACGCCCATCCGCCGTCCACAGCGGCATGTGATCCCATACACTCACGGGTGAAAAGCAGCGTCTGTCCGCGCCGATCACGCACACCTGCGACCGATTGCTGGCGATGCGCTGGTAGGCGATCTGCTGCCCATCCGGCGACCAGACCGGATGATCTTCGTACTGGAACGGCGTGCGCGTCAGGTTGAAGTTGACGCGCGTCGCCAGGTCGAGCAGGTAGAGGTCGCTGCTGCCCTCCGGCGTCGTCCTGGCGTAGGCGATCACACCGTTGGGCAGCTCTCCGCCGACCGTGATCGCGCCGAGGACGAGCGCCGCGCAGGTCAGCCCCACGCTCAGCAGCGGGCGAAGGGCGGCGAGGATCATCTAAAAGCTGGCGGGCAGCGTGCGCCAGGAGCCGGTCGCGCCGCCGGGATCATCGATCAGGAGGTAGGTTTCGCCGCGCTGCGGCAGGAAGACGGCGCGCCCGCGCTCGAACAGCAGCAGCGCGGACGACGCGCCTTCCTCCTCGGTGATGCCCCAACCGAGCGAGCCGCGCACGTCGAGGTTGGCGCGCCAGACCTTGCCAAAGCCGCGCTTCGGCTCGATCATGCCGAGCGGAGGCGTCTCGCCGCCCGTTTCCGGGTCGACGCCGGACACCCAGGTATCGTCAAAGCGGCGGAAGCGCCCGTCGAGCGTCAGCACGTAGATCGAGCCGGGGCTGCCCTGCACGTAGATCATCGAGCCGTGTTCGAACGACTGCACCGCCGTCGTGGTCGTGAACACCTGCCCGGTCGGGCAGCCCAGCGATCCGGTCAGCGCGGGATCGGCGGCGCTCAGCGCGTCGGGGGGCGGGGCGGCGCAGACAACGTTCGGGGGCGGCAGAGTCGCCAGTCCTGCGTCGGCGGGCGGCGCGGGTGCGCTCGACGCCGCGACGAGGGTCTGAGCAGCATAGGCGACCGCCGTCAGCGTCGGTGGGTTGTAGAGCATCTCCGGCGGCAGCACCGTCGCCCGCTCGGAGAGCAGCGCCAGCATCCCCAGGCTGTCGAGTTCCGGCGACGCCGTGAACGACGGGGAGGGCGTCGGCGTGACCGTGTTGGTGATGGTCAGGCTGGGCGTGAAGGATGCCGTCTCGGTCGCCGTCGGCGTCTCGGTGACGGTATTCGAGGGCGTGAACGTGAGCGACGGCGTCAGGGTCGGCGTTTCCGTGTTGGTCGGGACGAGAGTCGCCGTCTCGGAAGCTGTGCTGCTGGGTACGGTCGTGGCGGACGGCGGCGCGGTCAGCGTCGGCAGGTCGGACGGCGCGAGCGTGGGCGAGGGCGTCAGGCTGGGCAGCACTTGCAGCGTCGGGACGACGACGGTCGGCGTCGCGCTGCACGCCGCCAGCAAAATCAGCAGGAGGAAGGCGAGTGTTTTCTTCATGCCGTTTATTATAGCCGGAACGCGAGCGCGGCAAATCAAATGCGAACACATTAATGCGTGCAGGGGGCGCAGCACGCTGCGCCCCTACGCTTCTTCTTCCTCGTCGTCGAGAAACATGACGTTGTCGTGAACCTGTTCGAATTCGCGCTCGAATTCCCGGCAGACGAAACGCAAATGCGTCGCGGCATCCCCCAGCTTCGACGGGTCGTCGAATAGATGGATCGCCGCGCGCCGCTGAAGCTCTTTCTCCGCCAGCGTCTCCATCTCCTCCGGCGAGCAGTCCGCGAACAACTGCGCGTAGCTGCGCTCGCCCTCCGCCACCCGCTCGGTCAGGATGTCGAGCAGCTCGCGGAAGCGCATGATCCCCTGCCGCAGTCTTTCGATTTGTTCCGGGGTTGCCATCGTCTCCACTCCACTTTCCGGTCGATTCAGCCAGATTATGGCGATATTCGCCGGGTTTAGCCATGATTAAGGAAACTTTTCGCAATCGTGAGGAGCACCCATGACCGAAACCCTGCTGCGCTTCGTTCACCTCTCCGATACCCACATCAGCGCCGACCCGCACTACAATCAGGACGGCGCAATGCATACCCCGCTGATCGGCGCGAAGGCGCTCGTCCATCAGGTCAATGCGCTGCCGTTCACGCCGGACTTCGTACTGCACACCGGGGATGTCGCCTACAACCCCGACGCGAGCGCCTATGAGACGGCGCGCGAGGTGCTGAGCGCCATCCGCTGCCCCGTCTACTATCTGGCGGGCAACCACGACTCGATTGAGCCGCTCCAGCGCATCATGCTCGGCGCGGAGCAGCCGCAGATTCCCTTCGACTACGAATTCGCCGTCAATGGGGTGCAGATCATCTGCATGGACAGCAACCGCCCCTCCGAGCCGCCGAGCGGCAGGGTCAGCGACGAGCAGTTGGCGTGGCTGGAAGGCTTATGCAGCGCGCCGGACGACCGCCCGCTGATCGTGGCGGTGCATCACAACGTCCTTCCGGTCGGCACGCCCTGGTGGGATGACTTCATGCGCATGGTCAACGGCGAGGCGTTTCACCGGGCGCTGCTGCCCGCCCGCGCGCGCATTCGCGGCGTCTTTTTCGGGCACGTCCACCAGAACGTGGACACCGTGCGCGACGGCATCCCCTACTTCAGCGCGCTCAGCAGTTGGTATCAACTGCACAACTACCCCGGCGCGACGGAAAGTGAGGTGGATCGCTTCGCCAATCCCGGCTTCAACGTCGTGACGGTCACGCGCGACCAGACTTACGTCCGCCGCCAGCACTTCATTGTGGACGCGGCGTCTCTGGAGGAGTAGCGCGCAGCGTCTCGACGATCCCGCCGATCAGGTCGATGAACGCCTGCTGGGCGCTGGCTTCTTCAAGCGCGATCAGCGGGATATTGGGGCGGCGGTCGGCGCGGTCGTCGTCGAACGGCTGGATGACGAACTGGTTGAGCGCCGCCAGCAGGCGCAGGCGCGCGTCGGGCTTGTCGTAGGGTGGGAAGTTCATCAAATACTGAAGCGGCACTTCGACGGCGGGCTGCTTGGGATAAGCGCGCACCGAAAAGACGGTCACGCCGCCCGGTCCTATCCACAAATTCGCGTGGAAAGCCGGTTCGCTGCGCCCGCTGAAGGTCAGGCTGTCGATGTTGGCGCGCGCCCAGTCGAACAGCGCGCGGGCGATGCGGGCGTTCTCCGCGCCGCCGGGAAGCTGCTCGACGTACTTGAAGAAGTTGAGGCGGTTGGGTTCGGGCGAGTGCTTTTTCTGCTCGCGCGCGTCGAGTTCGGGCAGCGGCTCGGTCAGCGGCGTCTTCTCAAGCGCCGTGATCAGCCGCTTGAACGCGCCTTCCGGGCGCGTGCGAAAGTCGGTGTACTGGCGGTTGATCAGGTAGAGCGGCAGCGGCGCGTCGTCGATGCGAGCGATGAACAGCGGCTTGCGCAAGTCCATGCCCATCAGCGTCTCGCGCTCGACCCATTCGGACTCGCGCCCATCTTTCGACATCACGACGATCAGCGCGCCGCAGCCTGTGACCGCCTTCTCGATCTCGCGCGTCCAGGTCGAGCCGTCGGGGATGTCGTCGACATCGACCCAGCAGCGATAGCCCGCGTCGTGCAGGCGCTGCGCCAGGCGCGCCGTGAAGTCGCGGTCTTTGGAACTATGGCTCATGAAAATGTACGGTTGGGTCATCAATGGCATTCGTGAAAAACGAGCAGATTATGCTTTATTATTGTACTCGAAACGGAAGGCGCTGCTTGCGCCAGCAGGGGGTACGGTGGGCGAACTGATACTGATCATCCAGCCGGATGCCGACGAGGTCGATGCTGCCGAAGTGCTGGTGGATGGGCGCATCGGCGGCAGACCCTATCGCTTTCTGCTCGATACCGGGGCAGCGCGCACCAGCGTCGCGCGGGACGACTACACGTTCAGCTACGCCAGCAGCGAGCAGAACGCCTCGTCCGGCGTGTTCGCGCCCACCCGCGACGACCTGATCACCGTGCCGAGCATCGAAGTGGGACCCATCCGCCGGAAGAACTTCACGCTCGTGCGCGCCGCGAACCCGCATCCGGGCATCAGGAGCCTGATCGGGATGGATTTGCTCAAGGACTGGTGCTGTGACTTCCGCTTCGACGAAAACCGCGTCCTGATGGATGCGAATCCTGCGAGCGGCGTCGAAGCATGGCAGGACTTGCTGTTCGACGCGCGCTTTCATCCCTACGTCGACGTGCGCTTCGGAACGGCTGCCGCCCGCGCGGTCTGGGATACGGGCGCGAGCCTGACCGTCGTCGACACGAACCTCATTGAGAAACACCCAGCGCTCTTTCAGGCGGCTGGACACTCCACCGGCACGGACGCGACCGGCTCCAGCGCTGAAACGCCCATGTTCGTGATGGCGGAGGCGGTCATCGGCGGGCAAACCTTTCCGCCGGGTCGCGTCGCGGGCGTCGATCTGGCGCAGGTGAACGCCAGCCTCGAAATACCGATGGATTTGATCCTCGGCTACAGTACCATTCGCCAAGCCAACTGGCTCTTTGATTTTCCCCGCAGGAAATGGACGATTTCAAAATGGTTGGGCGTTCCGTGACCCCCCTGATTCACCGCGCGACCGATGCCGAGCTGGCTGCCGCCGTCGAAGCAAACCTGTTTGCCCTGTTTCGGGCGCTGGCGGCGCTGCCCGGCGCGGAGCTGGTCGAGGGCGAGCGCATGAGCTATCACTACACCGGCTACCCCGCGCCGATCTTCAACGCCGTCTGGCGCGCGCACCTCGCGCCGGAGCAGATCGACCCCGCTATTGACGAAGCGCTGCGCTGGTTTCAGGCGAAGGGCGCGCCGCTGGCAAGCTGGTGGTTCAGCGAGCACAGCGCGCCGCCGCCCGGTCTGTTCGAGCGGCTGGAAGCGCACGGCTTCGAGCTGGATTACGCCGTGCCGACGCTGGCGCTCGACCTCGACACGATCCCCACGACTCTCTCACTGCCCGACGGCTTCACGATTGTGGAGGCGCGGGACGCGCGTGCGCTCGACGACTGGGCTGCTGCGCTGTTTGGGGCATACGAGGAAGACGGAATGCCCCTGCGCTCCGCGCGCGTCTGGGCGGACGCGGCGCTGGCGTTCGGCGCAGACCGCTCGCCTCTGCACCTGTACGTCGGCTACCGGAACGGGCAGCCCGTCGCCACCAATCTCCTCTTCAACGGCGGCGGGGTAGCGGGGATGTTCTGCATCGGCACGATCCCCGAAGCGCGCGGGCATGGGTTCGGCACGGCGATCACGCTCAAGCCGCTGCTCGACGCCCGCGCCGAAGGCTACCGCTACGGCGTGCTGTTCTCCTCGGATATGGGGCTGCCCCTGTATCGAAAGCTCGGCTTCCGCGAGCTGGGCAGCCGCATCGGGCGCTACGTCACCTACTGGAAAGACTGAGGGCGAATTTCTCCTCACCAAATTGAGGAAATCGTGACATTTGTTCCGCTATCAATAGAACATTTATTCTATAATGAATCACGTAAACCTCTGTCCTCAGCCAATATCAGAGCCTTCGGAAGCATCACGTTTTATTCGGAGAAAAATCGCATGGGCGAAGCGGAAAAGACCGTGTTTATCAGCTACCGCCGCAGCGTGAGCCGCCACCTTGCCCGCGCCATCGCGCTGGATTTGCGCATTCACGGCTACGACGTGTTCCTCGACGTGGACACGATTGATAATGGGGAGTTCGACCAGATCGTGCTGCGGCAGATCGCCCTGCGGACGCATTTCGTGCTGGTGCTGTCGCGCGGGTCGCTGGAACGCTGCGCCGCCGAAGGCGACTGGCTGCGCCGGGAGATCGAGACCGCGCTGCACCAGAAGCGAAACATCGTGCCGATCCTGGACGCGGGCTTCAGCTTCCACGCCGAAGCGCGCCACCTGCCGCCGTCCCTGCGCGATCTGCCACGCTTCAACGGCATCCCGATCTATCACTTCTATTTCGACGCGGCGATGCAAACGCTGCGCAGCCGCTTTCTGAAGGAGCGGCACGAGGAATACTGACGCGGCTCAGTCCGCCCGGACGAACCACGCCGCGCCGCGCGGCTCCACCTGCGCGACCAGCGCATCCCCGCGCGTTTCGATGGCATTGTTGCCGAGCGCGTCGCGCCAGTCGCCGGGGAGCCGAGGCAGGCGGATTTCGGCAGGGTCGTCGCCCGCGTTGAAGGCGCAGTAGACGACCTCGTCCTCGTAAGGCGACTCGCTCTGCGAGCCGCAGCAGCGCTTGAAGGCGTAGACCTTGTGGGCATCGTCGATCACGACTGCTTCGACATCGCCGAGGCGCAGCGCCCGCGAGCCGCGCCGGAAATGGATCGCCTGCTTGTAGTAGGCAATCAGGTCGTGGTCGAGGCTGTCCCAGGGCATCGTCCGGCGCCCGTCTTCGGCGTAGTCGCCTTCCAGCCCGGTCTCGTCGCCGTAGTAGATCATCGGCGCGCCGGGGTACGCCAACTGGAACGCCAGCACCTGCTTGAGCCGCTTGAGTTCGCCGTTGCAGGCGGTCAGGATGCGCCCGGTATCGTGCGAGTCGACCAGGTTCATCTGCGCCTTGACGGCGAGCGGCGGCGTGTCGCGCAGCCAGGTCGAGAGACGGTCGTCCAGCTCGGACGGCGTCAGGTCGTCGGTCGCCAGAAAACCGCGCAGCGCCCAGCCGAAGCGATAGTTCATGGTCGCGTTGAAGGTGTCGCCGAGCAGATAATGCGTCGAGTCCGTCCACATTTCCGAGACGGAATACGCGCCGGGCTTCACCCGGTCGATGCACTTGCGGAAGCGCCGCCAGAATTCGTCGCTGTTGTCGAACGCCACGTCGCAGCGCCAGCCGTCGATGCCCTTGCGCAGCCAGTGAGCGGTGACGCCCCTCTCGCCGACGAAAAAGTCTTCCATCTCCGGGCACTCGACGAACTCCGGCATGAAGTCCAAGCCATACCAGCCGCGATAGGTGTGGGGCCATTCCTGAAAGTCGAACCAGCGGTAGTAGGGCGACTGGCGCGATTGATGCGCGCCGCCGTACTTGTCCATGATGTCGAAGTAGATGCTGTCCGACGAGCAGTGATTGAAGACGGCGTCGAGGACGATTTTGATGCCGCGCGCGTGCGCCTGCTCGATCAGCTCGTCGAAGTCGGCTTCCGTGCCCAGCATCGGGTCGATCTTCAGGTAGTCGATGGCGTCGTAGCGGTGGTTGGTTGGCGCGTCGAAGATCGGGCAGAAGTAGATACAGTCGATGCCGAGGTCGGCGATGTAGTCGAGGTGCTCGATCACGCCGCGCAGGTCGCCGCCGTAGAAGTCGCGCCCCAGCGGAGGATGCTCCGGGCGTTCCCCCCAGCGCCGAAGCTGCGCTTCGTGCCCGTAAACGCCTTTCATCAGGTGATCGGTGGACGGATCGCCATTGGCGAAGCGATCCGGGAATATCTGGTAGATGACCATGCCCTGCGCCCAGTCGGCGGGCATCCGCGCCGGGTCGTAGACGGCGATCTTGAAGGGCTTCTGCGTCCATTCGCCGTAAACCGGCTTGTTTTCGCCTTCGACCTGCCGGATTTCCGAGAGCGGCGGGTAATTTTCGGCGTCCGGGTCGTCGCTGTGGAACTCGAAGACGTAGGTCAGGATGGTCGGCTCCAGCGGCGTTTGCAGCGTCCCCGTCCAGGTGCCGGGCGTGCCGGTGGGCAGCAGGAAGAAGTGCCAGCCCATCGGCTCGCCGCGCTCGGTGGTGCGCCGCGTGTCGGTGATGAAGATTTCCGGCTGAAGCGGCGAATTTTCGACGACGATCTCGACGCTCGCGCCGAGCGGCTGCGCGCCGGGCGGCAGATGGAATGGTCCGGCGGGACGCAGGCGTTTCGCCGCTTCACGACTGATGGATGCAATCATACTTCACTCTGAGAGACTCACTTCGGATAACGCGAACACGTAGGGGCAGGTTTGAAACCTGCCCCTACAACAATGTCTCGCCGCATCAGGAGATCACCGCCGCGCCGTCGGTCGCCTGGCAGACGTAAACGGCGGGCTTGATGCCGGTGTGCTGCTGGTAGCACGCCGCGACCGTCTTGGCGAAGTCCTCGGCGGCATCTTCTCGCACCAAAGCGACCGCGCAGCCGCCGAAGCCGCCGCCGGTCATGCGCGCGCCGTAGCAAGCAGGGTGCGCCTGCGCGCACTCGACAAACGTGTTGAGCGCGTCGCTGGAAATCTCGAAATCGTCGCGCATACTGACGTGGCTGGCGTTCATCAACTGCCCCAGCGTCACGGCGTCGCCCGCGCGCATGGCGACGGCGGCGTCGAGCGTGCGCTGGTTCTCGCTGACGACGTGCCGCGCCCGGCGGTAAACCACGTCGTCCAGCATGTCCTTGACCGCCTCAAGCTGCGGCAGGGTCACGTCGCGCAGCGCCGGGACGTTGAAGAAATGCGCCGCCGTCTCGCACTGCTCGCGCCGCTTGCCGTATTCGGACGTGACCAGCTCGCGCCGCGTCTCCGTATCGAGCACGACCACCGCCGTGCCCGGCGGCAGCGGCACCGGATCGAGGTTGAGCCAGCGGCAGTCGATCAGCACGGCGTGATCCGCGACACCCGTCGCCGAGATCATCTGATCCATGATGCCGGTCTTGACGCCGATCCACTCGTTCTCGACGCGCTGGCACAGCTTCGCCATCTCCGGCGCGTTCCAGTCGATGCCCGCGACCGCGCAGAACGTCCGCGCCGCCGCCAGCTCAATCGCCGCCGAGGACGACAGCCCCGCGCCGACGGGCACGTCCCCTGCGACCACGCCGTTCCAGCCCGTGAGCGTCTGCCCGACTTCCTGCAGCGCCCAGGCGACCCCCTGAATGTATTCGACCCACAGATTTTCGCGCTTGACGATCTCCGTCAGCGAGATTTCGGCGATCTGGTCGAAATCGACGGAATAGAGCGTCACGTAGTCGTCCTCGCGCGGTCGCGCGGCGATCCAGATAGCGCGGTCAATCGCCAGCGGCATCACGAAGCCGTCGTTGTAATCGGTATGCTCGCCGATCAGATTCACGCGCCCCGGCGCGCGCACGATCAGCGTGGGCGCTTCCCCGTAGCGGCGCTCGAACTCCTCGGTCACCTGCTGCTGCAAAGTCATGCTCGTTCTCCTGACGACATGTACAAAGGTTAAAAGTTAAAAGTAGAAAGTTAAAAGTCTCACCGCGTACCACTTTTAACTTTTAACTTGTTCCTTTCAACTGCTTTACTGCGCCGCCCGCGCCTTATAGTGTTGGTTCGACAGCGCGCGCAGACGTTCCGCCGCCTGCTCCGGCGTCAGATCGCGCTGCGCCTCCGCCAGCATTTCGTAGCCCACCATGAATTTGCGCACAGTCGCCGAGCGCAGCAGCGGCGGATAAAAATGCGCGTGAAGCTGCCAGTAGCCCAGATCATTGTCGAGCCAGTCCCCGGTGGGCGCGCCGTGCCAGCCCATCGAGTACGGGAACGACATCTCAAAGAGATTATCATACCGGGTCAGCAGCCGCTTGAGGATGTCCGCCAGTCCATCGCGCTGCGCGTCGTTCAGTTCCGGCAGGCGCAGGACGTGCGCGCGCGGCAGCAGCAGCGCCTCGAAGGGCCAGATCGCCCAGTAAGGCACAACCGCGATCCAGTGATCGTTCTGCACGATGATGCGCTCGCCGCGCCCGGCTTCCAGCGCCGCGTAATCGACCAGCAGCGGCGACCCGTGCTGCGCGTAATATTCCTGCTGATGGCGATCCTCTTTGGCGGGTTCGTTGGGCAGGAAATTGCTCGCCCAGATTTGCCCGTGCGGATGCGGGTTCGACGCGCCCATCGCCGCGCCCTTGTTCTCGAAGACCTGCACCCAGCGATAGGTCTTGCCCAGGTCGAGCACCTGCTCGCCCCACACGTCGATCACGCGGCGGATGTCCTCGACCGCCATTTCCGGCAGCGTCAGGTCGTGGCGCGGCGAAAAGCAGATCACGCGGCACGTCCCGCGCGCGCTGCTCGACTCCAGCAGCGGATTATCGGAGACGGCATCCGGCGTATCGGGCAGGAGCGCGGCGAAATCGTTGGTGAAGACGAACGTGCTGGTGTACTGCGGGTTGCGCACGCCGCCTGCGCGCTCGTTGCCGGGGCACAGGTAACACGTCGGATCGTGGGCGGGGCGGTTTTCCGGCGGCAGCTTTTCGACCTGTCCCAGCCAGGGGCGCCTGGTGCGGTGCGGGGAGACCAGCACCCATTCGCCCGTGAGCGGATTGAGGCGCTGATGGGGGTGTTCAATCGGATCAAAGACCATGAGATGAGCCGCTCTTTTCGAGAATCCGGCAAACGCGCCTATTTTACCGAAATTGTTCGGGAAGCACACGCTAGAGCGGGCGCTGTTCAGCCCCAATTGAGCAGATGCGCCCGTTTTCGCCGCCAATATGTAAGAATCTACAGGTGAGTTGCGTTTCCTATACATATTGCGTACTATTTACGCAATATGTATTAAGTTGTAGTATGACGAATACGAAGGTAGCGATGGAGGTATAGAGACACAACTGGATGAATGATCAACCGGTGTACCTGCGCATCCTAACCGAAAACGAGCTGCCGATCCTGGAGCGCAACCGCTGCGCCGAAGTCGTGATCCAGGCGCTGATCAAGGCGCAGCAGGCGGGCTATCATGCGGCTGCATGGCTTCGTCGTGCTGCCGGAAACGCTGGAGCTGGTCGCCACGCCGCTTAACCTGAGCGTGAGCGCGCTGGTCAGCGCGGTGGAGTCCGAGACGACCCCACCTCTGCGCAAGCTGGTGTCGAACGGCGGGCTGATCTGGAGCCGCTATTTCATGCGCACGCCGCTGGACACGCAGCGCGCCTTCAACGTGCGCCTGAGCCTGCTGCTGCTCTCGCCCATCGCGCGCGGGCTTTCCCTCTCGCCGGAAGCCTATCCGCACAGTTCCGCTAACCCGCGCTATTCCGGCGTGACCTCCACCTACACAGGTTTCCATACGACCAGCCCCCTGGCGGAGACCGCCCCGCTCGGCGGTCAGGACGAGCTTCAGGAAACCACCCCGATCAACCCGTCGCCCAACGGCGGGGACGCCGCCAAAAGCGAGTCCTGAATACCCCCCACTTTTCCACCCCTCTGGGGATATACGCTCAATTGACCGGAAAGAGATGTCTGTGGACGAACGCGGATGTGCGCTATCCCTCAGTCCCCGTTTTGTACAAGTTTCCATATCTTTTCCGGTCTGCCCGGCTACGATATACCCACGCTCAACTTTTCGTGCGAAAATAGTTCTGCTAATATGGGATGATGTATTGTGTGCTGAATTCGGACGGGTGATTTTTTTATGCTGTGTTTGGTGATGCGTCGCGGTCCCACACCGGGGGCTGTCTATGATCTCGAAAGCGACGAGATCACGATTGGGCGCGGCAGCAAAAATAACATCGTCATCCGCGACAACGAAGTCAGCCGGGAACACTGCCGCCTCGTCCGCCTCAGCAGCAACTACGAAGTCCACGACCTCAACTCCAGCAACGGAACCTTCGTCAACGGGCAGCGCGTGGTCACGCCCTGGCTGCTCCAGCCCGGCGTGCTGATCGAACTGGGCGACACCATCACACTCGAATACGGTCCGCCTGCGGTCGACAACACACAGCCCGCTTCCGAGGAGATGGTCGTCGCAGCAGAAGACGGGCATTACAGCCTGACGCTCCTCAAGGGACCCGGTGCCGGCTCCAGCTACCCGCTCGAAGGTGAAGCGATTACCGTCGGGCGTGACATCAGCAACGACATCGTGATCCAGGACCCGGAGGTCAGCCGCCACCACCTGCGTCTGTTCGCCGCGCGCGGGGGCTATCACGCCGAAGACCTCAATTCGACCAACGGCACGTTCATCAACAGCGAAACGCTCAAGCAGGCGCGCTGCCTGGAGCCGAACGACGTGATCACGCTCGGCACGGCGGTGCAGTTGCGCTACGGCTTTGGCGACGCGCTGGCGGAAGCCGACGAAGACGAGACGCCGGTCGTTCACCCGGTGGACGTGGACTACAGCAAGGACGACACACTCAACAACATCTTCGACCTCGAACCCAACCGCCGCGCCGCCGCCGCGCGCAGCACCGGGCTGGAACCGGGCGCGCTGCGCGAGCACCTGATGATCGTCTACGCGCGCGAGGACTGGGAATCCGTCGTCGCGCCGCTGCTGGATCGCCTGCAAGATACGCGGCTGACCGCGTGGGTCGATCAATATCTGGCGCTCGGCGGCGACGACTGGCGTATGGCGGTCGAGCAGGCATTGACGGAATGCTGGCTGATGATCCTGGTCGTCTCGCCGGAAGCGTTAAGCTCGGCTTACGTTCAGTTGATGTACCGCTATTTCCTCAAGGAAGGCAAGCCGATCATTCCGCTGATTCAGGACGCGGTGCAGCCGCTGCCCGGCGACCTGAATCGCCTGCGCGCGCTCGTCTACGACCCCGAAAACAACCCGCGCAGCTTCCACAAACTGATCTTCGAGATCATGCAGCTTCACCAGCAGCGCTAGGCGGCTCCGCTCTATTTCATCATTGCAGACTTCATGAAAGTTGCGGAAAAATTTCATACGCGCTCTAATGGTTTTCCCCGTACAATGGATTCAGGCAATACTGAGGTAAGAGTTCACATGCCTGAGGGCACTTCAACGCAACTCGACTGGCTGTACCGGATCGCACGGGCGCTGCATTATCAGGGCTTAGACCCGACTAATGTCCTCTACACGGCGCTCGCGCTGTCCTGCGCTGCCATCGACGTGAAGCGAGCCGGAATCCTCACCTTTGACGACGAAGGTGAGCTTTGCGACGTACTCATGCCGGGCGCGGAGGACGCCGAGGAACTGCGCCTGCTGCGCAAGCTGCTCGTCGACGGACTGATCGGCTTCATCCAGCACGGCGAGCACAGCGTCACCATCGCCAACACCCGCACCGACGAACGCTGGGTGAACCTGCCCGATAGCTGGCAAGGCTCGGCGGTCGGTATCCCCCTGATGCACCATTCGAATCTGCTCGGCGCGCTGGTGCTGCTGCACCCGGAGGTG
Organism: uncultured Chloroflexia bacterium; assembly: GCA_963760975.1. Classification (GTDB taxonomy): domain Bacteria; phylum Chloroflexota; class Anaerolineae; order Aggregatilineales; family Phototrophicaceae; genus Flexifilum. Next base: position 80,458 of record CAVXEZ010000006.1, on the reverse strand, counting down.
GATTACTTCCGCGACGACGTGTACGAATTTCTGGAGGAAGTCGCGGGGCTGATCGCCACCGCCTACGACAACGCCCTGACCGCGCAGCGTCTGCACGAGCAGGCGGACAACGCGCACCAGTATTACGAGCAGCTTCAGAGCAAGACCAGCGAAAATGCCCAGATCGAGCAGCTCCGCCGCGACCTCGCCTCGATGACCTACCACGACCTGCGCGGCTTGCTGCAAAACATCTACACCAGCCTGTCGAGCATGGAGCGCTTCGTCATCAAAGATCGCGTGGCGATCAGCCTGCTGCGCCTGGCGACGCAAAGCACGCGCCAGATGACGCGCATGGTCAAAGGGCTGCTCGACATCGACCGGCTGGAACAGGGCAGCGCGGTCATCAACAAGCGCCGCACGCCGCTGCGCCCGCTGATCGACGAGATGATCGAGTCGGTCGCACCGACTGCAGGCGAGGCGGATCAAACTGTTTCGTATGAAATGGGGGACTCGCTTCCCGACCTGCAGATCGACCCCGACATGATCACGCGCGTCCTGGTCAATCTGGTCGAGAATGCGATCAAACATACGCCAGCCGGGGGACGCGTCACGGTGTACGTGCGCGCCCAGCCGGACGCCGTCGTCTTCAGCGTCAGCGATACCGGACCCGGCATCCCGGTGAGCCACATGAAGGAAATCTTCGACAAGTACTACCGCATTCGCCACATCGACGCCCCGACCGGGGTCGGGCTGGGGCTGGCGTTCTGCCGCCTCGCCGTCGAAGCGCATGGCGGGCACATCTGGGTTGAAAATCAGCCGGAAGGCGGCGCGGCGTTTAACTTTACGCTGCCGCTCGACCCGGTCGCTACGCCTGCTCGGGTTTGAGCGCCATCAACACCGTCCACTCGCCCGACTGCACCGACTTGCCATTCTGATTGACGATCTTCACGTCGAGCGTCACCCACCCGCCGCCCATCCGGCGGGCTTCTTTTTTCTCGCGCACGACCAGCTCGACGTGGATGGTGTCGCCGATGAACACAGGCAGGCTGAACTTCATATCCAGCGAGCGGAAAGCGATGATGGTGCGCTCCATGAAGCCCAACTGGTAGGCTTGCCCAACCGCATAGCTGATCGTCAGCATCCCGTGCGCGATGCGCTGCCCGAACTGCGAGTCTTTCATGTATTCTGCGTCGGTGTGCATGGGGTTGTAGTCGCCGGTCAGCCCGGCGAACTGCACCAGGTCGGCTTCGGTAATCGTGCGCGCGCGCGTGATCATCTCCCTGCCGACTTCGATGTCCTCAAAGTAAAGCCCGGTTGGTCCCATTCAGTTATTCCTTTGAGCGGCAACAAAACTCTATGTTAGCTCAACCCGCAACCTGCGCCAATAATGCGCAATTGGTGATTTTGATCACTTGTTTCACAGTTGGCTCCGGGTCAAAATCAGGTTAAATCGATCATACTGACATAAAAAGGTTCTTGAAAAAGTACCTTCTTTTCCACGCCACCCACCTCCCCGGGTGGCGTGTGTTTATACGTCATCGCGCGGGGAGTGTTCGGGTTTGGCGGCGGGCAGCAGCACGGTGAAGGCGCTGCCGACTCCCGGCGCGCTTTCCACCCAGATGTAGCCCTCGTGCAGTTCGACCAGCCGCCGCGTGATCGCCAGCCCCAGCCCCGTCCCGCCGACTTCGTGCGCTGCCGCGCCGTCGCCCTGGCGGAAGCTCTCGAAGATGATCTTCTGATTGACCGGCTTGATGCCGATGCCCGTGTCGACTACGCGAAGCGCGACCCACACGCCGTCGGGCACGTAGAGGTTTTCGGGAGCGACCACCTGCGCCGACGCGCCATCGCGGAATATGACCGGCAGCAGCTCGATCTCGATGCCGCCGGACTGCGTGTATTTGACCGCGTTTCGCATCAGATGGCTGATGACCTGGTGCAGATAATAACGGTCAGCGTAGACGGGCGCTTCGTTGGGCAGGACATCGACCCGCACCGCCAGATTCTTCTCCTGCGCGCGCGGCATGATCTCGCCGACCGCCTGATCGAGCGGCTCCGACGCGCGCAGCGCCTCCCGCGCCAGCGTAATCTGCCCGGCTTCCAGCCGCGCCAGCACCAGCACGTCGTCGATCATGGAAAGCAGGCGCTTGCCGCTGCTGTGGATGTCCGTCACCTGATCGCGCTGCGGCTCGTTGAGCGCGCCGAAGCCTTCCCGGAGCAGCACCTCGCTGTTGCCGATGATGGCGTTGAGCGGCGTGCGCAGTTCGTGGCTGATGCTGGCGAGGAAGGCGCTGCGCATCCGGCTGAGGCTGAGCGCCTCCTGATACAGACCAGCGTGCGAAACCGCGATGGCGACCTGCCCGGCGACGACCACCAGCGTCTCGCGCTCCTCGTCGTTGAACTGGCGGCGCGCGCTGATCATGTCGACGCCAATCGTGCCGATCAGGCGGTCGCGCACGTTGAGCGGCGCGATCAGCGTGGATTTCGCGCCGATGCGCCGCAGCATGTCGCGCGTCACGTCGTCGACGCTGCTGTCCTCGGCGTCCTCGATGATCACCGCCGTGCCGTAGTATTTGAGTGTGTCCATCGTGGCGTTCCCGGCGATGCGCACGCTCATGCCGAGGCTGCCCGTATCGGGATACTCCGCCGCGAAGACGGCTTCGCCACGCTCGTCGTCGATCATCATGATCCCGCAGTGGTCGGCTTCAAACAGTTCGGCGAGAAGCTGCGCCGTCGCCTGGAAGACCTCGTTTTGATCCAGCGACGAGGTGATGACGCCGGTGATGTGGTTGATCGAGGCGAGGCGGCGGGCGCGCTGCTGCAAGATTTGCAGGTTCGTCTGCGACTGCGCCTGCAAGCGGGTCGTTTCGAGCGCAATCGCGCCCTGGCGCGCCAGCCCGAAAGCGTTGCTGGCTTCCTTCTGCGTGTAGCCGAAGGCGGCGATCTTGCCAAGCATGATCAAGCCGCCCACCTGCCCGTGAATCAGCATCGGCACGATCAGCCACGAGTGGATGTGCGCGACTTCCGGGGCAGCGCCTTCCCACCACGCCGCGAAATCTTCGACCTCGGCGATCACCATCGGCTGCTGCGACGCGAGCGACTGCGCCAGCGGGCTGAATTCGGTGTAGCGCAGCACCGCGCCTTTGTCGAACGCTTCGGGGTCGTGGCTGGCGCTGACGATCAGGAGCGGCTCGCCGCTGCTGGCGGGCAGCAGCACGGTGGCGCTGTCGTAGCCGACGGCGCGCTGAAGCTGGTCGAGGATGCGATCCAGCACGTCGTCGTAGTCGAGCTGCCGCCCGGCAAGCTGCCCGATTTCCATCAGCGCCCCGGCGATCAGGCGGCGCTCGCGCTCCATGTCCGCCAGGCGGACGTTGTCCAGCGTCAGGGAGAGCGGCGCGGCAATCGTCATCAGCAGCGACAGGTCGCGGTCGCTGAAGCTGCCCGGCATGACGTGCTGCAGCGCGATCAAGCCGATGACTTCGCTCTGGCGGCTGCGCAGCGGCACGGCGATCCACGAGCGCGCCCAGCGCCCCGGCTCGCGCTCGTCCGGCTCGATGCCGAGCGCCTGGAGGCGTCCCTGCTCCGCCTCGGCGTCCTCAAGGTACAGCTCGACGCCATGAACGATCACCGCCCGGCTCATGCCGCAGACGGGGATCGGGTCGCGGGCAATGCGCAGCCCATCTTCCGAGACCAGCGGCAGCGTCAGGCGGTCGCGCTCGTAATCGTAGCGCGCGACGAAAAACGAGGTCGCGTCGAAGACCAGATTGATGTGATCGTGCAGCGCGTCCCAGATCGTGTCGATGTCGAGATTCGAGCTAAGCGCGCGGTTGATGTCGATAATGCCCGACAGCGTGGCGTCCCACTGCTCGCGGAGGCGTCGGGCGCGGGGTTTGCGGAATTGTGGCGTTCGTCGTTTGTTGTTGTTCATGTCCAGCCGACCTGTGTTCGCTTTTCATTATGCCACGACTACCCGCGCGCCGCTGATCAAGGATGCAACCTTTTGGCGCAAACTGCGTATTTATGGGTGATACAACGAATGAAGCGAACGGGGGTTCAATCATGTATTCGAAATCGTATGCTGACCGGGTTTCCGGCGCTGTCTTCCTGATCGGTCTGGGGCTGCTGTTCACGTCCGTCGGCAACATCGTCGGCGGCTTCTTCCCCGGCATCCTGTTCGTGATCGGCGCTTCGGCGATGGCGCGCGGGGTGGCGGAAGGGCAGCAGTGGTACAACGTCTCCGGCGGCGTGTTTATGATCGGCTTGGGGCTGTTCTTCCTGTGGGGCTTCAGCCTGCCGCTGCTGCTGATCGTACTCGGCTTGATGATGCTGTTCGGCTACACGTTCAAGTCGGGCGCGCTTGTTCACGACTCTGAGCGCAAGGCAAAGAACGATGAGTTCTACGGCGAGAAGTCCAAGAACGACACATTCGTCTAAAGAGGGGATCATGTCTGAGAATCGCGCGAACGAAATCTTCGGCGGGACGTTCCTGATCGGGCTGGCGGTGCTGTTCCTGATCAACTGGTGGTGGCCCGGCATCATGTACGTCATCGGCATCTCGATGATCGTTCGCGCCGTCGCTCAGGGCAGAAGCTGGATGAGTGAGCGCGGTGGGCTGGTCGTGCTCGGCATCGGCGTGATTTTCACGGTGATCGACGGGCTGAAAATCTTCACCTTCAACTGGTGGCCCCTGATCCTGATCCTGCTCGGCGTCTACCTGCTGTTCGGCAACCGCTGGCGCGGGGGCGGCGGGAGTAGCGGCAGCGACGGGAACGGCAAGTCGAAGAACGACGACCTCGTCTGAAACGCGATGAACGCCCGGTGCAGAGCCGGGCGTTTTTGTTTCCAAATTGAGCGAGCAGCGCCGCCGAGGGATTAATCCTCGGCTATTTTTGCCGCCCACTGAAGGGGCGGCTTCCATGCAGCGACCCCTTCAGTGGGTCGCTCGTTTTTCGTAGCTGACGGTTTAAACCGTCAGCGGCAAGCGCGCATTTTCGGACATGCCTCTGCGTGTCTGCCCCCCTTGCAATCTGGGCGAACACAAGGCAAATGTCAGTTTGCACGTTCGCCCCTGCTTCGCGTGCCGCTGCATTTCCCCTCCGTAGGGTAAACGACGCTGGACGCTGGCGGACGCCCCGGCTATAGTAGACCACGAATGAGGATGATGTGGTCGAAAAGCTGTGACAATTCTTACCGGAATGAACCTCCGCCGCGCCGTGATCAGCCTGTGCCTGCTGGCGCTGACCTCTTGCAGCGGGCTTTCACTGGGCAGCACCAACGGCGGCGCGCCTGTGATCCAGATCGCGCAGTCGCCCGCCGACACGGTGCGCGCCTTCCTCGACGCCTGGAATCACCTCGATTACAACGCGATGTACGCCCAGTTGAGCAGCCAGAGCCAGGGCTTTTACACGCTCTCGGTGTTTCAGGCGCTCTATCAGGACGCCGATAAGACGCTGGGCACGAAGGGCGTCACCTATAACATCCGCGACACACACGAGCAGGGCGATACCACCGCCGTCACTTACGACGCGACGATCCAATCGACCGTCTTCGCTTCCATCGAGGACGACGGGCGGGTGATGCGCGTCGTGCGCGCGCCGGACAACACCTGGCGCGTCGCCTGGTCGACGATGGACATCATCAACGGTTACGCCAACGGCACGCGCCTGACCGTCGACTCCAAGCGCCCGCCGCGCGGCAACATCTATGACCGCAACGGGCAGTTGATGGTCGAGCAGGATGGTCAGGTCGTCGAGCTGTATCTGGCGAAAGATACCATTCCCGACGAAGGGCGCTGTCTTGACCTGCTCTCGGTGATTTTGCGCAAGACGCGCGCCGACTTGCAGACGCAGTTCGCGCCGTTCAACGCCGAGACCGTCTTCTACGTGGGCGATGTCGATCCCGACATCTTCAGCGCGCGCCAGAACGACCTGGTCAACGACTGCGCCGTCACCACCAACACGCGCACCACGCGCCGCTACGTCGGGCACGGCATCGCCACCCACCTGATCGGCTACGTCGGCAATATTTCGTCCGAAGACCTGCAAAGCTACCTCGATCAAGGGCTACGGCGCGGGCGATCTGGTCGGGCTGGCGGGCGTCGAGAAGCAGTACGAAAGCGCGCTGGCGGGCAAATCGGAGCGCGTGCTGCGCGTGGTCGAGCCGGGCGGCATGACCGTGCGCGAGCTGGCGGGGACGGCGGGCGAGCCGTCGCGCGACCTGACCCTGACGCTCGACCTGAATTTGCAGTGGGCGACGGCGCAGGCGCTCTCCGACGCCTACAACGCAGCATCGGGCAACTGGGGGTCGCCGCAGCACTCGCCCGGCGGCGGCGCGGTCGTGATCGACGTGCATACCGGCGCGATCCTGGCGCTCGCCAGCTATCCCACCTTCGACCCCGGCATCTTCAACGGCGACACCCCTACCTGGAACGTCGAGCAGTACATCGCCACGCTGCGCGACGATTCGCGCAGCCCGTTCAGCGACCGGGTGGTACAGGAGCAGTACTCGCCCGGCTCGACCTTCAAGATCGTCACGCTGGCAGCCGCCGCCGAAGAAGGCGTCTTCAAGCCAAGCGACACTTTCGACTGCGTGATGGAATGGCACGGGCAGGAGTTACGGCGACAGCTTCCCGGTGCGCTACGACTGGCGCTACACGGAACAGGGCGACCAACATTTCCCGACCGGGATGGTCACCATGTCGCAGGCGCTGACCGCCTCGTGCAACCCCTTCTTCTATCAGATGGGCGCGCTGCTGTTCCGCGACAGGGGCGCTTCCACGCTGGAGAATTACGCCCGGCAGATGGGCTTAGGACAGGCGACCGGGCTGGACCTGCCCGTCAACGAGGCACGCGGCAACCTGCCCACACTGACCAGCGCCGATCAGGCGATCTCGGCGGCGGTCGGGCAGTTGGATACGCAGGTGACGGCGCTCCAGATGGCGCGCATGGTCGCGGGAGTCGCCAACGGCGGCACGCTCTACAAGCCTTACGTCGTCCAGCAGATCAGCGGGGACGACCCCAACACGCCGTCGTTCGTCGCTCAGCCGGAAGTGGCAGGCAACATGCAGTTGAGCCAGTCCACGCTGGATATTATCCGTCAGGGCATGTGCGCCGTGACGACCGACAAGGAAGTGAACACCACCAACGGCGACCCGCTCGGCACGGCATGGTTCGTCTTCGACCAGGCACCGCCGGATGGCACGGGCATCGCGCCGTACAGCGTGTGCGGCAAGACCGGCACGGCGCAGACCGCGCGCCCGGAGCCGACCGGCTGGTTCGTCGCCTACGCCCCGGCGGACGACCCGCAGATCGCGGTCGCGGTGGTGATCCAGTACGGGCGTGAAGGCTCGGAGACCGCCGCGCCAATTGTCCGGCGCATCCTCGACGCCTACTTCAACGCGCCGCAAGCGCCCTGGCCCTCGTGGTGGTTCAACCTGCCCTACATCGACATCAACATTCCCGAAGGCAGCACGGGTGGGTAAGAGAAGTAGCGAGTGCTGAGGGCTGAGTTCAAAGGCTTTTCTCGGTACTCAGCACGATATTGGAGAAGACGCGCATGGAAATCGTTCGCTGCGCCGCCTGCGATGGCTACGGCTGGCTGGATGACGACGAAGAAGGCGAAATCGAGTGCCGCTGGTGCGGCGGCATCGGCTACGTTTACCGCGACACGCAGGGCGTGGATCGGCGCATCCCCGAAAGCGACTACGAGCGCCAAGCCGAGACGCTCGAACGGCTGGAGCTGGAGCGCCTGCGCCAGATCGGCTACACCGGGACGGCGAAGAAGCCCTGGGAGCAGGCGATTCGTCAGGGGCGCATGAAGCCACCAGGCGCGGACGCTCCCTAGCCCGCTGATCCAACAAAAACCGCCGGTCACATGACCGGCGGCTGATTGAGCGGGCGAGGAGATTCGAACTCCCGACATCTTCCTTGGCAAGGAAGCATTCTACCACTGAATTACACCCGCAACTGTCCATATTATAGCGAATCCACATGCCGTTGACAAGACTGATCTTGACGGGCAAGCCGATAAACTTCGTGGGCAGCGTGCCACAACTCTGCGCTACAATCGATGGTCAGGCACACGAACAGGAGAGCGCTCTATGGTGAATGATCCTGTCCAACAGGCGCTGGCTGATCTCGACGGCGGCGATCTCGACCGGCGCGCGGACGCCCTGCGCCGCCTGCGCTCGCACACGGACGAGCGTATCGCGCCGCGTCTGCTCCCGCTGCTGCACGACGGCAACCCGGTCATCCGCCTGCTGACGGCGGAGGCGCTCGGCGAGAACGGCAGCGGCGGCGTGGTCAGGGCGCTCAGCCTCGCCATCTACGACGCCGATGCGGCAGTACGGGTTGCCGTCGCCGACGCGCTGGGGCAGATCGGCGACCGCGCCGCCGTCCCCGCGCTGATCGACGCGCTCTACGACGACGCGCCGGAGGTGCGCTTCGCGGCTGCCGAGGCGCTGGCGCTGCTCGCCGACCCGCGCGCCATGGTCGACCTGATCAACCTGCTCGATAACGCCGACATCCCGACGGCGATGATGGCGGCGCAGGCGCTCTACAAGATCGGCACGCCCGAAGCGCTGGCGGCGATCCAGCACTTGCGCGAAGGCGACGAATATCATTTCGAGGTCCCCGCGCTGCCCGCGCTGGCGGACGAAACGCTGCGCCACATTCCCCTGGATCAACTAAACGATTTGGTGGATGAGGAGGCTCAGGCGGAAGCGCCGCGCGAAGCCGCTAAAGAGGGAAGCCGAAACGCTGCCGAGCCGGTGCAGTTTTCGGCATACTACCCGCGCGAAGCCGCGCCGAACGCCTGGCAGCCGCTGCGCGCCTACGTCTTCAAGCCGACCGCGTCCGATGCGGTCGCCGGAGACGCCGCCAAAGAACTCGGCGCGCTGCTGCCGTCCTACCGGGAGACCGAGCGCCCGGCGCAAAGCCACATCGCCGAGGGCACGCTGATCACCGCGACGCCGCAGCTTGCGGGCTTTCAGTTCAACCCACCGAGCGCGCAGGTCGCTTTTTACGAGGACTGGCAGCGCTTCGATTTCAAGCTGCGCGCGGCTGACGCGCCGCTCGATCAGGCGAGCAACGGCGCGATCACCTTCACCGTCGAGGGCGTGATCGTGGCGGACATCCCGCTCTCGATCTACGTCGGCGCGGCAGCAGCGGAGAACGCGCCACCGGCGAGCGCGACGCGCCCGATCTACCAGTCGATCTTTTGCAGCTACAGCCACAAGGACACGCAGATCGTCGAGCGCGTCGAGCGGGCGTACAAGGCGCTCGGCATGACCTTCCTGCGCGACGTGGAAACGCTCCGAAGCGGGCAGGATTGGGACGCCGAACTGCTCAAGCTGATCGACCGGGCGGACATTTTCCAGTTGTTCTGGTCGAGCGCCTCGTCGCAGTCGTCCGCCGTCCGCAAGGAATGGCTGCACGCGCTCAGCCTCAAGCGGCAGGATCACGCCTTCATCCGCCCGGTCTACTGGCAGCAGCCGATGCCGCCGCCCGCCCCGGAACTGGCGGCGATTCACTTCGCTTACGAGCCGGATTTGGATCAAGCATGAGATCGCGGTGTACAATAGGATTATTCAAGCGAACGCGGAAACAAGGAGATTGATCGATGCCTTTAGTCGGCTGGATTCTCGTGATTATGGCGGGTGGCTCGGTGGGGCTGGTGCTCTACCTGGTCATGCGTGAGCAGGAAGTCCATGAGGAGTGGTACATTCCGCCGCAGGGCGACAGCCCGGCATCCCACAAGGAAAGCGTACCGGAGCAGCGTACTGCGGAAGAAAGTCACTAACGGCTGCGCCTGGCTACAGGCGTCCTGCTGACCGCCTCGCTATTTTTATCTGAACAAAAAACCTCACCCCGTGCGACCTCTGGTTCGTCGCGCAGCGGGGTGAGGTTTCTGTGATCTGCCCCTGTTTAACTACTGTACGGGATGCTGCCGTCTTCACCCTGGACGAGCTTGACGTACTGCGCCGCGACCCATCCGACTGTATTCTGGTAGATGACCTGATACCAGCCGGTATGCGTCTTGCTGAGCACCGGCATGATCTCGCCCCAGGGCACGCGACCGATCTGTTCCGCGTTGGTGTCCGGCGCGGCGCGCAGGCGCAGCACCGCCTGACTCTGAGCGACAATCCCGGTCGATGCGCTGGCGCCACCCTCCGCCACGAAGGGATTGGCGACGGGCGCGTTGAACTCGTTGCCGTTGACGTGCAGATAATAGCCCCAGACCCAGCCCTGCCGCGCGCTGAGCTGAATCAGGAACCAGCGCGCATCCTGGTCGCGGGCGAGCACCTGGTAGGTCTGACCGCGCAGGACGCGATCCACCACCGGCGCGCCGGAGAAAGGCGACGCCCGAACCAGCAGCACCGTCGCGCGGATGACCGTGCCGGAGAGCGCGCCCGACGGGATGGCAGGCAGGGGTGTAGGTGTACTGCGCGGGACTGCGCTCGGTGTGACGATGCCTCCGCCAAAGCCGGGGGTCAAGTCCGGGGGTGCCGCTCGTGCTGATCTGGAACCACTGGAACTGCACCGCCGCCTGGTCGATGAACTCCACGTACTCCACCGTCAGCGAGTGCGTCCCTGCCGTCAGCGTCTGCTGGAACCGGTCCGTCGTCAGCGTCCGCCCGATGAAGCGATCCAGCACCAGCACGCCGTCGATGAACACGCGGATGCCGTCGTCGGACGACGCCACGAACTCATAGGTGCCGCCGCTGAACAACTGCACCGACGTGAAGCGCGCCGAGAAGTTATCGACGTTGACCGCCGGGTTGGGCGAGCCGCTGCCCCAGTTGATGTTGATGCCATTCGGGAGCGTTTCGGTGTAGACGACTTCGCCGGAGAGGTCGGTGCTGTTGTAGTACGTCGCAGACCAGTTCGTGCCGAAATCCTGCAGGTTATCGGCGTTGGTCAACGTGCCAATCAGGAGCAGCGCCAGCACCGCACCCATCAAAAAAACCAGATTTCGCCTGCTCATAGATTCGTCCCTTCCCTGCGTTTTAGCCCCTGCGACAGGTGGAAAGCTCGATCTTTTTCGCGGTCGCGCCCTCCACGTTCAAGTTTTCACCGAATTAACCCACAGTATACATTGCTTGCGATTCTGCCGCATTGAGACATTCCTCTCACAGCCCGAAGCGCTGGCGCAGCAGCGGCAGCATCTGCGCGGCGATCTCCTGGTTGCCGCGCACGCCGGGATGTCCATCGACCGGGCTGACGCGATCCGTCCCGCGCGCGATCAGTGGGATAGCGCAGCATTCGCGCACGGTCAACTGCCCGAAAGCGTCGTCGAAGGCGACCGCCAGCACGCGCTCGTCCGCCAGAATGTGGTGCAGGTCGTCCAGATAGCGCGGGATGTCACCGCGCGCGATTTCGTCGCTCGCGCTGATGGGGTTGAGATACTCCGGCAGGTGCAGCAGGTAGAGCGCCAGCCAGCTTGGGTTATCCGGCGGGCGAGGATGCGCGAAATCCGGCTGATTCTCCGGCTCGGCGTCGTTGTTGACGATCAGGTAGACCAGCGCGTCGGCAGTGGGATACTGCGCCAGCGTGCGCAAAACGTTGGTCGAGTTGTAGCCGCTCACCCCGGCGTTGATGACGTGAACGTCCGGCAGTTCCCGCGCGATCCGGTTGACCCAGCTCTGCGCGTCGTCCACCCCATAGCCGAAGGTTACGCTGTCGCCGATGAAGACCAGCGTTTTCGCCGCTTCAAGGTTCGTATCCGGGACGCGGCGCGTGCCATCGGGCAGGATCGTGAACTGGCTCGACGAAAGGCGGTAGACGCCGGGGCGGAAGTTGTAGCCGCGCGGGTCGGGAATCAACCGCGCCCCCAGATAGGCTTGATCGCGGTAGTAGGCGAAGCCGAGCGGGTCGAGCCACGCCAGCAGCCCTTCGCTGAGCAGCAGCGCCAGCAGGATACCGATCAGGACGTGGATCAGCTTGCGACGTGCGGATTTTTTCAAACGCGGCTATCCTCAACACAGATTTCGCGCGCATCGGAGTAAAGCAATGCTCAATTTTAACCCGGGAGGGAAAAAGGTCATCCTGTCGATAGACGGCGGCGGGATGCGCGGCATGATTTCTATCGCCATGCTCGCCGAGCTGGAGAAGATGACCGGCAAGACCTGTCAGGAAATCTTCGACATGGTGGGCGGCACCAGCACCGGCGCGATCATCGCCGCCGGGATCGGCATCGGCATGACGGCGACCGAGATTCTGGAGACGATCTACCACGACCGCCTGCCCAAAGCCTTCCCGCCCAGCAACCTGCTGCTCTGGATTCGCTACCTGCTCAACGGGCTGCGCTACATCTACCCGATTGAGCCGTTCGTCGAGGCGCTGCAACCACTGGCGAACGGCATCAAAATCGGCGATTTGACGCACCCGATTGTCTTCATGACCACCAAAGACGTGCGTATCGGCGACACCTATTTCATCGTTAGCAAAGGACCGGGCTTGAAAGCGGTCGCCGACTGGCCCCTCTCCGGCGCGGTCGCGGCGAGCGGCGCGGCTCCGATTTACTTCCCGCCGGTCGCGGGCAACCTGATCGACGGCGGCGTCGGCGTCAATGCCAACCCCTGCCTGGCGGTCGCTATCGAGGCGATGGAGTACATCGGCGCGGGCGAGGGCTTCAGGGATAACAACGTCATCCTGATCTCGCTCGGCACGGGCTACGTGCCTTATCTATTTGGCGAAAACGCGGCGGAGCATTTCTGGCTCAAGAACTGGATCGAATACGTGATCCTCAAAGGGCTGGACGACGCCGCCTTGCAGCAGGCAGCCAGCACGCGCGCCATCTACGGCAACCGCATCGATTTTCGCCGCTACAACCCCGAACTGACGCCGGAAAACCTGACCACCGCGCTGGGCATCGACCTGAAGATCGACCCGACCAAGCTCTCGCTCGATTCGCATTCGCCGGAGCAAATTGAGCTGATGGAGGAGATCGGGCGCGTCTACGCGGACAAGATCGACTGGAACACGCCGAGCCTGATGCCCTGGGATACCGTCGGCGGGCATCGCAAGCCCAACATCACCCACGCCAACGTCGATTGGGCGAATACGCCATTCAAATAGACTCCACCACCGGGCAGATTCAGCCGTAGGGGCGGGTTTGAAACCCGCCCCTACAAAACCCGCTTTATTGGTTTGATGATCCGGTGCTGCTTACCCCAGCGTGTACGAGCCGCCCGGATCGAGCACGATGGGCTGCGTGTTGGTCTCGCTGCTGACACGGTTCGCCCAGAGTCCCGCCTCCTGCACAATCGGCGGGAAGGTGTTGTAGTGAATGGGCATGACGAGCTTCGGGCGCACGTATTGAATCGCCTTGAGCGCGTCTTCCGGTCCCATCGTGAAGTAGTCGCCAATCGGCAGGAAGGCGAAGTCGATGCCATCGTCGCCGATCAGGGACATATCGGAGAACAGGGCGGTATCGCCCGCGTAGTACAGGCGCTGCCCGCTCTTGGTCGTGATGACATAGCCGCAGGAAAGCCCGCCGTAGGTGCCATCCGGCAGTGACGAGCTGTGAATGGCGGGGGTCGATTTCACGCTCATGAAGCCGCAGTCGTAGTGCCCGCCGACGTTCAGCCCGATGGACTCTTTCACGCCCTGTTTGTTCAGCCAGTTGCCGATCTCGAAGTTGGTGACAACCACCGCTCCGGTGCGCCTGGCGATGCTGACGGTATCGCCCAGGTGATCCCCGTGCCCGTGTGAAAGCAGAATGTATTCCGCCGCCACCGCGCCCGGCTCGGCTGCCGCCAGCGGATTGCCGGTGAGGAAGGGGTCGATCAGGACAGGATGCCCGTCGATGTCGAGAGCGAATGCGGAGTGTCCCAGCCAGGTCAGTTTAACGGTCATAGTGGCTCTCCTAATAATTTCGCGTGTGCATACTATGAAATATGTCTAGTTTACCCTGTATTGTACTGCGGATCGATAAATCTCTCGCAGCGCTAATGCTTGTCCGGCATTCTTGCCGTTGTGCGCATCCGCGCTGCTCTGTGCGGTTCATTATAGCGGCTGTGGGCGCGCTTTGGCTTTTAGCTTATGGTTCACAGGGGTATATGATTTTGTATTGAGTAGTCGTAGAAGTAGGACTGTTCAAACTGTTCACAACTGAATCCGCCGCGAGGGCGCGAATCCGGCTTATCGCAGAATAAATCCCAATTATCAGCAATAAGAATCCTTATTTGGGTAATCTTTGGGTTATGCCGAACGCCTGTGCGGAAAGTTTTCGACAGGCGGCTGTTCATAACTCCGCAGAGTTATCGACAGTTTGAACGGGTTGCGGCTTGATTGGCGGCGCTGTCCTCATGATGCCCCCGACTTATGAACACGCCACTGAAAGTTGTGAACAACCCCGCGCCGCTTATCGACAGGGTTATGAACAGGTTATGAACAGGCGTATACAAACCTTAATATATCAGCGCGCTGCAATTGGGTAATCTTGGGTTAAACCGGGGCGCTACGTTTGGGAAATCGGCTTGACGCCGATGTACAGCCCGCGCCCGTCCAACCCCTGCGCGTCGTAGCGGACTTCCAGTCCCGCGTTCGCCAGCGCCGCCCGGTAGTGATCGTCGCCGAACAAGCCGAGGAAATGCTGCTCGGTAAAATGTTCGATGCTGTCCGGCGTGCCGACCAGATAATGAAAGTCCAGCACCCAGACATCGCTTTCGATATAGCTGTTATTGATGCGCGCGATCTTCAGATCGGGCTGATCGACGAAGATGGCGTGGACGTGCTTCGGGATGAACTGTTCCGGTCGCAGCCAGGGTTCGATCAGCGCCACGCCGCCCGGCAGCAGATGACGGGCGATGCTCTGCGCGGCGCGGTTGAGGCGCTCGACCGTCCGGGCGTAGCCGATGGCGCTGAACAGGCAGGTGACGACATCGTACTGCCTGCCGAGGTCGAAATCGACCATGTCCGCCTGATAGAAGGGGACATCAGGGCAGCGCCGGCGCGCTTCCTTGAGCAGCTCGCCGTCGAGGTCCAAGCCTTCGACCTGATAATGTGCGCGCAGATATTGAAGGTGCTGCCCCGTCCCGCAGGCGACATCGAGCAGGGCGCTGCCGGGCGACTGCTTGTACTGCTCGACGAAGCCGCGCACGAGTTCGGCTTCCGCCGCGTAGTCTTTCCAACTATAGATCGCGTCGTAGAACGCCGCCGATTTGGTGAACATGATCTCCCTCACTGTGCAAAGCGCGCTGCGTGATGTTAAAGTACGCGCGTCCAGCATCCAGGAGTGTAGCACCTTGATCGACCTCAAGCCGATATTCGCGGCGGTGCGCCAGGCGGCTGACCTGACGCGCCGCGTGCAGCAGAAACACCTCGCGCACAGCCAGAAAGAGGGACGCGAGCCGGTCACGATTGCCGACTACGGCTCCCAGGCGATCCTGTGCCGGGCGATCAGCCGCGCCTACCCGGACGACGCCGTGCTGGCGGAGGAACACGCCAATCAGTTCGTCGAGCTGCTGCCCGACGAACAGCGCGCCGAGATCGTCCGCCTCGTCTCCGACGTGATCGGCGAGGCGGTGAGCGAGGCGCAGGTCAGGGACTGGCTGGATTACGGACGCGGGCGCGACGCCGAGCGTACCTGGGTGATCGACCCGATTGACGGCACGAAGGGTTTCATCGCCCTGCGCCGCTACTCGATTGCCGTCGGGCTGCTGGATCGCGGTTTGCCGGTGGCGGGCGTGCTGGGGTCGCCGGGCTACCCGACGCCGGACGGCAAAGGCTTGCTGTTCCACGCCCAGCGCGGCGCGGCTTACGTCGAATGGATGTCGGGCGGTAAGCCCAACCGCATCGCCGTCTCGCAGCGCAGCCAGCCGCGCGCGCTCAAGGTGGTCGAGAGCGTCGAGCGCGACCACGCGCACCTGGAATTAATGGCGAAGATTTACGCCGAACTGGGAATCGGCAAGGCGCAGGTTGAAAGCGTCGACAGCCAGGACAAGTACGCGATGGTCGCCTGCGGCGATGCCGACCTGTATCTGCGGCTGCCGCGCGAAGCTCAGCCGAGACACCGCGCCTGGGATCACGCGGCGGGGGCGACGCTGGTGCAGGCGGCGGGCGGCGTCGTGACCGACCTCGACGGCTCGCTGCTCGACTTCACGACCGGCGCGATTTTGACGAACAACATGGGCATGGTCGTCAGCAACGGCGTGATTCACGACCGCGTGCTGGAGGTCGTGCAGGCGATGCGGGGTGAATAAACTTCACCCTGTGTGACCTGGGCGAAACGAGGCGAGGTTATTCCAGCAGCTTATAGAAATAGACGGTGTCAATGAAGTTTCTGCCGGTGCTGTCGAGCGCGAACTGCGGGATGACGCCCACCCGCGTGTAGCCGACGCGCTCGTAGAGTTTTTCGCCCGCGCTGTAGCGTTCCGTGTCCAGCACCAGCGTGCGCCGTCCGGCTGCTCGCGCCTCGTCCTCGATGGCGTACATCAGCCGGGTGGCGATGCCCTGCCGCCGCGCGCTGCTGCGGACGAGGACTTTTTGCACCTCGGCGCGGTTGCGCCCATTCGGCTGCATCGCCAGCACCAGATGGACGGTGCCAACGACTTGATCGCCATCGAGGGCGGCAAGCACGATCCGCTGATTCGCGGCAATTTCCCCGGCGATCCGCTCCCAGAAGGCGGCGGCGACGCGCGAATCCAGCGGGGCGATGAAGTTGACCGACGAGCCGCCGTCGACCACGTCGCGCAGCAGTTCGACGAACGACTCTTTATGCGCGAGGATGTCCTGCGCGTTCAGGCGCTTGATCTCAATCGTCATGGCGGCGCTCCTTTGAGGCAGTCTCAGGAGGAATTCTACGCACATTGGCGCGATTATGATTAAGTAAATGCGAACGAATTTTCAGGTCAGAAAATTGTACGGCTGAGCCGATTCGTGTGCTGCCCTTCGCCGACGTTCACATTGATATGGAAAACTACGGCAAAACCGACCCCCAAAAGCGGCTGCTCAAGCCGCTTGACCTCAACACTGATCAGTTGATGCCGTGCGTGCTGCCGCCGTCGATGCGGAAATTGGCGGCGTTGATGTAGCCCGCCAGCGGGCTGCACAGGAACGCGATCAGGTCGGCGACTTCTTCGACCGTCCCCAGCTTGCCGGTCGGGTTAGGCAGCACATCGGTCAGAATGTGATGCTCAATCGTGCTCCAGTCGCTCCCCCAGCCGAAACGCCCCGCCATGCCCTGATAGAACTGTTTCACCCCATTGGTGGCGATAATGCCGGGGCTGACCGTGTTGACGGTGATCCCGGTATTCGCCAGCGAGCGCGCCAGCCCGACGGTCAGGTTGACCAGCGCCGCTTTGGTGGCGGCGTAGGCGGACATGAAGGCGAGCGGCTCGGTGGCGTCGCCGCTGGCAAGCTGAATGATGCGCCCCCAGTGGCGCTCGCGCATTTGCGGGACGAGGTACTGGATCAGCCGCGCCGCCCCGACGACGTTGACGTCGTAGAGCTTGAGCATCTCGGCGGGCTTGTCGTCCAGCCAGCTACCGTGCGTGTAGATCGCCGCGTTGTTGATCAGAATTTCCACGCGCCCGGCGAGGTCGCAGGCTTCGTCGGCGATCCGGTGGGCGCTTTCATCCGACGAAAGATCGCCCGCTACCGCAAAGACTTTGCCGCCGGGCGCGCGCAGTTGGGCGACGACCGGATCGATCTGCGCTTTGTCCAGCCCATGCACGATGACGGTCGCGCCTTCGCGCAGGAAGGCGCGCGCGATTCCCTGCCCGATGTCTCCGGCGGCACCGGTGATCAAAACGGATCGATCTTGCAGCAGCAAGTCCATCGTTTTCTCCTCGTCACAATTGTGAGCTTATGAAGATTTTGGCATAAGGGGCAGGCGAGATCGCCAACAATAATTTACACGACTCTATCAACGATAGTAAACCCGGCGCAGAGCTTGTCAAGAGGGTACATGTTCGCCGCCAAAGTATGGTAAAGTTGTCCCGAACAAATTTTCATATTCAGGTGATGTATGAGCGAACCGATCCGCGTGCTGCACTTCGCCGACGTTCACATCGGCATGGAAAACTACGGCAAGACCGACCCCGAAACCGGCTTGAGCAGCCGCGTCCGCGACTTTTTGCGGCGCATGGACGAGATGATCGCGTTCGCCAAAGAACACGACGTTGACCTGACCATCTTCGCGGGCGACGCCTTCAAGACGCGCAGCCCCAACCCAACCTACCAGCGCGAGTTCGCCTGGCGTGTGCGCGACCTGATCGCCCTCGCGCCGCTGGTGATGCTGGTCGGCAATCACGACCTGCCGCCGACCATGCTCAAGGCGTCGAGCATCGAGATTTACGAGACGCTCGCCATCCCCGGCGTGTGGGTCGCCGACGATTACGAAGTCCGCGTGATCCACACCAAGCGCGGCGATGTCGCCGTCGGCGCTGCGCCGTACCCGCTGCGCTCGCGCGTGCTCGACGGCGTCAAGACCGCCGGGATGACCATCGCCGAGACCGACTCGCTGCTTCAGCGCGAGCTGACCGCCGTGCTCGACCAGCTTGCCGCCGACGCCGACCAGTACGACATGCCGCGCGTCCTCACCGGGCATCTGACCGTCAGCGGCGCAACCTGGGGCAGCGAGCGCGGCATCATGCTGGGGCGCGACGTGCAGGTGCTGCCCTCGGCGCTGGCGGACGAGCGCTGGGATTACGTCGCGCTCGGTCACATCCACAAGCATCAGGACCTGTCGGCGGGGCGCAAAGACGTGCCGCCGGTCGTCTACAGCGGATCGCTGGAGCGCATCGACTTCGGCGAGGAGAACGACCAGAAAGGCTTCTGCTGGGTCGAGCTGGCGCGCAAGCAGGTGAAATGGAAGTTCCACCGCGTCAAGGCGCGCCCGTTCGTGACCATCCACGCCGACCTGCGCCAGAGCGAAGACCCGACGCGCCAGGCGGTCGACGAGATCGAAGCCTACGACCTGAAAGGCGCGGTCGTCCGCGTGATCCTCGACCTGACGCTGGAGACGGAAGCCAGGCTGAACGAGGCGATGGTGCGCGACGCGCTGCTGCGCGGCGGCACGGCGTACATCGCCGGGATTCGCCGCGAAGTCGAGCAGCCCGCGCGGGCGCGGCTGGGCGGCAACCCGGAAGGCATGACCGACGAGCAGTTGCTCGAACGCTATTTGATCAGCAAGGGGATTGAGGAAGCCCGCCGCGCGGAACTGCTGGCGGCGGCGGGGGAGATTATTGGGGATGAGGTAGCGGGTGCTGAGGAGAGTTGAAGGAATAGTTTTGATGCCATTCAAAGCAGATACCTATCGGGTGATGATCGCCTCGCCGTCCGACTTGGCAGAAGAGCGACAAGCAGCAACAGAAGCAGTTAACGAGTGGAATGCCGAGCACGCTGCTGATGAGTCCGTAGTCTTGCTACCTGTAAAGTGGGAAACACATACCGTTCCACAATCGGGCGTTAGACCGCAGGAAGCAATCACTTGACCAATTGATCAAATTCTCTGTCTAAATTAATAAGCGCATCTCGGAAGAAATGCTGTATTTTTCTTCCTCATTTTTTGCTATATATTTTTCTAAAAAATTAGGATTCTTTACGAGTATGAATTTAACTCATCAATCATTTTGCAAGTCAATTCGCATCCGGCAGATCGGACTCGGCTTGGGCGTCCGCATCTGGCGATAGCAGCAGATTGTCGTCGTTCTCGCGCAGCCACTCGACGGAGAGAATCCGCTTCGAGCGCCGGGTGTAGTAGATGCGGTAGGGGTCGCCATTCTTCAGAGCGAAGAACGGCTGTTTTTTCAGCGGAAAGCGCGCCTTGCCCACCCTCAGAAAGTAGCTGGCGGCGTACTGCGCGGCATTCATCGAAAGGTCGATGCGTCCTTCGACTTCGGCGGGGCGCTCATCGCGCAGATCAGCGCCAAGCTTTAATGCGCGTAAGCCGACGTAGGCGGCGAAGGCGAGCGTGACTGCGACGACCGCCAGCGGAATGGCGGCGACGCTCGGCACTGCGTTGGCGAGGTTCACGCCGCGCAGCACCAGCGCCAGCGTCAGAAAGCCCATTAACAGGACGAATCACCTCGCCCAGCCACAGCGAGCGAAGTGCTCCGTTCAGACGACTGAGCTGTCGCCGCGTGAGTGTGCCCGCCTGGTTCGCTTCGAGATCGTCCTCGTCGAAGTCGAACGCCTCCATCAGCCGGTCTTCGTATTTCTTCGGTTTTTCCATGCCCACCCCACCCCTGTTTACTTGTAGTGTATACGAATTTGGGCGTGGTGAGGTTGCTGCCATCTACGCCAGCAGCAGTTCGAGCTTGGTTTCGCCGTAGCGCAGCAGCAGTTCGAGGTCGTGGGTGCGTTCGAGAAACAGCTCGTCCTCGTAGGGCGCTTCGTTGGCGAGATCAATTTCGGCAGATAGGGCGTCGAGGATTTGCATCAGGGCGGATGGATCCGTGCAGCGGTCAATTTCCTGCTTGAAGTCACGCATGGCTCGCTCCTTCATCACAGCAGCAAATACCTGCTTACATTGTACCACGAGGGTCTATTACGCTTAGTCCTGGTTCAGACGCGGGTCGAGCGCGTCGCGCATCCCATCGCCGAGCAGGTTGAAACCGAGCACCGTCAGCATGATGGCGAAGCCGGGGAAGAAGACGATGTGCGGCGCGGTGAAGATCGAGTTGCGCGCCTCGCTGAGCATCGCGCCCCATTCCGGCGTCGGCGGCTGCGCGCCCAGACCGAGGAACGAGAGCGCGGCGGCGTCCAGAACCGCCGTACCGATGCCGAGCGTGCCCTGCACGATCAACGGCGTGATCGAGTTCGGGAAGATGTGGACGAACAGAATCCGCAGCGGTGTCGCACCCAGCGAGCGGTTCGCCGTCACGTACTCGTACTCCTTCACGGCGAGCACGCTGGCGCGGGCGAGGCGCGCGTAGGCTGGGATGGCGACGATAGCAATCGCCAGCAGCGCGTTCTGCAAGCCGGGACCCAGCACCGTCACGATGGCAATCGCCAGCAGCAGCGAGGGGAACGCCAGCAGCACGTCCATCAGGCGCATAATCACGTTATCGACCCAGCCCCCGGCGTAACCGGACACCAAGCCGAGCAGCGTGCCGATCAGGATCGAGAAGCTGACGCTGGTAACGCCGACCATTAGCGATACGCGCGAGCCGAACACGACCCGGCTGAACACGTCACGGGCGTTGAGGTCGAGTCCCATGAAATGCTGCGGTTGATCCGCCGGGCAGCCGAGCAGGTGGATGCAGGGCGCGCGCCCCGGCAGCCGCCCGGTCTCGCCGGGCAATCCGATCATCGGCTGGATCGGGTCGTAGTTGGCGATCTGCGGCGCGAAGACGGCGACCAGCACCAGAAAGCCGATCAAGGCGAAGCCCAGGACGGCGCTGCGGTTGCGCAAGATGTTCTTGAGCGTATCGCGCCACAGGCTGGTTGACTTGATTTCTGCCTGAATGCTTTTTTCCAGCTTGACGGGTTTCGTAGAGGTCGCCATAGATCAACTCAAGCGGATACGTGGATCAAGATAACCGTACAGGATGTCCACCGCGAGGTTGATCAGCACGAAAGAGACGGCGATCACAATCGTGAAGCCCTGTACCAGCGTGTAATCGCGCGCGGTGATGCCATCGACCAGCGTGCGCCCCACGCCGCTCAAGCCGAAGATGGTTTCGGTCAGAACTGCCCCGCTGACCAGCCCGCCGAAGTTCAAGCCGATGATCGTCACCACCGGCAGCATGGCGTTGCGGACGGCGTGGTGCAAGACCACGACGAATTCGCGCAAGCCTTTGGCGCGCGCCGTGCGGACGTAATCCTGACCCAGCGTCTCCAGCACGCTGGAGCGGGTCATGCGGGCGATGATCGCCATCGGGATGGTGCCGACGGCGACGGCGGGCAGGATCAGGTAGCGCAGCGCCTGGACGAGCAGGTCACCGTTGAGCGTCAGGATGGCGTTGAAGATGTTCAGGCGGGAGAGGAAAATCTCAAGCCCAGTCGCCGTATCAGGTGTCGCCAGCCCCCAGGCGACGTAAAACGGCGTCACGATTGAAGCCCGCCGGCAGGCGACCGGACGGCGGCAGCGCGAACGGCGTGTCCTTTGAGGATCACGCTGAAGAGGTACGCCAGCATCAAGCCGAGCCAGAACACGGGCATCGAAACGCCGATGTTCGCGCCGATCATCGTGCCCACGTCCACCGCCGAGTTGTGGCGGTAGGCGGAGATAATCCCCAGTGGGAATGCCGACAGCGATCGCGAAGATCATCGCCGTGATGCCCAGTTCCAGCGTGACCGGCAGGCGTTCCGACCAGCAGTTCGGTGACGGTGCGCTGGTAACGGAGCGACGTGCCGAGGTTGCCATGCAGAACGTTGGCGATGTAGATGACGAACTGCGTTGGCGAGCGGCTCGATTCAGCCCCATGCGCGTTTTGTAGGCATCGCAGACCTCATCGGTCGCGCGCTCGCCGAGCATGGCGCGGCAGGGGTCGCCGGGGATCAGGTGGCCCAGTAAAAACGTGACCGCCAGAATACCGATCAGAACCGGGATTGAAACTAATCAAACGTCGTGCTATGAAAGAAAACATAGAGCAAAATCAACAGTTAACAAGATTACCGGACGGTCAGTTAGAGGGGCATGGCGTTCGCCATGCCCCTCTTCAGATAAGGAAAAGCCGCGCGTGTTTACGACGCTGGCGCATTCAAGAAGGCGGTGAAGAACGACGACCAATAATCGAACATGCCGGTGCGCCCCACGTGGAGCGGGTTGGCAGCGTCCCACGCGAACGGCGTAGGACATCACCACATCGTTGGCGGTCAGCGGCGTGCCGTCGGTGAAGGTGACGCCGGGACGCAGGTGGAACGTCCACGTGAGCAGCATCGTCGCTGGCTTCGTAGCTCTCCGCCAGAGCCGGGATCGACCGCCGTGCCGCCGGTTTCGTAAGCCAGCAGGGACTCGTTGACCTGCATGCAAGCCGCGGATCAACTCGCCGTCGGTCTCATCGTCGCAGTAGAGGCTGCTCGGCTCGCCGTTTTGCATCCAGACGATGTTGTCGTCATCCGGGTCTTCCATCATGGAGAAGTTGATGTTGTTGAGCGAGCTGACGTTGGCGTTGACGATAGACGCCCTGAAGGCGACCGCGTAGCCGCCGTGCGCAATCGGCACCATCGGTACCTCGTCGCGGATGATGGTATTGGCGGTCACGTAGAAGCGGATAGCGCGCGCGGGGTCAGCAGCTGTTCCGCGCCGTGGGCGAGCGCCGTAACGATGTCCGGGAATTTGTTGCCAGAATTTCGCGCTCGCGCCGCGCGCCGAAGTGCGTAGTCGAGCAAGTCGGTCGCGTCGGGATAGTCCACAATCCAGCCGAGCAGTGCAGCGGCACCTTACCGGCGCTGGCGTTGTCGAGGAATGTGGCCGGATTCCTGCACGTCAAGCTGGTACGTTGATGCCGATAGCGGCGAGCTGCTGTCTGGATGTCGGCGGCGATCACGTCCGGCTGCGGCTGATAGCGGACGTACCACGTCGCGATAGCTGAGCATGAGCGGCGTCCCGTCGGCGAGCGTCGAGAGCGGCAGCGTGAAGCCGTCGTCCGCCGCCGCTTCGGCGAGCAGTTGCTTCGCTTTGTCAGGATCATACGGGAAGGGATGACTTCCGTGTGTAGCCGAAAATCTGAGGTCGGCATGAACTGATCGGCGACCGTCGAGCCGGGCGGATAGAAGTTGTCGACGATGCGCTGCTTGTCGATGCCGTAGGCGATCGCCTGGCGCATGCGCACGTCGTCGAGCGGCTTGTAGGTGTTGTTGATGCCGATGAACGAGGATGTTCAAGCCTTCGACCGGGATCAGGTTGAGGTCGGGGTTGCTCTTGACGGCGTCGAAGTCGTTCGGACCCACGTTATCGATGCCATCGACCGTCCCCGCCTGAAGTTCGTTCAGGCGGGCGGCTGCTTCGGTGCTCCAGCGGAAGATCAACTGCGACTGCTTTGGCTTTATCGCCCCAGTAATTGTCATTGCGCGTGAAGACGATTTCGTTGCCCAAATCCCAGTGGTCGAGCTTCCAGGGACCGGTGCCGATGGGGTTGTTTGATCAGTTCGAACCGCCACCACCAGTCGCTTGCAGCTGTTCTTACGAGATGACAGCGAAGGTGGCGAAGGCAGCTTTCGACGGCATCGCCGCGTCGCCGGGAAGCACAAGGTCAAGACGACGGTGTTCGCGTCCACTGCCTGAATCGACTTGAACTCACCACCATAATCGCAGTTTTCGGCGGCATAAGTGATCATGCCGTCGCTCGATATGGTCTCATTGGCTGGCATCTGATCCTGCGCGAGCGCGGGAATGCTACAGCACGAGGAGAACCAGCAGAACAAATGGCAATGCACGGAACTTTGAACTCATAAACAACGCTCCTTTGACGAAAAACCGAAAGTAGCCGAAGAAAGATGGAACTCAAACAATGCAGACTCGGTCACTTAGAATAGTCACTGCACCCGGTGATGGTTCAATTGAAGCTCTCGCCTAGCTGCTTCCGGGAAACGATTGTAATCTCTTTAAGAGTAGAGGGCAAAAACATTTATCTATGAAAACCACAAGTGAAATTCAGGCAGATTTTGACAGGATCGCGCGGGCGGAGACAGCGGGGCAGTGGAATCACAACAATCACTATCACGGCTTCCTGCTGCGCCACCTGCCGCCGCACTGCGCCGCCGCGCTCGAAGTCGGCTGCGGCACGGGTGATTTCGCCCGCCTGCTGGCGCAGCACGCGGATCGCGTTCTGGCGCTCGACCTCTCGCCCGAAATGCTGCGGCTGGCGCGCGAGCGTTCCGGCGCTCACCCCAACATCGACTACGTGCAGGCGGACGTGATGGCTTACGACCTGCCCGCCGGGCACTTCGACTGCATCGCTTCGATTGCGACGCTGCACCATCTATCGCTGGAAGCGGCGCTGCCCCGGCTGAAAGCGGCGCTCCAGCCGGGCGGCGTGCTGCTCGTGCTGGATTTGTGCCGTGACGAGACTCCCGGCGACTACCTCACAAGCGCCGCCGCGCTTCCGCTGCATCTGGCGTTGAAGCGCCTCAGGAACGGCGGTCAGCCGCAGTCGCCGGAAGCGCGCGCCGCCTGGGACGCGCACGGCAAAGATGACGTGTATCCGACTCTCAACGAGGTGCGCCGCGCCTGCGCTGACCTGCTGCCCGGCGCTCAGGTGAGGCGGCATCTGCTCTGGCGCTATTCGATTGTGTGGACGAAGCCCGGCTAAGTCAGCGGCAGTCCGCTCGACGCGGCGCGCGGGCGTGTGGTGACGCGGTAGCTGCGCGGCTTGATCGGGGTGGTGACGACCGGACGCGCCGGGTCGTAAGCCGGATTGTCCCAGACGATCACGACGCCCCAGCCGCGCGTCTCCGGGTCGGGCAGGTAGTCGGGGATCAGGGCGACCGCGCGAAAGCCCTTGTGGAGCTGCTTGGTCAGGTTGGTGTCGAAGTAGCGCCCGTCGACGACGCCCTGCATGTAATCGTCCGGCGCGATCTGATCGGCGTACCGGTAGTAGTCGATCACGGCGCTGCCTGCGACCATGCCGCGCAGGTTGAGCGCCTTCGCCACTTCGAAGCGCGCTTCCATTAACTTGCCGCCCACGCCGATGCCCCGATAGTCGGGATGCACGCAGCTTTCGACGCCGTACATCCATTCGGCAGTGGGGTCGTGGCGCGTCAGCCAGCCGTCGCTGATCGTCTCGTACCACGACTCGATGAAGGGATGCGCCGGGTCGAAGGAGATGCGCATACTGGCGGTCAAGCCGATGACACGCCTGCCTTCCAGCGCGACGAACTGCCCTTCGGGGAAGAGTTCCACGTGGCGGCGAAAATGCGGCGCAGTCAGCGTGCCATCGGGATTGTCGCGCGTGCTGTGGTAAATGAGGTGCGAAAGGTCTTCCATCGCTTCGGCGTAGCGTGGCGCGCTCGGCGCGATGGTGATCGAATGTCTGGCAGGTTCGTCGGTGAACATGATCGATCCGTCGCTTCGATTGAACGTTGTCTATGTGGGGGCATGGCGCGCCACGCCCCTACGCGCACAGGGGGCATCGCCCCCTGAATGATTTCACGGTTAAGCTACGATCCGGCGGCGCTCAGCTTCGTCTCCTCGACGGGCTGCGCGGGAAACGGCACGATGCGCGAACGATAGTCCGGGTTGATCCAGACAATCGCCGCCGCGAAGTCCCGCGTGCGCGGCTCGTGTGTGTAGTTCGGGATCAGGTTGCGCACCTGGAAGCCCTTGCGAAGCTGCTTGCTCAGGTTGGGGTCGAAGCGCTTGCCGTCGATCACTTCCTGAACGTACTGCTCCGGCGACATCTGCTCGGCAACCGCGCCGTAGCCGATGAACAGGCTGCCCGCGACCAAGCCGCGCAAATTGAGACGACGCAGCAAACCAAAGCGCGCGTTCATCAGCAGACTGCCCACGCCCTGACTCTGATGGTCGGGATGCACGAACGTCTCGACGCCATACATCCATTCGCCATTGGGGTCGTGCGTCGTCAGTCAGCCGTACCCGGTGGTGCGATCCCAGTCCTCGATGAACGTGATCTCCGGGTCGTGGTTGAAGCGCATACTGGAAGTCATGCCGACGACCCTGCCGGTGGCAGTCTCCTGCGCGATGAATTGACCTTCGGGGAAGTGCGCGATGCGGCTGGCGTATTCGTCGGTGGTGAACCACTCTGCCACATCAGCGGGGGCAATATGATAGGCAGCGCCCGCGAGCGCCTGAATCTGTTCGAGATGCTCTGTGTCCGCCGGAATGACGCGGATCGTCTCCGGCAACTGTCTATCTTTGTACTGGAACTTGTGAGCGATCATCGCTCGTACTCCTATCTATTCAACGTCACTAGAATTTCGGCTGCTGCACGGCGACCACTCGCGTAAGCGCCATGCACCGTTTGAAGGGATTGGGATAGGGAATAGCAAGCACGTCCGCAGCGAGCCATCGGCAGGGCGAACGAGCGAGTCTTCTGGTTGATGCCATTGAGCGATGCTGAGTCCGTGCTGCCGGACGATCAGTCAGGTCGGAGCGTCGTCTCCGGGAGTGAACTCCGCGCCTGATTCAACGGGGACGGGGGAGAAGGTACGATTTGTGTACACGCGCCCCCCGACGCGCTCGCGCGCTTCCAACACCGTGACCGTTTCGCCCGCTTGGACGAGATCACGTGCGGCAGCCAAACCTGCCGTGTCTGCGCCGATGATGAGGGTTGTCATAAAACACCTGCTGTGCGAAAGGGTTTTCGCTTTTGCTTCAGTTCAGGATAGCCGAACTCAGGAGAAAAGTCAACGGGGGCAGGCTGGATTTCTGGTGACTCTATTACGCAAGCGTAAAAAAGTGTCGCTCCTCTGACGACCTTGTAAGAACCGTGCAGAGCCGTAAAATAATCTTGTGACAAAGGCGTGAAGGAGCGCAGAAAATGACCTACGAGCAGTTGGAAGCGCGCCTGACCGCCTGGGCGCAGACGCAGCCCGCCATCCGCGCCGTGATCGTCGTCGGCTCGCGGGCGCGCGGGACGGCGGATCGCTGGTCTGACCTCGACGCGGTGATCTTCACGAGTGACGCTGACCGCTACGCCGCCGATCCGGGCTGGCTCGGTGAATTCGGTGAGGTCTGGCTGACCTACCGCGAGGATCACGAGGACGGACCGTGCGAATGGTACGCGCTCTACGCGGGCGGTCTCAAGCTGGATGCCATGCTGTTCGGCATTGAAGATTCGTCGCTCGAACTGGATGCGGTGCTGGCGGAGTTTCCTTATCAGGAGGTGCTGGCGCGCGGCACGGTGGTGCTGTTCGACTGCCTCGGGTCGCCGCGCCGCATCGCGCCCAAGCCTATCCCCCTCCCCGCGCCGCCGACGCGCGCCGAGTTTGACAACATGGTCAATGGCTTCCTGCTGGCGTCCGCGACGACCGCCAAGTTCATCGCGCGGGGCGATTTCTGGCGCGCGCAGCACTGGTTCGCGGCGGATTTGCGCGTGCATCTTCTGACGGTGATCCGGTGGCACGCCTACGGACAGGACACGTGGTACGCCGGACGCTTCCTCAATCAGTGGGCAGATCCACGTGCGCTGGCGCTGATCCCGCAGACCTTCGCCCGGTACGAGCGCGACAGCCTGCAAGCGGCGCTGCTGGCGTCGCTTGACCTGTTCCGGCTGCTCGCGAAGAAACCGCCGCGCGCCTTGGCTATGCTTATCCAACGCACGCGCACGAGCAAATCACCACGCTGGTGGAGACTATCTTCAACGAGGTGTAGGGGCGAGGCGCACCTCGCCCCTGCCTATGTTTCTCCAGGCGGTGCTGACTAACTTTCCACGTCCTTGGACAAGCTTTTGTAGTTGTTGCTTTCGTCGCTTTCGGCGACGAGATTGTTCACATCGACGGCACAGTTGGCGGTGATGGTCATCTGTCCGGTGGTGAATCCGGGGATGGTCAATTTTTTCACCGGAATCTCCACGTCGGTCTGCCCGAAAGCTGGCAGACCACTCAGGGTGGTGCTGAAGTAGTTATTGATCGGCGTGAAATTGCAAGCCACCGATACGCTTGGCAGCGGGACGGCGCTGTTGTTCACCACCGTCACAAGAATCGTGAAGGGACACCACTGAGCGAAGACAGCACAATCGCCAATATCAATGCGCACCGCCGAGATCGCCGCGTCGGGCAGGGGACCTGACGGGGCTGGGGACGACATCGGCGTCACGGTGGCGACCGGCGCCGGCGTGGCGGTGAGTTCCGGCGGCGTGGCGGTGAGTTCCGGCGGCGCGACGTAGGGCACGCCGCTGGTGTCTCCCGTGACCGTGATCGTGCTCGGCGCGATCCACCCCTGCCCACCATTCGGCAGTTGGATCAGCCACCACGTCGAGCGGGTACTCCTGCCGATGATCGGCGCGGTCTGCCCGGTCCGCAGCGCGCCGATGGGCGCATAGCTTGTGCTGTCGCCCGCGCGCACGTTGGCGTCAATATTGGCTTGCGCCATCGGACTCTGCGGGACGGCGGCGGGACTGGTCGCGTTAGGGATAAACTGGGTTGGCTGCGGCTGCGCACCCGGGGGAGCGATAATGTTTAGCGCAGGCTGCGTTGCAAACGGCGAAGGCGTATTCATCACCCGCAGCGGACTCACGCGTGAGTAAATCGGCTGACCGCTGCTGGTGATCACCGTCAGACGGATTTCGTACAGACCGTCGGGGATTTGCGTCGTATCCCACACCCCCAGCACCCCATCCACGACCGGATTCCGGTCGGGCAAGGACACTGGAGTCCAGGGCACGGTATCCCCGGCAGGAGTCGCCGAATCAATCAGCGGGCGCAGCTCGAAGTAGTAGCCGACCATACCCGGCACATTCGCGGTGCCGTAAATGGTGAAACTGCCGCTCAACACGAATGTTGGGGGCGGCCAGAGGATCAGCGCGTTGGGATCCGGTTGTTGGGCGAAGGCGGGCGCAGCCGTCACGAGCAGCATGAACACTAAAGCAAACAAGCGTCGTACAAACATTAAGTACTCCTTGCCAGGGGTTGTCGGTACCTGTAATAGTAGAACTTTTGGAGGCTGTGTGCCCAAAACGGGTCGCTGGAGGCGGTTTATTCGGGAAAGATGTCGCTCATGGGCAGCGCGAAGCCGGGGAGTAGGTCGCTGCTGAGCGCTGCGCCGACGATGAGCCGTGTGATCTGGTCGCTGCCCTGCGTGTAGACCGCGACCGTCTTGTTGCGCGGATTGACCACCCAGACCAGCTTGACGCCGTCCGAGAGATAGCGATCCACCTTCGCTTCGACATCCTGATAATTGTCGTTGGCGGAGACGATCTCGACGCACAGGTCAGGCACGAGGACGAAGGGCTTGTCTTCAAAATCCGGCGTTTGCGCGCGATAGTCCGCCAGACGTTCTGTGCTAAAAATCATGATGTCAGGTACGCGAGAGCCGGATACCCAATCTGGAGTATAAGCCAGCACAAACGGCAGTTCCGAAAACACTTCAATAATGTCCGGGTGCGCGTGTTCGTAGACGAGCAGCAGGGAATAGATCAGTTTCAGCACCAATCCATGCCTAAGGACAGTCGGCATGATCAGAACCCTTTCGCCGTCGATCAATTCGAACGGTGCTTCATCGAACTGCCGGATAAATTCGTCCATCGGCATCCCGACGCGCTCTTGCACGGACATCGGAAAAATCCTCTTAGCTTACCGCTTCATTATGCCGGAAAATTGGTAGCGCAGACAAGATCACCGCAGCCTTCGCTCTTTCCGCCCCTCCTCGCCGTTGTTGCGCAGCCGCCCGACCGGAGTCCCGACGATTTCGCCCTGAATGGCAGCGTAAAACTCCTCGTTGTAATCGCGCGTCTTGACCACCACCGGCATCGGCACGGCGTGCCCCATGATGATCGCCTGCTGCTTGGTGTCGAGGCGCGACAGTACCTCGCGCAAGCCCGCCGCCCCGC
Source organism: uncultured Chloroflexia bacterium (assembly GCA_963760975.1). Lineage (GTDB taxonomy): Bacteria > Chloroflexota > Anaerolineae > Aggregatilineales > Phototrophicaceae > Flexifilum. The sequence goes on along the minus strand of CAVXEZ010000006.1, from coordinate 50,082 downwards.
TGATCCCGGTCAGCACCGCCGCGATGTCGCGCTCGTTGTCCAGCAGCGCCGTCACGCGCGTGCCGATCTGGCTCATGACTTCCTCGTCGATGCCGCTCGGTCGCTGGTCGACCACCAGCAGCGTCACGTTGTACTTGCGCAGCTCACGCGCGATGATGCCGAAGGTCGTCTGGTTGGCGATCTTGGGGTCGAGGAACTTGTGCGCTTCCTCGATGGTGATCAGGAGCTGCGGCGGCTCGTCCGCCGTGTCGCCGAGCGCCCGCTCGACGCGATCGACGTACATGTCGTGGATGCGGCGCGTCAGGTAGTTGGCGACCAGCATGTAGGCTTCCAGTGAGTTGCCGTAGCGCCCGAACTCCAGCACCACGCTGCGCCCGGTCTCCAGAATCTGCACGATTTGCTGCACGCTGTCGCCTGCCGACTCCGTGACCAGGAACTGCCAGCGCTCGAAGCGCTGCAGGCGCCGCTGAAGCGCCGCCAGCGTCCCGGCGCGGTGCGGCGTGTTTGCCTCGACATCTTCCATATCGTCGGCGCTGGCGGCGATCAGCCGCTGCACCCACGTCCTGCCCCAGCGCTTGCCCAGTTCGTGCGCCGCGTCGATCATGGCGTCGGACAGATTCATGGTCGCGCGCAGCATGTCGATGTCGTCCGGCGCGATCTCGTCGTAGCCGATCTTGACCTCGAAGTCGACCTTCGCGCCGCGCTTGCGCGACGATTCGGCGTCGAGCGTGCAGATCGTCACGTCGTTGTTGAACAACTGCTTCAGCCCCTTGGCGGTGGTGCCGCGCTCGTCGGGGACTGCCCAGCCGTAGTCGTTGTGCATGTCGAAGATCAGGTTGACCGCCTGCTTGCGCGCGATAATCCCGGCGATGATCAGGCGGGTCAGGAAGCTCTTGCCCGTGCCGCTTTTGCCGAACACGCCGACCGAGCGCTCGACCAGCCGTTTGAGGTCAAGGTTGATCTGCGTGCTTTCCAGTTCGAGCGGCGTACCGACGTTGAAGTGCGTCGCGTCTTCGGTGCCGAAGACCGCGTTTACGTCCGCCACCGTCGCGTTCATGACCGGCACGAAGTGACCGGGAATCGTCTTGACCGGCTTGGGAGTTGGCTTTTCCTCGTAATCGTCAATCGTCAGCATCGGCTGCGCGTTGATCTTGCCGTAAGCCGCCGTGCCGGTGTAGACCGCCGCCAGGAACGGATCGGAGATGTCGGGCGGCGCGCTCTGGATGTCCGGGTTGGTGTTGTCGAGGATGATGTCGGTGATCATGCAGAAGAAGCGCTTGCTTTCGCCGCGCACGACGATGTAGCGCCCGACCGCCAGGTCTTCGATGCGCACGTCGGCATCCAGCTTGACGACCAGCCCCTTGCTGAGCGACCCGCCGACCACCACGCCGAGGCGCATGTCGTCGTTCCCGGCGAGGTAGGAATTCATGCCTCTTGGAAACATTTGTTCTAAATCGACGGAGTGGTTTGAGACATTCATGATCGCAACTCTCCAAATTCCGCTCGGCATTCTGGGGTAAGCATATTATACCACAGATCAAGACGCCGGCGCATCCAAATCGCCATGATTCCGCCTAAGGAAGTAGAAAATATGTGCTGATAATCCGATGCAGGCTTAAGGTTCGTACAGCCCCTTCAGCGCTTCCCGCAGGCTCGTATTCTCGCGCAAATCGGTGCTGTCGCTGAACTGGTCAATCGAGCCGATCAGCGTCTTGGCGGCGATGCGCTTCACCTGTGGATCAGCGATCTGCGCGACGAGCGCATTGCTGAAGATTTCGCCGTGTATCACCTGATACGGTCGGTCGTGGAAGGACGACACTTCGGTCGGCAGCGGCTCGGTGATGCCGAGCGCGTTGTGCAGCTCCGCGACGACGTGGTACGCCTCGGACATGGGCTGCTCGCGCTCGCGCCAGGTCGCCGCCGCCAGCGCCCGCTGGAAGAGCGGCGTCAGCGTCGGCGCGCACGCCAATTTCGAGAAGCCGGTGCCGAACCACTTCGGATAGGGCGCATAGACCTTCTCCGTGAGAAAGCCGAGCATCATCAGGTCGCGGATCAGCCGCGCGGCGATCACGCGCGAGCCGAGGTCGTCGCCCACGTCGCCCGCGCGCCCGACGAACGGCTCCTCCTGCGAAATCCGCATCCAGCCCGCCGCCATCAGGTAGAGCCACACGTCGCGCGGGTAGTAGCGCAGCCGATCCCGCAGCGCGTCGAGTTCGCCCAAGCCGCTGTGATAGACCGCGCCCTCGGTCAGCGTTCGCAGCTTGTGCTGCGGGAAGGTCAACCAGTCGGCGGGGGTGATCTCGGCAGCAGCGTCGAAATTCAGGTAGCCGCGCATGACGTCGGCGACCGTCGAAATCGTGACGAAGTGGTCGACTTCGCCCACGCTGCGGTCGTCCAGCGCGCGGCTGGTTTCGCCGGGGATAGGGACGAAGCTGGTCGGGTAGCCGCGAAATTGATGCGGCAGCCCGCGCCGCAGCGCCTGATTGACCGCCTCACCGTAGCGCGGCAGGTCGGCCGCCGAGAGGAACAGGCGCAGGCGCGGTCCCCAGCTATGGTCGCGCGACATCGGCGTATCGAAGCCGAGCACCTCCGAGCCGTAGCCGACCAGCGCGGCGTCGTAGCGCAGCGCCGGGAATTCGGCGTCGAGGATCGGCTTGACCGCCTCGACGTAAAACAGGCGCGAGAGTTCCAATCCGGGGATGAAGTCGGGCATCATATCGCTCCTGAAAATGGGGCGTCTGCAAGTCGAGTATACCCGATGGGAATTGCGCTGATGCAAAGCGGCGTGTGTGGAGTATAATCGGCGGCTTAAACAAACGAAATGTCAAAAATCGAGGAATTAGGGAATGTCCGACGAGAGCAGCGTTCAGGAACTTCGCGCGCAGGTCGACGAGATCAATATGCAGATGCTCGAACTGCTGACGCGGCGCGCCAAGGTCGTCAGTGAAATTGGTACACTGCATACGAAGATGGGGGTTTCGCACTACGATCCGTCGCGCGAAGCCGAAATGCTGACGGCGCTGGAACGCGCCAATCAGGGTCCGTTCAGCAACGAGACGATCAAGGCGCTCTTCCGCGAAATCTTCCGCGCCTCGCTCGAAATGGAAGAGCAGCAGGCGCGCGCCAAAATCCGCGTGCAGCGCCATTCGCCGGACGAGCGGACGGTCATTCGGATGCCCGACGGCTACGAGATCGGCGCGGGCAACTTCAGCGTGATCGCCGGGTCGTGCGCCGTCGAGAGCTTCGAGCAGATCGACGAAGTGGGCGCAGCGCTGGCATCGCGCGGCGTGCGCGTCATGCGCGGGATGGCGTACAAGCCGCGCACTTCGCCCTACGAATTCCAGGGCTTGGGCGAGCAGGGCTTGCAGATCGCGCGGCAGGTGGCGGACAAGTACAACCTGTACGTCGTCAGCGAGATCATGGATCAGAGCCAGATACCGATGTACATGGATTACGTCGATATTTTCTGGGTGGGCGCGCGCAACATGCAGAACAGCTTCCTGCTCAAGGCGCTCGGCAAAATCGACCGCCCGGTAATCCTCAAGAACGGGCTGGCGGCGTCGATGGAGGAATTCCTGTATGCGGCGGAGTACATCGTCAGCAGCGGCAACCCCAACGTCATGCTGGTCATGCGCGGTATTCGCACCCACGAAAAGTGGACGCGCAACACGCTCGACATGGGCACGATTGCGGTGCTCAAGCTGGAGTCGCATCTGCCGGTGATCGTGGACATCTCGCACTCGTCGGGGCGGCGCGACATCGCCAAGCCGCTGGCGCGGGCGGCGCGCGCGCTGGGCGCGGACGGCTTGATGGTCGAGGTCCACCCGAACCCGCCGGTCGCCATGAGCGACGCCAAACAGCAGTTGACCATCCCCGAATTCCACGCCATGATGGACGAAATCGTCGAGATGGCGTAAAACGATTACCTCACCCCGATGCCGCAGCGTCGGAGTGAGGTTTTCATTTAGCGCTCCATCACGCCGTGCTCGATCACCCCATTGACGAGATTCTCCGCCCTACCGTCAGAGTTGCGTTGGTGCGCTCTGTTCTCAACCGACATAAAGCGCGCTTTCTCTTGTCCATGTCTAATAGACCGGTCTACTAATACCAGCGATAAAGGAAGTCCGGAAACCGTCTGTTGAACTGTGTTTCAGGGCTTCAGGATGGTATCGAACAGCGTCTTCTCGAACACCTGTAATGGGGTGATCGATTTGGCGACTTTCATGCGCAGCATCGCCCCCTGCCAACTGTTGTAGATGAACTCGGCGATAGCCTCCACATCCAGCGATGGGTCGATCTGTCCCTGCGCCTGCGCGGCTTTCAGAGTGCTCGCCAGCACGGACGGCTGAACCCGCATCGCCTCGTCAATTTTGAGGCGGAATGCTTCGTTTTGATCGGCAAGCTCCTGACCCAGATTACCGAGCAGGCAGCCCTGACTGCATCCCATCGACTCCAGATAACGGGCGTACCAGTCGAAATAATTGCGCAGCCTGGTCAGCGGATCGACCGTGTCGTCTTCGAGGAACTCGGTCAGGCGCTGCCGGTCGCGGCGGATAAACCCATCCAGCACTTGCAGCCCGAAGTCCTGCTTACTGTCGAAATAGTAGTAAAACGAGCCTTTGGGCACGCCCGCCGCGTCGAGGACTTCGTTCAGCCCGGTATTGTTGTAGCCCTGCTGAAAGATCAGCTTCATACCCGCATCCAGCAGGGCTTGTTTGGTCGTGTTTTTGCTCATGAAGGCTATAATAGACCAGTCGTCTAGTCTTGTCAAGCGACCGGGGGGCGAAAGCGCGCAACCGCTTTGCGCGGGAATACGTAGAAACAGGGGATAATGGGGTGAACGGGCATATTCGCCTTTCACCGAAGGCTGAGCGTACAATCTGCCTGATCCGCTAGACGCAACTGTACAGCCGCTTGGAGCGCAGACGATGGGAATTGATCTGTACTGGGACAACGACGAAGAAACCGTGATCTGGTGTCAATTCGACCGCGATTGGACGTGGGACGAGATGGACGCCACCATGACCAAAGTCAAGCGGATTACGGACAGCGCCACGCGGGAAATCGCCGCCATCATCGACCTGCGCCAGGGCGTGAACCTCCCCGGCGGCTCGCTCTTCAATCCCGCCATCTTCGAGCAGGCGAAGAAAGCGCTTCAGATGGGCGAGGGCGGCAGAGGTCCGGTCGTGGTCGTCGGCGCCAGCCCGCTGATCAAGACGGTCTACAACACCTTCCGCACGCTCGACAAGGATGGGCTGAGCAACGTCTCGTTCGCCGCGACCATCGACGAAGCCCGCGACATCCTGCGGTCGCGCAACCACTTCTACCCGCCAACGGAGACGTAACGCCTAACGCGCCGACGCCGGGAAGCGTTTGGCAGCACGTTCCCGCGCTTTGGCGGCTTCCTCCGCGCGATTCCTGGGCGGCGCGCTCGTCTCCAGCGAGGCGAGCAGCGTGTTGGAAATCAGCGCGACCGCGTCGACGGCAGCCTGGAACGCCGCTTCGTTGGCTTTCGAGGGCTTGTTGAAGCCGCTGATCTTGCGCACGTACTGCAAAGCCGCCGCGCGAACCTCGTCTTCGGTCGCGGGCGTCTCGAAGTTGAACAGCGTCTTGATATTCCGGCACATGGGATACCCTCCGTCACTTCCTCTTTTGGGCGAATGCCACGCCTCGCTGCGTCGGGTGGCTCACTTGACGACGCGGAAATTGAGATGCAGGATGTTCCCGCCGTCGCTTACCTGCGTCGATTCCAGCTCAATCGGCGTGATGCCCTGAAGGTCGAACAGGCGCACGCCATCGCCGAGCAGCACCGGCGCGATGTGCAGGCTGATCTCGTCGAGCAGCCCCGCCCGCAAACACTGCTGCGCGACGTTCGGGCTGGCGACCGCCACGACCTTGTCGCCCGCGACCGCCTGCGCCTGCCTGAGCGCGCTCTCCAAGCCGTCGGTCACGAACGTGCCGTTGATCTTCCCGGTGACTTCGGGCGGGTGGTGCGTCAGGATGAAGAACGGGACGTGCAGCGGATGCTCGCCGTTCCAGCCATTGGCGTTGTCGTAGAGCCGCCTGCCGCCGACCAGCGCCCCGACCACCTTCGTCGCCTCCTCCATAATGTCCTCTCTGAGGTTTTCGGAGGAGCGCGGGGTTTCCGGGGTGCTGAAAAACCAGTCGAACAGGCGCATTCCGCCGTCGCCCATCGGGTTGTCGGGACCGTCGTTCGGTCCGGCGACGAAGCCATCCAGCGACGCGGTAATGTCAAACACGACCTTGCCCATGTCTTCGACTCCTCAAGCTCTGGAAGCGCGTGATCGCACTCGATTGAATGGTTCTAATTTAGCTCATTTGTTCTGTGATGTCAAACTCAGTTGTCCCCCTCGGTATAACTTTGCGGTGGGACGTAGGTCGTCACGCTGAAAGGACGTAAGTCAACTCCTACTGAGTCGCCTATTATTTTAGCTCAGAAGTATCAGTGTAGCTCAATAAATTCCACATGTCGATCATACGTTACCTTTGCCGACGTGGTGACTTTGTGGTACCATCGCATACACAACGATTATTATGGATGACCTGTATGGCTTGCCAATGTGCGTCCGCTTGAACATGCCAGATTAACCGATTAATCTCTGACCAATCTTGTATTACTTGTACGTTGCCTGCCGACTGACTATATTCCATTCAAATTCTGATTCTTTTCCTTCGTGGATGCCAGGCCTCGACTGACAAATTCGAGCAGTATCGCCTACTCGAATTACTGGACGCTTTGAGCGGAGATAAATTCGGTGTGTTACCTAAACTGTCCCGTAAAAACTCAATCCGAGGGAAATACTCATCGGGAGTATCTTTAGTAGCCAAATATCGAGTTATTTTTGTTCTCAATTCGCTTGCCATACCGACAATTAGAGATTTTTCCCCTCTGGGTTAGTTCTCTCCTGTGGGCGTCGGGGTTGCGGAGTTCACGTAGTTTTTCCAGATAGACGGTAGTCTGATTTTGATCCCCAAAAACGGGTTCAAAGAGTGTCCAATTGTCAGTGATGATTTTGATCAAATCGTTGAAATCGGAAAAGTAGAGCGTTCTTTCCTCTTGTATGCCGCTGACACGCGCCTCACGTTCCTGCTCGCGCTTGCGTTCCCACTGCTTTATCTTCTCAGCGTCGGCAAGAGCATTTAACCATGGATCGCCGTGAGCATCATGACCTACTCGTTCAATGATTCGCCGTAGAGAGTTTTCCACTGCTGCGAGATGATCAGTGTAGTCCTGCATGAATATCATTACTTCAACTGAATGTTAGCACAACTGTCAGAGTATGTTTAGATCGTCTATGGCTCATCTACTACGTTAAGAGGCCGGATTTCTATGGTGACTCCCCCTCGGTGTGGCTTTGCGGCGGGGCGTAGGTCGTCACGCTGAAGGGGACGGCGGCGCTCGTCTGCGTCGTGCCGTCCGCCATCTGCGCCTGCGCCACCAGCTCGTGATCGCCGTATTGCAGCGTCCACCACAATTCCCAGGGCGACGAGTCGACCGTGCCGAGCGCCGTCCCGTCCAGCAGGTAGGTGATCGACTCGGTGCCCGGCGGCGCGCCTGCCGTCAGGCGCAGGCGCTGCGTGTCGGCAGGCAGGATCGGCGAAATCTGGAAGATGGTGTAGGGGTCGGGCGCGAGCAGGCGCAGCCCGGTCGTGCGATCCGTCACGCGCACCGGGGCGTCGGTCGGCGGCAGCGGGATGCCGTTGCGCAGCCCCCAGTCGCGCGCCTCCTGCGGCAGCACGGCGTAAACGCGCTGGACGCGGCGCTCCGGCGGCGTCGAGTTGTCGGCGAGCGCGCCGGTCAGGCTGTCGATGGTGAAGGTCTGGTAAATGTCGTCGGGCTGGGTCGGCTGCGTGCCGTCGATGAACAGTTCGACGCGGCGGCGCGGACACTGCGGGGTCGCCAGCAAGCCGCTCATGGTGCAGATTTCGCGCGTGACGATGCCCGGCGGCTCCGTGAAGTCGAGTTCCGGCTGCCCGTTGAGGACTTCGCGCATGAAGGCGTTCCAGATCGGCGCGGCGCCGCTGACGCCGGTCACGTCGACCATCGGCGTATTGTCGGCGTTGCCGACCCACACGCCGACGACCAGATTGGGCGTGTAGCCCATCACCCAGTTATCGCGGAAGTCGGTGGTCGTGCCGGTCTTCGCCGCCGCCGGACGCCCGATGTTGAGCGCGCTGTTCAGCCCGAAGCCGCGCAGCCGCGCCTCGTTGTCGCTGAGGATGTTGCTGATGATGTAGGCGACGCGCGGGTCGATCACGCGCGTGGTCTGCGCCGTCGAGCCGAGCGGCGTCTGCTGCCACTGGTAGAGCACCTGATCCTGCTTGCGGTCGGTCACCTTGAGCAGAAAGGTCGGCTCGACGCGGTAGCCGCCGTTGGGGAAGATGCTGTACGCCTGCGCCATGTCCAACAGGCGGACTTCGCCGCCGCCCAGCGTGATCGACAGGTCGACCTGGGTGTTCTGCGCCAGCGTGGTCAGCCCGGCAGTGGCGGCGATTTCGACCATCGCCTTGATGCCGACGTGATCGAGCGTGACGACCGCCGGGATGTTGAACGAGGACGCCAGCGCCTCGCGGATGGTGACGGGACCGTGCTCGACCAGCCCGAAATTAGCGGGCGTGTAGCTTTCCAGCTTGCGCGTGACGAAGGGCGTCGCCACGTCGAGGATCATCGTCCCCGCCGTCCAGGGATCGGGCTGATCGGGGTTGAGCGCCGCCGAATAGGTGAACGGCTTGAGCGCGCTGCCCGGCTGGCGGTTCGCCAGCGCCGCGTTGACCGCGCCGTCGATGCTCTCGTCGAAATAGTCGGGGCTGCCGAGCATGGTCAAGACCTGCCCGGTGTACGGATCCATCGCCACCAGCGCGGCATCGCTGGCGTTGGCGGGGACTTTGCCGGGTGTGGTCGGGTGGTTGAGTGCGTCCAGATGGAGTTGAGCCAGCCGCTCCGCCGCCTGCTGCCAGTCGAGGTCGACCGTCGTCACCACGTCCAGCCCGTCGTGGTAAAGCTGATCGGGGTAGTCGCGCTCCAACTGCTTGATGACCGCCATGACGAAGTGCGGCGCTTCGATGGGGAACGGGCTGGCGGCGAACTGCAAGGCGTCGCGCTTGGCGGCTTCCGCCTGCGCCTGGGTGATGTACTGGTTCTGCGCCATCAGGTCGAGCACTTCCGCCTGACGGTCGCGGGCGGTTTGCAGATTGGTCAGCGGGTCGTAGGCTGCCGGGGATTGCAGCAGCCCGGCGAGCAGCGCGCACTCGCCCAGCGACAAATCCGGCGCGGACTTGCCGAAATAGGCGCGCGCCGCCGCCTCGATGCCGTAAGCGAGGTTGCCGAAATAGGACTGGTTGAGGTAGAGCGCGAGGATGTCGTCCTTGCTGTAGGCGCTTTGCAGTTCCAGCGCGAGGATGCTTTCGCGCAGCTTGCGCTGGATGGTGCGCTCGGCGCGCTGTTCGGGATCGAGCAGGAGATTGCGCGCGACCTGCTGGGTGATGGTGCTGCCGCCCGCAATTACCTCGCCGCCGCGCAGATTGATCACGAAGGCGCGGACGATGCCGACAATATCGACGCCGGGATGGCTGTAGAAGTTGGCGTCCTCGGTGCTGATGACCGCCTGCTGGCATTCCTTGGGGATGCTGTCGAGCGGGATGGCGGTGTTGCGCCCGCTGGTCTGCGAATCGGCGAGGATTTCGTAGAGCAGCTTGCCGTTGCGGTCGTAGATGCGCGTCGAGGGCAGCGCCATGCCCGCCTGAAGCTGGTTGATCGAGGGCAGGTCGGCGAACAGCCAGAAGTAGGCGAAGACGGCGAAGGCAGCGACCAGCGCGCCGCCGATCAGGGCGAGCTTCTGCCAGCGACGCAGGGCGCGGAAACGGGTGATCATGGATTATCGGCTAGCAATATTTGCGGACGGAAGGCGAGGAAACAGAGGGGCACATGGTTATAATTTTCATAGCTAATCTGCTCTAGATCATTGCCTGAAAAAGTGTTCGAAAGGAACAGTTGCCTTGAACCACTCTCAGCAACGAATCTGCTGAATGTTCTTTTTGTACCATCGGGTGAAAAAATACCCTCCGTTGTGTCGAACGGGAGCCTGGTAATGGTGTGGTTCGCGGTATCTGCCAGATATTGATGCCAACCATATGATGTTGGGTATGGATAAACGAACGCGAAAATGTCGTCTGTGGCTAACCAAATCGGATGACCGGATAATCCCAAAATCCAGGTTGTATCTCCTTCTGCCGATGTGACGACAACATCGTTAGGGGGTCTGGTCCAAAGCATCATGCCGGATGTTGAAACTGCTGGAGAATCGTATTCCCGATCTTCGGGGGCGGTTATCGGGTGACTCTCTCGTGCGTTGACTATCAATTCCATCAGATAAACGACCGTTGCATCGTTCGTAACATAAATATCATCATCGGTTCGGTCTACTGGTCGTTCAAATATTACCCCCGAACGATCAATGACATAGAGGCGAGAGGAATCGGTCACAAATGCGAGTATCCGCCCATCAGGCGAGCAGTTTACCGTCGTCAGCGCGCCATCGTTCCAGGCTAATTTCCACTCCCGACCACTACCGTCGGCGCTGATCACATAAAACGTTCCGGGATATTGGTCAACCTCCTGTCTATCGATGATGTACAGCTCATCCGAAGTGTATTCAGTCCAGCTCCATTCGTGTGAAACCAACGGCCCGATCCCCGTGAAGACGACCAGAAGAAAGAGCGAAATTCGAGCAAAAATATGCAGCATGAGGCGCTCAACGAATCATTTGAACCCTCCTCACTATAGCGCGTTTATGTAGGTTGGACTCGATGCCTTGCCTACGGGGAATAAGCGATCAGCATGTGCGGAAGAAATATGGAGAAGTAAATCGGTGGTCGTCGGCTCAGCGCTTCTCCCCCGCCGACCGCCGAAACCCGATCAGCATGGCGACCGTCATCGCGCCGAGCCAGTTCGCCAGCAAGTCCGAGAGCATCATCGTGCGCCCCGGCGAAAACTGCTGGATGAACTCGGTCGTCGCGCCGGTCAGCATCGCCCCGATCAGCGCGATCCAGAAGGCGCGCGTGAACCCCAACTGAGGGCGCAGCGCCCAGTAGATCACCGCCGCGAGCGTCCCGTAGAGCGCCGCGTGTCCGATGGCGTCGTTGGCGTTGGGATGCCCGTGAATCAGCGTGACGCCGTGAAGCGCGCGGATCAAGCCGACGCTTGCGGGCAGCGTCGTCAGCGCCACGACCAGCGCCGCGCACGCCAGCAGAACGATCCAGTGGAGTTGGAGCGAAATCGGTTTCGAGTGCATCTGCGTCTGTCCCTGTCGATCAACGCCCGGATCATCTGCCGGAATCGCCGGGGCGTAAAGCACCTGAGTGCGCCGACGCTGCTCCGCTTGCCGAGTCCCCCGCGCGCGGCGTATAGTCAGCGCTGGATCAGGAGGATCGCCTATGCTCACCCCGCTCAAGGATAAAGTCGTCTTCGTCACGGGATCGGCGCGCCGCGTTGGGCGCGCTATTCTGCTGGGATTCGCCGCGCAGGGCGCGCGCGTTGTCGTCCACCACAGCAATTCGGACGCGGATGCCGAGCGCACCGCCGCCGATGCCCGCGCGCTGGGCGTCGAGGCGCTGGTTGTCAAAGGGGATTACGCTCGCCACGACGACATCGCGCGCAATTTCGAGCAGGTCGTGGCGCATTACGGGCGCGTCGACGTGCTGGTCAACAGCGCCAGCATCTTCCAGAGCGGCGACCTGCTCGACATCCCGCCGGACGAGTGGAATCGGGTGATGGACATCAACCTGCGCGCGCCGTTCTGGTGTACGCAGCACGCCGGGCGCATCATGCGCGACGCGGGCATCGCCGGGGCGATCATCAACATCGCCGATACCAGCGGCTTGCGTCCCTGGGCGGCGCGACCACATCACAGCGTCTCGAAAGCCGGGCTGATCATGCTGACCGAGGTGACGGCGGCGGCGCTGGCGCCGTACCAGATACGCGCCAACTGCCTCGTGCTCGGTCCGGTGCTGCCCTCGACCGGGCAGAGCGACGCAAGCTGGCGCGAGGCTGAGGCGCGCCTGCCGCTCCAGCGATCCGGCGACCCGGACGACGCGGCGCGGGCGGCGATCTATCTGGCGACGAACGACTTCGTCACCGGGGCGGTGCTGCGCGTCGACGGCGGCGAATGGTTGGGGTGAGATAGAAACGAATGTTTTAACCCTGCTATAATTATTGCAGAATTTTCTGTGCGGAGGCTCGGTGATGGACGCGACCCGTTATTCTCCATACGACGAAGTGTACGATTTCCTGCTGTCCGCGCCCTCACCGGAAGCGGTGATCGCCTTTCGCCCTTCAGAAGAAACGCAGGCGCGGGTGCGCGATTTGCTCGAAGCGAACCGCAGCGGCACTTTGAGCGCCGACGAGCAAGCCGAACTGGACGAGTTTTCCAGCGTCGAGCATTTCGTGCGAATGCTGAAAATTCGTGCCGAGCAGAAGCTGTCGGCGTAGCTGTGAGTTACATCCCCGAAACGCTCCGCCAATTGGTTTACGAGCGCGCCGAAGGACGCTGTGAATATTGTTTGCTGCCCGTTCGTTATGCCTATTTAACTTACGAGATCGATCACGTTATTGCTGAAAAGCACGGCGGCGCAACGGATGAAGCCAATTTATGCCTGAGTTGTTTTGAGTGCAATCGTCACAAAGGAAGCGACGTTGCTTCCTACGATGAAACAAGCGGTGAAATTGTGCGTCTCTATAACCCGCGCCGGGATCGCTGGGCGGAGCATTTCCGACTCGAAGCGGAGCGTATCGTTCCGCTAACACCCATTGGGCGAGTCACGATGAAGCTGCTGCAATTGAACAAACATGAGCGCCTGCTTGAGCGCGGAGAACTGATCGCCGCCGGGAAGTACCCGTAGCGTGATCTACTTCCCTCGCGTGCTCCTTCAGAAACGCCGAGACGATCTCGAAATAGACCTTCGGCTGATCCCGACGGACGTTGTGCCCCGCGTCCGCGATCCGCTCGAAGCGCAGGTCGCCGCCCCACAGCGCCGCCGCCTCCTGCGCGGTCTCCGGCGTGATGATCGCTCCGCGCGCGTTGTCGCCGCTAATCAGCAGCGTCGGTGCGTGGATCGACTGCACGGCGGGTCGCCAGTCCGGGAGCTTCATCAACGCCGCGTCGAACGTCTCCAGCCGGAACTGCGCCTTCGAGTTCGCCCAGGGCGGAATCTCCTCGCGCTCCCACACCGTATTTTCGGCGTAGGCTTTCTCCAGCCGCGCCTCCGGCGAAAGCTGCTGGAAGTCGCGCAGCCACGCTTTCCAATCGCTGAAATCGTCTCTGGGCGCGTCTGCCGGGATGAGCGGCGGGTCTTCCAGAACGATGCACGTCAGCAGATCAGGATGCAGCGCCGCCAACTGGATCGCCGTGACCGCGCCCATCGAGTGCCCGATCACGCTCGTCGGCGCGACGCCCAGGTGCGTGATCAGCCTGGCTACGTCGTGCGCCTGCTCCTGAAGCGTGAACTCGGCGGCGGCGTGCTCGATAAGCCGTGACCGCGCTCGTCCATCATGATCACGTCGTAGTCGGCTTCCAGACTGCGGGCGAAGCGCGCCCACTCGGCGGAACTGTCGGTAAATCCGTGCAGCAGCACCAGCGGCGGTAAATCGCCTCCGGTGCGAACGTAGCGCAGAGTCACGTCGTCAAAGGTGAAAAAATCGTCTGTCCACATCAAAAACACTCCTCAGGTTGTGCGGCATGATTCAATAAGGATTTATTCCCCTCGCTGGAATTCCTTCTCCAGCTCGTAGACCGTCTCCGGCGGTCCGATGATGATCAGCGTCGAGCCGACTTCCAATTCCTGCGCCGGGCTGGGCGTGATGATCACCTCGCGGTTCGGCTTCTGGATGGCGAGGATGCTCACCTGGTGCGTCTGGCGCAGCTCGCACGAGGCGATGGTCTGTCCCGCCAGCCGCGCCCCCGCCCGCAGGTAGATTTGCCCGATCTCCATGTCGATGTCTTCGTGGAAGCTGAAAATCCGGTCGAGGAAGTCGCTGACCGCCGGACGCAGCAGCGCCAGCGTCAGCCGGTGCCCGCCGATCTGGTAGGGGCTGACGACGCGGTTCGCCCCGGCGCGGCGCAGCTTGCTCTCGTTCTCGCCGCTGGTCACGCGCGCCACGATCAGCAGCTTCGGGTTGAGTTCGCGCGCCGTCAGCACGATCATCACGTTGTCGGAGTCGCCCTCGACCGCCGCGACCAGCCCGCGCGCCCGTTCAATCCCCGCTTCGAGCAGCGTCTCGTCGGTGGTCGCATCGCCGATCACGAACGGAATGTTCGCTTCCAGCAGTTCCTCCTGACGTTCGGGGTCGGCTTCGACCAGCACATACGGCTCGCCGCGCGCCACCAGATCGCCAATGATCTGCTCGCCCATGCGCCCGTAGCCGCAGACAATGTAATGATTTTCAATCGTCATAATCACGCGCTCCATCGTTCGCTGGCGGATCGAGAGCCACAGACGCGGTCCCAGCACGATCCCGATTGCGTTGCTGATAGTCGTCGTCACCACGCCCACGCCGAGCAGGATCAGCACCATCGTGAAGATACGCCCTGCCTGCGAGAGCGGGCGCACCTCGCCGAAGCCGACCGTCGAGATGGTGATCAGGGTCATGTAGAGCGCGTCGGTCAGCGACATGCGTTCGAGCAGCATGTAGATCGCCGTCGCGCAGGCGATGATGATCACGAGGGTGAGGATCGAAATCTGAAAGCCGCGCACCGGGTCGTTGAAGGCGCTGCGCAGGATGCGGCTCAGGCGGGGGGCGATTCGCTTCCACATGGGATGATTATAGCGGCCGAGACTATCTCGAAATAGACCTTCGGCTGATCCCGACGGACGTTGTGCCCCGCGTCCGCGATCCGCTCGAAGCGCAGGTCGCCGCCCCACAGCGCCGCCGCTTCCTGCGCGGTCTCCGGCGTGATGATCGCCCCGCGCGCGTTGTCGCCGCTGATCAGCAGCGTCGGCGCGTGGATCGACTGCACGGCGGGTCGCCAGTCCGGGAGCTTCATCAACGCCGCGTCGAACGTCTCCAGCCGGAACTGCGCCTTCGAGTTCGCCCAGGGCGGAATCTCCTCGCGCTCCCACACCGTATTTTCGGCGTAGGCTTTCTCCAGCCGCGCCTCCGGCGAAAGCTGCTGGAAGTCGCGCAGCCACGCTTTCCAATCGCTGAAATCGTCTCTGGGCGCGTCTGCCGGGATGAGCGGCGGGTCTTCCAGCACGATGCACGTCAGCAGATCAGGATGCAGCGCCGCCAACTGGATCGCCGTGACCGCGCCCATCGAGTGCCCGATCACGCTCGTCGGCGCGACGCCCAGGTGCGTGATCAGCCTGGCTACGTCGTGCGCCTGCTCCTGAAGCGTGAACTCCGGCGGCGGCGTGCTCGATAAGCCGTGACCGCGCTCGTCCATCATGATCACGTCGTAGTCGGCTTCCAGACTGCGGGCGAAGCGCGCCCACTCGGCGGAACTGTCGGTGAATCCGTGCAGCAGCACCAGCGGCGGTAAATCGCCTCCGGTGCGAACGTAGCGCAGAGTCACGTCGTCAAAGGTGAAAAAATCGTCTGTCCACATCAAAAACACTCCTCAGGTTGTGCGGCATGATTTAATAAGGATTTATTCCCCGCGCTGGAACTCCTTCTCCAGCTCGTAGACCGTCTCCGGCGGTCCGATGATGATCAGCGTCGAGCCGACTTCCAATTCCTGCGCCGGGCTGGGCGTGATGATCACCTCGCGGTTCGGCTTCTGGATGGCGAGGATGCTCACCTGGTGCGTCTGGCGCAGCTCGCACGAGGCGATGGTCTGCCCCGCCAGCCGCGCCCCCGCCCGCAGGTAGATTTGCCCGATCTCCATGTCGATGTCTTCGTGGAAGCTGAAAATCCGGTCGAGGAAGTCGCTGACCGCCGGACGCAGCAGCGCCAGCGTCAGCCGGTGCCCGCCGATCTGGTAGGGGCTGACGACGCGGTTCGCCCCGGCGCGGCGCAGCTTGCTCTCGTTCTCGCCGCTGGTCACGCGCGCCACGATCAGCAGCTTCGGGTTGAGTTCGCGCGCCGTCAGCACGATCATCACGTTGTCGGAGTCGCCCTCGACCGCCGCGACCAGCCCGCGCGCCCGTTCAATCCCCGCTTCGAGCAGCGTCTCGTCGGTGGTCGCATCGCCGATCACGAACGGAATGTTCGCTTCCAGCAGTTCCTCCTGACGTTCGGGGTCGGCTTCGACCAGCACATACGGCTCGCCGCGCGCCACCAGATCGCCAATGATCTGCTCGCCCATGCGCCCGTAGCCGCAGACAATGTAATGATTTTCAATCGTCATAATCACGCGCTCCATCGTTCGCTGGCGGATCGAGAGCCACAGACGCGGTCCCAGCACGATCCCGATTGCGTTGCTGATAGTCGTCGTCACCACGCCCACGCCGAGCAGGATCAGCACCATCGTGAAGATACGCCCTGCCTGCGAGAGCGGGCGCACCTCGCCGAAGCCGACCGTCGAGATGGTGATCAGGGTCATGTAGAGCGCGTCGGTCAGCGACATGCGTTCGAGCAGCATGTAGATCGCCGTCGCGCAGGCGATGATGATCACGAGGGTGAGGATCGAAATCTGAAAGCCGCGCACCGGGTCGTTGAAGGCGCTGCGCAGGATGCGGCTCAGGCGGGGGGCGATTCGCTTCCACATGGGATGATTATAGCGCCTGCGGGTCGCGGCGATGTGGATGAGATGCCGCAGACGCCAATAAATGCACAAATGGTCTATGACTGAGAAACCTACCGATTCCCGAATTTTAAGTGAATTCGCGCCGTCATCATTCTGAGCGGTTTCTCTTGGGCTAAAATGAGACTATAGATTAACTTAATACATGGATGTAACCAATGAATACATCAATCCTGATTCTTATTTCTTTCATCGCTGGCGTGATTCTGGGTTTAACACTCGCCCTCCTCTTATGGCTTTTCCAATCCAAAAGCGGGCAAAAAATTGCACGGGAAATCTGGAAAGAGAATGAAAGCCAGCGTCAAAACAGCGAAAAGCTGCTTATAAAAGCTGTCGAAGGCAGTTTTGGCAAGCTCTCGGCAGATGCGCTCAACCAGTCCAGCGGTCAGTTTCTGAATCTGGCAGAGCAAAGGCTCAAAACACAAACAGCGGCACATGCTGGCGAGCTAGATGGCAAGAAAAAGCTGATCGACCAGCAGCTAAACACAATGTCGGAAGAACTTGGCAAAGTGAGTACGCTTGTAAAAGAACTGGAAACTAACCGTGAGAAGCAATACGGCGCGTTGGGTGAACAGCTAACCTCGCTCAGCCAAACGTCGGCGCAAATTCAACATGCGCTTGCCGATAATCGGTCGCGTGGACAGTGGGGCGAACGGATGGCGGAGGATATTCTACGCTTGGCGGGATTCATCGAAGGCGTGAACTATCGCAAACAGCAGACGATGGAAGATGCCACACGACCGGACTTTACCTTCCTGCTGCCGAAGAATCTTTGCCTCAACATGGATGTCAAATTCCCGCTGACGAACTACGTAGCATATCAAAATGCCAGCACAGATGTAGACCGTAACAAGTACCGCAACGATTTCCTGAAGGATGTACGTTCTCGCGTCTCTGAAGTCGTCAAGAGAGGATACATCGATCCCACCCAGTCAACGGTTGACTGTGTTCTTGTTTTCATACCCAATGAGCAAATCTATCGCTTCATCCATGAAGAAGACGACCAGATCATCAATGATGCGCTCAGGCAGAAGGTCATCCTTTGCTCTCCACTCACGCTGTTTACCGTCCTGGCGATCATCCGTCAGGCGTCGGACAATTTCGCGCTCGAAAAGTCGTCGCGCGAGATACTCGATTTGCTGGGCAATTTCAGGAAGCAATGGGATCGTTTCACTGACAAGATGGCTGAAGTCCAGAAACACATACAGAAAACGTCCGAAGCATACGAGAATCTTCTGGGGACGCGCACGAACCAACTGGAAAGGCAGATCAGAAAAATCGATGCCTTGAGGGAAAAGTATCAATCGGATGGTGCAGAAGACAGAATTTCTCTACCCGACTCGGATGAAGAATATGAAGTAGCTTCTTTGGAAGCATCACCTGCCGAAGAGATGGAAGAACACTTTTCTAGCTAGGCAGTTCGACAGAGCAAGTCGAATGCGCCAAATGGGCGACCTCGAAATTCCAAACAAAAAACCCACCCCGCTTGCTCATGGGGTGGGTTCGCTGTTCGGCTTGGTGCCGTCTTAATTGAAGACCCGGTTACGTGGCTGTTCCATCGTCCCGCCGAAGCGGTTCGTCAGCCACGACCCGATGGCAATGAAGCCTTTGCCCACCGCCGCGAACGTCCGCGCCCGCAGCGATAGCCCGTTCTTCTGCCGCCGATCCTCTTCAATCATCCGCGCCCACGACTGGAGGCTCTGCTCGTAAGGGTCCTGTTGAAGTAACAGCCGCTCACTTTCGTCATTGAACATCGTAAATTTTCTCCTGTAAGTGCTTCTACCGTTAAATCGTCACGGTATTAGACAATTTGCCTCATAATCTACATGTATTATACACAAATCGTGAAGTTTTGGACAATTGACGTTTGTCCCTTTCCGGCATTATCCTCGACTGGAGACTCACGCAATTTTCGGGTACACTAATCGCCATAAGCCGATCCTGCTTTTGGAGAACAGAACACGATGGCAACCAACTCGCGGACATGGTTCTATACGACTCCCGACGCACGTCCGTATTTCATCGAGGAGCGCGTCAACCACACGCTCTGGAAAAACCGCCTGGCGAATATTTCCATGATCTGCACGCAGGCGACTCCACCGATCCGCATGGAAGGGCGCTGGCAGAATGAAATGCCCGTCACGTTCGAGTGGGTTCCCGGCAAATACTTCATCCTGCGCACGGGCGAGGAAAGCAAGGAATTCATCGGCGTTATGCGTCAGATTTTGATGATGCGCCCATCCTTCGCCTATCAGGACATCGACGGGATGTACGTCGTCGAGTGGCAGACCGACGGCGGCGAGGCGCGCTGGAAAGAAATCCAGGGTAAGCCGCAGTATCAGGGGCTGCGCCGTCTGACGCGCGGCACGTGAGCAACCGCCGCATCCCGGCATATCTATCGCATTGACCCGCTCATCTCCCCGTATAATCCAGGTAAGACGATGGTGACATGCGCCGTCTACGCTTTTGAGGCGTCGTGCGGCATCCCTCTATTGGAGTACAACATGAGCAAAGCGACCGTCCGGCTGGACGAAGGCTATAAGGCGACGATCCAGATACGAGATCATACGCTGATCGCCGACGAGCCGGAAAGCGACGGCGGGAATAACCTCGGTCCCACGTCCAAAGAACTGCTGCTGGGCGCGCTGGGCGCCTGCGCGGCGATCACCATGAAGATGTACGCCCTGCGTAAGGGCTGGCAGCTTGAAGGTGTCGAGATCGACCTGAGCACCGAGCGCTACAAGACGCCGGACTATCCGGCGTATGCCGGTGAGGGCGATTTCGTCCACGAATTCCGCCAGCGGATTGCCCTTAAGGGCGATCTGACCCCGGAGCAGAAGGAGCGCCTGATGCAGATCGCCGGGAAATGTCCGGTGCATCGCGCCCTGACCGAGCCGAGCTTCATGATCGAAGAACTGGTGGACACGATCATCGCCGAAGAGGCGTAGCCTCCACGCAGCCCGTATCCGCAGAGGCGGCTCCAGCGCATGGAGCCGCCTCATTTATTTTCCAGCGTCGCAAAAGCTGTCATTCCGTATTACAATAACTGTTATAGCGATGGAGGAATTCATGCCTGAGGCGAATTACAGCATTGACCATGATCTCGAAGAAGCGAACGCGCTCGCCGAACATCTCATCCCCTACGTTTACGAGAACGAGCTTTACGGCAGCATCGGCGGCATGTTCGGCTCGATGCCCCGCCTGACGATTGGCGGGCTGCTGCTGCGCCTGCACCGCCTGCACGCGCTGGAAGATCAAATGAGCGACGCGCAGAAAGCGCAGCTTGCCGAGATTGACGCGAAGCACGAAAGCGCGCGCCAGGAATGGACGGTGCATTACAACGACAAGCTGCTTCAGGAAGCGGAGTCGCGCCTGAAGATGATGGAGCAGTACTTCAACGAATGCGCCGACGACCCGCGCACCTGCGCCAACAACTACAATCCGGAAGCCATGCGCCGCACGATTGTCCAGGAGATCGACCGGCAGCTTAAGCAGACGAACGCGCCCAGCGCCAAGCTGGAGCACACGATGACGAAAGTGGACAGCCAGCTTCGCCGCTTCACCCAGCCGAGCGGCTTTCTGTGGGCGTCCGTGCTGCTGTCCGTCTATCCTCAGGGCGAGTACTGGTGGCTCTACGCCAGACCGCCGCGCGCCGAGACGAGGTGATCCGTGCGCCTGTTCGTCGCTGTCGAGCTTCCCGCTGAAGTCAAGGATCAACTGGTCGCCCTCAAAACCGACATTCCCGGCGCGACCTGGGTCAAAGCGCCCGCCATGCACCTGACGCTGCGCTTTCTGGGCGATCACATCGACGCGATTCGCCTGACGCCGATCAAGACGGCGCTCGCCTCGATCAAGGCAGCGCCGTTCACGCTGGCGCTGGGCGGCACCGGGCGCTTCCCGGAGGGGACGCGGCGACCCGCGCGCGTGCTGTGGGTCGGCATCGGCGATCAACCGGCGCTGCTGACGCTGCAAGCCGCCGTCGAGCAGCGCCTCGCCGGGGTGGGTTTTCCGCCCGAAGACCGCCCCTTCAGCGCGCACATCACGCTGGCGCGGCTCAAAGGTGAGGGACAGGTGCCGCAGGTCGAGCGCTTTCTCGAACGGCAGCGCGCCTTTCGCGCCGATCCGTTCACCGTCTCGGAATTCCACCTCGTGTCGAGCGTGCTGACGCCGCAGGGACCGAATTACCATGACGAAGCGAGCTTCCCGCTCGCCTCTCCGGGAGCTTGAGGATCGCGCAGGTTCAGCCCCCCAGAGCGCTCAAATCGCGTTCACTGGGAACGCTCACAGAAGTCTACCAGGGTGATTGCACAAATTTCGCGCCGGGATTTCAAAAGTTCTCAACGTATCTGTAGGGGCGAACCCACGTGTTCACCCGTCGGGCAGACACACGGGTCTGCCCCTACAACAACACTTGTAAGCCCTTTTGACCCGCTTCATGATTTTGATGCGATTACCCTGAGAAGTCTACTTTCTCCCCCGTGATTGCGTGATAGAATGGGGAAAGCTTGAGGGGGCTGCTTGCTTATGATCGACCAACTGATTCTTCAACTCCATGACCCCGATCCCGCCGTGCGCCGGAGCGCCATCATCGCGCTCGGCAAGGCGAAAGACCCGGCATCCCTTCTGCCTCTGGCGGCGGTCGTCCGGGGGGATTCCGATCCGGGGGTGCGCGACCTCGCCCGCAAGGCGGGTCAGTACATTCAGCAGCAGATGAAGGATCAGACGCGCCCGCGCATGTCGCCGTTCGTGGCGGACAAGCCGGTCGAAGAAGAGCCTGAACCGCCGTCCGCCATCCTCACGCCTACGGATCGCTTCCAGAGGCTGCTGGAAAACGAGCGGGAGGTCATCGAACAGCAGAAGCACGAACGGGCGAAAAAGGAAGCCGAAAGCCACCCGCCGCTTCAACAGCTTGATATTCCGGTCGAGCAGCCGATGCCGCCGACGACCGCGTCGGGAATCGTGCTGGTGCGCGGGCGCAATTACAACGTCCCCAAGCCGGATCAAGACCGCGCGAAGCTGTACATCGATGCGGCGCTTTCGCTGAATATCGAGGGCAACAACGCGCGGGCGATGAAGAACCTCACCGAAGCGATCAGCCTGAACCCGAACCTGATCAACGACGGCTATTTCAACAACGTCGCGTCGGCGGTCACGGGGCTGGAGGGCGATGCGGCGCTCCAGATGATCGTCGACCGCAACGAACGCAAGCGCTTCACGGAAACCGCCGTCCGCGAGGAAAAAGATCGCCGCGTCGAAGAGCACATGACCGAAGCCCGCCGCTCGACCTGGACGGATGTCTGGTTCGAGGTGACGATCTACACGCTGATCGTCATCATCGGTCCGGTGCTGGCGCTGCTGGTCGTGAGCGAGAGCGCCAAGAATCTCTTTGCTAATCCCAGCCTGGTTACGGACCTGCCGCAGCAGCTTCAGGATATACAGTCGTCTTTCACGGGCGTCTCGCTGGGCGCGCTGCTCGTTACGGGCATCGGCTCCGGCATCAGCGGCGTTCTGAGCCTGCTGTTACAGACCGCCCTGATTCACTTGTCCTCGAAGCTGCTCGGCGGGGTAGGGACGTGGCGTCACCTGATCAGCGTCCTGCTCGGCTTCTACAACAAGTGGTTTCCTATCCTCTTCTTCATCCTCTACATCTCGATTGCTTTCACCGCTTTTGCGGGCGTTTCGCCGCTCATCCTGTGCTTCGTGCTGGCGCTTGTCGGACTATCGCTCTACGTTTCCATCAAAACGTCGAGTAAAATTGGCGAAGCCTACGACTTCGGTGCGGCGAAAGGCTGCATGGCGCTGCTGATCAGCCTGATGGTGATCGTCCTGATCAACGTCGCTATCGGTTTTGTGCTGGGACAGGCATTCGGATCGGCATTCAGTCAGCTAACGGTCTCTACGGGATAAAGGGTTGAAGCTTACGCGAAACGGCGCGCTCCATCGTCTCCTCGTGACGCGCGCCACGCGCGACTGGCTGGACGTTCATGCGTTTCAACTCTACCTGTACGGGCTTGCCCCCCAGTTCGACGGCTACCGGATCGTCCACTTCACCGATCTGCATCTGGATGGGGTGATGATGACGCGGGCGCGCTTGCAGGAGCTGGTCGCCCGCATCAACGAGCAGCAGCCCGACCTGATCGCCTTCACGGGCGATTTCATCACCCACCGCGTCCCCTTTTGCCCCGACGATCTGATCATCCCGCTGCGCGACCTGAATGCCCGCGATGCCAAACTCGCCGTCATGGGCAACCACGATCATGGCGCTCGTGAAAACGTGGTCGAGGACGTGATCCGCGAGAGCGGCATGATCAACCTCAACAACGCGGTCTATTCCATCGAGCGCGACGGCGAATATCTGCACGTCGCAGGCGTCGACAGCCTGACGCGCCTGCACGCCCGGCTCGACCTCGTGCTGCGCGATCTGCCCGAAACGGGCACGGCGATCCTGCTGGCGCACGAGCCGGATTTTATCAACGTGAGCGCCGCCACCCGGCGCTTCGCGCTTCAGCTTTCCGGGCACACGCACGGCGGGCAGATTTACATTCCTCGCTTGACGCGCTAGCTGGTATCCGGCTACACGTCGGGATTTGTTCCAGGGCGGTCGATGGGTAGGGCGAGAGCTTCTCTATGTGAATCGAGGGATCGGTGCGGTGGGGCTGCCGCTGCGCTTCAACTGTCCGCCGGAACTGGCGGTGATCACGCTGCGAGCGGCGCAGAAGCGGGACAGCTAATGCCCCGCCCGGTGCTCCTTAGGGGATAATGCCCAGCTCGCGCGCTTCATCATAGGACAGGGGACCCCGGTCGTGTCTCGTCTCGTTGGCGATTTCCGCCAGCTTGTCCGGGTCGAACAGATCGTCCGCCATCGACTCGTCGAGGCTCTCCAGCATCGTCTGGTCAAACAGGCTCAGATCGAGGTCTTCAATCGGCGCGAGTCGCACCGGCTCCGGTTCGGGCAGCGGTTCGAGTTCTTCGCCGCCGCCGAAGTCCTCGGCACGGGCGATCAACGGCTCAAACGGCTCTTCTTCGGGCGCTTCTTCATCCGGCTGGACGTGGCGGCGCGACGGCTCCTCTTCTTCAGGCTGTGTGATCGTGAAGGCGCTGATGCCGAGCAGGGCGATCAGGTCTTCAGCCGCGCGCCGTCCGAAGCGGTTGACTGCCCCGAACTGCCTGCTGCCGATTTGCCCGTCGAAAACCAGACACATGAAATGGTGGAAGCCGACCGAAAGCACGTACACGTCGTAGCGCTCGCCATCGTAGAACTGGAGCGACGACGGCTGTCCGCCGACCAACTGCCCCATAGCGACCGTCGTCCTGACGGCGGGCAGCAGCGTGCCCACAAGCTGTTCGCGGTCGAGGTAGCCGACCGCGCCGCGTTCCAGCAGAACCTCACCGCTGCGGCTGGCGACGACAATTGCCATCGCGCCCACGTCGATCAGCAGCGAATCGACCACACGCTGCGCCACGTTCATGTCCAGCAGCGGGATAACCCCCAGATCGGCGACCGGTTCGGCAGGACGCGCGGGCGGGATATTCGCGCTGGCGATGTCGCCGTTGCGCAGCGCCGCGCTCAACACGCGCATGAACTGCGCGCCGTCGACCGGGCGATGCAGGTAGACGAAGGGCGCGACCGTGCGGTATTCCTCGTCCAGCTCTTTGGGATCGTCCAGGTCGCCGAGGATGATCACGGCGGCTTCGGGCGCGACCTGCTTGACGTTCAGGGCGAGGTCGATGCCGTTCATCTCGTCCGTCAGTTGCAGGGCGGTGATCAGCAGTTGGCAGCCCGTCAGCCGGATTTCCTCCAGAGCATCGACTCCGTTGGGCACGTCGATCTGCATGATCGGGTGGTCAGTCAAATCGATCATGGCGCGCATGGTGCGCCCAATCGTACCTATCGGGTCAACCGTGACAACACGAGGTAATACGCGCATTTCCCTATCCGTCGCCGACAAAACAAAAACGGTATAGCAAAATTATACCGTTAAAAAGGCGCGTTGGCGTCACTTAATCTTAATTGTTTTCACGCGGACATTCGGATCATGGAGAAGAAATGGCGTCCGTGAACGTTGTTGTAGTATTGATAAAAACGCGGCAGGTGGCGCGCGCGCTCGAACGCGGTGGCGTCCATGATCAGGAGGTTGAGCAGGCGCAGGGTGTGGTAGCGCAGCGTCGTGGCGTGATCGCGCAGGGTATCGCGCTCCGCATCGACCGCCAGCGGCGGCAGCATGGTCTGGGCTGCGGCAAGCGACAGCAGACGTTCCCGCACCGCTTCCTGCTGGCGCGGCGTCACGAGCGTCTCAAACTTCAGCGTGCGCGTGACATCGGCTTCGAAGTATCGCTCAGGTGATTCCGGCATAACCGTGTGCTACCTCGTTGATTCGGTGACTTTCATCCAGGCGGCGGCGCAAATTTTCACGCGCATAGTATAAACGACTTTTGATCGTCCCGACCGGGCAATCCAGTATCTCGGAGATCTCTTCCAGGCTCAGCGCGCTCAGGTAATGCAGCACGATCACGACTCGCTGGTTGAACGGCAGCTCGCTGATCGCCTGGCGCACCTGATGCTGAATCTCGCTGTTTTCCGCCAGTTGATCCGGCGCGTGCCCGGAGGGCGACATCAGGTGATCGACCAGCGCTTCCAGCGAGATACGGCGCTTCTGACGGCGTGAAATCCAGGTGTAGCTCAGGTTGACCGTGACGCGGTACAGCCAGGGCGCCAGCGGCAGGGCTACGTCGATGCGATGGGCATACTGATGCAGCTTGAGAAAGCAATCCTGAGCGATGTCCTCGGCGACCGCGCTGTCGCGCGTGATCGCCGCTGCCGTTCGATAGACCTGGGCGTAATAACGGTCAAAAAGAGCGCCCAAGGCGTCGAGGTGGTTTGCCCGCAGGCGCTCAATCAGCTCAGCATCGCTGACTTCTTCATGTGCGAGGGTCATAAGAAACTCCGACTCGTAAGCTGTCGCAGACAGCCTCCCATAATTCTAAAGAGGAAAGTGCGTTTATTTAAGTTAACAAAATTCGCCTAAATTGATAGCTAACTTTGTTTATACCTTATTTGGATAGATTAAACAAGGACAAGACTATGTTAAACCTTTCATTTGCACAAATGGGCAGAATAAACAAAAAATCGCCGGGGTTTGCGCCCCGGCGATTCAGTCTGCGATTCGCGCTGATAGTCAGGTGGTCGTTTCAGCCGCCTGAACCCTCATCTCCCGGCGTAACGCTCACCTGCCCGGTCGAGACGGTGCCGTCCGCGCTCTGCGCGCGCAGCGTATAGGTCACGCCGGACGAATCCTGCGGCACCGGCAGCGACATCGTGCCGCTCGGCGGCAGTTGGATGTAGAGCGTCTTGGGACCGCCGTTGTCGACCGATTCGAGCAGATTGACGTTCTGGGCGTCGCCCGCGTCCCAACTGAGCGTGACGTTGCCACCCGGCTCGACGGATCTGCGACTGCGCCCCAAAGGTGCTGATCTGGCTGCCGTTGATGGTCGGCGTCGAAGCCGACAGTGCCGAGGCAGCCAGCGGCTCCGGCTGCGCGCCGCCGCCGGTGTTCGGCGCGGCGATCATGACGCTGCCCGTTACCGGGATGGTGATGTCCGCCTGATCGTAGACCGTGCCATCGCGCAGGCTGACGAGGCTCATGCGGAAGGTCAGGCTGTCCTTCGAGCTGGTCGAGCGCGGCACGACCGCGCCCGTTCCACTCGACGGCACCCACAGGACGTGGCGCGGCAGGTCTGCCGGGACGGTGCTGCCGTCGGGAAGCACCTGATCGAAGCGGATCAGCGTGTCCGGCTGGCGGTTCTCGATCTGCCAGCTCACGGTCAGGCGCGCGTTGTCCTGGACGAGCAGGTTGGTATCGACGCTCTGCACGCCGGTGGTGAACGAGGCGATGTGCGGCGCTTCCTGCGCTGCCGGGCTGTACGGGAGCGTGACGAACTGCTGCTCCAGCACGTCGCCGGAAGCGTTTCTCAAGGTCAGACGGTAGGTGGGCACGCCGAAATTCTGCGGCAGCGCCACCGTGATCTGCTTCGAGCCGCTCAGCGGCAGCGTTTCGTCCCCGCCGAGGAGCGAAACCCAGCCGTTCTGCTGGTACATATCCAGCGACAGGCGGTTCTGGTCGCTGGTGTTGATGGTATTCCAGGACAGCGTCACCTGGGCTGTCCCGGCTTCGACATCACTATAGTTGATACTGCTGACATCCGGCGTGAAATCGACAATTGCCGGAAGCATCGCCCCTGCCGGACTGTTCGGCGCGGCAGCGACCACCCCAACCAACGCTAGCATGAATAGACCAATGAGTAAAAGCCTGCCTGACGCTCGACGCATCATGCGCTCCTTTTGCTCTTAACGACAAATCCTCTTAATATCATAGGCAAGGTTGCGCACTTGTGCAACGATTCTCCGCTGAATAACGTATAGATTGGTAGCGGAGAGCCTGACGAAAGGAGCGGCGCGCATGGACTCAGGCGACCGGTTGAAAGCGATCTTTTTCATCTGGGGCGCGTTCGCGGCGGCGGCGATTGCATCCTTTGGCAGTGGTTCTCCACTCGTACCGGAGAGCATATTTATCGCCCTGTTCTACGTGATCGGTGTGCTGGTTGCGACTCGGTTCGTCACCTACGCGCCGCAGGCGCGGGAGGAAGCAGAGAAAGCGAAGCGCCGCAGCGTGGATCGTCTGCTCGCGTCGCTCAGCGACGACGAACTCGACGCGCTGCGCGAGCGTCTTTCTTCCGGCGACGGTGAGCTGGTCTCGCTGGAAGACGTGCTGCGCAGCGGCAAGGAGCGCGCCGGATGACCATCCTGACACGCTGCGCCTGGGGCACGGGCGATCCACTGTACGAGCGCTATCACGATGAAGAATGGGGTGTGCCTGTCCACGACGACCGCCTCCTGTTCGAGTTCCTGATTTTGGAGGGCGCGCAGGCGGGCTTAAGCTGGATCACCGTCCTGCGCAAGCGCGACAACTACCGCGCCGCCTTCGACAACTTCGACCCGGCGAAGGTCGCGGCTTACGACGACGCCAAAATCGCCGAACTGCTGCAAAACCCCGGCATCATCCGCAACAAGCTCAAGGTCAACGCCGCCGTCACCAACGCGCGCAAGGTGCTGGAAATTCAGCGGGAGTTCGGCAGCTTCGATCAGTATGTCTGGGGCTTTGTGGATGACAAGCCCATCGTCAACCACTGGCATGGCATGGGCGACATTCCCGCCGAAACCGAGCTTTCGCGCCAGATGAGCAAGGACATGGCGAAGCGCGGCTTCAAGTTCGTCGGCTCGACGATTATGTACTCGTTCATGCAGGCGTGCGGGCTGGTCAACGACCACACGGTCGACTGCTTCCGGTACGACCAGGTGGCGCGGCTGTAGCGCTCACCCGCAGCTTGGGTAAGGCAATTGTGCAGGGGCATATATAAAAACAGCACGCGATTTTGAGTGCCATTTGCATTTAGCGATATAGTTATAGGCACTACATCACTGGAATTGCTTATCTTCAGCGTGTTATGCTAGGGAAAGATGAGCAAGTCAGATTCAAATGAGCCATATTCTTTTCCGATCCTTGAGATCGCCCTCGCTCTAATCCGGGCAGACTTCGCCACTGTCGTGGTCAAATTCATTCTCCCACACTTTCCACGCTTATTACGCCAGTTGCCCGGCACATACGAAGTGCTGGACTATGAAACAAAGCTCGAACTGCTCGATCCACAGGGCAAGGTGGCTGTCTACATCAAGCATCAGAAGGTGCAGTTTCTGCAAGACAACGTAATAGCTTTCCAAGATCAAGCCTGGGGCGATGGAGAAATATTCTCTGACTACAAATGTTCACCGGGATACCCGGTAGATACGTACCGTGACGGAAACAAGTATCGGGTTCTTATTTCGCTACGCGAGACTAAAAACCGAGGGGACATCGAAGACTTCCACATTGAGCGCACCATCAAAGATGGGTTCGTCCGTCCGGTCGAGGACTATCAAGTAGACATAGACCACAGCACGCGCAGATTGTCATTGACGGTCGTGTTCCCCAAAGATCGGACGCCGAAACAGGTGAAGGTTATTGAGCAGAAATCGCAACAGACTAAGGAAATGAGTGCGGATAGTCTACAGCAATTGCCGGATGGTCGCTGGCAAATCGCCTGGGAGCCGGAGCGAGCGAGACTGCACGAGGTCTATATTGTGCGTTGGGAGTGGTGAGAAATGGTGTGGGCGGCATTGCCGCCCACTGATTGCACACTTACGTGCCGTCGCCGCCGCTTTTCATTGCGCTGCTCCTTTCGCCAATAAGTGGTCGGGATGATGAAACGGTAGGCGAGAGAATCGAGGCACATCGGTAATATCGATAAGATTCCATCGCCTTTATGTCATAGACGATTATATGAGCCTTTATCTAGAATCGCAATGAATTGCTATGTGATTCTGGAGATAATCGCTCTTGGATTCGACTTTGCTTGGTCTGCGTATACGGCAGGCGCGTGATAGAAAGAGCATGTCGCAGGAAGACTTGGCGGCTGCGGTATCGTCCGATCAGGGGGCAATATCCGAGTACGAAAACGGCAAGCGCAAATTGCCAGCCGCAGACATACCCCTCTACGCGACTGCACTCGAAGTTCCGATTGCCTACTTTTTTGATCCTGAAATAGAACCCTCGCAAGAGGCTGCGGTACTAAACTACTTTCGTCAGTTGCCGACCTTGCAGGATCAGCAAGCAGCAATTGACATCCTACGTATATTCTCCAAGCGCCTGAATGATAAGTAGCACTCCACTCTTGATGCCATTCCTATTGAGCTAGTCTTCTGGATTTTCCCGTCCCGAATATGCTACGCTGCCCTTATGTCCCGCGAAGGTCAGCCACCCTATTCCTCACCTCTTGTTCCCGAATTTGAGGGGAAACACACCAATCTCTTTGCTTACCCGGAGCGCGGTATCTGGGGCGATTCCCACTATCCGGGCAACTTCAGCGGGAAATTCGTGCTTGACCTGATCGATCTCTACAAGGCTCACTCGGTCGCCGACCCGTTCGCAGGCGGGGGAACGACCGAGGACGTATGCAAAGAATTCGGTGTTCCTCACTGGACGGGCGACCTCCGTGATGGGTTCAACATCCTTGAGGACGCCATCCCCGCATGTTCAGATGGCACATCGCCGGACTTGGTCATGTTCCATCTGCCTTACTTTGACATGATCCAGTACAGCGGGCGTGTATGGGGAGAGCAGCCCCACCCCGCCGATCTGTCGGCAGCGCCGTCTATGGATGACTTCATTCGCATGGCAAACGAAGCGCAATACAACGCTTACAGCCACGTCAAGGGAGGCGGGCACGTTGCCATTCTCATCGGCTCGATTCGTCGGCAGGGGGTACTCTATCCGCTCCACCGAATGATCAATCTCTACGGTGATCTGGACGTAGACGGCGTGAAGGTGCAGTTCAACACAACCGGTGCGCGCACGCCTCACCAAGCGAAGAATGTCGCCTTCCTGGTGACGGAGTGGGTCATGGTGATGGAGAAATCGAAGTCGTGGATCGTACCCATTCGGGTCGCCAAGCCCGTTGAGGAAGTCGATCAACGGCGCTCGCAACGTCAAACGTGGCGCAGCATCGTTTTGACGGCACTGGAATCCTGCGGCGGTACGGCGTCCCTTCAGACGATTTACGAGGTCATTGCCCATCATGCCAGAGCGAGCCAGGCGGCGATAAATGGAACGGACTGGCACGCGACTGTCCGACGCGAGCTTCAGGAAGGTCCCTTTCAGTCGACCGAGCGTGGCGTCTGGCGAACCGCTTGAGACAGGCAAATCACGCGGTTGATTTTGTCTCCCTTATCGTGCTAAACCTAAACCATAGGAGCGGTATGTTCTGCAACTTTCTCCTGGTTTATGACTCACGAGCACGATCAGCCACCAACACCGATTATTTTTGAAGAACTCGTCGCATCGGCGAGCGAACACCTGCTGGCAACCGGAAGCCATTCGCCGCTGCTGGTGCTGGACGGCGACACTAACCTCGTCGGCATCCCGCTGGAATTCCCCAAACATACCGCTCGCCGCCAGGAGCTGATGTACATCATCGGCATTCGCGCTGCGCGGTCGCGCATCGTCGGATCGCTGCGACAGGTCTTCCTCATTTCTGAAGCGTGGATGAGCACACCGGACGACCTCGGCTCCGGCTTTCGACCGCCTGCCCAAGACCCGAACCGACGCGACGTCCTGCTGATTATGAGCCGAAGTCTGGATGACATCCACGCCCGTGTGGCGACGCTGGAGCTGCTGCGCGACAGTGAGGGGATCGTCCGAGAACTGAAGGATGTCACGCCCGAAGTCAGCGCCCATTCGGCTCCCATCAACCCGCTTTTGAACGCCTTTGTCGCCGGATATACCCAGGGGAGAGCCTCGCTCACGTAGGGCAACGCGCGCACGGGTTTACCCGCTTGAACCGACGTGCTATCATAAATCATGACAAAAACGAAGAAACTTACCGTCCATCAGCGCAACAAAATTGCCGACAAACTCATGACCTGGGCGAACATGGTCTTCGCCGGAATGGTGATCGCCCAGGTCTTCGCCCGACCATTTTCGGTGATTGTGGCGACGATAGGGGCGGCATCGTTTGCGGGTGCCTATGTGCTCGCAGTCGTCATCATGAGAGGAGGTGAGCGTGCCTGATGGATGCTTTAGTGGTACTGATGGCAGGAGGTTTGCTCGGCATCGTGATTATCGCGGCTGTTACCCTGTGGGCAGCCTGACAGTCCATGTGCCAAACTCCGTGACGTGCCGTGTCGAGCAACGCGATGTTGGTGTTGTCATCGGCAATTGCCGATGATGGCGGGATTGCCACCCGTGCTGGTCGCATATCTGACCGCATTCGTGTTTTCGCTGATTGTGTTGGTATTAGGAATACTGGGTCACGCCGACAAGCAGTGACCGTAAGGTTCCCGAACTTCCCAACATTGTTTTGTGCTTGAAAGGCACGCGCCTCCCGTGCTACACTGGTTCATGCAGTCCAGCCTCGGTAATCCTCCCAAACTCTACGCTCGCAATGCCGCTGGTCGGCTCATCCAGATTGCCGGACGACCCGGCGAGATTGGTCGTTATGACAACGTCGTGCTGCCTGACGAGCGCGACATTCACCGTCTGCGACCCGCCATATTGTTCGTGGCGAAGCTCAAGCCCACGTCGTTCAATGAGAGTAGCACGATCCAATCGAGTCAGCCACCTCAGCCTACCACCAGAACACGCGCGACCGATCCGTTCAACCAACTCGACACGCTGCCGCTCTTTTCAGATACTCTGAGCAGGACGTGACGGAGCCGTGATTATCATGGGGAAAAAGAAGCAACCCATCAACATCTATATGCCCACACAACTTGCGCTCGAACTTCAAATTCTCGCCCATAGACAACAAACGCGCGTCTCAGTCGAGCGACCCGTAATCGTGTCACGACGGCTATGCACACCATGAATGTCCCGGCAGCCGCCGTTGATCGGATATGCCATAATGAATAGTCTGACCATCGTAGACGTACTTTGACAGCGTGCAGACACTTGAATTCCGCGAAGCCGCGAACAGCGGCTTTTTGATTCCCACGTTTGGGAAGGAGTGAAGCACATGGCAAGGCAAGAAGGGATTGAGTGGGGGTTTTTCTTCGACTCGGTTCACATTCTCTCGGTCAATTACGCGCGTCAGGAAATCCGGCTGTTCGAGAACGGGGGTTCCGGCAAGAACCGGTTGCTGTTCAAGAAGGACGAACCCGTCACCAAAATTGGGCTGGACGACCCGTTCCAGTTGATGAATCTGGCGATTCACTTCGTCGTCAGCTACGAGCTGATCGCTCAGATTGCCGATGAGAAAACGCTGGCGTTCTTTGAAAACGTGGGTCTCAAGGAGCTTTTGGATCGGCTGGTCGCTGCGACCACCGAGGAAGATCGGCGTTTTCGTTTCTCCGGGCTGGTTCCGAAGTTCACGACGTTTGAGACCAGCGAAGTGAAGCATCGCGGGCGTCGCTCGACGAGCAACGGGAAGAAAGACGAGCCATCGCCTCAGACGCAAGATGTCCCACAAGACCCAGGGGCTGAAGCGTAGTCGGCAGACAGAATCAGCCACGCATCGAGGGATGTTCTTTATCATTTTGGAGCATCCCTCTTTTTTGTGGATCGTCGCGGCTTGAAACGGTCCGCCGGACTGTGCTACCGTGTCTTGATGCCCTGGTACAGCAAAGAACAATCAACCCCTTTTGACAGCACCGAAATCCCCGGTCTGGAATTCCTGCATGGGGACGTGCTGGCAAGGCATTACCAACAGATGTGGGTTGAGGGGAAAAAGTACCCGATCATCACCTTTCCTTCGGGGGTTCAGCGCGAAATCGTATCCACTGAGGATCATCAAGGGGAAGCTGTCCACATTTTCGACCAGATAACTCTGAACCTGCGCAGCAATCGAGATCAAGCCTACGACGAGGCGCTGGCGCTTGCCAGAGAGCGCGGTTACTCCCTGAGTGTGACAGGGGAGAACACACTGCGCCTGACCAACCCTGATTCCCGGCGCAGCTACGAATTGACCTACGATAACGAACATCGACAATTGACCGACGTGCGGCTGTTTCCGCGTCACGCGATGGAACTGCTTGGGGGAGAGCATCGCGCGCTGCTGCCGCCCCTGTATCATAACGAGCACCTGGGATTGGAGGCGATTGCCCCCATCAAGTTCTTCACGCCCGCCAGCCGTTGGACGTGGTATCCGACCGAGTTCGACGGCGATGACCTGTTCTTTGGGTTGGTGTCGGGACTGGAAGTGGAATTAGGCTACTTTTCGCTGGCAGAGCTGGAAGGCGTCCGTGATCCATTAGGACTGCCGATTGAGCGCGACCTGTATTTTGAGCCGACGAATCTGCGAGAACTTATTGCCCTGCATGAACGCCGGGGATAACGCAGCCAATATCACTTATGCCAGAAAGAGAACAGCCACAATCAACCCCACCTTTCGAGTTTACCGAGCGCGAGCGCCTGTTTGACCAGCTCAGTCACACGCGCTTTCAGGCGCTGCTAAACGACGAAGATACGTTCATCCACGAAGTCGAGATGTCATCCAACAGCTACGGCGAGTTCCTGTTCGTCACCGTCAGCCGTCCTAGTGGAGACAAGCGAACGTATTACACCTGCTACGGGCTGGGCTATCACGACTACCGGGAGCGTTGGATCACCGATGTTTGGTCGTGGGTTAAATCCAGCCGAACATCCACATTGGAACCCGCGCGAGTGACACGAGAGGAGGCTGGGCGAATCATCACCGAACGGTTAGCGGAAATTCAGCCGCATGTAGGGAAGTTCACACAATCACCGCGCGGACAACTCTACGAGTTCCTTGCGGAGATAACGGATGAGGACGGAGCGATCAGTGAATTGGAGGATTTAGGCGACATCGCCGACTGGATATTTGGTGACGATGACTCAAGTCTATGACGCATCCAGAACAGCCAGCGGAATCGCTGCCATCGCCGACCGACGAGTTACGCAGTCGCTGGAAGCAGCTACCTGACGTAGAGCGTCGTCAACTGCTAACCGAGTGGCTGATGGAACAACTGGTGGGCGAGGAAGACGAGGAATTGCTGGAAGACCTGACAGCAGTTTGACCAACGAACCTATCCAACGAATGCCATCAGCAAAGCCGACCTCATCTCTTCGCGCCCCGATCTGACCGCACGTATTCTCGCCCTCTCAAACGACGAAGTCAGCGACATGGCTGACGAAATCGGGGAAAGCATCATGGAGACATACTGGTCGGCAATGGAGTACGTGCTGAACAAAACACTCAAATCGGCGGGCGCTGCAAACGGTGAACCGGACGAACCCGATGAAGGCGATTAGCATATCCTCTTTTGGTAAACTATGAGTCAAAACAATTCTTCGGCTGTGCTCAAAAACGCTTGAAGTGACCCCCTCAGATTGGACACGGGGCTAAATGCGGTATCCTAGTCCAAGAGAGGAATGGTCATATGAGCAAGCGACGCAAGTTTACCGCTCAGTTCAAGAGCCAAGTGGTGCTGCAATTGCTGTCGGGCGAGAGAAGCATGGCTGAATTGTGCCGTGAGCATCAACTCACCGCGCAGATGGTCGGCAACTGGCGGCAGCAATTTCTCGCTGGCGCAACCCGTGCCTTCGAGAATGAAGCTGCCCACAGCGCCGAGCAAGAACGGATCGCCGAGTTGGAGCGCATGGTCGGCAAGCTGACGATGGAGTTGGAAATCGCAAAAAAGGCGTCCGGTCTGCTGGCTTCAGTACGCTTCAGAAACGGGAGCTTGCCATGACCCTCCAGAGCCAGTACCCCATCCAAGTGCTTTGTTCGGCGTTGGAGCTGCCCCGCAGCAGCTTCTATCACCGGTCTTCGGGAGTGGCAGACGGTGAGTTGCGAGCGGCACTGCGGGAAATGGCGGGACAGCAGCCGACCTACGGCTATCGTCGCCTGACGGCGCTGTTGCGGCGGGGTGGCTGGACGGTCAATCACAAGCGGGTGCAGCGGCTCATGCGGGAGATGGGCTTGCAACGCCCGCTGAAACGGCGTAAACGGCACACGACCAACAGCCAGCATAACTTCCCGCGCTATCCCAACCTGGTCAGCGACCTCACGCCGTCACGCCCGGATGAGGTCTGGGTGGCGGACATCACCTACATCCGCTTGGCACGCGATTTCGTCTATCTGGCGGTGCTCATGGATGTGTTCACTCGCGCCATTCGCGGCTGGCATCTGAGCCGCTCGCTGGATCGGGAACTGACGCTCACCGCCTTGCGCCGAGCACTACGGGATCATATTCCGGCGATTTACCACAGCGATCAAGGCTGGCAGTACGCCTGCCTCGACTACACTGACCTGCTGAGTGAATTTCGAGTGCAGATCAGCATGGCAGCGGTCGGTAAGCCAGAGGAAAACGGCTACGCCGAACGGCTGCTGCGAACGATCAAAGAGGAGGAGGTGGATTTATCGGAGTACGCCGATTTCCACGAGGCATATCGCTCTATCGGGCACTTCTTGGAGGAAGTCTACACTCAGAAGCGCATCCATTCGGCGCTCGGCTATCTCACTCCGGCGGAATTCGAAGCCGACTGGTGGGCACGACAGCCAGAACCGATGCTAGAATAAGCCAAGCCTATTTGGTGTCCAACTTTTGGGGGTCACTACAGACGTTCATATAGCAACCCAAAAACGAACAAATATGAGAATACTCCCCAACTATACCATTGATCTGCAAAAACTGTGCGGCTAGACAACTTGGCGTAAATTCACTTGGCTGATGACATCGCCTACAAATTATTCTGATTTCCTGTCTTATCAATCTGGTGATCGATGAGGTTGTCCGAAGGTGTCTCGTGGCTTGATTCGTCTACGCAACAAACTAAGACGTGCCTAAATTTGGGAAGGATGAGCAAGCTCATCTCAGCAGAGAATCTGAGGCGTATCAAACGCTGAAACAGGTGTATTGATGTGTGACTTCAGCCGGCGCGGGACACAAAACGGGCAAAGTTAGGAGATACTTTCCCCATCTGAGACAAGGCAAAGGAGAGCACAGGGCAAACGCATATTCTTCAAGAGCACAGTACCTTGAATAAATAGTCGTTATCCCAACCAGCCATTTTGCGTTTGGCCGCGATGCCGACGTGGGCAGAACGTTCCTGTTTGAGGAGATTGAGCGCGAAGTGGCGCAGGGTCGCCATGTTCTGGGGAGCGTGATCCTTGCGGATACGCGACTCATCCTCGCGGAAAGCAATATCGAGGACCCAATGTAGACCATTCTCAATCTGCCAATGCTCCCGGACGCGGCTTAAGAAAGCGCGGGCGTCAGCGCGCCAACTACTTATGAAGTAGCGTACTTCGACGCTCGTTTTGTCCCCGACCGTGCGTACTGTCAGCAGCTTGAGCAAACTGGTCAGTTGCGGCCAGTCGCTTGCACGACGCAGATAGGCGCAGTATTCGGGCTGATGGACAACCCAACATTGGCGCAGTTCTCGTCGGTCGTGAGCTTCGGTGACCTGTTTGGCAGTATCGTAGACCACTTCGACGTAGTTGTCGGCCTCAAACCCGTCGAACAAGTCCTGGATGTCCTCGTACAAGGTGCCTTGATTCCCTTTCACAGGCAGGAGGTATTCGGCTTCTTGTTGCACAATTGCCCTGGCAATCTCGGTTTGGGTATTGAGCGCGTCTGCTGTCACGACACACCCGCTGATGTCCAAGACCGCCAGCAGCGCTGGAATAGCAGTGATTTCGTTCGATTTGTCTTCCACCTTCCGCTGTCCCAAGACCATCCGGTTCTCACTGGCCCAAGCACTGACCATCCAAATTCCAGCACGCTCATGCCTGCTATCCTGCGACCGCCGCAGTTTCTTGCCATCCAGGGCTACCACTTGCCCTCCACTGCGTTCACAAACTTGCTGCGTCCACTCGACAAACTGTCGTTGAAACGCCTCACTGTCCAACCAACGAAAAACTCGTCCAAACGTATCGTGTGAGGGCACTCCCTGACTCAAGTCCAAAAACGTTCCCAACCAGGCTTGCTTCGCCTGCCCGTAGCGCTCAATATCCACCCAGTTATCCGCGCCACTGATTACCCCTAAAATAGCGATTGTGATGATATTCATGAGCGGATGTTTTCGATTCCGACTGTCACGCGGGTCTTCCAATTCCGCAAACTGGGTGATGATATTCGTCTCTGCTAACATGCTTCTCCCTTTTGGGGAGACGATTATCCTCTATTGAGATTTCATATGCGATTGCCCTGAAGGAGAGCAAATCTAAGAACACGAAAGCAGTATGATATAATATGATTATGAACCGTGCTCAACCGATCTCAGATATTCAGCACGAAAGTTTCGTTGGCGAACTTAGAGAAGATACGACCCGCTCTTTATTCGAAACTCTTGACGCATTTAGGATTCATCATTCGACGGACCATTTGACATTGTCGCTTAGCACAACCCCGCTCAAGTCTCAAATGCTTTGACGACATACAATCAATTACTTCTGCCACCCGCAGTGCGATTAGTGTCCGTATTGACATAGAAGATGGGGATGTTGGAAATGGAGCTATTAAATATAAGTATTATACGATTAAAACGGCGAGCAGAAAGACCGATTACGCTATATTGCAGAACTCTGCTAACCAGTGGGTTTGTC
This sequence comes from uncultured Chloroflexia bacterium, assembly GCA_963760975.1. Taxonomy (GTDB): domain Bacteria; phylum Chloroflexota; class Anaerolineae; order Aggregatilineales; family Phototrophicaceae; genus Flexifilum. The sequence continues at coordinate 12,169 of CAVXEZ010000006.1, read as the reverse complement.
TTGGTCAAGAAACACTGTTTGTAGTGGACCATTGGGAGGCGCGCCAACCCTTTCGAAGATAAGTTGGCACACAGGAAGTCTTCCTGGATTGAGGCGGAGATCATACTGACCCAGATTAATCATCTCAAGAGTAATGCGCCCTCTAAACCCGCAGTGAATTGTCGGTGCCGTAAGATGCACTATAAGCCCGAGGCGAGCCAAACGGCTTCTTCCCTCTACTCGCGCCCCAATTTGGGAGGCAACAGGAAGATTTATTCGTTCATGAGTGATACCCAGAACTAACTTGTTGGGAGGCAGAATATAGCTTCCATCTGCCTCCCTTGGCATAGGCTTAGTATAATTATGGAGGAAGTCCGTAATGTCTATATCAGCTAGATTGAGAATGATACTCGGCGAACTCGACCCCGCGTGTTTGCCTGCCTCTAATCTCATTCGGTGTTAGTGCCTCCACCACCTCCTGACCGAGAAATAGATCAACGGAGGTTGTAGCGTATTGCAGTCCAGTCGGAATCGGATCAATTTCGATGAGTTTGTTCACGAAGAGCATTCTGAATCTCAAGGCTGCTTAGAATCACCGTTTTTCCACCTCAATAGACTATGAGGAACTTCCAACACAGGCGCCGCGTTAAGACGGACTCTGTGGCAACACTACACTAGCTGTATCGTTATGCACTTCAGCTATGGTAACTTCGACATAACCTTCTCCTGCCTATTGGGCTTCGGTTCGCGTTCTACCTCAACGAGTTCTTTATCCACGAACATAACTACTTGTCGTTCATCTGGAAGATCGATACCGACCCCCCATTCGACCGAAAACATGCCCGGAACCAATTTACAACGGAGACCGGCATATTTGGTTAATACCTTATGGGTCACGACAATCCTCCTATTATAGCATATGTTGGTGATATACCAATGTGTAAATGAGCGCCCCCAAGAAATAGAAATTATGTTCTATCTTTTACTCATATTATGATGGAACATATGTTCTTGTCAATGCATAAGCCCTTGATCTTTTAATCCTTCTTAAGAAGAACTAATTCTCTCAAAACTCAAATTTCTTGCTCAAACAAAATTATAAACGGGCATTCCCTAAAGATTTACAAAAATTGTGAAAAGTGATAATATTGGTAGATTACCTCTGGCAGTTGATAGGAGCGTTGTTCGCGTGGATGCCGGGCGGCTATTAAAGTCACTGCGAGAAGCACGTCAGTGGTCACAGTCAACTTTCGCTCTCGCTATAGGTATTAGTCCCAGTCTCTTGAATGAATTAGAGAATGGGAAACGCTTAATTTCATCTTCATATCTTTCCAAGATTGAGAATGCGCATGTGATTGATATTGCTGAACTACGCATCCTTCGTGAACAGGCTGCAGTTGACTTAGTACAAAAAAAGTTTCAAATGGACTTAAAGCAGTATTTTCTTGCCTCGCTCGAAGGCATTACGGAGCTTCTTGACGGGATTTATAGATTGCGACTAAATGGTCAAACAGGCATTCTTGACTTGCTTGCTGTTCTTGTAGAACGTATTAAATGCAGCAGAGAACTCTATCCACGAGATCGTAAGACAATAGATCGACTTTGGTGCAAGTCGATAATCGAACGTATCGAGATACAACATGAGACTTTGCCTGCACACATGATTTATAAACTCGTCTCACAAGATATGCCGATTATGAAATCCCTTTGCTATGCGCTCTCCACAGAAGAAGATATCGAGGCGTTTGAACTGGCAATGATACTACCGGCTCTGGTTTGTTACGTCGCTGGCGATTTTGAAATCTCGATTAGGATTTTTAAGGAACGAACGCCCTATCTCTCTAGCTCGTATACAATCGCACATTCAGTCCGCGACTCGGTAGTCGGGACTGCTATATTACATAGCCAGAGAAGTCGAAATAGGTTTCCCGGACTAGATGATTATCTGCGAGTTGAGGAGAACGCCTTAAAAGCACTAAATGACAAAAACATCCAAGCGATAGATCGCGCCTTCATCTTGGAAGGAATAGCTTATGCACATGTACTCTTGAATCTACATGGAACATCTGAGTTGCTGGATCGAGCGGGGTTGGAATACGATATTGCCACTAGGAAAAACGGCAATCGAGTTGTCGTCCAAGCAGGTATTGCCAGAACCAGGTTTCTAAGCCTCGTCGATCTGTGTGAAGACTTAATACTGCCGATAGCCTATAAGACTCTTTCATCCCTCGATGGAACCGGTTATTCACGCATTAGAAGTCAAGTCGCAAATAAATTACTTTCACATCACAACGAGTTGTTGCGGGAATACGGAGAAGCAGTATTTTCTCGACACTAAAAAATACTAGAATGCCAGCCGAGTTTACCTGCCCCCACGATCTAGACCAAGTTGAGTGAGAGTTGAGCCTGCTCTGCAAAGGCAGCCGGAGCCAGGTAGCCGAGGCTGCTGTGCGGACGACGATGATTGTACTCCTGGCGCCAGTCCTCGATGATAATCTGTGCTTCATGCCCGTTGGCAAAGACCCAGCGATTCAGACATTCGCCGCGAAACGTGCCGTTGAAACTCTCGATGAAGGGATTCTCCCAGGGACTGCCCGGCGTAATGTACATGGTGTCGCAGTGACGGTCACGCAGCCACTGCTGAAGGGCGTAGGCGATGAACTCTGGGCCGTTGTCACTGCGCAAGTAGGCTGGAGCACCGCGCAGCAAGAATAACCATTCCAGTACCTGGATCACCTGGCGTGAGGAAATGGAGCGGGCGACGTGGATCGTCAGACACTCCCGCGTGTACTCGTCGAGGATTGTCAGCGTCCGCAGCTTCCCACCGCGCTCGGTGCGTGCTTCCAGAAAATCATACGTCCAGACCTCATTGGGTCGGCTGGCACGATGAAGCGTGCCCGTCGAGTCGCCAAAGCGCCGTTTCACGACCTTGCGACGAGGCAACTGCAAGCCTTCCTGGCGCCAGATGCGGTAGACCCGCTTGCGATTGATGCGAAAACCGTCGTGCTTCAGCATCGCCGTGATAATCCGGTAGCCGTACATCGGCTGCTCGTGAGCGTACTCGCGGATCAGCGCAATGGTCTCTGCCTCATCCGAACGAGCATGGCACCGATAGCGTGCAGCCGAGCGCTGAATACCCACCAGTTGACAAGCATGACGTTGCGACAGCCCTCGTTCTGTCACTAACCGCTCGACCGCGCTGCGTCGAGCACGAGGGCTTACCACTTTTTTGAGACCAGGTCTTTCAGCGCGTCGATATCCAGCACCTGTTGCGCCACGATCTTCTTCAGACGGCTGTTTTCCGCTTCCAGTTCGCGCAGGCGGTGCAGCTCACTGGTGTCCAAGCCACCGTACTTGCTGCGCCAGCGATAGACTGTCTGCTCAGCCATCCCATATTTTCGGCAGACCTCGGCTACGTTCTGCCGGTTTCCACTTCCTTTAGGATGCGGATGATTTGTTCTTCGCTGTAACGTGTTCCTTTGCTTGCCATGAAACTATCCTCCTGGTTCGATTCTACAGATAGTCTCACTCTGCTTGGTACAGTTTTTGGGTACAGATCAGAAGCTCTCCTCGAACACGGAAAAACGTGATGACCTGCAGAAAATGCTGGATGATATGCGCTCTCGCTTCAAGCGGATCAATGATCGTTACAAGCGGGAGAAGTTCACTCAGGAGCGACCTTTCGGCGTCATTTTCTGGAAATCGAACCGTTTAGGACGCGACAGTATTGACGCGACCAATATTAAGACGGATTTACGGCTGCGTGGCATCACCATTATCGACCTGATCACATCAGCAAACACCGGAAATGCCGCGATTGATTCGCTGATCGAAGCTTTTCAACAGTGGCAAGATGAGCAACTCTGACGAAATCTCCCACAACGCAAAACGTGGGCTGGCTCAACTGGTTGGGCTGCGCGATACCGATCCTGAATTTCTGCAATGTAACCCTGACTGGAAATCAACGGGCGCATACCTTGGATTGATGCCCGGCGGCGTCCCGCGAGGCTTCAAGGGCGAGAAGAATACAGATTGGAGTCTACAAACGCAAACGCGGGCGCTCATCGGGTGAGCCACGTGTCGTGCAACGGTTGGTACCCGATCCCGAGATGTGGGAACGCTGCCAGACCGCGTGGGAAATGCGTCATTCGGGGCAACCATCGGCGAAATTCATCGATCTACCCACATTTACAGCAACGTCAATGGCTATGACACATTCTTCGCCAACCGAATCTATACCGGGATCTGGAATACGGCGGCAAAGTCTACGAAGGTTTTGTCCCGGCATTAGTTCCAAAAGATTGGTTTGAAGCGGAACAACGTCATCGCGCGGAACGCAAGCGCAAACTTCGAGGCGAGACGGATGCAGCCCGACTTCGAACCGAACGTGTCGGATACGAATATCTGTTATCAGGGCTGGTATTCTGCGGTGCGGTAGACGGTGAAGAACACCGATGCGTATCGAAAGCATCCCCGGCGAGAAAGGCAAACGCGGCAGCTACACATACTTTATCTGTACGACGCGCAAGAGCAGTCGGAAGGCAAAGTGTGAAGCACGGCAAATCAGTCTGAAGGCGCTCGAACAAGCAGTTATCGATAGCCTGATGACGCACGTCCTTACCCGCCAAAATCTCCAGCCGATCGCATCGGACCTCGCGGGTTCACTCACCGACCGCAACCGTGACGTAGATGTGCGTATCGCTGCGCTCGAAGACGAGCTCGAAAGCGTCCAGAAGTCGTTGAACAACTTGATTGACAAGTTTGAACGCATGGGGTACGCGGCTGATCTTCAACGACGCTACGATCAGCGCAAAGGCGAAGAAGCAAGGTTACTCGCCGAACTATCCACCTTGAAGTCGATGCATGTTGCACCCTCAAAGATCGTTGACATCAGTGACGCTCGACTTGGCGAGTGGATGCAATACATACGGACAGCATTAAGAGATGGTGATCGTGGTGTCGCGCGGCGTGCTCTGCGCCAGTTTGTGGAAAAGATCGTGGTGAAAAACGGTACGGGAACGCTCTACTACACGTTCCCGCTCGAGGCTGAACTGTATATGCCTAGTGTACGAGACTTGGACCTGAGGGGATTCGAACCCCTGACCTCTACAGTGCGATTGTAGCGCTCTCCCAGCTGAGCTACAGGCCCGAAGACGGCAATATTGTATAACCCGGCGCGCGGCGGGTCAAGGTAAACTTTCGAGCAGCGCAAGGAAGACCGAAGCGTTTCCACGCTTCGGTCATGAATAGGTCCGCAATATGCCTCTGTGTGACTCTCGCCGCAAGCGGCTACGCGGAACGCTCTACCCCGATGCTCAGCCGCTCATTCGCATGAATTAATGTGCCCACGAAAGATTGTGACAACAATCCTATAGTTATTCTGAAAAACCATTACCCACAACTATTACGGTTTAGGATTATGATGAAGTACCCGTTGGCATTGGATTTGTCCAATCCAACTTAGCAAGGATATAGCATTATGTCGGAAAATCGTCGCCCCTCATACCCCATCCTCGAAACGGCACAGCAGGAACTCAAAGATGCGCAGGCGCGCATCGCTGAACTGGAAGCGCAACTGTCCGAAGCGTCCGCGCCGTCTGCTGTCCCGCTTGGCACGGAGGAGCAGCTCAAGCTGTTTGTCGGCTACGCCCCGGCGGCGTTCGCCATGCTTGATCGGGATATGAAGTATCTCGTGGTCAGCGACCGATGGCTGACGGACTATCGCCTCGGTGAGCAGGACATCATCGGGCGATCTCACTATGACGTGTTTCCAGATATTCCTGAGCACTGGAAAGAAATTCATCGGCGCTGCCTGGCTGGAGCCGAAGAAAGCAGTGAAGCCGAGCCGTTCCCGCGCGCCGATGGCTCTGTGGATTGGGTTCGCTGGGAGATTCACCCCTGGCGAACGGATACCGGCGAGATTGGCGGAATCCTCATCCTTACGGAAGTGATCACCAAGCGCAAGCTCGCCGAGGATCATGCCCGCAGGCTGAACCGCACCCTCGCCATGCTCAGCGACATCAATCAGGCGATTGTGCGTGTTCGTGACTTACCGACCCTGTTTGAGCAAGCCTGCAACATCGTCGTCGAAAAAGGCGACTTCGGCATGGCGTGGGTGGGGCTGCTCGATCCCGCGACGCAGCGCGTGAAGCCTGTCGCTCATGCCGGTGTGACGGATGGCGTTCTGGAGGGGAACGGGCTGATCCTCAGCGGCGAAGTCCAGGGGCGCAGTGCGTCGGCGCGTGCCCTGCGCGCCGGGCAGCACATCGTCTGCAACGATCTCGCCCATGATCGGCGCGCGTCGCGCTGGCGTGCGGAAGCGCTGCGCATGGGCTGTCGCGCGTCGGCGGCGTTCCCGCTGATCGTCGCGGGTGAAGTGCGCGGAACCCTCACTCTATACGCAGACGAGACCGATTTCTTCGACGCCGACGAACTCAGAATTCTGGACGAACTCGCGGGGGACATCGCCTTTGCGATGGAATTCGCCGAGCAGGAAGCGCAGCGGCAGCAAGCCGAAGCAGCGGTCGAGCACTACGCACAGCGCGTTGAAATGCTGCACGAGATTGACATCGGCATTATCAGCGCCCGTTCAATCCACGATCTGGCGGAAGCGGCGCTCAAACGCATTCGGCGGATTATCCCCTGTCAGCGAGTATCCATGCGACTGCTGGATGATAATCGCAAAGAATGGCTGGTTTTCGCGGTGGAGACCGCATCCAACACATTCGTGCGCGAGGGCACTCGCTTTCCTGTCCAACCCGGTACGCTGAAACACTTCAACCGGACGCCGGTAGAGGTTTTTGACGACCTCAACCAGCTTGGAGAACCCCCGCCGACGATCAGTGTCTTGATCGATGAGGGGCTGGTTTGCGCCTTGCACGTCTGTTTTTATGTGGACGCGCAGGTGTGGGGTGACATCGTCCTGTTCGCCGATTCGCCGGGCTTTTTCAGCGCCGACGATCAGGAAATCGCCGTCGAAATCGCTACGCAGCTTGGCATTGCCGTGCAGCGGGTGCGCCTGTCCGAAGCCCTGGCTCGCCACACCGCCAGGCTTGAGGAAGGGGTCGCCGAACGAACCGCCGAGCTGCAATCGTCGAAGGACAGCGTCGAAGTGATTTTGAATAACAGCGCCGACGGTATTCTGCTGGTCTCGTCCGAACTGCGCATCCGGCAGAGCAATGCCGCGTTCAACTCGCTGTTTGGCTGTAATCCCGACGACTGTTTCGATCAACCCCTAACCGCGCTGGTTCATCCCGACGACACCGCTCACCTGATCAGTGCCCTTCAACCGGACGCGGCTGCCAGCCTGGAAAAAGGGATCGAAGTCCGCGCCCGGCGCAAAGACGGCTCCGTCTTCGAGGCGGAACTGAGCATCGGGCGCATCGTGAATAACGGGCTGGTCTGCACGATCCACGACATCACCGAACGCAAGGCGCGCGAACGACAGCTTCGCTATCACGCCAGCTTGCAGGAAAACATGAGCGACGCCGTGATCGTCACCAATATGGAATTTCGCGTCCAAAGCTGGAATCGCGCTGCGGAACGCATTTATGGCTGGCGCGCCGAGGAAGTTATCGGCAAAAAAGTCGCTGCAATCATCCCCACTCAAAATTGGTCTCTCAAGGAAATTGAAGGCGTCGCACGGCAGTTGCGTGAGCAGGGCTGGTGGCAGGGGGAAGTCGCCCAGCAGCGCAAAGATGGAAGTTTCCGCCACATTCTGGGGTCGGTCACGCTGATGAAGGACGACAACGGCGCGCCGTTTGGCATCATCGCCGTCAATCACGATGTCACCGAACAGAGGCAGGCGGCGGAAGCACTCCGACAGTCTGCGGCAGAAATCCACGACCTCTACAACAATGCGCCCTGCGGCTATCACTCGCTTGATAAGGACGGGCTGATCGTTCAGATCAACGATACCGAACTGAAGTGGATCGGCTACACCCGCGATGAAGTCGTCAATAAGCTGAAGATCACGGATATATTCACGCCGGAAAGCGTGCGCACATTCCGGCAGACTTTCCCCAGCTTCGTCGAGCGCGGCTACGTGAATGACCTCGAATTTGACGTTATCCGCAAGGACGGCAGCCACCTTCATATCCTGCTGAACGGCACCGCCATTTACGACGACGATGGTCACTACCTGAAGAGCCGCTCGACGATGTTCGATATTACGGCGCTCCAGGAGACACGGCGGGCGCTGGTCGAAAGCGAAACCCGTTATCGCCTGCTGGCGGAACACATCAGCGACGTGTTAGTCCAGCTGACGCCTGATGGCGTTCTGCAGTTCATCACCCCATCCTGTTATGCTCTGCTGGGGTATACGCCGGAGGAAATGATTGGCAGATCCGGGTTTGAATTCATGCACCTCGGTGATCGCCCCAAGGTACAGTCCGCATTAGAACAGGCTTTAAACTCATCGGAGTCCACCTTTTCATTCACGACGCGCCTTCGTCCTAAAGCCGGTCATCACGTCTGGGTGGAAGTCGGCAATAACATTATCCGCGATCCGAACACCGGAGCTGCGCTGGAAATCATCGCGGTCATCCGTGACATCAGCGAGCGGAAAGCCCAGGAAGAGCAGATTCGCTACCACGCCAGCCTTTACGAACACGTCAACGACGCCGTTGTTTCGACCGACATGGACTGGAATATCCAGAGCTGGAACCCGGCAGCCGAGCGCATTTACGGCTGGTGCGCGGACGAAGCGATGGGCAAGAAGACCGTGGAACTATTGCGGTCCCGGTTCGAGAGCAACCTGAACCCTCAGGAAGTCACGGAGGAATTCTTCCAGCAGGGCTACTGGCGCGGTGAAGTCGTCCAGTACCGCAAGGACGGCGCTGAGCTTCATATCCTCGCATCGCTCAATTTGCTATACGACGAGGACAATCGCGCTATCGGTACGGTCGGGGTCAACGTCGACATCAGCGAGCGCAAGAAGCTGGAACAGAGTCTTCAGGTGAAGTTGAAGGAGGAGCAGGAGTTCCAGGCGCATTTGAAGGGTCTGCACGACATCACGATTGAACTGACCCCGGTCGATCACATGGACACGTTCTATCGCCGTGTCGTCGAGCTTGGGCTGGAACGGCTGGGCTTCGAGCGGCTTTCGTTGTTCCTGTACGACGAGGAAAACAATCTCGCCATTGGAACCTACGGGACGGACGTTCACGGCGAAATTACCGACGAGCGCCACGTCCGGTTCACGCCGTCGCCGACGGGTATCATGATGCGCGCCTACGAACGCAGCGAGCGCTTCGCCGTCGATGAGCCGGTCACGCTGCTCACGGCAACTCATCCGACGGGCACGGGCTGGAACGCTGCGGCGGTCTTGTGGAACGGCGCCGAAAGCCTGGGCTGGCTGGTCGCCGATAACGGCGTCCGTCAGCAGCCCGCATCCAAACCGCTGCTGGACACGTTATCGCTTTACGCGCTCACGGTCGGCACGCTGTTGGTGCGCAAAAAGACAAATGCGGCTCTGCGCGAAAGCGAAGCGCGCTACCGCCTGCTGGCGGATACCATCACCGACGTGGTGATGCGCATCAACTCGTCAATGGAGTACGTGTATATCTCGCCATCCAGCAAAGCCGTTCTGGGTTACGAGCCGGAAGAACTGCTCGGACGCCAGGATTTTCAGCGCATTCATCCCGACGATGTGCCGTCCATTCAGCAACTCGTCAAACACATGTACGAGCAGCCCTCTGCGGCTTCGCTGACCTACCGCTTCCGTCACAAAGATGGGCACTATATCTGGGTGGAAACCACCGGACGAGCGGTCGTCTCGGAACAGACGGGTCAGGTGGTCGAGTTCGTCCTGTCCGCGCGCGACATCAGCGCGCGCAAGAAGGCTGAAGCGAGCTTGCAGGCGAAGATGGAGGAGGAGCGAAAGTTTCAGGGCTTCCTGATGGCGCTTCACGAAATCACGATTGACCTGACCCAGGCGAATCGGGTGGATACGTTCTACAGTCGCACCATCGAATTGGGGCTGGAGCGGCTGGGCTTCGAGCGGTTGGCGCTGTTCCTGTACGATGCCGAGCACAATGCCGTGATCGGCACCTACGGCACGGACGTTCATGGCGAGATTTCTGACGAGCACGACGTTCACTTTACGCTGGCTCCAACTGGCGTCATGATGCGTGCCTACGAACGGAGCGAGCGCTTCGCCGTTGACGATCCAATCCCGCTCCTCACTGCCGGTATTGACCACCCGACAGGTACAGGCTGGAATGCTGCGGCGGTCCTGTGGAACGGTAAAGAGAGCCTGGGCTGGCTGGTCGCGGACAACGGCATCCACCATGAGCCTGCTTCCGAACCCCTGTTTGAGATTCTGTCCCTTTACGCGCTCACTATCGGGACACTGCTTGCCCGCCTGCGCACCAACACCGCCCTGCGCAAATCGCAGCAGATGCTTCAAATGGTGCTCGATACGATTCCGGTTCGCGTCTTCTGGAAAGACAGGAATCTGGTTATCCAGGGTGCGAACCGCCTGGCTGCTCAGGACGCCGGGCTGGATTCCTCTGAGGCGATTGTCGGTAAAAGCGATTACGACCTGGCTTGGCGACAGGAAGCTCAAGCCTACAGGGCGGACGATCAAGCGGTCATCGCAAGCGGTATTTCCCGGCTGCTCTACGAAGAACCGCAAACCGGTGCTGATGGCTCGCGCAGATGGCTGCAAACCAGCAAAATCCCGCTGCGCAATCCCAGCGGCGAGATCATCGGCGTGCTCGGCGCCTACAGCGACATCACCGAGCGCAAGCGCGCGGAAATCGCGCTGCGCGAGAGCGAAGAGCGCTTTCGAATGCTCGTCGAATTCGGCTCCGATAGCGATTGTGATCGTCGATCAGGCTGGCAAAATCATGTTGGTCAACCTCCAGGCGGAAACGCTCTTCGGCTACGACCGTTCCGAATTGATCGGGCAAATGGTGGAAACACTGGTTCCCGAATCTTCGCGCACGGGTCATCCACATAAGCGGGCAGCGTATACAAAGACACCGCATACACGCCTGATGGGGAACGTCTCGGAGCTTTATGGGCGGCGCAAGGATGGACACGTCTTCCCTGCCGATATTCAACTCAGCTATATCCACACCGATACCGAATTCCTGATTATGTCGTTCGTGGTCGACATTACGACGCGAAAGCAGGCGGAACAGGCGCTGCTCGACGCGCTGGAAAAGGAACGGGAGCTGAGCGAACTCAAAACGCGCTTCGTTTCGATGGCGTCGCACGAATTCCGCACGCCGCTGGCGTCGATCCTCGCCGTGACGGAGACCTTGAGCGCTTACCGCAAAAGCTCCCCGACGAGCAGATCGAGCAGCGGCTGGACAAGATCAAGATACAGGTCGGACATCTGAGGGACATCATGGAAGACGTGCTGCTGTTGGCGCGGATGCAGGCGCGCCGCGTCGATTTCAACCCGACACGGGTCAACGTCAATTCACTTTGCCGCAGCGTGATTGACGAATTCAAGATATCCCCAACGTGAAGCATCGGCTTGTGTATCACTAGGAGGGTGACCCGCGCGACCATGCTGGACAGAAAGCTGATACGGCAGGTCATCAGCAATCTGGTGTCAAACGCCATCAAGTATTCGCCCGACGACAAACCCATCACCATCAACCTGGGCTACAAGCCCGAAACGGTGGTGCTGACCGTGCATGACGAAGGGATCGGCATTCCCGAAGCCGATTTGAAGCATCTGTTTGAGCCATTCCATCGCGCCTCCAACGTCGGGATGATCTCCGGCACGGGGCTGGGGCTGGTCATCACCAAGGAGTTGGTGGATTTGCACGGCGGCGACATCGAGGTGGACAGCCAGGTTGGCATAGGAACGACGATGATCGTAAGCATCCCTACAACCATAAAAGAGGAAAACGACGATGACGAAGATACTGGTGATTGAGGATGAAGCGATTCTGCGCTCGGAAGTCGCGGACTGGCTGATGCTGGAAGGCTACGAAGCCCTCACCGCAGAGGACGGCGTGACTGGAGTAGAGATCGCCAACCAGCAGGTGCCGGACTTGATCATCTGCGACATCACCATGCCGCGCCTCGACGGCTATGGCGTCCTGCTGGAGGTACACGCCAACCCGTCGACCACCGACATTCCGTTCGTCTTCGTGACCGCGCGCGCCGCCTACGACGACATTCGCAAAGGCATGGATTTGGGCGCGGACGACTATATCACCAAGCCCTT
>CAVXEZ010000005.1:0-216164 GCA_963760975.1 uncultured Chloroflexia bacterium | reverse complement strand
GCGTCGAGAGCGCGACGGATCTCGTCCAGCCGGGCGGAGAGCGCGACGGGCAGCACCTCGCCGTAGTGCCTGCCGACGAAGATTTCGGTATCGAATGGCGTGTCGTAAATTGACGACGGCATCGGGTGATAGACCAGAAATTTGCCGTTGAGGTCGATCGAGAAGACCAGATTGTCCATCGACGCGATCAGCGAGCGAAACTGTTCTTCGCTGCGGCGCAGGGCGTCGTTGGCTGCCATGCGCTCGGACACGTCGCGCGAGGTGGCGACAAGCTGCAAGCCGAACGCCGGGTTGTTGATCGGTCGGCTGGCGCTTTCCAGCCAGGTATAGCTGCCGTCCTTGAGCCGGATGCGATAGGCGATGGTGGTCACATCCGTCGTCTGGAAGGCGCGCTCCCGCACGCGATGCACCCGGTCGATGTCGTCGGGATGCAGGAAATGGTCGATGGACTGCCCGATCATGTCTTCGGGTTCGTAGCCGAGCAGCGTTTGCGCCGCTGGCGAGGCGTACAGATAGATGCCTTCCGGCGTCTGCACCGAGATCAGGTCGGTCGAGTTTTCCGCCATCAGGCGATAGCGCGCTTCGCTTTCGCGCAGCGCCGCCTCGGCGCGTTTCTGCTCGTGGATGTTCTGAAGCAGCACCATCCCCGCCGCGATCTCCCCGGCGTCGTTGCGGACGGGGAGATAATGCGCCTGATAATACTGGTGATCGATCATGCGCTCGGTGACACGCTCGTCGCCCGCCAGCGCCGCGCGATAGTCTTCAAGACTGCCGGAAGCGGCGTCCGGCGCGAGCGTATCGGCGACCAGCCTGCCTTCCAGCGCCGCTTTGGAATAGCCGATCTCGCTGCCGATGGTCCCTTCGACCAGCAGGAAGCGCAGGTCGTGGTCGAACAGCAGCACGGCGGTGCGGGGCAGGTTTTTCGCCAGCGTCCGGTACAGCTCGCGGCTGGCGTACAGCTCGTCGCGCGCGGCGGCGAAAGCGCGCTGTCGGTCGGCTTCGAGGCGATCCCGGTAATAAATGAAGGTTGTGACCAGCGTCGCGCCCAGCACGACGTAGACCAGCGAATACAGGCGTTCCGCCGTCGGGATGTCGAGCAGGACGTACATCACGAACGCGCTGCTGGTGATGTAGGTCAGCGCCACCATCGCCGTCGTCCGCAGCGAGAAGGCGATGCCGCAGATCAGCACGCTCAGCACCAGATAGCGTGCCAGATCGAGGTACTGCGCCGGGGCGATGATCATCACGCAGAAGATCGCCAGCGGCGCGATCACCAGCGCCAGCGCGGCGGCGATCAGGTAGCGCGCGGTGCGGCTGAGCGCGTAGGCGACCAGGAGCACGACGAAGCTCAGCGAGACGATGACCGACGAGGCTGTATTGGCGCTGCCGGGATTCGTCTCCGAGGCACGGATAATGATCAGCAGCGTGACCGGCGCCAGCGCGATCAAGACCAGCAGCAGCGCGGAGAGAAGCTGCGCCTGACGACGACGTTCCGGGTTGTCAATAGCCCGCGAGGGAGCGGTGAGAAATCCCCCAAGACGGCTGAGCCAGGGCGGAACGCGCGACCGCGAGGTCGTCTCGGGGGGAACTGCGGAGTTGATCGCGTCGGTAGTACGATTCATGAAGTCGTCTTCTAAGTAAGCCGCACGCTTGCATTATAGTGCATCTTGACGATACGTACCGAGGCGAAAGATGTATGATATGATTCGCCGTTGAGATGTCCGGGCGATAGCCATCTCATGGCACGATTGCCGCCTTACGAAACGATGCTATTGTAGAAATACGCTTCCCGCCAGCGTCTATCTTGTAAACGGCGCGATCACTGCGAAAGCCGCGCCGACGTGGAGCATGAACGAATGAACCAGCAAAATTACGACGTTCTTTTATTAGGCGACTATTTTTACGATCTGATTTATACGGGACTGCCGGAATTCCCCTCACTGGGGCGCGAAACCTATTGCAGCGGCTTGACCTCGACGGGCGGCGCGATGTTTATCACGGCGACGGCGCTGCGACGGCTCGGCGCGCGGGTGGGGTGGGTGTGCAACTTCGGCACCGACGAATACAGCGGTTTCGTGCGCGATCTGGCGGTCAGCGAAGGCATCGACATGGGCTGGGCGCGCACGCTGGACATGCCCTACCGCCGCATTTCGTCGGCGATGCCCTTCGAGGGCGAGCGCGCTTTCATCACCTACGTCGATCCTGAACCCCCGGATTTCTACGACTACTGGATGCAGGCGGTCGAGCACGCCAGCTATCGCCACCTGCACGTCGGCGCGCTGATGCAGCCGGAAATCCTGCGCCCGCTGTTCCAACGGGCGCGCGAGCGCGGCGCGACCATTTCGATGGACTGCCAGGACGCGCCGGAACTGCGCTCGCTGTGCGACTGGGCAGCGCTGCTCAAGCTGGTCGATGTCTTCATGCCCAACGCCCGCGAAGCCCAGATGATCACCCAGACGGACAGCGTCGAAGCGGCGATGGAGGTGCTCAAGCGCTGGGTGAAGGTTGTTGTGATCAAGGATGGCGCCTGTGGCGCGTGGGTTGCCAGCGACGACCAGGTCTGGAACGTGCCCGGCATTCGCGCCGGGAAAGTGGTCGACACGACCGGCGCGGGCGACTGCTTCAACGCCGGATTTCTCTACGGCTGCGTCGTCGAAGATTGCGCTTACGACGTGTGCGCGCGCTACGGCAATGTCTGCGGTGGGCTGTCGGTGACGGGCGTCGGCGGGGCGACCACCGCGCCGACCCACGCCGAACTGCGCCAGTGGATGGCGCGCTACCCCGAACCAACTCCCTGAGACAAAGCAAAGGAGCGTTCAACCGAACGCCCCTTATTCGTGATACCTGGAATTCTGGTGCTGCTTGCGCCTTACAGGTCAAGCTCGGCGCGCAGGATGCCGTCACGCTCCGTCGGCTGCACGCTGGCGCCGAGCGTATCCACCAGCCGGATCATCTCGTTGTTTTCGGCGAGGATGAAACCGTAAATCTTGCCGACGTGCTCGGCTCGTGCGACCTGTTCCAGCCGCCGCATCAGCTCTTTGCCCAAGCCCTGATGCTGGAACTGATCGCTGACCAGCAGCGCGAACTCTGCCCGATTCGTCCACTGCTGCTTGGCGAGACGCCCGATGCCCATGATTTCAGGCTCGCCCGTGTCGGGGTTCGCACGCAGCGCCAGCAGCGCGATTTCGCGGTCGTAGTCGATGAAGCTCAGGCGCGACAGGCGTTCGTGCCCGATGCGCTGGCTGAGATTCATGACGTGCAGGTAGCGCATGAAGACGGTGCGCTCGGACAGAGTCTCGTGGAATTTGGCGATCAGCGGCTCGTCTTCGGCGCGGATTGGGCGGATGGTGACGTTGACGCCCTGCTTGCTCGTCCACTGACCGACGTACTGGGTCGGGTAGGGGCGAATTGCCGGGTGCGGCAGCTTGTCTTCCGGCGTGCTGGAGTCGTGCAGGACGACGCGCGCGTCGAGCGCGACGATGTGCTCCGGCGATGCCAGCAGCGGGTTGATGTCGATCTCCTTGATCCAGGGCTGCTCGACGACCAACTGGCTGAAGCGTACCAGCACTTTGAGCAGATCGGGGATGTTGACCGACGCCCGCCCGCGCACGCCCTTGAGCGCCCGGTAAATCTTGGTCTGCTCTATCATGCGCTGCGCCAGCGTGGTATTGAGCGGCGGCAAGCCGAGCGCGCGGTCTTTGAAGACTTCGACCAGCGTGCCGCCCGTGCCGAAGAGCAGCACGGGTCCGAACTGCGGGTCGATGCTGCTGCCGACGATCAACTCGTAGCCGTCGAGCTTGAGCATCGGCTGGACGGTCACGCCCTGGAAATGCTGCGCGCCGACACGCTCGCTGACGGCATCCTGAATACGCTTGAACGCCGAGCGCACGGCGTCGGCATCGCGCAGGTTGAGCTGCACGCCGCCCACGTCCGTCTTGTGCGTGATCGTCTCGGAATTGAGCTTGAGCACGACCGGATAGCCGATGGCTTCGGCGGCGGCGGCGGCGGCATCGGCGTCTTCCACAAGCTGCGTCTTGACGATGGGGATGTAATATGCGCCGAGCACCTGCTTGGACTCGTTCTCGGTCAGGATGGTGCGCCCGCTCGCTTTCGCCTGCTCGAAGACCGCCTCGACCTGCGCGCGGTTGGGCGTTTCCTGCGACGAATCGACCGGCAGAGTTGGCGTTTCGTAAATGCTGCGCAGGTTGTAGTTGTAGTGCCACATGTAGTTGAACATGTGGACGGCGGTATCCGGGAAGGCGAAGGTGGGGATGTTGGAGCGGTTGAGGATGGATTCGCCAGCGGCGACATCGGGTCCGCCCATCCAGCTTGCGATCAGCGGCTTGGTCTCGAAGCTGCCGAGCGCGCGCAGCGCTTCGGCAGTCTGCGTCGGGTCGCTCATGGCTTGCGGCGTCAGAATCACCAGCAAGCCGTCGCTGTTGGGATCTTTGGCGACGATGTCGAGCGACTTGGCGTAAAGCTCAGGACCCGCGTCGCCGAGGATGTCCACCGGGTTATTGTGGCTCCAGTGCGCGGGCAGGATTTCATTCAACTGGTTCATGGTGTTCTCGGTGAGCTGGGTCAGCTCGCCGCCGCCTGTGATCAGCGCGTCGGTGGCGAGCACGCCGGGACCGCCTGCGTTGGTGACGATGGTCAGGTGCGACCCCTGCGGGCGCGGCTGCTTGGCGAGTACCTCCGCCATGTAGAAGACCTCGGAGATGCGATCCACGCGCAGGACGCCGCAGCGCCGGAAAGCCGCCTCCAGCACCTCGTCGCTGCCGGTCAGCGAGCCGGTGTGCGAGGCGGCGGCGTGGGCGGCTGCTTCGGTGCGACCGGCTTTGATGATGATGATCGGCTTCTTGAGGGCGACTTCGCGGGCGGCGGACAGGAACGCGCGTGCGTTGCCGACCGATTCCATGTAGATGACGATGCTGTGGGTGTTGTCGTCGCGCCCCAGGTAATCGATCAGGTCGCCCCATCCGACATCGAGCATCGAGCCAATCGAGATGAAGGCGCTGAAGCCGACGTTTTCGGCAAAGCTCCAGTCGAGCACGGCGGTGCAGAGCGCGCCGCTCTGGCTGATGAAGCCGACGTTTCCGGGGCGCGCCATCGCGCTGGCGAAGGTCGCGTTGAGACCGAACATCGGGCGCATCACGCCCAGGCAGTTTGGTCCGATGATGCGCATGTCGCCCGTGCGGGCGATGGCGAGAATCTGGCGCTCCAGTTCCGCACCGTCGGGACCGCGCTCCTTAAAGCCTGCCGAGATGACGATGGCGCCTTTGATCCCGGCGTCGACGCACTCCTGAATCACGCCGGGGACGGTGTGCGCGGGCGTGACCACGACCGCCAGATCGACCGGCTCCGGGATTGCGGCGACGTTGGGATAGGCGCGAATGCCGAGGACGCTGGGGCGGGTCGGGTTGACGGGAAAGACCGTCCCGCCAAACGGATTGCTGATCAGGTTCCAGAGAATGGTTCGTCCAACGCTGCCGGGGCGCTCGGTCGCGCCGATCACGGCGACGTTCTTTGGAGCAAAGATTGCATTCAGTCCCTGAATTCCGTCGACTGAGTTCACTTGTGAAGAGGTTTGCTGCACGGTTGCTTACTCCCGCTAGGATGACGACAAGTACGGCGAGATTGTGCCACAACTCTTGGCTCTCGACAATCATATAATAACGATGATAATTGTCCCTTTGATTCTCGCGCTATAATTGTCCTTTAAGATTTCACGCGCAATAATTAGACAGTTCACCTTTTCTCACATTCAGGAGGTCGCAATGCAACTGGGCTTGATTGGGCTTGGCAAAATGGGCGCGAATATGAACCTGCGTCTTTTACAGGGCGGGCATCAAATGGTAGTCTGGAATCGCAGCCCGGGACCGCGTGAGGCAGCCGCCGCTGCCGGTGCGACCGCTGCCGAAACGGTGGAGGAGTTGGTCAGCAAATTGAGCAAGCCCTGCGCTGTTTGGGTGATGGTGCCTGCCGGGGACGTGACCGAAAACCAGATCAAGCAGTTGATGGGTTTGCTCAAGCCGGGCGACATCATCATCGACGGCGGCAACAGCAACTACAAAGACACGCTGCGCCATGCCGCGATGGTCGACGAAGCTGGGCTGGATTTCGTCGATGTCGGCACCAGCGGCGGCGTCTGGGGGCTGAAAGAGGGCTACAGCATGATGGTCGGCGGCAAGAAGGAAGCGGTCGACCGCCTGCGCCCGATCTTTGAAACGCTCGCGCCGGGTCCCGATCTCGGCTGGGGACACGTCGGACCGCACGGCGCGGGGCATTTCGTCAAGATGGTTCACAACGGCGTCGAGTACGGCATGATGCAGGCTTACGCCGAAGGCTTCGAAATCCTCAAGGCGAAAGAGGAAATGAACCTCGACCTGTACCAGATTTCGGAAGTGTGGCGCTTCGGCAGCGTCGTGCGCTCGTGGCTGCTCGACCTGATCGCCGACACCCTCAAGGAAGATTCCAACCTGAGCACAATCGCGCCCTGGGTCGCCGACAGCGGCGAAGGACGCTGGACGGTGCAGGCTGCCATCGACGAGGATGTCCCTGCACCCGTGATCAGCCTGGCGCTGATGATGCGCTTCGTCAGCCGCCAGGAAGACAGCTACGCCGCCAAGCTGCTTGCTGCCATGCGCAATCAGTTCGGTGGACACGCCATCAAACGGGAGTAACAGTAATCATGAATGATGGGACGACGACCAACACGGTAGTCATCTTCGGCGCGTCGGGCGACCTCACCAGCCGTAAGCTGATCCCGGCGCTGTTCAACCTGTATCGGCGTCACCGTCTACCGAGCGATTTTCAGATCGTCGGCTTTGCGCGGCGTCCGTATTCCAGCGACGACTTTCGCGGGCTGATGCGTGCCGCCGTTCAGGATGAGAAGGACTTCGATACGACCGCCTGGGAGGCGTTCGCGCAGAAGGTCTACTATCACCGGGGCGATCTCAACACGCCGGAGGACTACGACGCGCTGCACCGCTTCCTCTACGAAGTCGAGAAGAAGAACGCCAACCGGCTCTATTATCTGGCGACCGCGCCCAGCTTCTACGAGATCGTCGTGACCAACCTGTGCAAGATGGGCATGACCAGCCAGGAAGATGGCTGGCGGCGCGTCGTGGTCGAGAAGCCGTTCGGCTATGACCTCGGCACGGCGCGGGCGCTCAATCAGGTGATCCATCAGGGCTTCGACGAGAGTCAGGTCTACCGCATCGATCACTACCTCGGCAAAGAGACGGTGCAGAACATCCTGTTCTTCCGTTTCGCCAACACCATTTTTGAGCCGATCTGGAATCGCAATTACGTCGATCACGTCCAGATCACGGTGGCGGAGTTGATTGATGTCGAGCATCGCGGCAGGTACTACGATGGGGCAGGTGTTCTGCGCGACATGTTCCAGAATCACCTGCTGCAACTGCTTTCGCTGGTGGCTATCGAGCCGCCCGCTTCGATCAACGCCGACGCGCTGCGCAACGAGAAAGTCAAGGTGTTGAACGCGCTGCGCCCGGTGCTGCTGAGCGATACCGTGCGCGGGCAGTACGAAGGCTACGTCGGGTCGGAAGGCGTTGCGCCGGACTCGCAGACGGCGACTTTTGCGGCGCTCAAGCTCTACATCGACAACTGGCGCTGGCAGGGCGTGCCGTTCTATCTGCGCTCCGGCAAGGCGCTCAAGCTGAAGACCTCGGAAATCGTCGTCCAGTTCCGCCGCCCGCCCCACGTCTTTTTCAACGTGCCGCGCGGGCGCGAGCTGGACCCGAACGTTCTCTCGCTGTGCATCCAGCCGGACGAAGGCATCCATCTGACGTTTCAGACCAAAGTCCCTGGATCGACCAGCGAAGTCCAGCCCGTTGATATGGAATTCCAGTACAGCAATTCGTTTCACAATACGCCGCTGCCGGAAGCTTACGAGCGCCTGCTGCTCGACGCCATTCAGGGCGACGCGGCGCTGTTCACGCGCGAGGACGAGATCGAGCTGTCGTGGAAGCTGATCGACTACATCCGGCATGGGTGGCAGTCGCCGCAGGCGCCAGCGCTGCAAACGTACCCGCGCGGAAGCTGGGGACCGAGCGACTCCGACAAGCTGCTTCACGATGGACGCGAGTGGTTTCTCGGCTGCAGGGGAGACGGCTCATGAGTCAGGTGCGAGTTTATCCAACACGCATCGCCGCCGCGCACGCCGCCGCCGCCCAGTTCGTCGCCACCGCCGAAAAAGCGATGACCGCGCGCGGGCGCTTCACGGTCGCGCTGGCGGGCGGGAATACGCCGCGTGACGTTTATCGTCTGCTGGCGAGCGACGAATATGCGCCGATGGTCGATTGGCAGCACGCGCAGGTATTCTGGGGCGACGAGCGCGTCGTATCGCTCAACGACCCGGACAATAACGGACGCATGGCGCGCGACACGCTCCTGAATTACGTGCCGATTCCGGTGGACAACATCCACCGCATCCAGAGCCAGCTTGCGCCGGAGGAAGCGGCGCAGGATTACGACCAAACGCTGCGCGCGTATTTCACGGCGCGTGGGCTTCAGGAGCCGCGCTTCGACCTCGTGCTGCTCGGCATGGGGGCGGAGGGACACACGGCGTCGCTGTTCCCGCATTCGCCCATCCTGAAGGAACGCAAGCGTTGGGTCGCGGCGACGTTCGTCGAGGAAAAGCAGACCTGGCGCATCACGCTGACGCCCGTCGCGCTCAACGCCGCCTCGAAGATCATCTTCATGGTTGTCGGCGAAGAAAAAGCGCAGGCGCTCCAGCAGGTTCTGAGCGAGCCGAAACAGCCCGACCTGTACCCTGCGCAGATCATCGATCCGCCCCAGGGGCAGGTTTTGTGGATCACCGATAAGCCAGCGGCGTCGCTGATCGATGCGTGACGGCGTTACTGCGCCAGAATGTCCGCTAATTCGAACAGGTGCAGGTCGAGCGGTTTGTGCCTGCCGGTCACTTCCTCGTAAGGCGTTGGCGTGGCTTTGTCGTTGAGCCAGCCGATCAGCACGCCGTGATTGCCCCGGCACAACTGTCGCGCGGCTTCCGCTCCCAGCCGTGAAGCGAGCAGGCGGTCAAATGCGCCGGGGATGCCGCCGCGCTGGACGTGACCGAGGATGGTCGCGCGGTGCTCGAAGCCGGTGTTCATGTTATGTTCGGCAAAATACTGGTTGAGCGCGTCGGCGTTGTATTTCGCGCCCTCGGCGACGACGACCAGCCCGTGCTGTTTGCCGCGCTCGTAAGCCTCGTGCAAAATCTCGACGACGGTTTCCGGCTTGGTTTCCACTTCGGGGATGACGATGGCTTCCGCGCCACCCGCGATCCCCGACATCAGCGCCAGATAGCCGCAGTCGCGCCCCATCACCTCGACCAGAAAGGCGCGGCGGTGCGACGACGCGGTGACCTTGAGACGATCTATCGCTTCGAGGGCGATGTTGAGCGCGGTATCGACGCCGATGGTGATCTCCGAGCCGACCAGATCGTTGTCGATGGTCGAAGCGACGCCGACGACCGGAAAGCCCATCCTGTTCAACTGGCTGGCTCCGGTCTGCGAGCCGTTGCCGCCGATCACGATCAAGCCTTCGATGCCGCGCGCGCTCAGGTTGGCGAGTGCCTTTTCTCGCCCCGCGTCCGTCTTGAATTCGGGGCAGCGCGCGCTGCCGAGGAACGTGCCGCCAAGCTGAAGTATGCCGCCCACGTCACGCGCGCCCAGCGGCTGCATGTCGTTGTCGATTAAGCCGCGATACCCGCTGGAGACGCCGAAGACTTCGCTGCCCTCATCGATCCCCATCCGCACCACCGCGCGGATCGCGGCGTTCATACCCGGTGCGTCACCACCGCTGGTGAGCACAGCTATTCGCTTCATACAGCCCCCCATGCAATTGCGTCAGATTATGGCGTCTATCATACCTTACTTACGGTAGGTGGGTAGGCGAGATGCCTGCGTGCGGATCGTGACATTCGACCCTGCGAAAACGTCGCTTGTCACGCGAATACGCTATAATAATGCCAGCACATTAAGGATAAGCTAACGATGGCTGATGATCTGAAGGCGAAGGCGCAGCAGGTCTACGACTTGCTGGTGGAACGCTACGGCGCGCAGCCTCTCAAGCCGCGCCGCCAGCCGATGCACGAACTGATCAGCACGATTCTGTCGCACCGCACCACCCAGCGCAACGAGGCGCTCGCCTACGACCGCATGTGGGAACGTTTTGGCTCGTGGGAGGCGATCCGCGATGCGCCGATGAAGGATTTGGTCGAGGCGATTGCACCGTCGAATTTCGCGGAAGTCAAAGCGCCGTATATCCAGGGCACGCTCAGCCGCATCATCGCCGAGCGCGGCGAAGCCAACATCGACTTCCTGGCTGACCTGCCCGCCGAACAGGGACTCGAATGGCTGATGTCGATGCCGGGCGTGGGCATCAAGACTGCCTCGCTGGTGCTGCTGTTCTGCTTCTCCAAGCCGGTGCTGCCAGTCGATACGCACGTCTACCGCGTCAGCCAGCGCGTCGGGCTGATCGGCGCGAAAGTCAGCGCGAACGCGGCGCATCAGGCTGCTGCTGAAGCTGTTTCCGCCCGATCCCTACGTGCTGTTCAACTTTCACATCGCCGCGCTCAAGCATGGGCAGCAGTTGTGCATCTGGGGCAACCCGCGCTGTCAGCCGTGCCCGCTCAAAACTTTGTGCAATTGGTATCAGGAAAACCGCGCGAGGGAGTTTGACCAATCGGCGCGTTGAACTATAATCTGCCTGTCACGACATTTTCAGGAGAATAGTCTTATGTCTCAGCAGGAGTTCGCGCCTCCGACGACCGAGTGGTATTACCCGTCGGAGGAGGTCGTCAAAAATGCCAACGTTCCCGATTACGAAGCCGTTTATAAAGAAGCCGAGCAGGACGTAGAAGCCTTCTGGGCGAAGCAGGCGGACAAGCTCGACTGGTTCAAGAAGTGGGATCAGGTGCTGGACAGCAGCAACGCGCCGTTCTACAAGTGGTTCGTCGGCGCGAAGACCAACATCGCCTACAACGCGCTGGATCGCCACATCAAGACCTACCGCCGCAACAAGCTCGCCATCATCTGGGAAGGCGAGCCGGGCGACCGCCGCGAGTTCTCCTACTGGCGGACGTGGCGCGAAACCAACAAGTTCGCCAACGTGCTCAAGAGCCTGGGCGTCAAGAAGGGCGACCGCGTGACCATCTACATGGGGCGCATCCCCGAACTGGTCTTCGCCATGCTCGCCTGCGCCAAGATCGGCGCGGTTCACAGTGTCGTCTACGGCGGCTTCTCCGAGCAGGCGCTGGCAGACCGCATCGAAGACGCGCAGAGCAAGGTGCTGATCACCTGCGACGGCGCGTGGCTGCGCGGCAACATCGTCAGGCTCAAGGACGTGGTGGACGAGGCGGTGCGGCGCTCTCCGGTCGTGGAATCAGTGGTCGTTGTCAAGCGCACCGGGCACGAAGTCAACATGGAGCAGGGGCGCGACTACTGGTATCACGATCTGATGGGTCTGCCGATTGCCAGCCCGGTCTGCGAGACGACCGAGATGGACGCCGAAGACCCGCTGTTTATCCTCTACACCAGCGGCACGACCGGCAAGCCGAAAGGCATTCTGCATACGCACGGCGGCTACCAGGTGTACACCTCGACTACACTCAGTTGGGTGTTCGACATCAAGGATCAGGATCGCTGGTGGTGCGCCGCCGATCCGGGCTGGATTACCGGGCACAGCTACATCGTCTACGCGCCGCTGATTCTGGGCGCGACGGGCTTCATTTATGAAGGCGCGCCCAACTTCCCGTACCCGAATCGCTGGTGGAAGATGGTTGAAGACTACGGGATCACCATCCTCTACACCGCGCCGACGGCGATTCGCGGCTTGATGCGCTTCGGCGATGCCTGGCCCAACCGTCACGACCTGAGCAGCCTGCGCCTGTTGGGTTCGGTCGGCGAGCCGATTAACCCGGAAGCGTGGCGCTGGTTCTACAAAGTCATCGGCAAAGAGCGCTGCCCGATCATGGATACCTGGTGGCAGACGGAGACGGGCGGCTTCATGATCACGCCGTTGCCGTCGGTGGGACTCAAGCCCGGCAGCGCGACTCGCCCGTTCCCCGGCATCAAGGTCGATGTCGTCGACGACGACGGCAATCCTGTGCCGCCCGGGGCGGACGGCAATCTCGTCATCCAGCGGCCCTGGCCCAGCATGGCGCGCACCATCTACGGCGACCCGGATCGCTTCGTCAGCCAGTACTGGGCGAAATATCAAAAGCAGGGCTGGTATCTGGCAGGCGACTCGGCGCGCAAGGATGAGGATGGCTATATCTGGGTGATTGGGCGCAACGACGACGTGATCAAGGTCAGCGGCTATCGGCTCGGCACGGCGGAGATCGAATCCGGGCTGGTCAGTCATCCGGCGGTCGCGGAAGCGGCGGCGATTGGCGTGCCCGACGAGGTGCGCGGCAACGTGATTTACGCTTACTGTATCCTGCGTGCGGGGATTGAGGGCACGGAGGAACTGCAAGAGCAGTTGAAGAACCACATCCGCCACGAAGTCGGTCCGATTGCCGTGCCGACGAAGATCGAGTTTGTCGCCACGCTGCCCAAGACGCGCTCCGGCAAGATTATGCGCCGGGTACTCAAGGCGCAGGCGACCGGGCAGCCCGTCGGCGACCTGAGCACGCTGGAAGGCTAGCTTCTCGGTCGCTTCGGCAGCGACGAATTGCACAATCAGGATTATCTCGCAGGGGCGTTCACTTGAACGCCCTTTTTATTACGACAACTGTCCTTCCCGTCGGCGCAACATGAGCAGGTTGTTACATCTCAATGCTTGCCTCGCTTGCGTTTCAAATGAGCTATGATAGAATTAGGTTGATAAATAGTAAGAATCGGGTTGTTATCGTAAAGATCGTGGGTTATAGTAATCTTAGCTGCAAAGCAGCGAACGCCCGAAAAGCACTGCCGAGCGAAGAAATGGGCAGGCTCCAGGGAAGGCACTCCGATTATTGCGCGGGGTCGGTGCGGAATCGCGCACCGGGAAGGTGAATAGTATGCCCCACGCTGCGCGTCAAATGTTGACAACAGAATGTGTTTACTCGGCACGATTCCGCACGATCTAGCACGGGAGGTGTCCTTATGCGCCGTTTTTGGTTAGTGTTGAGTTTGATATTAGTATGTTTTGCATTGAGCACGACCTGGATCAGCAGCGTCTCCGCGCAGGAAGCGCAGGCTACCGGCGAGACGACCTACGTCGTCGTGCGTGGCGATACGCTGTACGCGCTCTCGATACGTTTTCATACCACCGTCGCCGCGATTGGTGCGCGCAACAGTATTGCCAACGTCAACCTGATCTACGTGGGGCAGGTGTTGATCATCCCGGCGTCGGGCACGACACCGCCGCCCGCGCCGACCGCGACGACGCCACCCGGACAGCCGACGGCGACGCCCGCTCCCGGCGGCACGGTAACCTACGTGGTTCGCTGGGGCGACACCCTCGGCAGGATCGCGGGGCAGTACGGCACGACCGTGACGGCGATAGCGCAGTTGAACCACATCGTCAACCCGAACCTGATCTACGTGGGGCAGGTACTGACGATTTCGGGCACTCCGCCCGCGCCGACGCCGACGACGCAGCCCGGACAGCCAACTCAGCCAGTGCCAACCAGTCCGCCCATTTCCGGGTCGTTTGAGCTGGGTGGTCAGACGCTCAACGGCAACTATTCCGTGATGCACACCGCCGCCATGAGCTGGGCGAAAATTCAGATACGCTGGCAGCGCGGCCAGCCCGTCAGTATCGTGGATGGCGCGGTCAACGGGGCGCGCGGAAATGGCTTCAAGGTTCTGCTGAGCATCGTCGGCACACCGTCGGATATGGGATCAGACCTGACCAGCTACTATCAGGATTTCGCCAACTTCCTGGGCAGCGTGGCGGGGACTTACCACCCGGAGGCAATCGAGGTCTGGAACGAGCAGAATATCGACCGCGAGTGGCCCGCCGGGAAGATCTCGCCATCCGGCTACACCGACCTGCTGCGGCGCTCCTATCAGGCGATCAAGGCGGCGAGTTCGTCCACGATGGTCATCAGCGGCGCGCCTTCGCCGACGGGTTATTTCGGCGGCGGCTGCACGGGCGCGGGCTGCGATGATAAGCCGTTCCTCCAGCAGATGGCGTATGCGGGCGCAGGCAGCTATGCGGACTGCATCGGCATTCACTACAATGAGGGTGTCCTTTCGCCCGATGCGACCAGCGGCGACCCGCGCGGGAATCCCAACCACTACACCCGCTATTACTCGACGATGGTCAACACCTACCGTGCGATCTTCCCAAGCAAGCCGCTCTGCTTCACCGAGCTGGGGTATCTGACGCCCGAGGGGTTGGGTCCGCTGCCGGCGTCGTTCTCGTGGGCTGCCAACACGACCGTGTCGCAGCAGGCTGCCTGGCTGGCGCGTGCCGTCACGCTCAGTCGCCAGCGCGGCTACATCCGCCTGCTGATCGTCTGGAACGTCGACGCCACCATCTACGGCGATGACCCGCAGGCAGGCTACGCCATCGTTCGCAACGGGGTATGTGTCGCGGCGTGTGGTACGCTGTCCGCCGCGATGCAGTGAGTGTAATCGACGCGAGCGCGGCGGATCGGTGAAGCTGCCGCGTTCGCTTATCCGCAAGGCTCATCAAGGAGTGCGCCATACCCGCACTCCTTGATGGGCTTGTGGAAATAGTGTGTTCTTGACAAAAAGCATCGATAGACATACCATGCAGGTAACCTGAGAGCGCGACCCTCGCGCTCTACATTTACGCCGGGTGTTAGTGTAAAAAGAACACTAAGGACGCAATGGAAACGATTCTGGAGCATCTGGTCCGGCTTGCGCTTGAGGAAGATTTCGGAGATGCGGGCGACGTGACCAGCAGGGCGACCCTCTCGGCGTCGCAGCGCGTTCACGCGCAGATTGTGGCGAAGCAGGCGGGCGTGATCTGCGGGCTGCAACTGATCGATACCGTCTACCAGCAGGTCGACCCGCAAGTGGTGGTGACGCCGCGCGCGCAGGACGGCGACCACGTCAAAGTCGGCAAGGTGGTGTGCGAGATCATCGGGGCAGGGCGGTCGGTGCTGGCGGGCGAGCGCGTTGCGCTCAACTTCATGCAGCGCCTGAGCGGCATCGCCACGCTGACGGAGCAGTTCGTCTCCGCTGTGCAGGGTACGGATGCCGTGATTCTGGATACCCGCAAGACGACTCCCGGCTGGCGTGCGCTCGAAAAGTACGCCGTCCGAATGGGCGGCGGCAGCAATCACCGCATGGGGCTGTATGACATGGTGCTGATCAAGGACAACCACGTCGATGCGGCAGGCGGGATCACGGCAGCGGTCAGCACCGCGCGGGCGGACGCCGAGGCGCGGAAACTCCCGATTGAAGTCGAAGTCAAATCGCTGAACGAACTGCGCGAGGCGCTGGCGTGCGGCGTCAACCGCGTCCTGATCGACAACATGAGCGTCGAGCAGATGCGCATGGCGGTCGTGATCGCGGCGGGGCGCGTGCCGCTGGAAGCGTCGGGCAACATGACGCTGGAGCGCGTGCGCGAGGTCGCCGAAACAGGCGTCGATTTCATCAGCGTTGGCGCGCTGACTCACTCCGCGCCCGCGCTCGATCTGTCGATGCGCCTGTCGATGGATATGTGAGATGTAGGAGCAGATGCGCAGGTCTGCCCGTGGCAGATACAAAGTCGGAGGTGGGAATGGCAGTAATGGAGATGGTCGCCGCGCGCGACGAGACGCTGATCGAGCAGGAAGCGGCGGCGATTGAGCGGAT
The DNA here is from genome assembly GCA_963760975.1 of uncultured Chloroflexia bacterium. GTDB lineage: Bacteria > Chloroflexota > Anaerolineae > Aggregatilineales > Phototrophicaceae > Flexifilum. The sequence goes on along the minus strand of CAVXEZ010000005.1, from coordinate 200,379 downwards.
CAAGCGCGCGCGGGCGGCTCTGGGCGACGAAGTGGTCGTCCTGGGGCATCATTATCAGCGTGACGAAGTGGTGCAGTTCGCGGATTTTCAGGGCGATAGCTACCAACTGAGCGTGGAAGGCGCGAAGGTCAAGGCGAAGTACATCGTCTTCGCGGGCGTGCATTTCATGGCGGAAAGCGCCGCCGTGCTGGGGCGCGCCGATCAGGTCGTGATTCTGCCGAATCTGCAAGCCGGGTGCAGCATGGCGGACATGGCGAATCTGGAGCAGGTGCTGACGGCGTGGGACGAGCTGGAACAGGTCTTGATGGACGATCCGGCGAACCACGTCATGCCGATCACCTACATGAACAGCGCGGCGAATCTCAAGGCGTTCGTGGGTGAGCGTGGCGGGACGGTCTGCACGTCGTCCAATGCGCGCGGGGCGCTCGAATGGGCGTTCGCGCAGCGTGAGAAAGTCTTCTTTTTCCCCGATCAGCATCTGGGGCGCAACACCGGCAAGATGATGGGCATCCCGCTCGACCAGATGGTGCTCTGGAATCCCTATAAGCCGTTCGGCGGGCTGACCGACGAGCAAATCCTCAATGCCCGTATCATCCTGTGGCAGGGGCATTGCAGCGTCCATCAGCAGTTTCGACCTGAACACGTCGACCTGTGGCGCAAGCAGCACCCGGACATCAACGTCATCGTGCATCCCGAATGCGCGATGGAAGTCGTCGACAAAGCCGATTACGTCGGCTCGACCGCTTCCATCATCAAGGCGATTGAGGCGGCTCCGGCAGGCTCGAAGTGGGCGATTGGCACGGAAATCCACCTCGTCCAGCGCCTGAAAGATGCGCATCCCGACAAGTTCATCACGCTGCTCTCGCCGTTCTCGTGCCTGTGCAGCACCATGTACCGCATCAGCCCGCTTGACCTGGCGAACGTGCTGGAAAATCTGGTCGAGGGGCGCGTGATCAACCGGATCACGGTGCCGGACGACGTGGCGCGCAACGCGAAGCTGGCGCTCGACCGAATGCTGGCGATCCCAAAATGAGCGACATCCGTACCAACGTTCTGATCATCGGCTGCGGCATCGCCGGGGCTGCGGCAGCGCTGCGCCTGAGCGACGACCCAAACCTGCACATCACCATCATCACGCGCGCGCTGGACGCGATTGAGAGCAACACGGGCTGGTCGCAGGGCGGCATCGTCACGCGCGGGTTGGATGACTCGCCCGATCTGCTGGTCGAGGACGTGCTGCGGGCGGGCGCTGGCTCAAGCTCGCCAAGTGCGGCGCGTATCCTCGCCGAAGAAGGTCCGCGCCTCGTCAACGAAATCCTGATCGAGCGCTGCGGCGTTCGGTTCGACCGTGACGAAGACCACGAGCTGGTCTACGGGTTGGAGGCGGCGCACAGCACGCGCCGGATCGTTCATGTGGGTGACAAGACCGGGCACGCCATCATCGTCCAGCTTCTGGCGACGCTGGCGGATCGCCAGAATGTGACGCTGCTGACCGATCACACGGCGGTCGACCTGATCACCTTTCCGCATCACTCGCTCGATCCGCTCGATGCTTACGAGCCGATGACCTGTCACGGCGCTTACGTCCTCGACCGCCAGCGCAAGGAGATCGTGCGCGTGCTGGCGGCGCAGACCATCCTGGCGACGGGCGGCTTGGGGCAGATTTATCGCAATACGACCAACCCCAAAGGCGCGCGCGGCGACGGCATTGCGATGGCGTGGCGCGCGGGGGCGCGCATCGTCAACGCCGAGTACGTCCAGTTCCACCCGACGACGCTGAGCGTGCGCGGCGCGCCTAATCTGCTGATCAGCGAGGCGGTGCGCGGCGAAGGTGCCGTGCTGCTCGATCCGCAGGGCAAGCCGTTCATGCAGCGCTACGATCCGGTCTGGAAAGACCTGGCTCCGCGCGACGTGGTGGCGCGTTCCATTCACATGGAAATGCTCGAACACGGCTACGAACACGTCTTCCTCGACATCGCCAGCAAGCGTGACGCAGGGTACATCCGCGAGCGCTTCCCGCAGTTGATCGAAACCTGCGCGCTCTACGGCATCGACCCGACCGCTGAGCCGATCCCGGTCGTCCCGGCGGCGCACTACTTCTGCGGCGGCGTGCTGGTCGACGCCTGGGGACGGACGGAGTTCGACGGCTTGTACGCGGTCGGCGAAGTGAGCTGTACCGGGCTGCACGGCGCGAACCGGCTCGCCAGCACCAGCCTGCTCGAAGGCTTGGTCTGGGGTGACCGGGCGGCGCGCGACATCCTGACCAAGCCGCGCGACCCCGTCGCCTACGAGCGCGTGCCGGAGTGGGTTTATCTGGGCGAGAATGATCCCGACCCGGCGCTGATCGAAGGCGACATGACGACCATTCGCAATGTCATGTGGCACTACGTCGGGCTGATTCGCACCGAAGAACGGCTGGCGCGCGCCGAGCGCGAGCTGCGCCACCTGATGCACGAGATCGAGATGTTCTACCGCAGCGCCCGCCTCAACGACGCGCTGATCGGCTTGCGCAACGCGACGCAGGTCGCGCGGACGGTGGCGTTCGCGGCGCAGCGCAACCACTTCAGCCGGGGCACGCATTACCGCGCCGACGACCTGTCGCAGAGCGACCCGGCGCAGCTTGCGGTCGTGCAGGACGTGTTGATGCGGCGCTGATGGTCGAGGGGCGAAGTCACACTTTGTCCCTCGGCGGTCATTTAACTGCACATCACGTTCGCTCGAAGGAACCTATCATGCCGAAGAACATCAATACAGCGACCCCGCTCAAAATTGACCAGCGACCGGAAATACCCTACATGGGTATTCGCCTCGTGACACCCTTTGAAGGAATGTTCGCCCAGATGGACATCGCCCGTAAGGAACTGGTCAAATGGTTCAAGGAGCAGGGAATCACGCCGGGGACGCCACCCTTTCTGCGCTATCACGTCATCGACATGAAGGGCGATATGGACATGGAATATGGCATCCCCGTCGAGGTGCCGCTTCCCGGCAGCGGGCGAGTCAAGCCGGGAGTGCTGCCTGCCGGACGTTATGTAAGCCTGATTTACACCGGCGGCGGACTTCAGGGCAATAAAACGTTCATCAAGGGGGCACTAGAGCAGGGGTTGGTCTTCGACCATTGGGAGACCGAAAAAGGCGATGCGTTTCGCTGCCGCTTACGAAATGTTCCTGACCGACCCTAAGGTCGAGCCACGCAAAACAAAGTGGGATATTGAGGTTGCTATCAAACTGGCAGATGACTAACGCATACGAATTACGGGTATGAACCTATGACCGATGACTTCATTTATCTCGACCACAGCGCCACCACGCCGACCGACCCGCGCGTCGTCGAGGCGATGCTGCCGCACTGGTCGCAGGATTTCGGCAATCCGTCGAGCCTGCACGACGTGGGCAAGGCGGCGGCGCGGGCGCTCGACGATGCGCGCGCGACCGTCGCTGGGGTGCTCAACTGCGCGACGAGTGAGATCATTTTTACCAGCGGCGGCACCGAGAGCAGCAATCTGGCGCTGCGCGGTGTCGCGGCGGCGATGTCCGGTCGCGGGCGCGGCAGGCACATCGTCACGACGGCGGTCGAGCATCACGCCACGCTCGACGTGGCGAAAGAACTGGCGGAGCAGGGCTACGACGTGACTTTTCTGCCGGTCGATGAATACGGGCGCGTCTCGGCGCAGCAGGTGGTCGACGCGCTTGCGCGACGATACGATCCTCGTCAGCGTGATTTACGCCAACAATGAGGTGGGCACGGTCAATCCAATCGCGGAAATTGGCGCGGCGCTGCGGCAGCGGCGCGTTCTGTTCCACGTCGACGCGGTGCAGGCGCCCGGTCTGCTGCCGCTCGACGTGAAGGCGCTCAATGCTGACCTGATGAGCCTGTCGGCGCACAAATTCTACGGTCCCAAAGGGATCGGGCTGCTGTACGTGCGCCGTGCCGTGCCGCTCAAGCCGCAGATCGTCGGCGGCGGGCAGCAGGCGCACCGCCGCGCCGGGACGGAACCTGTCCCCCTGATCGTCGGGCTGGCGGAAGCGCTGCGTCTTGCCGAAAGTGAGCGCGAAGCGACGGTTGCGCGCCTGCTGCCGCTGCGCGACGAACTGATCCGCCGGGTGCTGGAACTGATCCCCGAAGCGGCGCTGACCGGGCATCCGACCGAGCGGCTGGCGGGGCATACCAGCTTCGCCATGCGTGGGCTGAACGGCGACTCGATCCTGCTCGATCTGAACGAAGTCGGCATCGGCGCGAGCGGCGGAAGCGCCTGCACCAGCGGGCAGCAGGAGCCGAGCCACGTGCTGCTGGCGATGGGCGTCGACCCGGATCGGCTGATGGGGCAGATGCGCTTTGTGCTCGGCAAGCACAGCACGCGCGCGCACGTCGAGAAGCTGATCTATCACCTGACGGCGCTGGTCGAGCGGCATCGCGCGATGGTGCCCGAAGTGAAGTAAAATGTGAGTATAGACGTGGGAGGGTGCTTGTGAAGACGCTCGTCATCCCCGGTGATGTCGCTATCGCGGTTGATGGTCCACCTCAAGGCGAATGGACGTATACCGACTGGGAAGCGCTGGATCACAGCGAAAACCGCTACGAGATCATCGACGGAGTGCTGTACATGACGACCGCGCCGAGCTTCTTCCATCAGTCGATTATTCTGAACCTCTACGATCTCGTCGGTGCGCCTGCGAAACAGCAGGGAGTTGCCTACGTGGTGCTCGCGCCCGTCGGCGTAATTATGCCTGGAAGCGATCCGGTTCAGCCCGATTTTCTGCTCGTGTTGAAGGAAAATGCGGCAATCATCCATGATCGACGAGTTCGTGGCGTACCCGATTTGATCGTCGAAGTACTGTCGCCCGGCAGCGTCGATTATGACGAGGGTGTCAAGCTGGAAGCCTACGCCCGCGCGGGCGTGCCGGAATATGGCGTGATCGACCCACGCGAGCGCAAAATGCGTCTTTACGCGTTGCGCGAACCCGGCGCATACCTAGTGCCACGCGAATTCTCCGGCGATGATGCGGTCAGCTTTGCCTGCCTGTCCTCCATCGAGTTTCGCCTGAGCGCACTGTTCGAGAATGCGCCCGATACGACCGTATGATGCTTGACTTCCGTTACAACTTGCGTTATCCTTATCGCCACTATGATCAAACCCGTGCCTTTTTACCGCCGTATCCGTCGTAGCCGCACCGTTTTCTGGTTCGGGGATGTTGTGATCGGATAGGCGAGTAGCTGCGCATAACCAGACCCCGAACGGTTTCGGGGTCTTTTTATTTATCGAGGGGGCAATATGCCAAAAAAAGAAGTCAAGAAAGTTGTGCTGGCGTACAGCGGCGGGCTGGATACCTCGGTGATTGTCCACTGGCTCAAGGACAATTACAACTGCGAGATCATCTGTTTTACCGCCGACCTGGGGCAGGAAGAAGAACTCACGGGGTTGGAGGAGAAAGCGCTGAAATCAGGCGCGAGCAAGCTCTACATCCGTGATCTGCGCGAGGAATTTCTGACCGACTTCGTCTATCCGACGCTCAAGGCGGGCGCGGTCTACGAGCGCGAGTACCTGCTCGGCACGTCGTTCGCTCGCCCGCTGATCGCCAAGCATCTGGTGGAGATCGCCGAGTTGGAAGGCGCGGACGCCATCGCGCACGGCTGCACGGGCAAGGGCAACGATCAGGTGCGCTTTGAAGTGACCGTGATGGCGCTCAATCCCAAGCTCAAGGTGATCGCGCCCTGGCGTGAGTGGGACATCCGCTCGCGCGAGGATGCGCTCGCCTACGCCGAGGAGTTCGGCATACCGGTGACCAGCACGCTCAAGTCGATCTACAGCCGCGACCGCAACCTGTTCCACCTCAGTCACGAAGGCGGTCCGCTGGAAAACCCCTGGAATGAGCCGGAAGAAGAGATGTACAAGCTTTCGGTCAGCCCGGAGGAAGCACCGGACAAGCCGCAGTACGTCGAGATCGGCTTCGAGCAGGGTGTCCCGGTGAGCGTCGACGGCGAGCGGCGTCCGGCGGTCGAGCTGTTCGTCCACCTGAACCACATCGCGGCGGCGCACGGCATCGGGCGCGTCGATCTGGTCGAGAACCGGCTGGTCGGCATGAAGAGTCACGGCGTCTACGAGACGCCCGGCGGCACGCTGGTGCATAAGGCGCACGAGGCGCTGGAAAGCATCTGCCTGGACAAGCACACGATGCACTACAAGGACATTCTGGCGGTCAAGTATGCTGAGTTGGTCTACAATGGACTGTGGTACACCCGCCTGCGTGAAGCGCTCGACGCCTTCGTCAACGTGACGCAGGAAAACGTGACCGGGACGGTGCGGCTGAAGCTCTACAAGGGCAACATTATCATCGCCGGGCGCAAGAGTCCCAACAGCCTGTACCGCGAGGACTTCGCCTCGTTTGGCGAGGAAGACGTGTACAACCAGCAGGACGCCGAGGGCTTCATTCAACTGTTCGGGCTGCCGATGAAGGTCGAGGCGCTGCTCTCGATTGACGGCGGCGGCAAGAGCCGCTATCGCCAGCCGGATTACAGCAAGTTCAAGCGGGATTAGAGGACAACCTAACGCGAAGGCGCAAAGGGAATTTTCTTAGTGTCTTTGCCACTTTGCGTCTTTGCGTTGAATCTTTTAGGAGTGAATGATGACGCTGTGGGGTGGGCGTTTCAGTGAGCCGAGCGACGAGCATCTGCGGGCGCTGAACGACAGCATCCGCATCGACAAGCGGATGCACCGAGAAGACATCCAGGGCAGCATCGCCTACGCGCGCGCCATCGCGGCGGCGGGCGTGATCACGCCGGAGGAAGCCGAGACCATCGTCGGCGGGTTGGAGCAGGTGCTCGCCGAGATTGAGGCGGGGACAGCCGAGATCAAGCCCGGCGACGAGGACATCCACACGGCGGTCGAGCGGCGGCTGACCGAGATCGTCGGGGCGGTCGGTGGCAAGCTGCACACCGGACGCAGCCGCAACGATCAGGTGGCGACGGATTTCCGCCTGTGGGTGATGCGTGCGATTGACGACCTGCGCGGTCTGCTGCGCGAAGCGCAACGCGCTCTGTGCGACACGGCATCGACGCACACAGCGACCCTGATGCCGGGCTATACGCACATGCAGCCCGCCCAGCCGATCACCGCCGGGCACTGGCTGATGAGCTTCTTCTGGATGCTGGCGCGCGACGACGAACGCTTAAGCGATGCGCGGCGGCGCATGAACGTCTCGCCGCTGGGAGCGGGTCCGCTGGCGGGGACACCCTACGACGTGGATCGGGCGGCGCTGGCGCAGGCGCTCGGCTTTGATTCGCATAGTCAGAACAGCCTCGATGCCGTCAGCGACCGCGATTTTGTCGCCGAAACGCTGTTCGCGCTGGCGCTGCTCGGCATTCACTTGAGCCGCCTCGCCGAAGACGTGATCATCTACAGCAACCCGCTGTTCGGCTACATCACGCTTGACGACCGCTACAGCACCGGGTCGAGCATCATGCCGCAGAAGCGCAACGCCGACCCGATGGAACTGGCGCGCGGCAAAGCCGGGCGCTTGATCGGCAACCTGACCGGGCTGCTGACGACGCTCAAGGGCTTGCCCAGCGCCTACGACAAGGATTTGCAGGAAGACAAGGAAGCGCTGTTCGACTCGGTCGATACACTCACCCTGATCCTGCCCGTCGTCACGGCGATCATTCGCACGCTCAAGCTCAACCCCGACAAAATGCGCGCCGCGCTCGATCCCGACATGCTGGCGACCGATCTGGCGGATTATCTGGTCAGGAAGGGGATGCCGTTCCGCGAGGCGCATCACGTCGCCGGTCGCGCGGTGGTATTAGCGGCAGAGCAGGGGATTGCGCTGACGGCGCTCACGCTGGACTCGCTGCGCGGGCTGTCTGACTTGTTTGAAGCGGATGTCTCGGACGTGTTCGACTTCGACGCCTCGGTGGCGCGGCGCAGGGCTGCGGGCGGCACCGCGCCGGACGCGGTACGCGAGCAGATCGCGGCGGCGCGGGCGTGGCTGACTGAGCATGAGGCGACGTAGGGGCAGGTTTCAAACCGGAAAAAATTCTGTCCCTACCAATTCGGATTCGCCCCTTTAGGCTCTCTGCACAAAGAATGACAGCCACAATATACGAACTTCGCGCGTTTTTCGTCGTTTTGCTTGACACCTTTGTCGATAATGGTTACGCTTAATTATGATGTTTCAGCCATTTGAGATAAGCAGACTCATGTCCCTGCGCAAGTCCATTCTTAGCCTCAGCCTTATTATCGTAGTCCTCCTTATTAGCGGCGGTTAATGACGGCTTGGGTGCGCGACGGATGAGCAAATAAGAACGGTAGTGATAAAAGCCCCCAAGCCAGGGGGCTTTTTTTATGGAGTGGCAGGATGCAAGCGGACAACTCGAAACAGCACGGAGCGACACAGGCGGCGTATACCTGTCCGACCAGTCCCTGGACGGAACTGTTCCAGAACGCGCCGCGCCAGCAGGCGGAGCCATCCGTCTTCGATAGCGAAGATCAGCGCCCTACACATGACGCGCTTTCCGACATCTACAACCGGGGTTCCGAGTAGAAGTCACACAGGGAAAGCGCGTTTTATTTTTGATTGAGGAGAAGCCATGTACGCAGACTGGATTTGGAGAAACGGCGAGTTCATTAAGTGGGAAGATGCGACCGTACACGTCACGGCGCACGCGCTGCACTATGGGTCGAGCGTATTCGAGGGAATCCGCGCCTACGCGACGCCGGAAGGTCCGGCGGTCTTCCGCTTGCAGCCGCACACGAAGCGCCTGCTCAATTCCGCCAAGATCGCGCGCATCGACGTGCCCTACAGCGAGGAAGAACTCGGTGACGCCATCCTCGAGCTGGTGCGCCGCAACAACTTCGACTCGTGCTACATCCGCCCGCTGATCTTTCGCGGCGCGGGCGTACTCGGCGTGGAAGGGCGCAAGAACCCGACCGAAGTCGTCCTGATGTGCTGGGTCTGGGGTGCGTACCTGGGCGAAGAAGCGCTCGAAAATGGCGCTGATGTACAGGTGAGTACCTGGCGGCGGCTCGCACCCGATACCGGCTCGTCGCTGGCGAAGATTGGCGGGCAGTACACCAACAGCCAGTTCATCAGCATGGAAGCGCACGACAACGGCTTCAACGACGCCATCGCGCTCGACTACGGCGGCAACGTCAGCGAGGGCGCGGGCGAGAATATTTTCGTCGCCTACAACGGGACGGTCTTTACCCCGGCGTTTGGCTCCTCGATCCTGATGGGCATCACCCGCGATTCGATTGTGACGCTGCTCAAAGACCTGGGCTACGCGGTCGTCAAAGAGCCAATCCCGCGCGACCTGCTCTATATTGCCGACGAAATCTTCTTCACCGGGACGGCGGCGGAGGTCACGCCGGTTCGCTCGGTGGATCGGGTCACGGTGGGCAGCGGCAAGCGCGGTCCCATCACCAAAGCTGTGCAGGACGAATTTTTCGCCATCACGTCCGGGAAGAAGCCGGATCGCTACGGTTGGCTGACGCACGTGCGCCAGACCGAGCCGGGCGACTAATGGAGCGATTATCATGTTGCTGAGCGGTGCTGAAATTGTGATGGAATGCCTTCTGCGCGAAGGCGTGGAAGTAATGTTCGGTTATCCTGGCGGCGCGATCCTGCCGACCTACGACGCGATGACCAAGTACCCGCAGATACATCACGTGCTGGTGCGCCATGAGCAGGGCGCGGCGCACATGGCGGACGGCTATGCGCGGGCGACCGGAAAAGTCGGCGTGGCGATTGCCACGAGCGGACCCGGCGCGACTAACCTCGTCACCGGAATTGCGACGGCAATGATGGACTCGTCGCCGATTGTCTGCATCACCGGGCAGGTGACGCGCGGGGCGATTGGCTCCGATGCCTTTCAGGAAACAGACGTGACCGGCGTGACGCTGCCGGTCACCAAGCACAATTACCTGGTGATGGACACGCACGAGCTGCCGTACATTGTGCGCGAGGCGTTCTACATCGCGCGCACGGGGCGTCCCGGTCCCGTGCTGATCGACATCCCGAAGGACATTCAGAACGAGAAGATCGAGTTCGTCTATCCTGAGGAGCCAGTGCGCCTGCCGGGGTATCATCCGCCGCAGGCAGCCGACGAGCACGACATTCAGGACGCGCTTGAACTGATCAACCAGGCGCAGCGCCCCATGATTCTGGCGGGGCACGGCATCATCATGGCGGGCGCGACGCAGCAGCTTCGTGAGCTGGCGGAACGCGCGCAAATCCCGGTGACGCTGACGCTGCTGGGCAAAGGCGCGATGCCCGAAGACCATCCGCTGACGTTGGGCATGATGGGGATGCACGGCGAAGCCGCCTCGAACTACGCTATTCAGGAAGCCGACCTGCTGATCGCGCTGGGGATGCGCTTCGACGACCGCGTGACCGGCAATCTGAAGACTTACGCTACCCACGCCAAGAAAATCCACGTCGAGATCGATCCGTCGGAAATCGGCAAGAACGTCAAGGTGGACGTGGGTATCGTCGGCGACGTGCGCACGGTGCTGGATCAACTGCTGCCGGGCGTGAAATCCACCGGTCACGCGGAATGGCTCAACCGCATCCGCGACTGGCAGGAAGACGCCGACGAGCGCGACATCATCAACCGCGACGGCGGGACGAAGCTGCTGAGCGCGCAGGTGATCAACGACCTGTGGAAGCTGACGGGCGGCAATGCCATCACCGTGACCGACGTGGGGCAGCACCAGATGACCGAGGCGCAGTACTACCCGCACCAGCGCCCGGCGACGCTGATCACCAGCGGCGGGCTGGGGACGATGGGCTTCGGGCTGCCCGCCGCCATCGGCGCGAAGTTCGGCAAGCCGGACGAAGACGTGTGGGCAATCGTCGGCGATGGCGGCTTCCAGATGACGCTGTGCGAGCTGGCGACCGCCAAGCAGGAAAACGTCAACATCAACATCTGCGTCATCAACAACGCTTACCTGGGCATGGTGCGCCAGTGGCAGGAGTTCTTCTACGAGGAACGCTACCACGCCACGCCGATGTTCAGCCCGGATTTCGTCAAGCTGGCGGACGCCTACGGCATCCCGGCGCGGCGCGTCACCAGCCGCGACCAGATCGCCGAGGCGGTCGAGTTCGCGCGCAGCGTCGACGGTCCCGCGCTGATCGAATTCGTGGTCGAGAAGGAAGAAGTCGTTTATCCGATGGTTCCGGCGGGAGCAGACCTGGACAACATGATCCGCCGCCCGAAGCCGGGCGAGGAAAAGGAGCGTAGATAATGCCGGAGAACAGCCAGCCGCAAAGGCACATTCTGGTCGCGCTGGTGGAGAACAAGCCCGGCGTCCTGAACCGCGTGGCGAGCCTGTTCCGCCGCCGGAATTTCAACGTCGACAGCCTCACGGTCGGGCGCACGCACAAGCCGCACATGTCGCGCATGACGATTGTCGTCAACGCCACCAGGAGCGACGCCGGGCGCATCGCCGCCAACCTGTTCAAGCTGATCAACACGATTGACGTGGCGGTGGTGTCGAACGAGCCGCACGTCAGCCGCGACCTGGCGCTGATCAAGGTACGCGCCGACGACGCCGACTCGCGCAACAACCTGACGCTGATCTGCGACCGCTATCCGGCGCACATCGTGGACATCGGTCCCGAAGTGGCGATTGTCGAAATCGCGGCGCAGGAGGATTTGGTCGAGGCGCTGATTCAGGAACTCAAGCCGCAGGGCATCGTCGAGCTGGTACGCACGGGCGTCGTAGCGATGGGGCGCGGCGTGCGCATCCTCGACTCGTCGTATGAGCCGGTTGTGCCGGTCACGGCGAACGGGCACAACGCTTATCAGGCGTACAGCGTTTAGGAATGTAGGGGCGGGTTTCCAGGCTTGCAAAGCAAGCACCCGCCCGCCCTTGCGTCGTATCATCGGATTGTGAATCATCGGGGTCAACCCCGCGAACGAGAGCGAATTTCATACACTGGAGAAACGTTTCATGGCAACACTTTACTACGACAAGGATGCTGACCTTTCCCTGCTGAACGGCAAGACGATTGCCATCATCGGCTACGGCAGTCAGGGACACGCCCACGCGCTCAACGCCAGGGACAGCGGCTGCAACGTGATCGTTGGGCTGCACGAGGGCAGCAAGAGCAAGGCGAAAGCCGAAGCCGAGGGGCTGAAGGTGATGTCGGTCGCCGACGCGACCAAAGCCGCCGACGTGGTGATGATCGTCATCCCCGATACGCTTCAGGCGAAGGTCTATGCCGACTCGATTGGTCCCAATCTCAAGCCGGGCAGCATGTTGATGTTCGCGCACGGCTTCAACATCCACTACGGCACGATCCAGCCGCCCGCTAGCGTCGACGTGACGATGATCGCGCCGAAAGCGCCGGGGCACCGCGTCCGCGAGGTCTTCACCGAAGGAGCAGGCACGCCGATGCTGATCGCCGTCCAGCAGGACGCGACAGGCAATGCTAAAGCGCTGGCGCTGGCATACGCTAAAGCCATCGGGGGCACGCGCGCAGGTGTGATTGAGACCACTTTCAAGGAAGAGACCGAGACCGACCTGTTCGGCGAGCAGACCGTCCTCTGCGGCGGCGTGACGGCGCTGGTACGCTCGGCATTCGAGACGCTGGTCAAGGCGGGCTACCAGCCGGAGATCGCTTACTTCGAGTGTATGCACGAACTCAAGCTGATTGTCGACCTGATGTACGAGGGCGGCTTGAGCTACATGTGGTACAGCGTCAGCGACACGGCGGAGTACGGCGGCTACACCATCGGCGATCAGGTCGAGGAGCAGGTCAAGGAATTCTACGCGGGCGTGCTGGCGGACATTCAGAGCGGCAAGTTCGCCAAGGAATGGATCGACGAGAACAACAACGGTCGCCCGAACTTCAAGCCGCGCCGCCAGCGTGAGCAGGATTTGCTGATCGAGCAGGTCGGCGAGCAGTTGCGCGACATGATGCCTTTCCTGCACGCCAAGCACATCAAGCAGGCGGTCGAGTAGAGCCGATGATCGCACGCCCGCAAGCCGACGAGTACAACCCCTATTACGCCGGGTATATCCAGCGCGTGCCGGACGGCGCAGACCTGTTCGCGCTGCTGAGCAGCCAGCCGGACGAACTGCGCGCGCTGCTGCGTAACGTCGGCGACGAGCGGGCGAACGAGCGCCCCGCGCCCGGCGAATGGAGCATCAAAGAGGTGGTCGGGCACGTCAACGACACCGAGCGCGTCTTCGCCTACCGCGCCATGCGGGTTGCGCGCAACGACGCGACACCGCTGCCGGGTTTCAATCAGGACGATTACGTTCGCGCGACGGACTTCAACGCGCGCAGCCTGAGCAGTCTGCTGGACGAGTTCGAGGCGCAGCGCAAGGCGAATGTCCTGTCCTTGCAGCCGCTCAGCGAAGCGGAAACGGCGCGGCGCGGGACTGCCAGCAGCAGCCCGGTCAGCGTGCGCGCGCTGCTGTACATCATGGCGGGGCACGTGGCGCACCATATCGAGAGCCTGCAAACCAGTTATCACGTCACAGGATAGAGTGAGACGGCAATGGACGACGATGTAGATGGCGTAGACGTAAAAGGGGGTGATTCTCTTGACCGAAGATGGTCTTAGCGACCTTAGTCTGTTATTGACCGCTGACTTGACAGAGAGGATCATCCCGAAATGGCACCACGAAAGTATGACGACGACGTAGTCCTGTTTTTTGACACGACCCTGCGCGACGGCGAGCAAAGCCCCGGCGCGACCCTGAGCAGCGCGGAAAAGCTGGAGATCGCGCGGCAGTTGGCGCGGCTCGGCGTCGACATTATTGAAGCGGGCTTCCCGGCGGCGTCGCCGGACGATCTGGCGGCGGTGCAGCGCATCGCCCACGAAGTCGGCACCGAAGACGGTCCGACGATCTGCGGCTTGGCGCGCTGCGTCGAAAGCGACATCCGCACCGCCTGGGAAGGCGTCAAGGATGCCGCGCACCCGCGCATCCATACCTTCCTGGGTACGTCCGAGTATCACCTGACCCACATCACCAACATGACGCAGCAGGACGCGCTGGAGCGCATCCGCGAGATGGTCACGCTGGCGCGCAGCCTGTGTGACGACGTGGAGTTCAGCCCGATGGACGCCGGGCGTACCGACCCCGGTTTTCTGGTGCAGGTGTGCGCGACTGCTGTCGAATGTGGCGCGACCACGCTCAATATCCCCGATACGGTCGGCTACGTCACGCCGGAGGAATGGCAGGAGACGATCAGCAACCTGATCGCCGAGACGCCGGGCGCGGGCAAGGGCAGCGGAGTCGTCTGGTCGGTTCACTGCCACAACGACCTCGGCATGGCGACGGCGAACACGTTGGCGGGTGTGCTCGGCGGCGCGCGCCAGGTCGAGGTGACGATCAACGGCATCGGCGAGCGCGCGGGTAACACCAGCCTCGAAGAAGTCGTGATGGCGCTGCATACGCGCTCGCCGTTCTACAACCTGCAAACCAATATCAACACCCGTGAGATCGTCAAGACCAGCCGTATGGTCAGCAACTACACCGGAATGCACGTCCAGGCGAATAAGGCGATTGTCGGCGCGAATGCCTTCGCTCACGAGGCGGGCATTCATCAGGATGGGATGCTCAAGAACGCCAGCACCTTCGAGATCATGACCGCCGAGAGCGTCGGCTGGTCGCAGAGCCGCCTCGTGCTGGGCAAGCACAGCGGGCGGCACGCGCTCAAGGTGCGGCTGGAAGAACTCGGCTATCAACTGGATCAGGATGCGCTCAATCAGGTGTTCGCGCGTTTCAAGGATTTGGCGGATGCCAAGAAGAACGTGACCGACGCCGACCTCGAAGCGCTGATGGCGGACGAACTGCACAAGCCGCAGGAATTCTTCAAGCTGGACGACATGCAGGTGACGTGCGGCACGATGGGGATGCCGACGGCGACCGTCAAGATGAGCAACATGGATGGCGAGGTCTTCATTCACGCGGCGGTCGGCAAAGGACCCGTCGATGCCTGCTTCCAGGCGGTCGATTCCGTCGTCCAATGCCCGAACACGCTGATCGAATACAGCGTTCATGCCGTGACCGAGGGCATCGACGCGCTCGGCGAAGTGACGGTGCGGATTGGCGCGCCGGATGGGACGCGCTCGTTCGGCGGCTACGGCGCGGATGACGACATCGTCGTCGCCAGCGTCAAAGCCTATCTGGTGGCGCTCAACCGCATGATCGCCGGGCTTGGGCTTGGCGAGCACAAAGCCGAAGGCGAAGCCGCGACGGTGGGGATTACGCAGGCATAAACCTGCGTCGTAGGGGCGTTTAATTGAACGCCCCTACGAATACCGCAACACATCAGGCGAAAATCAATCACAGTAAGTTCTACTTGGAGTTAGCATGGCACAAGCGCAAACCCTCTTCGAGAAAGTCTGGAACAACCATCTGGTGCGCCCGCAGACGGACGACCTGCCAGCGGTGCTCTACATCGACCTGCACCTCGTCCACGAGGTCACGTCGCCGCAGGCGTTTACGCAGCTTCGTGAGCGTGGTCTGAAAGTCCGTCGTCCCGACAGGACGATGGCGACGATGGATCACAGCACGCCGACGACGCCGCGCAACGCCGCCGGGATCATCCCGATCACGGATTCGATGGCGGCGGCGCAGCTCGACGTAATGCGCAAAAACTGCGCTGACTTCGGCATCCCGCTCTACGACCTGGGCACCGAAAATCAGGGCATCGTCCACGTGATCGGACCTGAGCAGGGCTTGACGCAGCCGGGCATGACCATTGTCTGCGGCGACAGCCACACCAGCACGCACGGCGCCTTCGGCGCGCTGGCGTTCGGCATCGGCACGAGCGAGGTCGCGCACGTGCTGGCGACGCAAACGCTGCTCCAGAACAAGCCGAAGACGATGGCGGTGCGCGTCAACGGGCGGCTGGAGGACGGCGTGACCGCGAAGGACATCATCCTGGCGATCATCGCCAAGAACGGCATCGGCGGCGGCACGGGCTACGTCTTCGAGTACATGGGCGAAGCCATCCGCAGCCTGAACATGGAAGGGCGCATGACCATCTGCAACATGTCGATTGAGGGCGGCGCGCGCGCGGGCATGATCGCACCGGACGAGACGACCTTCCAGTGGGTCGCGGGGCGTCCGTATGCGCCGAAAAACGCAGATTTCGACCGCGCGGTCGAGGCGTGGCGTCAGCTTCCCAGCGACGAAGGCGCGGTCTTCGACAACGAGGTCGTGCTCGACGCCGACGAACTCGTGCCGATGATCACCTACGGCACCAACCCCGGTATGGGGATGCCGATCACCAGCCGCGTGCCCGATCCTGACCAACTGAGCGATGTGAGCCAGAAACTGGCGCTCGACAAGGCGCTGACCTACATGAATTTACAGCCGGGGCAGCCGCTGCTGGGCAAGGCGGTCGACGTGGTCTTCATCGGTAGCTGCACCAACTCGCGCATCCACGATCTGCGCGAGGCGGCGAAGTTCATCCAGGGGCGCAAGGTCGCGGAAGGCGTCCGCGTGATGGTCGTGCCCGGATCGCAGCAGGTCAAGGCGCAGGCGGAAGCCGAAGGACTCGACCGTATCTTCAAGGAAGCGGGCGCGGAATGGCGCGAGGCGGGCTGCTCGATGTGCATCGCCATGAACGGCGATCAGCTTCAGCCGGGGCAGTACGCCGTCAGCACCAGCAACCGCAACTTCGAGGGTCGGCAGGGCAAGGGCGGGCGGACGTTCCTCGCCAGCCCGCTGACCGCTGCCGCGACCGCCGTCAACGGCGTGATCACCGACCCGCGCACGATGATGATGGAGTATGCCTGATGGAACCGATCAAGACCTTTAACGGGCGCATCGTCGCCCTGCCGATCAACGACACCGACACCGACCAGATTATCCCGGCGCGCTACCTCAAGGTGACGGACAAAGCCGGGCTGGGGCAGGCGCTCTTTTCCGACTGGCGCTACAACGCCGACGGCTCGCCCAAGCCGGATTTCGTGCTCAATCAGCCGGAATATCAAGGGGCGAGCGTGCTGATCGGTGGGCACAATTTCGGCTGCGGCTCGTCGCGCGAGCACGCGCCCTGGGCACTGGTCGGCGGCGGGTTCAAGGCGGTCGTCAGCACCTATTTCGCGGACATCTTCCGCAACAACTCGCTCAAGAACGGCTTGCTGCCGATCATCGTGGACGAGGAGACGCACCAGCAGTTGATCAGCCTGGCGCAGGAAGACCCGTCCACGAGCGTGACAGTTGACCTCGCCACGCAGACGCTGACGCTGCCGGACGGGCGCGCGGTCACGTTCCCGATTGACGGCTTCTCGAAGGAATGTTTGCTCAAGGGCGTCGATCAATTGGGCTACCTGATGGACTTGGACGAGCAGATCAACGCTTATGAAGATGCGCACCCGGCGCGGGTAAAGACGCTCGCCTAAGAAGATTATCCGTAGGGGCACGATATATCGTGCCCCTACATGCGATGTATAGGAGAGATCATGCGTGTAGCTATCTACGATACGACGCTGCGCGACGGCACACAGCGCGAGGGCATCTCGCTGTCGGTCATCGACAAGCTGCGCGTGACCGAACTGCTCGATAACCTCGGCGTCGCCTACATCGAGGGCGGCTGGCCCGGCTCGAACCCGAAGGATGCCGCCTATTTCGAGGCGGTCAAGGCGCTCGACCTGAAATACGCGCGCGTCGCGGCGTTCGGCTCGACGCGGCGCAAGAACAGCCGCCCTGACGATGACCCGAACATTCAGGCGCTGGTCGATGCCGAGACGCCGGTCGTGACCGTCGTCGGGAAAACGTCGATGCTGCACGTCACCGAAGTCCTGCAAACCACGCCCGACGAAAACCTGCGCATGATCAGCGACAGCCTGCGCTACCTGAAAAGCCTCGGCAAAGAAGTGATCTACGACGCCGAGCACTTCTTCGACGGCGTGAAGCTGGATTTCGAATACGGCTTCGACACGCTGCGCGCGGCGATTGAAGGCGGCGCGGACTCGATTGTGCTGTGCGATACCAACGGCGGCACGCTGCCCTGGGAAGTCGCGCGCTTCGTCACGGCGGCGCGCGAGGCGTTCCCGGATGTCGAAATTGGTATCCACACGCACAATGATAGCGAACTCGCCGTCGCCAACAGCCTCGCGGGGATTCAGGCGGGCGCGACCCAGGTGCAGGGGACGATCAACGGCTACGGCGAGCGCTGCGGCAACGCCAACCTGTGCAGCATCATCCCCGATCTCGAACTCAAGATGGGCTACGACTGCCTGCCGGATGGAAATCTTCGCCATCTGACGCTGGTCTCGCGGGCGGTCGCCGAGATCGCTAACCTCGCGCCGGATCATCATCTGGCATACGTCGGCAAGAGCGCGTTTGCGCACAAAGGCGGCATCCACGTCGCGGCGATGCGGCGCAACATCCACAGCTACCAGCACATCGACCCGGAACTGATCGGCAACGAGATGCGCATTCTCGTCTCCGACCTGTCGGGGCAGGGCAACCTGCTCAGCAAAGCCGAGGAGTTTGGGCTGGACGTGGGCAAAGAGGAAGCGATCAAGGTGCTGGAAGAGATCAAGCATCTGGAGGCGGAGGGTTTCGTCTTTGAAGGCGCGGAAGCCTCGGTCGCCATCCGCCTGCACCGCGCCAAACCGGAGTACAAGCCGATCTTCAAGCTGATCGACTTCATCGTCATGGTCGAAGACCGGCGCGGGCGCGGTGCGATCTCCGAGGCGATGGTCAAGATCGACGTGGACGGCGACGTGATCCACACCGCTGCCGAGGGCAACGGTCCCGTCAATGCGCTCGACCTGGCGCTGCGCAAGGCGCTGGTGCCGCTCTACCCGCAGATGGCGAATTTCCAACTGGCGGACTACAAGGTGCGTATCCTTGATGGCACGAACGGCACGGCGGCGATCACGCGCGTGCTGATCGACACGCAGAGCGGCACGAAGCGCTGGAGCACCGTCGGCGCGGGCACGAACATCATCCGGGCAAGCTGGCTGGCACTGGTCGACAGCGTGGAATACGGGCTGTGCGTCGCTGAAGCGGACGAGGAAATCCCGGTCGGCGAAAAGGTGTAGAGCGATGGAAAAAGTCAACCTGGCGGAGAAGTTCAGCCGCTTCAGCGACACCTGGAATCCCCGCATTGTCGGGGAAGTGCAGGGGATGCACGTCAAGCTGGCGAAGCTCAAGGGCGAGTTCGTCTGGCATCATCACGAACACGAAGACGAGATGTTCCTCGTCGTCAAAGGGCGGCTGCTGATCAAGTTCCGCGATCAGGACGTATGGCTGAACGAAGGCGAGTTCGTGATCATCCCGCGCGGCGTTGAGCATCTGCCCGTCGCCGAGGAGGAAGTCCAGGTGATGCTGTTCGAGCCTGCCGGGACGCTTAACACCGGCAACGTCACCGACAGCGACAAAACCGTCACGGATTTGCAGACAATATAACTGTTTATCCTCTCGAAAAAATAAAGGGGCGTTATGAAGGCGAAAATCATGGTCATCGCCGGCGATGGCATCGGCGTTGAGGTCACGGCGGCATCGGTCGAGGTGCTGCAAAAGGTCGCAGGGAAGTACGGGCACGAGTTTTCGTTTGAAGAAGCGCTAATCGGCGGGATCGCCATCGACAAGACCGGGACGGCGCTGCCCGACGAGACGCTGCGCACGGGCGAGCAGTCCGACGCGATCCTGCTCGGCGCGGTTGGCGGTCCCAAGTGGGACAACCCCGCCGCGCCCGTCCGCCCGGAGCAGGGGCTGCTCAAAATCCGCAAGCACTTTGAGCTTTACGCCAACCTGCGCCCGGTCAAAGCCTATCCCATGCTGGCGCAGTACACGCCGCTGCGCGCCGACCTGCTGGGCGGCGTCGACATGCTGTTCGTGCGCGAGCTGACCGGCGGCATCTACTTCGGTCCCCGCCAGGAGCAGGGCGACGGCGACTCGGCGTATGACACCGAGCTGTACAGCGTGCCGGAGGTCGAGCGCGTGGCGCACATCGCCTTCCGGGCGGCGCAGGGGCGGCGCAAGAAAGTCACGTCGGTCGACAAGGCGAACGTGCTGGCGTCGATGCGGCTGTGGCGGCGCACGGTCGTCAAAGTCCACGAGGATTACGCGGACGTGGCGCTGGAACATCTGCTGGTCGATGCCTGCACCATGCACATGCTGACGCGCCCGGCGAGCTTCGACGTGATCGTCGCCAGCAACATGTTTGGCGACATCCTCAGCGACGAAGCGTCGGTGCTGGCGGGGTCGCTGGGGATGCTGCCCTCGGCGTCGCTCGGCGCGGGCAACATCGGCTTGTACGAGCCGGTGCATGGCTCTGCGCCGGACATCGCCGGGCAGGGCAAAGCCAACCCGATTGGCTCGATCCTGAGCGCGGCGATGCTGCTGCGCTACAGCCTGCACCTCGAAGCCGAAGCCCAAGCCGTCGAAGCGGCGGTCGAGGCGGTGCTGGCATCCGGCGCGCGCACGGCGGACATCGCGCCGCGCGGGACGGATTTCGTCAGCACGACGGAATTCACGCAGGCGGTGATTGCCAATCTGTAGGGATATGAGCGCGGGAGGCTCAAAGCCTCCCGCTAAGAAGTCAAGCCGACTAAAGTCGGCTGAATAGTTAGCCTGCTTTAGCAGGCTTGAATTGGTCGCCCGATGCTTCGAGCATCGGGCTATAGATTACTGCCGGAAGCGCCACTCCCACACGTCCTGCAAACTGTAGATTTTGCGGCGCGGCTCGACCACTTCGAGCGCCTGCTCCAAATCCTTGAGGATGTCGTCGGTGTCTTCGATGCCGATGGCGAAGCGCACCAGGTTGTCCTTGATGCCGAGCGCCTCGCGTTCTTCGGTCGTCTTGTCCCAGTAGCTGACAATCGCGGGCTGCTCGATCAGGCTCTCGACGCCGCCCAGGCTGGGCGCGATGTAAGGGATGCGCAGGCGGTCGATGAAGGCGCTGGTGGTCTTCAGGTCGCCCTTGACCTCGAAGGTGACCACGCCGCCGAAGCCGCTCATCTGCTCCAGCGCGATCTTGTGATCGGGATGCGAGGGCAAACCAGGATAGAAGACGCGATCAATCGCCGGGTGCGCTTCGAGATAGCGGGCGACCGCGAGCGCATTGGCGTTGTGCTGCCCCATGCGCACGCCCAGCGTCTTGAGACCGCGATCCAGCAGATACGCCGCGTGCGGGTCGACCACGCCGCCGAGGATGCCGCGCGCGTCGCGGATAGCTTTCATGCGGCTGCCGCGCCCGACAACTACCCCGGCGAGGATGTCGTTATGCCCGGACAGGTACTTGGTCGCGCTGTGGACGACGAAATCGATGCCCCATTCCAGCGCGCGCTGGTTGATCGGCGTGGCGAAGGTGCTGTCGATCACGCTCATGACGCGGTGACGCCTGGCAATCTCGACGGTCTTTTCGAGATCCGCGATGCGCAGGTAAGGATTGGTCGGGCTTTCGGAAACGATGACGCGCGTCTGCTTGGGGATGATGGCGGCTTCCATCGCCGCGTAATCGCCCATCGGGACGACCGTCGTCTCGATGCCGAGGCGCTTGAGGATGGTCTGACAGAACTGGCGCGTGCGGCGGTAGCAGTCGTTGGTCATGACGATGTGTGCGCCGGTCGGCAGGATGGTCAGCAGCAGCGACGTGACCGCCGCCATGCCGGAGGCATACAAAATCGCGTCGTCGCCACCATCGAGCGCCGCCAGCTTGCTTTCCACCGCGTTGACCGTCGGGTTGCCGTAGCGACCGTATTCCTCACGGTCTTCGCCGTCGCCCCAGGTCTTGCGCTCCATGTAATCGATCAATTCCTGCGTGTCGTGGAAGGTATAAGTCGCCGTCTGCACGACCGGAGTCGTCAGCGAGTTGTAACCTTTGGTGCGCTTGGTGCCGCTGTGAACCGAGCGCGTGCTGCCGCCCTGTTCATCCGGCTCGTCGTCGCCCTCGAAAAAGTCGCTGAGCGCCCTGAAATCGAATTCTTCCGCCATTTTGCTCTCCTCTGGCAAGCCAAAGCACCCGACGCTCTTATCCTGCTTATCAGGTGAAATAAAAAAGACTTCCGGCGGGAAGTCTCGTTGAGTTCGTGATCTAGGCAATGGGCTAGATGTCCGCTCTCATCTTCCAGAAATTTCTGCCGGAGTTGGCACCTTCCCGTGATGATCGGGGGTTGCCGCGGTTTCATAGGGCCGATCCCTCCACCGCTCTGGATAAGAGACTTGATGTATCGAGTTGTGAAAGTACACTGTTGTTGACTATAACACCACTCCTGCCGAAACACAAGCGATTTGAGCCTAAATGTCCGGCGAAATAGGGTATTCGGGTATACTAAACAGTGAACGTGCAGCAGGAGTGTCGGCGTGGACGACGAAAATCTTCAGGTAGACATCATGGTGATGAGCGGCGTGGACGACGGTCTGGTGCTGTCGTTTTCGACCGCCAATAGCGATGGCGTGCTCGAAGAAGACGAGTGGGTGATCACGCTGGGACGCCGTGACGACAACGACATATGCCTGCGCAACGATACCTTCTCCTCGCGCTACCACGCTCGCCTGCACCTGCGCGGAAGCTGGTGGCTGGAAGACTGCAACAGCAAGAATGGCACGTTCCTTGAAGACGGCGACGAGGACGCGCGCGTGAGCGAGATGATCGAACTGAGCGACGGGCAGTTGTTCCGCGTCGGGCGCACCTGGCTGCGGATTCAGCAAGAAGGATAATGCCGATGTCGAACATCGCACTCAAGGACATTTTGATCAACGCGCGGCAGGAATCCTACCGGATGCAGCACTATTATCTGGGTGTGGAGCATCTGTTCATCGGCTTGCTGGATATTCAGAGCGGGCTGACGCGCAGCCTGCTGGAAGAACGCGGTTTGACGACCGAGTACGTGGTCGATGCCATCCGGCGCAAGGCGGGGAAGGGCAATCGCCAGCGGTTGTGGGCGGGGATGCCCAACACGCCGCGCGCCGACGTGGTGCTCGGCATCGCCAACGATCTGGCGCTGGAGAGTGGCGAGGAGGAACCCGGCGAGCGCCAACTGCTGATCGCCATCCTCGACGAGAACGACAATATCCCGGTGCGCGTGCTGCGCCGGCTCGAAGTCGACATCGACCAGCTCAGCCGAGACGCGCGTACCAAAGCACTCAGCTATCAGCAGAGCCAGCCCTACATCAAGATCGATGTCCTCCAGCAGGGATTGACCCTGCCGGAAGAGACGCTGTTCATCCTGCGGCGCATGTTTTACGGCTACAGCCAGATTCGCGTGGATCGGCGGCTGACGGGCGGCTACACCTCGGCGGTGATTTTGGTGGTCACGCCGGTTCAGGCGGACGGCATGGAAGACGCGGCGGTCGTCGTCAAGATCGACGATGCCGACATGATCCTCGACGAAGCGCAGCGCTACGAGGCGCACGTCAAAAGCTCGCTGCCACCGCTGACGGCGCGGCTGGAAGACAAGCCGACCACGTCGGAAACGTCCGACATGGCGGGCTTGAAATACACGTTCGTCGCCGGGATGAACCGCAGCGCGCAGGATTTGCGCCAGGCGGCGCGCGACCTGGAAAACCTGGGCGAATGGCTGCGGCGCGAACTCTACCCGTATTTCGGCAAGACGTGGTGGCGGCAGAACCGTCCCTATCGCTTTCAGGTGTGGACGGAGTACGACTGGCTGCTGCCGCCGCTGCTGACGCTCGACTATCTGTCCGACGAAGACATCCCGCAGACGGCGGCGGTCATCCGCGACCCGCTGCGCCGCTCGCGCGTCAACAAGCTCGAATACGGCGACTCGGTCGTGGTCGAGAATTTCATCGTCCAGCGCGTTTACCGCGACAAGGACATGATTCAGGTCTCGATTGGTAAAGGCTCGGAAGCGACGCGGCGCGCTTACAAGATCAACATACGCGGGCTGAATCTGGCGCAGAACGTTTACTATCGCGGCGAGATCATCGAGCGGCTGGGCGGGCGCGTCTGGGAGACGCGCACGGCAGCGCTGACGGCAGCGGCGCAGGCGCTGGAGCCGGATTTCGACGTACATGCCGAGATGATCCCCGGCTACGGCAAGCCGGAACGCCTGCCGAACCCGATCTTCGCCTACGACGATCTGCTCGACCGCTACGTCGACGGCACGGTCAGCAAAATTCACGGCGACCTGCACCTGGGCAACATTCTCGTCGGACCCAACGGCAGCGCCTTCCTGATCGACTTCGCCCAGACGCGCAACGGGCATACCATGTTCGACTGGGCGTCGCTGGAAGTGAGCCTGCTCACCGACGTGGTCATGCCGCTGATCGGCGACGACTGGTGGTCGGTGCGGCTGGTGCTGCGCTACGTTGGCTCGCTGATGAACAATCTGCCGGATACCGTGCCCGTGCTCAACGAGGTGATGCTGCACGTGCTCGCCGTGCGCGAGATCGCCCGCGAGTGCCTGGCGCGCGACGGCTCGTGGTCGGAATACTACGTGGCACTGGCGATGTGCGCCATGCGCGCCTACACGTGGGAGACGCTCTCGCTGGGGTCGCGGCGGCTGATGTTCTGTCTCGCCGGGCTGGCGATCAACGAGCTGCGCAGCCGGGGCACGCTGATCATGGACGACGGTCCCATCACCGACTTTCTGGGCGACCGCACCGAACTCAACTAATTTCTAGCCGGGCTGTTTTTCTCTCGCGTCCAGAAAGATCGTCCATTCCTTGACTTGAACAACGTCCAGAATGTCGTGGATTTTCCAGGGATCGTCATCCATCATCGTCAGGGCAGCCGCTTCGTCCTCCGCCAGGACGATCAGCAGCGTGCCGGTGTTGTCGGCATAAGGTCCCGCGAGCAGGATCGCGCCGCTGTCAAACAGGTTGTCGGTAAAAGCCGCGTGTTCGTCCCACAGCGGCTGCTGGCGAACGGGCGTGCCTTCCTTCCAGTTCGCCCCGTGATTTCGGAACATTGCAAAGGTTTTGGGCATGACAGAATACTCCTTTATAGAGGCTCCATAAAGGAGTATAGGCGTGAAACGGGACAGCTTCGATCCTGTTTGAGGGCGAGGCTCGAATCACGCCTGCGCCAGTTCCTGTTCTTCCAGCACGCGCTGGATTGACTCGATGTTCGGCTCGGCGGTGAAGACGCGGTTCGGGTACTTCGCCATGATGCCCTCCAACCGATCCTCGTGGTAGGCGATCGTCGCCTCCGGGTCTTTGAGGATGTGCCCGGTCAGGATGCCGACGACCGTATCGCTCGGCTGGATGACGCCTTCGTCGACCAGCTTGCGCAGCCCCGCCAGCGAGCAGGCGGAAGCGGGTTCGCAGCCGATGCCCTGCGCGTCGATTAGCGCTTTGGCGTCCATGATCTCCTGATCGCTGACCTGTTCGACCACGCCGTCCGTCTCCTTGAGCGTGCGCACGGCTTTCGGGTAGTTGACCGGATTGCCGATCTTGATGGCGGTGGCGACGGTCTCGGCGTGACGCGGCTCAAAGGGCGCGTAATCCGTCTTGTAGCTGCGGTAAAGCGGGTTGGCGCCCTCCGCCTGAATGACGGCGATGCTCGGCATCCGGTCGATCAAGCCGAGGTCGTAGAGTTCGTGCAGCGCCTTGCCGAAAGCGGAGGTATTGCCGAGGTTTCCGCCGGGCAGCACCACCCAGTCGGGCACGTTCCAGCGAAGCTGCTGGATCGTCTCGATCAGGATGGTCTTCTGCCCTTCGAGGCGGAAGGGATTGACCGAGTTGAGCACGTAAATGCCGAGCGCTGCTCATCTGGCGCACGAGTTCGAGGTTGCGGTCGAAGTCGGCGGCGATGCGAATGCAGGTCGCGCCGTAGGCGACCGCCTGCGCCAGCTTGCCCAGCGCGATCTGCTTGTCCTGAAACAGCACGATCCCGCGCAGCCCTGCCCAGGCAGCATAGGCTGCCAGCGACGACGACGTGTTGCCCGTCGAGGCGCAGGCGACGCGCTTCATGCCCAGCACGCGCGCCTGCGTCAAGCCGCCGGTCATGCCGCGATCCTTGAACGATCCGGTGGGGTTCTCGCCCTCGTGCTTGAGGTAAAGCGTCTTCACGCCCGCCCATTCCGCGAGGCGCGGCGAGCGGTAGAGATTCGTATTGCCTTCGGGACGGCTGACGATCAGCGCGGGGTCTACGTCGGGATAGACCAGTTCCTTGTAGCGCCAGACGCCGCTGTTATACGGGGCGTCGAGTGTGCCCAGGCGGCGGTCGAACGTTTCGCGGGTGATGCTTGAGCGCAGCGCCTCGTAATCGTGCTTGACATCGAGCAAGCCGCCGCAGGTTTCACAGGTGTAGATGACGGTGTCGATTGGGTATTGGCGCGCGCAATTCATACATTGTAATATGCTCATGAGCATTCACCCTTTACCTGCGTGGTCTCCGCCTGATGGTGGCGGGGAATTCGCCTAAGGATAACATCAACATGTCGATTGCAACAGCCGAAGCCTTCGCGCCCGCGACGATTGCCAATCTCGGCGTGGCGTTCGACATTGTTGGGCTGGCGCTGCGCGAGCCGGGCGATATCGTGCGCGCCGAATGGAGCGACGATCCCGGCGTGACGGTCGCTGCTATCGAGGGTGACGGCGGCAAGCTCCCGCGCGACCCGACGAAGAATACGGCGTGTGTGGCGGCGATCAGCGTGCTGCGTGCCGTCGGCGAGACGCGCGGGGTCAGCCTGACGATCCACAAGGGGCTGCCGCTCGCCAGTGGACTGGGCAGCAGCGCGGCGAGCGCGGTCGCAGGGGCGGTGGCGGTCAACGCGCTGCTTGGTGCGCCGCTTAGCAAAGCCGATTTGCTCCCGGCGTGTCTCGACGGCGAGGAAATGGCGAGCGGACGCCACGCCGATAACGTCGCGCCCTGTCTGTTCGGCGGTATCACCCTGGTTTACGGGATGAATGCCCACCAGATCGTTCGGCTTCCCATTCCAGACAGCCTGTATTTTGCGCTGGTGACGCCTGCCGTCGAAGTGCCGACCAGGCTGGCGCGTGAGGCGCTGCCGCCGACTGTTTCGCTGCGGACGATGGTCGCGCAGACGGCAGGCGTTGCCCGGCTGATCGACGCGCTGCATCGGGGCGACCTGGAAGCGCTGGCGGCGGCGATGGAGAGCGACGGCGTAGTCGAACCGGCACGCGCGCACCTGATGCCGCTGCTGGCGGAAATCCGCTCGGCGGCGAAGGCGGCAGGCGCGCTCGGCTTGGCGATCAGCGGGGCGGGTCCGACGCTGTGCGCCGTCTGCGACGACGAGGCGGTCGCGCAGCGCGTCACGACGGCGATGCACGCCATTTACGCGCTCGCCGGAATTCCCTGTCAGTCGCGCCGGACGCAGGTCGCCAGCGAGGGCGCGCGGACATTGTGAAATTGTTGACAAACAGGGGGCGAATTTTTATACTCTCCGCTATTCTGTTCTCTCAGAACGTGATGCTCAAAACGGAGTAGGGGCACGGCGCGCTGTGCCTCTGCGTGAAAATTGCCGTGTGACGAATAAACTTATATAAGTGGCAGTGAAAGAAGGCATTTCTGTGGCTGAGTTAGTGCGCAACTACATCGGCGGTCGCTGGGTGGAGACGGGCGAGACCTTCGCCACCTACAACCCGGCGACGGAGGAGTTGATCGCGCCTGTGGCGAAAGCCAGCGCGAGCGATGTCGATGCGGCGGTCAGGGCGGCGAAAGAAGCCTACAAGCAGTGGCGGCTCGTGCCCGCCCCGCGTCGGGGTGAGGTGCTCTATCAGGTGGCGGCGCTGCTGCAAGAGCGCAAGGAAGACCTCGCCCGCCTGATGACGCAGGAAATGGGTAAGGTGCTCTCCGAGGCGCGCGGCGACGTGCAGGAAGCCATCGACATGGCGTTTTACATGGGCGGCGAAGGACGCCGGATGCTCGGCTACACCGCGCCCGTCGAGATGCCGGAGAAGTTCGGCATGGCGCTGCGTGACTCGGTCGGCGTGATCGGGCTGGTGACGCCCTGGAATTTCCCGGTCGCCGTGCCGAGCTGGAACATCCTGCCCGCGCTGGTGGCGGGGAACGCGCTCGTCTGGAAGCCGAGCGAGGAAACTCCGGCGACCTCCGCCGCGTTCGTGCAGGTCTTCATCGACGCAGGCGTACCGGAAGGCGTTTTCAATCTGGTGCTGGGCGCGGGCGACGTGGGCGCGGCGCTGGTCGAGCACCCCGACGTGCGCGTGATTTCGTTCACCGGTTCGACCGAGACCGGCTTGAAGGTCTACACCAAAGCCGCCAGCCTGGGTAAGAAAGTCTGCCTGGAGATGGGCGGCAAGAATGCCATCATCGTGCTGGACGACGCCAACCTCGATCTGGCGATCAAGGCGGTGACGTGGAGCGCTTACGGCACGACCGGGCAGCGCTGCACCGCGACCAGCCGTCTGATCGTGCAGAGCGGCATCAAGCCGAAGCTGATCGAGGCGTTGGTCGAGCGGGCGCGGGCGCTGAAAATCGGCTACGGCATCGACGAGGCGGTCGAAGTCGGTCCGCTGGTCAACCAGAAGGCGCTCGATAAAGTCGAGCGCTACGTCGGCATCGGGCAGGGCGAAGGCGCGACGGTTGCCGTCGGCGGCGGACGCCCGCAGATCGACAAAGGCTACTTCTACCAGCCGACGCTGTTCTCGGACGTGAACGCCGGACATGCGCATCGCCCGCGAGGAGATTTTCGGTCCGGTGCTGTCGGCTATCGAAGTCGCCTCGCTGGAGCAGGCGATTGAGGTCAACAACAGCGTGGTCTACGGGCTGTCGAGCAGCATCTTCACCGAGAACATCAACGCCGCCTTCCGCGCCATCCGCGACCTGACGACGGGTATCGTCTACATCAATCACGGGACGACCGGCGCAGAAATCCAGTTCCCGTTCGGCGGGACGCGCGGCACGGGCAACGGCTTGCGCGAAGCCGGGCAGACGGCGCTGGACAGCTTCACCGAGTGGAAATCCGTCTATATCGATTACAGCGGACGCTTGCAGCGCGCGCAGATCGACAACCGCACGAACCCGTCATGAGCGAATTTTGAAGATGCGGATCATACTTTTGTCGCGGACAATTCCCGCAACTTAGGTTAAAATAGAGAATGATGGGCGTTAATTCAATTTACTGGGACTCGTCATACGAAATTGTGCTGCGGTTAATCGAGCAGCACGCGGACGTTGACGTTGAGTTTGTGGGGTTGGATCAACTTTACCGATGGATTATCGCTCTGCCGGACTTTGCGGACGATCCAGCGCTGGTGAACGATGGTATCCTCAGCGATATTCTCCGCGAATGGTACGAGGAGGTTAGCTCTGAATGAGCCAGTTGAAACTGAACGAGATGCACGACACGGAGTTTCCTGTTCCGGCGGACATGCAGGACAACGTCGCCATCACCAGCCTGAGCCGCATCTACAACTGGAGCCGCCGCTCGTCGATGTGGCCCATGCTGTTTGGGTTGGCGTGCTGCGCGATTGAGATGATCGCCACCGCCGCGTCGCGCTACGACCTGGCGCGCTTCGGTATGGAGGTCATGCGCGCCAGTCCGCGCCAGTCCGACCTGATGATCGTCTCCGGGACGGTGACGAAGAAGATGGTCGTGCCGATTGTGCGCCTTTACAACCAGATGCCAGAGCCGAAATACGTGCTGGCGATGGGCGCGTGCGCCAGCGGCGGCGGTCCCTTCAAGGAAGGCTACAACGTCGTGTCGGGCATCGATCAGTATGTGCCGGTGGACGTATACGTGCCGGGCTGTCCGCCCACGCCACAGGCGCTGATGTTCGGCTTGATTTCGCTGCAAAAGAAGATCGACGGGCAGTCGTTGTCCAATATGGACGACGTGCCCTGGTACGGCGTCGGTCCGTCCGACCCCGTGCCGATCCCGGTGCTGGGTCCCGATATCATCGATCCGCGCCAGATGGAACTGATCCGCGAGCAGGCGGAGCGCGCCGCCAAGGGCGAGCCGTTCGGGACGCGCGAACTGCCTCCGGCGGCAATCGAAGTCGTCGAGAAGGCGAAGAAGCTCGCCGCCGCTGCCGCGCCCGCCGTCGAAGCGCACGTGCCGACGGCGGCAGAAGTCGCCGCGACCGACCCCGCCAAAGCCGAACGGCTGCGCAAGCGTGAAGAAGCGCTGGCGCGCAAACGCGCTCAGCAAGCCGAGAAGGGTGGATGATGACCGATCAACAAGCCCTCGCGCCCGCTCAGACGGGCACGATTGAGAATGCGATTGAATACCTGAAGCAGAAATATCCCGACGCCGTCAAGGACGATACGCGGGAAGGCTACTCCGGCATCGTGGTCGACCGCACGCAGCTTGTGGACGTGGCGACGACGATGCGCGACGAACTGGGCTTCGACTATCTGTCCAGCGCGACGGCGGTCGATTACCTCGGCATCGAAGACAGCATGGAGATGGTCTACCACGCTTACCGCACCAGCGGCGGCTCGGCGCTGGTCTTCAAGGCGAAAACTCAGCGTGAGAACGCCGAAGTCCCCTCGCTGATCGACGTGTGGGCAGGGGCGGATTTCCAGGAGCGCGAAGCCTACGACCTGTACGGTATCAGCTTTCCGGGGCATCCCAACCAGAAGCGCATCCTGCTGTGGGAAGGCTTCGACGGGCATCCCATGCGCAAAGACTGGCACGAAGCCTACTACGAGCAGGATACCAAGCCGTTCGACAGCCGCTGGCCCAAAGGCTACGTTCGCCGGGCGGAAGAACTCAACAGCTACGGCAAGAATGTCAAATACCCGGCTGACCTCGACCTGGGGCGGCTGAACGACACGTCCGAAGAGTTGCTTTACAGCGGCATGGGCTTGGGCGTCGACGTTGAAGAATTGGCGGACGACCAAGGGCTGCGCACCGATAAGCTGATCGTCAACCTCGGTCCTCATCACCCCAGCACGCACGGCGTGTTCCGCATGGTCGTGACGCTCAACGGCGAGACCATCGACAATCTTGAGCCGGTGATGGGCTATCTGCACCGCAATCACGAGAAGATCGGCGAGCGCAACGCCTGGAACCACAACATGCCGTTCACCGACCGTCTCGACTACATCTCCAGCATGAGCAACAACCTGGGCTACGCGCTGGCGGTCGAGAAGCTGATGAGTGCGGGCGCGCGCTACCAGCCGCCGACCTACCGCGCCGAAGCCATCCGCGTGCTGATGGTCGAGCTGACTCGTATCGTCAATCACTTGTGGGCGATTGGCTTCCTGCTCAACGACCTGGGCGCGTTCTTCACGCCCGCGCTCTACGCGATTGCCGAGCGTGAGAAAATCCTCGACTTCTTCGAGGCGACGGCGGGCAGCCGCATGATGTGCAACTACATGCGCTTCCAGGGCGTGGCGAAAGACCTGCCGGAGCGCATCACCGGCGTCGCCAACCTGGTCAACGATCAGGTGCGCGACTTCGACACGATGGAGTACCTGACCGAGTTGATCAACGAGCGCCTTCCGCGTTCGATTGACGAACTCGACCACTTCCTGACGGGCAGTGAGATCGTCCGTACCCGCACAATTGGCGTGGGCTATCTGCCCAAAGACATGGCGATTGCTTATAGCTGCGCCGGTCCGCTGCTGCGCGCCAGCGGCGTGCCCTACGACGTGCGCCGCGCCGACCCGTACAGCATCTATCCCGAACTCGATTTCGACGTGGCGGTGCGCTACAACGGCGACATCTACGACCGCTACCTGATCCGCCTGGACGAGATGCGCGAAAGCGTGCGCATCCTCAAGCAAATTCTCCCGCGTCTGGAGCAGACGAAGGGTGAGAGCTTCTACGCGGGGAACAAGGCGATCTACATGCCGCGTGTTCCTAGAGGCGAGGCGTATGGACACGTCGAAAACCCGAAGGGCGAGCTTGGCTACTACGTGGTCTCCGAAGGCGACGAAAAGGGACCGCAGAACCCCTGGCGCTATCACGTCCGCGCGCCCAGCTTCATCAATCTGACGCCGCTGGGGCAGATGTGCAAGGGACACAAGGTCGCCGACGTGGTGGCAATACTGGGCAGCATCGACATCGTGCTGGGCGAAACTGACCGCTAGATCATTCTGCGTGTGGGGCGGGTTTCAAACCCACCCCTACGATACACCTTAAGGAGCCGCTATGTACGGACTGGGAATCCTCAAAGGGCTTGGCGTCACCTTCAAGCACTTTATCAACAGCTACATCGACGACGTGAAATTCGCCGGAAAGAAAGCCGGGCTGACCAATTTCGAGACGCGGCAGGGGTTGAAATCGGAAGGCATTTTCACGGTGCAGTACCCGGACGAGAAGATCGCCGTGCCGGAACGCTTCCGCTTCGTGCCGTTTCTGGTCATCGATGACCTCGACAACCCGGAGCGCCCCGGTCACGACTGGTGTACGAGCTGCGGCATCTGCGCGAAAGTGTGCCCGCCGCAGTGCATCTGGATCGTGCGCGGCGAAAATCCGGACACGGGACGCCCGATTCCTGAGCCGGACGCCTTCTTCATCGACATCGACATCTGCATGAACTGCGGCTACTGCGCCGAGTTCTGCCCGTTCGACGCCATCAAGATGGATCACGACTACGAACTCGCCAGCTACGACCGCACCGCCAATCACATCTTCGACAAAGAGCGGCTCTCGAAGCCGTTCAGCTACTGGAAGACGATTGCGCCGACGACCGCCGCCGAAGAAGCCGAGGCACGCGGCGGCTGGGAGCACCCGGACGTGATCAAGGAACGCAAGAAGGCGGAGAAGGCTGCCGCCGCTGCCGCCGCCGCGAAACCAGCGCCGGAGACAGCGAAGCCCGCCGCTGGTGCGCCTGCCGCAGCCGCCGAAGTGTCGCAGCCCGCCGCGCCTGCGGTCGATGAGGAAGCCGCCAAAGCCGAGCGGCTGCGCAAGCGTGAGGAAGCGCTGGCGCGCAAGCGAGCGCGCGACCAGCAGGAAAAAGGCGAATAGACACAAAAAACCCGGCTGACTGCCGGGTTTTTCTTTGCGCGATTCTGCGATTGGCTTATCGCTTGAGCAGTTGGTCGCGCGGGACATTCAAATGGACATGATCGTTATGCACGCGGTCGATCTGCTCCGGCAGGACGTAGCGGTCGCGGGCGAGTAGCCCGGTGCTATCGACGCGGATGAAGCCTTCGTTGATCAGGCGCTTGCGCATTTCTTCGGGCGGTTCGTCAACCTCGAAGAGTCCGCGCGCGATGTCCTCCATGAGCGTATCCTCGTGCATGTCCGGGTTGGGGGCGGTCGCAGCGCCAGCGCCGTGCTCCTCCAATTCGTCGCTGGAAGCGCCGAAGTAGAGTTCCTCGACCGTACCGACCTTATCACCCTTGCTGTCGTAAACGCCCATGCCTTTGTGGATGTTCTGGAGTTTCGACTGCGGTTTGCTCACATCAAACGGTTGCTGAGACATTATACTTGTCCTTAATCTCACTTGAAATAAATTATAGAGACTCTGCGCCGCTTTGACAACCGATTCGCCGGGATTCTGATTATCTTCTCATGCCGAGCTAAGCCTTCGGCGCAATGGATACCGTTGGCGTAACAAATGTCACTGACAAATTTCTATGATCTCGATTATACTTTTTCCGAAGCTTGTGGAAGTGAATGCTGGGAGAGGATATGAGCGACCTAAATACGCAGGTCATGGCGGCGCTGAGCACGGTGATTGACCCGGAACTCCACCGCGACATTGTCTCGCTCAATATGGTGCGCGATTTGAAGATTGAGGGCGACACGGCGAAGTTCACACTGGTGCTGACGACGCCTGCCTGTCCGCTGCGAAACGTATTCGAGCAAAGCTGCCAGGCGGCTTTGGTTGGCAGAGTACCGGGAATTAACCGCGTCGAGATCAAGTGGGATGCGCAGGTGCCGACCGACCGCAACCTGAGCGGGCGACTCGACGTGCCGATGCGCAGCATCATCGCCATCGCGTCGGGCAAGGGCGGAGTTGGCAAGAGCACGATCGCTACCAATCTGGCGGTCTCGCTCGCGGAAGCGGGCGCGAGCGTCGGCTTGATCGACGCGGACATTCTCAATCCGAACCTGCCGATGATGGTCGGCGTCGGCTACGCGCGTCCGCGCGTTGAAGACGACAAGATGGTGCCGATTGAGGCTTACGGCGTCAAGGTGATCAGCACGGGCTTCCTGACTGATCCGAGCAAGCCGATGATCATGCGCGGTCCGATGCTTCACAGCGCGATCCGGCAGTTCTTCACTGACGTGAAGTGGGGCGAACTGGATTACATGATCGTCGATCTGCCGCCTGGCACGGGCGATGCGCCGCTGTCCCTGGCGCAGTCGTTCCCGCTGACGGGCGCTATCATCGTCACGCAGCCGCAGGCCGTGGCGGTCGCCGATGCGCTGCGCAGCGCGGCGATGTTCGATGCGCTCAACGTGCCGGTGCTGGGGATTGTCGAAAACATGACGGGCGATTTCTTCGGCGAGGGCGGCGGCGAGAAGCTGGCGCAGGATCGCGGCGTGCCTTTCCTGGGGCGCATCCCGCTCAACGCCGAGGTACGCAAGGGTGGCGACTTCGGGCGTCCTGTGTCGGTCACCGCGCCGGAGAGTGAAGTTGGGCAGGCGTTCCGGACGCTGGCGCAGACTATCGCCGCGCGTATCAGCGTGGTCATGCTGCAAAACGCCGACGTGATTCCGTTGAACATTGTCGGCTAGCAAACAACAAGCCGGGGAGGGATGGGGCGAACCCCTATCCCTCCTTAATCGTCCATGCCGATGACTTGGATCTCGTCGCTGCTGTGGACGGGGTTGTAGCGACCGATGAACAGCCAGAAGAGGACGTTCAGGACGAAAGCGAGGATCAGTGCGACCCAGGCTTCCTGATGAATGTCCCGGTGAAAGCCGTAGCGCTTCAGCAGGACGCCCATCACGTCGGTGAAGGGCGCGACCAGCAGCGGCGCGCTCGCGTAAAAAACGTAGCGACGGATGAGTTCGGCGGGGATGAGCATGATCAGAATGACGAGCAGCCGCCGCTTCTTCTCCGCGCGCTGGATGAACAGCAGCATCCCGCTGATGAAAAGCGTCAGAACAAGTACGACCCCAAAATCCACGTAGCGCGACCTCGCTTGAACCGATTCGCCCCTAATTGTACCGCTTCGCTTCCAGACGGGTAGGCTACTTCCAAAACCGCGTTTAGGGGTATAATGCCTTCTATCAGACGCAGGAGTGGTATCCCAATGCCAGGTTTTCAGATTTCGGAAAAGGAACGGGTCACGTTGGTCGAGGTGAGCGGGCGTATCGACAGCATGAACGCGAACGAGCTTGGCGATGCACTGACCGCCGAAATCGAACGAGGTGGCAAGCAGATTGTGCTGGATTTGGCGCAGGTATCGTACATGAGCAGCGCGGGCTTGCGCGAGCTGGTCGCTGCGTATCACCGCCTGCAAGATGTCGGCGGGGACCTGCGGCTGGCGCAGCCCTCGTCGCGGGTGCAGGACGTGCTGGAAATGTCCGGTCTGGACACGATCTTTCAAATATTCCCGACGCAGGTGGATGCCGTCGGCAGCTACTGATGGGTAGGACGCGAGCATGACGGTCAAAGAACGTCAGTTACAGGTGGAGGGCGTTCTGGAAAATGTGCCTGTCATCTGCGATTTCGTCGTCGCGCAAGCCCGTGAAGCCGGTCTGGACGAGCGCGCCATTCATCACTGCTACCTCGCCGTCGACGAGGCTTGCACCAACATCATCGAGCACGGCTACCGCTTGCGCTGTGATGAATGCATCATCGACGTGTTCTGCGAGCCGAAAGACCACGCGCTGTCGATCACGATCCTCGACGACAGCCCGGCGTTCGATCCCCTCACGCGCGCCGATCCTGATCCGGCGACCCCGCTGAACGAGCGCGGCGTCGGCGGGTGGGGCATCTTCTTCATCAAGAAGCTGATGGACGAAGTGTCGTACAGCTACGAAGACCGGCGCAACCGTCTGACGATGGTCAAGAAGCTGTCGCCGCACACCTACAAGCCGCGCGAGCAGCCGCTGCCGGAGCCGGTGGAAGTCACTGCGCTGTCCGACAAAGTCTGGCGGGTCGTGCTGAGCGGGCGGCTGGACGAACCCCAGTCGCGGCAGGTGGCGTCCACCCTATCCGGGCAGCTTGGGATGGGGCATCGCTGGCTGGTGCTGGACATGGCGGGCGTGGAATACATTTCCAGCGCCGGGCTGAAGATGCTGGTCAGTTTCTGGCAGCGCGTCCGCGATCAAAAAGGCGACCTCGCGCTGGCGGCGCTCCAGCCGCGCGTGCGCGAGGTGCTCGAAATGATTGGGCTTGATCTGGTGTTCTCGATCAGCGAGACGCCGGATCAGGCAAAGGCGCATCTCGACTCGAAGATGCCGTGAGCGTCACGATCCCCCGTTATTTGTTCGCCAGCTATTGATGTCGTTCAGATTGACTTCGCCGTAAGGCGGCGCGAAAGCTGCGCAGGCATTCGCCTGTTCGGGAATGTCCGTGCGCGGCGCGACCAGCGGCGTCTCCGGGCTGAAGTAATTCCATGCTGCGCGCGAAATCCCTTCGATCAGGGGCCACGCCTCGGTATAGCTGAAGAAGTCGGTGTTCTTCCAGACGAAGGCGGCGACCACGTAGTTGTTGCCGTTGGGCGGGAAGACGATCCCGGCGTCGCCGTGAACGTCCGCCAGCCAGCCGTTCTTGTGCGAGATGCGTGTCCCCGCCGGGATGCCGCCCTGAAGCAGCCGCCCAAGGTCGTTGGCGCTCATCAGTTCGAGCATCTGCTTGCACTCGGTCTGGGTGTAGTTATCGGGTTCAGCAGCCATCAAGCCGGAGCCGAAGTAGGCGCAGTCGTAAATCATGCTGAAGAGCGTGCCGAGGTCTTCGGTCGTCGTCTGGTTGAATGGGTCAGCGCCGGTATTGAAATTCGGGTTCGGATTGGTACGCGGCGCGGGGATCGATCCGAGCACCTGCCCGTTGCCCAGGTCGAAGGGCGCGGTGATAAAGGTGTTCTTCGCGCCGAGATACTGGTCGTTGTTGGTGACATCGGCAAGCCCGGCGAAAATGTCGTTGTTGCCGATGATCTGCATGATCAGGTTGGACGAGCTGTTGTTGCTGCACAGCAGCGACTGCACCATCAAATAGGCTTCGTCGTCGTTTGGCGCGAACAGCAGGTGTTTGAAGTAATCGATCAGGATCGACACCTTGACGGTGCTGGCGGCGGACACCGCCACGTCGCTGTTGATGTGGACTTCTTCGCCCGTCTTCAAGTCCATGACGAAGACCGAGGCGACGGTCGTTTGCCCGTCATAGATGAAGCCCTGCGAATCCAGGTAGGCGACGATCAGGTCGTGCAGCGCGTTGATGCCGATGCGCGAGCCGTCCGCGCCTGCCAGCGGCAGGATCACCTGTCGATTGGTTGGGCTTTTGAGCGCGGCATCGATCATCGAGATGGCTTGTTCCACGTCGAGCGTGTAGCCTGCCGCGCCGGGGCGGAACGTCAGCGTCGAAACGTCGTAGCTGGCGTCACCGGGCGGGCGGTCGTAGCGCGCGGCAATGTCCTGGACGTACTGGCGCAGCAGATTTTGCTGGTAGTCCGCCATCAGGTCGACCTTGACGACCTGCTGCGCCTGTTGTCCGGTCAGGTAGTTCAGGAAGCGCGTCCAAAAGCTTGTCTCCTGCGCGCCGCCGGAGCGGGCTGCGGCGAGCATCGCCTCGCGGTTGGTGCGGAAGCCCACCGACGCCGGATCGAGCAGGATCGGGCTGTTATCGTACCAGAGCGTGATCGGCGCGGCGTAGGCTTGCTCCAGACGGTTGGCGGCGTCGTTGGTCGTCAACCCGCCTACGTCAATTCCGGCGACGACGACATCCGACGCATAGTGTTCGACCTGCTGGCTGAAGCGAACCAGTTCCAGTACCAGCAAGCCGAGCGCGAGAAACAGAAATACCCATGAAAACACCGGAATAATGGGCATACGGCGGGTGCGCCGCCGCGTTCCCAATCCGCTCAAACTCGTGCTCATACAGTAACATCCATTAAGGCTAACGCTTCAACGATTATACGGTGTTGAAAAGGACGAATTTCGGGCAGTTGTTCCGGGGCGACCCAGCGATAGTTGAGCAGCTCGTCGCAGAGGCTGCCGACCGTTCCCTCCGACCGACACAAATAGGCAATGTCGAGGTGGCTGCCGTAAGTGACCTGCATACCGATCACGGGACCGACTTCGACGGTGAGTTCGAGTTCTTCGCGCAGCTCGCGCGCCAGCGACTCCTGCGGCTCTTCACCGCGATCCACGTAGCCGCCGGGCAGCCCCCACTGCGGATAGGTGTGGTAAACGTGCTCGACGATCAGGACTTCTCTCATGGGGTTGAATAGGACACCCACAACACCTGCTGTAAAATGTGGGCGCGTTTGCCGCCAGAGGGCGTGGACGATGGTGAGCGCGAGAGGAAACCGTTTGACCAGGGCGGCAGCCCGCCGCTTTGAAATTACCATTCGGTATCCGATTACCTCGAAGAACGCATACCAGTGTAGCGAAGGCAACCGCCAGCGTCAACTGCGCAAACGAGGCATAATAGAAGCTTGCATGGCTGTCATCGCGCAGGCGAACACGCGATAGTATCCGGCGCATGGTTTCGGAACTTGGCAGGGGTTGATGCGCGGCTCAGCGCATAGTTTGGGTTTTCTAACGTTTCATGCGGCGCATTTTGTGCCGTAGAGGCGAGCAATTTCCGATTAATTCGCTGGAAATTCCATAAAGTCAACTCACTTATTTGCTGTTTATGCTATACTCATTTGTAAGAAGTGCTTCATTTTTGTTACAGGTTAACAACTTGCCACAAACAACCGTTGACTTCACGAACCTGCTCGTGCGCCCGCCCGGCGATCTGCTCTACTACCTCGCGGTAGTCGCGCTTAGTCAGGTCGGGTTTTTCATGGCGCTGGGGGAGCGGCTGCGACGACCCGGTAAACAGGCGTCGGAGCGCTACACGCGGGC
Organism: uncultured Chloroflexia bacterium; assembly: GCA_963760975.1. Classification (GTDB taxonomy): domain Bacteria; phylum Chloroflexota; class Anaerolineae; order Aggregatilineales; family Phototrophicaceae; genus Flexifilum. Next base: position 161,585 of record CAVXEZ010000005.1, on the reverse strand, counting down.
GACGCTCGGCGTCGTGCTCGCCTGGGCGCTGCTGATGGTCGGCGCCATGTTCGCGCTGCTGTCTTCGCAGCCTTCCGACGCGATTCTGCCGCCGCTGGAACGAGCGCTTCAGGTGGTGACGATTTTGCTGTTGTCGTGGGCGTTCCTGACTGCGGATTACGACGGCTGGGGCAACGCGCCGAACCTGATCCTGCTGGTACTGCTGCTGGTCATCACACTGGGTTACATCATCACCGGCGTGCAGTGGGCGGGCATCTACACGCGCACCGATTTCAACCTGAGCGTGTTTGGCGTCGCCTGGACGTTTATCCCGGCGATTTTAACCTTACTCGGTTTGATGCTGACGCTGGTCTATTTCCACCGCGTGATCGACGCGCCGCTCAAGCTGGTCTACTTCGCCGTGCTGCTGCTCGGCTATGCCGGGACGCTCATGCAGACGATGCAGGGCAACATTATCGGCGACTACGCCGGGGTGATCCGGCTGTCGTTTCTCGCCTCACTGCTGATCCTTCCGGCGCTGATCTACCGTATGGTCGTCGGCGCGCTGGAAGCGGAGGCGGCGCAGCACGCGCTGGAAGCGGGGCAGGCGGTGCGCATCGAAAACGTGGCTGCGCCGGCGCTGCCCGCGACTCCGCCCGACCGCGAATTGGCGCAGTTGATGAAGGCGCTCGGCATCATTCTGGAGAACGCCACGCTCGACACGATCCCGGAGCACATCGTCAAGGCAACCACCGAAGTGCTCAAGACCGACATCGGCGCGCTGCTCACGGTGCAGGGGGCGAGCTACGCGGACATCACCTGGGGCTTGGACAAGGTGATGGATCGCGTCATGACCAGCCTGTCGATCAATCTGGACGAGCAGCCGACGCTGGTCAACGCGATTGAGCGCCGCCAGCAGCGACCGCTGTACCCGGATCGCAACGTCGAAGAACTGAACGACCTCTACTCGCGCCTTGACATCGAGCCGATGGGACCGACTTATTTTCAGCCATTGGTCAACGACAACGAACTGCTGGCGGTGCTGGTAGTCGGGATGCCCTATTCCGGGCGCGAACTGCTGGAAACCGAAAAAGAACTGCTCAAGGGCATCGGCATCATCGCGGCGCGCCTGCTGGCGCTCAGCCGCGCTGCCCGCAGCGGACATTCCGCCGACGTGGTCATCGAAGCCCTCAAGCAGCAGAGCGCGGCGATGGAAAACACCGACGACGATCAAATGCTGGCGATGTGGCAGGAAGTCGGCACCGAGCTTGAATCCGCCCGCGACCAGATCGTCGAGCTTTCGCATCAGGTCACGCAGCTTAAGGTTGAACTGGATTACGAGCGCAGCCGCGTCACGTCGTCGCTGGAAGGGGATGAATCCGAAGAGAGCCAGACGATCTCGCAGCGGATTATCACGCTCAACGACGAACAGGAGCACTTGATCGAGGAGCGCGACCGGCTGGCGAGCCGCCTGCGCGAAGCGGAAACGGCGCTGCTCGGCGCGGTCTCGACCGACAACGAAGCCATGTTCAAGAACATGAACGAGGTGCTGCGCCGCGAGAAGCAGGAACTGCTGGAACAGCGCGACCGCCTGCAAACGCAGCTTGCCGAGATGCGCGCGGGCGCGTCGATGCCGCAGGCGTTGCAGGACATGATCACACGGATGGATCAGGATACGGCGCGGCTGGAATTTGAGCGCGACGAACTGATCGGCAAGGTGACGGACATCGAGCAGCAGCTTCGCGCGCTCGGCATTGAGGAAAGCACGGCGGGTATCACCCAGTTGATCGGGCAGTTGTACGAGCAGCGCGCCTCGCTGCAAACCAGGAACGAAATCCTCCAGCGCGAGCGCGATGCGCTGCTGGGCGAGCGGACGCAGTTCGAGGACGCCATCAACCGCGAGAAGGAACGCGACAAGCAGTTGCAGTCGCTGCAAACCGAAATCTCGCACCTGGCGTCGGATCGGGAAGCGATCACCAAGCAGCGCGACAAGCTGCGCGTCGATTTGACGGGGCAGGACACGCTGCGCGAGCAGCAGGCGCGCCTGATGGCGGAGATCACGGGCTACGAGCAGGAACTGACTGAGCTGCGCGAGGACGAGAAGGCGCTGCGCGGCAAGATTCAGCAGCTTGGCGAGGAGCGCAGCCAGCTTGCCGCCGAGCGCGACCGCCTGACTGGGCGGCTCAAAGCGGTCGAGACCGAGCGCGATCAACTGCTGGCGCGTTTCGCGGGCGACCGCGAGCGCTTGCAGCAGCTTGGCGCGGACGGCGTTGGCTCGCTGATGAAGATGATCGAAGACCTGTCGGCGCAGCGCAGCGCGCTGGAAAACGAACTGCAGGAGGCGCAGGTCGCGCTCGACGCCGCCGACGACCGGCTCGAAGTCCTGCAAAAGCGCGCCGCCAATCAGCCGATCTATCGCACGGACAACCCCGACCTGATACTGGGCATGGTGCAGGAACTGCGCACGCCGATGACCTCGATTGTCGGCTACGTGGACTTGATGCTGAACGAGTTGGCGGGCATTCTGGGGGAAATGCAGCGCAAGTTCCTCCAGCGCGTCTCCGCCAACATCACGCGCCTGACCTCGATGCTCGAAGACCTGACGCAGATCACGTTTCTGGACGCCGGGCGTTTCACGCTCACGCCGGAAACGGTCGATGTCGTCGGCTTGATCGAGGACGCCATTACCATCGCCAGCAGCCAACTGCGCGAAAAAGGGCTGACCGTCCACCTGAACATCGACGACGACATCCCGCCCGTGCGCGCTGACCGCGACGCGATGACGCAGATCGTCGGTCAACTGCTGACCAACGCTTATCTCGCTTCGCCGCCGGGGAGCGCCATCTACGTGACGGCGCGCCGCGAGGCGGGCAAGAACGGTCACAGCGGGCAGAAAATGATGTTCATCTCGATTGAGGATCGCGGTGGCGGTATCTCGCCGGACGACCAGGCGCGGGTGTTCGCGCGCAAGTACAAAGCCGAAAACCCGTTGATTCAGGGCTTGGGCGATACCGGCGTCGGCTTGGCGATTGCCAAGGCGCTGGTGGAGGTACATGGCGGGGAAATCTGGCTGGAGAGCGAGCAGGGCGTGGGCAGCGCCTTCAATTTCACACTGCCGCTGGAACTGACACCGGAAATGGAGAGCTAAATGCGGCGCGACATCGGCAATGAAGTCATCGTCGCTATCGCCGTTGTCGGCGTGCTGGCATTCGCCTTAATGTTCGCAATCGTGCTGTCGCTTTCCAACGCGACGCCCGTGACGACGGTGCTGGAGCCGACGCTGCCCGCCAGCGCCGCCCCGACGTACACCCCATCGCAGCTTCCTTCTTCTACGGCGACGCTGACTTCGACCGCCAGTCCAACGTCGTCGCCTGTACCGCCGACGGCGACGGCGCAGCCGACCGAAACCGCGCTGCCGAGCGAAACACCCATTCCGCCAAGCGATACACCGCAGCCAACCAGTACCGCGCTGCCGAGCGACACGCCTGTGCCGTCGACGGCGACGCCGCAGGAGGTCGTGCTGGCGGTAACGGCGACGGATACCAGTACACCGATTCCGCCGACTGCAACCAATACATCCACCGATACACCTGTCCCGCCGACCGCGACGGACACGGCAAGCAGCACGTCCGTACCCGCAACAGCAACGGATACGGTGACGAACACGGCTGTGCCGCCGACGGCGACCAACACCGCAACCAACACACCTGTGCCGCCGACGGCGACCAACACCGCAACGAACACGCCTGTGCCGCCGACGGCGACCAACACCGCAACGAACACGCCTGTGCCGCCGACGGCGACCAACACAGCAACGAATACGCCCGTGCCGCCGACGGCGACCAACACCGCAACGAATACGCCCGTGCCACCGACGGCGACCAATACCGCAACGAACACACCCGTGCCACCGACGGCGACCAACACCGCAACGAACACACCCGTGCCGCCGACGGCGACCAACACGCCGACCCGAACATTCACGCCGACGCAGACATTGACGCCGACCGCGACCCACACGGCGACGAATACAGCCACGCCAACGCTCACGCTGACCAGCACATCGACTTTCACGCCGAGCGCGACGCAGACTCCGTTCGTCCTGCCGACGGCGCTCCTGCTGCCGTCCGGGCTGCCGCTGCCGACGGCGGTGCGCGACTGTACGCCCCCGGATGGCTGGGTGACCTATGCCGTTCAGGTGGACGACACGGTCTATGCCATTGCGGTCGCCGTCCAGAGTTCCATCGAAGAACTGCTGAGCGGCAACTGCCTGACGACCAGTGACAGCGTCACGCCGGGCATGGTCCTCTCCGTGCCGCGCGCACCTATCACCGCCGTAGCGACCGGCGTGCCCTATTATCCGACTGACGTGGCGCTCCCGGCGCAGACCTGCACGATTCCCAACCTGCGCGTGATCGCGCCCAACGGCGGCGACACGATGACCGGGACATTCAATCTGGTCGGCGCGGCGGCTATTCCCAACGGCGGGCATTACGAGGTTGACATTCGCCCCAATTCGACGGAGACTTTCACCGCCTACAGCCGTGAAGATACGTCAGTGGTCGGCGGGGTGCTGGCGGTCGTCAACACCGATCTGTTCGACGGTGGACTTCACTGGATTCGGCTCACCCTGTACAACCAGTCAGGCGGAGCCACCGAATCCTGCGCTATCCCTTTGATTTTCGGCTGACCATCGCGGCGCGCACGGGGATAGGCTATAGTTGCCCCAAATTCGAAATGGAGATGGATGATTGTGGAAAAACGATCACGTTTGCGCCGCCTGTTTGGATTCCTGATCTTCCGGCTAATCCCGCTGCTGCTGATCGTCGGGATCGCGTGGACGGGGTATCAGGTGGCGCAGGGATTGGCGCGGCGCATCGGCGAACAGAGCGAAGCCGCCATTCGCCAGCCCCTGTACGGTCAAACGGCGACGGCGCTCGCCGTGCCGCAGCCGCAAGCGACGCTCGGCGCGGCGGACGACGCCATCCAGCTTGCCGCGTACCATCACCCGGACGCCGTGCTTCAGTTTGAGACCAATACGCCGCTGCCGCCTCCAGAAACGCCCGCGCCCACTTTGCCCGCAGCGACGCCGAGACCGCTGCCGACGCTGTTCCTGTACAACGTGCCGGACGGCGGCAGCGCGGGCGGTACGGCGATCCCGTCGCCCGTCCCGACGCTCGACCGGCATGGCGACGACCTGCTCAACGTGCTGCTGCTGGGCAACGATGGCGAAATCACCGCAGACAACTTTCTGCGCACCGACACGATGATCGTCGTCTCGATCAACCGGACAACCGGGACGGTCGCCATGCTCAGCCTCCCGCGCGACCTGTACGTCTACATGCCCGGCTGGACGATGCAGCGGCTCAACCTCGCCTACATTCACGGGCAGGCGGGCGGCTGGCCCGGCGGCGGCTTCGGCTTGCTGCGGCAGACGCTGCTCTACAACTTCGGTCTCAACGTTCACTACTATGCAATGGTCAACCTGACCGGCTTCAAGGCGATTGTCGACGCGGTCGGCGGCATCGACGTGGCGGTAGACTGCGCGATTGAGGATCAGCCGCTGGTGGACACGGAAGTGCCGAAAGCGGCTTACCGCGCCAACGACGACAATTACTACGTGCTGCCCGTCGGCTACTACCAGATGAGCGGCGCGGAAGCGCTGTGGTACGCTCGCTCGCGCCACAGCAGCGACGATTTCGACCGTGGACGCCGCCAGCAGCAGGTACTGCGTGCGGTCTGGCGCAAGGCGAAGGATACCGGGCTGCTCAACAACATCATCCCGCTCTGGAATGAAGGCGGACAGTATCTCGAAACCGACATGACGCTTCAGGATGTTCTGGGGCTGGTGCCGCTGGCGCTCAGCATCGATCCGAGCCGGATTGAAGACTACCGTCTGATCCGTACCTATCACACGACGCCCTGGCAGCCGCCGGACGGCAGCTACGTTCAGCTACCCAATTACGAGCCGCTGCGGCAGCTTCTTCAGGACTTCTACACGCCGCCGACCGAGAACCAGCTCGTGGACGAGCGAGTCAGCATCAGCGTGCGCAACGGGACGGGCAACGCCAACTGGGATCAGGTGGCGGCGCAGACGCTGGTCACCGACGGCTTCAGCGCCAGCGCGGACGGCGGGGCGGACAGCGCCGACTATGCCGACACGGTTTTGATCGACCACACCGGGCGCAGCAAGGGCAGCAGCCTGAGCGACATTGCCAAGATTCTCAACGTGAAGCCCGAAAACGTGCAGCTTGCGCCAGACCCGAACCGCTCGGTCGATTTCGAGGTCATCCTGGGCAGCAACTACAACTCATGCGATTCGCACAGCACGCTTCCCGTCGATCCGAACCCGGCGCTGGGCGGGTAATGGAGAGTGTCGGTAGGGGCAAGGCTTCACCTTGCCCCTACGATAATTACCAGCGCTGATGCACCAGCTCACGGATCGAGTCGTTGTAGATACGCTCGATTGCCTGCATCTGCGCGTCGGTGAGCGGCGGCAGTTCGGCGGCGCGGACGTTATCCTCGACCTGCGACGGTCGCTTCGCGCCGGGGATGGCACAGGACACCGCGTCGAACATCAGAATCCAGCGCAGCGCGAACTGCGCCATCGTCGCGCCGGGCGGCACCAGCTTTTTGATCGCCTCGACGGCAGCCAAGCCAGTCTCGTAATCGACGCCGGAGAACGTCTCGCCCATGTCGAACGATTCACCGTGCCGGTTGAAATTGCGGTGGTCGTCGGCTTCAAAGTGGGTGTCGCGGGTCATCTTCCCCGTCAGGAGACCGCTCGCCAGCGGCACACGCGCCAGGATGCCAACCTTGCGCCGCTGCGCTTCCGGGAAGAAGCGTTCCGACGGGCGCAGCCGGAACATATTGAAGATGATCTGCACCGACTGGACGTTGGGGTACTCAATCGCCTTGAGCGCTTCCTCGACTTTTTCGACGCTGACGCCGTAAAACTTGATCTTGCCCGCCTGTGACGAGATCGTCCAGCGCGGCGAAGACTTCCGGGCGGTAGTAGACCTCAGTCGGCGGGCAGTGAAGCTGCACCAGATCGAGGCTGTCCACGTCGAGGTTCCTGAGGCTGCGCTCGACGAAGCTGGTCAGGTTTTTCTTGTTGTAGCCGTCGGCGGTGTGCGGGTCAAGCCGCCGCCCCGCCTTCGTGATGACGTAGAACGGCTCTCGGCGCTCTTTGCGCACGCGGGCGATCAACTGCTCGCTGTGTCCGTCGCCGTATACGTCGGCGGTGTCGATCAGGTTGATGCCCAGGTCGAGCGCCTTGTGCAGCGCCGCAACCGACTCCGAATTGTCGACGTGCCCCCACGCCGAACCAATTGCCCACGCGCCGAAGCTGATTTCCGAGACCTTCCAGCCCGTGCGTCCAAAATCACGATACTGCATCAGACTCTTTCTCCTTTACGCCGCTGGCGTAGATGAAATAGTGATCCGTCACGCGCACGTCCGCGTCGAACCCGGCTGCGCGCAGAGTCTCTCGCAGACCGTCCACCGTGTAAAACACCTTGACGATCTTGTATTCGCTGCCGTCGGCGAGCTTGCGCGTGCGGTAGATGTCCTCGTCCTTGCGCAGCGGGTTGTCCTTCGCGCTCGAATCTGGATCAGGCACCGAGTTGACCATGAAAACGCGACCACCGGGGCGCACGGCGCGGCTGACCGTCGCCAGGAAGGGAGCCAGCCGCTCCGGCGGGACGTGTGAGAGCCAGAAGCCGAAGAAGACCAGATCGTACTGGCGCTCCGGCTGCCACTGGAACAGATCAACCTGATGGTACTCGACGCGCCCCGCGCCGACCTTGGCGCGGTTGATGGCGATCATCTCTTGGGAGGCGTCGAGCGCGGTGACGTGATCGGCGCGCCGGACCAGCTCCTGCGTCCAGATGCCGGTGCCGGGCGCGAGTTCGAGGACATCGCCAAAGTGACCGAGGCTCTCCAGCGCGTGGCGCACGACCGCCGCTTCGGCGAACCACTGCCGGTTGATCTCATCGCCGTGATCGTAACGATTGAAGCGGTAAAACCAGTCGTCATACTCGCCGGAGCGGGCACGGTAGTAAGCGATCTGCTCTTTGAGAATGTCGTTGTTCACGGCGCTTTCCCCAGTATTTTCGCAGGGGTAGCGTTTCGGCTTGCGATACAAGCACCTACCCCTACATCCGGCTCAATGAGGCTATTTTAACCGCCCGGACGCGGCGAGTGCCACGAATGGACTCAGGTGGGAAAGCCGCCACCGCCGTCGCTGGCTTTACCACGCTCCTCGGCGACGCGCTGGGCGTAGCTGTCGCCGCGATACATCGCAATCGGGTCAGGCGGCACGCCCATCTCGATGCGCACCTGCGCCAGCAGCGGTCTCACGTCGCTCTCGAAGGCGTCGAGCAGGACGCGGTGCGCGCCCAGCACGTCGCCTTCCGCCTGCCGCGCCCGCAGCAGCGGATAATTCACGATCAGCGCTTTGGCGTAGGCGACCTGGCAGTTGACCACGCTTTGCAGCATCGCTTCCAGCTTCGGCTCGATGTTGTGCGACTGATCAATCATGTAGGCGACATCCTTCGCCAGGTCGCCTGCCGAGACCAGCTCGACGAAAATCTCGAACAACTCCTGCGGGTTGTTGCTGCCGACGATCAGATCGTCGTCGGCATAGCGGCGCGCGTTGAAGTGGAAGCCGCCCAGCCGCCGCTCGTCGAGCAGGAAGGCGACGATGTGGGCGATGTTCGTGCCCTGGGCATGATGCCCCGTATCGACCAGCACCTGCGCCTGCTCGCCCAGCTTGAGCGCCGTCGCGTAAGCCATGCCCCAGTCGGCGAAATCGGTGTGGTAGAAGGCTGGCTCGAAGAATTTGTACTCGATCAACATGCGCGACCCGGCGGGCAGGTACTTGTAGGTCTCGGCGAGGGCGGTCTCCATGCGGTGCTTGCGCTCGCGGATGCTGTCCTGCCCGGCGTAGTTGGTGCCGTCGGCGAACCACAGGCTGAGGATGTCGCTGCCCGTCTTGTCCATGATCTCGCAGCATTCGGTCAGGTGGGCGAGCGCTTCCTCGCGCACGCTGGCGCTGGGGTGGGTGATGCTGCCCAGCTTGTAATCCTCGTCCTGAAACAGGTTGGGATTGACCGCGCCGATGCTGACGCCCTGCTGCTCCGCATATTCCTTGAGCGCTGCCCAGTCGTCCGTCTTGTCCCAGGGGATGTGGATGGCAACCGAGGGGGCGACTCCGGTCAGGCGGTGGATGTAGCCCGCGTCGGCGAGCTTTTCGTGGATGTTGCGCGCCGCCCCGCGCCAGGGGAAGGTCTTGAAGCGCGTGCCGCTGTTGCCGTAGCCCCACGATGGCGTCTCGATGTGCTGCTGCTTGAGTTTGGTTTTGACCCGTTCGACATCAATCCCGCTGGCTGCGAGTTGATCCGCCATGAATGAATAACCTGTTGCGTCCATTTTTCACCATGTGTATGATACAGTTGAGAGAAAGTGGCTTTCTTTTCATTGCGTTTGCCGTCAGTGTATGATCTTTGGAAAGCGGTGTCAACATGCCCAACTCGCTGTTCGTCGAAGAACGCCGCCGCGTCATCCTGGATCAACTCAAGGAGCAGGGGCGCGTGTCGGTCAACGACCTGAGCGCGCTCATGAACGTCAGCGCGGTGACGATCCGGCAGGATTTGCGCGCGCTGGAAGAAGGCGGGCTGCTGGAGCGAACCTACGGCGGCGCGGTGCGGCGCGAGAGCACCACCGTGCTGCCAGAGATGTCGTTTCACGTGCGGCTGGGCAAGCGGCGGCGCGAGAAGGAAGCGATTGCGGCGGCGGCGGCAGCTGCTGATCGAAGAGGGCGACGGCGTGGCGCTCGACGCCAGCTCGACGGCGTTCGCGCTGGTGCCGCACCTGAAGCGCCTCAGGCGCGTCACGGTCGTGACCAACAGCCTGATCACGGCGCAGAGCTTCCTGGACAGCCCGCAGGTGAACGTGCTGCTGCCCGGTGGGCGGCTGCGCCGGAACTCGATCTCGATTGTGGGACGCCCGGAAGAACTGCCCAACGTCAACCTCAATCTCGGCTTTTTCAGCGCGCGCGGCGTGTCGCTGGTCGGCGGCGCAAGCGACGTGGACTCCGACGAGGTGACGATCAAGCAGGCACTGGCGGCGCGCTGCGTGCGCGTCGTGATGATCGTGGACGGGAGCAAATGGGGGCAGGTCGCGCCGTACACATTCATCAAGACGGAGCAGATTACGCACATCATCACCAGCGCCGATGCGCCGATGGATTTGGTCGATCAGTTCCGCGCGCGCAACGTTCAGGTGGACATCGTTTCCCCGTGAAGATGGATGCTTGGTTTGATCCATGAACGCCCGGTAATGCTGCTTGACAAGCCTTTCGTCACTGGATAAACTGTTATAGAATGAAAGCAAACGAAAGCCCTTTTGCTGCTCGATTCTTGATGAAGCACACAGGTGGGAATGATGCCTCGAAAATCTATGGAATGATGCGGACGCCGCGAAGCTGCCCGATCTCGACGGACTGGTGTATGCCAGCAATCTGTTGGGACGCGACCGGGCGGTGGTCAATATTTACGGCGGGAACACCAGCGCCAAGCTGATGATGGTCGACCACATGGGACGTGAAGTCGAGGTGCTGGCGGTCAAGGCGTCCGGCTCGGACGTGGCGACGATCAAGACGCACCAGTTCGCGCTGCTGCGCATGGAGGACATCCGCCCGCTGTTCGCGCGCGAGGCGATGACCGACGAGGAAATGGTCGCCTATCTGGAACGGACGGTATTCGAGCCGGGACATCCGCGTCAGAGCATCGAGACGCTGCTGCACGCTTTCGTCCCGGCGAAACACGTTTATCACACGCACCCCGACGCCGTGATCAGCGTCGCCTGCGCGCCGGACGGCGAGAAAGCGGCGCGCGACGTGTATGGCAACCGGATGGGCTACGTGCCCTACATCCGCCCCGGCTTTACGCTCAGCCAGTGGATCGGTCAGAAGGTGATCGACAACCCCGGCATCGAGTGCGTCGTGATGGGCAAGCACGGGCTGGTGACGTGGGGCAGCAGCGCCAAAGAGAGCTACGACAACGCTATTCGCATCATTCAGGAAGCGGAAGACTACCTGAACGAGCAGAAGCGCGGCAAGCGCGTGTTCGGCGCGCTGAGCGTCCCGGCGACAGACGAGCGCGCGGCGATCATCGCCGACGTGCTGCCGGTGATTCGCGGGGCGGTCTCGCAGCGGCGGCACGCGATCTTGCAGTACGACGACAGCGACGAAGTGCTGGACATGATCGGCAGCGCGCGCACGCCGGAAGTCAGCCAGCGAGGCGCTGCCTGCCCGGATCATCTGGTTCACGTCAAGCGGCAGCCGCTGTTCGTCCAATGGACGCCGGAGCAGGGCGTCGAGGCGCTGAAAGCGGCGCTGCGGCAGGGCGTCGCCGATTACGAGGAACGCTACCGCCAGTATTTCGAGGAGAACAAGGTGCCGGGCGACGAACTGCGCGACGCCGCCCCGCGCGTGATCCTGATCCCCGGCGTCGGCATGGTGACGACGGGCAAGGACGTGACCAATGCCGATGTGAGCCGCCAGTTGTATCACCGCGCCATTTCGGTGATCGGGGCGAGCGAAGCCATCGGCGGTTTCAACAGTCTGACCGCCAAAGAAGCCTACGACATCGAATACTGGCCCCTCGAACTGTACAAGCTGAAACTGGCTCCGCCTGACCGCGATTTCGCCGGAAAAGTCGCGCTGATCACTGGCTCGGCGAGCGGCATCGGTCGCGCGACGGCGTACCGGCTGGCGCAGGACGGCGCGCATGTTGTGATCGCCGACATCAACGCCGACGGTGGGCAGGCGGTCGCGGACGATCTGCAAACGAAATTCGGCAAGGGACGCGCCACTTTCGCACCGATGGATGTGACCAACGAAGCGGCGGTGCAGGCAGCGATCAAACAGGCGGTGATGACCTACGGCGGTCTGGACGTGCTGGTCAACAACGCGGGCATCGCCGGGGGCGCGCCGATTGACGAAACCTCGCTGCGCGACTGGCAGCGGCAGATCGACATCCTGCTGACCGGGTATTTCCTGGTCGCCCGCGAAGCCTTCAAGGTGATGAAGGCGCAGGGCATCGGCGGGACGATGGTGTTCGTCGGCAGCAAGAACAGCCTGGCGGCGGGCAAGGGCGCGAGCGCTTACAGCGCCGCCAAAGCGGGCGAAGTGCATCTGGCGCGCTGCCTCGCCGAAGAGGGCGGGGCGTATGGCATCCGCGTCAATTCGGTGCTGCCGGACGCGGTCATTCAGGGCAGCAGCATCTGGGACAGCCAGTGGAAAGAGGCGCGGGCGGCGCAGTACGGCGTCGCGGTCGAAGACCTGAACGACTTTCTACCGCAAGCGCAACACGCTCAAGGTCGAAATCCTGCCGGAAGACCTCGCCGAAGCGATTGCTTTCCTGGCGGGTCCGCGCAGCGCCAAGACGACCGGGGCGATGGTGTCGGTCGACGGGGGTGTGCCCGCCGCCTATGCGCGGTAAAGACAGCGATGCGTGCCGAGAATGTATCCGTAAAGTGTTGATTTACGCTGTTTGTAGGCTCCGCCGAGGGATTAATCCCTCGGCTAGCCCACTCGTCGCCCACTGAAGGGGCGACTCGGGCTGCGTCTCATTCGGGCGACCCCTTCAGCGGGTCGCCACGTATGAGGTAGCTGGTGGTTTAAACCACCAGCGGTGCGCTACGAGCGTCATGTTGGCTTTTGCGAACACTTTCTGGGGAAGCAGTGCGATTTTCGATGCCCTGCTGCGCCCCGGCGATGGATATGTACAGTTGGATGGAGCGCGCAGGCAATTATCGGGTAAAATCTCGCGTGATTTGAACGACGGATTCATGGAATAGATTGTTCTTATGGTTCACGTGATTGCCATTGATTTGGGTGCGGAGTTGGGGCGGGTGACGCGCGTCGACTTCGACGGCGAAAAGCTGCGCCTCGACGAAGTGCATCGCTTCCCCAATATACCTGTGCCGACGCACGGGACGCTCTACTGGGACATCCTGCGGCTGTGGCACGAAATTGTCACCGGGATCGAGCAGGCAAGCGCGTCGGCAGCCGGGATCGGCGTGGATGCCTGGGGCGTCGATTTCGGGCTGCTGGATCGGGACGGGCGATTAGTCGGAAACCCGACGCACTATCGGGATCGGCGCACCGACGGTATGTTCGAATGGGTCTTCGCGCGCGTCCCACGCCGGGAAGTGTTCGAGCGCACGGGCATCCAGTTCATGCTCCTCAATACGCTCTACCAGCTATCGAGCATGGTGGCGACGCAGAGCGCGCAGCTTGAGGCGGCGACGACCTATCTGAGCATCCCCGATCTGTTCAACTACTGGCTGACGGGCGAGAAAGTCTGCGAGTTCACGCACGCGACGACGACGCAGTTCTACAACCCGCGCGCCGGGGACTGGGATCGGCAGATGCTGGCGCAGTTGGGCATCCCGACCGAGTTGTTCGGGACGATTGTGCCGCCGGGGACGCGCGTGGGGGCTTACGAGGGAATTCCCGTGTTCGCGCCTGCGAGCCACGACACCGGCTCGGCAGTGGTCGCCATCCCGACGACCACCGAAGACTACGCTTACCTGAGCAGCGGGACGTGGAGCCTGCTGGGGCTGGAAATCAACACGCCGGTCATCAACGATGCGTCTTATGCGGCGAACGTCACCAACGAGGGCGGCGTGAACGGGACGTTCCGCTTCCTCAAGAACGTGGTGGGCTTGTGGATCGCGCAGCAGTGCCGGGCGACGTGGCGCGCGCAGGGCGAGGATTACAGCTACGACGACCTGACGCGGCTGGCGGTTAATGCCGAGCCGTTCCGCAGCCTGATCGAGCCGGACGATCCGGCGTTTCTGCCGCATGGCGACATGCCAGCGCGCATCCGCGAGTTCTGCCAGCGCAGCGGGCAGCCCGTGCCGGAGACGGTCGGGCAGGTGATGCGCGCCATCTACGAGAGCCTGGCGCTCAAATACCGGCTGGTGCTGGACGACTTGATCGCGCTGAGCGGGCGCAGGGTCGAGCGGCTGCACGTCATCGGCGGCGGGACGCAAAACCGCCTGCTGTGCCAGATGACGGCGGACGCCATCGGGCGGACGGTGATCGCGGGACCCATCGAGGCGACGGCGATGGGCAACGGCATCGTGCAGTTGATCGCCCTGGGCGAGATCGGCAGCGTGGCGCAGGCGCGCGAAATCCTGAGCCGCTCGACCGAGACCGCCGTCTACGAGCCGCAGCAAACGAACGCCTGGGAGGAAGCGTATGCGCGCTTCCGTGAACTGGGGCAATGGCTGGAAGTATGAACGTTACAGGAATCGATTAACGCGATGAGCAGCGCAATTCTGGATCAACTGGTCGAAATGACCCGGCTGCTCGGTCAGCCGCAGCTTAACTACGTGATCATTGGCGAGGGCAATACGTCTTACCGCGCCGACGCCGAGTCGTTCTGGGTCAAGGCGAGCGGTCACGGGATGAACGGCATCAACCCGGATGGCTTCGTGCAGGTGAAGCTCCTGCCAATCATCGATCTGCTGGAGCAGCGGATCACCGACACGGCGATGCAGGCGGCAATCCAGGCGGCGAAAGTCGATACCAAGTCCGCGCTGCGCCCCTCGGTCGAGGTGACGTTTCACGCGCTGCTGCTGCATGGCTGCGGCGTTCCGTGCATCGGGCACACGCACCCGCTCACCGTCAATGCGATTATGTGCAGCGACCGCGCCGAGCAGTTCGCCAGTAACCGGATGTTCCCTGACGAGGTGGTGCTGTGCGGTCCCCGCTCGGTGTTCGTGCCTTATACCGATCCGGGGCTGCCGCTGGCGCTGGCGATCCGCGACAAGGTGCGCAGCTACATGCAGGAGTTCGGCGAAGCGCCGAAAGTCATTCTGCTGCAAAATCACGGGCTGATCGCGCTGGGGCAGACGACGACCGAGGTGATCAACATCACGGCGATGTGCGTCAAGGCGGCGGGCATCTTCGGGGGCGCGTGCGCGCTGGGCGAGCCGGTCTTCATGAGCCGCGCCGACATCATGCACATCTATAAGCGACCGGACGAAATCTACCGGCGCAAGCTGTTCGTGGGGTAGACAAAAAAGAAGGGCGGGTGCTTGCTTCGCAAGCCTGGAAGCCCGCCCTTTTGATTTCGACTAGTCTTTTGCCGTCGGGTCGAAGGCGTCGCGGACGCCGTCGCCGATCACGTAGAGGCACAGCACCGTGATGAAGATCAGCAGACCGGGCGCGATGACCAGATAAGGTCCTCGGGTGAAGAAGTTCTGCGCGTCCGTCAGCATGTTGCCCCATTCGGGCGTGGGCGGCTGGATGCCGAAGCCGAGATAGCTCAGCGCGGCTTCGATCAGAATCAGCGTGCCAATGTCAATCGCCAGCGTGATGACGATGATCGAGAACAGGTTGGGCAGGATGTGGACGAACATGATGCGGATGGGCGACGCGCCAATCGCTCTGGCGCTGACGATATACTCGCGCTCGCGGATCGAAAGAGTTTCGCCGCGCACGAGGCGCGTTGTTCCCGTCCAGCCGAGAAAGCCAAGCACGATGATCAGCGTCAGCATACCCGGTCTCAAGACCGCGGCGATGATCAGCAGCAGAAACAGATAGGGCACCGAGTTCAGCGTCGTGATGACCCAGTTGACGAAGTCATCGACGACGCCGCCGTAGTAGCCAGTCACCATACCGAGCGTGACGCCGATACTGAGCGAGAGGATGGCAGCCACGAAACCGACGCTCAGCGAGACCTGCCCGGCGAACAGCAGCCGGGCGAGCAGATCACGCCCGAGGTCGTCCGTGCCCAGAACGTGCCCAGGCGAGAACGGCGGCAGGAAAGCTGAAGGCGGATCGGTGCGGGAATAGCTGACGTTGAGGGCATCGGATATGACCGGAGCGAGCGCGGCGAGCGCAGCCAGCGCAAGGACAATGCCGATAGCTGCGAGCGTGAGTTTGTCACGCCGGATGCGTGCCAGCGCCAGACTCGTTAAAGAGCGCCCGACCTCTTGTTCTTCTCTTGTCTTGCTTAATTTTGCGACAGAGGTAGCCATACCGAGCCTCTCTTAGTCAAACCGAATGCGTGGATCGATAATCGCGTACAAAATGTCGGATAGAATGAATCCGAGGATGGTCGCAATAGCGGTGATGATCACCACTGCCATGATGACCGGATAATCCTGTTGTCCGACTGCGGCGACCGCGAAGCTGCCCAGACCGGGCCAGGAGAAGATCGTCTCCGTGATGGCAGCGCCGCTGAGCAAGCCCGTGATCGCAGGACCCAGGAAGGTCGCCAGCGGGATCAGGGCGTTGCGCGCGCCGTGCTTGAACCACACCGTCCGCCCGGACAAGCCCTTCGACAGCGCCGTTCGCATATAATCCTGGCTCATCACGTCGAGCATCGCAGCGCGGATGTAGCGCGAATAGACGGCGATTGCGCCGGCCGCCAGCACGCAAGCGGGTAATAGGAGATATTGAAGCCGATCCCAGACGGGAGGACAGCCCGCCACTTCCAAGGGCGAGCAGCGGCTTCCCATTGGCAAGAGCCTGAGCCACGACCCGAAGATCAGGATCAGCATCAAGCCCAGCCAGAAGACGGGGACTGCGTTAAATACAACCGCCATAACGCGGGTGAAGTTGTCGAACACACCGCCTTTGCGCACGGCGGCAAGAATGCCAATCGGCACGCCAATCGCCAGCCCAAGTGCCAGCGCCGAGCCGGTCAGCTCCAGCGTTGCCAGAATGCGCTCACCGATCAGATTTGTAACGGGTTGGCGGTAATAAAATGAACGTCCGAAGTCGCCGCGCAGGACACCGTGACTTTTGCCCACCGGGAGCGGCTCGCCGTTGCTTCCTGTCAAGGGGAGCAGAAAGGCGTGATCGGCTACGCCGTCGCCACTGGTATCCCAGCGCATCCAGTCGTCACCGAGCAGCCAGCGTAGATACTGCACCGGCAGCGGGTCGTTCACGCCAAGCTGTTCGGCAAGCTGCGCTTTCTGCTGGGGCGTCGCTCTAGGTCCGAAGGTCAGCGCCTGCACGGGACCACCCGGAGCGGCGGACATGAGTAAATAGGAAAGAATTGTAATTCCAAAGAAGGTGGGTATCGCCTGGAGAAGACGACGAAGGGTATACTTTATCACCGATCAAATCTCCTTGCGCCGCCTCAAACGACAGAGACACGGACATTCCATTCCAGTCCGATGATGCTGCGCCATTAGCTGAACAATGAACCCTCCAACGCTCATGTCGTGCCGGAGCAAAAGCGTGCGGGTGTACGAACAAGAACAGGTGGGTGGTCGCTCCCTCATCATGCGATAAGGGAGCGACGTTTGATTGCTGCAGTTAGTGCTTATTCGTTACAGGTCTTGAATCAGGGCGTCGCCTTGACGTTCCAGGCATCCACGTTCCAGAGCGGGTTGGACGGACGTGGGTCGAAGCCATCGACGTTCGCGCCTGCCGCATACTGACCATTCTGGACATCGAGCCACAGATAGGGCACCTGGTCCTGCATGATCTGTTCCATCTGGTGGTAGATCTTCGCACGGTCGGCGGTCGCGCAGCCCGGAACAGACTTCGCTTCGTTGCTCAACTGGTTGAACTGCGGATCGTTGAACGATGTGAAGTTGTTGCCGCTGCCGATCACGTCACCGATGGTGCCGAAAATCTGCGTCGGATCGGGATCATCCGGGAAGCCGTTGCGCCAGCCGAGGATGATGGCGTCGAAGGTCTGAGCGTACATCAGGTCGATCACGGTGTTGAAGTCGATGGTCTGGAAATCGACCTTGACGCCAACCTGCGCGAACTGATCCTGAATGAGCTGACCAATGGCGGCGCGGCGCGCGTTGCCCTGGTTGGTATAAACGGTGAACTGGAAGGGCGTGCCATCAGGGGCGTACATCGCGCCCTTAGCGACGCGCGGGGTCGAGGGATCATTGTCGTCGTCGATCCAGCCCGCATCCGTGAGCATCTGGCTCGCCAGCTCGGGATCATAGCTGATCGGCTGGAGACTCGGGTCATGCGCCCAGGAGGTCGGGATGAGGAAGGAGTTCATGCGGGTGCCTTCACCGAAGAGGGCTGCCTGAATAATGGCATCGACATCGGCGGCATGGGCGAGCGCCTGACGGACGCGGACATCACCGAAGATCGGGTGGTGACCCTGGTCAATCGGGTTGCCGTCGGCATCGAGCGCGCTCTGCGGGTTGCTGGGGTCTGCCTGGTTGAACGCCAGGTAGTCCCAGGAATTGCCGGGATAGTCGTAATACTGGGCACCGCTGTCGCGGACGTCCTGACGGCGCGAGACGTTCGGGTCGGTGATGAAGTTCAACTCACCGGCGAGGAACTGCTCGACATTCACGTTGGCGTCCGGGACGTTCTTGTAGATGTAGCCTTGTGGCTCGACGACACTATTAAGCGCATCCTTGTAGGTGGGGCTGCCGACCATGCTGACCTGCTCGCCGGGGCGGAAAGCGCCAAAGTTGAACGGACCGCTGGTAACAGTGGGATCGAGGTTATAGTCGGCGTCGTTGATCTGTGGTCACGTCGGACGGCAGAATGTGCGACGGGACGACCGGCACGGTTGCCGCCGTGAGCAGCGACGTGCATTCGTTGGTCGCCATCGTCATGACAATGGTGTGGTCATCAGGAGCCGTCACGTCGGCGATATTGGTCGCGCCGGTCGGGTCATAGAGATAGCTGAGCGGCGTATCGACGTTGCCCTCGGCGCCCGCCTTGATGACGTTCCAGGAGTAAAGCACGTCGGCGGCGGTGATCGGTGTGCCGTCCGACCAGGTCAGGTCGTCGCGGAGGTGGAAGGTGTAGGTCTTGCCATCATCGGAAATATCCCAGGTGCTGGCAAGCGCGCCCGGCTGGTTCTGAGCCAGGTTTCCGGAATCCGGCTCGACGCCGACGAGGCCTACGTTCATCAACGCGATGACGCGCTGGCTGGCTGTGTCGCTGGACAAAATGGGGTTCATCGTCTTGACATCGCCCCCGAAATTGCCCTCGATGATCGTGCCGCTCTGGCAGCACTGATCCTGGGCGAATGCAGGGACGACGACGAGCGCTGCGAGCAGGCCCAGGGCGACCCCGAGTGTCAAAAGCTTGACAAGTCTATTCATTCGTACTTCACTCCTATCTAACTTTGAAAGGCATCAAGAATGCGCGAACCGACTGTACTCGCGTACTCGTCCACTACTACTACTCGGCGCAAATACAGAAGGTTCAAATGCGGCGGAGAACTTGCCACATGCGAAGATTTTAACAATCACGGCGCGGAATTTCTAGTTTTAGTCTGAAAAATATGAAAAGACCCTTCACTTATTCATCGAGAACTCGTGAAAGGTCGATGTCGGGGTGCAGGGATTTGAACCCTGGACCTCTTGCACCCCATGCAAGCGCGCTACCAGTCTGCGCCACACCCCGAAGCACGTTCAGTATACCCGAACGATCTTTGGGCTGCAAGGTGCGCGTTTTCGTTTACAGGCAAAACGTCTATACTCGAATGTGTTCGTTTTAAGGATGAGAATATGGACATCAAACTGACGGCGTTGGCGTCGTGCGCCGGTTGAGCGTCTAAGCTCGGTCCTGGCGACCTGGCGCAAGTTTTGCGACCGCTCAACGGAATTTTCCCAACTGAAGACTACCCCGAACTGCTCGTCGGCTTGGCTGAGCCGGACGATTCGGCTGTCTATCGCCTGAATTCGGAGCAGGCGGTCGTCTCGTCGGTCGATTTCTTCCCGCCCGTCGTCGACGATCCCTATTCGTTTGGGGCGATTGCCGCCGCCAACGCGCTCAGCGACGTGTACGCGATGGGCGGCGAGCCGCTGTTTGCCATCAATCTGGTGGCGTACCCGGACGGCTTTGGCATGGACATCCTCGGCGAGATTTTGCGCGGCGGCGCGGAGAAAGTGCGCGAAGCGGGCGCGGTAATCGCGGGCGGGCACACCATCACCGACAAGGAGCCGAAGTACGGTCTGGCGGTGACAGGCGTGGTCTGATCCGCAGCGGATTTACCGCAAGAGCGGCGCGCAGCCGGGGGACGCGCTGGTGCTGACTAAAGCGCTCGGCACCGGGACAATCACGACGGCGCTCAAGAACGGGCAAGCCAGCGATGCCGACGTGGACGCGGCGGTCGCCAGCATGTTGCGGCTCAACCGCGACGCGGCGCGGGCGGCGCGCGCCTATCGCGTCCACGCGATGACGGACGTGACCGGCTACAGTCTGCTCGGTCACGCGCACGAGATGGCGCACTTGAGCGGCGTGCGCGTCGACATCAACTATGCGGCGCTGCGCTGGCTGCCGGGCGCGCTCGGCTACGGCGAGCAGGAGATTTTCCCCGGTGGGATGTGGCGCAACCACGAGTTCTACAGCAAATGGGTGCGCTTCGAGGCGGAATTGAAGGAATTCCAGCAGTACCTGCTTTACGATCCGCAAACGTCGGGTGGGCTGCTGATCGCGCTGCTGCCGGACGACGCGCGCAGCTACTGCGAGGCGGTGGCGGGCGCGGCGATCATCGGCGAGGTGAAGCCGGGTGAAGCGGGCGCGGTCGTGGTGAGGGATTAGCCGGAAAAGAAATGGGCACGGCATGATTGCCGTGCCCTCAATGACGAATGGGGGAGTGCGTGGCTCAGAACAAGCCCCAGTCGTCGGCGGCGCCTTCTTCCATCATGGTGGGATCCCACATTTCCATGCCCATCTCGATGGTGGTCGGTACGCCGGCGTATTCCTGCGCGGTACGGCGAATCTGCTCCAGAAGCTGCGGCGCGTAGGGGCAGAACGGGGTGGTCATGATCACGTTCAGGTGGCAGCGCTCGCTGTCGATCTCGACGCCGCGAATCAAGCCAAGCTCGATGACGTTCATGCCGATTTCAGGGTCAACCACGATGCGTAATGCGTCGCGCAGACCCTCTTCTGTTTTTTGCTGCTGAATTTCTTCGCTCATTGTTATCCTGACCTGAGATTGTCCCTATCGGGCAAGCACACGGATTGGTCATTCCGTAAGAATACACACGGCACAGGTGATCTATATCATAGAAAGATCGTAGCACAGCGGGTTTTCTAAGTCAATTTTTATAATCGTTATCATAATAATGTTGACTTTCCCCCTTGCTACTGGTATACTCAGCCTAGACTTTGCACCTGTGGGTACAAAGAAAATTTAACATCGATCAACATTTTAGGAGTGACCGTGGGCGCTGCACTTGAAATTCGGAATCTACATGCTTCGGTTGGAGACAAACCCATCCTGAAGGGCGTCGATCTGACGGTCAAACAGGGTGAAGTTCACGCGCTGATGGGACCCAACGGCTCTGGCAAAAGCACGCTGGCGAATGTGCTGCTCGGCAACCCGGCGTATCACGTGACGGGCGGGCAGGTGATTTTCGACGGAGCCGACCTGCTCGAAATGGAGCCGGACGAGCGCAGCCGCGCGGGCTTGTTCCTGGCTTTTCAGTATCCCATTTCCATTCCCGGCGTGACGCTGGCGAACTTCCTGCGGCTGGCGATTAACGCGCGTATGAAGGCGGAAGACCCGGACAGCAAAGGGATTTCGGTGTCGGATTTCCGCAAGCTGATGCGCGCCAAGATGGACATGCTGCAAGTGGATCAGAGTTTTGCGGGGCGCTATCTCAACGAGGGCTTCAGCGGCGGCGAGAAGAAGCGCGCCGAAGTCCTGCAAATGGCGGTGCTGAACCCGAAACTCGCCATCCTCGACGAGACCGATTCCGGCTTGGACATCGACGCGCTGCGCATCGTCTCCGAAGGCGTTAACAAACTGCGCAGCCCGGAACTGGGCGTGCTGGTGATCACGCACTATCAGCGCATCCTCAACTACATTCAGCCGGACTACGTTCACGTGATGTTTAACGGACGGATTGTGGAGAACGGCGGACCCGACCTGGCGCTGAAACTCGAAGAAAACGGCTACGACTGGGTACGCGAGCGTTTTGGCGTCGCCGAGTCCGAAGAGTGAGAAGGAGTGAATCCTGTGGTGGAATTTATTGCCAGTGAGAAGCAACTGAGCGACGAAGAAGCCGCTCTGAATGAGGTACGTGGCAGCTATCAGGAGAAGTACGGCTTTCACGATGCGGAAAACGAGTACGCCTTCAAGAGCCAGCGGGGTCTGAACGCCGAGATCGTGCGGCAGATCAGCGCGATGAAGGGCGAGCCGCAGTGGATGACCGACCAGCGGCTGAAAGCCTACGAGATTTTTCTGAGCAAGCCGATGCCGACCTGGGGCGCTGACCTGAGCGGCATCAACTTCGACGACATTTACTACTTCGTGCGCGCTTCGGAAGGGCAGGGGAAAGACTGGAACGACGTACCCGCCGACATCAAGCGGACGTTCGACCGGCTCGGCATCCCCGAAGCGGAGCAGAAGTATCTGCAAGGCGTGACGGCGCAGTACGAATCGGAAGTGGTGTATCACAGCATCCGCAAGGAGCTGGAAAGCAAGGGCGTGATCTTCACGGACATGGATACCGGGCTGCGCGAGCATCCTGAGATCGTCAAGGAATACTTTGGCACGGTCATCCCCTCGTCCGATAACAAGTTCGCGGCGCTCAACAGCGCGGTCTGGTCAGGCGGGTCGTTCATCTACGTACCGCCGGGCGTCCACGTCGAGATGCCGCTGCAAGCCTACTTCCGCATCAACACCAAGAGCATGGGGCAGTTCGAGCGCACGCTGATCATCGTGGACGAGGGCGCATACGTCCATTACGTCGAGGGCTGCACCGCGCCGAGCTACAGCGAAGACAGCCTGCACAGCGCGGTCGTCGAGATCATCGTCAAGGACAACGCGCGCTGCCGCTACACGACCATTCAGAACTGGTCGGGCAACGTCTACAACCTCGTAACCAAGCGCGCCGTCGCCTACAAGAACGCGACGATGGAATGGGTCGACGGCAACCTGGGCAGTAAAGTGACGATGAAGTACCCGGCGGTGCTGCTGATGGGCGAGGGCGCGCACGGCGAAGTCCTCTCGATTGCTTTCGCCAACGCGGGGATGCAGTTGGACGCGGGCGCGAAGATCACGCACCTTGCGCCGAACACCACCAGCCAGATCATCAGCAAGTCGATCAGCAAAGGCGGCGGACGCGCCAGCTATCGCGGTCTGCTCAAGATCGTCGAGGGCGCGGACAACGTGCGCAGCAATGTCGTTTGCGACGCCCTGCTGCTGGACGACAAGAGCCGCTCGGATACGTACCCGACGATTGAATGCGACGCCAAGCATGTGACGATGGGTCACGAAGCCTCGGTGAGCAAGGTGGGCGAAGACCAGCTTTTCTACGCGATGTCGCGCGGGATGAGCGAGGACGAAGCCAACGCCATGATCGTCAACGGGTTCATCGAGCCGCTGGTTAAGGAACTGCCGATGGAGTACGCGCTGGAACTGAACCGGCTGATCCAGATTCAGCTTGAAGGGTCGATTGGGTAGAAGAAACCCCTCACCCCGCGCGAAACTTCGTTTCGCCATGATCTGCGGTCAGGCTGGCAGAGATTTTGCGTAGGGGCGTAACATGTTACGCCCCTACATGCGATTGATGTAAACGTCGAGGAGAATGAATGTGGTTGCAGTAAGACGACGCCGCTCCGCTGCGCCGGAAGCGCCGGTGTACACATACGCCGATGTCAAAGCGCTGAGCGATGCCAATGACGAGCCGCTGTGGCTGCGCGAAAGCCGCGAAGTGGCTTGGGAACTGTACGAAGATACGCCGATGCCGCGCGATCAGGAAGAATGGCGGCGCACCGACTATCGCAGCATCCACTGGGAGGAAGCCAGCCCGCTGGTCGCGGCTGGCGGCGCGTCGCTGGATGTCGTGCCGCAGCAAATCCTCGAACCGCTGATCGGCGCCGAGCAGGGCGGCACGCTGGTGTTTGTCGACGGCAAGGTGGTGCGCAGCGAAATCTCGCCGGAACTGACGGCGCAGGGCGTGGTCTTCACCGACCTGCTGACCGCCTGCCGCGAACACGAAGATTTGGTGCGCCCGCGCCTGATGACGACCGCCGTCAAGCCCGGCGACGGCAAATTCGCGTCGCTGCACGCGGCGCTGTGGACGCATGGCGTTTTCCTGTACGTGCCGCGCGGCAAAGCGGTCGAGCTGCCGCTGCACGTGGTCATGTACAACACGAAACCGGGCGCGACGATGGGGCACGTGCTGGTCGCGCTGGAAGAAGCGTCTCAGGCGACCGTGCTGGTCGATTATCAGTCGGCGGATACGGACGCGCAGGCGGCGTACATCGGCGCGACCGAGCTGCTGGTCGGGCAGGGCGCGAACCTGCGCTTCGTCGGCTTGCAGGACTGGAATCGCAAGACTTACGAATTCAGCCACCAGCGCGCCAGTGTCGGGCAGGATGGCACGCTCGACTGGGTGCTGGGGACGATGGGATCGCGCTTCGTCAAGGACTTCATCGAGGTCGATCTGGACGGCAAGGGCGCGAGCACGCGCGTGAGCGGCATGTTCTTCGCCGACGCCAACCAGTTCTTCGACCTGGATACGCAGCAGAATCACAACGCTCCGCTGACGGTCTCCGACCTGCTGTTCAAGGGCGCTGCCAAGCACAACGCGCGCACGCTGTGGCAGGGGATGATCAAGTCGCTGCCGGACATGCAGAAGATCGACGGCTTCCAGGCGTGCCGCAATCTGGTGCTGGACGAGGACGCCCGCATGGACGCCATCCCCGGCTTGGAGATCGAGGCGGATGACGTGCGCTGCACGCACGCCGCGACCTTCGGCACGCTGGAGGAGCAGCCGGTCTTCTACCTGATGAGCCGAGGGATTCCGCGCGCGGTGGCAGAGCTGACGGTCGCGGAAGGCTTCTTCGAGGAACTGCTGGTGCGCGTCCCGTTCGAGCGCGTGCAGGATCGGCTGCGGGCGGCGCTGGAAGCGAAAATTGTAGGACAGAAATAACACCTCAGCCCCTGTGAAACGTCGTTTCACCTCACACCTCTCCGGACTACAATGGAGGGGTGTGAATATATCCACTGCACCAATTTTAGGAGTTCGGCATGACCGAGCGTGAAAACCTGATCTACGATGTTGCCGCTGTTCGCGCGGATTTTCCGATTTTACAGCAGGAGCATCACGCGGGCGTGCCGCTGGTCTACCTGGACAACGCGGCGACGAGCCAGAAGCCGCGCAGCGTGATCGAGGCGGTCGACGACTACTACCGTCGCTACAACGCCAACGTGCATCGCGGCGTCCACAAGCTGAGCGAGGAAGCGACCGCCGCTTACGAGGCGGCGCGCGTCAAGATTCGCAAGTTCATCCATGCGGACAGCAAACGCGAGATCGTCTACACGCGCGGCACGACCGAGAGCATCAATCTGGTGGCGCAGACGTGGGGCAGGGTACATCTCAACCCCGGCGACGTGGTGATCTCGACCGAGATGGAGCATCACTCGAACATCGTCCCCTGGCAGCTTCTGGCGGCGGAAAAAGGCTTCACGATCAAGTACATCCCGGTGCTGGATGACGGCACGCTCGATCAGGAAGCCTATGCGCGCTTTCTGCGCGAGGGCGGGGTCAAGCTGGTGGCGGTGATGCACGTCTCGAACGTGCTCGGTACGCTCAACCCGGTAGCGGAGATGGCGCGGCAGGCGCACGACGCGGGTGCGGTCGTCGTCGTCGATGGCGCGCAGTCGACGCCGCACATGCCGGTCGACGTGCAGGCGCTCGACGCCGACTTTTTCGCCTTCAGCGGGCACAAGATGCTCGCGCCGACCGGGATCGGCGTGCTCTACGGCAAGGTCGACCTGCTGGAAGCGATGCCTCCCTGGATGGGCGGCGGCGACATGATCTCGACGGTCTCGCTGGAAGGCAGCACCTGGAACGATCTGCCCTACAAGTTTGAGGCGGGCACGCCCTCGATTGCGCAGGCGATTGGCTTGGGCTACGCGGTCGACTACCTGAACAGTGTAGGCATGGACAAAATCCACGCGCACGAGCAGGAGATCATCGCCTACGCGCTGGACCGGCTGGCGGAAGTGCCGGGCGTGACGCTGTACGGACCCGAAGCCGATCAGAAGGGCGCGGTCGCCACGTTCACCGTGCAGGGCATCCATGCGCACGACGTGGCGCAACTGCTCGACACGGAAGGGATCGCGGTGCGCGCGGGGCATCACTGCGCGATGCCGCTGCACGACCGTCTGGGCGTGTCGGCGTCGGCGCGGGCGAGCTTCTATCTTTACAACACTCCCGGCGAGGTAGATACTCTAATTGAGGCGCTCTACAAGGCGAAAAAGGCATTTGTCTTCTAGGTGAAGTGCTGAGTTCCGAATGCTGAGTCCAGGAAACATAACCCGTAGGGGTACTCAGCCTGGAACGACGCAGATTGGACTGTATGATGCAGGACATGTATCGTGAAAACATCCTCGATCACGGGATGCACCCGCGCAATCGAGGGATTATCGATCCGGCGGATGTTGACTACGAGGCGCACAATCCGCTGTGCGGCGACCGCCTGCGGCTGACGCTGCGGCTGGACGAGAACAACCGTGTCGCGGAAGTCGGCTGGGACGGCGAAGGCTGCGCCATCAGCCAGGCGGCGGCGTCGATGCTGGGCGAAGAAATCATGGGCAAGACGCTCGAGGAAATCCGCGAGATCGACAAGGACGAGATTTTCGACATGCTGGGCATTCCGATTGGCATGAACCGCGTCAAATGCGCGCTGCTGTCGCTGAAGGTGCTCCGTGTGGGGCTGTACGGACTTGAAGAATGGCGCCAGCTCGAACACGAGCATGAACACGAAGAGGACGAATAGTGCCGGAGTTTGTCACGGTAGCGACGACCGACGAAATCAAGCCAGGTGAGCGGATCGTCGTCGGGATTGGCGATGTGTGGGTGGTGATCTTCAACGTCGACGGCGCGTACTACGCGATTGAAGACATGTGTACCCACGAAGAATATTATCTCTCCGAAGGGACGCTGGATGGCTGCGAGATCGAGTGCGCGAAACACGGCGCGCGCTTCGACATTCGCAGCGGCGAGGTGATGGCGCCCCCCGCGCTCGTCCCCGTCAAAACCTTCGAGACGCGCGTCGTGGATGGCGAAATCCAGGTGGCATACCGCTAAATCATGCAGGCACTTCTTGACGAATTCTACGAAGGTCGGATGCTGGTTTTTGGGCATCGCGGGGCGCGTGCTTACGCGCCGATGAATACACTGCCGTCGTTCGAGCTGGCGTTGGAGCAGGGCGCGGACGGCGTGGAACTGGACGTGCGGCTCACGCGCGACGGCGAGATGATCATCATGCACGACGACCGCGTCGACGCGACGACCGACGGCGAAGGGCGTGTCAGCGACTTCACACTGGCGGAAATTCAATCGCTCGATGCCGGGTCGTGGTTTGGCGAGGCGTTCAAGGGCGCGCGCGTGCCGACGCTCGACGAGGTGTTCGAGGCGATTGGCGCGCGGACGCGCATCAACGTCGAGATCAAACCCGAATTTGGGCGCAGCAGCGGCGAAGTCGAGCACAAAGTCGCCGAGGCGATCCGGCGTCACGGGCTGGCGCGGCGCGTGATCGTATCGTCGTTTAACCCGGTCACGCTGCGGCGCTTCCGGCGAGCCATGCCTGAAGTGCCGATTGGCTACCTCTACTCCCGCGACGTGCCGTTCTTCGTGCCGCAGTTGATGATCGGTTTGCCGCACGAAGCGCGCCACCCCCATTTCGACATGATCGACGCGAAATACATGGCGTGGGCGAAGCGGCAGGGCTACCGCGTCAACACGTGGACGGTCAACGATCCGGCAAAGGCGGTCGAACTGCGCGACCTGGGCGTGGACTGCGTGATCACCGACGCGCCGGATGTGATCCTGGCAGCGCTGCAAGGCGCGTAAGGCGTGATGGCGCGCCTGTGGTGGCGGCTCGTCCGCTTCGGGTTTCGCCTGCTTTACAACGAATTCGCCTTCACCTACGACATCGTAAGCTGGATCGTTTCGCTGGGCGCGTGGCGCTGCTGGACGCGGACGGCGCTCAAGTATCTGGGCACGGAATCGCCTGTGCTGGAGCTGGCGCACGGCACGGGCAGCTTGCAGCTTGACCTGAACGCGGCGGGCTACAAGACCGCCGGGTACGATCTGTCGCCGTCGATGGGGCGGATCGCGCGGGGCAAGCTCAGGCGGCGTGGGCTGCCGGTTCGGCTGGCACGCGGGCAGGCGCAGCGGCTTCCATTCGCGTCGGGAGTGTTCGCGGCGGTCGTCAGCACGTTTCCGACCGAGTTCGTGACGGCGCGCGAAACCGTTGACGAGGTTTACCGGGTGCTGCGACCGGGTGGCGTGTTCGTCATCGTGCCTAATGCGATGCTAACCAGCGGCGGGCGGATTGAGCAGGCGCTGGAAGGGCTGTACCGCATCACCGGGCAGCGCGGCGGGATGGCGAAGCCGGAGGCGCTGAACGCCCTGTTCGCGCCGTTTACGCTCGACGTGGTGCAGGAACACTGCCCGCGCAGCATCGTCACGGTGATCGTGGCGCGCAAATCCGAGTGAAAACGCCCTAGAATTCGACTGAATCCATGCTATAATTCATGTAGTCTCATATGGTGGGTGTAGCTCAGTTGGTTAGAGCGCTTGTCTGTGGAACAAGAGGTCGAGGGTTCAAGTCCCTTCACCCACCCTCTGTCATTTCGCTCGTCTGAACCCCCGCGACTTGTCCGGGGGTTTTGTTTTTTTCGGATATATTCCGCCGTTTTCGATGTCCGCTAGAAGATCGAAACCCCATCGGTAAAGTGGTCAGGAAAGGGTAAAAGATGGACCTGAATGCGGTATCCCCCAAGCACTTGAACGAACTTGAAGTCATGCTTCGGGAACTGCTTGCGCTCATGCGAAAAGCAAACCTGCACGACGAACCGATTGCCAAATCTCTCCAGGAATTCGAGCATGAGGTTGGACAGCTTCGGCGCGCTCGGTTTGACGCTGCGAACCCGGAATATACCGGCTATTAGCAGCGACGCCGCAGGAACGATTGCCCGGTGGTAGAGATAGGGTGAAACTGATGAAAAGTGAATACGACATTCGCAAATTACTGGCAAAGATTAAGCGCGACGAGAAGGAATGGCGCAATACTGCCGAGTCCGGCGCTGACCAAGCGGCGATTGCGGCAGCTCAAGAGAATCTGAGCAAGGTGGATGGCGTGCGCCAAAGCCTGCTGAAAGAATTAGCCATCGTGCAGCGGCGTAAAGAACACGTGATGCGCGTGGCGGTCGCCGAAGGCATCTATACCGACCATATGTCTGACGGCGTCTGTCAGCAACTCCGCGACGACGGCTGGCTTGAACAGGCGGCGTCGATTACCGGACGCAGACACGTGAGCCGCGATCAGGCGTATCTGCCGACTGACAAAGCCATTGACGCCTGGAAAGAACCTGTTGCCGAATGATCGCCGTCCGGGCATAGGTCGAAAGGATCATTATGATGGTTGAAAACTCGCGTCTCGGTTATCTGGAATGGCAGGCGCTGGTCGTGTTGTATCGGTATCGGGAAAGATCATCGAGTCCGGTGCGCTACGTGGGGTTGGATGCGACCATTGCGTCTCTCGTCAAGCATCGCCCGCCCTTAGCGCAGTGGATCGGAAAACCCTCGGAGAAGCAAGTGCATATCACAGATGAGGGGATTGCGCTTTGCGAGGCAGGCGCATAGGAACGGGCGCTTTTGTCGACAGCCTCCCTGATAACCGCGTTTCGCTCGGCGCTTTTCCCTAATATTTTGCGTGCCCGTTGCCGTTGGTGGCATGGGGCGCAGCCGCGTTGGATTTCAACACATCCGCGATGAACTGAAGCACCAGTTCCTGATGCTCGCCGAAAGGGCGATAGGCAGCGTAGCGGGCGTCAACCTCCGGCGGCTGCCGCCGGGGTTCCGGCGCTGGTGTGGCGTGATTGACCGCCTCAGGCGGTGGTGGCGCGGGGATTGCTGCCGGGTTCCGCAGCGCCTCCGGGGTCGTGGGGTAGTTGGTGTAGATGTTGACGATGGTGATGAGAAGCTCCCGCTCCTGCCCCTCGTAAAGATAGATCAGCTTGCGCGTCGCTTCGATGCCGAGTTCCTTGACTTTCTGGCAAACCCACTTGTCCAGCTCGAACCAGACGTGAATGTCCGTGACGGAGCTGGCAGGCTGCGGCTTAGGCGTGGGCGGAACCGCCGGAGCTGCTTCGCGCTGAGTGATTTCGCGCGCCTGGGGTCTGCTGTGGGTCTGGCGTGGCGGCGCGGCAGGTGGGGGCGCGTACTCCTCCGCCTCCTCCGCTTGTTCCCAGATGCTCGCATTCTCGTAAAACGGTGGAACGCGAGGGAGCGGCTCGCTGCTGCTGTCCTGCGGGAGCTGAAGCTGCGGCGCGAGCGCATCCATCATGCGGCGCTCCTGCGATTTCTCGCTCGCTTCCTGCTCGGTGAGGTAGCTGGGAACCGATACGATTTCGTCCACGCCCAGTTTCTTGACCTGCCAGACTTTGCCTGAGCGCGGCGAAGATACGCGCTCCTCGA
This sequence comes from uncultured Chloroflexia bacterium, assembly GCA_963760975.1. Taxonomy (GTDB): domain Bacteria; phylum Chloroflexota; class Anaerolineae; order Aggregatilineales; family Phototrophicaceae; genus Flexifilum. The sequence continues at coordinate 131,135 of CAVXEZ010000005.1, read as the reverse complement.
TGCCTTGCTGAAGCGCAGGATAGGCGCCCGCGAGCAAACGCTCGTGAATTTCGAGCAGCGTCGCCTGAATCTGCGCTTTGAGGAGCTTCAGATCATCTTCCACAAGTTCCAACCGGCGGTCGATGTTCGCAAGTTTATTCCGCTCTTCAGTCAGATCGTGCGGCACCGATTGCTCCTGGCTTTCGTGAAGCGCGATGGAAATTCCGCGATACTTCCGGGTGTCTGTTTCGCGCATGAATACGGCTCCCGCTACCACTATAGCGCTATATCCATTGTTGAATAGTTAAATCAATGGGATATTTACGAAAAACCACAACTAATTGACAACTATCCCGAATTGTGCGCTGAATGTCACGGAAGATTTGACGCTGATGGGTGGTGTTATTTCGTGGCGGAGTTGATCTGGAGGGTGCGGCGCGCCGCGATCTGCTCGAAGTCAAGCTGAGCCAGCGAAACGTTGAGGTGCGGCGCAATCGGGCGATCCGGCACATTGACGCCGACGACGAACATCCCGGCGTTTCGCGCGCCCTGGACGCCTGCGCTGCCGTCCTCGACCACGACGATCTCGCCGGGATGCAGCCCCAACGCCCCGGCGACCCAGACGAAGATGTCGGGCGCGGGCTTGGGACGGCGGACCGTCGCGCCGTCGGCGATGGCGTCAAACAGGCGGATCAGGTGGACGATTTCCAGGACGTAGCGCGCGCTCACGCTGGAGGACGCCAAGCCGACCTTGAGATCGTGCGCTTTCACGTCGCGCAGGAGGTTGACCACCGGCTCATGGAGGATTTTTTCGCGCGCCTCGCTCAGAAGCGCCCGGTAGTATTCATCCTTGCGCGCGAGGTACTCCGCAATCTGCGCCTCGGCAAGACCGTGCACGTAGGTGAGCAGAATCTCGCGCTGATGGATGCCGCGAAAGCGATCCATGTCGGCGCGGCTGAAGGGAATATCGAGATCGGCAAAAACCTGCTGCCAGGCGCGAAAATGCAGTTCAACCGTGTTGACGACGACCCCATCGAGGTCGAAGATGAACGCCTTTAGCTGCTCGCTCATGAATACGTCAAGACCATCCCATCGTAGGCGGCTGCGACGCGCTCTGAATATCCCTGCTGAAGCATTTTCGGAGGTTCACGCCCAGCGCGAAGATGCCGCAGTGTTGCACTCGAAAAGGCACGATTTGCCGACCTGCTAAGTCAACGTTCAACGGCTTATTAGTGTCCGAGCGGATAGTATGCCACTCAATTTGAACAGCGCCAAGTGAGCGGTGCGATGAAGATGTGGAGCGAACGCGGGGCGACGAACAGAGGTCAGCCGATGCGCCGCGCCCGTTCGCGCGTAACCGTTCGCTGCGCAGCGAATTGTGGATGCGATGATAGAGCGGCAGGCGCTTTACGTGACCGCGATTATGGGCAGATAGAGCGTGAAAATCGTCCCGCGCCCGACCTCGCTGTCGACCGCGATGCTGCCGCCGTGCGCCTCGATTGCCTGCTTGACAATCGGCAAGCCCAGCCCCGTCCCCTGGACGGACAGCGTGTTCTTGGCGCGGTAGAAGGCTTCAAACAGGTGTTCCTGATCTTCCAGCGAGATGCCCGGTCCGTGATCTTCGATTTCGATCACGATCTCGTTCCCTTTGCAGCTTAGCCGGGTGGCGATTGTCGTGCTTTCGGGCGAATACTTGATCGCGTTGGAGAGCAGGTTCGAAATCGCCTGGCGCAGCAGCTTGGAGTCGGCGTAGGTGTCGTAACAGCCGCCCTGAGCATCGAACGTGAATTCGTGCGTGGTCGCCGTCGGTCGGATTTCGGTGACGATGTCCGAGCAGAAGCTTTGAACGTTGAGGATCGTCGGGTTGTAGTCCAGACCAACGGTCTGCGCTTTGCCCAGCGCCAGGATGTCGTTGAGCAGGTCGGTCAGGCGCTTGACCTGAATCTGGATATTCTCAAGCTGTTTGCTCTGTTTGTCCGGCGTCATGCGGTCGGCGTAGTTTTTAAGCAGGTCGCTCGACGACTGAATCACCGCCAGAGGCGTGCGGAATTCGTGCGAGACCATCGAGGTGAAGCGCGACTTCAGGTCGCTGAGTTCCTTCTCTCGTTCGAGCGCCTGGCGCAGGTTCTCTTCGACGCGCTTGCGCTGGCTGATGTCGCGGATGCTGCACACGATACCGCCCAGATCGTCCTGATCGCTGGTTGGCGAGAGAGAAATATCCGCCACAAAAGATGTGCCATCCTGACGTTCAAGGTCGAGTTCAATTCGTCGCGGCTGGTGGTCGGCGCGCACCGCTTCAATCTCATCCGCAAGCAGGTGTTGAGCTTCCGACCCCGCCAGCGTCGGCATGGGACGGTCGATGATCGCGTCCGCCCGATAGCCAACGAGGTGCTCGAAGGCGGGGTTCACGCGCTGAATGTTGCCGTCGATATTCATCAGGATGATGCCGTCGCCGGTGTTGTTGAAGATAACCTCGACCGAATCTTTGGCGCGCTGAAGCTCACCCGTCCGCTCGATCACGCGCTGCTCCAGTTCGGCGGCATAGCGGCGCAGCGCTTCATCCGCCATGCGCTTCTCCTGGCGCAGCTTCTTCTCTTCGAGCGCGTGAATAACCGCGCCGCCCAGACGGGTCAGGCGATCTTTAAGCAGATAATCGGATGCGCCGAGGCGAAGGCACTCCACGACCACCTGTTCCGTGACCGTGCCCGTGACGACGATGAGCGGAACGTCGATGTCCATCTCCTGAAGCAAACGAAGCGCCCGGAGCGCGCCGAAATTCGGCAGGCTGTAGTCGGCAAGAATCAGATCGATGTCGTCGTGAATATGATCGATGTAGTCCGACTCGGTATCGACGCGCTGCCACTGCGGGGCGAAACCGGAATGCCGAAGCTCGTGGAGCAGCAGCTCGGCATCGTCCGGGTTATCTTCCAGCAGCAAGACCTTCAGGGATACCGCCATAAAGACCTCCCTCCTACAGATGCGGAGGCTCGTTCAGCACAGCCCAGTATAACCCTGCTTGACCGACCGATTCGGTAAACTGCTCGAAATCGACCGGCTTGACGATATAGCTGTTCACGCCGAATTCGTAGCTTTCCACGATGTCCCGTTCTTCACGCGACGACGTGAGGACGACGACGGGTATCTTGCGCGTGCGTGAGTCGGACTTGAGCTTTTGCAGGACTTCCAGCCCGTCGACTTTGGGCAGCTTCAGATCGAGGAAAATCAGCTTGGGCGTCATGTCGATGGAGCGGTTGGCGTATTCGCCCGTGCAGAATACGTAGTCGAGCGCTTCCGCGCCGTCGCGCACGACATGAATGTGATTGATGAGGTTGACCTTTTTGAGCGCGTGCAGAGTCAGTTCCTCATCGTCCGGGTTGTCTTCGACAAGCAGGATTTCCACAACGGAATTCATGATGAGTAATCTCCTAACGTGAAATAGAACGTTGCGCCTTGATCGACCGCGCCATCAGCCCAAATCCGCCCCCCATGGGCTTTCATCTCGGTCATGATCTGTTGAATGGCGCCGAAAAAATTCTCCTCAACACCGCTTGTCACGAGCTTTTGCGCCGTTTGCTCCAGTCCGAGTCGCCGCAGAACAATCGTGGCGTCCGAAATGCCAAACCTGACCGCGATGAATGGGATGAGCCGCTCAATTCGCTCCTGCTGAGCCGCGCTGCTGACGAGCTTCGCCCGCAGGCTGTCGATGTGCTCGAACACCGTCGTCTTGGCGAGCGTGTACTGTCGAAGATAGCGGGTATCACCTGTGAGCAGATAGCCGCGCTGATTGGCTTCAAGTGACGTCAGCCCGATCATCGTCGTGTCGTATTCGTCGAGCACTCCGCGAGTGAAATTAAGCTGGCTGGAGGTAGCGATGAAATCGCGCGCGTTCTGATACGCGAAAACGCCCACTGCGATTACAATCAGAAGCACGAGCCAGAAAGTGTAGCGGGTCTTCTGTTCTGTCGACCAGTTCTTCATAGTTGCCTCTTACCCGTTCGCCGGTGACCCGCTTCCGGTAGAATGGCAGCATGAATTACCGCGAGAGGCTTTGACGCACCAACGCATCTGTTTTTGCCAGATAGCCACGTTAGGCTAGGTTATTTAGCGACGACATAAATTTCATTTTTCATTCTATAATGAATAAAGGGAAGGAATCATTAGGAATTCGCCCAACTTTACAAACGGATCGTCTTGCGGGGTCGGATCGGGTTGATGAATCAGTACCCGTTGCCGCCCGATGCGGGTATATCCACACGGGAAAACGGCTGGCTGTTGGCGACGTGATCAGGCGTCCATTCAACCTGACGATGGACGCCTGTTCGAGCACGGATGGATTGATGAGGGCGTTTCGCTAGCTGCGGCGCACGCGGATCAGGCGGCGGCGCAGGACGATGCGCAAGCCCGTGCGCGTCGAACCGTCCGGCAGCATGATCTTCCGCGACGGGGCAGGCTGCTCGACGGAGGCGTACTGTCTCTGGTGCTGGCTCGGCGCTGACGGCGGCGACCTCCCCGGTTTCGCTGGGACGGGGGACGCCGAACACATCCCAGATGCTCGCCGTATCGCTGGAGGCGGCTTGCGCCTGCTTGACGGGCGGCGCTTCCGGCTTGGCTTCGCTCGGCGCGCGCTCGATAGTCTCCGGCGCGGGCGGCGCTTCCTTCTCTGCGACAGGCGGCTCCGCTGCCTGTTCGACCTCAGGTTGTACAGGCGGCGCTTCCTCAGCGGGAGTTGGCTCCAACGCCTCTGCTGCTTCCTGCGCCTCAAAATCGGGCTGAGTCTCCTCGGCGACTTCCGCCGACGACAGCGTTGGCTCCTCGGTGTCGTAGACTGGCTCCGGGATCACGAGCGGTTCGGGATAGCCCTCCAGCCTTTCGGGCGGGGCGAAGCCAAGCGGCTCGGTTTCTTCTCCCTTGCGCGCTTCGTCGGCTGCGGGTGGCGCGGGCGTTTCGACAGCGGCTTCGGCTTCGGGCGCGACCGGCTTGCGCGGCTGCGTATCGCTTTCTGCGCGCGGCGGCTCGAAGCGCGACAGATCGACGAGCTGCTCCAGAAACTCCGGCTCGCCCTCGATGTCCGGCGGGACAGGCACGGCTTCGTCGGCAGCGGTGACCGGATGGCGCGGTCGCGTGTCGCCTTCTTCGATGGGCGGCTCGTCAATCACGCTGATGGGCTGCCCGTCATCCTCGTGGATCGGCGGCTCGGCGGTGAATTTCGCTACCTGCGGGGACGTTGGCACGGTTTCTCCGGGCGCGCCCCCGGCGGCGGGCGACGGATGGCGCCGCTGATAGGCTTTGCGCGCTTCTACGTCGGGCGCGTCGCGCATGAGCGACTTGGCTTCGTAGACGCGCGATGGACCCGTCGAGTTTTTGATCTTCTGCCAGAGCGTTTTCAGGCTGTCGGCGATGGTGTGGTCAACCTGACGACTCATGCCGAGCGCGTTGCGCATCCCGCCGAGGACGCCGCCCAGCTCGTAGGTGAACGTCCACTGGACGATGGTGCCTTCAGGGATTTCCTGAAGCCGGATACGCCCCTTGTTCTCGCGGAAGGGCATTCCGTCGACGAAGTAGTATTCGTAGCCCAAGCCGTTGTACCAGGCAGTCACGGCGATGACGCACTCGCGCCCGCCGGGTGCCGCGTAACGCCAGCGCACGCCCGGTCCTTCGCGGCGCGAGGTCAGGAAGATGACTTCCTGGCAGTCGATCTGCCAGTCCGGGTTATGCGTAATGTCGCTGACATAGTTCCAGACGACGTCAGGTGCTGCCGGAATGAGAATCCGATGGTCGATTGTTGTCATAGGCACGCATTATAGATCGTTTTATTTCGGTGTTCAAAATGCGCATTCTGTGTTACAATCTCTATTGTGTCCACCGGAGGTTTCCATTTGCCCAGTCCAACCCTGGCGTTCGCGTTTATTCTGGCTACTCTCTACGGCGCGGCATTTCATCTGATTTTCGGTGGCGATGTCCGGCGAATGGCGGTTTTCCTTCTGGCAAGCTGGATCGGCTTCGCGTTAGGGCACATTATCGGCGTCATGTTCGCAATTGACATCTTCAACATTGGGGCGCTGCGGATCGTCTCTGCCACGCTGGGAGCGCTGGTCGCCCTGGTAGCGACCGGGTTCCTGACTTCCAAAGGGATGCGCAAACGATCTGCGCGCTAAAGGGGCACCATGACCGATTCACCCACAACTCCAAGCGCAGCCAGCGAGTCTGCGTCATCCGGTATGAACCTGAGGCGCACCTTGCTGATCGCCAGCGCGGCGCTGATCGGGCTGATCGTCCTGCTGTTCGCCATCGCGCTGGTGCTGACGCTGGTCACCGGGGGCGATTTCGCCGCGACGATCCGTGTCATCCGCGATCTGGTGATCATTTTCCTGGGGCTGGAAGGCATCCTGATCATCCTGAGCGTGGCGCTGCTGGCGCTGCAAGTCGCGCGGCTGGTTAACCTGCTGCAAAACGAGGTGAAGCCGATCCTCGAAAATACGCAGGAGACGGTCAAGACCGCGCAGGGCACGGTCGAGTTCATGAGCAATAATCTCACCGAGCCGGTGATCCGCGCGGGCGGTTTTGTCAGCGGCATGTCGGTGCTGGTCACGAACCTGTTCGGGATTCGGCGCGCCATGCGCCACGCAGAGGAGCAGCGCGAAGTTGAAGCGTGAATCGGGCGGGCTTGACGGCGGGATGCTGATCTTCGGGGTGCTGCTGGGGATGACCATCGGCGGCGTGATTACGTTGTTCAACGCGCCGAGAAGCGGCAGCGCGCTGCGCCGCCAGCTTGCGGCGGGCGTGAGCGAGACCGGGCAGAATCTGCGCTCCGGCATCGAGGCGGTCGTGCCGTCCGACCCGGTGGCGGAAAGCATGGCGGAGGGCAAAGCCGCCGCGCGCCGCCGCCTCGCCGAGATGGGGCGGGGGTAAACACAACCGACCGTGAAGCGCCGCCGGAGGCTCAAAGCCATCCGGCTATTTACTTCGGCGGGAAGTCGGCTGAAGCCGACTCAAACTCGCCGGAGTGCAGTAAACCTTCTCCCAATTGACTCACTAAAACAGTTTGCCCATACACACTTCGATTGTCGAGCGGACTCAGCGCAGCGCGCGGAAGGCGTCGGGGAGCGCTTCGATCACGTCCCCCGCGAGGACGCTGCGCTCGCTGCCGACCTTCTGGGCGGCGTGCTCCCCGGCGAGACCGTGCAGATACCCGGCAACGACTGCGGCGTCAAACGGCGCCAAGCCCTGCGCCAGCATCCCGACCACCGTCCCGGCGAGCACGTCGCCCGTCCCGGCGTGCGCCAGCGCCGAAGTCTTGAAGGGCAGCGCCGCCACGCGACCGTCGGGCGCGGCGATCAGCGTATGTGCGCCTTTGAGCACCAGCACGACTTTCCATGCTTTCGCCTTCTCTTCGGCGATTTCCCAGCGCCGCGACTGCACGTCCGGGATGTCCGTTTTGGCGAGGCGCGCCATCTCGCCGGGGTGCGGCGTGAGGATCGTCCCCTCAGGAAGCTGTTTCCACCATTCATCCGTCTCGGCAAGCAGGTTCAAGCCGTCGGCGTCGATCACCAGCGGCGGCAGCTTCGCCGGGTGCTCTTCTTCCGCTTCGGCGGCGCTGGCGCCAAAGCCGATGGCGCTGCGCATCGGGCGGGTCGCGTCGTCGTCAAACAGCCTGAGCAGCAGGTCGTGGCTGGTCTTCTCGCGTCCCCAGCCGGGTCCGATCAACAGCGCGCTGTATTTCGCCGCTTCCTCGCGGATGAGCGGCGCGGCGTCCGCCGAAAGCACACCCATGTCGTGCGGCAGGAGCAGCCAGGTCGTTTCGAGCAGATGTCCGGCGAGTTCGCTCACGGTGGGGGCGGGCGCGCCGACGGTCACCAGCCCCGTGCCGGAACGGTAGGCAGCCCGCGCCGCCATGCCCGGCGCGCCGATGAAATTCGCGGAGCCGCCGATGATCAGCGCCTTGCCGAACGTGCCTTTATTGGCGTCCGCCGGGCGTTTGGGCAGCAGCTCGCGCACCGCCTCAGGATCGACGACCGAGCGCTGCGCCTGCTTGAGTCCGGCGGTGCTGCCCGGCACGCCCGCCGAAGCGACCGTCAGCGCGCCGACAGCAGCAGCGCCGGGGAAGGTGAACAAGCCCGGCTTGGCGGCGATGAAGGTCACGGTTTCGTCGGCGTCGAGAGCGGATTTGTCGAGTTCGCCTGTGTCGCAGTCGAGTCCGCTGGGGCAGTCGACGGCGATCACGTAGGGGCGGCTGGCGCGGCGCGGGGCAGGGGATGCTAACTGGATTGGGCGACCCGTCCCGGCGTCTTCGTCCTCGCTCATCGCCTGATGGACGGCGCGCAGCAGCTTGGTCACGTTGTCGCGTAGGGGAAGCTGCAAGCCGATGCCGAACAGGGCGTCGACGACGACGTGCGCGCTGGCGACCATGTTGACCAGCACGCGGAAGCGCTGGTCGTCCTCGGCGAAGGCGATGAACAGCCCCTTATCGCGTATGGCTTTGAGGTGCGGATCGTCGTCCTCGCGCCGTGTGAGCAGGTAGAAGCGCACCAGCGCGCCGCTCTGCTCGGCGATCACGCGCCCGGCGACCAGCCCGTCGCCGCCGTTGTTGCCGGGACCGATCAGCAGCGTGACGCGCGCTTCCGCCGGGTCGGGCAGTTGCGAGAGGATTTCCAGCACGCGCAGGGCGACCGCCTGCCCGGCGTTTTCCATCATTTCGGCATAACTGATCCCGGCGGCATCGGCAGCGGTTTCGATCTGCCGCATCTGTTCAACGGATACGACCTTCATCACGGCGCTGACTCCTTCACATGTCCCGAACGGTCTTCTTGGGTGAGTTGATACTCTGGATTGTACCTCGCGGTGGGGAGGAGGTGGAATAAAAAGGGCGCAGGTGCAATCGAAGATTGCCTTGCTGCGCCTCTACAAAAACATCCCCTGTAGCGGTATCGCTTAGTAATTGCGGTCGACGATCATGCGGGCGAGGTCGATCAGCGCGTCTTTGGCTTCGGACGCGGGCAGCGGATCAAGCTGGTCGATGGCGAGCAGGACGAGACGTTCCGCCTGCATGTGGGCTTCGTTGACGGCGTCACCCTGAAGCACTTTCTCCTTGAGCGACGTGACGACATCCTGCTCGAAAGCCTGCTCGTAAGCCGCCACGAAGCCGCGCCCCTGTTCCAGATCGAGACCTGCCGTCTTGCCTAACTGCTCGGTGTCGCCGGTCAGGTCGAGCACGTCGTCGATGATCTGGAACGCCAGCCCGACGTTGTAGCCGAAGTTGGCGAGCGCTTCGACGTGATCGGTGATGCCACCCGCCAGCCGCGCACCCAGCTCGGCGGCGGAACGGAACAGCGCTGCTGTCTTGAGGGCGATGATGCGGTAATAGACTTCACGGGTGAAGTTGTTCTCTTTGACGGCGCTGGCTTGCAGCGTTTCGCCTTCAACCAGCGCCACCGTCGCGTCGGCGAGGATAACGTTCAGGTCTTTGTAGGGCGCCATCAGTTCGTAGACTTTGGTGAAGAGGTAGTCTCCGGTGAGGAGGGCGAAGGTGCGTCCCCAGACGGCATTGATCGACGGACGCCCGCGCCGGACGATGCCGTGATCGTTGATGTCGTCGTGGACGACGCTGGCGGTATGCACGAGTTCGACGGCTGCCGCGACCGGAGCCGCCTGCGTAGGATCAGCGCCGCCCGCCGCCGCGTAGGCGAGCAGGACGAGGCGCGGACGCACACGCTTGCCTCCGGCGGCGAGGATGTGTCGACTGGCGTCGCGCAGAACGACGACCTGGCTGTCCACCACGTCGAACATCAGGGTTTCGACCTGCTGCAATGCCTCCTGAACAGGCTCCGGCAGGTCATGAACGACTGTCGGCGCAAATGACCCCGTCGTTTGCTGGATGGTCATCAGGGAAAAGTCCTATCTATAAAGCCAATCGCGTAAAAATTGTGACATTCAGAACAATCTAAATTTGCTGAATAAATTCTATCTAAAAGGCGGAGTTGTGTCAACGAATTCTGTCTGAGGGTCTCGTGAGGAAAGTCATTCGACACAGGGCAGAGTCGAAGGAAAACGTGCTTCCCTTGCCGACTGCGCTTTCGACGGTGATTCTCGCATCGTGACGGTCGAGGATCAGGCGGACAATCGCCAGCCCCACGCCCAGCCCGCCGTAGCGCCGCGCATCGGTGTTTTCAATCTGGTAGAACGGGTCAAAGATAGCGTTCAGTTTGTCCTCCGGGATGCCGATCCCGCGATCCTTGACGGTGATGACGACGTGCCTGTCCTGCACCCGCGCCGAGACCTCGACCGGCTTCTTGCTGAATTTCAGCCCATTGTCGATCAGGTGCTGAAGCGCGATGCTGATGGCGGGCTTGTCCGCCCAGACGAGCGGCAGGCTGCGCGGCATGTTGAGTTTGACTCGATCCAGGTTCTCCTGCTGCTCCCAGATGCGGCGCAAATTGCGCGCCGCCTGGTCGACCGCGTCGAGCACGTGCGTCGGCTCCAGTTCGATGTCGAGCGCGTCGGCAAGCTGCGTGACGTTCTTGACTACGACTTCCAGACGCGCCGTAGCCTCGGTTGCATACCCGATCAATGTCCCGCGATCCCGATCATGGTCTTCGGAGAGCATGGCGACGGCGGATTTAACGTGGAGCAGGGGGGTCTTCAATTCGTGCGAGATGTTGCGGACGATGGTCGTCCTGAGCAGATCGACTTCCTGAAGGGCGCGTTTCTGCACGTCGGCGTCGTTTGCGACCGTGCCGATCCTGCGTTCGAGCTTCTGCTGAAGCTGGATGTTTTCGCTGCGGCGCTTGAGTTCCGAATGCAGCGCGTGATCGAGCCAGCGCGCCGGAAGCACCAGATCGGCGGGCAGACCGCGCTTGGGCTTCTCCGTGATCAGCACGAGGACGGGGCGCGTCGGCGATTCCCAGCTCTCTTTGACGTACTTGTACAGGTTCAGCGTCTCGGACGTGATCGGCGCGATCATGCCGTCCGGCTGAAGCTGCGCCAGCTCCTGCTCCGCGCTGTCGCTGTCGTAGACCGATTCAACCCGGTAAGGATGCAGGCGTCGATCCAGGCGTTTGAGCCGATCCTGTTCGCAGCGATAGAGCAAGAGTGTGTAGGACATCTGCACTCCCGTCAGGACGATTGATCGTCGTCGTCCAGCGCCTGCCGGAATACGTCCAGACCGGGGCGCTCTTCGATGCACTTCGGGCAGCCAACGTAAGGGTCTTCAATCGCAATGTGATGCTTGCGGCAGTAAGCGGTGACCGTGAGTTTGCGTCCCAAGCCGAGCACGACCGGCGAGACGGTGAGCGTCAGTTCCATATCCGGGCTGGCGTTGGCGTTGAGGATGTCCGGGACGGCGCAGCGGAAGCAGTATTTCGGTCGCCAGGGCAGCGAAGCAGGGTTTCCCTGGATCAGACGACATTCCTGCGTGTTGCGCCCGCGATTGTAATCCTGATAGTAAAAACGACACTCTTTCCCTGCGGGTGTTCGCATAGTCAGTTCTCGATAAACCTCAGACCATATTAGCACAGTTTTCCTCACCGTTCTGCTGGATGAAGCCAGCTTAGCGCGGCTTGCGGCAGATCGGCGAGCGAACCCCGCCGCGTAGTGCAGTCGGGCAGCGCGGACAGAAACATCGAGCCGTAGCTCTTGGTCAGCACGCGCGAATCGAAGATCACGACGATGCCCCGGTCGGTGCGGGTGCGGATCAGCCGACCGAAGCCCTGACGGAAGCGCAGGATGGCGTCCGGCAGGGTGTAATTGTTGAACGAATCGGTGTAGGTCTCGGCGCGCGCCGAGAAAATCGGGTCGGTCGGCACCGAAAAGGGCAGGCGGACGATCACCAGCGCGCTGAGCGTCTCGCCGGGGATGTCTACGCCTTCCCAGAAGCTGCGCGTACCCAGCAGGATCGCCCGCTCGGTGGTCTTGAAGCCGTCGAGCAGGCTCTGGCGGCTGCTGCCGTCGCTCTGGTCGTAGACGGTGATATTGCCGAGTGCCAGACGCGGCGTGATCGCCTGCGCGGTCTGGCGGAGATGCGTGTAGCTGGTGAACAAGCCCATCACGCGCCCGTTGAGCGCGGCGGTCAGCTCGATCAGCCCGCGCTCGACCGCTTGCTGGTAGCGATAACGGTCGTTGGGGTCGGGCATGTCGTCGGGGACGTAGACCAGCGTCGACTCGTGGTAGTTGAAGGGCGAGCCGACCTCGACCGTCTCGACGTTCTGGGCGTTGAGGCGCTCGCGGATGTAGTCGAAGCTGCCGTTGGTCTGCAAAGTCGCGCTGGTCATGACGACGGACTCTTTGGCGTTCCACAGATATTCCTCGACCAGCGGACCGACGTGCAGCGGCGCGCTCTGGACGGCGAGGTAGTCGTTGTCCTGCCCGGCGCTGATCCAGTAAATGATGTTGGCGTTAGGCGCGTTGGCGAAGCTGTTCAACTGCGCCTGAATCTCTTCGAGATAGCGCGAGGCGGTCTCCATGCCGCTTTCCAGTTCCTCGTAATCGGAGATTTCGTAGGGCGCGAGGTGCGTCAGGACGACGGCGAGACGGTGCATCGCTTCGCCCAAGACCTCGAAGAACGGCAGCAGCGTATTCCAGGCTGCCTGCACCTGCGCGAAGCTGGGACGGCTGCGCATCGATTCGACCACGCGCACCTGCGCCAGATACTCGTTGCGCGGAATTTTGAGGTCAACGAGGAACGCCCGCAGCGAGGTGAACAGGCGGTTGACGTGGACTTCCATCGCAGCAGTGGCTTCGCTGATGTTCTCGACGTAGGACGTGATGCGCGCGATTTCCTTGTCGGGTGCGGAAGCGGTGACGCTCGCCAGCAGGCTGCCGAGCAAGCCCCGCCGGGGACCGCCAAGATCGGCAAGGCGGCGGCGCAGCGTCGCGGCATCGAGGCGGAAGCTCAAGCCGCTGGTGGTGGCTTCTTCGAGGTGATGCGCCTCGTCGATGACCAGATAGCGATACTCTGGCAGTACGCGGCTTTCCATCGCCGCGTCGGAGATCAGCAGGGCGTGATTGACGATCAGGATGCGGGCGGCTTCGGCGGCTTTGCGCGCCTTGTAGAACGGGCACGCGCCCGCCATGACCGACTTGCAGCGGTCGAGCGAGCAGCCTTCATCCTCGGCGCTCAGGCGGTTCCAGGTCAGCGTTTCTTCGGCGCCGCGCAGGGAAATCTCGCCCCGGTCGCCGGTCTTGCTTTCCAGCAGCCAGACGAGGATTTTCGCCAGCGTGCGCAGCTCGTCGATGCTGGTTGGGCGGCGGCGGCGGACGGCTTGCAGGCGGCGCGGACAGAGGTAATTGGCGCGCCCCTTCATGACCGAGGCGGTGAAGGGCAGGTCGAGGGCGTCGCGCAGCGTGGGGATGTCCTTGTCGATCAACTGCTCTTGCAGGTTGATGGTGTTGGTCGAAATCACCACGCGCTCGTTGTTCTGCTCCGACCACAGGATCGCCGGGATGAGGTAGGCAATCGATTTGCCCGTGCCCGTGCCCGCTTCAATCATCAAATGCCGCGAGTGATTGAAGGCGTCGCCAATGGCGCGCGCCATGTCGACCTGCTGAGAGCGGTGCTCGTAGCCGGGCAGATTGCTCGACAGCAGCCCGCCTTCGTCCACGATGTCGGCGATAGTGTCCAGCTCGACCGGCTCGATCACTTCGTTGGGGCGCAGCGGCTTGCGCTCGGTGCGCTCCGGCGCGAATAAATTCGCGGCGTACAGCGCTTCGACGCCGTCGCCGCCTTGCGGCTGGCGCTCGCGCAGCGCGGCTTCAAAGACGGGGCGCGCGTCCCAGCTTAAATTCTGGGCGGCATCCGCGATCTCGCGCAGAGTCGCGTAGGGCAGTTCGAGCGCCTTCTTCCACAACACCCAGTAGAGATACGCCGTCGCTTTGGCATCGTAGAGGGCGCGGTGCGCGCTGCCGATGTCGAAGTCGAACATGCCGGTCAGGCTGGTGAGGTTGTAGCGTGGGGCGCGCGGCAGCAGCACCGACGCCAGTTCGTAAGTGTCGACGCGCAGGTTGTTTTGCAGCACGCCCTGCCTGTAGAGGAAGCTGGCGTCGAAGCTGACATTGTGCGCCATCCAGGGCGAATGCCCGGCGAACTCGACCAGCCGGGGCAGCACGTCCTGAATTTTGGGCATACCGACTAAGTCGTCGTCGCGGAGTCCGGTGAGCGAGGTGATCAGAGTAGGCAGCGAGCGACCGGGGTCGATCAGGGTCTGGAATTCATCGACGATAACGCCGTCCTGAAAGCGCACAGCGCCGATTTCGATAATTTCGTCTTGCGTATAGTCAAGTCCGGTCGTTTCAAGGTCTATGGCGACGAGTTCGCCGCGCATTACGTGCTCCGATCTAGGGCGTTGCGCCGGGGTAAACAAGTGGGTGAATAATCACGAGCGGAGTATAACACATCGGGCGGGTGGAATTGGGTAAGCGGTTGGTTTGGACTCTGGGATACACAGAGGTACTTAGGTAGGGGCGGTCGCGCGCCTTATCGCCGTACTGCTGCGCCCCTACTCTGCGCAAAACCTCACCCCGCAATCCCCTCTCCACAACGTGGAGAGGGGAAGCTAAGCGCAGTGCAGCGGGGTGAGGTCAAAAAAGTCAGCGGCAGTGGTTTCTAGCTCGCAGGCGTGCTTTCCGGGGTGGCTTCGCTGGTCGCTTCCGGCGTCGCCTGGGCGGCGCGGACGGCGGCTTCGGCAGCGTCGTTGGCTGCCTGCACGTAAGTCGTTTGCAGGCGCTCGCGCAAATCGGGCAGGTTAGCGAACGGAATCCCGGTGAAGCCGTTGCTGGAGAGCAGCGTATAGTTGGCATCGCTGGCGAGATACCACAGCAGCGACTGGACTTCCTGACGCGCCATCGCCAGATGATTGACGATCAGGTTGAGCGGGCGCGACAGCGGATACGTGCCGTCGGCGAGCGTCTCGGCGGACGGCGCGACGCAGCCGCTGCCCGCGTCGACCGCGACAAGCTGCGCGCGCGCCTGATCATCGGCGGTAAGCGCCTGATAATCCAGCCAGTTCATGTAGGTCATGCCGCCTTCGACGTTGCCCACCGCCGCGATGCGGTAGGACGGGCTGGCTTTAGTTTCGGCGAAGTCTTCGCGCGTAGTCAGCGGCTGCCCTGATGCCGTCAGCATCAGGATGTCGGCAAGCGGATCGCCCACCGCCGGAGCGACGAGCGTGATCGGCAGGTCGGGGAAGCTGGCGTCGACCTGATTCCAGTTGGTGATCGTCTTCTCCGAGGTTGCGCGCCACGCCGTCGTGACCTGATCGGTCGTCAGGCAGGTCATGAAGTCGCCGCTGCCGAGCAGCACGACCGAGTCGCTGCCGAGCGTGATCGTGTCGGTGGGGATGTTATTGGCGGTGCAGTTCTGCTGCTGTTCCGCCGTCAGGTCGTTGTAAGTCAGAACCATGTCGGCTTCGCCGTTGCACAGCTTACGGATGCCGTCCGGCTCGCCGGAGAACGTCGAGTTGATGGTGACGGCGGCGTACTGCTGGGTGAAGGCGGTGGTCGCCGCCTTGAGATAGTCGGAGCCGGTGGCTGCGCCCGCGACGGTGATCGTGCCGACCAGATTCTGCGGGATGGTGAAGGCGGTCACGTCCTTGCTGAACTGGCGCCCCGTCTTGACGTTCTGGAGAATGTCGCTGTCGGTGCTGTAGACATCGGCGGTTGGCGCGAAGAAGCCCTGCGACGTGATCGTCGAGGCGTTCTGCGGGTCGAAAGCGGCTGCGAACAGCGGCTGCATCGCGTCGATCTGCGCGCTGTTGGCGTAGGCGAACAGCGTGTAGGCGGCGGTGTAGCTGCGCCCCTGCACGGCGTCGGCGGAAGGCGCGGCGCATCCGGTTGAGGTGGTATTCAGTTGCAGGATGCTCACCTTGTCCCCCGCAGCCTGCGCGTCGGACAGGTTGACGATGCCGAGCGCGCCGTCGGTGCTGCTGACGGCGTCGATGATCGCCGAGTCACCGTCGAGCGTGTTCACGTCGTTGCGCAGACCGACACCTTCCACTACACTGTCGAGCAGGGCAAACGGTGTGGTGTTATCCGCCGGGACGTACAGGCTGAGCGGAATGTCGGCGTTGCCCACGCCCACCTGATTCCAGTTGGTCGCCGTGCTGCTCGGCGCGAACAGGGTGTTGAGCTGGTCGGTCGTCAGGCACTGCCCGAAATCGGTGGTGGGGTTGGCGACCACCGCCATGATGTCGTAGCCGAGCACGAACTCCAGAAAGCTGACGCCGTTCTGCTGGCAGGCGTTCTGCTCGTCAATCGAGATCGAGCGCGTCGCCGCCGTGATGTCTGCGCTGCCGTTGCAGAGCGCGCTGAAGCCCGCGTTGGTGCCGTTGACGTTCAGGTCGATGGTGACGTTCGCGGTCGCGGCGTATGCCTGGATCAGCGGGGCGGCGATGCCCGAACCGACGACCGAGACTGCGTTGTCTTGCTGCGCAAATGTGGCGAGAGGTTGGATGACGAGCGCTATCAGGATGAGCATCCCAACTCGACGTTGGAGAGAACTCATTTGGTTCTCCTTAGGTAGTGGATGGCGTATAATAGTGACATTGTACCTTCATGCACTTAATTGTCCAGACGGACTTTCAACGGGGAGACCCGATGCAGGAGACTGAACACACGCTCTATGACCTCGTCGGTGGCGAGGCGACTTTTCGCCGCCTGGTCGATGAATTCTACGCGAAAGTCGAAGCCGATCCGCTGCTGCGCCCGATCTTCCCGGCAAACCTGGAAGGCGGCAAGTACTGGCAGTTTCTGTTTCTGTCGCAGTTCTTCGGCGGTCCTGCCACCTATGCCGAGGAGCGCGGGCATCCGCGCCTGCGAATGCGCCACGTACCGTTCGCCATCGACCGGCAGGCGCGCGACCGCTGGCTCAGCCACATGATCGAGGCTATTGACGCGGTCGGCATCGAAGAGCCGATGCGCAGTATGATGACCGATTATTTTGAGCGGGCGTCACTCCATATGATCAACAAGGACGAGCTATGAAAAAAGCCGCCAGCCCCCCGCAGCCTGAATCCGTTCGCCTGACCGAGCGTATCCTTCGTCTGCCGCGCCTGACGCGGATCGTGCTGGCGGCAGTCTTCGCGCTGGCGTTGACGCTGGCGGTGACGCCGATTATCGACGGCATCTACCTGAGCCGCTGGTATGACCCCAGTACGAGCGAGCTTCCCTCGCTGATTTCGACGGTGCTGGGCGTAATCTTTTACGTCGTCGGCTGGCGCCTGATCATCGGCTTCGCGGGCGAAACGCCTGCCACACGCACGGCGACGTTCTGGTACATCGTGATTGGCGCGCTGGCGTGCATTCTGGTGATATTTCTGGTCGTTATCGGCGCAATTTCCGGCACAATGGAGTAGGTCACATGGCGAAAAGCTGGCGTGGAATCGGATTGCTGTGCGCGTTGTTCCTCCTCGCGGCGTCATGCCAGCAGCAGGCATTGGCTCCGCTGGCGACGATCACGTCCACTCCAGCCCCGGAAATGCCAACCGATACGCAGGTGGCGACGACGACTCCGTTCGAGCGGGCGACCCTGCCGCCTTCGTGGACGCCGGCGATCTCGTGGACGCCGTCGATCACGCCGACGCCGTCGATCACGCTCACACCGTCCCTGACGTTCACGCCGACGATTACGCCATCCCTTACGCTGACGCCGTCGATCACGCCGTCCTTCCACGCTCACCTACACGCCGACACCGAACGAGACCAACATGGCGCTGCTGAGCCAGCCGTTCGCGCCCGAATGCGCCGACTTCGGGGCAGACCCGCAGCGTAATTCGACGCAGGTCATGCTCGGCAGCCCGGCGACCGTCGCCTGGACGCCGGTCGAGACGGCGGCGGCTTACGTCGTGCGTCTGTACGATACGAATCTGGTGACGCTGGTCTCGCAGACGACGACCGAGACCGAATTCAACTTCGACGCCGACCTGTTCCAGTTCGGGCAGAATTACTCGTGGGATGTCTCGCCGCTGGACGCCGACGGCGTGCAGCTCTGCCCGACGCGCGGCGGGTTATTGATCCCCTCGGCTTAAAACGTAAGTCTCGAAGGCTTCGGCTGTCCAGGGCAGGGCAGTCTTGAAGAAGTGCTCGTAGATCGCCTCGGCATAAACGCGGATTTCGTACTGCGCGTCCGGTGCCATGCGCAGGCGAATCCAGTGCATCAGGTTGTGGGCGTCCACGCTGATCACCCAGGTGTAGTAAACGCTGAAGCCGGGCAGGAACAGGCGCGCCATTTCCCGTGAGACGCCCGCGTCGAGCGCTTCGCGGTAGAGGTCGTAGCCGTGCTGGTAGAATTTGACCAGCTTTTCGGTCAGCTCGCGGCTGGTTTCCGGCTCGATCTCGCCCTCGCTGGCTTGCTTGTTGCTCTTCGACTGCTGACGCCAGGCGCTCGGCACGTAGAAGTCGTCTTCTTCGAAGGGCGTGTAGCGCCCGGACTGCGCATTGGCGGACATGTAGTGAAAGGTGCGGTGGCGCACCCACTGCCAGTAAGTCACCAGCGGCGCGCGCACGCGGAACTTGAAATGCACCATCTCGAAGGGCGAGGTGTGCTGGTTTCGCAGAAGGTAAAAGAGCAGCTTTTTGTCGGCGGCTTCGCCTTTGCTTTCGCCCAGAAAGCTGACCCGCGCCGCGTTGACAATCGCCAGATCGCCGGAGACGCCGGTCGAGGGGTGGGGCATCATGTCGAGGAGTTCCACGAAGCCTTTGTCAAGAACGGGGATGCGCGCACCGATCAATTCAGCCTGCATGGGCAACTCCTCAGGAGAAGGTAGAAGTAGAGTCTTGATGCGGGCGCAGCGCGCCTACTGAATTCTACGCTCCTAGACGAAATATTGCAGGGCGCGGCGCATCCGTTCCTCGAAATTGTTGGGCGTATCGGGCGGCAGCGCTTCGAGCGCGGCTTGCGCTTCGGCGATGCTGTAGCCGAAGCCGACCAGCGCGTCGAGCACGTCCTTGTTGACATCGCTGACCGCGCCCGCGCTGATCAAGCCGTCCGCGCCGCGCAGCTTGTCCTTCAACTCAAAGACCAGCTTCTCTGCCACTTTCTTGCCGACGCCGGGGACGCGCGTCAGCAGCTCCGGCTGCCCGCTGGCGACGGCGTTGCGCAGGCTGTCGATGCTCATCGTGCCGAGGATCGCCAGCGCCAGCTTGGGACCGACGCCGCTGACGGTGATCAGGCGGTCGAAGGTGTCGCGCTCGGCGAGGGTGGCGAAGCCGTAGAGCGCAATCGAGTCCTCGCGGACGATCATCTCGGTGTGCAGCATGACCTCATCGCCTTCGGTGACGCTGATGGTGTTGCGCGGCACGAAGACTTTGAAGCCGACGCCCGCGACGACCACCACCAGATGATCGGCGTAGGTCGCGGCGACTCTTCCCTCAAGGCTGGCTATCATCGCGTCTGCTCAGTCATAGATCGGCGAATTGGGCGCTGTGAATGTCGGTGATGGCGATGGCGAGCGCGTCGGCGGCGTCATCCGGGCGCGGGATAGCGTCGAGACCGAGCAGCATCCGCACCATCTCCTGCATCTGCGGCTTTTTCGCGCCACCGTAACCCGAAATCGCCTGCTTGATGAAATTCGGCTTATATTCCTTGATCGGCAGCCCCGCCTGCATGAGCGTCAGCAGGATAACGCCGCGACCCTGCGCCACCGTGATGGCGGTGGTGATGTTTTTGCCAAAGAACAAATCCTCGACGGCGGCGCGATCCGGCTGAAACTGCTCGACCAGCGCAGTCAGCTCCTTGAATATCTGATGCAGTCGCTCCGGCATCGGCGCCGACGGCGGCGTCGTGATCACGCCGTAATGCACCGCCTGAAGCGAGCCGTCGTTCAGTTCGCGCACGAATCCGAAGCCGACGGTCGCGGTGCCGGGATCGATGCCGAGTGACAGCATCAGGCGGTCTCGAACGCTTCCAGCGCTTCGTCGGTGATCAGCAGGTTCGAGGCGACCGACTGCACGTCGTCCAGGTCTTCAAGGTCGTTCATCAGGCGCATGTTCTGCATCGCCCGCTCGGTGCTGACTTCGGTTTCGTTCTTGGCGACCCAGCGCAGCTCGGACTCGGCGACTTCATAGCTCGCGTCGGTCAGGGCTTGCTCGACCGCGCCGAACATGTCGCGCGGCGTGTAGACGACGATGGTGCCGTCTTCGTCGACCACGTCATCCGCGCCTGCTTCGGCAGCGGTCAGGAAAACCTCGTCGAAATCCAGCCCTTCGCCCGCGAGTTCGATGTAGCCCTGCTGCTCGAACTGCCAGGCGACCGACCCCGCCGACGCCATGCTGCCGCCCGCGCGGCTGAAAGTGTGCTTGACCTCCGCCAGCGTGCGATTCTTGTTGTCGGTGAGCGTATCGACGATGAAAGCGACGCCTTCAAGTCCGTAGCCCTCGAAGGTCATTTCTTCCATCTCCATGCCTTCGCCTTTGCCGGTGCCACGCTGAATGGCGCGCTCGATGTTGTCCTTGGGCATATTGGCGGCTTTTGCTTTGGCGACCGCCAGCTTCAGCTTGGGGTTGGAGTCCTCGTCGCCGCCGCCTTCGCGCGCCGCCATCGCAACGTCGCGCGCGAGCCGCGTGAAGATTTTGCCGCGCTTGGCATCTTCCGCGCCTTTCTTCCGCTTAATGGTCGACCATTTACTGTGTCCAGACATAGAACTGCTCCCAAAATTCGCCTTGCTCTTTGCACTTTCCATTATACCTGAGCCAGCCGACTGAGAGTAGTGGTTGGGCGATTATGTTATAATGGGTGGCGCTTCGTACACGAGTTTTGGGACGTATTTTTTGGCTGCAACGTTCGCTCAATCGCCCCGGAGGCGGATCAATCCCCAGCGGCTTGCCTGGAGCGTGATGCTGACTTCCTTCGCGGTCTTCTGCGCGATTGTCGTGCTGATGATCGCCGGGGTTCGCTACTTCCTGTTTCAATCGACCATTCCGATGGATGCGACAATACAGATCGCGCGAGGAACGCCGACGCTGGTCGGAACCAACCTGGTCTCGACAGCCGTCACGAAGCCAAGCAGCATCGTCCACGATTCGACGCTGACGACCGACAATCAGGCACAGGCGTCCATACTGTTTTACGATCCGCTGCACGAGGACGAACTGGTTGCCACTGTAACCGTTCACAGCGGCTCGTCGCTCAATCTGACGCAGGACACGCGCCCGCGCTTTGACCTGAGCAGCGATGCCTACTGGCTCGACTTTGACGACGTTTATGGCGAGTTCGACGTGTTCGTGCCGGAGGGTCTGGGACGCTCGGTCTTGATCGCCTTCACGACGACACTCGGTCCAAGCGCGCGCCTGACCGCGAGCGGCAACTATACGCTGATCGCCGCCGGGCAGCAGGTTCAGGTGACGAATTACTCCGGCGATGCGCTGCTCGGTGTGTCGGAGCAGCCGAGCCAGCCCGTGCCCGTCGGGAATGTCGCTACGGTTCGCGCAGACGACAATCAGGTCGTGCTCGCGCCGCTGACAAATCTGCTGGGCGATTCGAGCTTCAGCACCAACAACGTGCTCGATTTCATCAGTTCGACCGATCAGATGCGGGATGAGGTCTGGCGCTGCCTGAATCGTCAGGTCGACGACCCGCCAGGCGAATTCGGCTTGACGATGGTCGATGGTCGCCCTGCCTTGCGTCTGCTGCGCGATCAAGGCGCGGAGTCTCACGGCGAAACGACCTGCCTGCAAGGTCTGGGTACGGGGACGGGCGGGCTGGATGTCTCGTCGTATTCGTCAATTTCGATTCGGGCGACTTTCAAGATCGTTAGCCAGTCGCTGAGCGCCTGTGGCTCGCAGGGCAGCGAATGCCCGGTGATGCTGCGTATGGACTATATCCCCGTGAGCGGCGGGACGGAGCAGTGGTATCACGGTTTCTATGCTTTTGTCGATCCCAACCGCTTTTTTCCGTCGAGCTGCGATAGCTGCAACGAGCAGCACGAAATGATCAGCCCGAACGTGTGGTACACCTACGACAGTCACAACCTGAAAGCGACGTTCGCGCCGGAGCGCGTGCCGCAGTCGATCCTCAACCTGCGCTTCTACGCATCCGGGCATCAGTATGAAGTCTACGTCAGTCAAGTGGCGCTGATCGCCGATAAGACGGTGATACCGCTGGATGGCTAGGGCAGAAAGCCCTGGTCGCGCAGCGAAACCCAGCGCCGCCGCCCCACGATGATGTGATCGACCAGCGTAATATCGAGCAGCCGACCGGCAGCCGCCAGCGTGCGCGTCAGTTCGATGTCCTCCGGCGAAGGCGTCGGATCGCCGGAGGGATGATTGTGCGCCAGGATGAGCGCCGGGCTGCTGTGCCGGACGGCTTCGCGGAAGATTTCGGCGGGGCGCAGCACCGTCACGCTGATCGTGCCGATGTACGCGGTCGGGACGGCGACGACGTGCCGTGCTGAATTGAGCAGAATGACCCGCACATGCTCCTGCGTGAGAAATTCCATATCGCTGACGTAATGGGCAGCGTCGGCAGCCGAAGTGATGGTCGGCGGCTCGCTGGCTGGCGCCGTCGTCAGGCGCTTGCTGAGTTCGAGCGCGGCGATGATCTGGGCGATTTTGGCGCTGCCCAAGCCGATGACCTCGTGCAGCTCGGCGATGTTCGCCTGCGCCAGCCCGTACAAGCCGTCATAGCGGACGAGGATACGCTCGGCGAGGCGAATGGCGTCCTCATAGGGCGTCCCGGTGCGGATGATTACCGCCAGCAGCTCGGCATTGGAAAGCGCCGCCGCGCCGCTTGCCATCAGCCGTCCGCACGGGTGCTGATACGAGGGAACAGGCGCGAGAAGGAGAGAGGCTTCGTTGTTCAAGTTTCACTCGATTGTAATTCAATGACTTATACTACTGCTCTATTGTACTATGGGGTGTCGTTGCGGAGGCTTAACGCCGCTGCTATACTGTGCTTTGTCTAACAGCGGAGTGGACAGCATGTTGAATCTCGGGGATACTGGCGGCTTATTCACGGGCTTGGTCGTGTACGGCGGCATGGTGCTGGCGGCGTTCTGGCTCGCCATGATCATCTGGTCGTACCGCGACATGCGCGCACGCTCGCGCGACTCGCTGGCGCAGATCGTGGTCGCGGTGATGGTCGCGGTACTGACGCTGCCGGGGCTGCTGATCTACCTGTTCCTGCGCCCGCGCGAGACGCTCTCCGAGGCGTATGAGCGTTCGCTGGAAGAAGAAGCTCTGCTGCAAGAGATCGAAGAGAAGCCGTCCTGTCCCGGCTGCAAGCAGCGCGTTCAGGACGACTGGCAGGCGTGCCCGAACTGCCATACGCGGCTGAAGCGCCCCTGCACGCGCTGCGGCAGGATGCTCGACCTCTCGTGGGATTTGTGCCCTTACTGCGCGACCGCCGTCCCCAACTTCATGCCCGCAGAGCGAGAGCGAACGGCGCACACCCATACGCGCCAGCCCGTGCCCGCAGCCGCGCCCGCCGAAGCCTGGACGCCCACGCCGAATTACGGCGTGAGAGCTACCCGGCAGAGCGAGAGTCTGGAATTTGTGGACAACGAAGATACCTGAGAGAAGCGCTGGGCGAAACAAGTTTCGTGCAGCGAGTGCTGAGTGAAAACGGCTCATGAAAGCCGTTCACTCAGTACACAGCAGGCGCCTGCCTCATTTGGTCAGGCGCTATTTGAATTCCAGCTCGCCGGATTCGCCGACGACGTGAACCTTCAGGAAGTTGGTCTGCCCGCCGATGCCGAAGGGCACGCCAGCGATAATCACCAGCAAATCCCCTGGCTCGACCAGTTTATTGTTATGAGCGGCGCGCACCACGACGCCGAGCATCTCGTCAATCGTCGTGAACTCCGGCACCAGCAGCGGAAACACACCCCAGACCAGCGCCATGCGGCGGTAGGCGGTCTCGTTGGGCGTTACGCAGATGATGGGCGTGTGCGGGCGCTCCTTGGCGACGCGGCGGGTCGTGTAGCCGCTCATGGTGGACGTGACGATTGCCTTGCAGTTTAAGACCTGGGCGATCTGCGTCGTCGCCTGGCTGATGGCGTCGGAGACGGCTTCGCGCCCCTCGGCGTTGGGCGTGGTGATGGTGCGATCCGGGTTACCGGGGCGGGTGATGTTCTGCTCGGCGATGGCGGCGATGTTGACCATCGTCTCGACGGCGCGTACCGGGTACTGACCGCTGGCGCTTTCGTTGCTGAGCATCACGGCGTCGGTGCCGTCGAGGATGGCGTTGTATACGTCGCTGGCTTCGGCGCGGGTTGGGCGCGGGTTATCGACCATCGAGTTGAGCATCTGGGTCGCGGTGATGACGGGCTTGGCTGCCGCGTTGCACAGCCTGATGATGCGCTTCTGGTGGAACGGCACCTCTTCCGCCGGGGTCTCCACGCCCAGGTCACCGCGCGCGACCATGATGCCGTCGCTGGCTTCAATGATCTTCTCGATGTTTTCGAGCGCCTCGTGCTTCTCGATCTTGGCGACAATCGCGGCGTTGCCGCCCAGGTGGCGGATCAGCCAGCGCATTTCGCGGATGTCGTCTTCCGAGCGGACGAACGACATGGCGATGTACTCGGTGTTCTTCGAGAGCGCGAACTCGACATCGGCGCGATCTTTGTCGGTGATCGCCGAGAGCGTCAGGCGGGCATTGGGAGCGGTCACACCCTTACGCGAAGTGAGATCGCCCGGCACGACCACCTCGCACATGAGCGAGCGCGGCGTGGTGGCACGGACGACGAATTCGAGCTTGCCGTCGTCCAGCAGAAGCTGCATCCCCGCCGAGATGTCGCGGACAAACTCAGGATGAGGGAGCTGGACGACGTTGTTGGAGCCATCCGCGTCGTCCAGCGTCAGCGTGATCTTATCGCCCGCATCAAGGTGGAGCGGTTCGTTCGCAATCATGCCGATACGAATTTTGGGTCCCTGGATGTCGCACAATACCGAGACGACCGCGCCCTCTTCGTAGGCGATGCGGCGCACGTCGTCAATCGCTTTGCCGTGCGTCTCGTGATCGCCATGCGAGAAGTTGATGCGCGCCACGTCCAGCCCGGTGCGAATCATCTCGCGCAGGGTTTCTTCGTCGCACGAGGTGGGACCGATGGTAGCGACAATCTTGGTGCGTTTTCCGTTGATGCGGTTGCTGATCAAAGCGATCCCTTTCGCTTAGAGGTCGAGGCTGAGATTGGTGAAAGCGCCGAAGCCCGCATATTTCGCCGCGCTGCCGAGTTCTTCCTCGATGCGCAGAAGCTGGTTGTACTTGGCGATGCGGTCGGTACGCGCAGGCGCGCCGGTCTTGATCTGCCCGGCGTTCATGGCGACGGCGAGGTCGGCGATGGTGGTGTCTTCGGTTTCACCGCTGCGGTGGCTGGTGACGACCGTCCAGCCGTGCCGCTGGCTCAGTTGGGCGGCGGCGAGAGCTTCAGTCAGCGAGCCGATCTGGTTGACCTTGAACAGCAGGCTGGTGCAGGCTTTCTCCTTGATGGCGCGGCGGACTTTCTCGACGTTGGTCACGAGCAGGTCGTCGCCGACCACCTGCACGCGGTGACCGATGGCGGCGACCAGCTTCGACCAGTTCTCCCAGTCGTTTTCGGCAAGCCCGTCTTCCAGCGAAATGATCGGGTAGCGCGAAGTCCAGTCTGCCCAGAATTCGACCATTTCCTCACCGGAGAGCGTGCGCCCTTCGATGTCGAGATGATACTTGCCGTCTTCCTTGTAGATTTCGGAGGCTGCCGGGTCGATGGCGATGCGCACCTGATCCTCGGTGTTGAAGCCTGCTTTGCTGATGGCTTCCATGATCACGTCGAGCGCCGCCTGGTTCGAGCCGAGGCTGGGCGCGAAGCCGCCTTCGTCGCCGACGGTGGTCGAGTGCCCGGCTTTATGCAGGATGCTCTTGAGCGCCTGATAGATTTCGACACCCCATTGCAGCGCCTCGTGGAACGAGCTGGCGCCGACGGGCATGACCATGAACTCCTGGAAGTCGGTGCTGTTGGCGGCGTGCTTGCCGCCGTTCATGATGTTCATCATGGGGACGGGCAGCACGTGGGCGTGAACGCCGCCGAGATAGGCGTAGAGCGGCAGCCCGACCGAAATGGCGGCGGCTTTGGCGACCGCCAGCGAGACGCCCAGAATGGCGTTCGCGCCGAGGCTGCTCTTGGTCGGCGTGCCGTCGAGTTCGATCATCTGCTGGTCGATCTCGATCTGGTTGAGGGCGTACATGCCCTGCAAGGCATCGCTGAGGGGACCGTTGACGGCATCGACAGCGCGCAGGACGCCTTTGCCGTTGTAACGGCTCTTGTCGCCGTCGCGCAGTTCCAGCGCTTCGTATTCGCCTGTCGACGCGCCGCTGGGCACAATCGCGCGCCCAAACGCCCCGTCGACGAGCGTGACTTCGACCTCGACAGTCGGGTTTCCACGCGAATCGAGCACCTCGCGCGCGTGGATTTGTTCAATAATAGCCATTTCGTTTTCTCCTAGGTACACGCAGAAACCCCGTTCTCTTAACGGAGTTTTGGATCGCAATTAAGCGGGCAAATCGTCTCTAGTGTACCGCGACTTTGTTAAACTGCATGTAAAAATCGCCGAAAGCCTGCCCTGACACACGCGAGATCATCGGGTAAAATAAACAAGAGTTCAATCAGCAAATTTGAAAGACGATTCTCAATGGTACGGACTATTTACCTCGATCACTCCGCGACCACGCCGACCGATCCGCGCGTGGTGGAAGCCATGCTGCCGTACTTCAGCGACGTTTACGGCAATGGCTCGTCGGCGCACAGCTTCGGCAGAAAAGCGGAGCAGGCGATTGAGGATGCGCGCGACAGTATAGCACGAGTTTTTCACTGCGGGCGAGACGAAATCGTTTTCACGAGCGGCGGCAGCGAGAGCGACAACCTGGCGGTGCGCGGCGCGGCGTGGGCGCTGCAAAAGAAAGGTAAGCACCTAGTCACGTCGGCGGTCGAACATCCGGCGGTGTTGAAGACGACGGCGCAGCTTGCCGATGTAATGGGCTACGAGCGGACGGTGCTGCCGGTCGATGCGGCGGGGATGGTCGACGCCGAGGATTTCGCCGGAGCGATTCGCCCCGATACGACCGTCGCCAGCGTGATGTACGTCAACAACGAGGTCGGCACGATTAACCCGATCCCGCAGCTTGCGGCGCAGGCGCACGAGCGGGGCGTGATCTTCCACACGGACGCAGTGCAGGCGGCGGGACAGCTCGACATCGACGTTCGGACGCTGGGCGTCGACCTGATGAGCATCTCGGCGCACAAATTCTACGGACCGAAAGGCGTGGGCGCGCTGTACGTGCGCGAGGGCGTCGATCTGATCGCCAGCCAGAGCGGCGGCAGCCACGAGAACAACCGGCGCGGCGGGACGTACAATACGCCGGGGATCGTCGGCATGGCGAAGGCGCTGGAACTGGCATATGCCGAACTGGACGAACGCACGGCGCATTATCAGGCGTTGCGCGACCAACTGATCGACGGCGTGCTGAGCCGCATCCCCGGCGCGCAGCTCACCGGGCATCCTGAACAGCGCCTGCCCTCGCACGCCAGCTTCGTGATCGACGGCATCGACGGCAATACGCTGCTGATGCACCTCGACGTGAAAGGCATCGCGGCGAGCAGCGGCTCGGCGTGCAAAACGGGCAACCCGGAGCCGTCGGAGGTGCTGCTGGCGATGGGCTATCCGCGCGATCTGGCGCTGGGGAGCCTGCGGCTGACGGTGGGGATGCAGACGACGGCGGACGACGTGGACTACGCCGTCGAGACGCTGGCGGGGACGGTCGAGACGCTACGCAAGCTGGGGACTATGCAAAATGTGTAGGGGCGTCACGATGTAACGCCCCTACGAGAAGGCATGAACAGCCAGAGGTGGGCATTTGTCTGACAAGTGTACCTTCCCGAAATAGCAATCGGGTTTACAGTTAGTGTGAGATGGGAATTCAGCAGTGAGCGATAACAGCAATACCCGCGTGGTCGTGGCGATGAGCGGCGGCGTCGATAGCTCGGTGGCGGCGGCGCTGCTGGTCGAGCGCGGCTACGACGTGATCGGCATGATGATGCGGCTGTGGTCGGAAGAAACGGCGGCGGGCGGTTCGCACAACCGCTGCTGCACGCCCGATCAGATGGCGGACGCACGGCGGATCGCCGACAAGCTCGGCATCCCGTTCTACGTGCTGGACACGAAAGAGGTCTTCCGCCGGACAATTGTCGATTTCTTCATCGACCAGCACCGGCAGGGCTATACGCCGAACCCGTGCCTGGAATGCAACCGACACATCCGCTTCGAGTACCTGCTCAACAACGCGCTGGCGCTGGACGCCGACTATCTGGCGACCGGGCATTACGCGCGCATCGCGCAGGATGAAAGCGGGCGCTTCCTGCTCAAAAAGGGGCTGGACGAGCACAAGGATCAGAGCTACGTCCTGAGCGTGATGGGGCAGGCGCAGTTGAGCAAGACGCTGTTTCCGGTGGGCGAGTACGCCAAGCCGGAAGTCCGCGAGATCGCGGCGCGCTTCGGGCTGCCGACCGCCAGCAAGAAAGACAGCCAGGATTTGTGCTTTCTGGGCGACGGCGACTACCGCCGCTTCCTGCGCGAGCACGCGCCGGAGGTCATGCACGCCGGACCGATCCGGCGGCGCAGCGGCGAAGTGGTCGGCGAGCACGGCGGGCTGGCGAATTACACGATTGGGCAGCGCAAGGGCTTGGGAGTCTACGGCGCGGAGCCGCTCTACGTGATCGGGATGAATCCGGTGCAGAACGCGCTGATCGTGGGGACGGCGGACGAGCTGGGCAGCGCCGAACTGACGGCGAAGCGCGTCCACTGGGTGAGCGGCATTACGCCGAGCGAGCCGTTCCGCGCGGAGGTGAAGATTCGCTACAAGGCGAAGCCCGCTCCGGCGACGATCACGCCACTTGGCAGTGGTTCGCCGCTGGACGACGCGCGGATGCAGGTGCGCTTCGACGCGCCGCTGCGCGACATCGCGCCGGGGCAGGGCGCTATCGTCTACGATGGCGAGGTGTGTCTGGGCGGCGGGATTATCGAGCGGCAGCAACGTAGGGGCGTTGAAATGAACGCCTCATGCGTCGAATTATGTGGGCTGGCGCAGAAACTGTGTGACTTCCGGGCTGAAGAGCAGCATGATAATGGTCGCGGCGATGATGTACTGCCCGTAAGGCAGCGGCGTGAACAGGGCGTAGCGGTTGCCCGTCAGCCAGCGACCGACCAGCCAGGCGACCGCGCCAACCGCGCCGAGAAAGACGGTCAGGAACATCGCCGGGATGAGCGGCTGCCAGCCGAGGATCAAGCCCGCCAGCGTGATCAGCATCACGTCGCCGTAGCCGAAGGCAACCTCGTCGGTCGAGCGCCCGCGCGTCTGCGCCATGACGTAGATGAACAGAAATCCCCCCAGATAGAGCAGGAAGAAGATGCCGAAGCCGACCGCGCCGCCGATCAGCGCGTCGCGGAGGTCTGCGCCATAGCCCGTGACCAGCGCGTCGACGATGGCGATGACGTAGGCGGGGATGACGACCACGAACAGGATCAGGCGGTGTTCCAGGTCGATGACCGTGATCAGCGCGAAAATCGCCATGTAAATCAGCCAGAAAGCAAGCTGAAGCGGAGTCATGTTGGGGTCGTCGCTGGTGGCGAGGACGGTCACGATCATCAGCACGGCGGTGAGCAGTTCCGCCAGCGGGTAGCGCCAGCGCAGCTTCGAGCCATCCGGTGCAATGCGCTTGCCGAACAGGAAGGCGGTGATGCCCAGCCAGGCAATCGGGGGGCGGGGCGTGCCGTCCGGGTAGCGCGGTGGGAAGCGGAGCGGGTGTTTGTGCGGCAGGGCGTCGGCGAGCAGGTTGATCACGCCGCCAGCGATGATTCCGATCAGCCCGACGATGAGTACGGTGATGAGCATGGACGGTCTCCGTTAGCGCGGAAGAACGGGTGCTGGCGGCAGCAGCGATAAAGATACCGCAATCAATAGTATAAGCGCGATCACCGCGCTGAGAAGAATAGCGATTTTCTGCGCGCGGGAGAGCGACGCGCTTTCGGGCGGCGGCTCGTCGCCGACGTGGAGCGTCACTTCGCTGACGCGCCCGTAGCTCATGTTCCAGGCGGCGAGGCGCGGGGCATCGCCCTTCAGCCCAACGATCACGTAGGGCGTGTTGGGGTAGTTCGCCTGACGCACGTCAGTTTGCGAGGGGATAGGATCGCTCTGTGGGTGCGAATGGTAGAAACCGATTAACTCCAGATGGCGCGCTTCCAGATGAGTCAGCGCTTCGACCAGCGCGCGCTCGTCCATGTAGTAGGCGTGCTGCGGGTCCGAGGCGATGTTAGGGATGGGGATGATCTCGGCGGCGCGCTCGCGCTGCCCGGCGATCAGCCCGCAGGCTTCGCGGGGCGACTCCGCGCGGGCATGATCGCTGATGGTTTGCGCCTGCTCGCGGCTCAGCCAGATCATGGCTCGGCTTCGGGCACGACGAACTCGACCACGCGGCGATCCTGCGGCGGATTGCGCGTCTCGTAGTACAGTTCGGCGGTGAGCGTGTATGCCCCTGCCGGATCGCTCAGCCCGCGCAGGTGCATGGTGAATTCCAGGTCGTGGTGCATGGTCTCGATGATGCTCAGTTCCGCCGCGACCTTGCCCTCGGCGGTGCGGGCGGTCAGGAGCATGTTCGGGCGCTCCTGAAAGAGTGTCGCGCGGATGTGAACGAACACGCGGAAGCGATCCGGGTAGACGACCGTCTCCAACTCCTCGATCCTGACCTGATCTTTGGGCTTGGGCGCGTCGTCGTACATCGGGATGTCCATTGGCAGCTTATCCGTTGGCTTGCAGGCTCTGCAGCGCGCCCCAGGCGGCGTCGAAGCGGTCGGCGGGGACGAGCAGATGATCGCGGCTGAAGGCGGAGACGGGCAGGATCGGCACGCCTACGTCGGCGAGCGCCTGTGCGACCCGCGCCATGAAGCCGATCAGCGTTGGTTCGAGTTCGAGGTCAAACGTGATCAGGCGGTAGGACGCTTCGCCGACGCGGTGGTTACGCAGGCGATTGGCGAAATGGTCGACCGCCTCGGCGGGGATGACCAGCGTCACCTCGTCCTTGTCGGCGATCAGGACGCTGAACGGCTCGGCGATCTCAGCGAGGATGCCCGCCGCCGCCGTGATGCCGTTGGGCGGCAGGTGGATCAGGCTGTAGAGCGTATCGTCGGTGTAAAGTTGTGCCTGCTGAAGCGCCTGTCGAACCGTCTGCGCCATCTCGTTCACTCGTCAAACTGGTAAGTCGCTTCAGCATAATACCGAACCTGCCGATTTGCCAGCTTGTTTTGCAGCCAGGTGAGCAGCGCTGCGTTCTTCTGATCGAGCGAGGTATCCGGGTCGCGCAGGGCATCCAGCGGGTAGTTGACGCGAATGGCGCGCCCATGCACGATGTGGCGGCTGATCCCCGGCGGCAGATAGGCTTTCTGCTGCGCGGCGGCGATGATGTCCGCCGGGTGATAGGGCGGGAAGACGACCAGCGCGACCGCATCCGGGAACAACGCCCAGATTTCCCCCGGATCGCTGAGCGGGGTGCGGTGCAGGCGGGCGTTGCGCTGGTAGACCGCGACGAAGCGGCAAAGCGCCGCGTTGCGCTCGCTCAGGTTGGAGACGGGCGCGCAGATGGCGACGACGCGATTGTCGCGGAAGCGGATATGCGCGATTGTGTCCGGGGCGTCGCCTTCGGCGAGGGTGATTTCGGGTATCTGGCGAACGTGCTGGAGAAAGTCGTGCTCGTTCCACGCCGCGACGACGTGCTGCCAGTTGCTCAATTCGACGAAGCCGCTGTCGTAGCCGGCGACCTGCACCAGAATGTGCGGATAGCCCAGCTCGGAGAAGGCATAGACGCGGTTCGCGCCGTCGAGGATGACGTACTGGTCGCCATCCATCGGCGCGACCAGCGGTGGGTTGATCATCTCGGTTCCTGTACGGATGCGCGCCTTTAATGGCTCGGAACGCTGGCTGTCGTGCTCCTCGTGCGGATGCAGGCTGCTCACGGGTACAATACGCAGCACCGGCGTGGGAACACTGCTCCGACCGTTTTCCGTCATGGGGATAGACCTGACCTGTAGGCTGTGCAACTATCTGCTAAGATTAACATGCGTCCCGGTAATCGACAATGTGGTGTTTATACAGTTTGTACATGCGAATTGCTGTTCAGTTTATGGGGTTTACACATGGGGGCAGATGAACAGGGCGCGACCGCCGTTGAAAATCGCTGGCTGACGATCCCGCGAACGCTGTGCTTTGTGTTCAACGGCGACGACGTGCTGCTGATGAAGCGCTCGGCGCACAAGCGCGTCTTCCCGAACCGCTACAACGGCGTCGGCGGGCACATCGAACGTGACGAAGACCCGCTGACGAGCGCGCGCCGCGAGATCAAAGAAGAGACCGGGCTGGACGTGCGCGATCTTTCGCTGCGGGCGGTCTATAATATCGACGCGGGCGCGGCGACCGGCATCCTGCTGCTGGTGTTCACGGCGACCAGCGACAGCCGGGATGTCTGCGCCAATTCCGAAGGAACGCTACACTGGATCAGGCGCGATGCGCTGGGCACGCTCGATCTGGTGGAGGATCTGCCGATTTTGCTGCCGCGTCTTCTGGCGATGCAGTCGGGCGACGCCCCACTGTTCGTCCACGTGAGCTATGACGCCGCCGACGCGATCCAGATGCGTTTTGCCGAGTAAGGACCGATTTTGACGGAAGAACCCGTTCCAGAAGTCCGCCGCCGCAGCCCACTGCGGCGGGCGGGCTGCATCATCGCGCTCGTGATCTGGTTTGCGATTCTGCTGCTGCCGTGCCTCATGATCACGCTGGCGGTGCAGCAGGAGATCGTGATTACGACAGGCGGCGCGCCGGGGCAGCAGATTCGCGTCTGGCTGATCTCGGAAGCCGACCAGCGCGGACTGGCGATCTCGACGGCGTCGGCGCAGCAAAGCAGCCCGGACGCCGTGTGCGTGCAGACCAACGTCCGCTTCCTGCTGTGGGCGGGCAAAGCCGACCCGCTGAGCTACTGCAACTGCTACCAGCGAGCCGACGCTTCCGCGCCCTGGTCGGAGACGGTGTCGAACGAAGGCGAGTGTTCAGGCTAGCGCGTATGGAATTCTTGCAGCATCTCAATATCGATGGCGGAACGGCGATCCTGCTGGCGGTCGGACTATGCGTCCTGTGTCTGGTGCTGCCGCTGCTGATGACGGGCGTGCATTTCATCACGGCGATCATCGGCATCTTCAGCCACCTGATCGGCGGGGTGATGCAGGTGATCGCCGGCGGTCCGGCGCAGTGGTGCGGCTGCCTCGTCCTGATTGGCGGCTGCGGACTGGTCGCGTTCGCCGTCTGGCTGGTTGCGACGGGGCTGTCGACCTGCGCGACCTATCCGACGAATTTCTGCGCCCTGTTCGGACGATAAAATGACGGGCGCACAGCCGTGCGCCCCTACAGACACGCGCCTGGGCGAACACGTAGGTTCGCCCCTACGACGACATTTTCCGCCGTTCTCGTAAATTGAGTTTAGAGCCTGCTATGAACTTCTGCGTCTGACTTTCCCCTCACCCTGGACGCTGACGCGTCCTGTCCCTCTCCCACGCAAGCGGGGCGAGGGACACAAGCGTGTGCATTTCTCCCTTTCTCCCCGCTTGTGTGGGAGAAAGGGTCGGGGATAGAGGGGCAAAAAGTGCAAAACAGCCTCTAGCGCAGCAGGTCGATTAACTGATCGGGGTTATCGGCGACGATCACCCCGGCGGCGCGCAGCGCGTCGATCTTGGCGGCGGCGCCGGTCTCCGGTTCGACCACAATCGCCCCGGCGTGACCGATGCGCGTGTGTTCCGGCGCGCTCCTGCCGACGACGCAGCCGAAGATCGGCTTGGTCATGCGCGCCCGGATGAACTTCGCTGCTTCGATCTCCGCCAGCCCGCCGATCTCGCCGATCAGCACGACGCGGCTGGTTTCCGGGTCATCCTCGAACATCGCCAGAATATCGACGAGGCTCGTCCCGACAATCGGATCGCCGCCGATGCCGACGATGGTCGACTGCCCGATGCCGATCTGCGTCATGCGGAAGACGACATCGTAGGTGAGCGTGCCGCTGCGCGAGACGACGCCGACGCTGCCCGCCTTGCCGATGAATCCGGGGATGATGCCGACTTTGGCGCGCGTGGGTGCGAGGATGCCGGGGCAGTTGGGACCGAGCAGGCGGCTGGTGTGGTTCTGGCGCAGGTGCGCATAGACCTTGAGCATGTCCATGACCGGGATGCCCTCGGTGATGCAGACGATCAGCGGGATTTGCGCGTCAATCGCCTCGTAGATGGCGTCGGCGGCGTTCGCCGCGCTGACGCAGATGATGGTCGCGTTCGCGCCGGTCGCCTCGACGGCGGTAGCGACGCTGTCGAAGACGGGCTTGCCGTGTACCCACTCGCCGCCCTTGCCGGGCGTGACGCCGCCAACGACCTGCGTGCCGTAGCGGATCATCTCCGCCGTGTGGAAGCTGCCTTCGCGCCCGGTGATGCCCTGTACGATCAACTGCGTCTCTTCATCGACCAGAACGGACATCGGTGATCCCTTTGGCTGCGGCGACGGCAAGCTGCACTGCCTCGACCATGCTGGCGCTGATGGAAAGCTGGGCGATCCCCGCCGCGCTCAATTCCGCCTGTCCTTCTTCCGCGTTCTGCCCCGCCAGCCGAATCACCAGCGGGACGGCAGGAGGCGCTTCGGCGAGCGCCACCAGCAGCTCGTGGGCAATGTCGGCGCAGCTCGTTTTGTCGGCGAAGATGTTGAAGATGATCGCCTGCGCCTGCGGGTTGATCAGGCGCAGCGCGGCGGCGAGCTTGTCGCGCTGGATATTGCTGCCGAGGTCGACGAAGCAGGAGGCGGCAGCGCCGTAATCCGCCAGCAGGTCCATCGTCGCCATGCCCAAGCCCGCGCCGCTGACGATACAGGCAATCGTCCCGCTCAGCCGCACGAACGTGATCCCGGCTTCGCGCGCCTGCACGGCGCTCTCGTGTTCGGCTTTTACGTCGTGAAGGGCGGTCAGTTCCGGCTGGCGAAAGAGGGCGTTATCGTCAATCACGAGCTTGCCGCCCAGCACGATCAGTTCGCCGTCGCGCGTCAGCCCCAGCGGGTTAATCTCGGCGCGCACGGCGTCGCAGGCGACGAAGCAGCGATAGAGATTCTGAGCGATGCGGATGAAGGCGTTCCAGTGTTCGCGGGGCAGGTTGATGCCGTTGGCGAGGTTGCGTCCCTGATATTCGAGCACGCCGAGGAAGGGATTGATCGCCTCGCGGATCAGCGTTTCGGGCGGGCTGTGCTCCATCTGGATGATGTCGCTGCCCGCGTTCGAGGCGAGCATGAACAGGTCGCTGCCGCGATCCGCGTAGATGCCGAGCGTGAGTTCCGCCAGAACGTCGGCGGACGGCTCGATCAACAGCGTGCGCACCCGAACGCCGTCGATGGTCATGGCGAGGATGTCGCGGGCGATGTGCTCGGCTTCCTGCGGCGTGCGCGCCAGCCGAAAGACGCGCTGCGCCGTGAGCACCTGCGCGTTGACGACCACCGGGACGCCGAATTCGGCGGCGATGCTGTACGCCATCTGCTGCGTGGTCGCGGTGCGTCCTTGCAGCGTCGGAATATCGAAACGCGCGAAATATTGTTTCGATTGGTACTCGTGAAGGTACATCCAGACCGCCGTCTTATAGAATTTCGATTTCCTGATTGACGATCAGTGCGTCCGGGTAATTCGCCTCGATCCAGTTCAGAATCGTGCTGATGATCTGGTTGGCGTGGCGGGTGTCAGTCGTGACGGCGGTGAAGGCGATTACGCTGGAATTGACGACATCGTGAAAATCCACCTCGGCGGTGGAGATGTTGAACTGATTGTGCAGCCGTGTGAGCAGCGATTTCAGGATGCTGCGCTTGTCCTTGAGCGTCGTGACCCCAGGCAGTTCAAATTCGACCGTGCAAAGACCAATGATTATCGTGGGCATCGCTTGATACGTTCAGGCTTCAAGTGCGTTGTAGTATAAAACAAAAGTCGCCATCTTTCACGTCATGGATGGCGAAACATTTATCGATGCGCTAAAGCTTTTCGTGGTAGACTTTCGGCAGAATGCTTGCAGGCTGTTGAGGATTTATCGATGTCGCGGCGCGTGGTTTGCATCGAAGACGAGCAGGACGTGATTGACCTGATGCGTTTGATCCTTGAACGTGAAGGCTACGAGTTCAAGGAGGCGCACGATGCGCTTGAGGGCATCGCGGCGGTCGAGAAGAACATGCCGGATGTCGTCCTGCTCGACCTGATGATGCCGGGCATCGACGGCTGGGAAGCCTATGATCGGCTCCGGAAGAACCCGGAGACGAAGCACATCCCCATCATCGTCGTGACCGCGCGCACGCAGCACGACCCGCGCGTGACCGAGATGCGAGTCGCCAACGCCATCAACCTCGTGACCAAGCCGTTTGCTCCGGCGCAGCTTGTGAATGCCGTGAGCCGCGTGCTCAGCGGCGCTTCGCCTTAAACGTCTACCTAAACGAACCGCTTCTGATTTGCCAAGCGCTGATTTGCGGAACGCAGTACACTTGTTGTGTACATCGGTATGCGACGCTAGGGGAGTCTTGATGAATAGACTATTGATTTTCCGAACGCTCTTATTATGCCTTGTCGTGGCGATGGGTTTGACGGCTGCCCAGATGGTAGCAGCGCAAACGCCAACGGGCAATCTGCTGACCAACCCCGGATTTGAGCCACCATTCGAATCCGTGCCGGATAACCCGACGAGTATGGTCGCGCAGGGGTGGACGGCGTGGTCTTTGCAGACCGACCAGAACATGCAGCCGGAATATTATCCCGCGTCTGATACAACCAACGGTATGGCGACCCCCCGCATCCACAGCGGCAGCGACGCCCAGCAGTATTTCACCTTCTTCGCCTCGCACGTAGGCGGTGTTTACCAGCAGGTCTCCGGTGTGCAGCCGGGCGATGACCTCGAATTCAGCATCTACGTGTACATCTGGTCGTCGAGCGGCGAGGACGCCGATGTCAGCGACGGCAGCGGTGAGCTGGCGGCGCAGGTCGGCATCGACCCGAACGGCGGCACCGACCCGACGAGCGACTCGATTGTCTGGTCGAACCCGCTGTCGCTGGTGGATCAATACGCGCAGCATATGGTTAGCGCGGTCGCAGCAGGCGACACCGTGACCGTGTTCGTGCGCTCGACGGTCAACCGCGTGGCGATGAACAACGTCGTTTATCTGGACGACGCCGAACTGACCGTGACAGGCAGCGAGCAGGCGGCTGCCGTGACTGAAGCCGCGACCGAAATGGTCGAATTAACGCCGCAGCAGCCGGAGATCGTGCTATGTGCCGACGATAGTGCCCACGATGGAAGTAGCGGCAACTGAAGAGCCGACCGAAGCCCCGACCGTCGCTATCCCGACCGAGGTGCCACCGACGGAAGTCCCGGCAACCGCGACAGCGACCGAAATTCCGCCGACGGAAGTGCCCACCGAAATTCCAACGGAAGCCCCGACGGAGGTTCCGCCGACGCCGCTGCCTTCACCGACGCTCGACACGGTGGCGTTCCCCTACAGCATTCAGTACGTCGTGCAGCGCGGTGATACCGTCGCCAAGCTGGCGGAGCGTTTCGGCAGCAGCGTCGAAGCTATCATCATTGCCAACCAGTTGAACGCGAACGCTTACATCGTCGAGGCGCACACGCTGATCATTCCCGTGCCGACCCCGCCGGAGCCGACGGAAGCGCCGACCGAAGCGCCGATCATCGTCGAACCTGCGCCGACCGAAGTCCCGGCGCAAGCGGCTGAGCCGACGCCGATTGTTTACATCGTGCGCTACGGCGACTCGCTGTCGTCGATTGCGGCGCGCTTCGGGCTGCGAACCGTCGATCTGGCGCGTTACAACGATATTGTGAACCCGAATCTGGTCTACTACGGGCAAATCCTGCATATCCCGGTGGGTGGCGTCCCGACGCCCGTGCCGCCGACGCCTGTCCCGCCGACCAGCCCGCCGCCGCAGCAGTTGTACCGCGTGATGCCGGGCGATAACCTGTACCGGATTTCTATTCGCTTCAACGTGTCGCTCTCGGACTTGATCGAGGTGAACGGCATTGCCGACCCAACTCGAATTTACGTGGGGCAAATCCTGATCATCCCATGACGGAGCGGCGCGTCCTTCGCAATGCCCAGAGCGGCGAAGTCGTCCTGGCGCGGGTCAAGCTGTGCGTGAGCTTCTGGTGCCATTTCCGGGGTTTACAGCTTGTCCCGCGCTTAGCGGACGACGAAGGCTTACTGTTCATCACCGGGAGCGAGAGCCGCTCCAATACGGCGATTCACATGTTCTTTATGCTGTTCAGCATCGGCGTGGTCTGGCTGGACGCATCCAGGCACGTTGTCGATAAGCAGTTGGCGAAACCCTGGCGACCGATGTATATGCCCCGGTCGCCCGCACAATACTATCTCGAAGCAAACCCCAGCGTGCTGGAGCGCGTCAAAATCGGGGATCAGCTTCGGTTCGACGAGGCGACATAATGCGGGTCAAGCTGTTCATGTGTTTGCTCGTGGCGGGTATGCTGTGGCAGCCCGCCTCTCTTTTTGCCCAGCAGGCTACACCGACCACGCCACCCGGCGTGACGATCTACGTCGTGCAGCGCGGCGATACGCTCTACCGGATCGCGGTGCGCAATGGCACGACGATCACCCAGTTGGTGCGGCTGAACGGGATCAGCGATCCGTCGACGATCTACGTCGGGCAGCGCCTGCTCGTGCCTGTGCCGGGCGCGACGCCCGTGCCGCCGCAGACGGTGGTACACGTCGTCCAGCCCGGCGAAACGCTGGAAAGCATCGCCAATCTGTACGGGCTGACGGTCGAAGCGCTGATGGCACAGAACAGCCTCGCCGACGCCAGCGGCTTCTACGTCGGCGAGATGCTCGACGTTTCAGCGATTGCTACACCAGAACCCACGCCGGAGACGCCAGAGGCGACCGAAACGCCGGAGCTGCCGAGCACGCCGCAGGCGGTGGTCGTCCATACGGTGCTGCGCGGCGAGACGATGTATCGCATTGCCAAGCAGTACGGGGTCACGGTGAATGACATTGCTCTAGGCGAATAACATCGCCGATCCGACGCTGATCTACGCGGGGCAGGAACTCATCATCCCCGGCTTCGAGCCGCCGCAAATCGCGCTGGACATGCCCGCGCCGGTCGAAAGCCTCAACATCTCGCCGCTGGTGTTCGTGGAAGGTCAGACGGGGCGTATTCACCTGACGACCAGCAGCGCGGTCACGGTCACGGCGACGTTCATCAACCAGACGCTGCACGATGCGTCGGAAGCGGACGGCACGCAGCACACGCTGTTCGTCGGCATCCCGATTGGGACTGCGCCCAGTATCTATCCGCTCAGCATCATGCTGACCGATGACACGGGCGCACAGATACCGCTCGACGCGAACATTCAGGTCACTTCGGGGAACTACGCCCGCGAGCGCATCTATCTCGCGCCCGGCAGCGCGGGGCTGGTCGATCCGGTCATGGATCAGAACGAGCTGGCGAAGCTGAGCCAGATCACCAGCAATTTCACGCCGACGCGCTATTTCGACGGTCCGCTCGGCTTGCCGAGTTCCTCGCCGCTCTCGTCACCGTTTGGGAACACGCGCTCGTACAACGGCGGTCCTTTCTCGCGCTATCACACCGGGACGGACTTCGCCGCTCCCACCGGGTCGTCGATCATCGCCCCCGCAGCCGGGCAGGTCGTCTTCGTCGACCGGCTGGACATACGCGGCAACGTCACGATCATCGATCACGGCTGGGGCGTGTTCACGGTCTACTGCCACCAGACCGAGCAGTACGTCCACGTCGGCGACATGGTGACGGCTGGGCAGGTGATCGGCACCACAGGCAGCACCGGGCGCGTGACGGGTCCG
Source organism: uncultured Chloroflexia bacterium (assembly GCA_963760975.1). Lineage (GTDB taxonomy): Bacteria > Chloroflexota > Anaerolineae > Aggregatilineales > Phototrophicaceae > Flexifilum. The sequence goes on along the minus strand of CAVXEZ010000005.1, from coordinate 91,270 downwards.
CACCTCCACTGGGAATTGTGGGTCAACGGCGTCCCTGTGAACGCGATGCAGTGGGTCAGCACGTCGTTCTCGTAGCTTTAGCGCGACAAGATGATTCAAAAGAGGCGACTCGATGAGCCGCCTCTTTTTTGTTGAGAGGGACTGTTGCTAAGCCTCGCCGTAGGCTTTGTCGAGCGCCTCGAAATCCGTGAACAGGAAGTGGTCGTGATAGTAGTGTATCCACAGGAAGGAGAGGATGGCGGTGTAGTAGGCGATGTCGAAGTGCGTGTTGGCGTCGATGCCGGGCTTGAGGATGGCGGCGGCGGCATAGACGACGACGAACACCACCAGCGAGCCGACCAGCATGATCGTGCTGAGAACGAACAACCCGCGCGAGTCCTTGCCCTTGCTGAAGCGCGCGACGATTGGAGCGCTCTTGTCGAGGTTGGTGTACGTCTGGCGAATCTTGATGATGTAGAAGGTGATCGCCAGGTACTGGAAGGAGTGCCAGGTGTTCAAGCCCTGGAAGGCGGTGTCGAGGTTGGGCAGGGCGGGCATCGTGAAGGCGACCGCGACGGTCAGCAGGATGAAGATCGTCTTGGGCCAGTTGAGGTAGCCGCCGCGATATTCGTTGTAGCTCTTGACCAGGAAGGCGATCAGGGCGACCCCGAAGGCGAAGCTCATCAGCACGAAGAACCACTCATGCTGGAACAGGTCGGGGACGACCGAGGTCAGGTCGTTGACGCCGACCACGAATGATCCCTGGCTGATCTTGAGCGCTGCGAACGGGAACAGGCAGGTCATGATAACGGCATAGTCAATCAGACGCGCTTGCAGCGTGACGGCGCTCTTGCGCACGAATTTATGCTCTTTGTGGCGGTACAGCTCGACGATGTAGGTGACCTGATGCAGCACGTGCGTGGCTGCCCAGAAGAAAAAGACGGTCAGGAGTAAGTGCAGGTTCAGGAACGCCAGCGAAACTACGATGATCGGGATGATGATCGAGGAGCGGATCAGCATGGGGTAGCGGCGCGAAAAGTCTTTGTCCAGCCCCGTGCGCAGGAAGGTGGACATCATGTGCGGTCCGCCGATGGCAATGGCTACGAAGCCGTTGACGACGTTGCGGCTGATATCGTCGTTGACGCCGAAATGTACAAACAGTAGATAAACCAGGTATGGTAAGGGGACGAAGATCACGCTGAAGGTGATGAACATCAAGTCCCAATTACGATTGCGCAGCCACAGACCTTGCTCGCTCTGTGCCGACGCAACGGAAGACATGCTTGCGTTCGCAACAGCCATTTCGCTCTCCTATTTGCCAATTACTTTGCCAGGCTAAATAATTCTAGCGCAAATAGTGAGCGTCTGTCAATCACCGGGGCACTTCGTGATGCTCGCGGCAGCGGGCTTCGTAGGCTTCCTTCGCGCCGATCTTGATGATCGGGTCGTCGTAGCGTGCCGGTCTGCCGTTGACGATGCGCTGCGTGCGGCAGGCTTCATCCCCGCAGACGACGCAGATGGCGTGGAGCTTGGTCACGTCCTCGGCGCGCGCGAGAAGCTGCGGCATCGGTCCAAACGGCTCGCCGCGAAAGTCGAGGTCAAGCCCGGCGCAGATCACGCGCAAGCCGCGCGCGGCAAGGTCTTCGACAATCGGCACGATGGCGTCGTCAAAGAACTGCGCTTCGTCAATGGCGACGACGGTGGTATTGGGTGCGAGCAGGGCGGGGATATCCCCGGCGCGGGCAATCGCCTGTGCTTCGATGTTCTGCCCGTCGTGGCTGGTGACGCGCTCGACGCCGTAGCGGTCGTCGATGATCGGCTTGAAGACCTGGACGGTTTGCCTGGCGATGACGGCGCGGCGGGTGCGGCGGATCAACTCCTCCGTCTTGCCGCAGAACATGCTGCCGCAGATGACCTCAATTCGACCTGAGTGGTGAATCATCATTCCCCCTGGAGTGTTCACAAAAAGAAAGGCAGGCATGTGTTCGTGTGGACAAATGCCTGCCTTGATATTTTGAGCGGAGCCGTTACTCGTTCGACGCCTTGGGCACGTCGTAGCCGCGATTGCGCAGCGCCTTCTTGAGATCGGCGACGGACTTTCGACCGATGCCGGAAATCTCCAGCAGCGATTCTTCGCCGCCCTGTTCCAGCTTGGCGATGAACTCGCCCGCCGTGCTGATGTCGTTCTCGCTGAGAATGTTGACGTAGCGCTTGTCGACGCCCAGCTCGGAGAGCGAGAGGCTAGAGGGCGTCTTGGAGGCTTCGCGCTCCTCGGCTTCGGCGCGGATAGCGTCGCGCACCTGAAGGCGCTTCATGAAGCGGTCAACCTGACCTTCGGTGTCAACGATGCGCTGTTCGCCGGTGTAGAACGGATGGCACGCCGAGCAGATGTCAGTGCGGATTTCGGGGACAGTCGCGCCCGTATGCCAGGTGTTGCCACAGGCACAAACCACGAGAGCATCGGGATACCACTCGGGATGGATTTTCTCTTTCATGTTTTCCTCTATTCGCGCACGGTCTGTCCGTGCGCTCTCGTTTCAGGCGTACAGCTTACTGCACTTGTTCCTGCTTGACCGGCAGTTCGGAGTAGACGCTGATCTGCTTGCGCCCCGGCTTGCCGCGAACTTTCTCAAAAACGACGTAGCCTTCGATTTTCGAGAAGATGGTGTAGTCTTTGCCCAAGCCGACGTTCTCGCCGGGGTGGAACTTCGTCCCGTGCTGGCGCACAAGGATGTTGCCGGGGATCACAAATTCGCCGCCGAAGCGTTTGATGCCGAGGCGCTGTCCATTACTGTCACGACCGTTGCGGACGGAGCCGCCACCTTTTTTATGAGCCATTGTCGATTCCCTATGCCTTGATACTGTCGATACGAAGGCGCGTGTAGTACTGGCGATGCCCGCGCATCTTGCGAGTCTTGGTGCGCTGACGATACTTGAAGACGAGAATCTTGGGAGCGCGGTACTGATCGACCACCGTCGCGGTGACTGATGCGCCCTCGATGGTGGGCTGACCGATGACCGTGCTGTCGCCGTCGCCGACCAGCAGCACGTCCGTCAACTCGACCTGATCATCAACATTCTGGGGGAGCCGTTCAACGTCGATGACGCTGCCGACTTCGGCGTGGTGCTGTTTGCCACCCGCCATACGAACAATTGCGTACATGGATTTCTCCAATTCTCACTTACCACGCTGGTCTGGCGGAGCAGGCTCAGCGGGGAAAATTGGTCAGGCAAGAAAGGCTATTTTACTGGTGCGGGAACGGAACGTCAATCCTCGTTTCAGCGAATGAACATCGCGTCCCCGAAAGAGAAGAAGCGATAGCCCTCGCGCTTGGCGGTCTCGTAGGCGTTGAGCACGTGTTCGCGCCCGGCGAAGGAGCTGATCATCATCAACAGCGTCGATTTGGGCAGGTGGAAATTGGTGATCATGGCGTCGACGACGCGCCAGCGGTAGCCGGGATAGATGAACAGGTCAGTGTCGCGCTTGAAGGCGATCACGGGGCGCCAGGGGCAGGCATCGAGCGGCTCGTCGGGGTGGGCGGGGTCGCCGCCTTCGCTGAGGATTCCGGCGGTTTCGAGCGTGCGCGCGACGGTCGTGCCCGCCGCGATGATGCGACCGCCCGCCAGCTTCGCCTCGTTGATGATGCGGGCGTCATCGGCGGAGAGCATCGCCTGCTCGCTGTGGATGTGATACTGCTCGATGTCCTCGACCTTGACGGGCTGAAACGTTCCCAAGCCGATGTGCAGCGTCACCTGCGCGAAAATCACGCCTTTGGCGCGCAGGGCGTGCAGCAGCTCCGGCGTGAAGTGCAGGCTGGCGGTCGGCGCGGCGGCGGAGCCTTCCTGCTGGCTGAAGACGGTCTGGTAGCGCTCCGGGTCGGCGAGCGGCGTGTGGATGTAGGGCGGCAGCGGCATCTCGCCGAACTTACCGAGCCAGTCGTTGATCGGCTGGCTGAAGCGGACGACGCGCTCGCTTTCCTGCAATTCCTCGGTGACTTCGGCGCTGATGCCCGTATCCCCGAAGATCAGCTTCGTGCCTGCCTGCACGCGCCGCCCGCCGACGAGCGCCTGCCAGCGCGTCTCGTCTAGCTGGCGCAGCAGCAGCACCTCGACGCCGCCGCCGGTATCGGCTTTGGTCGCGTGCAGACGCGCCGGGATGACGCGGGTGATGTTGATCACCAGCACGTCGCCAGGATTGATCTGATCGAGGATGTCGCGGAAGACGCGGTGTTCGATCTGCCCGGTCTGGCGGTCGAGCAGCATCAGGCGCGACGAATCGCGCGGTTCCGCCGGCGTCTGCGCGATGAAGGATTCCGGCAGGTCGTAATCGAAGTCGCTGAGTTTCACGGTCGGTTGATCAATCGAATCACAACATTCAGGACGATGGTCAGCACGATGCTGAGGATGATCGAGGCGAGGATCGGCACGAGGCAGGAGAAGCCTTGCCCCTCGATACGCAGCGTGCCGGGGAAGCCGTCGAACGAGCGCCCGAACAGCACGAAGATGCCCCCGACCACCAGAATGACGACGCCAAGCGCCAGCAGGATTTTGCCGAGCGATTGATAGTCCATGCCCGCCTCCAGACTCAAAACAGCGGGTTCTGGTCGCCGCTGCCGTTGCCGCCGTAGGGGTAGCCCATGTGCTCGTAGGCGCGGGCGGTGGCGACGCGCCCGCGCGGCGTGCGCTTGAGGAAGCCAAGCTGCATCAGGTACGGCTCGTACACGTCCTCGATGGTCGAGCTGTCCTCGCTGATCGAGGCGGCGATGGTCGGCAAGCCGACGGGTCCGCCTTCGTAGTTGAGAATGATGGTCTTGAGGACGCGGCGGTCGATGTCGTCCAGCCCCAGATAGTCGATGCCCATCAATTCGAGCGACTCCCCGGCGACGGGTCCCGTGATGATACCCTCGGCGCGCGTTTGCGCATAGTCACGAGTTCGGCTCAGCAGGCGCAAGCCGACGCGCGGCGTCCCGCGTGAGCGGCGGGCGATTTCGCTCAAGCCCTCCTGCTTGATTTCGATCTTGAGCATGTTGGCGGCGCGCGCGATGATGTGCTCCATTGCTTCCTGGTCGTAGTAATCGAGGCGAAAGCGGGCGCCGAAGCGGTCGCGCAGCGGTCCCGCCAGCAGGGCAAGCTGGGTGGTCGCGCCGACCACGGTGAAGCGCGGCAGGTTCAGCCGCATGTTCTTGGCGGCGGGACCTTTGCCGATGACGATGTCGAGGGCGAAGTCTTCCATCGCCGGGTACAGCACTTCCTCGACGGCGCGTCCCAGACGGTGAATTTCATCGATAAAGAGGACATCCCCCAGCTTCATGTGCGTCAGGATGGCGGCAAGATCGCCGGCGCGCTCGATTGACGGACCTGCCGTGATGTGGATGTTGGCGTTCATCTCGTTGGCGATGACGTATGCCAGCGAGGTCTTGCCCAAGCCCGGCGGTCCGTAGAACAGGATGTGATCGACCGGCTCTTTGCGCCCCTGCGCCGCCTCGATGATGATCTTGAGCTGCTCGCGCACGCTTTCCTGCCCGATCAATTCTCGCAGCAGCTTCGGGCGCAGGGCGATGTTTTCGCGTTCGTCACGCCGGGGCTTGCCACTCACCAGCCGCCCGTCATCATCGGTCATTGAAAGCTCCAAAACGGTATAAATGTTCTAGGTTCTAGTATAGCCGAGGCGAGGCATTGGTTCAAGCAGGCATCCGAAAGCATATAAACCGCCACGAGAAGGGATGCTCGGATTCCTCAATCGATGGATTGTAGGGACGTTACATCGAGCGCCTCTACTCGAATGCACGCCAGAATTCTTTCCGGTAACAGGCTTTGACAGCGGGATAGGGAAGCGCGTACAATCTGCGCGATTTCTGGAAAGGGTGGGGCTATGACGGATCAACTCCATGTATCGAAACACCCGCTGGTGCAGCATAAACTGACGCTGCTGCGTGACGAAAACACGGATCACCGCAGCTTCCGCGAGCTGATGCGCGAGCTGGCGCTGCTGCTGGTCTACGAGGCGACACTCGACCTGAAGCTGGCGGAGCGCGAAGTCAAGACGCCGATGGGCATCGCCAAAGGCTACAAGAACGAAGAGACCATCGGCTTGGTTCCGGTGCTGCGCGCCGGGCTGGGCATGGTCGAAGGCGCTTTGATGCTGCTGCCGAGCGTGCAGGTCTGGCACATCGGCTTGTACCGCGACGAGCAGACGCTGCGCCCGGTCGAATACTACAACCGTCTGCCGCAGGAGCCGCGCGTGCAGCTTTGCCTCGTGCTCGACCCGATGCTGGCGACGGGCGGGTCGGCGGTAGCGACGATTGACATCCTCAAGCGCTGGGGCGCGCCGCGCATCAAGTACGTCGGATTGATCGCCGCGCCGGAGGGTGTCGACCATCTCTCGACCTCGCACCCCGACGTGCCAATCCACATCGCGGCGGTTGACGAACGCCTGAATGAAGTAGGCTTCATCGTGCCGGGGCTGGGCGATGCTGGAGATCGCCAGTTCGGGACATGAGCAGCTTCGTGCTGGTTTTCGGGCTGGCATTGAGCACCACGCTGCTGCTGGTTCCGCTGGCGGACTGGCTGGGCAAGCGCTTCAACATCACGGCGAAATTCGGCGGGCGTCACCAGAGCGACGCCGACTCGCGCCGCGTGTCCAAACTGGGCGGGATCGCGCTGTACGGCGGCTTCGTCGTGGCGGTGCTGGCGGCGCAGCTTCTGCCCGTGCCGCGCCTCGACCCCTACGAGGTGATCCGGCTGACCGGGCTGCTGCTCGGCGGGACGGTGATCTTCGTCGTCGGCATTCTGGACGACATTTTCGAGCTTGCGCCGCTGCCGCAGTTCCTGGGGCAGTTTCTGGGCGCGGCAATTGCCATCGTGTTTCAAATCTTCATCGAGTACTTTAACAATCCGCTGACCGGGCAGCAGACGATGCCCTGGTCGTTTATCGTGACGGTGACGATCAGCTTCCTGTGGCTGGTGGGCATGATGAACACGATGAACTGGCTGGACGGGGCGGATGGCTTGGCAGGCGGCGTGACCTTCATCGCCGGGGCGATGCTGTTCATCAACAGCGCCTTTCGCGTCGAACCGGCGCAGACCAGCGTCAGCCTGCTGCATCTGGCGCTGATGGGCTGCGCGCTCGGCTTCGTGATCTACAACTTCTATCCCGCCCGCATCTTCATGGGGGGCGGGGCGACGTTTATGGGCTATACGCTGGGCGCGCTGGCGATCATCGGCGGCGCGAAGATGGCGACGATCCTGCTGGTGATGGGGCTGCCCCTGCTCGACAGCGTGTGGCAGGTGGTGGTGCGGCTGCGGGAAGGGCGCAATCCGTTTCAGGGCGACCGGGGGCATCTGCATTTCCGGCTGATCGATCTGGGCATCAGCCAGCGACAGATGGTGATCGGCTACTACTTCTTCTGCACGTTTTTCGGAGTGCTGACTCTGGTCACGGCGAGCCGCCTGTTCAAGTTCATCGCGCTGGGCGCGCTGGGACTGATCGTGATCGCGGGGTTCCTGTTCCTGAACCGCTACAGGCGCGCTTCCTCTTCCTCGTCTTCGGAAGCGTCGTCCTCCATTTCGTCCACGCCTTCGAGTTCTTCGTCCTCTTCGTCTACCAACTGACGCCTGCGCGCGGGATTTCCTGTCGGCAGTTCGATGTGCGCTTCCTGCAAGGGATGGGCTTCGGCGTTCAGTTCGTCGTCGGTCTTGACGACCGCCGCTGTCCCGGCGATCACGCTCGGCTCGATGCGGCGCGGCGGCGTTTGACCGGACGGCAGTGTCGCTTTTTCCTCGCGCGAGACGACGACGGGCGTGGCAGGCTCCCTGCCCGGCGCGCCGGGGATGGGCAGCGGCAGCTTGTAGACCGAAGGATGTCCTGCCGGGAGGCGCGCGCCGGGCTGGCGCTGGCGCTCCTGTTTGGCGCGTTCCTGGGCGCGCTGCTGCTGAAGTTCCTCGCGCGTCACGGCGACCAGCTTGCCGTTCTGGAAGGTGGCGCTGTCGCCCGTGATGCGCTCGATCAGCGCCTCGATGCTGCCTAGCACGCCTATCGCCAGCAGGTCGATGACGATCACCACCGCGAAGATCAGCGCCAGACGGTTCAAGCCATCGGTGATCGGCTGGGCGAGGTTTTCAAGGAGAATCTGCTGTGCCAAGCCCATCACGTAGAGCGCCGCGACGAGGACGGCGATCACGATCAGCGCCCGACGCCAGCCGCGCAGGGTCTGCGAGTCGGGCATCATGGTATTGGCGATGGTGAACATCAGGTAGACCCACAGCCATATGTCGGGCGTCGAGAGCAGCAGTCGGATGGCGTCGCCGATGCCGTCGAAGCCACTGGCGCGCAGGACGGCGATCACGACGTTGAGGTTGAGGACGTTGTTGGAGATCAGCCAGATCAACGCCAGCCCGCTGATCAGCGGCGACAGGCTGATGATGGCGACCTTGACCCGGTTGGCGTTGCGCGAAAGCGCGATGAAGCTGAGCTTGAGTTCGGCGATTGCCTGGGCTTCGGGCCAGGCAATCGCCCGTTCTGCGCGTACATTCACGATGCCCGCGACCAGCCAGTAGACGATTTCGTCCAGGACGACGCCGGGCAGAAAAAAGGTGTAGTAGAGCACGGTGGTTGTGCGCAGGTTCTTGGTCAGCAACCACCCGACTTTGAAAATATGCTGATGCAGCCATCGTTCCAGCCGCCGCATGACGTAGAGCAGCACGCCGACGAGCAGCCAGGGGACGACAAACTCCGGGAGAGTCAGCCTTGCCCGCCTTTCACTTGGGCGGCGATTTCGACCAACTGTGTGAAGTCATCCAGCTTGAGCGCCGCCCCGCCGACCAGCGCACCGTCCACATCCGGCTGTCCCATGTATTCCGCCATGTTGCCGGGCTTGACGCTGCCGCCGTACTGGATGCGCACCGTGCTGGCGACGGCTTCACCGTAGAGGCGGTTCAACTCACCGCGAATGGTGCCGCCGATGACGTTCTGGGCGATCTCGCCGCTGGCGCTGCGTCCCGTGCCTATCGCCCAGATCGGCTCGTAGGCGATGACGATCCTTTCCATGTCCGACGCCGGGATGCCTTCCAGCGCGGCGCGCACCTGCCCGCTGACGAAAATCTGCGTATCTCCGGCTTCGTTCTGCGCCAGGCTCTCACCGACCGCGATGATCGGCTTGAGACCGTGCGCCAGCGCCGCCTTCGCCTTGCGGTTCACGTCGGCGTCGGTCTCGTGGAGATACTGGCGGCATTCGGAGTGTCCGATGATGACGTATTCGACCAAGCCTTGCAGCATGGTCGGCGAAATCTGCGACGTGTAAGCGCCGCTCTCTTCCCAGTGGACGTTCTGCGCGCCCACCTTGACGGACGTGCCCTTGAGCGCGTCGGAGACGCCAGCCAGCGCCACGAAAGTCGGGCAGACGACGCGCTCGACGCTTGCGAACGGCTCAAGCCGGGGCGCGAGGTCGCGGACAAAGGCGACGGACTCCTGGAGCGTCTTAAACATCTTCCAGTTTCCGGCAATAATTGGTGTACGCATTGTAGCTCCTTATCTTAAGAGAGGGTATTGATCAAGTCATTGGCGCGGTTGCGTATCCAGGGCGGACCGTCAGCACTGCGCGCCAGTTCCCATTCGGCGCGCGCGCGCTGGTTGTCGCCCTGCTGGTGCAGCAGTTCGCCGTTGACCAAATGTATTTCCGGCAGCGTGTTATCCTCCGCCAGTGCTTTGGTGATGCCCGACTGGGCGAGCCGGGTGTTGCCATTTTGCAGGAGCGCGCGCGCGATCATCGCCGTGACAATCGGCGACGGCGAATTCTGTAGCTCCCGGTTCAGTTCAATCACGGCGGCAGCGGTGAGGCGGTCGACACTCGACGCCAGCCCATAGAGATATTGCCCGGCGAGACCGCGCACCGGTAGATATTCGTCGGTGCCCTGCGCATCTACAAGGGCATTACTGTAAATCAGGAAAGCGGCATCGTAGCGACCGATCTGCACGGCGCCCTGAGCGGCAGTCATTTCAAAGCGGATTTTGTCGTCTGCGACTGCCATCCCTTGAGTTATGGTGCGGCGTGCGGCGAGATCGTCGTTTGCGAGCAACTGCGCACGCGCTAGCGCCAGGTAGCCCACCGGATCGTTCGGATTGTTGGCGACCGCCGCGCGCGCATCGTCGAGCGAAAGCTCCGGCACATTGTACATCTGGAGGTTCCTCGGCGGTGGCGGCTGCGTTGCTGGCGCCGAACCAGTAGGCTCCAGCAGCACCGTCATCAGAACGACGATGATGGCGACCGCCGAAAAGCCCCCCAGCACGCTGCCCAGCCACAGCCACAGTTTGCGGTGAGACGGGCGCGGTGAGAGCGCGGCGGCTTTTGCGGGCATGGTGGCTTGCGCCGGGCGGGTGACGGACGGCGCGGCGGTTGTCATGGCAATCGAATCGGCGGCGCTCTGCCGACCTTCGGTCAGCAGCGTGATCTGCGGCGGATTGGAACGAAGCGCGTCGCCCAGGTCGGCGACCATGTCGGCGGCTGTGCCGTAGCGGTCTTCCGGGTCTTTGGCGAGCGCCTTGAGCAGCACCAGCTCGATGGCGGGGGGGATGTTGGCATTGAGGCTGCTGGGCAGCGGCAGCGGCTGGAAAATGTGGTCGTTGATGATCGAGTAGGGCGTGCCGCTGCTGAAAGGCACCTGACCGACGAGCAGCTCATAGAGGACGACGCCGAACGAGTAAAGGTCGGCGCGGTGGTCGATTGCGCTCTTGTCGCGCGCCTGTTCCGGGGCGATGTAATAAGGCGTCCCCAGCAGCATATCCTTGCTGATGGTGCTGTCGCCCGACAGCGAGATGCGCGCCAGCCCGAAATCGGTCAGGTAGGGCGTGGTCTGCTGGTCGAGCATGATGTTCGAAGGCTTGATGTCGCGGTGCAGGACGCCGTGCTGGTGCGCGTAATCGAGCGCCTGCGCGACGGGCGCGGCGATCTTGACGATGTCCTCGACCGCCAGCGCGCCCTTGGCGAGGATCGCTTTGAGCGTGCTGCCCTCGATCAGCTTCATGACCAGATAGGGTTCGCCCTCGTGTTCGGAAAAGTCATAGACGGGCACGATGTTGGGATGTTCCAGCCCGGCGACGATCTGCGCCTCGCGCTCGAAGCGGGCGATGAAGCTCTGATCCTCCAGGTAAGTCGGGTGGATCATCTTGATGGCGACCTGGCGGTTCAGGCGGGCGTGATAGGCACGATAGACCGTCGCCATGCCGCCCTGACCCAACGGCGCGACGATCTCGTAGGCTCCAATCATATCACCGGGGCGTAAAGGCATGGGTGCGCTTTTCTGTGAGTTCGTTCGTTCTCTATTTTAGCAAAAAAGGACGAAACGAACGTTGAGTTCACCGATACCTCACCCCGCTGTCCCCAATGGCACACGGGGTGAGGCTTCAATACGGCGTTGGTGTCAACCGAGGCGCGCTATTTATCCTTGAGCGCGGCGACGCCGGGCAGCGTCTTGCCTTCGAGCATTTCCAGGCTCGCGCCGCCGCCGGTCGAAATGTGCGTGATCTGGTCGGCGAGATGCGCTTCCTCAATCGCGGCGACCGAGTTGCCGCCGCCGACGATGCTGATCGCACCGGCTTTGGTGCGGTCGGCGAGCAGGTGGGCGACGGCATTCGTGCCCGCCGCGAAGGTCGATTTCTCGAACACGCCCATCGGACCGTTCCAGACGATAGTCTGCGCGTCCTTGAGCGCCTCGCCGAAGCGCTTGACCGTCTCCGCGCCGATGTCGTAGATGCCCCAGCCCGCCGGGACGCCGTCACTGACGGGGATAGTGCGCGTCTGCGCGTCGTTGTCCAGCTTGTCGCCAATGACGACATCGACGGGCAGCACCAGCTTCGCGCCACCTTTTTGCAGCAGCGTTTTCGCCGTCTCGACCGCGTCCGCTTCAACCAGCGAGTTACCCATCTCGTAGCCCTGTGCCTTGAAGAAGGTGTTCGCCATGCCGCCGCCGATCAGCAGCTTATCCACCTTGCCGAGCAGCGATTCGATCACGGCGATCTTGTCCGAGACCTTCGCACCGCCGAGGATGGCGACGAATGGGCGCTTGGGGCTTTCGATGGCGTTGGCGAGATAGTCGATTTCCTTGACCATCAGCAAGCCCGCGACGGCGGGCAGGAAGTTGGTCACGCCGACCGTCGAGGAATGAGCACGGTGTGCCGAGCCGAAGGCGTCCATCACGAACACGTCGCCGAGCGCTGCCATCTGCTTGGCGAGTTCGAGGTCGTTCTTTTCTTCGGTCGGGTGGAAGCGCGTGTTTTCGAGCAGCAGGACGCCGCCCTGCGGCAGTGCGTTGGCGGCTTTCTCGGCGACTTCTCCGACGCAGTCGCCGGCGAAGGCAACGTCTTTGCCGAGCAGCTTCGCCAGCGCGGGCGCGACCGGCTTGAGCGAATACTTCGGGTCGGGACCGCCTTTCGGGCGACCAAGATGCGACATGAGGATCACCGAGCGCGGCTGCTGGTCGAGGATCGCCTTGAGCGTGGGGACGGCGGCGCGGATGCGGGTGTCATCGGTGATGGTGCCGTTGTCCAGCGGCACGTTGAAGTCGACGCGCACGAGCACGCGCTTGCCCTTGAGGTCAATATCACGAATGGTCATTTTGTTCATATACGTCAACTCCGTAAAAAGAGGCGAACGCGAAATATTGTTTCGCGCCGCCTCTGCTAAACCTCTGAGATCGAACTAGAGACGCTCGCCCATGAACTTGATCAGGTCGGCGATACGGCACGAATAGCCCCATTCGTTGTCATACCAGGTGACGACCTTCGCCAGCGTGCCGCCGAGCACCTGAGTTGACCCCGCGTCGACGATGCTGGAGCGGCTGTCGCCCCGGAAGTCGATGGACACCAGCGGCTCCTTGGAGACGCCGAGAATGCCCTTCATGCTGCCGTTGGCGGCTTCGTCGAAGGCGGCGATCAGCTCTTCGGTGGTCGTGGGTTTGTTGAGCGTGGCGACGAAGTCCACCAGCGAGACCGTCGGAGTCGGGACGCGAATCGCCATGCCGTCGAACTTGCCCTGAAGTTCAGGGATGACCAGCGAAACGGCTTTGGCGGCGCCCGTCGTCGTCGGGATCATGCTGACGGCGGCAGCGCGAGCGCGGCGCAGGTCTTTGTGGGGCAGGTCGAGCAACTGCTGGTCGTTGGTGTAGCTGTGGATGGTCGTCATGAGCGCGTGCTCGATGCCGAACATGTCGTTGACGACCTTCGCCGCGGGGGCGAGGCAGTTGGTGGTGCAGGAAGCGTTCGAGACGATGTGATGCTTGGCGGGGTCGTACTGCCCCTCGTTGACGCCCAGAACAATCGTGATGTCTTCTTTCTTGGCGGGCGCGGAAATGATGACCTTCTTGGCGCCGCCTTCAAGGTGTTTCGCCGCCGAATCGCGGTCGGTGAAGCGCCCCGTGCTTTCCAGCACGATGTCGCAGCCGAGATCGCCCCAGGGCAGCTTGGCGGGGTCTTTCTCCGCCAGCGCCTTGATCTCGTCACCGTCGATGATCAGCGCACCCTCTTTCTTCTCCAGCGTGCCGTTGAAGCGCCCGTAGTTGGAGTCGTATTTGAACAGGTGCGCCATTGTGTTGAGATCGCCGAGGTCGTTGAAGGCGACCACGTCGATGTCGTTCGGATACGTCTCTCGAATCGCACGCAACGCGAGGCGTCCGATGCGACCAAACCCATTGATGCCGATCCGAATTGCCATTGAATCTTCTCCTTTGCGTGAGTTCAATCACTTAGACGTGGGCGAAAATTGAGACGCCTCCGACGTGCCCCGATTCGCCCAGAGACAGGATCGCTTTAACGATCTTCTGGGGATCGTGCCGCCAGGGGCGGGCTTCGTCCACGAGGTCGACATACCGTACATCGTAGCGCTGCAAAATCTCATGATGCTCCGGCGCGGGTGGGACGTAATGGGTGACACCCGCATTGGCAGTGGGATAGGCGTTGTTCGCCAGCACGACCTGAAACACGCCGCGCCCGATGTGCTGCTCCAGCGCCAACACGTGCTCGGCGACCGTGAAATCGCCGGTTTCGCCGGGCTGCGTGGCGATGTTGCAGACGTAGATTTTGTATGCGCTGGTGGCGCGCAGGGCATCGGCGATGCCCCGGACGAGCAGATTGGGCAGGATGCTGGTATAGAGGCTGCCCGGACCGATCACCACGAGATTGGCGTCGAGGATCGCCTGAACGCTGCCCTGATAGGCTTCCACGTCGGGGGGCACGAGCGTCAATTCCTCGATCCGCCCCTCTGCCGAAGTAATGTTGGATTCGCCGTCAACGCGCTGCGTCGTCCCGTTGATGCAGACCTGAGCGCTCAGGTTCACGTTCTGAAGCGTGGCGGGGAACACCCGTCCGGAGATGTTCAGGACGCGCTCCGCCTCGATCAGCGCGCTTTCCAGGCTGCCGGTGACGCCCGCCAGCGCGATGATGAACAGGTTGCCGAAGGCATGTCCGCCGAGGTCGCCGTCGGTGAAGCGGTACTGGAACAACTGGGTCATCAGGGCTTCGTCGTCGGCGAGCGCGGCGATATTGTTGCGCAGGTCGCCCGGTGGCAGCACGCCCAGATCGCGCCGGAGACGCCCCGAGCTTCCGCCGTCGTCGGCGACCGTGACGACGGTCGTGATGTTGCCGGTGAAGACCTTCAATCCCTTAAGCACCGACGGTAGACCTGTGCCCCCGCCGATGGCGACCACTTTTATGCCTCGTTGGAGTCGTTTATGCGAGTAGACGACATCGATGATGGGTCTTTCATAGTGCAGGCGACGATAGGGTGCCAGGATGTTCCGCGCCAGCTTGACCAGCGAGATGCCGATCAGCAGGAAGCCAACGAATAGCCCGACGACGACTTCCAGCCAGCCGAACACCAGCAGCGACCGAATCTGAGCTTCCGCAAGCGTGAGCGTCGCACTGGCGACACTCCACGACACCAAGCCAACTCCGAACAGCAGCAGGATCACCCAACGTTTGACACCGATCCCAGGCGTAAGCCACTTTCCGAGCGCCTTTGCCAGGCTCATTCGCCCACCAGTCCTATACTAACGGATAAGATTAACACCGCGCTTATACCCTGTCAAAGAATATTATGACGTTTTTGCGCGCAAGGTGATGATCAACACGATCAATGCGGTGACGACCGTCATCCCGCCAATCGTGAGGGCGGCGTCGAACCAGAACTGCTCGGGGAAGAGGCGAATGAGGGTGTCGGACGTGGGGAAGTACCAGGTGCCGTTTTGAAAGAACAGCTCGTGAAAGCCGACGAAGAAGAACTCCCAGTTCACCAGCGCGACGATGATGATCGCCGCGACGATTCCCAGTGTGAGCAGCGCGCCGGAGAAGAGCGCCCAGCGCAGCGCCTTGCGCGACCGCCGCGCCAGATAGAACGCCGCCGCGATGGCGACCAGCCCTGCGACGACCGCACCGCCAAAGGCGATCTGCGTGAGGGTTTTCACGTCGCGCATGTGGCGCAGCTCGTCCGCCTGGTAGACCGTCGCGCCGTTGGGGAACTTGAGATCGCCGAGGTACTCGACGCCCGCGCCGTTGAGCAGGTAATCGAGCGCATAAGGCGCATAAGTCAGGCGATCCTCGCGGGTGAAGCCATAGGGATCGGGCGGGAAGTCGGCACGGTTGTACTCGAACTGCAAAAACAGCGGCGTCATCACCAGACGCGCGGCGATCAAGACCAGCAGCAGCGGGAAGATGACTATCAGGTACGCCTGCGCCAGCCGCAGCAGCGGGCGAAACGGTCGGGATTGCGAAACGGTTGTCATACGCTCATCCTTCCGCTCAACCCCCTGCCGGGCGAAGCTGATCCGCCCCGCCGGAGAGCAGGAAATTGATCACCAGCGAGTCCACCAGCGATTCGACCGGGGCGCGGTCGTCGGTGAAGACCATGTCCGACGAATGCGTGGGCACGAGCGTGTTGGTCGCCAGCGTGAGAGTATCGCGCAGCAGCGGCGGGGCGCTGGCGGGCAGCAGGCTGAGGTTGGCGCTGAGGTTGACGGCGTTGGTCGTCTGGACGGTGGCGACGAGGATCGTGTTGAACGACGACGGCACGTCCATCGCGTGGACGGACGGGAAGACTTGCAGCAGCGTCGCGGTCATGGCATCGACCAGTCGGCGATCCGTGCTGGTGCGCCCGACGTTGACGACGACCGCGCCGTCGTCTTCGAGGTGCGCGCGGACTTCCTGAAAGAATTCGACGGTCGTCAGGTGGAAGGGGATGTAGGGCGGGCGGTAAGCGTCGATGCCGACGACCGTGTAAGTGCGGTTGAGCTTGTTGAGCATGTAGCGCCCATCCTCGACGTAGATGTTGAGGTTGGACATGGCGCCGAGGTCGAAATATTTCTCGCCCGCCTCGACGATGCCGGGGTCGATCTCGATGCCGTCAATCGGCAGATCGCCGTAGACGTGGGTATACTGGCGCGCAATCGTGCCGCCCGCCAGCCCGACAATCGCCAGCGAATGAACGTCCTGCGGCAGAAACGGCGGCGCGTTGAAATAGGGCGCGGCGAGGAAGAAATCCCAGGTGCGCCCGTATTCGTAATTGGTAGCGTTCCACTGGCTGTGGACGCCTTCGCCTTCGTTGAGGAACAGGTAGCGGTTTCCGGCGGCGTCCTGCTGCACCTGGATGTAGTTGTAGGGGCTTTCGGCTTCGTAGAGCAGGGTCGCGCCTGCCAGCGGCGCGCGCAGCGGCGTCCCGTTGAGGATCAGCGCGGTCAGCACGGCGATGGCGACGGGCATCCACAGGTAGCGCAGGGTTTTCGCGCCCTGTACGCGCCACAAGCCGACGAAGCCGACCAGATAGAGCGCCGCCGCGAAGACCAGAAACGTCTGGATCGTGCCGAGCGTCGGGATGAGCAGCAGCACCGGCAGGAACGTGCCGAGGATGCTGCCGACGGTGCTGATGGCGTAGATGCGCCCGGAAGTCTTCCCGGCATCCGATATGCTGGACATGGCGAGACGAATCGCAAACGGCGAGACGGTGCCGAGCAGCGTGACCGGGATCGAGAACAGGACGAGCACGGAGATGAACGAGCCGAGCACCACGCCCGCGTCGACGCCGATCACGGCGCTGGCGGCGGCGTGCAGCAGCGGGCGCGCGCCCAGTGGGATCAGGGCGCTCAGGAACGCGCCCCAGAGCAGGATGCGGTAGAGCGTCGCCGGGTAGGGCGAGCGATCCGCCCAGCGCCCGCCGACGAAGTAGCCGACGGTCAGGTAGAGCAGCATCAAGCCGATTACGTTCGCCCAGACGAGGTTGCTCGTGCCGAAAACACTGCCGAGCAGGCGCGACGCGCCCATCTCGACGGCGAGCGAGGTCATCCCGCCGGTGAAGACGGCAAGGTATAAATAGAGATTGCGCGGCTTGGTCATTCGTAAGGGACGATATGCGGCAGGCTACTCAAACCGATGCTCCACGACTGGCTCAACTCCTTCGGGCGACAGGACTTGATGATAACCCTGATCCCGAACGGATCGCCAGAGTCAGTCTCGAAATCGAACCACGTCACGCTGCTCGAAACGAGCGGCGACGGCGCGCTGATCGGGTTTGTCGATGGCTTTTCGACGGCTTCGAGCGAAGGTGTGTGCCGCTGGGAGGTCGATCTGCTTGGCGTGCATCCCGATCACCGGGGCAGGGGCGTCGCGCAGCGGCTGATCCGGGCGAGCGTCGCAGCCGGGCGAGAGCTAGGCGCCGCGACGGCGCGGGCGCTGGTCAAACTGGACAATGCCGCCTCGCGGGCGGCGTTTCTGCGCTGCGGCTTCGCGCCCGACGAAACGGTGTGCGACCTCTACGTGTCCGATCAGGCGGCGGCGGGGCGCGTCTCCGCGCCGGAAGACGCCTACCTGATTCCAGTCAGCACGCTGACCTACGGCGGGGTGTGGGTCGAAGGCGTGCAGTCGGCGGAAGCGCTGCGCGCCGCCCAACGCGCCCGGACACGCTACGGCTGGGATTTCGCCGGGGCGGTGATCCCGGTAAGAACGTTGGCGATGGCGGAAACAGGGTACGCGCTGGTCGGGGAGTATCGCTGGCTGCGGCTCGGATTGTAACGACCGGGCGCAGCACGCTGTGCCCCTACGGCAGATTCGTATTTGCCGGAACTAGAGCGGACGCTGGGCGAAGGCAGCGGTGAGGTCGTCGTCTTTGCGGATCACGATTGACGGGATTTTGCCGAGCCGGAGCATGGCGCGAGTTTCGTCGGTGCGCGCGGGCGCGCCGAACGAGGCGGGGTCAATCAGCACGCACGTCGGGCGGATGCCGCGCCGCGAGAGAATCTGCGCCTGGGCGATCCAGCCCGGATCGAGCGATGACGTGACGATGACGAGGGTCGTGCCGCGCGTGAGGTAGGGCGTCTCCAGCGTGAGCATCTGCCCCAGACTGTAGACCGACCGGCTGCGCGCAATCGCCAGCGTTTCGAGGACGCGCAGCAACTGCTTGTTGCCGCGCTCCGGCTGGTAGACCTCGCGGTGCGGCACGTAGGCGACGAAGCCGAGCGCGCGCTCGATCTCGACGAAATGCTGCGCCAGCGACGCCGCGACGACGACGGTGTACTCCTCGGTCGAGGGTGGAATGCCCGCGCCCATCGGGATGACCGCGCCGTCGCCGTTGAAGCGGCGCAGGGTAGGGTCTTCGACCAGCGACGAGCGCGAGAAATCCACGAACAGCCAGACATCCGCCAGCGGGTCGATCTCGAATTCTTTGACCATCAGGCGGTCTTTGCGGGCGGTGCTCGCCCAGTGAATGCGGTTGAAGCTGTCGCCGGTCGCGTATTCGCGTACTCCGGCGGCGTTGGTGGTGATGAACTGCGCGCGCCGCCGCTCGGCGTCACCGCCGGAGAGCACCCCCATCGGCAGTTCCAACCGGGTCACCGGAACGGTCGCCGGGTAGATGATGACTTTCGAGGTCGCGCCGATCTTGCGCGGCGAGAGGAACAGCCCGAACGGGTCGCCGCTGAGGATGGTCATGGGTCCGAGGCGGAATTCGCCGCGCACGAGGCAGGGCGTCTCGACGTACCAGCGATAGCTGGCGCGCGCGCCCAGCGCCGGGACGACGTGGCTGGCGCGATGCCCCGGCAGGTCGGATTCGTCGCGGACTTCCAGCCACAATTTGGGCAGGAAAGCGCGGTTGTGGACGGTGAAGGCTTCGTCGAGGCTGCGCCCGACCTGCGCGCGACGCGCGCGCGTGCGGCGGCTGATGGCGATCCAGCGGACGGAGAGCAGCGCCCACAGCAGCGAAACGAAGAGCAGACCGCCGAGCAAATAGGCGAGATTGAAGAAAAACGCGCGCCCTGTGAACAGCCCCGCCAGCAGCGTGATGATCAGCAGACCGTAGATCGCGTTGCGTCGGTTCTGCATATCAGCGCACGGTGGCTCCGGGGACAGGGGTCGCGGTGAGGATGTCCTGCACGATGGTGCGCGAGGAAATGTCCTTGATGCGGGCGGCGGGTCCGACGATGATGCGGTGCGCCAGCGTGACCTCGGCGAGGGCTTTCACGTCGTCGGGGATGACGTATTCGCGCCCTGCCATCGCGGCGCGCGCCTGCGCTGTGCGGAACAGCGCCAGCGATCCGCGCGGGCTGCTGCCGAGATATACGTCCGCGTGCTGGCGGGACGCCGTCACCAGCTCGATGATGTAGCGCTTGACCTCATCGGCGACGTAGACCTCACGGACGGCTTGCTGCGCCGCCAGCAGTTCCTGCACGCTGACGACCTGATAGACGTTCTGGATCGGGTGTTCGTACTGCTGGGAGCCGAGGATCGTCATCTCCTCCGCCGGGCTGGGGTAGCCGAGCTGGATGCGCAGCATGAAACGGTCAAGCTGCGCTTCGGGCAGCGGAAAGGTGCCTTCGTATTCAATCGGGTTCTGCGTGGCGAGGATCAGAAACGGTTCCTGAAGCGGGTAGCTGACGCCATCGACCGTGATCTGGCGTTCTTCCATCGCTTCGAGCAGGGCGGCTTGCGTCTTCGGCGTGGCGCGGTTGATCTCGTCGGCGAGCACGATCTGCGCCATGATCGGTCCGGCGCGGAACTCAAACTCGCGGGTTTTCTGGTTGAAGAGCGAGACGCCGGTCACGTCCGAGGGAAGCATATCCGGCGTGAACTGGAGGCGGCTGAAGGTGCAGCCGATGGAGCGTGCCAGCGCCTTCGCCATCATGGTTTTGCCGACGCCGGGGATGTCTTCGATCAGGATGTGACCCTGGCTGAGCAGCCCTAAGACGGTGAGGCGAACTTCATTGCGCTTGCCGAGGATCACCTGACCGACGCTGTGGGCGATGCGCTCGGCGACCTGCTGGACGATTTCGACGTGACGAGGGCGAGAGTTGTTGCTCATCTGGCGAGTTTCCGGTGGAAAATTATTCATAGACTCGTTCAACACTCCTGGACTCTGGTTTCAGTATAGCCGATGTTGATGAGAATAACAGGTTTGGATCGGCTTGCCGTTTGAGCGATGTTCTGTATAATTACCTTGATCCTTCTGTGTTGCGCCCAAACATAAGGAGCACCTCACGATGGCGAAGTCGCGCACGGAATTAATGGTGGATCGTCTACGTGACCTGCAAGCCACGACGCCGGAAATTGAGGCGTCGGCGGTGGTTAGCGTGGACGGGCTAGCGATGGCGTCATCTCTCCCCGCGAATGTCGAAGAAGATCGTGTGTCAGCCATGTCGGCGGCGATGCTGTCTCTGGGCGAGCGCATTGCGACCGAACTGGGACGGGGCACGCTTGATCAGGTTTACATTCGCGGCGGCGAAGGCTTGGTGATCCTGATGTCGGTGGGCGAGGAAGCGGTGCTCACCACGCTGGTGCGCGAAGGCGCGCGCCTGGGGCTGATCCTGCTGGACATGCGACGCACCGCCGACGATCTCGGACATCTGGTTTAGTACAGCGTTTACCAGGAGATGGCTTTACACGGCGGGGATCATCGACTCCCCGCCGCAATTTTTTGTTGGGCTGAGTGATCGCATAGGGTGGGCATGAATCCGAAATTTATCTTCTGCACAGGCGGCGTCGTCAGCTCGGTCGGTAAGGGCGTGACGGCAGCAGCTATCGGGCGCATCCTCAAGGCGCGCGGCTTGAAAGTCGCTATCCAGAAACTCGACCCGTATCTGAACGTTGATCCGGGAACGATGAGTCCATACCAACACGGCGAGGTCTTCGTCACCGGCGACGGCGCGGAGACGGACCTCGATCTGGGTCACTACGAACGCTTTATCGACGAAAACCTGAACCGCAACTGCAACGTCACGGCGGGTCAGGTCTACAGCAGCGTGATCGACAAGGAACGGCGCGGCGACTACCTGGGGGGGACGATTCAGGTCGTGCCGCACATCACCAACGAGATCAAGCGGCGTATCCTGATGCTGGGCAACGAAGGCGACGTGGACGTAGTGATCGTCGAGGTCGGCGGCACGGTCGGCGACATCGAGGGGCAGCCGTTCCTGGAGGCGATGCGCCAGTTACGTATGAGCCTGGGGCGCAACGACGCGCTCTACATTCACGTCACGTTCCTGCCGTACATCAGCGCGACGGGCGAATTGAAGACCAAGCCGACGCAGCACAGCGTCCGCGACCTGCGCAGCATGGGTATCCAGCCGCAGGTGATCGTCGCGCGGACAGATTACGACGTGGACAAGGAAGTAACCAACAAGATCGCGCTGTTCTGCGACGTGGAAGAACGCGCCGTGATCGCGCTCAAGACGACCGATCTGCTCTACGACGTGCCGCTGACGCTGGAAGACTCCGGCTTGGGCGAATATCTGGTCGATCAGCTCAAGCTGCCGCCGCGCCAGCCCGATCTCGAAGGCTGGCGGCGCATGACGCGCCGGATGCGAGCGGCGACCGACACGGTGCGGATCGGCGTCGTCGGCAAGTACATCGAACTGCACGACGCCTACATGAGCGTCAAGGAGGCGTTGTTTCACGCCGCCAGCGCGCTGGATCACCGGATCGAAATCGAGTGGATCGATTCGAGCGATCTCGAAAAAGATCGCAGTTGGGACGTGCTGGAATCGGTGCAGGGGATCGTCGTGCCCGGCGGCTTCGGCTATCGCGGCGTCGAGGGGATGGTGCTGGCGGGGCGCTACGCCCGGCAGAATCGCATCCCATACCTGGGGCTGTGCCTGGGGATGCAGACGATGTGCATTGAGTTCGCGCGTGACGTGCTGGGGCTGGAAGATGCCAACAGCGGCGAATTCGAGACCGACAGTGAAAACCTCGTGATCGACATGATGCTGGAACAGCGCAGCATCACCGACATGGGCGGGACGATGCGGCTCGGCGTGTACCCGTGCCAACTGGTGGAAGGCTCGGTTGCGCGGCGCGCATATGGCGACGCGGATGAAATTCTGGAGCGTCATCGTCACCGCTTCGAGTTCAACAATCTGTATCGTGAGGCGTTCGAGACGCATGGGATGCGTTTCAGCGGTCTTAGCCCGAACGGGCAGTTGGTGGAAATCGCGGAAGTCGCCGATCATCCCTTCATGGTCGGCACGCAGTTTCATCCCGAATTCCTCAGCCGACCGAACGCGCCGCACCCGCTGTTCCATGCGTTCATCGGACAGGCGATACAACCGTCGCGTCAGCCGGTCGTATCGCTCAATAATGCTCATTCCGCCGAAGAGAAGGATTAAGTTATGTCAACGGCAAGTTTTATCGAGGCGCTGCCAAAAGTCGAGTTGAACGTGCGCCTTGAAGGCGCGATCCAGACGAAGACGCTGCTCATGATCGCGGAGCAAAATGAGATTAACGAATTGCTCAAGCATTTTGATCGGTGGGTCAGTCTGGTCACCGAACCCGACTATGCGCGCATTAATGAGATCGTGCAGATGGCATCCAGTTGGCTCAAGCATCCCGACAATCTGACGCGCGCCGTCTATGATCTGGGTACGACGCTGGCGAAGCAGAACGTGCGCTACGCAGAAGTCAGCATCAATCCGACGCTCTACGCGGATCAAAGTCTGAGCTACGAGAGTTTGCTGGCAGCGATCAACGACGGGCGCGACCGGGCGCAGCGTGCCTGGGGAATTGAGATGGGATGGGTTTTCATGATCCCGCGCGAAGAACCGAGACGCTCAGATGAACTGGCGCGCTGGGTATCGACTGCCGCTGCGCAGCGGGGCGGGGTGGTCGCGCTCGGCTTGAGCGGCGACGAAAAGGCGCAGCCCGTCGGGCAGTTTGAACGCGCCTTCAATGCGGTGGAGAAGAAAGACACACCGCGCGTCGCGCGCGCTGGCGATATGCTGGGCGCGGAGGGCATCCTCAAGGTGATCGAAGTTCTGCATCCGAACCGCATCCTCGACGGCTGGGGCGCTGCCGATTCGCCAGAGGTGCTGAGCGCGCTGACGGAGAATGAGATCACGCTGGTCGCCAGCCTGACGCGGGCGCAGCGGCAGGGCTGGGTCGCCGAGATGGCGGAGTATCCCCTGCGGCGGCTGTACGACGAAGGCGTGTCGCTGGTGATCGGCGAAGATATGCCCAGCCTGTATCACACGTCTCTCAACGACGAATATCTGGCGGTCGTCGAAACGCTGGGATTCACGACCGATGAACTGGAAAATCTGGCGCTGAACGCGGTGCGCGGGAGCTTCATGGCGGCGGACACTAAAGCCGAGATGTTGAACACGTTCACAGAAGCGTATGCCGAGCTGCGCGCCGAGCATCTGGCGGAAGAAGAAGCGCCTGCGTCGTGAATTAGGATGGAACGTGTAGGGGCGGCTTGCAAGTCGCCCTTACGAGTACAAGATGTCGGAATCAAAAAGCGCCGAGGATCATTCCCCGGCGCTTTCATTTCTCGTGGAACTAGACTTCGCTGAAGTCGCCTTCGACCACGTCTTCGCCGCGTTCGCTGCCGCTGCCCGGATTGCTGCCGCCGTTGGCTGCGCTCGTGTCGGCGCTGTACATCTGCTGCGAGAGCGCGTAGGTCGCGTTCTGTAGGTTCTGCGTCGCGCTGCGGATGCGGCTCACGTCTTCCGTCGCGCTGGCGTCCTTGACTTCCTTGATCTGGCTCTCGATGGTGGAGCGATCCGCCTCAGAGAGCTTGTCGCTGAGACTGCTCAGCGCCTTCTCCGCCTGATAAACCAGCGTGTCGGCGTCGTTGCGCGCCTGCGCGATTTCGCGGCGGCGCTCGTCTTCGGCGCGGTGCTGGTCGGCTTCATGCACCAGATGGTCGATCTCACCCTGCTTGAGGTTGGTCGAAGCCGTGACGGTGATCTTCTGCGCTTTGCCGGTCGCTTTGTCGGTCGCGGTCACGTTGAGGATGCCGTTGGCGTCGATGTCGAACGTGACTTCAATCTGCGGGATGCCGCGCGGCGCGGGGGCGATGCCTTCCAGTTGGAACATCCCCAGCGACATATTGTCCGCTGCCATCGGGCGCTCGCCCTGGAGCACGTGGACGGGCACGACCGTCTGGCTATCGGATGCAGTCGAGAAGATTTCGCTCTTCTGCACCGGGATGGTGGTGTTGCGCTCGATCAGTTTGGTCATGACGCCGCCCATCGTCTCGACGCCGAGGCTCAGAGGCGTCACGTCGAGCAGGAGCACGTCCTTGACTTCGCCGCCGAGCACGCCCGCCTGAATAGCCGCGCCGACCGCGACGACTTCGTCGGGGTTCACGCTCTTGTTGGGCGTCTTGCCGAGCAGCGACTGCACCATCTCCTGCACCATCGGCATACGGGTCGCCCCGCCGACGAGCACCACTTCGTTGATGTCGGCGTTGCTCATGTCGGCGTCGCCCAACGCCTGGGTGACGGGACCGCGCAGCCGCGCCATCAGACTGGCGCTCAACTGCTCGAACTTGGCGCGCGTCAGGGTCATGGTCAGGTGCTTGGGACCGCTGGCGTCCGCCGTGATGAAGGGCAGGTTGATTTCGGTCTGCACGGTGTTGGAAAGCTCGACCTTCGCCTTCTCGGCAGCTTCGGTCAAGCGTTGGAGCGCCTGACGGTCGCTGCGCAGGTCGATACCCTGATCCTTCTT
The DNA here is from genome assembly GCA_963760975.1 of uncultured Chloroflexia bacterium. Taxonomy (GTDB): domain Bacteria; phylum Chloroflexota; class Anaerolineae; order Aggregatilineales; family Phototrophicaceae; genus Flexifilum. The sequence continues at coordinate 66,324 of CAVXEZ010000005.1, read as the reverse complement.
GAAGTCCTCTGCCAGCCAATCGACGATCACCTGATCCCAGTCGTCACCGCCCAGATGCGTATCGCCGCTGGTCGACTTGACTTCGACTACGCCGTCGCCGACTTCGAGGATCGACACGTCGAACGTGCCGCCGCCGAGGTCGAAGACGAGGATCGTCTCGGTGTCCTTCTTGTCGAGACCATACGCCAGCGATGCCGCCGTCGGCTCGTTGATGATACGCAGCACGTCCAGACCGGCGATCTTGCCCGCATCCTTGGTCGCCTGGCGCTGCGAGTTGTTGAAGTACGCCGGGACGGTGATGACCGCCTGCGTGACGGTCTCGCCCAGGTAGGCTTCGGCATCTTTCTTGAGCTTGCCGAGGATCATCGCGCTGATTTCCTGCGGCGTGTAATTCTTGTTGTTGACCTGAATATGAATGCGCGCGTCTCCGGTGGGACCTGCTTCGACTTCATAGGGCAGGCGCTTGGTCTCGTCGCCGACTTCGCTGAGCGACTTGCCCATCAGCCGCTTGACCGAAAAGACGGTGTTTTCAGGATTTACAACTGCCTGGCGCTTCGCCGCCTGACCGACGATGCGCTCGTTGTTCTTGGTAAATCCGACGACAGATGGCGTGGTGCGGCTGCCTTCAGCGTTGGCAATCACGACCGCCTCGCCGTTCTCCAGCACCGCGATGCAGGAGTTGGTCGTACCGAGGTCAATTCCGACTATTTTGCTCATGGCTATCCCTCTCACTTCCGATAGGAGTGTTATGTCTATCAGTATAGGGATCGCGTGTCAGAGGAACGTCAAAATAATGTAGGAGGCGTATTAGAGAGGGCGACGCGGACGGTTTAAACCGCCCGCTATCAAAGTGCGAGCGACCCACTGAAGGGGTCGCTCAAAATCTCAGTCGCAATTGCTGCCCCTTCAGCGGGCAGCTAGGTATTTTATAGCAGGACGTTTCAACGTCCTGCGGCGCTTACGTCTTCGGCTCGGCTTCGTGCTTGAAATCGACGAAGCGGTAGCCGACGCCGCGCTCGGTCAGGATGTACCGGGGGTTGGAGGGGTCTTCCTCGATCTTCTCGCGCAGGTAGTTGACGTACAGCCGGACATAATGCGCCTCGTCGCGGTACTCGTAGCCCCAGACCTTCGCCAGCAGTTGATCGTGCGGGACTGTCCAGCCCGCGTTCTCGATCAGGTGATAGAGCAGGCGGTACTCGGTCGGGCGCAGCTTGATGCGCTCGCCGTTGACGATCACCTCACGGCGGTTGAAGTCGACGCTCAGGCGGTCGTCGATCTTGAGGATCGCCTGACCCGGCGCCGTAGAGGGCATATCGGCGCGGCGCAGCACCGCTTTGATGCGGCTGGACAGCTCGCGCGGACCGAATGGCTTAGGGATGTAGTCGTCCGCGCCGAGTTCCAGCCCGTAGACGCGGTCGTTCTCTTCACCCTTTGCGGTCAGCATGATCACCGGGATGGTGCTGAATTCGCGCAGCATTCGCAGCGTCTCGAAGCCGTCGAGTTCCGGCATCATCACGTCGAGCAGGACGATGTCCGGCAGCTTGGTGCGCACGGCTTCCAGCGCTTCGAGACCATTGTGCGCCTCGATGACCTGATGTCCTTCCAGTTCGAGGTTCATGCGGATGAAGTTGATCATGCGTGGCTCGTCGTCGACGACGAGGATGCGCTTGCCGTCGCGCGGGTTGGTGGTTGGCATTCGGGTGGTCATTAGGCAACCTGCCTTCAGTCGGTACGGAAGGGCAGCGGGAATTCAACCTCGTCTTCAGCGGAGGGCAAAACCTCCATGAGCGTGATGCGCCACATCGGCAGCATCACGGTGGTGACGCCATCATCCAACCAGGCGACTTCCTTCTCGGTGCGCTCGCGTGGGTTCTTGCCCATGACGAAGCTGTCGGTCGGGTTCGGCATTTCTTCAACGTCCAGCTTGATGGGATCGATGTTATTCATGTGAATGAGCAGGGTAATCATCCAGGCTCCTATCGGCTGCTGTCAGCGTCTGGGCTTGAAGTAAATGTGCGCAACGAGCTTCCCCAGTCGGATTTCATCCCCGTCGCGCAGCACGCGCGGCTGATTGGGGACGAGCCGCTGCCCATTGAGATGTGTGCCGTTGGCGCTGCTGCGATCCACCAGCGTGAGCGTATCGTCGTTGCGACAGATCGCCGCGTGGATACGCGACACGCCTTTTTCCAGCGCGCCATAGGGCGTCAGGTCGAGATCAGGCTGCTGCGGGCTGGTGGTGTCGGCGCGACCGAGCACTGTTTGCGCTTCGGGACGGAACGTGATCGGGTCGGTGGAGTCGCGGACGTGCATGATCACGGCTGCATCGCGGTCGAAACGCGCTGTCCCCCAGGTCGCATGAGCCGCGAAGTCGTCGGATTTGACCTCAAGCTGCTTGGTGGATAGAGTCACGGGTACATCGCTATCAGACAAAGTCTGTCCACATTCCTCGCAGAATAGGTACCCTTCTCGGTTTTCATGGGCGCAATAGGGACAAATCTTCATTGACGCTTAGCGCAAAGGACTACCTGCGCATCCTCCTTATCATCGTGCTCGCTGCTTATTCTATCACGATCAAACCGTCGACTGTCACCCTTAAATCCGGTGACTACGATGCTTCATTGTGCTGATCTGCCCCCGCAGCGAGCAGATAGCGCGTCTGGAACTTGAGCGCCTTCCGCCCCTTGTCGGATAAAGTGCTGGTATAAGCGACCTGCTGCGCCTCTACGCGCGCCTGCTGCGCCAGTTCCCCTTCGCCGCGTTCGAGCAGCCGCGTCGCCAGATTCTCCAGGCGGCGGGTCGCTTCCTGAACGTCCCCATTTTCAAGCGCCTCCTGGGCGCGTTCCTGCAAGCGATAGAGGGTCAGCTTGCCAAGCGCATCGAGGAGCGCCGCCGGGGTCTCCTCCGGCTCGGCATTGCGCGAGACGCCTATCGAGAAATCACTAAGCGCCTGGAAGCGCGGGTCTTCATTGGCGAGAATATCCCCGCGTGCGATGACCCGCGCGATGGAACGGAAGCCCTCGGGCATGTTCGCCGGGACTTCAAACTGCAACAGCACCGAGGTGATGCGGTTCACCTGCAAATTGCCGAGCGGGAGAACCTCCGCGTCCACCGGGAGCGGCTGCGAGTTCGGCGCGAGCTTGAACGCCGTTTCCAGACGCACGTCCGCGTCCGGGGCGACCGAAAGCTGAAGACGCTCGACGAAGACATTCACCAGGCTTCGGACGTGATCGCCGAGGAAGCGGACGACCGAGCCGGGCGACCGGATGTATTCGCAGGCGCCGCCGGAGACCGAGGCGACTTCGTCCAGAAACTTGTCGTTCCAGTCGCTGCCTAGCCCCATCGCGCTGGTGATGATGCCCTCGGCTCCTGCTTTCTTGGCGAGATCGACGCAGCGCTCGTGATCGCCATAGGTATTGCCGTCGGTCAGCAGGATCACGTGGTTGACGAGCTTCGGCGCAAGATACTGGCGGTTCTGCTCCACACCAGCCAGCAATCCCTTGTAGATTTCCGTTCCGCCGCTGGCGGACATCATGCTGATGTACGCCTTGAGCGAGGCTTTATCCTGAACGGGCGTCGCCGGGATCAGGACTTCGGCAAAGTCGTTGAAGGTGACGACCGAGAAGATGTCGTCTTCGTTCAATTGATCGATGATCTGGTGCGCGGCGACTTTCACGCGCTCCAGACGGACGCCGTTCATCGAATTGCTGCGATCCAGCACCAGCGTCAGGTTCAGACGAGATTTCTGTTGCAGCATTTCCTCGTGCTCGCGGGCGCGTGGGTCGGGGATAATGTCGACCAGCATGTAGATGACCTGCGGCTCTGGCAGCGGCAGCAGCGAGCGCTTGCTCGGCGTCACGCGCAGCAGGAAATCGAACTCGCGCGGTTTTTTCCGTTTGATCTGCTGGTTGTACTGCTCCCTACGATCCGGCTCGCTGAGGAGCTTGTAGGCGACGTTGATGTCCTGCAACTGAGCAATCGCGCCTTTGTTCGGATTGGTATCCGAATGCAGGCGACGGACTGCCCGTCGATGCGCTTCTTTGATTTCCTCAAACGAAGCGTCAGGAGATACGCCTAGAATCACGTAGGGATCGAAATCAATATTCATATGCCGTAGACTCAGCTCCTAGCCGGGCATGTGCAGCAGGATCACGGTAACATTATCCACCCCACCCCGTTTATTCGCCAATGCGACTAATTTGTTGCACGCTTCCTGGGGGTTGGGCGTCTGCTTCACGATGTCGACCATTTCGCTCTCTTCGACCTGATTCCACAAGCCGTCGCTGCAAAAGAGCAGGCGGGACTTGGGCGGCAGGCGGCGGGTGAGGGTGTCAATTTCCAGCGCCTCGTTTTGTCCGAGCGCGCGGTAGAGCATGTTCTTGTTGGGATGGTCTGCGGCTTCTGCGGGCGTGAGCTGGTCGAGTTCGATCAGGCGCTGCACGAGTGAGTGGTCGCGCGTGAGCTGCTCGATGTTGTCTTTGGCGAGCAGGTAAATGCGGCTGTCGCCCACGTGCGCGATGTACGCCAGATCGCCGATGACGACGGCGGAAGTGAGGGTCGTCCCACCATCGGGCACGTTCTTGATCACTTCGGCATTGGCTTTTTCGATGGCGCTCATGAGCGCTTCGGTGATGGTCGGCTGGTTTTCGTTATCGCCTGCGATCATGGGCAGGAAGATCGTGTTCATCACCTCAAGCGCGACGGTGCGCGCGGTCAGTGAGGACGCCTTTTCCCCGTCGTGATGCCCGCCCATGCCGTCGGCGACGAGGAACAAGCCCACGTCGGGGCGCTCGTCCACGCTGCGGGTGGTCGAGAAGAACGAATAGGCTGAGTCCTGATTGTTGCTGCGCACCATGCCGACATCGGTCGCTTGACCGAAGCTGAGATGACCATTGCCGATGAAGGCGATCAGCGCGTCTTCAGGCAGGGGGCGCGTCGCGCCGTCCGCGTAAATGGCGGGGATTTCGGGCGTGGCGAGCGGAGATGTCACGAGATCATCGGACGCAACGACTTTTGTGGCTTCGGGAGCGGGAGTAGTCTCCGCTTCTTTTTCCGGGTTGAACAGACGGCGAAACAAATTCATGATTGGCTAGCTCCCTGGTACCGTAATCGCCTCAACCGACAAGCGGAAGTGCGTAGAGGATGTTGTCCATCGAACCCACGAGGATTACATCACCCATGATGCAAGCCGTCGAGGTGATCGGTCCATTCGTTTTGAATTTCCAGAGTTCTTTTCCCGTTTCGGCATTCAGGCAATAAAAATATTCATCGGTTCCCCCAATATACAGCGTCTCCTTGTGGATGATTGGCGACGCCACCAGCGGCTTTTCCGTCTGGTACTTCCAGCGCTCGCGCGAAGACTGTGAGTTGATGGCATAGACGTACCCATCCGCCGAGGAAAAGTAGAGCAGACCCTTGGATTCGACGGGAGACGAGATGACGGGACCGTTGGTGCGGAAGCGCCAGGAGTTGTAGCCGTTGGTCACGTCGAGGGCGTACATGTAGCCATCCGACGAGCCGACGTAACAAATCCCTTCCTTCATATCCACGTAAGGCGACGAGATGACGCCCCGGCGCGTTCGGTAGCTCCATTTGCGAGTGCCGGACAGGCTGAGCGCGATGATTTCGCCTGTGTCGGAGCCGAAGATCACCAGCTCATTGGTGACGAACGCGCGTCCGCGTACCGGCGCGGTGGCGTCATACGACCAGAGGACGCGCCCGTTGGCGGCGCTGAGCGCGTACATCTTGCCGTCGTCGCTGCCGAAGAACACATGCCCGTGCTCGACGCGCGCGCTGCCTCGGATGCGATCATCCGTCTTGTATGTCCAGTTGACCCGCCCGCTGCGATAATCGACCGCGTAGAAGCTGCAGTCCTCCGAGCCGAACATGACCATGCGGTTGGTCTCGTCGATGACCGGCGAGGAGGCGATACCGGCTTTCGTCGCAAACTTCCAGACCAGGTCACCCGTATCGAGATTCAACGCCCAGACGTTGTTGTCGTAAGAGCCGACGAACGCTAGGTCGCGTATCGCCGCCGGGCTGCTGCGGATTTCATCTTCCGTCTTGAACGTCCAGCGGGGCTGAATAGCGCCCGCTTCCGTCTCTTCGTCGAAGAAATCGGTCGATCCGTTCTGTCCAGCGGCGGCGGGTGCGGCAGCGGCGGCAGAAACCATCGCCACCGGGCGATAGCGCAGGGCTTCGAGTGCCTCGCGCATCTCTGAGCAGGTCTGATAGCGATCTTCCACCTTAAAGGCGAGCGCCCTCTCGATGATCTCCACCATGCCGGGATGAACCTCGGAGTTGTAGTCGAGGATCGGGCGCTCGTGGAAGCTGAAAGGCGGCTCCAGACGCGGGTCTTTGCGCGTGATCAGGTGGTGGAGCGTCGCGCCCAGGCTGTAAATGTCGCTCTGAGGCGTGACATCGCCCTTGTACTGCTCTGGCGCGGAATAGCCCTCTGTGCCAATCATGGTGTGCTTGACGCCGCTGATAAACGTCTTGGCGATGCCGAAGTCGATCAGTCGCACCTTGCCCAGACTGTCGATCATGACGTTGGACGGCTTCATATCGCGGAAGACAATCGGGTCGGGCTTCTGGTCATGCAGGTAATCGAGCACGTCGCACAGGTCGATTGCCCATTCCAGAATTTTTTCGAGCGGAAGTTCTTTGGTCTTGCTGATCAGCAGTTCGAGGTCGCTGCCGTTGACGTATTCCATGACCAGATAGGCGCGGTCGTTCAGGTCGAAATAGTCGTAAATCTTGACGATGGCGGGGTGGCTGAGCGCCGCCAGAATGTTGGCTTCGCGGCGAAACGTCTTGAGCATCGACGCCCGGAGCGCTCCGTCGGTGGCGAGCGTGTGCATCTCCTTGATGGCAACCAGACGGCGCACATCCGTAAAGTTCAGATCGCGTGCCTGATACACCGTCCCCATGCCGCCGCCGCCGAGAACCCCCATGATCTTGTAGCGGTTCTGCAGGACGAAATTGGCTTTTAGGGTGGTATCCTGGTTATTGTCGCCTCCTGCGCCAGTAAATTGAGTAGTCTCAGGCATTCGCGTTCCGCCTTGTACGTCGTAAGTCGAGCAATGGGAAAATAGGAATGAAATAATGACCTTGATTTATTATATTGAACCTGCCAGAATACCGCAATCGGGTTTCGCCTTAATTTAAGTCCGCTGTAACATGCCTTATAATCCACTTGCGATATATCTTCACGTGCCTTTCTGCACCACCAAATGCACGTACTGCGCCTTTAACACCTACGTGAACCTCGAAGCTTGGGTCGAGCCGTTCGTCGGCGCGCTGATCCGCGAAGTCGAGATTGTCGGGCGCAGCCAGCCCGATCAGCAGGTTGGGACGATCTTTTTCGGCGGTGGCACGCCCAGTTTGCTGACTCCGCAGCAGTTCGCGCGCATCCTGGCAGCACTGCGCGGCAGTTTCCACGTCGCGGACGACGCCGAGATCACGCTGGAAGCCAACCCCAACGACCTGAACCGCGATTATCTGCGCGCCTTACGCCAACTGGGGCTGAACCGCATCAGCATCGGGATGCAGTCGGCGAACGAGAACGAACTCGTCCTCTTTCGGCGGCGGCACGACAACGACGCGGTCGTCCGGGCAGTCTCGGCGGCGCGAGCGGGCGGCTTCGACAACCTGAACCTCGATTTGATCTACGGCTTTCCGCATCAGACGCTGGATAGCTGGCGGACGAGCTTGCAGCAAATGCTGGCGCTGCGACCGGAACACGTGTCGCTGTATGCCCTAGGGCTGGAAGAAGGCACGTCGATGAAAATCTGGGTCGAGCGTGGGAGGCTGCCTGCGCCCGACGACGACCTCGCCGCCGACATGTACGAACTGGCGTCTGACCTGCTGGCGCAGCATGGCTACGAGCAGTACGAGATCAGCAACTGGGCGCGCCCCGGACGCCAGTGCCGCCACAACCTGCAATACTGGTACAACGAGCCTTACGTGGGCGTCGGTCCCGGCGCGCACGGCTACGCGGGCGGCGTGCGCTACTCGACGATCCTCTCGCCGCAGCGCTACGTCAAGGCGCTCAACGAAGCGAAGGGCAGCTATCCGTTCCCATATACCCCGGCGACGGCGGAAGCGGTCGTGGTCGACCGGACAGCGGAGATCAGCGAGACGCTGATCATGGGGATGCGGCTGACGCAGGAGGGGATTCCGCGCGCAGGCTTCCGCAAGCGCTTCGGCGTCGACCTGCTCGACGTGCATGGCGACGTGATCCGCAGGTTCGCAGGTCTTGGGCTGCTGAGCGTGGACGACGAGTGCATCCGTCTGACCGACGCCGGGCGGCTGGTCAGCAACGTGATCTTCCGAGAATTCGTGTGATTGCGAGCCAGATGAAAATCAGTGATGGTAGGGGAGGTTTCAACCTGTCCCTACACGTTTCTTCGTAATTTGGGTAATTGAACCAGCGCTACGCCTGGCGCTGGAACAGCGCCTCGGTGAGCGCGGCTAAGCCTTTCGCGGCGTCGCCCTGCGGCTGCGCTCGCGCCAGCGCCGCCAGCGCCTGCTGATAGTACGTGCTTTCCAACTCGCGGGCATAAGCTTCGGCGCGCAGGCTGTTGAGCAGACTCACGGCTTCCGCGACCTGCGGCTCGCCGAACGTTTCGCCCCGGTAGAGGGTGCGCAGGCGCTCGCTCTGCGACAGTCCGTAGAGGACGGGCAGCGTTTTCTTGCGCGAGAGGATGTCGGTCGCCGCCGATTTGCCGGTCACGTCCGGGTCGCCCCAGATACCGAGGATGTCGTCTCGAATCTGGAAGGCGATGCCGAGATTGCGACCGTAGTCGGAGAAATGCGCCGCCGTCGCCTCGTCGCCGGAGCCGACCAGCGCGCCGATTTGCGCGCACGCCGCGATCAGCGCCGCCGACTTGCCGCCGATCATCGAGATATATTCGTCGACCGTGATCGTCTCCTGACGCTCGAAGCGCATGTCGAGGTGCTGCCCGCGCGTCAGTTCGAGGTTCGTCTTGTTGAATATCTCCCAGGCTTTCAGCGTCACGGCGGGCGCTGTGCCGGACTGCGCCAGCCCCTGCATGGCGCTGTAGGCGAGCGCGAAGAGGGCATCCCCGGCGTTGATGGCGTCGGCGCGCCCCCAGATTTTCCAGACGGTCGCTCGACCGTGCCGGGTAGGGCTGTCGTCCTGAATGTCGTCGTGGATCAGCGAGAAGTTGTGCAGCAGTTCGACGGCGGCAGCGGCAGGCAGGGCGCCCTGCCAGTCGCCGCCAGCGGCTTCTGCGCACAGCAGCAGCAGCAGCGGGCGGATGCGCTTGCCGGTCGGTTGATCGTAGGGCAGGTTGTTCTCATCGACCCACCCGAACGGGTAGCCGAGCATGGTGCGGAAATCCTCGGCGTCGTTGAGCGGTAGGGAAGCGACGATTTGACGCATGGCAGCGTCGAGGGCAGGGAGATAGCGTCCGGCAAGCTGTTGGGTCAAAGAGCATCCCCTTGGAGCAAAGGCGTTTTCTGGAGGTCGGCAATCGTGCTCGCGCCGCTGCACAGCATGGCGATGCGCAACTGCGCGGTCAGTTCACGGATGAGTTGATCGGCGGCTTCGACCGACTGATCGGCGGCTTTGAGGAACGGTCCCGCCATGCCGCCCGCCATCGCGCCGAGAGCGATGCACTTGGCGATGTCGATGCCGTCGCGCAAGCCGCCGCTGGCGATCACGGGAAGCTGCGGCGCGGCTGTGACGGCGTACTGAACGGCGTCGGCGGTGGGGATGCCCCAGTCGGCGAAGGCGGCGGCGACGCGGGCGTGAAAGGCGGTTGGCGCGCGGTGGTACTCGACTTCGCTCCACGACGTGCCGCCTGATCCCGCCACGTCAATCGCCGCGACTCCTGCGTTCGCCAGATCGCGCACGTTCTGCTCGGAAAAGCCCCAGCCGACTTCTTTGGCGATGATGGGCACGGGCAGCTTATGGCATACGTCCTCGATGCGCTGAAGCAGTCCCGCAAAGTTGGTGTCGCCTTCGGGCTGGACGGCTTCCTGCAAGACGTTGAAATGCAGGATCAGCGCGTCGGCTTCGATCATGTCGACGGCGCGCTGGCATTCATCGACGCCGTAGCCGTAATTGAACTGGACGGCGCCGAGATTGCCGAAAAGCAGGATGTCCGGCGCGAGGTGACGGACGTGATAGGTATAGGCTACGTCGGGGTTGCGCAGCCCGGCGCGCTGCGATCCCAAGCCCATCGCAATATTATTCGCCTGAGCGGCTTCGGCGAGGCGCTCGTTGAGGCGTTTGGCGGTCTCCGTGCCGCCCGTCATCGACGAGATGACAATCGGCGCGCTAAGGGTCTTGCCGAACAGCGTCACGGTGCTGTCGATGTCACGCAGGTTGAGTTCGGGGAGTGCCTGGTGCATGAAGCGGTAGCGTTCCAAACCCGTCGTCAAATGCGGAAACTGCACATTTTCTTCGAGGTTAATGCGGATATGCTCCGCCTTGCGATCCTCAATTGACGGATCGGTCGTGACTTTGCTCATGGAGCGGTGTTCCTTCTATGTGATGAGCGCCAATCGTACCTGATAAGGGCGAAAGCTGCCAACACTGGCAGGCGAAAATATTATCGGTATAATGAGCGCTAACCCAAGTGCCACGCCAACTGGAGGTAGACTAATGGCATCAACTGAAGATCGGGTTCGCAGCATTGTCGTTGAACTCCTGGGTGTAGACCCAGAGCGTGTTATTCCTACTGCTCGTTTCCGCGAAGACCTTGAGGCGGACTCGCTTGACCTGGTCGAGCTGATTATGAAGTTTGAAGAGGAATTCGGCGGCGAGATCAGTGACGAGGATGCTCAGAAGATCACGACGGTGGGCGAAGCGGTGACGTACATTAACGAGCGCATGGTACACTAGACACGCGCCCCTCACCGACTAGATTTTGATTGGATGGACCTTCAGGGTAGCCGCTGCGCTACCCTGTTTGGTTTCCCACAGCATCATCACCGCGACCAGCACAAACGCCAGCACCAGCGCCACGCCGCCCAGACCGATCTGCGTCGGCAGGTCGAATCCGCGCATCAGGCTGTAGCTTTGCGCCATGCCGACGCCGCTTGCCAGCGCGCCGACCAGCGCGACGCCTACGGCGATCCTACGGCGATAGCGCCCCAATCTGCCGCTCAAACCAAGCGCCCCGGCGATCACGGTGAAGACTGCCAGCGCCGCGAGTTGGCGATAGTTCGAGTCGTCGAGCGCGGTGACGAACTGCGGCGGCGGCAGCAGCGCGGCGGCGATGACGAGCACGACCAGCGCCGGGAGAATGCCGCGCCGCGCCGCGAAAGCGACCAGCAGCGCCAGACAAGCCAGCGGCAGGCGCAGCAGCAGGCTGGTCAGCAGGGGAACTGCCGCGTCGCGGACGGCGGGATGCAGGCTCGTCCATTCCGCCAGCGCGTAGGCGTTGGGCGTCAGGCTGGCGCTTGGATTGACGAGCCAGGGGAAGAGATAGAAGGCAAGCATGACCGCGCAGGCGGCGTAGATGCGCATGAGACGCTCCTCAGCCGCCGAGCAGTTGGTCGATGCGGGTACGAATCTGGTCGTCTTCCGCCTGCTGGCTGTCGAAGAAGTTGATCATGAACTCGCTGCGGCGCTGGCGCAGCGCCATTGGCGCGACGGCACGAATGTCGGCGATATTGGCGAGGTCGCGTCCATCGGCTGCGGCATAGGCGCGCGCTGCCTCGAACATCGTGTACTCGGCGCGGTGCGAGTTGATGTCGAGGTCGTGGACGAGCGCCAGCCCCAGATCGACCGCGTCGTCGGCGAGCATCGTCTCTTTGAGCAGCTCGCGCGCCAGCATGACTTCCTCGCGGGTGACGGCGGTCATCTTATCCCACTGGCGCACGAAGGCATTGGGACTCTGGCGGTACTGGCGGACGCGCCGGTAGACCTCCATGCGCTCCGGCTTTTCGGCGAGACCGCGCACGCTCACGCGCAGCCCGAAGCGATCCATGATCTGCGGGCGCAGGCGTCCTTCTTCGGGGTTCATCGAGCCGATCAGGACGAAGCTGGCGCGGTAGGTGCCGGACATGGCACCGCGCCGGACGGTGTAATGCCCCTGCGCGGCGGCGTCGAGGATGGCGTCCACGATCTCGTCGTTGAGCAGGTTCACTTCGTCGATGTAAAGCAGGTTGTTGTCGGCGTGGGCGAGGATGCCCAGTTCCAGCCGCACGTGGTTCTGCTGGACGGCGATGCGCTCGTTGATGCCGCCAACCACGTCTTCCAGCCGCGCGTTGAGCGGAAGCTCGACCAGCCGGACCGGCTCGAAATGCGAAATCGGCTGCCCGGCTTGATATTTCTCGTAGCATTCGGGGTAGAGGACATCCGCGCCGGGCTGCTCCATGTCGACGGGCAGCGCGCCGTCTTCGCAGTCGCTGACTTCGACATCAGGCAGGATTCCGGTCAGGCTGCGGACGGCGGTCGTCTTGCCTGTGCCGCGCGGTCCGATCAGCAGCACGCCGCCGACCGCCGGGTTGATGATCGACAGCAGGAGGGCGATGCGCATCTCGAACTGCCCGACGACCGCCATGAATGGATAGGGCGGGGCGTCGGACAAGCCCAGTTCGGGCGCGGTCGCGGTCAGGACGCGCTGCGCCCCGGCGTCACTGAGGATGCGCAGCAGCGCGGACGTTTGCTGTTCTTCAGGAATTTCGGCGCTCACGCTTGCTCCAGGTCGCGCTGTTGTTTGCGATAGGCTTGGCGCTGGGCGGCGCGCTCGGCGCGGACGCGCTGCTCCTCGGTCTCGAATTCGAGTTCGGGAACTGCGGTGGGATGCCCCTCGGCGTCGATGGCGACGTAGACCAGATAGGCGATGTTGGTCGTCCGGGGTTCGCCGCGCAGCGGGTCTTCGGTGACGACCTCGACACGCACTTCCATCGACGTGTGCCCGACGTAAGTCAGCTCGGCGTTGCACATGACCAGATGCCCGACCAGGATCGGCTTCATGAAGGTCATCGAATCGACAACGATGGTCACGACCGGGTTTCCGGCGTGGCGCATGGCGACCAGCGCGCCTGCTTCATCAACCATTTTCATGATGACACCGCCATGCACGTTGCCGAGCATGTTGGCTTCCTGCGGACCCATCAGCGCGCTGAGCGTGAAGCGTGACTCGGAGATGCGTTTGCGCTCGCGCATTACTCCTCGCCTGCGTCGGGGACGAGATCGGAGATGCGCTTGAAAATTTCCGGGTCCCAGTCGAGCACGTCGATGCGGCTGAAGCCGAGTTCGGCATTCATGGGCGGCAGCGGAGCGGTCGGCGGCAATTTCACTTTAGCCGGTTTCTCTGGCAGGCGCTTGAGCAGCGGCGGACGATCCACATTCTTATTGCGGACGATGCGCCCGTCGTGAATGATGTTGCCGATCCATTCGCCCGACGAGGTGTAAACGTCGTAGCCTTCGTTGCGCACGAAGCCGATGTAATCGCCGCGACCGTCGAAGATGTACCAGTTCAACACCGTCGCGTGCCATTCGCCCCGTGTATCGTAAATGAAAAACGGTTTATTCGGGTCAATCGCAAATCTACGTGACATTGCGCCGCCTTTGTCTGGGAATCTTTACGTACATTAGCATTATAACAAAGAGTCGGGGTTTGCAGCTTAAGGGCCGATCATGCGCATATAGATCTCGTGAAGCTGCTGCGCCGAGCGATCCCAGGTGAATTCGTGAGCGCGGGCGAATCCCCTGGCGCTCAGGTCGGCGCGCAGAGCCTCGTCGTCGATCAGGCGCTGCAAGGCGTCGATGATGGCGTCGAGGTCGGTCGGGTCGACGGTGAGGGCGGCGTCCCCGGCGACTTCGGGCAGAGACGAGACGTTCGAGGTGACGACGGTCGTGCCACACGCCATCGACTCCAGCACAGGGATGCCGAAGCCTTCATAGAGTGAGGGCACAGCGGTGATCGTCGCGGCGCTGTAGAGGGCGGGCAGGTCGGCGTCGTCGGCGAAACCGATAAAATGGACGTAGTCGTCCATGTGCGCGTCGTGAATAGCGGCGTAAATCGGGTCTTCGAGCCAGCCGCGCCCGCCCGCGATGACGAGATCGATGTCATACCCGCGCGAGCGCAGCACGGCGAGCGCCTGGATCAGCCGGGCGTAGTTCTTGCGTGGCTGCACCGTGCCGACCGAGAAGATGTACGGTCGCGGCGGAATGGTGTATTTCACGCGCACGGCGGGGTTATCGACGCGCTGAAAGCGGGCGTCGACGCCGCTCAGCAGCACCGTGATTTTCTCCGGCGGTGTGCCGTACAACTCGATCAGGTCGTCTTTGGTCGCCTGCGAATCGGCGAGGACGTGATCGGCTCGGCGCACCGAGCGCGGCACGACGGCATCCAGATACGATTTTAACTGGACACTGGCGGTCTCCGGCACGCGCACGAACGAGAGATCGTGAACGGTGAGCAGCGAGCGGGCGCGCGTGGGCGGCAGGACGAAATCAGTGGCGTGGTAGAGCGCGACCGAGCCGGTGAAGAATTCGACCGGAAGCGGGACGCGCGCGCGCTGCCAGATGCGCGCCAGCGTGCCGGGCGTGAGGTGCGTCGGTTTCCAGGTGAAGTTCGCGCCGGGAAGCGCGGGCAGTTGATCCGCGCCGGAGACGAACAGCCGGTAGTCGAGATCGGCGGGCTGGCGGGCGAGCGCGGCGACCAGCTCGCGGACGTAGCGCCCGATGCCGCCGCCTTGCTCGTATGCCGGGGTGTAGTCAATCGCTACGCGAGCGCGCTGCGCGAAACTCGTTTCGCCCGGCACTGATTTATTCCACGTCGTTGTACGTCCAGTGGCGATTGACGAAGAAGTTCCAGATCATGACGACGATCACGCCGATAAACCACGTCGCCATCGAGCCAAGCTTCGCTTCGCCGGTGGGGGAGGGCGTGTAGCCCGGACGAAACATCTGGATGACCGGGAGCGCGAGCGGCATGAGCGTCGTACCGACCCACGAATGCGCCGCGGTGATCCAGATGGTGCGCCCGACCCAGCCGATGAAGCTGACAAAGGCGAACTGTCTCATCTGGTGGTGCCAGGAACGCGAACGGGAGTCGGGGTACGTCCAGAACCGATTCCAGAAGAAGTTGCTCGTGATCGCCGCGATGAAGGCGATTGTCGAAGCAATGGCGACGTTCCAGTCCGGGTCTTGAAGCGTAGGCGGAAGGATAGTCGCCTGGAGCAGAAAGAGCGTGCCCGAATCGATGATGGCGCCGAACGTACCGACGACCGCGAACTTCAGGAAGCGCTCAACTTCTTTGGCTTTGCTGCCGCCAACGCGGTTGGCGATGGCATATATCGGACCGTCCAGCGGATTGCGGACAGCTACTCGTCTAATCGTGCTCGTCTGGCTCATTCCATCCTCACGCATTGAATTCTTTGCAGCACGGCAAGTACGCCGAGCATGACTCCCATGTGCAGGAACAGGTTGTTCACGTACAGGTTGTCGGTCAGGCTGTGGACGGCGAGATACGTCCACGCCCCGAACAAGCCGACAACAATTAGCCGCGCCAGCGGATCAGGATGGCGGCGCGCGCGCCACGTCAGCGCCATGATCGTGATCCACAGCACGAGGTAGCTCGCTAAACCAATCATGCCAGCCTCCGCAAAAACATTCAAGTAGTAATTGTGGGCATGACCGAGCGCGAGCCGCCAGTTCAATAGATTATATGATGGATATGCGATTTCATAGTTGCCGAATCCGACGCCAAGCCAGGGATTCGCCTGTGCCATGTTGATCGCTGCCTGCCAGTGAGCGAGCCGCTCGACGTTGGCGTAGTTGGCGGACGTGATGTCCACGCCGCGCACGTCGCTGAAAGCGGCGACTTCGTCGGTGATGCTCTCGATGCGGCTGATGACCGAGGCGGGCAGGCGTCCGCTGATCCAGAGCAGGACGACGACCGCCGCCACCAGCGCGACCGGGGCGACGCCGTGCCACCATTTGCGCGGGAAGGCGAGGAACATCGCCGCCAGCGATGCGCCCAATCCCAGCCACGAGCCGCGACTCCAGGACATGATCGCGCCAGCGATCAGCAGTGCTGCCGCGAATGCGTAAAACGCCGTCGCTGCCGCGTCGGACGGCGCAACTGTGTGCTGCCGCCGCCAGCCCGTCCACAGGCGGTAGCCGTAGCCAAGCGCCGCCATCAGCGCAATCGGCGCGAGCAGCCCCATGAAGCCGCCGAAGGGATTGGGCTGCCCGAAGGTGCCGAACGCCCGGAAGAAGCGATTGTCGATCAGCAAAACGAGCGCGCCGCTGCCGCCGAAGAACTCATAAGCGCCGATGACCGCGTTGGCGACGCCGGAAAGCACGAGCGCGAAAACGAGCCATTCCCACGCCGCGAGGTCGAGGCAGAAGGCGACCAGCAGCAGCATCGAGACCCACTTGAGCCATTCGTTGAGCCACGCGCCCAGCGAGAGCGCGTTGAAGGCGGTGATCCCGGTGGCTGCGACGAAGATGATCAGGGGAATGTAAACAGGCGACCAGACGAAGCGGGGCAGCGCGCGCCTTCGAGCGATTCCGCTGAGCAGCCACACGCCGAGCAGGGCAATCAGCGAAAGCTGACCCACGTCGAGCGGGAGCGCGCCCGGCGCTTCCGTTTCCATGAGCGTGCGCAGTGGCGCGAGGACGAGCAAGACCGCCAGCGCGCTCAGCGGCGTGATCACGCCCGCCAGCGCGAAGGCGATGAGCGCCAGCGCGGCGAAGGTCACGGCGGCGGGCTGTGTGCCCGCCAGCAGCCCGAGTGCCAGCGCCAGCAGCAGCCAGAGCGGCGTCCGCGTGTCGAGGGAGAGCCGTCGGGTCACAGCACCTCGCGGAAATAAGCTATCGTCTTGGGCAAGCCTTCGCTAAGAGCGATGCTCGGCTGCCACTGGAGGACTTCGCGGGCGCGGGTCGTGTCGGGGCGGCGCGTCTGCGGGTCGCCCTTGATGCGCTCCGCCTCCCTGAAGACGATGCCCGCCGCGTTGCCGGTCAGATCGTTGACGCGCTGGGCGAAGTCCAGGATGGTCATTTCTTCCGACGTGCCGATGTTGACCGGGTCGTTATAGCTGCTCATCAGCAGGCGGTAGACGCCTTCGACCAGGTCGTCGACGAACTGGAAGCTGCGCGTCTGCGTGCCATCGCCGTAGACTGTGAGCGGCTCGCCGCGCAGCGCCTGCCCGATGAAATTGGGCACGACGCGCCCGTCGTCCAGGCGCATTCGCGGTCCGTAGGTGTTGAAGATGCGGACGATGCGCGTATCCAGCCCGTGCGCGCGGTGATACGCCATGGTCAGGGCTTCGGCGTAGCGCTTGGCTTCGTCGTAGACGCCGCGCGGTCCAATCGGATCGACGTTGCCCGCGTAATCCTCGCGCTGCGGGTGCTGGAGCGGATCGCCGTAGACCTCGGAAGTCGATGCCAGCAGGAAGCGGGCGCGTTTCGCCAGCGCCAAGCCGAGCGCGTTGTGCGTGCCGAGCGCGCCGACCTTGAGCGTCTGGATCGGCAGCTTGAGGTAGTCGATGGGGCTGGCGGGCGAGGCAAAATGCAGCACCGCATCCAGCCCACCGCTGACGTAGATGTAGTTGGTGACATCGTGCCTGACGAACAGAAAGCTCGCGTTCCCGGCGAGATGCGCGATGTTGCGCACGTTGCCGGTGATCAGGTTATCCATGCCGATGACGCTGTGACCTTCGGCGAGAAAGCGGTCGCACAGATGCGAACCGATGAACCCCGCCGCGCCCGTGATCAAAATACGCACCATGCACCTCTTTGCATTTGCCGCGAAATCGCAGCGAGTTTACCAGATTTGCGCGAGAAGATGCGAACCGACTAGCTCCCGACGAGCGCGCGAACGAGAAAGAGCAGCCCCAGACTGACCGCCCAGGCGACGTAGCTGAACAGGATCGTCTGAAGCAGCGGAAAGCCCGCTTTGGCAAGCTGCCAGGCGACGATCAGAAAGATGATGCTCGGAAGGATGTTCACGGCGGCGGCTTGCGAGAACTCCGTGAGCGCTGCCTGACGATCATCCGAGCCGGAATAGACGATCCACATGCCGAGCGGGATGTTGAGCGGCATGGTCACGACGACCGCCGCGAGCGTCTTGGAATACTGGCGGATGATGGCGATGAAGATGATGATGCCGATGGACACGAGCACGGGCGCGATCCGCGACCAGTCGATGCTCATGGGCGCTCCTGCTTTTGGTTTCGCCTCCGGTTGTTCACGATGAGCAAGCCGACGCCGATAATCACGCAGAGCGCGCCGATCAACGCCCACTGGCTTTGATTGCTCATGAAGCTGCCCAGCAAGACGCCGATCCCCTGCAAGAACCAGACCACTCCGGTCAACGCGACCAGAATCCCCACGATGTTCAACGCCAACTTCATGATGCCTCCCCGGTGGTTGGCGACGAGAGATTGACAATGATACCCAGCAGCAGGACGAAAACGTAGGCAAGGTCGTTGACGAAGACGCTGTTGTCGACCAGTCCGTGCGCCAGCAGGTTGACCATGCTGCCCATCACGCCGACGACCAGCGCGAACATGAGCGGGTCGCGCCCGCGATAAGCACGGTCGAGCCGGAAGGCGCGACGCCAGAACGCTGTCTGAATCCACAGGAAGACGACCACGCCGAAAATGCTGAGCCGCAGCCAGAAATCGAGCAGGAAGTTGTGCGGGTGCGAGAGATTCGGCTCCTGCCAGGCATCGGGCATGATGTAGCGCCCGCGATAGGCGTAGAGAAACTGATCCAGCCCAAGCCCGGTGATCGGATGGTCGTGGAGCATCTCCAGCGCGCTCTGCCAGACGCGGATGCGGAAGAAGTTCGTGCCCTCGGAGAAATCGAGCAGATGGGCGAAGCGCGCTGAGCGCAGGGCGATGGCGAACCCGGCGAGCGCGACCGCCGCCAGCCCCAGCAGGGCGATCAAGCCGCGCCTGCCGAAGATTAGCAGCAGCACGGCGGCGGCGGCGATGGGGATGCCCAGGAACAGCGCCCCGGCGCTCTGGCTGAGGACGACGGCGATCAGCAGGATCGACCAGCCCGACCCCGGCGAAGACGCGGCGCGTCGTATCGACGCGGACGAGCAGGAACGCCAGCAGGAAGGGAATGCAGCGACCGAGGAACAAGCCGACGTTGTTGGGCGATCCGTAGACGCTGGCGAGGCGGCGCGCGCCGCCCTCGGCGGTGACGACCGCCTGACCGTTGGCGAACTGGTACAGCCCGATCACGGCGACGACGATCCCGGCGATCACGAGCGCATCGACCAGGCGCAGAAGCGAGCGGCGGTCGCGCGCCGCCGTGCGCAGAATCAGGTAGAACAGGGCAGGCTCCAGCAGGAGTGTGCGCAGCTCGGTGAGCGCTGCGCCGCGCTGCTCTGCCCACGCCAGCGAGAGCGCGCCGAGTAGCAGCAGGGCGGCGACCCCGTAGTCGAGCGGCGTGAAAGCGTGCCAGAACGCGCGCGTCGGCAGGTGGATGGCGCTCTGGCGGCTGCGACCCCACGCGGCGAGTGCCCGCAGCGCCCAGGCTGCCGCCGTCAGCAGGACGAGCAGTTCCGACATGGGGAAGGCGAACTTGTAGAGCGCGACCGGAAACAGGAAGAAGGGCGCGAAGAACACGACCAGCATCAAGCCGAGGTCGAGGCGGTGATAGATGATCACGAACAGGACGAGCAGCGCCGCCAGCACGAGCAGGACATGCGGCTGGACGTAGATCAGCCCGGCGCTGAGGATGACGAGCGCCAGCGGGACGGGTTCGCGCCGGAACAGGCTGGGCACGGCGTCGCCCCAGGTGAGCAGCATTCCGACCAGCAGCGCCAGCGACGTGACGACGCTGACGGCGATCTGTCCGGCATCGCCAAGCCATCCCCAGAGATTTGAGGATGCGCGGCGCAGCGGCGACCAGTCGAGGCGAATCGCCGTCACGACGGCTGCCAGTGCGGAAATGGCGGCGGTCAGCAGGGCGACGCCGATCTCGCGGTTGTAGGGATCCGCCAGATTGCCGGAACTGACGGCGTAGCCCGCCAGCGCCCAGCGATCCCAGCCTCGGTCGGCGGTAATGTGGAGCGTGTGCTGTCCGCTGCCCAGCCCGCGCGCGACCGGGACAAGGCTCAGTTCCGGCTGGCGCGTGTCGCTGGTCAGGTTGAGGATGGCGTTGCCGTCGGCGTCACGCGGGAGGGCGTTGGCGGGATGCCCGTCGACGGTCGAGTAGAGGTAGGCGACGTAATCGTCCTGGCGCACCAGCAGGGCGAGATCGCTGCCCTGATAGCTGAAATCGAGCTGGCTGTCCTGCACCCAGCCGATGTCCGCGCCGAGCGCGCCGAACGTCCAGACGCCGGAATAGCGGGCGAAGGCGTTCGCCGGGAAGTAAAGCGCGTTGGCGGCGGCGGTCGGCTGCGGTCGAGCCACCAACGCGGCGTAGAGCGGCGTCGGATTGCCGCGCTGGTCGCGCAGGGCGAAGCCCCACTGCGGATCAAGTGCATCGGCGGCGGGCTGCCACTCCTGAAGGATCATGCCGCCGATCCACGCCCATTCGCGGTCGGCGCGGTCGAGGGCGGCGAGTGTATCGCTGACGCGCTGGTCGGCGCTGACGCTGCCCCAGATCGACGGCGCGCCCGCCCAGCCTTCGGGCAGGCTGTTCCAGCCGAAGGCGCTCGCCCACAGCGCTTTGCCGCCGTCGCCGTGCTGCACCATGACCTCGCGTAACGCGACGATGCGCGAGAAGTCGAGTGTGTCCTCGCGGACGGTGCGGTCGTCGGGCGAGGTATCGAAGCCGTAGGGCTTGGCGGCGGCGGCGTCCAGGTAGGGCGCTGCGCCGAGCGCGTAGAGGTCTTTCAGGTAGCGAATGTCGCTGATGTTGTCGGGTCCCTGCTCGGCGGTGGGGGCGAGCGCCGCCGCGATCACCGTCGCGCTCGGGTCGGCGCCGTGAATCGCGCTGTAGGCGGCGCGCAGCAGGGCGAGGTAATCGACCGGGCGCGGCTCGGCATCGCCCCAGGCGGCGCTCAGGTTGGGTTCATCCCAGATTTGATAGTCGTCGATGGTGCTGCCGTAGCGCTGCGCGAAAGCGGCGGCGAAGGCGGCAAACGCGGCGGGATTGCTCGGCGGCGCGGTGACGGAATCGCTTCCGCTCGCCCATCCCGGCGAATCCATCAGCACGGCGACCAGCTTCAACTGCGGGATCGTCGGCGAAGGGCTGGACGATGGCGTCCCACTTATCCCAATCGTAAGACGCCGGGCTGCGGCTCGATCTCGTCCCAGCGGAAGAACTGGCGCACCCAGGTGATATGCGCCGCGCGCATCTCGTCAAGCTGCACTGCTAGTTGCGCGGGATCGTACTGCGTCAGGTCGGCGTTGACTCCGAGCCGAGGAATCCAGTAGGGCAGGTCGGCGTCCCGTGTCGGGTCGACGTAGCCGCGCAGGTTCTCGTCGCGGTCGCGCAGGGTCGCCCCGGCGCTGGCGAGGCTGCCCGCCAGCACGACCAGCGCGATCACGACAACCAGAAGCTGACGCCTCATTGCGTCCAGATGGGACTGGAAGCGCCGCGATCCAGCGTCAACTGGTGGGCGACGGCGGATTCGACATCAACGACCCACAGGTTTCCGCCGTAAATGAAGGCTAGCTCTGTTCCGGATGGACTCCAGGCGAAATAGGGCGAGCTGGCGGTCAGCCCCGGCTGACCGGACGCCGGGTAGACCACGCGCGCGTTGCTGCCGTCGCGGTCGGCGACGACCAGATCGTACTCCGCCGATTCGCTGATGCTGTTGGCGAGGTCGCGGGCGCGCAGGTAGGCGATGTAACCGTGCTCGTTGCCGTCGGCGTCGGTGGTCACGGGCGAATACCTGGGCTTCGACCAGATGCCCGCGTTTTCGACCACGTCAGCGCTGAACGAGCCATTGACGGCGGTCACGGTGTCGTGGAACGCGGGGCTGGTCTCGGCGGGTTCGCTGCCGAGGGGCAGTCCATGCACGCTGGTCAGGATCAGGCTGCCGTCGGGTGACCAGGAGACGGTCGCGCGCCACGACCAGGGCTGGCGCGTGCTGAAGACGGGGTAGGTCAGCAGGGTTTGGAACTCGCCGGTATCGGTATTGACCAAGCCCATCGAATTGGCGCGCACCCAGGCGAGCTTCGAGCCGTCGGGCGACCACTGGAAGCCGGTGCCCCACCAGCTATTAAGCCAGCCGCTTGATTTATCGACCAGTTGGCGGGCATTGAGCGAATCGCCCGTGCTGGGGTCGATGCGCATGATCCACAGGTCGTTGAACGCCTGCCAGCCGGGGCTGTTATCGGTGATCTCGCCGCTGGAATAGCTGATCGTGTCCGCCTGATTGGGAACCCAGTCGGCGTAGAGGACATTCTGCGGGGGCAGCATGATCGGCTCGGCGTTAACGCTGGTCGTATCGTTGACCAGCCAGAGTTGATTGAAGTAGTTGGTCGGGTCGGGGGATTTGCGACTGAACAGCAAGCGACGACCGTCCGGCGTCAGGGTGAAGATGCGGTTGTCGAGGTCACCGGAGGTCGTCAGCAGGCGCTTGTTGGTGCTGACTCCGCGCATGACCCAGGCGTTGCCGTTGCTGATGTACGAGAGCGTGCCCTCGATCTGCACCGGGTCAAGCTGCCCGGCGGGTCCGACGTAGATGACGGCGTCCTGCGGCGCGGTGATGACCGTCGTGCGGAAGGGTACGCGATCCGAGCGCTTGCCGTCGCGGGTGGTGACGCGGTAGCAAATTTCCTCGACACCGCTTTGCCCCGCCTGCGCGACGCGCTCTTCGCCCGGACTTAAGCCCTCGTTAGGGATGCGGTTTTCGTGGAATGCGATGTCCTGATTTTCACATTCCTGCGTTTCCTGCACCCGCGTGACCGTGATGTGCATCCCGTCGCTGATCTGCGTGAACAGCGGCGGCGTCACTTCGTCGAGCGAACCGAGATCGACATTCGCCTGGCGCAAGAACTCGCCGACGGTGATGGCTATCGGCTGCGGGTAGCTGCGCTCCTGACCGTCGACCGAGAGCGTGACGAGAAGCGACGGGTTGTCGTTGGACGAGGTACAGCCCGCCATCAACAGCAGAAAGATGAAAATAAGTTGTAGTAACTTGCCTCGCATTCACTTCCCCTGACCCGTTGAGTTAGGGGCGCAGCACGCTACGCCCCTACGAAGTTCCGGTGATTCCGACTTATGCGTCCGGGAAGATGATGTTACGCGCATCGCTCAGTACGCGCAAGAGATCGTAGTTGAGCGCGTTGATCCCGTAAGTGCTGACGGAGGCGGCGTCCAGCGCGCCCGCGCCGCTCGGCGACGGGCTGAGATTGTAGCCGGATGCCAGTTCCTTGAGCGCCCGCGCCGCATTGATCAACGGCACGTTGTTCTGCTGCGCGACTGTGATGATCACCTCGTTGATGGCTTCGACGTTCGGGTTGCTGCCGTCGTCGGGGATGGTCATCAAGACCGGGATCGTCCCGTTCGACGAGATGGTGGCGACGATCTGGTTGAGCATATTCTGGAATGTGCCCGAGTCTGTGCCGTTGAGCGCGTCGTTGCGACCGACGGCGACGAACATCAGCGCGGGCTGCGTCTGATGCAGTTCGCAGGCGAGCGGCGCTTCGCCATTGCAGGATGGATCGCTCTGGTTTGGATCAAGCAGCGACTGCGCCAGCCAGTTCGGGTTCACCGCCAGGCTGGTGCGGTTGTAGCTGGTCACGCCGCCGAGGTCGGTCGAATTGAACCAGTCGACGATGGCTTGCAGGTCGCTGTTGGCGCTCAGGTCATACGGACCCGACGCGAACGGGCTGAGGATGCCGGGCTGCGCGAAGATGCTGTCGCCTGCCGTCGTGAAGACCGTCGCGCGGTTGCCGAAGCTGTTGACACCATTGGCGTAAATGCCGCGCAGGATGTCGTGGAGCGCGTTCAGGTCGGGCAGGATCGGCGTGGTGTCGACAATCGTCTGCTGCGGAGGCTGCTGCTGCGGCGCGGTGACTGTGACCTGCTGCTGCGTGCTGTTGCCGCCGCCGATGCCGTCGCTGACCGTCAGCGTGACGTTATAGGTGCCTCCGGCGGCGTAGGTGTGTGATGGATTCTGGTCATTCGAGCCGCTGCTGTCGCCGAAGTCCCACGTCCACCCGGCGATCTGCCCAGTGGATTGATCGGTGAACTGGACGGTGAGGTCGGTGGGCTGCGCCGTGAAGCTGGCTTGCAGCGGCGCCGTGACCTGAACGACCGCGCTCTGGTCGTCCGACCGCCCGTTGCCGTCGGTGACGGTCAGCGTGACCGTGTAAGTGCCGGGTGCAGCGTAGGTGTGCGACGGACTCTGGTCATTGGAGCCTGTGCCATCGCCGAAGTCCCACGTCCACCCGGCGATCTGCCCTGTGGACTGATCCGTGAACTGGACGGTGAGATCAGTCGCCTGCGGCGTGAAATCGGCCTGCAATGCCGCCGCAACCGTCACCTGCTGGGTGATGCTGTTGGTGGCGTTGTTCGCGCCCGTGACCGTCAGCGTGACGTTGTAGGTGCCGGGCGTTCCATAGGTGTGTGATGGGTTCTGGTCAGTCGAGCCGGTGGTGTCGCCGAAGTCCCACGTCCAGCCGACGATCTGCCCACTCGATTGATCCACGAACTGGACGGTGAGGTCGGTCGGCTGCGCAGCGAAACTCGCCACCAGCGGTGCGGTGACCGTCACCTGCTGGGTGATGCTGTTGGTGGCGTTGTTCGCGCCCGTCACCGTCAGCGTGACGTTGTAGGTGCCGGGCGTTCCATAGGTGTGTGATGGGTTCTGGTCAGTCGAGCCGGTGGTGTCGCCGAAGTCCCACGTCCAGCCGACGATCTGCCCACTCGATTGATCCACGAACTGGACGGTGAGGTCGGTCGGTTGGGCAGCGAAACTCGCCACCAGCGGTGCGGTGACCGTCACCTGCTGGGTGATGCTGTTGGTGGCGTTGTTCGCGCCCGTGACCGTCAGCGTGACATTGTAGGTGCCGGGCGTTCCATAGGTGTGTGATGGGTTCTGGTCAGTCGAGCCGGTGGTGTCGCCGAAGTCCCACGTCCAGCCGACGATCTGCCCACTCGATTGATCCACGAACTGAACGGTGAGGTCGGTCGGTTGGGCAGCGAAACTCGCCACCAGCGGTGCGGTGACCGTCACCTGCTGGGTGATGCTGTTGGTGGCGTTGTTCGCGCCCGTCACCGTCAGCGTGACGTTGTAGGTGCCGGGCGTTCCAGTAGGTGTGCGACGGGTTCTGGTCAGTCGAGCCGGTGGTGTCGCCGAAGTCCCATGTCCAGCCGACGATCTGCCCACTCGATTGATCCACGAACTGGACGGTGAGGTCGGTAGGTTGGGCAGCGAAACTCGCCACCAGCGGTGCGGTGACCGTCACCTGCTGGGTGATGCTGTTGGTGGCGTTGTTCGCGCCCGTGACCGTCAGCGTGACATTGTAGGTGCCGGGCGTTCCATAGGTGTGTGATGGGTTCTGGTCAGTCGAGCCGGTGGTGTCGCCGAAGTCCCACGTCCAGCCGACGATCTGCCCACTCGATTGATCCACGAACTGGACGGTGAGGTCGGTCGGTTGGGCAGCGAAACTCGCCACCAGCGGTGCGGTGACCGTCACCTGCTGGGTGATGCTGTCAGTACGTCCGTCGTCGCTGCTCACCTGAAGCGTCACATTGTAGGTGCCAGGGGTTCCATAGGTGTGCGACGGGTTCTGGTCAGTCGAGCCGGTGGTGTCGCCGAAGTCCCAGCGTAGCCGGACATCTGCCCACTTGACTGATCGACGAACTGGACGGTGAGGTCGGTCACCTGAACGCCGAAACCGGCATGGATCGGCTCGGTGACCGTGACGACCACCGAATAGATCGACATTCGCGCCAGTCCGTCGGTGACCGTGAGCGTGACCGTATAGTTGCCGCCTGCGCCATAGGTATGCGCCGGATTTTGCTCATTGGAGCCAGTGGTGTCGCCGAAGTCCCACGCCCAGCTAACAATCTGCCCGGTGGATTGATCCGTGAATTGGATGGAGAGCGGCGAGCCTTGAACGGCGCTGGCGATGAAAGCCGCCTGCGGAGCCGGGTACTCGGTATCGGTCGCCGTTGGTGTGAACGTCGGCGTTGGCGGAATGGGCGTCTCGGTATCGGTCGGCGTAAACGTAGGCGTCGGTGGGATAGACGTGTCCGTGCTGGTCGGCGTGAGGGTTTCCGTCGGTGTTTCGGTGTCAGTGGGCGTCGAGGTGGGTGTGAAGGTGTCCGGCGGCGGAATTGGTGTATCGGTCTCCGTGAACGTCGGCGTCGGAGAGACGGGCGTCGTCGTGTTACTGGGGGTCAGCGTGATCGTCGGCGTATCCGTGAAGGTCGGCGTGAACGTCGGTGTGAACGTTTCTGTGGGCGTCTCGGTGTCGGTAGGGGTGAACGTCGGCGTCGGAGAAACCGGCGTCGTCGTGTTACTGGGGGTCAGCGTGATCGTCGGCGTATCCGTGAACGTTGGCGTGAAGGTTGGTGTGAACGTAGCCGTAAAGGTCGCGGTCGGCGGGACGGCGCTGGAGACGCTGATCTGGCGTGTCACGCTCGACGAGCCGCCGGCTCCGGTGACGGTCAGGAAGACGTTGTACGTGCCGGGCGTCATGAAGGTGTGCGAAGGATTGCGCTCGGAGCTGGTCGAGCCGTCGCTGAAGTTCCACTGATAAGCCGTGATATTGCCGCTCGATTGGTCGGTAAACTGGACGGTCAGCGGGGCGACGCCTGCGGTGCGATCCTGCGTGAATCCGGCGACGGGAGATGTCGGGCTGGTGGCGTTGATCTGGCGCGATACGTTGGAACTGCCGCCGGGTCCGGTGACGCTGAGTGTGACGGTGTAGAGACCGGGCGCGCCAAAGGTGTGCTTGGGGTTGACCTCGTTGCTGGAGTTGCCGTCGCCGAAGCTCCAGGCAATCGAGTTGATCGTCCCGCTCGACTGGTTGGTGAATTGGACGGTCAGCGGCACGTCGCCGGAGGCTTTGTCCTGGGTGAAGGCGGCAATCGGGCGCGGGATATTCTGCGTCGGCGATGGGATAGGCGTGTTGACGTGGTTCTGCACGGTGATATTGGGAACGACGGTCGTCAGCAGCGTGCCGTCGCGCAGGTAAACGCGCAGGCGCAACTGGTAGCGGCTGTCCTGCACGGTGGTGGTGTTCCAGATGCCGAGCAGCCCGTTCAAGACCGGGTTGGAGATTGCCGAGGTCGCCGGGAACCAGAGATTACCCGGATTTGGATCGGGTCCGAACTCGACTTGATACTGCAAGAACTGCGGATGAATCGCCGAGCCGAGTATCTGCACATTTCCGGCGACGACGTTGCCGGAGACGGGCGACAGGATGACGATGCTGACCGGCAGCTGCGTGTTGGTGGGGAAGATCACCTGAGGCGGCACGCTGGTCGGGAAAGTGACCGCCGTCGGGAACGAAACGACCGACGTTGGGAAGGCGAAGGTGGGCAGGCTAGTCGGCTGCGTCACCGGGAAGGTCGTAGGGACGCCGCTGGTCGAAAGCGGCGTGCGCGTTGGCGGGAGCGTGGCTGCCGCCGTCGCCGTCTGGGCGATCTGTTCTTCGGAGGGCGCTCCAGTGAGATTACAGGCGCTCACGAACAGCGCAAGGATCAAGGTGAGCACCATGAAAATGGTTCGTCTGGTCGCCATGCCGTACCTTTCTCGTTTATGCACTTCAGGAAACATTATAGCTTTTCCCTTAAGAAAACCGATAGATCACCTACTTGTCTCAAAATTCAGCCGATGCTACACTGAAATTATGAAAGTGATGATTGTTGACGACGAACAGGCAATACGCGACGCACTGGGTCGTAAGCTCAAGCGCGAGGGCTACGACGTGATCGCCTGCCAGAACGGCTTGGACGCGGTGCGCGCTTTTCATACCGAGCGACCTGACATCGTCATTTTAGATATTATCATGCCAGATGGCATGGACGGCATGACGGTTTGCCGACGGATTCGTGAGGTTTCGGATACGCCCGTCATGATGTTGTCGGCTCAGGCGATCACTGAAGAGGATATTATCGACGGTTTGAGCGCGGGTGCGGACGAATATCTCGCCAAGCCGGTGCGCCTCAACGAGTTCGTCGCGCGGGTGAGCGCGCTGCTGCGCCGCGCCCAGATGACGAACGTGCAGACTGAGCAGCGCTACGACGACGGGCGGCTCAACATCGACCTGCATCGACGGCAGGTATACGTCGAAGGCGTGAACGTGCATCTGACGCCGACGGAGTTCAAGCTGCTGGCGGTGCTGCTGGAAAACGCCGGGCGCGTCGTCTCGCAGCGCGACCTGCTGGAACAGGTGTGGGGGCGCGAGTACATCGACGACGTGTACTATCCCCGCGTCTACATCAGCCAGCTACGCCGCAAGATCGAGCGCGACGCCTCCAACCCGGTGTACATTCTGACCGAGCACCGCATCGGCTACCGTTTCGAGAAACAGCCTATCGTCCCCCAGAGATCGGTCTGAAAGCGCTCCGGTAAATGACCGGACTGAACGCTATAACGCTGTTAATCAACGCCGTCATGCTGCCGCTGGCGCTGGCGTTTCTGGTGATCATCCTCTGGAACGACGTGCGCAAGGAACTGAACCAGTTCTTTGCGGCGTTTTTGTTTCTGGTGTTTCTGTGGAACGGCGGGTCGCTGCTGGCGCAGGGGCTGACGCTGATCGACCCCGAATCGGTGCTGATCAAGCCGCTGATCGGGCTGATGGAGCTGGGTTTCACCGGCTCCAGCGTCGCCGTCTACGTGCTGACCGCCGTGATCGTCAAGGCGCACACGCGCCGCTTCCGCGCGCTGGCGCTGGGGTCGCTGCTGCTGGTGCTGTTCTTTCGCCTGCTGGCGATCCTCGCCAACGCGCCGTCGTCGTTCGTGACGCTCAGCGCGGGCGAGTTCAGCTACCAGTCGCAGCCGCTGCTGGTGGTGTTCTACGTGATTTTCGACTGGGGCACGCTGTACCTGCTCTGGCGCTACCGGCGCAAGGCACGCTCCCGGACGGTGCAAATCGGCATCATCCTGTTTGTGCTGGGGCAGAGCCTCGGCTTCCTCAACCCGGAACTGCAAATCTTCTCGCTGTCGATCAACATCAGCGCGATCTCGGCGCTGATCGTCAGCTTTGCGATTCTGGGGCAGGAGATCATCAGCCCGCTGGCGGAGCGCAATTCGCAGATGGAGGCGATCCGCACGGTGAACATCGCCATCACCAGCCAGGCGGGCATCGACCTGCTGCTGAATCAGATCGCTACGCTGGCGGCAGACCTGCTCGGCGCGGACGGCGTGGGGATTTTCCTGAATACCAACGCCCAGCTTCAGCTTGCCTACGCCCACGAACTGCCGAACGATCCGCTGCACGTCGCGCCCGCGCCCAACGATGGACTGGCGGGCACGGCGACGCAGACGCGCCATTCGGTACACCTGGACGATTACGCCCGTGAGTGGCGCGGCGCGGACGATCTGCCATTCGCGCGGGAAACCTTCGGCTCGGTGATCTGTACGCCGCTGATTTACGGCGGAGAAGCTATCGGCGCGCTGCTGGTGGTCGCCGCGCAGCGGCACGGGCGGCTGTTCTGGATCGAAGATGTCTATATGCTGGAACTACTGGGCGCGCAGGCGGCGGTCGCCATCGTCCACAACCGCCTGTTCAAGGAGCAGGCGGAACTGACACAGCAGGTCGAGATCGCGCGCAGCCAGCTTGAAGCCGTGCTCGACAGCACGGAAAGCCCGGTGCTGGCGGTGGATCGGCGCTTCCGGCTGATCTTTGCCAACCCGGCGGCGAAGGCGGTATTCTCGATTGAGCAGAACGGCATCGATCAACCAATACAGACACTCGTACCCGCGTCAGCGCTGCCGAAAGACTATCTGGACGTCCTGCGCCACGTCAATCGTTTTCAGGCGTACACCTATGAAGTCGCCTTCGGAGAGAAAATCTATCTGTGCTCGCTCACGCGGCTGGGACGCCCGCGCTTGCGCGGCTGGGTCGCGGTGCTGAACGATGTGACACAGCTCAAGGAGCTTGACCGGATCAAGAGCGAAATGGTGCGTATGACCAGCCACGACCTGAAGAATCCCTTGCAGGCGGCGATGGCGAACCTCGAACTGCTGCAAGACGACCTGCTCGGCGTCGAGGACGACGAAGTCTGGGAGTCGGTGCAGGTGATCGACAAGCAGCTTCAGCGCATGGAACGGATCATCCGGGGGATACTCGATCTCGAACGGGTCAAATCCGGCGCGATGTCGCTGGAGATGTGCCATCCATCGCGGATCGTGCATAACGTGATCTACGAACTGCGGGAGCGCGCGGACGACGGCAAGATCACGCTGAGCACGGACGTGGACGAGGCGCTGCCGGAGTTCGCCTGCGACGTAGAGCAGTTCGAACGGGCGATCATCAATCTGGTGGAGAACGCGATCAAGTTTACGCCGCCGGGTGGCTCGGTTTCGCTGCGTGCGCATCAAGACCATGATGGTGTACTATTTGAGGTTGAAGATACCGGCGTCGGCATCGATCAAGCGGTACAGACGCGCGTTTTCGACCGTTTTTACCGGGCGAATCAGAAAGGCACGGAGCATGTGTCCGGCTCCGGGCTGGGATTGAGTCTGGTCAAAGCGGTGGTCGAAAATCATCGCGGCAAAGTCTGGCTGCGAAGCGAGCCGGGGCTGGGAACGACGTTCTTTGTCTCTATTCCTATCTATCAGGTGAAGCAAGAAACGTATGACTAAAATCGCATCTCTGGTTCTTGCCGCCGCGTTGATCGCGCAGGCGGTGTTTTCGGCTGCTGCGCAGAATGAGATCACGCCAACGCCCGCGCCCACCAAGACCGGGACGCCTGTCCCCTCGGTAACGCCCATGCTGACCGCCACCCACGCCGCCGGTTTCGAGCCGCTGACGCAGGCTGATCTGGCGATTATCACTGGAAACGTGCAGCGCCCGAACGGGATCACGTGGTTCGAGAACAAGCTGTACACGGCTTGCACCGGGGACGCCACCGTCTACGAGATTGACGATACGACCGGGCAGACGCGCGCCTACATTTATGGTCTCCGAAACGCGCAAACGCTCTACGTCGAGAACGACGCGAACCAGAACCTGACGATGTGGGTGCCGGATTATCAAATGAACACGCTGACGAAGATCACGCGCACGCGCATCGACACCATCGTGCGCAACCTGAACGGTCCCTGGGGGATTTCCTACGTCGACGAGCAGCATTTTCTGCTGACGAACCTGCTCGGCAATACCATCGACCTGCTGGGGCGCGACGGCAGCGATCAGGTTTTGATGGAAGGGCTGTCGTCGCCGATGGGGATCGTCCACGACGACGAGACGGTCTACGTCGCCAATTACGGCAGCACGCGGCGCTCGGTGGAATGGTATTCGCTCAACTCGGTACTCAACGGGCAGCAGCCGGGCGAGGGCGAGAATCACGTGCTGGTCAGCGGGCTGCAAAACGTGACCGATCTCCAGCTTGGCAGTGACGGCAATCTGTACTTCGCCTATGCGCTGGGCAATCGCGGGCTGGTCGGGCGCGTCGACCCGAAGGTGTGTCAGGCGAACGGCGGCTGCACCAACGATCAGGTCGAGATCGTCCTCTACAGCGACCTGATCGTGCCGCTGGCGGGGCTAGCGATCACGCCGGACATGCGCATGTTTGTCCATACCATGTTCACGCCGGAAATCTACTGGGCGCAGATCACGGGATAGCAATCCGTCTCTACAAAATCTTGCTCAAAAACAGCTTGAGCCGCTCGTGGTCCGGGTTGTTGAACAATCCCTCGGGCGTGGTTTCCACCAGCTTTTCACCTTTGTCCATGAAGATCACCCGGTCGGCGGCGGCGCGCGCGAAGCCCATTTCGTGCGTCACGCAGACCATGGTCATGCCCTCTTTGGCGAGGTCGAGCATCACGTCGAGGACTTCCTTGATCATCTCGGGGTCGAGGGCGGACGTGGGTTCGTCGAACAGCATGATCTTGGGATTCATCGCCAGCGCGCGAGCGATGGCGACGCGCTGCTGCTGCCCGCCGGAGAGCTTGGCGGGGAATACGTCGGCTTTCTCCGGGATGCCTACCTTCGCCAGCAGCTTGCGTGCCGTATCTTCAGCCTCGGCTTTGTCGCGCTTGCGGACGATCTGCTGCGCCAGCATGACGTTGCCCAGCGCGGTCAGATTGGGGAACAGGTTGAACCCCTGAAACACCATCCCGACTTCCTCACGGATGCGGTTGATGTTGGTCGCTTTGTGGCTCAGGTGGATGCCGTTGACCCAGATTTCGCCTTCGTCGATGGCTTCCAGGCGGTTGATGCAGCGCAGCAGCGTACTTTTGCCCGAGCCGCTGGGTCCGATGATGACGATGACTTCGCCGGGCATCACGTCCATGCTGACGTTGATAAGCGCCATGACGCGCCCGAAATGCTTCGAGGCGTTGCGGACGCTGATGATCGCTGGCGTTGGCTGTGACATGCTCAGTCCTCCCGCCGGTCGGCGTGCAGGCGCGATTCCAGGTAATAGACGCCGAGCGACATGATGATGGTCAGATTGGCATATATCAGCGCCAAACAAAGCAGTCCTTCGGGATAGCGGAAGCGATTACTGGAATACTGGCGCGTCAGGTACGAGATTTCCGGTACGGCGACGACCGATGCGAGCGAGGTGTCTTTCAGGAGCAAGATGAAGTTGTTCGCCATCGCCGGGAGGACGTTGCGGATCGCCTGCGGCAGGATGACGTAGCGCATTGTCTGAACATAGGTCATTCCGAGCGAGCGGGCTGCTTCCATCTGCCCTTTGCCGATGCTGTCGATACCCGCCCGGAAAACTTCGGACATAAACGCCGCATAGGTCAGGGCGAAGGCGACAATCAGAATCGACGTGTCGGGGATGTCTCGCGTGCGGATCAGCGTGGTGCTGATCAGTTCAGGGCTGATACCGGATAAACGCTGCACGAGATCGTCCAGTATCGGCACCGTCGATACGACGTTCACAAACGCGACTTTCAGAACCGCCCAGAAGATTAAGATGATCACCAGTAACGGCAGCCCACGAAATAACTCGACGTAGAGCGTTGCCGTATTGTAGATGATGAAATTCTTCGATATGCGCGCCAAAGCGATAAACAAGCCAATGACGGTCGCCAGGATATAGGACAAAACAGTCAATTGCACGGTTGTGGTGATGCCTGGCCAGATGTAGTTCCAGGTATCCATCATCACAGCGCTGTTGCTGCTAAATCGGATATACCAAACGGTAATCGCGTCCAGCAAGAGGAAACCGATGAACCAACTCCGCCGCTGGATGAGGTTTCGTGAAAAGACACGCATGTTGAAGAATTGGCGCGGCGTGCGGTAGTCTTCGGTTACGGCGCTGGTGGATTGTGCCATTCAATCTCGTCCTTTGAATACAGAGGGGTGGGCTATTTGCCCACCCCCTGATTGAGTTGCTGGACCTACTGTGACTGTTGCGTGTCAAACCATACGTGGTAGATGTCGTCCCACGTTCCGTCAGCTTGCATGGCAGCCATCGCCTGGTCAATGGGATCAACGAGGTCGCTGCCTTTGGGGAAGGCGAAAGCGAGACCTTCGACGCCCGCCAGCTTCTCACCGACGGTCTTCAGTCCGCCCTGGGCGGTTTCGTACCCTTCGGCAGCGGGACGGTCGACCACGACGGCGTCGGCGTCCTTGTTGAGCAAAGCCTGCACCGCTGCGCCGAAGGTGTCATACGACTTGACGTGATCCTGACCGAAGAGGTTGTGAGCGGTGATCTCGTTGGTGGTGCCGATCTGGGTAGCGACGAGGTAATCGGGCAGCGCCTTAAGCTCGTCGGCGTTGGAGAAGCGGTCTTCGTCGGCGCGCACCAGCAGGGTTTCGTCGTAGGACTGGTAGAGGGAGGAGAAGTCGACGGTCTGAGCGCGGTCGGCGGTGTAGGTGATGCCGTCACCGGCAACATCGACCTGACCCTGCGAGACCGCCAGCAGCATTCCATCCCACGCCATCTGCTGGAAGACCGGCTTGCAGTTGAGCAGCTTGCAGATGTCGCGGAAAGTGTCGTAGTCCCAGCCAACGGCGTTGCCGTTTTCGTCGATCATGTTGTAGGGCGGATAGGCGTTTTCCACCGCGACGGTGATTTCCTTGCCACCGAGATCAGGCAGCGTCGGCTCGTTGAACCAACGTGTGTAAAGCTGATCCCAGCGCCCGCTGGCTTGCATGGCAGCCATCGCCTGGTCAATGGGGTCAACCAGGTCGCTGCCCTTGGGGAAGGCGAAAGCGAGACCTTCGACGCCTGCCAGCTTCTCACCGACGGTCTTCAGTCCGCCCTGGGCGGTTTCGTACCCTTCGGCAGCGGGACGGTCGACCACGACGGCGTCGGCGTCCTTGTTGAGCAAAGCCTGCACCGCCGCGCCGAAGGTGTCATACGACTTGACGTGATCCTGACCGAAGAGGTTGTGAGCGGTGATCTCGTTGGTGGTGCCGATCTGGGTGGCGACGAGGTAATCGGGCAGCGCCTTAAGCTCGTCGGCGTTGGAGAAGCGGTCTTCGTCGGCGCGCACCAGCAGGGTTTCGTCGTAGGACTGGTAGAGGGAGGAGAAGTCGACGGTCTGAGCGCGGTCGGCGGTGTAGGTGATGCCGTCACCGGCAACATCGACCTGACCCTGCGAGACCGCCAGCAGCATTCCATCCCACGCCATCTGCTGGAAGACCGGCTTGCAGTTGAGCAGCTTGCAGATGTCGCGGAAAGTGTCGTAGTCCCAGCCGACGGCGTCGCCGTTTTCGTTGATCATGTTGTAGGGCGGGTATGCGTTTTCCACCGCGATGGTGATTTCGCGCCCGCCCAAGTCGGGCAGCTCGGACGCGGCAGGCGTGCTCTCCTGCGCAAAGGCTTGGAGTGGGAGAATGAACGCCGCAAGCAACAGCAATAGTATCGAACGCCTTAACATTGAGTAGCCTCCACTTCCTCATTAAATTAAGGATGGGTAAAAGCATACGAAATTGTAGTGCATATCTACGGATCATCAAAATTCGCGTTGGCTGATCTTTTTGAGGTTGATTTGGTGACTTTTCACAAACGATGATGGCGATTCCGGACTGAGCGTCCTGTTCGGTGAGGAAGAATCTGTCCGCTCAGTCGTTTAGTGTTGCCGATTTGCGCGATTCCAGACAGTGCCGGTCAGCGACCGAGCGGCTCGACCACCAGCAAGACCGATCAGCGCGATCAACAAGCCGCCGTGCAGCGTGATCGTCCAGATCAGATCGAGCGTCTGAGATGGGCTGTAGACGTTGATCAACTGCACGACGAAGCTGATGGCGACCAGCACCACGCCGAGCACGATGGGCAGACCGCGCTGGCGGGCGAGCGACGCCGACAGATGTTCGAGTAAACGGGCGAGGGCGGGCGAGCGATCTATGCGTTTGAACATGGTCTACACTCGATACTCTTTGAACCGTTCGTAGAGGGCGTGCGGAAGCTGCACCTTGAGCACAACACCATCTTCGTCATGAGTTTGCTCGTCCACCGTGCCCATTTCGTGCAGCAGCGATGCCAGGTCGCCGCGTTCGTAGGGCAGGCGCAGCGTAACCGAGTAGAGCGCCTTGGCGAGTGCCGTTTCGATGGCTGCCAGCAGGTGGTCAAGCCCGATATTCTTGGTCGCCGAGACCGCGACTTCGCCCGCGTAGCTCTCCGCGTCGTGAAGCTGCGGCGTCGGTTGGTCGCCCCACAGATCGAGCTTGTTCCAGACGAGGATACGCGGCACGGGCGGCACGTCGATTTCGGCGAGGGTGTCCTCGACGCTTTCGATGTGCTGGACGACGTTGGGGTGGTTGATGTCCGCCACTTCGAGGACGATGTCGGCGTCGTTGATTTCTTCCAACGTGGCGCGAAAGGCGGCGATCAGGGTCGTCGGCAGCTTCTGGATGAAGCCGACCGTATCGCTGATCAGCGCCTGCCGCCCCGAAGGCAGGTCGACGCGGCGCGTGGTCGGGTCGAGCGTGGCGAATAACTGGTTGGCGATGTAGACATCCGCGCCGGTGAGCGCGCGCATCAGCGTCGACTTCCCGGCGTTGGTGTAGCCCACCAGCGCGATCAGTGGGATTCCCGCGCGGTCGCGCTGGGCGCGGTGACGGCTGCGGTGCGAGCGCACGTGCTCGATTTCCTCTTTCAACTTGCTGATGCGGCGGCGGATGTCGCGGCGGTCGACTTCAAGCTGCGTCTCGCCGGGACCGCGCAGACCGACGCCGCCGCCCGCGCCGCCGCGCCCGGATGCGCCGCCCGCCTGCCGCGCCAAGTGCGTCCAGGCGCGGGTGAGCCGGGGCAGGCGGTATTCGTACTGCGCCAATTCGACCTGAAGCGCGCCCTCACGGGTGTGGGCGTGCTGGGCGAAGATGTCGAGGATTAGCGCCGAGCGGTCGATGACCTTGATTTCCTCGCCGAAACGTTTTTCCAGTCCGCGCTGGTGGCGGGGGGACAGCTCGTCGTCGAAGATCACGACCTGCGCTTCGTTCGCCAGCAGCATCTCCCGTATCTCGTCGACTTTGCCGGAGCCGACGAACGTTGCCGGGTCGATGTGCGCGACGTGCTGCCAGGTCTGTCCGACGACTTCCATGCCGGCGGTATCCGCCAGCAGCGCCAGTTCTTGCAGCGAATCCTCGACGCTGAGGAGCGGGCGGCTGCCGCGCAGCCCCAGCCCGACCAGAAAGGCGCGCTCGCGGACGGCGATGAGCGATTCACGTGCTGTCATTGGTTCCCATACCATTTCTTGAGGCGATCCAGCGCCTCTTCGAGCCGCTCGTCGGCAATACCGACGCTGATGCGGACATAATTTGTGCCGCCGGGTCCATAAATCTGTCCCGGCGCGACTGAGACGTGCGCGTTCATGAGCGCTGCGTCCGCGTAGCTGCCGCCGTCTCCCTGATCGACGTGCGCCCAGACGTAGAGCGAGCCTTTCGGCTTGCGCGCGCTCAACCCGATCTGCGGCAGTGTCTCCAGGATGCGGTCGCGGCGGCGCTGATAAATCGCGTTGCGCTGGTCGATCCAATCCGGCGTGACCTGCTCGACCGCGACGACGGCGGCGTCGTAGATCGGGCGGAAATGCCCGCTGTCGACGTTGCTTTTCATCTGGAGCAGCGTGCGGATGCCTTCGGTGTTACCGACCGCCGCGCCGATACGCCATCCTGCCATATTATACGATTTCGAGAACGAGATGAACTCGACGGTGCAGTCGAGCGCATCACGGGCTTGCAGGGCGCTCCCGGCGGTGTAGCCGTCGTAAGTGACCTCGACGTAGGGGTTGTCGGACGCCAGCAGCAGATTGCGCGCGTTGCAGAAATCGACGGCGCGCTGGTAGAAGTCGAAGTCTGCCGTCGCGCCCGTCGGATTGTTGGGATAGTTAACCCAGAGCAGCTTGGCGCGTGGGTCGGGCGGAAAGCTGTCCAGATCAGGTAGATAGCCACCCGCCTCGTTGATCGGCAGGTAGCAGACTTCCGCGCCCGCCAACCACGTGCTCGCCGAATAGGCTGGATAGCCGATGTCCGGCACCAGCGCCACGTCGCCGCGATCCAGATAGGCGAGGGAGAAGTTGACGAGACCTTCCTTGCTGCCGATCAGCGGGAGCACCTGCGTTTCCGGGTCGAGCGTGACGCCGAAGCGCTTGCGGTAATAATCGGCAACGGCGGCGCGGAACTGCGGCGTGCCTTTGTAGCCCGCATAGCTGTGATTCCCCGGCTGGCGCGCCGATGCCGTGAGCGCGTCGATCACGAAATCGGGCGGCGGCATATCCGGGCTGCCGATGTCCAGCCCGATCACGTCCAGCCCCTGCGCGTTGAGTTCGCGCACGCGCTGGTTGAGCAGGACGAACGGGTAGGGCGGTAAAGCTCTGATACGGTCGGCAGGTGCGGGCATCGTTTCCTTCTTGATTAGCTTTTACGGGTGATCGCGCCGGTCTTTTCGAGATACGCCAGCAGCGTGCGCCCGACGCGCTCCAGGCTGTCCGGGCTGATCTTGTCGACGGTGTCTTCGGCGGTATGCCAGTAAGGATAATCCAGATCGATGATGTCGACCGCCT
Source organism: uncultured Chloroflexia bacterium (assembly GCA_963760975.1). Lineage (GTDB taxonomy): Bacteria > Chloroflexota > Anaerolineae > Aggregatilineales > Phototrophicaceae > Flexifilum. The sequence goes on along the minus strand of CAVXEZ010000005.1, from coordinate 28,330 downwards.
TAATGCCGCGCTGGAGGAAGGGCACGTGATCGTCGGTGATCGGGCTGCGCGGCGTGGTCGTGAACTGATCGCCATAGCCGAGGTCGGCGGCGGTCGACCAGATGTCGGCGGCAATCTGCGGCGCGACCTGATTGGAATAGCCCTCAATCGGCAGGCTTTGATCCATGTCGCCGACCATATCGACCAGCACCATATAGCTGATGGTCTCGTTCTGGAGGTCTAGCCCGCTGGCGTAGAGCGCCGAGCCGATCAGGAAGCCATCGGTGGCGGGCAGCAGCGTCGTCCAGGGTTCGATGTGACCGTTGTCCTCGGCGTCGAAGAAGACGAGGCGGATTTCCTGGTTCGCCGTGTAATCTTGGCTGAGCACGCGCGCCAGTTCGAGCAGCACGCCGACGCCGCTGCCGCCGTCGTTTGCGCCGGGCATCGGGTCTTGCTGCTTGGCGGGATCGGCGTCGTGGTCGGCGAAGATGCGCGAGTTGTAGTGCGCGCCGATCAGGATGGTGTTGCCGCTGCCGTAGCTGGCGACCAGATTGCGCACCGGGATGATCAGCGGGTCGAACTGGATGTCGCGCGGGTGCGCCGTGCCGGCGCTCAGGTTGGCGATGTCGGCGCTGAGCAAATCGGCGACGCTGAACGGCTGCCAGTGTTCGACGGTGATCTGCGCGGCGTCGGTCAGATTGCTGCGGTCGCCAAAGCCGACGACGTGCCAGTCCTCCGAAGTCGTCCAGCCGAGCGCGTCGAGGCGGTCGAGGATCAGGTTGCCCGCTTCGATGCTGCCCATCGTGGCGGTCGGGCGCGGTCCGACGTTGACGTAATCGGTCAACTGCTGCAAGGCGAGCTGACCGCTGAATTGTGCGGGATCATCCTGCGCGCGGGCGACATTCGCCAGCAGCACGATCAGGATCAGGGGGATGATGCGGCGAAACGTCAAGAGATAACCTCCGGTGTGAGATAAGGGTCTTGCAAGCCTGCAATAGCGGCGTCCATGTCGGCAAGGGCGCGCTCGACGTAAGCGGCGTAGCGCTGGCGCTTGTCCTTGATGCGCCCTGGTAGTTCCGGCAGGATGCCGAAATTGGCTTTCATCGGCTGAAAATGCTTCGGTTCGGCGTGGGTAATGTAATGGCAGAGCGCGCCGAGCATGGTCGTCGGCGGGATCGTCCAGGCAGGCTTGCCTTGCAGCGTCCGCGCCAAGTTAAGGGCGGCGACCAGCCCGGTAGCGACGTTGCCCATGTAACCCTCGACGCCCGTGATCTGCCCGGCGAAGAACAGGTCGGCGCGCGCCTTGAATGCCAGCGTCGGGCTGAGCAGGGTAGGGGAGTTGATGAAGGTGTTGCGGTGCATCTGCCCGTAGCGCATGAACTCGGCGTTCTCCAGACCGGGGATCAGGCGCAGCACGGCTTTCTGCGCGCCCCACTTGAGATTGGTCTGGAAGCCGACCAGATTGTACAGGCTGCCCATCAGGTTATCCTGGCGAAGCTGGACGACGGCATACGGACGCCTGCCCGTGCGCGGGTCGATCAGCCCGACCGGGCGCATCGGTCCGAAGGCGAGCGAGTCGTGCCCGCGCGAGGCGATCTGCTCGATGGGCAGGCAGCCCTCGAAGAAATGCTCGTCCTCACGCTCGAAGTCGCGCAGTTCGATGGTCTCGGCAGCCAGCACGGCGTCGACGAAGCGCTCGTATTCCTCTTTGTTCATCGGGCAGTTGACGTAATCACCCTCGTCCTCGTCGCCGCGTCCGTAGCGGCTGGCGCGGAAAGCGATCTCCATGTTGATGCTGTCCGCCGCCACGATGGGCGCGAGCGCGTCGTAGAAGTAGAGGTGATCCTGCCCGGTCAGATGGGCGATGCGCTCCGCCAGCGCCGACGAAGTCAGCGGTCCCGAAGCGATGATCGTCGGCGTATCGGGGATGTCGGTGACTTCCTCACGGACAACGCGGATATTCGCATGGCTGCTGAGCGCGTCGGTGACGGACTGCGAAAATCGCTCGCGGTCTACTGCCAGCGCGCCGCCCGCCGGAACCGCCGCGGCTTCGGCGCGGGCGAGCAGCAGCGAGCGCAGCCTGTCCAGCTCGGTTTTGAGCAAGCCGGACGCGCGATCCGGCAGCTTCGAGCCGAAGGAATTGCTGCACACCAGCTCGGCGAAGCCGTCGCCGACATGCGCGCCGGTCGTCTTGTGGGGGCGCATCTCGTAGAGGTCGACGCGAAAACCGCGCTCGGCAAGCTGCCAGGCGGCTTCCGAACCCGCCAAGCCGCCGCCGATCACGATGACGTTCCGGTTCATCGGATTCCTTCCGTGAGGTGAAAAAGCCTCCCCATTATACAGGGCGGCTCAAGTCGAGTGCGAATTGATGATACTGGCGGATTTTGTCGAGGCTTTCGGCGTTGGATGGCGCGATTTGCAGCGCGGTCTGGTAGGCATCAATGGCGTCGGCATAGCTGCCGATGGCGAAGTAGGAATTGCCGAGGATGCCGTAGACGCGGTAATCGCCAACCGCCTGACCGTCGGCGTCGGCGGCTTGCAGCATCTTCTGGATCGCCTGCGCCGCGCGCTCGTAATCGCCCAACTGGTAGAGCGCGCGGGCGATGCGGTACTGAAGCGAAAGCTCCCAGGGCGTGTAGGGGTTGAACTGGAGCGCAGCCTGATAGGCGGCGATGGCGTTCTGAAGCTGGCTCGACTTGTAGTAGGCGTCGCCGAGCATCTCGTGGATGCGCGACCAGGTAACGTCGATGCCGAGTGGCTTCTTGCTGATCTGGATGAACTGGTGCAAGCGGACGATCACGTCCTTTTCGTGCCCCTCGACCAGCGCCAGCGTCTCGGCGGCGGCGAGCAGAGCGTCGGTCAGCCCGGCTTTACCCTCGGTGCTCGACGCGACGTTGATGGCGGTGTTGGCGGCGTCGATGGCGGCGTCGAAATTGCGCATCTCGCGGTAGACGCGGCTGCGCAGCGTATGGACATGCGCCAGCCAGAGACGATCTTCGCTGGTGGGGTAGGTGGCGACGGCTTTGTTGAGAAAGCTGAGCGCGCGCTCGAAATTGCGGCGCTCGTAAAACGAGACGAAGCCGAGGCGCTCATAGCTGTAAGCTGTCAGCGCGGGGACGGTGCTGGGCGTGAGCAGCGCCTGCTCGAAACATTCCACCGAGTCGTCGATGCGGTTTTCGGTCAGGAGGACGCGCCCGCGCTGGTAGTATATCCAGCCGCGATTGTCGTAGTCGGGATACTCCGCCAGGATGCGCTCGTAAGTGGCGAGCGCCTGCGCGGTGTCGCTGCGGTCGGCAAAGCCGACGCTCGCCAGCTCGAAGCGGGCGAAATGACTGTCGCCGAGCAGTTCGAGCGTGAGCGGCGATTCAAAATCGTCGGGCAGGAGGGTTCTGGCGTGGGCTAAGTCCTCCAGCGCCTCGTCCACGCGCGCGCTGAGCAGACGCACGCGGGCGCGGGCGATCAGGAGCCTGCCGCGCTCCTGCACGGACAGATCGGCGCGGAGCGAGCGCGCGATCAAAACTTCGGCGCGCTTCACGTCGCGCCGGTTCAGCAATTCATCAACGTTACGGTAAACTTCCACGACAATCCGGTATCTGCTGTACGGTACTTAGACCTATTATAGCCTGTACGCAAAGAACGCGCGTCATACGTGTTTCGTATCACGCGCGTTCGCTGAGGCAGATACAGGGCGTCTGCTGTGGTCTATCGGAAGGAGGCGAGCACGATGGAGGCGTTCTGCCCGCCCAGTCCGAAGCTGTTCGAGAGGATGCATTTCAGCCCCTGAAAGTCGCGGGCGGTGTTCGGTACGTAGTCGAGGTCGCAAACCGGATCGGGCGTATCGTAGTTGATGGTCGGGTGCAGGACGCCTTCGACCAGGCTCATGACGCAGGCGATGATCTCAATCGCGCCGGAAGCGCCGAGCGCGTGCCCCATCATGCTCTTGGTCGAGCTGATCGGGATGTTGTACGCCTGCTCGCCGAACAGCCGCTTGATCGCCAGCGTTTCCATCGCGTCATTCGCTTGCGTGGATGTGCCGTGCGCGTTGATGTACTGGATGTCGTCGGTATTGACGTGGGAAGCTTCGAGCGCCCAGCGCATCGAGCGCCACGCGCCGTTGCCGGTCGGGTCGAGCGCGGCGATGTGGAAGGCATCCGACGAGGCGGCATGACCGAGGATTTCCGCATAAATGCGCGCGCCGCGCTTAAGCGCGTGGCTGAGGCTCTCGACGACCATCACGGCGCCGCCTTCGCTGAAGACGAAGCCGTTGCGGTTCATGTCGAAGGGGCGGCTGGCGGCTTCGGGATCGTCGTTGTAGCCGGTCGCCAGCGCATCCATCGCCTCAAACCCGGCGATGGCGTAGTCTTGCAGCACCGCTTCGACGCCGCCCGTGATGATCATGTCGGCGCGACCGTTCTTGATCATCTCGCTGGCTTCGCCGACGGACTGCGTGCCGGACGCACAGGCGGTCGAAGGCGCGAGCAGCGGACCGAAAGCGCGGAAGAAGCGGCTGACGTAGTGCCCCGGCATGTTCGGCAGCGAGTTGATCAGCGTGAGCGGATTGGGCTTGCGGAAGCCGGAGGTCTTGTACTTGAACGTGTTCTGCTCCGCCATCTCGTGCGCGCCGAGCGTCGTGCCGACGACCACGCCGACGCGCTCGCCCTCTTCCTCGATCAACTCCTTGTTGAGTCCGGCGTCCTCGATTGCCTGCGCCGCTGCCGCGACGGCGAAATGGGACGCGCGCCCCATGCGCCGCGCTTCTTTCGGCTCGATCCAGTCCGTTGGGTCGAAGCCGCGTACCTCACCGCCGATCTTGACCGGGACGTGCTCAATCGGAATCGTCTCAATGCGGCGAATCCCCGATTTGCCTGCTTTCAGTCCATCCCAGAGCGTTTTCACACCGCCCAGCGCAGTCACCGCACCCATTCCCGTAATGACGACGCGCGGACGTCCGTTTCGTAGTAGTTCCATCGTATGTAGCGGCGCTTGCTGCCGCTTACCTCCTCTCGGCTTCCTCTTGTTGTTTTAGCCCTGTTTCTATCGCCTCGATCACACGCCCGGAAACGGCTTTCCGCGCCTGCCCAATGGCGTTCTTGATCCCCTTGTCGTTGGAACGACCGTGACCGATAATGACAACACCATTGACTCCCAAAAGAGGCGCGCCGCCCACTTCAAATGGGTCAACGAGTTTGTAGACGCGGTGAAACGCGCCCTGCGCGAGCAAGCCGCCCAGCTTGGAGACGGTATCGCGCATGATTTCTTCGCGGATGAGACTGCCCATGACGCTGGTGGCGGCTTCGAGCGACTTGATCAGGATGTTGCCGACGAAGCCGTCGCTGACGATCACGTCCGCGCCGCCTTTGAGCAGGTCTTTCGGCTCGACGTTGCCGACGAAATTGAGCGGCAGCGCTTCGATCCGAGCGCGGGCTTCGCGCACGAGTTCGTTGCCTTTGCCTTCTTCCTCGCCATTGGAGAGCAAGCCGACGCCTGGGTTGTCCAGACCAAGCGAATTCTGCGCGTAAATCTTGCCCATCAGGGCGAACTGCGCCAGCCATTCCGGCTTGGAGTCGGCGTTGGCGCCGACGTCGAGCAGGATGACCGCGTGCTCGCGCACGCGCATGATCGCGCTGAGGGCGGGGCGCTTGACTCCGGCGATGCGGCGCAGCGTGAACAGCGTGGCGATGCTGAGCGCCGCGCCGGTGTTCCCGGCGGTCACGAAAGCATCCGCCTTGCCGTCCTTGATCAGGTTCATGCCGACGTGCATTGAGGATTCCGGCTTGGCTTTGCCGACGACGCTCGGCTTGTCGTGCATGGTGACGATGTCGCGCGCCGGGACGATTTCCAGCTTCAGCCCGGCGGTCGCGTGCTTCGCCAGCTCCGGCTCGATGCGCGCCGGATCGCCTACCAGCAGAATCGTGTCGCCATATTCGCGTGCCGCGAGCACAGCTCCGGCGACATCGGGAGCGGGGAAGTCATCGCTGCCCATCGCATCAAGGGCAATTCGCATGTGGTTTCACCTGTTCTTGTTCAATTCACGGCATTTATCCTACACGAATTCGAGGCAGCGTAAAAGGATTGACACCGGATAGGCGGTGAGTATAATACCGTCAATCGCCCCGGTGGCGGAATGGCATACGCGGCAGGTTGAGGGCCTGTGTCCTTTTGGACGTGGAGGTTCGAGTCCTCTCCGGGGCAACAAGTGAACCCACTTCTATGGAAGTGGGTTTTTCGTTTGCGCCACATTGGGCTTTCGTTGTACACTCCAAACTGTGCGGGCTTACCACGCAGGAGATCGGATTGCATGAGCAGCAACGATACGCAATCGGCTCTTAACCGAGCCTACGAACTCGTTGAAGCCGGAAAGTACGACGAAGCCAGAGCGATCCTCGAACCGATGCTGACGTCGGAGAGCGACAACGCCGACCTGTGGTGGATTTACGCTCATGCGGTCCGCGATGCCAACGCCGGACGTGACGCGCTGGAGAACGTGCTGCGTATCGACCCGAATTATCCCGGCGCGCCCGAACTGCTGGAGCAGGCGCAAGCGCTGGCGACGCCAGCGTCGAAGCCGAAAATCAAGCCCGTTGCCCCGGCGACCATGCCGGAATCCCCTGAAACGATCCCTGAGCCGGATTTCGCTGAACCCGTCGCCGAGGCACCCACGTCACCACGGACCGCCCCGCGTCCGGCAGTGGCGCAGCCGCCGCGTCGGAGCGGTATCTCGCTGATCGCCGTCGTGGTGGTGATCGTGATCGCGCTGGTCGTCGTATTCGTGATCACGCAGATCGGCGGCGCGCCAGCCGCGACCCCGACTCCGACGGCGATCCCCGTCGCAGCGGCGGCAACGTCCACCGAGCCGCCTGTCTTAGCCACAACCGAAGAAGCGAGTGTTGCGCCGACGGAGGTTATGTCCACCGAAGTGATGCCGACCGAGCCGCCCACGCGCGCCCCGACGGTCACGCCAACTCTTGCGGGCGAGCAGGCGACGGCGGAGACGACGGGAATCGACTATGCAGCAATCGAAGCAGCGCTATCGGAATTCCCGATTGCTGAGAGCGGGGTAGGGGTTGTGCAAACCACGCTTGGCGATACGCTGATGGTCAGCGCCTGCACAACGCAGGGACGTGCCATGCGCACGCTGCTGCCGCAGGTGATGAACGCGCTGGCGAAGCAAAGCCCGTCGCTGGATTCGAGCGTGCAGGCGATTGGCGCGCGGATGCTCGACTGTGAGCAAAATTCGCCGCTGGTGACGGTCGCGGTCGATCTGGCGACGGCGCAGAGCTACGCGCAGGGGAATCTGGACGATGGCGCGTTTGCGGCGACGTGGCAGCCTCAGTAGGGTCATTTTCGACGCGCAATTTGTGATAAACGAAAGAAGATGCGGTCAGTTCACTGGCGCGCATCTTCTTTTTTGTACTGATTCGCGGCTGTCACTGTTCGTGATAACCCGGCAGGTGGATGGTGAAGCGCGTACCCTTGCCGACCTTGCTCTCGACCTCGATGGTGCCGTGATGCCCCTCGACGACGCTGTAGCAGACGAACAAGCCTAACCCCGTGCCGGTCGCTTTGGTCGAGAAGAAGGGATCGAAGATGCGGTCGATGTCTTCCTGCGGGATGCCGACGCCGGTGTCGACGAATTCGATCACCGCCTGATCGTTCTCCGTATACGTCTGGATGGTCAGCTTACCGCCGCCCTCCATCGCCGCCTGGGCATTGAGCGCCAGATTCATGAAGACCGCCTCTAGCTGATCCTTGCTGCCGAACACCGGCGGCGTCGGGTCGAAATTGGTGACGATCTGGACGCGCGCGTGCTCGAAGAACTTGTGATTGAGCTTGACGACGCCTTCGAGCACGTCTTTTACGTCCAGTGCGCGCACGTTGGTATCCGGGCGAGAGAAATCGAGCAAGTTGCGCACGATGCGGCGGATGCGCTCGACGTGCTCCTGAATCATCTCGATTTCCGTGAAATCGACCGGCGCCCCGCTGTCCTGCAAGTCATCCACCAGGCGTTCCAGCAGCAAGCCAATTGGCATGAGCGGATTGTTGATCTCGTGGGCGATGCTGGCGGCTAAGTGACCAATCGAGGCGAGCTTTTCCGAACGGATCAACAACTGCTGCGCCGACTGAAGCTCTTTTGTGCGCTCGGCGACCATGTCTTCGAGGTGTACGGCATAGTTCGCCTGTATCTGGTAGAGCTGCGCATTGCGCAGCGCCAGCGCCGCCTGCGTGCCGATGCCGATGAACAGGCGAAGCTGATTGTCGTCATAAGGGTGGTTCTGGCTCAAGAGGGTGAGCAAGCCCATCAGATCAGTGCCATGCTGGAGCGCTGTGGACATGCCGCTGTAGTAATTCGGCGGAAGCTGCCCTTCACTCCAGAGGGTGGCTTCGCCTGCCTGAAGGCATTGAGCAATCAATTCCGGCGCGAGCGTGACCACCGCCGCGCCCTGTCGATTGACGACGCGGGTGTCGATGACCTGACCGTGCTCATCGAGCAGATGGATCATGGCTTCGTCGCCGGGGAGCAGCTCCAGCGTGAGCGAGACGATCAGGTCGAGCAGATCGCTCACTTCGAGGTGCTGGTTAAGCCGCTCGCTGACGTGCAGCAGCGCTTCAAGCTGCTGGGTGCGGCGGTGCAGGGCGTCCTCAAGCTGGCGCGCGCGGATTTTGCTGCGGGCGCGGGCGAGCAGCTCCTGCGGCGCGAAGGGCTTTTCGAGATAGTCGTCCGCGCCGAGGTTCAAGCCGCGCTCGACATCGGCGGGGGCGGTGGCGTTGGCGGTGATGACTATCGTCGGGATGCTCGCCGTCTGGTCGTCCTCACGCAGCAGACGCAGCACCTCGAAGCCGTCGAGGCGGGGCATACGGATGTCGAGCAGGATCAAATCAGGCAGGATGCGCTTCGCCGTCTCGATAGCGGCGAAGCCATCGTTGACGCGCTCGACCTGATAGCCGTCACGCTCGAAGATGTGCTGCAACATGATGGTCGTGTTGATCTCGTCGTCCGCGACCAACACGACTGGGCTGTTTGGTTGGGGTTTCATGAATTTATCGAACCGGGACTTTGGCTTTACCACTGGCAATGTTAAAATTTAGCTTCTCATATCATAAGCGTGAAACTGACTGCGATGCACAAACAAAATGCGCAAGATTTCAGACGGTCGCTCTTTCTGGGCGTAGGGATTGGCTTAGCCCTTGCGCTGGTTTTTGCCGCAGGCTTTTTCGTGCGTGATTTCGTCAGGCTGCCGCCTGTACTTGCGTCGTCGACGGGCAGCTATCCGCTGCTCGACGAGGTGCAGACGCTGCTGGATCAACACTACCTGCGCGAGCAGCCCTCGCAGTCCGTGCGTGAATACGCCGCGATCCGGGGGATGCTCTCGTCGCTCAATGATCGCTTCACGTTCTTCATCGATCCCCCGGTCGCCGCCAGCGAATCCGATACGCTGGCGGGGACGTATGGCGGCATCGGCGTGCAGATCAAGCGCAACGAGCAGGGCGAAATCGAACTGTATCCTTATGATAATAGTCCCGCGATCAAGGCGGGCATCGTCAATGGCGACGTTCTGCTGGCGGTGAACGACACGCCGCTCGATCCCAATGCGCAGCAGGACAGCATCGATCAAATGCTGCGCGGCGAGGTCAAGGACAACAACGGCGTGCAGGTGACGGCGCGGCACGCCTCGAACGGTGAGGAATTCACGGTGTTCATCCCGTTCGCTGTGATCGACGTGCCGTCGGTGACGTGGCGCGTGCTGGCGGAAGATGCCACGATTGGCTACGTGCAGGTAGCGCGGTTCACCGGGCGCACGCCGGACGAACTCAAGACCGCGCTGCAAGACCTCCAGGATAAGGGTGTTCAGGCGCTGGTGCTCGACCTGCGCGACAATACCGGTGGTCTGCTGCAAGAATCCATCGAAGTCGCCAATGCGTTCATCGGGAGCGGACCGCTGGTGTACGAGGTGAACAACCAGGGCGAGCAGGTCTTCAACGCGCAGTCGAATGATCTGCTGACCAATCTGCCGCTGGCGGTGCTGGTCAACGACTATACGGCGAGTGGGGCGGAACTGGTCGCGGGGGCGATACAGGACGACCAGCGTGGCGTTCTGATCGGGCAGAAGACCTATGGCAAAGGGACGGTGCAGCAGATTTACCCGCTGTCCGACAAGTCGTCACTGCACGTGACCGCCGCCGCATGGCTGACGCCCAAGCGCCACGCGCTCGATGCGGTCGGGCTTCAGCCGGACGTTCCGGTGACGCCGGACGCGCAGGGGCGGGACGTAGAGCTGGGCGAGGCGGTGCGCATCCTGCAAGGACAGTTGAACCCCGCCGAGGCGACGCCGGAAGCGACGAGCGCGCCCTGACATGATGACGGAACGCGAATGGATTTTGGGAACACGCCTGGAAACACGGAAAAGGAACCAACCCTGTGAGTAACGGTGAGGGGATTAAGGTTATCGCGCGCAACCGGCGAGCCAGCCACGACTACCACCTCGAACGCACGTTTGAGGCGGGGCTGGTGCTGCGCGGCTCGGAGATCAAGTCGATTCGCGCCAACCGGATCAATTTGCAGGAAGGCTTTGTGCAGGAGCGCGACGGCGAGTTGTGGCTGATGAGCGTCCACATTTCGCCGTATGAGCAGGCGGGCGTCTACGGCTACGTCGATCCGATGCGCCCGCGCAAGCTGCTGCTGCACAAGAAGGAAATCGCGCAGATACTGACTCGAATCCGCGAGCGCGGCTACACGGTCGTGCCGACGATGGTCTTCCTTCAGCGCGGGCGGGCGAAAGTCGAAATCGCGCTGGCGAAGGGCAAGCGGCAGTACGACAAGCGCGCCGACCTGGCGAAACGCGACAGCGAGCGGGAAATTCGGCAGGCATTGAAAGATCGTTTCAGCGAATGAACGTGATGCCCGATTCAATCCGCGCAGTCAATGCGCTGCCCGAAGCGCAGAAGATCGCCATCTACAAGACGCTGCTGCCCGACTGGCTCTATATCGACTACGGCATTGACCCGGAAAGGCTGATGGTCGATGGGCAGAAAGTCGTGTACATTCGCTGCCCGTCGGGGAGCCGAGCATTTGAAATCTCGGTGCGGCGGCGCGCGGCGGATACCGACCCGATGCTGTATCTGAACATGGCGGATACGTTCAACAACCAGTTGATGGTGCTGCTGACGGTGAGCAACAACCCGGATGCGCCGCGCTTCAGTATCGACACGGATCTGAACGGGAACGATACGCAGCTCGGCACGCTGTCGCGCAATATCCCCGCCGAAATCGACGCCATGCGCGCGGGACTCGCGCCGGGGCAGGTGCGGGCGGGGCTGCGGCGTTTCCGCCACCTGTTACCGCTGCTGGAGCAGTTCATCGCCCGGCTGGGACAAAGCCTGTTTCTGATCGAACCGCTGTCGTATCACAACGCGATTGTGTTCGAGCGCTACGGCTTCAACTACGTGCGCGGGTATCAGGAAATGCAGCGCATCGACCACGAATTCTGCCCCGATGGTGAACTTCTCGCCCACCTCACGCCCGATAACCCGTTTCGCCCGCTCGATGCATGGGAGTCGGTGCGCGGGCGTTCGTGGGCGATACACGACGGCATTCTGGGGCATCCTTATACGGGCTTTCAAATGTACAAACGGCTGGGGATCAACGCCGGGATCGGGACGTTCAGCGGGCTGCGATGGTAGCGCCGTACATCAGCCGCGAGGATGTCGGCGCGGCGCTTGCCTCTCTGATCCATGCTACACGTCCGGCGAATGCCAGCGGTTTGCAGCATCTTCTGCTGGTCGATCTGCTGGTCGACGCGCCCGACATGCCGACCAGCGACGAGGCGCGCACCTATGCGGTGCGAGAACTGCTCGTGAGCGAAATCGCGCGGGCGCTGAACGAACAGCGGCGTGTGTTCGGGCTGATGCCCATATCCGAGCTTGCACCGCGCGACGAAGCGCTGGCGGCGCTGAGCGAACACGTGCGCATGGGTGCGCGTGAACTGCTCGAATGGAGCGTGCTGTACTATCGCTACGTCCGCTCTGACCTCGCGCTGTCGGTCGAGACGCTGGCGGCGCTGATTGCCGTTCAGGCGCGGACGATCACGCGCTACCACGACGACGCGATCAAGATGCTGACAGAGCGCCTGATTCGCGCGGAGCAGATGGCGCGGCGCGAACAGCTTGATCGCCGTCTGCTGGCGGCGCTGCCTTACAGCGTCCCGGTGCGGCTGGTGGGGCGCGACGACCTGCTGCGGATGACCGAAGATGCGCTGCGAACGCTCTCGCCGCGCCACATTCTGATCACCGGGACGACGGGCGTCGGCAAGACGACCTTCGTTCAGGAACTGCTGCGCCGCCAGATCAGCGCCGGGTATCTGGATCAACTCGTGTGGCTGGAGCAGCCCGGATCGGCGCAGCTCGCGCGCCAGCAGATCGCCGAGATGCTGCTGCGCGAGGACAGCCGCCTGACGCTGCGTGATTATCTGCTGCTCTACCGCGTCGCCGTCGTGCTGGACGAGATCGACATGGCGGCGTCGGATCGGGATGCCTTCGCCGCGCTGCTGCGTGATCTCGGCGCGGCGCTGGTCTGCCTGATCAACCGGGTATATGTGCCGCTGGTGGGTGTCGAAGCGCACCTGCCGCTGGGCGAAATCGGGCGCGACGACGCGGACGTGGTGGTCGACGACGTGCTGCGCCTGTATCCCACGCTCAGGGCGGAAGACCGACGCGAGGCGGGCGGGGTTCTCTACGAGCATCTGGGCGGCAACCCGCTTGCGCTCAAGCTGGCGGCGGGGCTGTGGGTGGACAGCGACGACTGGCGGCTGCTGGAAGCGGAAGTCCACGAGCACCTGTTCGGGAAGCTGTTCGCGGCGCTGGATGTCGGGGCGAGGCAAGCGTGGTGCGCCTTCGCCCTGCTTCCGCGCGCCGCTCATCACGACGATCTGGCAGGGCTGTGGGGACTTTCGGCGGAGGCGGTCGGCGGGCTGCTGCGGCTGTCGCTGCTTGAGCGCGGCGAAGACGACGCTTACCAACTGGTCGGCGGCGCGCGGGCGTTTATCCGGGCGCAGTACGCCATCAGCGACGCGGTGCGTGGCTTGTTTGACGGTCTGATCGACGCCGTTCGGGACGGCGACAGGCGCGTTCGACGTGCGGGAACAGACGCTGCTGACGCGCTTCCCGGCGCTGGACGAGGCGCGGCGTGCTCAGTGGATCGCTTCGCTGTGGGCGGAAGGGCTGCGGCGCGGTCACTGGGCAGTCTGGCGGGCGATTCTTGAGGACGCCGTGCGTGAGGGCGAATTCGCTCCGGTTGACCTGCGCATCGCATATGGCATCTGCCTGCGCCGCCTGGGCGAGTGGACGGACGCGCAGCAGGTGTTTTACCGGGTCGCGCTGGAGTGCGGTCGGAATGGTCGTTTTACCGAGCAGGCGCGCGCGCTGGTCGAATGGGGCGTGGTGGCGAAGTATCAGGGAAATTACGAGCAGGCGCTTGGGCTGTTCAGCCAGGCGAAGCGCTTTGCTCAGCGCACGCAGGATGACGATCTGCTGCGGGCGCTGACGCTGCAAGAAGTGCAGATAGTGATCCAGCAGGGGCGCGCCGAGGATGCCGTGAAATTGCTGGCGGCACTGCCGGAGACCGGGCGCGTGCTGGCGCTTCAGAGCGAGGCGCAGCTTGTGTTGGGCGATTATGCCGCCTGCCAGATGCTGGCTGAGCGCGCGCTGCGGCTGATCGGCGACGATCCGGCGACCGAGACGAGCCTGTACACCATCATGGGGCGGAGCTGCGAGCGCCGGGGCGATCACGCGCGGGCGCGCGGCTACTTCACCGACGTGGTGACGCTGCTCGAACGGAGCGACGATGCCTTCTCGCTGGCACGGGCGCAGACAAATCTGGCTGCGGTGCTGATCCCGATGGGGCGCTACCCGGACGCCGGGATGCTGCTGGCGCGGGCGGAGCAGGTGCAGGCGCGACTGGGCGATCAGGTCGGGCTGAATGCGACGCGGCATAATCGCAGCATTCTGGGAGGATACATTGCCCGTTGACCAGTTTTTCAACTTGCGGGTACAATCAAGTCAGAAGTGCGCCCATAGCTCAGTGGATAGAGCATTGGTCTTCGGAACCAACGGTCGTGGGTTCGAATCCCTCTGGGCGCGTGCGAAGCCGGTTGATCCGGCTTCGCTGCTTTATTGAGGTAGACGGTTCCATGAAAAATAATGGCAAAGTTAAACATCGCGCGGCGCTGAGCCTGCCGCCGATCAGTTTGATGTTCCCCGACGCACGACAGCAAACGCCGCCGCCCGCCTCAACAGGGTGGGAAAACGACCTGGGGCTGAACGAAATTGCGCGGGCGCTGACGCTCGACAAGCGCTATGCACCGTTCGTGCAAAAAACGCTGCTGGCGCTGACGACCGATCCGGACGTGATCGCCTGGCGGCAGGCGGTGCTCGCTGATTTCCTGAAGAATCCCGGTCTGGTCGACAAGCTGACGCCGATGCTGTCGCGCCTCGCCAGCCTGGCACAAGGTAATCCGCTGCTGGGGCAGCGCCAGCGCAATCTGCTGCTGGATACCTCGGATCGGCTGGCGGAACTCGACCTGTACGTGACGGCTGTGCAGGCGATCTATGAGGCGCTGAGCGGCGCGACGCTGCAATCTCCGGCGCTGCTGCGCCTGCGCGAAAACCTGCTGGCGCTCGTGAACAATCCCGACTTTCAGGCACTGCGGGATGACCTGCCCGAACTACGCGCGCCGCTGGAGAAAATCACCAGTTTGACCGTCGGCATTAACCTCGATCCCGACCTGAAACCGATCTCGGCGGCGCTGATGGCGATCAACAGCCATCCCATCAGCGAGCCGCTGTCGTTTCTGGAAAAGCTGATCGGAGTAAGCAGCGAGGACGGGGAGACCGGAATCGCAGCGCTGCACACGCTGCCCGGCAACCGCGAGCAGCGCGCCCTTCAGCCGCTGTTTCAGGATTTGGATCGCCTGCTGACGCAGACAGCGCAGCCAGTGGCGTGGGCGCTCAACCGTTACGTGCGCATCAGCAGCGATACGCTGACCGCGCTGGAGCATGAGCTGGCGTTTTTCGCGGCGGCGGCGCGCCTGTTTCGCCGGCTGCCGTTCTACTGCTTCCCGGAGATTGCGCCACTGGACGAGCGCGTGACGCACATTGACGATCTGGCGAGTCTTCATCTGCTGCTGCGCCAGAGCGAGCCGCCCGTCACCAGCGACGCGGATTTCGGCGAGGAGGGGCGCATCGCCATCCTGACCGGACCGAACAGCGGCGGCAAGACCACCTACGTGCGCGCGCTGGGCATGGCGCAGGTGCTGTTTCAGGCGGGGCTGGCGATCCCGGCGCGCAGCGCGCGTCTGAGTCCGGTGGATGCGATCCTGACGCACTTCCCGGCGCTGGAAACAGGGCAGGGGAGGCTGGCGGAAGAAGCAGCGCGGCTGCGCAGCCTGTTCGAGCGCACGACCGCGCATAGTCTGGTGCTGCTGAACGAGACGTTTTCCAGCACCGCACCGGGCGAAGCCATCTTTCTGGCGCACGATGTGCTCTGTGGGCTGCGGGCGCTGGGCGCACGGGCGATTTACGCGACGCACCTGACCGAGCTTGCTCAGCGCATCGACGAAATCGAGCAAGCCGTAGAAGGTACAAGCGGGCTGTTCAGCCTGATCGCCACCGTTCACGTCAATGGAGATGGGCAGACGGTGCGCACGTTCCGCATCGAGCGCGGTCTGCCCTTTGGGCGCAGCTACGCACAGGAGATCGCGCGGCTGCACGGCATCAGCCTGGAGCAAATCCTGGCGGCACGGCACTGACCGTAAGCACGGTAGGCGCACCGCCGCGCGCCCTTATATGTTTGCGCATCGGCTTACCAGTGCCAGATTTGATCCCACGCCTGCATCCAGTCGTCACCCTGGCTGACGACCTTGACCGGATTGACGATGGTCACCCCGTGCCGCCCCATGAAATCCGCCGCTTTGTCGACGCTGCTCAGTTCGACCGTGATGGTGGTTGGCTTGGCGGGGACGTAGGGCTTGACGGCGCTCAGGTTTTGCAGCGCCTGATACGCGCCTTCCTCGATCATCTGGCGGGCGCGCACGGGCGGGATTTGGCGAGCGGAGAAGCGGGTTAAGCCGCGCTTGACCGCGACGGTCGTTAAGCCGTCGCCGAGCAGCCCCTTCGATTCGCGGCAGACCGCTTCGTCGCCCGTCACCAGCACGACCGGGCAGTTGTAATGCCCGCAGAGCGCCGCGTTGATGCCCAGTTCGCCGACGAGGTCATCGTTGAACCATAAATTGTGCCACTTGACGGTCGAGATGGTGTGACAGAGCACGCCGTCGGGCGTGTTGTTGCGGGCGTGCATCCCGACGCACAGGCAGGCGTCGCAGCCCTGTTCGAGCAGCTCCGTGTAGCGCGACCAGGGATGATGTGCGACCCATTCGCAGTCGGGATCAAGCAGCTCCGGCACGAATGAGTTGAATGACCAGCCGCCGCCCGCGCCGTGACAGTCGACCGCCACGATCTCGGTCGCTCCGGCACGTTTCGCGCCGCGCACCGCCGCATTGATCTCCTCCGTGTAGAGCTTACGACCTTCCTCGTACATCGGGTCG
This sequence comes from uncultured Chloroflexia bacterium, assembly GCA_963760975.1. GTDB lineage: Bacteria > Chloroflexota > Anaerolineae > Aggregatilineales > Phototrophicaceae > Flexifilum. Next base: position 11,756 of record CAVXEZ010000005.1, on the reverse strand, counting down.
CCGCCCGTCACCTGCTCCCAGACGACGATCCCGCTGACGCCTTCCATGTCCGACATGATCAGCACGCGCATGAAAATATTCTCCTGTCTCTCAGTCTGCACGGGACAAAGTATAGGCGCTCAGGGCGCTTCGCCAAGCATTTGGGTGTACAAAGCAAGATATTGGTCGGTCACGCCGGAGAGGCGGAAACGCTCCAGCACCGTGCGGCGCGCTGCTGCGCCGAGGCGGCGACGGAGCGACTCGTCGGCAATCAGTCGTTTGATCTGTGCAGCGAGCGCATCGGCTGAGTCTGCCTCATAAACCAGACCGTCGACTTCGGGCGTGATCACGGCGCGGTTGGCGGGCGTGTCGCTGACTATGGGTGCTAAGCCGACCGCCATCGCTTCCAGCAGGGCATTGGACATGCCCTCCGAGATGCCCGGCTGGACGAAGATGGTGCTGGCTTGCAAATGAGTGAGGACGCCTTCGCCGTCGGTGTTGGGGATGAAAGTCGGTGCAAGACCAAGCTGAGCAGCGCGGCGGCGATAGTCCGGCAGGAAGCGACCGCCGCCAACCAGCGTAAGCTTCGCCTGCGGATAGTCGGCTACTACCCGCTGCCAGGCGGCAAGTAGGAGATCGATGCGCTTCTCCGGGCGGAACTGCCCGACAAAGATGATACCCGGAACGCTGTGCGGCTGGTCGGGCGGCTTGAACAGCGTCGTATCGACACCGTTGGAGATGATGCTCGTCCGCGTCGCAGGAAAGCCCCACTGGATGACCTCGGCGCGCAGCGGCTCGGTCAAGGCGCTGATCCAGTCGAAAGCGTTAGCGTGACGGGGCGCATCAGGCGGAAACGTCGCTACATCGCCGTATGCGCCGCTCGCCATTGGGACGCAGAGTGTCTTTACGCCCAGATGGCGGGCGATGCGTGCCAGTGTAACGGTCTCAGGCGTCAGTCCGCGCAAATGGAAGACGTGCGCCCCGCGCAGAAGCAGCGGAAGCGCCCAGAGCGCCTGTACATACAGCATTCTGCGGAAAACACGCGGGCTGCGCTGCCAGACCGGCAGTCGGATTAGCGTATAATTCTTCGTATAGTCAAATAGACGATAACTATGCCACTGCCGAAGCCGCACCGTGCTCAGCAAAATCACCTGTTGCCCACGCTCTGCTAATGCCCCGGCAAGACGAGTCGTGCCGATTTCCGCACCCCCGTACTGATCAAGAACGCTGACGAAGAGAACAATTTTCATCTCATATCTGCCGGCGGCAAGAAACTAAAGTAGGGCAGGGGAGAATTGCCGATAAAATGAAATAAGCAGGGAAGCGAACCATCCGATTTAGTGGGTAACACACAACGATGACCGTCCGTATTCTTCACTTCATCGACACCTTAGGCGCAGGTGGCGCCGAACGCCAGCTTATCTACCTGCTGGAAGGTCTGGACAGGACTCGCTATGAATCGCACGTTCTCACCACCTACGACACATTTCGACACTACGAGCCGACCCTACAGCGTTTGGGAATTCCGATATATAGCCTGCATCATGGCGATTTGCGCTTGCGTAACAGGGTGCTCGCTATGCAGCGCTACATTCAATTGATGCGGTCGCTGGAACCGGACATCGTACATGGCTGGCTGCACTATCCAAACCTGATTGCACGAGTCGCACGTCCGTTTTGCCCGCACCACCGCCTGATCACGGCGATACGGTCGGAATACAACACACATCAACGATTTAGCGAAAGTACAACAAGCTGGCTGTCGGATTTTCGCGTAGTCATTTCGGAAAACAATAACATACACCAGCCAACAATCCACACAGCACAAGCCATAATCTCAAATGGAGTCAAACTCCCAGAATACCGGGAACCAACACCACCAACCACAGCGGAATTCACGCTACTCATGGTCGCCAGAATCGATCCACGTAAAGACCACACAACTCTCCTCAAGGCACTCAAGCTGCTCAAAGACCGACTACCCGCAGCCTTCCAGACCATTCTGATAGGGGAGGTTACTGACAAGGATACGCAGCGCCTGATTGACACCATGATCAGAGAATACAACCTGCAAAGTATCGTCCGCCAACTCCCACCTACAGACAACCTTGATGATCTCTATCGCAACGCCAGCGCAACAGTACTCCCATCGATCTCTGAAGGATTCCCCAACGTCATCCTCGAATCCTTCGCCACATGTAAACCGATCATCGTATCCGAGGCAGCAAACAGAGCAGGACTCGTCCAGCACAGAATCAACGGCTGGGTATTCCAAACCGGAGACCACACCGCGCTCGCCCAGTGCATCGAGAGCGCCTGGCAAACTCCCGCCGAGACCCGAACACAGATGGGAGCGCACGGACGCGCAATCGCTGAGCAACACAGCATTTTACGAATGGTCGAAGCCTACGCACAGCTTTACGAGCGAGCCATCAAGGAGCAGTAGAGTGCCTCAAAGCATCGCACCATGTTCTCAACAGCAAAGGGCGCCGCCGCACGCTGACAAGCTGGACGCATCGCCCCTAACTCCGCATCAGACATCACCAGAACCATCGACAGCGTGTCAGCAAGCTGCGACACGTCACCCGCAGGAACGACCCAGCCCGTGACCCCAGGCTGAATCACACCCGACGCATTCGCCGCATCAGAAACGATCACCGGACGCCCCGCCGCCAGCAACTCCAATACCGCATTCGGCAAACCCTCCGATCGTGATACCAACACCGTCACATCAGCCGCAGCATAATACGCCTCCGGGGTTTGCGTAGGCGGAAACTGAAAGACAACATCGAACAGGTCAAAGTATTCAACAAGCCGATTGATCTCCACCTGCACAGTCTCATCCTCAAACTCGCCAACGATCCAGAAGGCTACCCCCGGAGGAAGACCTTTTCGCTCCTTTAGAATACCAAGCGCCTGCACGACAGACGGCAACGCTTTTACCTCCGCCATACGCCCCATAAAGAGCAGCACGCGCCTCGCCTGCGGCGCAGCTCTTGCGCGCAGCTCCGCGTCTGGATGGCACACAAAGCGCTCCAGATCGATCCCATTCGGAATCATCACCATACGACAAGCGAGGCGATTCGCATTCAACTGACGCAAAATCTGCGGGCTGTTGCAGACCACAGCACTGCACAGCCATCTGCTCAGGCGATCATAGAGCAACTGCTTGGGCGTATAGACCATATAAACACACCTGATCAACTTCAGCGATCCGGGTAGAGCAGGGCGCGCCAGACACATCAGCAGATTGCTATGGTAATTCACAGCCTGAACAATATGCGGGCGAATCCGCCACACCAAGCGCATGAGCATAACTAAGCCAATTAGTTTGTCCCGGCGACTCCAATCCAAATCGAGGACAAAGACCGGGATGTTCTGACGACGAAGCGTCTCCATAAAGTGCAGACTACGCCCAGCCCGCTCACCATACAGACAGACGACGAACGGCTCAAAACGCTGCCGATCCAGCCGCGTCACCAGTTCGACCAACTGATGCTCAACACCACCCGCCATCAGGCTATCGGTCACATAGAGAATGCGCTGCATCAGCCGAGTACCTCTTCATAGAGCGCGATGGTCTGTTCCGCGATCAAGCCCGGCGCGTGACGCTCAGCAATTAACTGCCGCGACCGCAGTCCCATCCTACGCAGGCGCTCCAAGTCGCACACTGATTCAACCAGTGCCTGAGCAAGCGCAGTCGTATCCCCCGGAGGAACAACCCAACCGTTCCCGTCAACAGTCTCCGGCAGCGCCCCTACATCGCTGACGATCACCGGAAGACCAAAATTCATTGCCGTGATCAACGCACCGCTCTGGGTAACCCGCCGATAGGGCAGGACAGCAACATCCGCAGCAAGATAGTACATCCAGAGCTGGTCGGAAGGAATGTATTCGCTCCTCAAGACAATCTGATCGCCGGGGCAAGGCATACAACACGACCGATCCTGCGCCCCGGCAATCAGCAGCCACAGTCCGGGGCAGACGCGGCGTGCCTGCGCATAGGCATCGATAAGCACATCCAGTCCCTTATATGGTCGGACTGAGCCGAAAAAGAGGAAAACAGGCATTTCAAAGGGTATGCCCAGACAACGGCGGGCTGCCGCTCGATCCGCGTCGGGCGGTATTAACCACTGCGGCGCGATGTGCCGGATGACGCGAACGTGTTCACCATAAAGCTGTGGATAGCGCTTCAGCAGCGCCGCTTTGTTAGCGTCAGCGTGAACAACCAGCCGATCCGCCATCCGGTACACGTTCGCCAGATCAGCCTCCCGCACATGAGCGAATAGAGGCTCCACATCGTGAACCGTATGCACAACCGGGATTCCCAGGCGACGCATCCGCGCCATCAGCCAGCGGTCGAATTGGGGCAGGCGGCTCCATTGGATGTGAACAATGTCAGGCGGAGCGTCTGCAAGCAGCCGGAGCAGCGCCCGATGTCCAAGCAGATACAGCAATCCACGCAGGTGACGGCGCAGATACGGGTGAGAGCGCAGGCGACGGCTCAAGGCGCGAAAGTAAAGGTAGTCCACCGGGTAATCGGATGAAGAGGGCAGGGCAGGGTCGTAGAGATACGGCGAGGTAAACAACCGCACCGACCAACCCGCGCGCGCCAGCGCCTGACACAGCGCCGCATCGTAATAAGGCGTGAGATGCACCGGATCGATCTGCCAGACAGTGCGGCTCATCAGGCTTGCCCGCGCGACCATAAGCCAAAACAGAGCAGCGACCAGAGCCGGTCGCCGTGATCGGCGACACCTGCCGTATGCTCATCGACAAGTTGGCGAACATACGCCCGGTTGAACGGACTGGTCGATGCGAGGACAGTCTCGCGCAGCAGCGGCTGGAGCGATCCTCGCAGCCATTCCGACTGCGGGATGCTGAACCCCTGTTTCTTGCGCCGGGCTGCGGGCGGAAGCAGCCCACCCAGCGCATCTTTCAGCAGCGTTTTGCCAGTCGTCAAACTGAGCCGATGATGCGCGGGCACGCGCGCCATAAACTCGAAAACCACGTGATCCAGCAGAGGAGAGCGCACCTCCAGCGATGCCCACATGCTGGCGCGGTCGACTTTCGCCAGAATATCGCCCGGCAGATAGGTGGTCAGGTCGTGATATTGAAGCTGCGACAAGCCGTCGAGCCGGGCAGCACGCCGAAATGTCTCCAGCCGCGCCCGCTCGGCGGTCGTCGGCAGCGCATTGTCGCAGAGCAACTGACGCTGTGCCGCCGAGAAGAAGCCGCCCGTGAGCCAATAGTGCGCCGGTCGCCCCAGCGCAGCGAGATAGGGTTTCACCTTCATGGCGCGCGGGACGACACGCGCCAGCCGCATCGCCGCAGGCTGAAGGGACGTAGGAATTCGCGCCTGCAAGAACGCCTGACGATAGGCGTAAAGATGCTGATGATACCCGGCGAAGACCTCATCGCCGCCGTCGCCGCTCAGGGCAACCGTGACGTCCTGCCGGGCACGCTGCGCCAGGAGAAAGGTCGGGATCATCGACGAATCGGCGAGCGGCTCGTCGTAGTGCTCGACCAGCCTCGGCAGCCATTCAAGCGCATCCTGCGGGCGAACAACCCGCATCGTATGCTCCGCGTGACACCAGTCGGCGGCAGCCTGAGCATGAGGGCTTTCGTCATATTTTGCTTCCTGAAAGCCGATGGAGAAGGTCTTGACAGGTGCTGCATCGACCTGGCGCATCAACGCGACGACCGCGCTGCTGTCCACACCGCCGCTTAAAAATGCGCCGAGCGGCACATCGCTGACCATGCGCAGCCGCACCGACTCGATCAACAACGAGCGCAGTTCAGCGACCAGATCGGCGCGCGAGCGGCGATCCCACTGCGACGGTTCAGCGAAATTGGGATGCCAGTATTCCGCCAAGTCCGCCGACGCATCTCGCCGCACAATCATTCGCTGTCCGGCGGACAATTTGCGGACGCCTTTGAAGATCGTGCGCGGCGCACAGATGTAGCCATAGGCGAAGTATTCGTCGAGCGCTTCGTCATCGATCTCACGAGACACGCCGGGGTGGCACATAATCGACTTGAGTTCCGAAGCAAAGATCAGTTTTTCAGCGTCAAGCAGGTAATAAAGCGGCTTCTTGCCAAAGCGGTCGACCGCCAGCATGAGCTGATCGACACGACTGTCCCAGAGCGCGAAGGCGAACATGCCGCGCAGTGGATCGATACAGCGGACGCCGCAGTCTTCGTAGAGGTGCAGGATCGCTTCAACATCGCCGTTTGTGCTGAATTTATGGCGCGGGATCAGTTGATAACGAAGGTCATGGTAGTTGTAGATTTCGCCGTTGCAGACCAGGCAAAGCGCCTGATCTTCGCTGAAAACGGGCTGCGCGCTGCCCGCCGCATCGATCACATTCAGCCGCCGAACACCAAGTCCGAGCGATCCGCTGCGGTAACAGCCTTCATCATCGGGTCCTCGGTGCGCGAGCCGCTGGGTCATCGACCGTAAAACAGCCTCGTTGACCGTTCGCTCACTCTCAAAGTACCAGATCCCACAAATCCCACACATTACGACGCCTTAGTTGCCATATAATATAGGGTAATCGGTTCTCTTAGTTCTGTCGAGTACATGCCGGACTTCGCCGCACACCAACCGCTCGTCACAGTCGTCATGCCTGTTCGCAACGAGGCTGTCTGGATCGCACACAGCCTGAATGCGGTTCTGAACCAGGAGTATCCGTCCGAGCGCATTGAGATCATCATCGCGGACGGCATGAGTACCGACGGAACTGTCGAGGCGATCTTCAATGTGGTGGGCGCGGAGCGCGTGCAGATCATCCGCAATGAGCGACGCCTTCAGGCGGCGGGGTTGAACTGCGCCATCCGGCAGGCGCGCGGGGAGATCGTTATCCGTGTGGACGGGCACACTATCATCGCACCAGACTATGTCCAGCGCTGTGTCGACCTGCTGCAAGAGACCGGTGCGGACGGCGTTGGCGGGTCGCTCAATCCGGTCGGGCATACGCCGATGGGGCAGGCGATAGCTGCCGCGAGCAAGTCGCGTTTTGCGATCCCTTCGATCTTCAGGGTCAGCAAAAAAGCGCAGTATGCCGAGACAGTTTACATGGGCGCCTGGCGGCGCTGCATCTTCGACCGGATTGGGCTGTTCGATGAGCGGCTGGTGGTCAACGAAGACTACGAGTTAAACTATCGCATCCATAAGGTGGGGGGAAGCCTTTACTACTCACCTGAGCTACGCTCCGAGTATCACGGTCAACAGCGCCTGTCGGAACTGATGCGGCGCTACTTCCAGTACGGCTACGGAAAACCACGCACGCTGATGAAGCACCCGGCGTCTCTGCGCCTTCGACAGATCGCTGCTCCGTCGTTGGTCGGGTTTCTCGTCGGCGTTCCGCTGCTGGCGTGCTTCTGTGCCGAACTTGGGACAATCTGGGCGGGCGGCGTACTGACCTACCTGATCGCCAACGGGCTGTTCTCGTTGTGGACGGCGTGGCACAACCGAGCGCGGGTGATATGGCTTCTGCCGCTGGTGTTCGTCACGATCCACATCGCCTGGGGCAGCGGCTTCTGGCTCGGTATGCTGCGCGTGCTGCTCGACCGGCTCCCGCAATTCGAGTAAATGTGTCTTGACCAACGCTCGCGCTCTTGCTAAGATGACTAGCGAGTGCCGCCCCATTCGTCTAGAGGCCTAGGACGTGGCCCTCTCAAGGCCAAAACAGGGGTTCGATTCCCCTATGGGGCATAAATCGCCTGTGTCCTTGAGACGCAGGCGATTTTCGTTTTCTGCTTCGCTCCGAAGCATGTCTGCACGCACGATCAAGTATCGGTCAGCCCACGACTTCAATCGAAAATCAACAATCTCTCTCTTGTCCAAGTCATAGACTATATACTCAAACAGCATATGCGCCATTTGCTGACGATCTTCATCGCCGCTCGTATCCCATACATGCGCGATCTCGTTTGCCATGTTCATGCACATCTTAAACTCAAGGGCAGCCTGTTCCGTTTCGGTAGTCCGCGTTTCCCAGTGAACAATCTCTCGTTCGTTAAATTCTTTGACTTTAAGATACTCTTCGCTCGACATGTCACCGTCCAGAAACACGGATTTCGCTGCCTCAATCCGCCGCCGACACTTGGCAATTCCCGCCTTCTTTTCCTTATCGACATCCTGTTTGGATTTCCCTTGCGTCTCACCGTGCTCGGACTGAATCGCAAGTTCAACTAGCATAGAGTAGGCACTTGGGTTAAGTTGGAGCAACCCGATAAGCTCACGAAACTGCGAATCAAGAACACTCACCGGAACAGACCGGCTCTTGCAGCCACACTTGACGCCTTCAGCATGGCGATAACGAAGCTTGCCGTAGTTGTCCACACCGCCAAGACGCGAACGCAGCTTAGGATTCTTCCGTGCAGTCGCTCTTTCGTCGCAATGAGCGCAATAGACCAATCGTGCAAGCGCGTAGGGATAGGCTGACTTGACCGAACCTCGCGGGCGTGTCGTTTTGCAGCGTTTTTCCTGCACTTCTGCCACTCTGCGTAAAAGGTCTAGACTGAAAACCGCACGCCCGGTATCGTGAAGTATCTGCGTGGGATTCTCGATCAAACTCGCATTCTGATCCTTTGCCCTGCCATCTGACACCAATCCTGCGTATTCCCGCCAGTTTGATGTTACTCGGCGAATATCATCTTTCGTGATCGGGCGAGGACAATTCCTACGGTCACAGAATGCCCAACCTTCATCGGTCAAAATATATGAGATTGTTTCACGCCCATGCTTATCCTCAGCATAGAGTTCAAGTATGCGTTTGGCACAGTCATAATATCCGCGCCAGACCGCGCCATCTTCTGACCGTCCATGCTCACCCTCATCTGCCGCAAATTGCCCATTGGACAACAGCCACGCGCCAGCTGGGGAGGGCATGAGATAGCCATCAGCATTCCGTATTGTTCCGAACGGCGGTCTACCAATCGTTTTGCCCAGACTTTTGCGATAGATAATGCTGTCTTTTGACCTTTGAGCAATATCGTTGGCATAGCTCTCGTCCTGCATCGCCATGAACGTGAGCAGCAATTTGCCCATCGGTGTAGCCGTGTCGATTTCCCGTCCCGGCGCAGCAAGCACAAGCCTAATCTCACGCTCATCCAGCACTTCATCGACCAGCCTGCCCACACGCCAAGCCTTGCGATGGATCCGCGAAAGATCATTTGCCACCAACGCGATGACATCAGGGTCATCAAAATGTGTCTTCAGCGCTAGCCAATTTTGGCGATTCTTCTCCGACCGCCCGGATTTGTGCCCATCGGCATCGACAAACCAGAGTGGTCGCCAGCCCTCACGCTCGCAGATGGTCTGAATATTTGCACGTTGCCGCTCAGGGCTGTTCATGTCGTTGGCATCGCGCGTAAACGATTGACGGACGTAGCAAAGTGCGACATTGCGCGAAACCGAAGCAGACTTGGCTATTTTCGGCATTACTGATCTACTCCTTCACTTCTGTTCTCAAACAATTCATAATGTCCTTTGTTGACATATTTCGCGGTCACTTCGGCGACGAACTGCAAGAATTCGGCTAGACCCCGCGCGACTTCAGGAACATCAACCTCTTCAGGCTGATGTTCCTCAATCTGACGACAAGCTTCCCGCGCGAGGGCATAGAAGATGTCTGCCGCTGGCGCAACATACTTGTATTGATGTCTGGGCGTCAAGCGTTTTTCTGCTAAATCGCAGCTATCACTGTCCGACATTGGAATACTCGCCAAACACTTTCCTCCTCTCATGCTTACAACCACAACCCTCCTTAGCACTGGCACAAATATCTTGATAAATCTTGTACTTGCATCCCAACCAAAGTAATATACATACAGGATCCTACGCATTTTGACTAACTGGTTTTTCGTATAATTATACGGTATTTTAGATAGAGATCAAGAAGTAAGTGTTTGCCTCTAAGGATTGACTAATGGAACCGCCTGATCGATTTGATTTGGAAGTACTCCCCAAAATGATCCGTAGGGATATGGGCTTTCAAATACGCCTAGCGCGTGAAGAACTTGGTATAAGCCAGGCTGACCTTGCTTTTGCTCTTGGTCGCCGTCAAGCCTATATATCGGAACTGGAAACGGGCAAGACCGAGCCGTCCGCAAGTATGTTGGTTCGGCTGAGTCGAATTCTGAAAAAGCCCGTCATATACTTTTTCCCTGAGGATTGGCGCGACCAGTAGGGGCGAGAAGAAGTCACAGAAGGGAAACTCACAGTTGAAGAACTAGAACTTGTCCGCACGATTCGGGAGATCGAGCCTTCATTCCGCCACTATCATTTGGCGATCTACCTCGCCAGAGCGCTCGCACAGTATGACATGATGGTTGACGAACTCATCGATGAGAAATACCGCGAACCGTGATTGCTGCTCCCAACAAAGTGTAACATGACACATCACTTGACGTGTAGAGTTACAATTCGGCTGAGCATACTGGCTAGTCCGTCTCATCGGAGGTCCGCATGAAAATCGCTATCTTGCTTGGAATTGCCAAGTACGAAAATCCAAACGACGATCTGCCCGCGTGTGACATTGATCTGGCGCTCATGCAAGCCTTGTTACAGGCAACAGGAGAATATGCAGATATTTTCATGCTTTCGGGAAACAAAGTGAAAGCTTCGGAAGTCAAAAATCGCATGTCTGAGTGGTTTTCAAAGGAGTATACAGAGCAAATAGACGAGGTTTTTTTCTACTATACGGGTCATGGCATATTTGCCGAGGACGAGTTTCGTTTTCCTCTATTTGACTACAATAAGTCCCAACGTAATCTAACAAGTTTGTCGAATTCTGAGCTAGATAGTTGGTTGAAGAGCTTGCGACCGGAACTGACGGTGAAAGTAATTGATGCGTGTCATTCTGGCGTCCCATACGTTAAGGGAATTCAGGAAAACATAAGCAAATATTTCGAGGCTACCAAAGCATCATTTCAGAAATGTATATTCATGTTTTCTTCCGCGAGGGATCAGTATTCTTATCAAGACAAACACCTTAGTCACTTTACCAGAGCCTTCGTGGATGCGGTAAAAACTTCCAAATCGTCCATTTTGAGATATAGAGAAATAATAGACTTTGTGACCGATCATTTTGCGAACAGTCTGAACACGTTTTCGCAAACGCCCTTTTTTGTAACCCAAGTCACCAACACTGAGGTTTTCTGCACTCCCAATCCGGAACTTCACACAATTACCTACCCCGAATTGCCAGTGCCATCCAATATTCAACAGCAATCTTTCGTAGGCAGTAGCCTCAAGGAGTTAATTGCCGAGGATGAAAAGGCATACATCTCGAAAGAAGAAGCTGAAGGCATTCTCAGGAATTGGGTGACCCGCATCACTGAATACGAATACTCAGTTGAGTTAGCTGATTTGTACAAAATCGGCATCACACAAGTTGCGAACAAAACATTGGAGGATGAGGAAGTTATCGGTCAGTGGTTGCTGGATTCCAATGGCGGCTTCTTTGCAGAACCGACCTATGGCGCCGTTACCAGTTCTCCTCCGACCAGTGCAGCCCTCCAGATAAATTATATTGGTCAACAATATATCACCACATATGAGGTGTCAGGTTTCCGACACACGGCTGATTTTCCATATAAAGCTATCCAGGTCGCAGCGCACAGGCTTCACAATAATAGCCCCGTTTTTGCTTGCACGATTACCTACCTGCCTCGGATGGAGAAGTTGGTTATCTTCAGCATGTTCGCTACATATCGGGATAAGAATTGGGATGAATTGAAACTGTCAGACAAGTCTGAATGGAAGTGGA
>CAVXEZ010000004.1:0-29308 GCA_963760975.1 uncultured Chloroflexia bacterium | reverse complement strand
AATCGCGGACTGGCTCTATCACGTCATCGTCACCCACTATCGCCAGCACGCACCAAGCGCCGATCCACAAATCGCGTCGGCGAAATACGAGAAAGTCTACAAGAACGAGTAGGCGCACCCGGCAGCACTACGCCACAGGCAGAATGAAGCTGCCCACTTCCTGAGCGACCCCACATCACCGGATTTCGGCTTCGCAGCCGCGCGCAGGGCGACGGGAATCCCCTGGCGCGCGGTGAAATTCCCGCATCTTCTCGCGCTCTCAAGTGCAATCATTACTGTTTTCGCGGAAAATTCATTTTAATTTCCAGATCATTTGTCTACAGGGAGGCTATAATGTCATAGAAGGTAAGTGAAATGTTTCCGAGTTGAAATCGAAGAGTACGCCATGTACGCCGAAAAACCGCTCTCTACTCGCAATGTTAGCCGTGAGGATCACTCTATGACGCAGGAGAGCTTACCTCTTGTGTTGGCGGTGGATGACGAACGCCATAATCTTACTTTGCTGGAGCGCGTTCTACGCAACTACCGCGTGATCAGCGTGACCAACGCCCAGGCAGCCCTGGATACGCTGGCGCAAGCGCCCTTCGACCTGATTTTGCTTGACATCATGATGCCCGGCATGGACGGGCTGGAAACACTGGAACAAATCCGCACCAACCCGAAAATCGCCGACATCCCCGTCATTCTGATTTCCGCGTTCTCGGACGGACAGACCATCGTCGCCGGGCTGGAAGCAGGCGCGAACGACTACATCACCAAGCCGATTGATACGGACATCACGCTGGCGCGCGTGCGCACGCAGATCGCGCTCAAGAAACTGCAGGACGAGCGCAAGCAGACCATCACCGAGCTTCAGGCGGCGCAGGAGATGAAAGATCGGCTGCTGCGCATGGCGTCCCACGACCTCAAGGGACCGCTGATGAACATCCGCATGGCGGCGAACCTGATGGAACCCTCGATTGACTGCATCATCGACGGGAACAGCCTGCTCGGCGCGGTCGAATTGTCGCTGGACACGATGCAGAACGTCATCAAGGATTTCCTCGACACGGCGGCGCTTCAGACGGGCGCGCTCGACCTCCATCTGGAGCCGGTCGCCGCCCGAACGCTGATCGAAAACGTGCTGGAAGAAAACCAGATCAACGCCCTGCGCAAGCACATCAAGCTGGAAACGCAGGACATGCGCGGCGTCATCATCGCCGACGTTGCCCGCTTCCACCAGACGCTGGGCAATCTGGTCAGCAACGCGATCAAATACAGCCCCACCGATACCACCGTCACCATCTGGACGGAATGCGACGACACCACCGTGACGATTTACGTGGCGGACGAAGGTCCCGGCATCCCGCTGAGCGAGCAGGACAAGCTGTTCACCCAGTTTGGCAAGCTCAGCCCGCGACCGACCGGCGGCGAAAGCAGCACCGGCTTGGGCTTGTGGATCGTCAAGCACCTGGTCACGCTGCAAAATGGTCGCGTCGGCTATCTTTCCCCGCGCGACGGCGGCTCGATCTTCTGGATTCAGATGCCCGCCGCCGAACTTTAATCGCGCTCTCGCATCACCCACATTCCTCCTGAACCCCTTACGCCGGGCGGCGCGAATGCGTGCGCTCATTTCGTCATGGCTCCGGCGCAAATGGTTTCCGTCATACGACCGGCTGAGCGACCGCGCCGCCGTATTTTCGGCTGGCAGAGCCGACGGACGGCGAAGCATTGATGAAGAACGTTATTTTTGCGGTAGGCAAATCCCCCGAATCACTTATAAAATGAAAATATTATTGGGTTGCAATTTTTGCTTTATCTTTCAAAGGCAAGCCTGAACTCGCATGACCACTTTTATTGAACTCAGCCAGAACATCGCTCTGATCTTGTCGCTGACGTTCATCTATGGCTTCATCGCCCCCTATTTAGAGCGCTTCGCTCAACGCCAGCAGCAGATCATCAAAGGGCTGGTCTTCGGCGCGTTCGCCGTGATCAGCATGACCATACCTATTCAGGTAACGCAGGGGCTGTTCTACGACGCCCGGACGATTGTCGTCTGCATCGCCGGGCTGTACGGCGGTCCCATCTCAGCGCTGATCGCGGTCGTCATCGTGGGCGTCTACCGCGTCCTGCTCGGCGGGATCGGCACCTCGGGGGCGCTCGCCAGCGTACTGACCGCCGCCTTGATCGGCGCGGGGCTGCACCGATATTTCGAGTGGCGCGGCACGAAACCCAATGCGCTGATGCTGCTGCTCACCGGCGTGGCGCTGGCGGCGTTCGGCACGCTCTTCGTCGCTACGCTGAGCGGAATCTCGCTGAGTGTCCTGGGCGCACGCTTCCCCACGACCGTCGTGCTGTACCCGGTCGGAATGCTGCTGCTGGGCGCGCTGGTTTCCGAACAGCAGCGCCGCCGGGAGATCGACCGGGCGCTGCGCGCCAACGAACGCCGCTTCCGCACGATATTCGACAGCGCGTTTGAGTTCTTCGCCTCGCTCAGCCCCGACGGTCGCCTGATGGAAGCCAACACGGCGGCGCTGGATTTCGGCGGGCTGCAAGCGGCGGAGGTCGTCGGAAAGCTTTTCTGGGATACCACGTGGTGGACGATCTCGCCGGAAACCCAGGCAAAGCTCAAGGACAGCATCAGCCGGGCGGCGCGCGGCGAACAGGTCCGTTATGAAGTCGATGTCTGGGGCAAGGACGAGGGCGTCAAGACGATTGACTTCTCGCTCAAGCCGCTTCAGGACGACGCCGGACGTGTCACGCTGTTGATCGCCGAGGGTCACGACATCACCCTGCTCAAGGAACTGGAGCAGCAGAGGGTCGACCTCGTGCTGGAACGCGAGCGCTCGCATCTGCTGAAGAAGTTCATCTCCGACGTGTCCCACGACCTGCGCACGCCGCTGGCGGTCATTCGCCTCAACCTGGATTTACTGCGCCGCGCGACCGACTCGCCCAAGCAGCAGCAGCGCATCGACACACTCGCCGCGCAGGAGCAGCATCTCACGCGCCTGCTCAGTGACATGATGACGATGCTGACGCTGGACGAGCAGTCCGCTTTTCAATTCAAGCAGATTGACCTTAACTACGTGGTGCAGACCGCTTTCGACGAGCATCATGCCGTCGCCAAGCAGAAGGAGCAAACCCTGACCTTCAACCCGCCTGCCGAGGAACTGCTGGTGCGGGCGGATCAGGTCGAACTCGACCGCGCGCTGGACAAGCTGATCGTTAACGCCATCAGCTACACACCGGCGGGCGGCACGATCACGCTGTCCACGCACAAGGAGCAGGACAGCGCCGTGATCGAAATCTGCGACACCGGGATCGGCATTGCGCAGGACGACCTGCCGAATATCTTCCAGCGCTTCTTCCGCGCGGATGGCGCGCGCTCGATGGACACGGGCGGGACGGGTCTCGGCTTGCCGATTGCCCGCAAGATCGTCGAGGCGCACGGCGGGCGCATCGAAGTCGAAAGCAAGTCCGATGTCGGCAGCACCTTCCGCGTGCTGCTCCCGCTGATCGCCGCGCCAGCCGATTAGCGCCCGACCTGATATAAATTCGTCGTAGAGGCACGACAGGTCGTGCCCCTACCCACATTTACTGCGCGGCTGTCTACCAGGGCAATATCCTGTTGATGATTTTGCCGAACAGCAGCGTCAGAATCAGCTTGACGACGAACTGAATCATGGGACATCACCTCCATCGAGTCGTTCAATCCAATTTACGACCGGATGCCGCGCGGAGTTGCGGCAAGCCGCCATTTCGGCGTTACAATCTATTACACCGCGTTCGTGTCCTGAATACTTAGGAGTACCTTTCATGTCAGATTCACCTGAAGTTCGTGATCGCGTTTCCGCGCTCAACGCGCGCAGCCGCACGCTCGTCGAAGGCGCTGATCGCGCCGGAGCGCGCTCCATGCTCAAGGCGATTGGGCTGACCGACGACGACCTGAGCAAGCCGCTCATCGGCATCGCCAATACCTGGACGGAGATCGGTCCCTGCAATTTCCACCTGCGTCGCCTGTCCGCCAAGCTCAAGGAAGGCATCCGCCGCGCCGGGGGCACCCCGCTCGAATTCAACACCGTCAGCATCAGCGACGGCATCACGATGGGCACGGAAGGCATGAAAGCCTCGCTCGTCAGCCGCGAGATGATCGCCGACTCGATTGAGCTGGTGGCGCACGCCAACTACCTCGACGGCGTGATCGCGCTGGCAGCCTGCGACAAGACCATGCCCGGCACGATCATGGCGCTGATCCGGCTCGACGTGCCCTCGATCATGCTCTACGGCGGCTCGATCCTGCCCGGCAATTTCAAAGGGAAAGACGTGACCGTCGGCAGCGTCTACGAGGCGATTGGCGCCTACAACGCGGGGAAAATCACGCTGGACGACCTGCGCGGCATGGAAGATGTCGCCTGCCCCGGACCGGGCGCGTGCGGCGGTCAGTTCACGGCGAATACGATGGCGATGGTCTCCGAAGTCCTGGGCATCTGCCCGATGGGCATGGCGGACATCCCGGCGATGGACGACGACAAAGACCGCGTTTCGATTGACGCGGGCGAGTTGATCCTCAAGATGATCGAGATGGACATCCGCCCTAGCAAAATCATCACCCACAAGTCGCTGGTCAACTCGGTCGCGGCGATTGCCGCCAGCGGCGGCAGCACCAACGGCGTCCTGCACACGCTGGCGTTCGCCCGCGAAGCCGGGATTCCCTTCACCATCGACGACATCGAGCAGATCAGCAAATCGACGCCGCTGATCTGCGACCTGACGCCGACCGGCAAGTACAACGCGGTCGACATGTACAAGGCGGGCGGCGTGCGCCTGCTGACGCAGCGCCTGATCGACGCGGGCTACGTCGATGGCTCCGCCCTGACCGCCACCGGGAAAACGCTCGCCGAGGAAGCAGCGCTCGCAAAAGAGACGCCCGGTCAGCAGGTGATCCGCACTTTCGAGAACCCGATCAACTCGCACGGCGGGCTGCACATCCTCAAGGGCAACCTGGCGACCAATGGCGCGGTGGTCAAGCTCAAGGGCATCGAGCCGCAAAAGTTTCACGGGCGCGCCCGCGTCTTCAACCGCGAGGAGGATGCCTACCATGCCGTCCAGAACAACGAAATCGTGCCGGGCGACGTGGTCGTCATCCGCTACGAGGGACCGGTCGGCGGACCGGGGATGCGCGAGATGCTTCAGGTGACGGCGGCGATTGTCGGGCAGGGACTCGGCGGCGACGTGATGCTGATCACCGACGGACGCTTCTCCGGCGCGACGCGCGGCTTGATGATCGGGCACGTCTCGCCCGAAGCGGCGGTCGGCGGCGCGATTGGGCTGCTCAAGGAAGGCGACATCATCGACGTGGACATCGAAGCGCGCAGCCTGAGCGTCGAGCTGAGCGACGCCGAACTCGCCGAGCGCCGCCAGCAGTGGACGCCGCCCACGCCCAATTACGCGGGCGGCGTGATGGCGAAGTACGCCCGCCTCGTCGCGCAGGCGGACGACGGCGCGGTCACCAACGCCTCGACCGGTCTGGTACGGTAATCGTATTTCGTAGGGGCAGACCGATGTGTCTGCCCCACATTTCCCCCAACATCCCCAAAACCATCGGCGTCGTCACATGCGTTCATCTTCATAGGACGAAGTCACGAAAGTTACCAGAACGTCTGTCTTCATGCTAAAATCGGCTCACGTTTAATGGAATGGAACGCACCGTCGATGCGTAAGCCCCTGTTTATCGGTCTGCTCCTGCTGTTGTTGTTCGCCAGCATCGTTCACGCGCAAAGCCCCATCGTGACCCTGACCGTCGAGGCGGGTTTTGACGGGCGCTTCCGCGATTCGGAATGGACGCCTATCATTGTCCGCGCCGCCAACGACGGCGACGGCGTGAGCGGGCGGCTGGTCGTGCGCCCCGAAACCTCCGGCAGCGGCATCACCAATACCTACAGTACGCCCATCACCCTGCCAAGCGGGGCGCGCCAGACGGCGTTTCTGTACATCACCGCCCGTTCTTACGTCGCGCAAATTCGCGTTGAGTTAATCGACGCTTCCGGCGCGGTCATCGCCCAGAAGGAAGCCAGCGTCAGCCCGATTCAGCCTCAGGATCGGCTCAATGTCGTCATCAGCGATTCCCCGCTGGGCGCGGTTGACCTGACCGGCGTTCACGCCAGCAACTACAACGGGTTTCAAGCCGATTGGAATTTGGCTGATCTGCCGGATCGCGCGCTCGATTCGGTCGATCTGATCCTGTTCTCGGACGTGGACACGGGCGCGCTCAGCAGCGCCCAGCATCAGGCGCTCGTGGACTGGATCACCGCTGGTGGGCATCTGATCGTCACGGGCGGGCAGAACTGGCAGGCAACCGCCGCCGGCGTGGGCGATCTGCTGCCGCTGACGCCATCCGGCAGCCGCGAGGTGGACGACCTCGGCGCGCTGGCGGACTGGCTGCACGACGGCTCTGCCCTCGGCGCGCAGACGGTGATCGCCACCGGGACACTGGCGCAGGACGCGCAGGTTTTCGTTGCAGCCGCCGATGGCACGCCGCTGCTGGCGCGGCGGATGCTCGGCGCGGGCGAGATCGATTACCTCGCCGCCGACCCGAACAATGCCCCCCTGCGCGGCTGGAGCGGCTTGTCCGACCTGTGGTTCGCGCTGGTGACGGACACCAGCCCGCGCCCCGGCTGGGCGAACGGCTTCGTCGACTGGGAATTGGCGGCGCGGGCGTCGGAGATTCTGCCGGGCTTCGACCCGCTGCCGGACATTCTGCCGCTGTGCGGCTTTCTCGCGCTCTACATCGCCCTGATCGGTCCGCTCAATTACCTGATCCTCAACCGGATCAACCGCCGCGAATGGGCGTGGTTCACCATCCCGTTGATGATCCTGATCTTCAGCGTGCTGTCTTACGTGCTCGGCTTCAACCTGCGCGGCAACGAGGCGACGCTCAACCGTGTCGCGCTGGTGCAGTCGTGGCACGACAGCGACCGGGCGCGCGTCGACGAGCTGGTCGGCTTGCTCTCGCCCCGGCGCTCGGTCTACACCCTCACCGCCGGAGACGAGGATACACTGCGCCCGATCCCGCGCCCGTTGCAAGCGACGGGGCTTCTCAGCCGCAACACGCAGTCGAGCGTGGACATCCGCGAAAGCGACCAGTTCGAGGCGAAGGACTTCAACGTCGACGCCAGCTTCATCGCGGGCTTTCACCTCAGCGGCATGATCGACAAGCCGCCGATCAGCGGGCAAGCCTCGATAGCCGACGATCCGACGGTCGAAGGGCAGCAGACCGTGCGCGGCTCGGTGCGCAACGACGGCGATCTGTTGCTCAGCGACCCGGTAATCCTGGCGCGCGGCGTCGCGCTGCACCTCGATCAATCGCTCGCGCCGGGCGACGTGGCGACCTTCGACCTGACGCTGACGGGCGACAACCCGCCCGCGCCGGTGCTGCGCACGCCCGTCACAACCACGTCGTTCCTGAGCTACCGCTCCACCAGTTCGTCCAAGCAGAGCGTGATCGACATCATGGGGACGGACAAGTACAACCCCAACATCACGCGCATCCCGCTCGCCAACTCGCCGCAGCTTCAGGCGGATCGCCGCCGCCAGTACTTCCTCACCTCGTTCATCGACGATTTCTCCGGCACCGCCGGGCGCGGCGACCGCATTTACCTCGCCGGATGGACGAACGCGACTCCGCTCGTCACCGACATAACCGGCGCGAGCTGGAACTCGCAGGACACAACCGTCTATCTGGTCGAGCTGGACAGCCAGCGCGTCACGACGCCGGGCAGCACCGTGACGATCTCGCCCGATCAATTCACGTGGGTCGTTCAGGACTACACCGGGGTAACCGATGTTTCGCCCAGCAATATGCAAATGCAGCCCGGCGACGAAGTGAGCTTTCGCTATACGCCGCTGCCGGATGCGGTGCTCAAGCAGGTCAGCGCCCTGACCGTCAACCTCAACAATCTCAACACGAGCGGGAGCCGCCTGCCGCTTTACCTGTGGAACTGGCAGACTCAGGATTGGGAAGATACCACCGTAGTCGACAGTACCGCGACCATCAGAGACCCGGCGCGCTTTCTCGGTCCGCAGAACGCGGTGCAGGTGCGGCTGGTCGCCGACGAGATCGGCGGCTACGTGCGCGTGGGGCGCGTCACCGTTTCGCAAACCGGGACATTCTGATCAAGCGCCCGCCAGCGGAACGCGGGTCTGATGCGGATCTCATCCATAGTTTCACAGGTGGGTGATTATTGAACATATCGCGGTGTTGCCGATTATACTATTGTAGGAAACAGAGCGAGGCGGCGAGATGGTTGATCTGATTATCGAGACGCGGAATTTAGTCAAAAAGTTCGGCAAATTCACGGCGGTCAACGGGCTGTCGCTCGAAGTGCCCGCCGGGTCGATCTACGGCTTCGTCGGACCGAACGGCGCGGGCAAGACGACGACCATGCGCATGTTGACGACCCTCACTCGCCCAACCAGCGGCGAAGCCTGGGTCGCCGGGCATTCGGTCATGGGCGAGCCGCGCGCCGTCCGCCGCGCCATCGGCTACATGCCCGACGAGTTCGGCGTCTACGACGACATGCGCGTCTGGGAATATCTCGACTTCTTCGCCGCCTGCTACGACATCCCCGAAAGCGAGCGCCGCCGCCTGATCGAAGACCTGCTCGAACTGGTCGATCTCTCGCACCGCCGCGACGACATGGTCGACAAGCTCAGTCGCGGTATGAAGCAGCGCCTGTCGCTGGCACGCACGCTCGCGCACGACCCGTCGGTGTTGATCCTCGACGAACCTGCTTCCGGGCTGGACCCGCGCGCGCGCGTCGAAATCCGCGAGCTGCTGGTCGAGCTTTCGCGCATGGGCAAGACGATCTTCTTCTCGACGCACATCCTGGCGGACGTGAGCGAAATCTGCACGCACATCGGCATCGTCGAAGCCGGGCAGATGATCACGCAGGGCAGCATGGAGCAGATGCGCGCGCAGCTTCAGCCGCACCGCGAGATCACCGTCATCCTGCGCGATCAGGACTCGGTCGCTACCTTAAGAGAGGTGTTGAACGGCGTGCCCGATGTCGTCGGCATTGCCGACCTGGAGCCGAAGGGCGGGCGCTTCCGCGTGCGCATCGACTTCGCGGGCGACGACGACGGCGTCGCCGACCTGAACGCCCGCATCACCCGCGCGAACATTGCCATCCTCGGCTTTGCCGAAGAGACCAAAGACCTCGAAGCGATGTTCATGCGCGTCACGAAAGGGATCGTGTCATAAGCGCGCTTCGGTCGAACGCCGTCCTGCCCGACTTTCGCGGCGTGCGCTCTATCGCTGCGCCGCGCCTGCATCCTGCCATGCGCCTCTCCGTTGTATCCAAAGGCGAACCCCATTGATTAAAGCATCGACGCTCGACTCTATCGGCGGGACGCCGGTTGTCCGCCTGCAAAAGGTCGTCCCGCCCGGCAGCGCGGACGTGCTGGTCAAGCTGGAATATTTCAACCCGACCGGCTCGTACAAAGACCGTATGGCGAGGGCGATGATCGAATACGCCGAGCAGCGCGGCGACCTGCGTCCGGGCATGACCGTCGTCGAGTACACAGGCGGCAGCACCGGCTCGTCGCTGGCGTTTGTCTGCGCCGTCAAAGGCTATCCCTTCCGCGTCGTCTCGTCGGATGCGTTCGCGCAGGAGAAGCTGCGCACGATGGAAGCCTTCGGCGCGGAACTGACCATCGTGCCCAGCGAGGGCGGCTTGATCACGCCCGATCTGATCCCGCGCATGATCGAAGTCGCCCGCCAGATGGCTGCCGAGCCGAATACCTACTGGACAGACCAGTTTAACAACCACGATGCGGTCAAGGGCTATGAGCAGATTGGCAGCGAACTGCTCGCCCAGGTGGACGCGCACATCGACGCCTTCTGTGGCGGCGTCGGCACGGCAGGGATGTTGATGGGCGTCGCGCACGCGCTCAAAGGCGCGTCCGAAACGACCCGTATCGTCGCGCTCGAACCGGCAAGCTCGCCGGTGATCACGGCAGGAAAGGCGGGAACGCATCACGTCGAGGGGATCGGGACGAGCTTCGTGCCGCCGCTGCTCGACACCGCCTACTACGACGAGGCGCGTGGGATTGACGAAGCGGAAGCCCGCGCGATGGCGCGCCGCCTCGCCCGCGAGGAAGGCATCTTCACCGGGATTTCGAGTGGGCTGAACGTCGTCGGCGCGCTGCAACTGGCGCGGGAACTCGGCAGCGGGCACACCGTCGTCACCGTCGCCGTCGACAGCGGGCTGAAGTATCTGGCGGGCGATTTGTATGAATAATCAACCACCGAAGGCGATCTCCAGTTCGGCGACATCCGCTAGGGGCGTTACATGTAACGCCCCTGCAAATCGGCTCGCTGTGGTCAAAATTTGTTCTGGAATGGGATTATGCTTATGACGACCGAAACAATTCCTCCCACTCGAAGCGCTGTCGCCCCGCGAGCAATTGCTCGAACACACCGGGCGCATCTTGCAGCGCGGCGCGTTCGCCAACGCCCTGATCGCGGCGGCAAGCGTGATCCTGGGGCTGATCGCCGGGGTACGCCTGATCCCGAACCTGTTCGGCGTCCTGCAAAGCGTGCTGCTGGCGCGCTTCGCGGGCGCGGCGGATGCGGCGCTGGCGGTAGTCATTCTGCTGGCGCTGCTCAACGTCAGCCTGCTGCTGGTGGTCATGGTCGGCGTGCTGGCGCGCGAGGTCTGGGCGCTGCCCGCGCTGGTGCTGCTGATCGCGGGCAACGTCGTCGCGCTGGTCGCGCTCGGCTTCACGCCCGCGCTGGTGACGATGGGCTTCGCCGCCTGGGGGGTCGTGGCGATGCGCCGCGATATGCAAGCCTTCCGCGTCAATCCGGTCATGCTCAAGGAGCTGCGCGGGCGGATGCGCGGCGTGCGCGCCTTCGCCGTGATGACAGTCTACCTGGGCTTGATGAGCGGCTTCACCACCCTGCTCTATCTGGTCTACAGTTCGTTTTCGCGCTCCAGCGGCTCGGCGGCGGCGGGCGAGATCGGGCGCGTGCTCTTTCTCGGCGTCGTCGGCATCGAACTGCTGCTGATCGTCTTCATCGCGCCCGCCTTCACCGCCGGGGCGATCACGGGCGAGCGCGAGCGCCAGACC
Source organism: uncultured Chloroflexia bacterium (assembly GCA_963760975.1). GTDB lineage: Bacteria > Chloroflexota > Anaerolineae > Aggregatilineales > Phototrophicaceae > Flexifilum. Next base: position 18,199 of record CAVXEZ010000004.1, on the reverse strand, counting down.
TACGACCTGCTGCAAACGACGCTGCTGGCGACGCCTTCTTTCGTGATCGGCAAGCTCGAATCGGCGCTCGGCTACATTCTGCTGCTGCTGCTGTCGGGCATCCCGCTGCAAAGCATCGCCTTCCTGTTCGGCGGCGTCAGCGAAATGGAACTGGTGCTCTCGTTCATCATTTTGATGGTGACGGCGATTGCGCTCGGCACGGTCGGCATTTATTTCTCGGCGGCGATGCCGCGCACGCTCGTCGCCAGCGTCCGCGCCTACAGCGTCATCCTCGGCACGATGTTCGTCGCCCCGGTGCTGCTGTCGGGCGTGCTCAACGTGATCAACGACCTGCTCTTTGCCCACACCGGGGCGGTGATCTCGCCGATTCTGGAGACCATCGTGCGCTACCTCGACCTGCTGCTGACCAGCGTCAACCCGATTGCGGCGGGGCTGAGCGCGCAGGATTTGCTGGTCAACCAGCGCGTGCTCGGCTTCTGGTCGTACACGCTGCGCAGCGACGGCAGCACCATCCCGATGGTCTCGCCCTGGGTCACCTTCACGATCATCTATCTCGCGGTGTCGGCTGTGTTGATTGTTCTAGCAATTCGGAACACAAGGGAAGATGCCGCCTAGTCTTATTTGACGTATGATCTATCGGAAGACCCAAAGCACGACGAAGGACGCATTGCATGGGAATTACCGTCGCTTGGGACGACGCGGAGCAGACCATCCTCCGCATGAACTTTATTGGACGCTGGACGAACGATGAGCTGCGCAGCGTCGGAACGCAGTCGATACTGATGCTGCGCAGCGCCCAACACCCCGTTTACGTCGTCAGCGACTTCACTGCCAGCGCCAGCGTGCCGGTCGGCGTGTTGTGGCAGGCACGCGACCTCAATCAGATGCGCCCGTCCAACTGGGAAGCGGGCATCACGGTCACCCAGGACGCGCTCGCCCGGAACCTGCTTGAACTGTTTGGAGTAATATATCTGGGGCAACGCCGCAAGCGTATCTATGCCGTCCGCACCGTTGAAGAAGCGCTTGAACTCATCCGTAAGCTGAAAAGGGATAAGCGGACATCCTGATGGCAACGCAAACTCTGTTTCAGGAAAACTACCTCGCCCTCACCGGTATGGTCAAGCACTGGGATCGGCGGCTGCGGGCGCGTCAAACGCTGCTCTGGCTGCCGCGCAGCCTGCTGCCCGGTCTGGTCGCCGGGCTGCTGCTGGCGGTGATCTCGCGGATGCGCCCCTGGCTGATGCCGCAGCAGATCGCGCTGGTCACGGGCGCGCTGGCGGCGCTCGGCGCGGCGGTCTTCGCGCTGGCGGTCTGGCTGTGGCGCCGCCCCTCGCTGACTTCCGCGCGCCGCTTCGACGTGCAGTTTCACCTCAACGAGCGCGTCTCGACCGCGCTCGAACTCGGCGAAGGGGCGATCCACACCAACGACGAGCTTGCGCTCCGCCAGATCGCCGACGCGCACGCGAAGGCGAGCGCGATCCGCGTGCGCGATCACATCCCGCTGACGCTGCGCCGCCAGGATTGGCTGCTGGTCGTCGTGCTGGCGGTCGTGCTGGCGCTGCTGCTGATCCTGCCCAATCCGCAGGTCGATGCGCTCAGCCAGGCGTCGATCCAGCAGGCTGCCATCGACAACGCCGCCGAGCAGATGCGTGAGACGACGCAGGATGTCGCCGCCGACACCTCGCTCGGCAACGAGCAGCGCCGGAGTCTGCTGGAGCAACTGAAGACCGCGACCAACACGCTCGAACAGCCGAACATCACGCCGGAAGAAGCCTTCGCCGCCGTCTCGGACGCGCAGTCCAACCTGAAGAACGAAGGCGATAACCTCAACCAACAGGCGAGCATCAACCAGTCGGCGCTGCAGCAGGCTGCCGCCGCGCTGAGTCAGGCGTCGCAGCAGTCGAGCGATTCGAGCAACAGCCAGTCCAACAGCGCGATGGATCAGGTCAACCAGAATCTCGATCAGATGCAGCAGAACGCGCAGCAGATGACCGACGCGCAGCGCCAGCAGGCAGCCCAGGCGTTACAGAACGCGGCGCAGGCGATGCAGAATACCAACCCGCAGGCGGCGCAGAGCCTCAACGACGCCGCTCAGCAGATGCAGCAGCAGAGCGGCAGCTCGCAGCAGGCGCTCCAGCAGTCACTCCAGCAGGCGCAGCAGCAGATGCAGCAGCAGGGGCAGCAAGCCCAGCAGCAGCGGCAGGGCGCGCAGAATCTCAACAACGCCGCCCAGCAGATGCAGCAGTCCGCCCAACAGATCAGCCAGGCGCAGCAGCAGATGCAGGGGCAGCAGCAAAGCCAACAACAGCAGGGACAGCAAGCCTCGCAGCAGCAGCAAGGGCAGCAGAGCCAGCAGCAGTCGCAGAGCGGCAGCCAGTCGCAGCAAAGCCAACAGCAGCAGGGACAGCAGTCCCAGCAGCAGGGTCAAAGCCAGGGCGGCAGCCCGTCCCAGCAGAACCAGCAGGGCGAAAACGGCGCATCGCAGATGTCCCAGCCGGGCGGGACGAACCCCGATCAGGCGCAGCAAAGCGCGTCCGGTCAGTCGGGGCAGCAGAACCAGCAGGGCAACTCCTCGCAGCAGTCGCAGATGCTCTCCGCTGGCGACCAGCCGGGCAGCCAGCAGCAGGACGACCAGGCGGGACCTGCGCAGGGCAACGCGAATCCGGGTGACGTGAACAACAATCCCGACGGTCAGGGCGAAGCACAGTTCGAGGCGGTCAACGTCCCCCGGCGCATCGGACCGCAGCCGAACGACGGCAGCAACATCCAGCTTGATCCCGATGCCAGCAACGCGCCGATTCAGGAAGGCGATTTCGCGCAGAACCCGAACGGGCAGGTCACCGTCCCGTACAATCAGGTGTTCAGCGACTACGCCGACGCCGCCAACCGCGCGCTCGACAGCGACTACGTGCCGCTCGGCTTGCGCGACGTGGTGCGCGACTACTTCACGTCGCTGGAGCCAAAACGCTGACCACCCGCGTCGCCGCGCATCTCGATCCGCAAATTTGAGCCAAAACGCCGTCACGGTGTATTCTGTTTATACCGGCGAATAATCGGAAAGAGGTATGATGACCAACGCCCCCGCAGCCGCAAATCTGGAACAGTTCAGCGAAACCGTCCAGGCGATTGAGCGCGAAGTCAAGCGCGTGATCGTCGGGCAGGATGGGGTCGTGCGCAGCGTGCTGATCTGCATCCTCGCCGGGCGACATGCCCTGCTCGAAGGCGTGCCCGGCTTGGGCAAAACCATGCTGATCCGCACGATGGGCGACGCGCTGGAACTGAAATTCTCGCGCATCCAGTTCACGCCGGACATGCAGCCCGCCGACATCACCGGGACGGACATCCTCGAAGAGTCGGAGGACGGGCGGACGAAGGTGCGCCGCTTCCAGCCGGGTCCCGTCTTCGCCAACCTCGTGCTCGCCGACGAGATCAACCGCGCCACGCCGAAAACGCAGTCGGCGCTGCTGGAGGCGATGCAGGAGCGCACCGTCACCATCGCCAACCGCAGCTACCCGCTCGAACCGCCCTTCTTCGTGCTGGCGACCCAGAATCCGCTGGAGATGGAAGGCACGTATCCCCTGCCCGAAGCGCAGCTCGACCGCTTCATGTTCAAGGTCAACGTGGACTATCCGACGGTGGACGAGCTGATCGCCATCATCGACCGCACCACCGGCGCGGAGACGCCCGAAGCGAGCAAGGTCGCGGACGGCAAGCAGGTGATCGCGCTGGGGCAGCTTGCGCTCAACACGCCGATTGCCCGCCACGTCAACGAGTACGTCGCCCGGCTGATCGTGGCGACGCACCCCGACGACGCCAGCGCGCCGGAGATCGTCAAGAAGTACGTGCGCTACGGCGCCAGTCCACGCGGCGCGCAGGCGCTGATCCTCGGCGGGAAGATCAACGCGCTGCTCGAAGGGCGCTTCAACGTCGCCTTTGAGGACATCGAGGCGATTGCCGCCCCGGCGCTGCGCCACCGCATCCTGCTCAACTTCGAGGGCTTAGCCGAGGGCATCCTGCCCGACGCCGTCATCGCCGACGTGATCAAGTCCCTGCCGAAGACGAAATGAACGAGTGTTGAGGGAAACAATGACCTTACACGTAAACGATCTGACGGTCGATGAATTACGGGCTTTGATGCGCGAGGTCGTCGAGGAAGTGGTCGAGGAACAGCTTGGCTTACTCAAAGACCCGGACGAAGGGCTGGAACTGCGCGACGACGTAGCCGAGTCGCTTGAATCCTATCTTGCCTCTGAGCGCAGAGGCGACGATGCCGACAGCGTATTCCGCTCACTAGGCTTAGAGTAGATGGCTTATAAGCTTGAGATCAGCAAAGCAGCACAAGCTGATCTCTCCAAGTTGGACAAGCCCGTTCTTCAGGCGATTCGGCTGCGGCTTACGTCGCTAGCCGAAAACGCGGAGCAAATCCGGCACTTGCCTCTGAAAGGGAAGCTGTCGGGGCTGTACAAACTCCGTGTCTATGGAAAGTATCGAGTCATCTATGATTTGCAGCGCACGAATCAGTTAATCGTCGTCGTGCGTGTCGGTAATCGAGACGATATATACAAAGAATAACCCATGCCCGACCAGCCGTTGTTTGACGAGAAGACCCGCCGCAAGCTGGAGCAGTTGATGCTCACGGCGTCGCGCGTGCGCGCCGGGGCGATCAAGGGTGAGCGCCGCTCGGTCAAGCGCGGCACCAGCATCGAGTTCGCCGACTACCGCGACTACACCCCCGGCGACGACCTGCGCCGCCTCGACTGGAACATCTACGCCCGCCTCGACCGCCCGCTGACCAAGCTCTACGAGGACGAGGAAGACCTCGCCGTCTACCTGATCCTCGACGCATCCGCCAGCATGGACTGGGGCGGCGAGGGCGACCCGGAGCAGCACAAGTTCGACTACGCGCGGCGGCTGATCGCCGGGCTGGGCTACATCTCCCTGACCACCAACGACCGCCTGATGATCGCGGCGCTCAGCGGGAGCGGCATCCAGCAGTTCGGTCCGGCGCGCGGGCGCGGCTACGGCGTGCGCCTGCTCAACTTCATCAACGACCTCAAGCCGCGCGGTGTGGTCGATCTGAACGCGGCGCTGCGCGATTACGCCCTGCGCTCGCCGCGCCCCGGCTTGGTGCTGATCGTCAGCGACCTGTTCTCGCCGTCCGGCTACGTCGAGGGGTTAACCGCTCTGCTGAGCAAGGGCAGCGAGGTCGGCATCGTCCACATCCTCGCGCCGGACGAGATCGAGCCGCCGCTGGCGGGCGACCTGCGTCTGGTCGATGTCGAGACGGGCGCGGCGCAGGAAGTGACCATCGACGGCGGGATGCGCCACCTCTACATCGAGCGGGTGCAGGCGTGGCGCGAAGGCATCCGCGCGGACTGCCTGCGGCGCGGCGTGCATTATCTGCCGATTGAGACGATTACGCCTGGGAAAAGGTCATCCTGTACGACTTGCGGCGGCTGGGAGTGGTGCGATGAGCGAGACAAACGAGATGAGCGGAACACAGCGGCTGTTCACGCGCTTTGTGCCCAAAAGCTGGGCGGCGAGCATGGAAGCGGAGTCGCGCCAGTGGATGGTGAAATGCCCGAACTGCGGCTTCGAGCGCTCGGTGTGGGAGACTGGGCGGCATCCGCTGGAAAGCAGCGGGCAATGCACGCCAGCGGATGCGCTGCCCGAACTGCGGTCAAATGGGCTGGCATACGGTGTACAAGAAGCAGGAAACGATTTAACGCAAAGGCGCAAAGAGTGAAAGACGCAAAGGAGATTTTCGCTGTACGCGAAAATCCCTGAGAGGAACCAAGTGTGACCGAAGACGAACTCAGCAGGCAGATCATCGCCGCAGCCATCGAAGTTCATCGAACGCTTGGCGGACCCGGGTTACTGGAAAGTGTGTACGAAGAAGCGTTGGTTTGGGAATTGAGCGAGCGTCAACTATCCGTCGAGCGTCAAAAGGCGCTGCCGATTACTTATAAGGGCATCACGCTTGCCGAACCACTGCGGCTGGATGTCGTCGTGAACAATCTGGTGATCGTCGAATGCAAGGCGACAGCCAATTACCATCCGATCTTCGAAGCACAGGCGTTAACTTATTTGAGAATTACAGGTTTGAAGCTGGCTCTCGTGATTAACTTCGGCGAAAAATATGTCAAGCAAGGGATAAGGCGCGTGGTGAACAATCTATGAAATCTTTCCTTTGCGTCTTTGCCTCTTTGCGCCTTTGCGTTAGGGGTTTTTGAATGTCCTTCCTGACGCCCCTCGCCTTCGTCGGCGGCTTGCTGGCGATCCCGATCATCCTGCTCTACATGCTGCGCCTGCGCCGCCGCGAGGTCACCGTCTCCAGCACGTTTCTCTGGCAGCAGTTGTTGCAGGACAAGGAAGCCAACACGCCCTGGCAGCGCCTGCGCCGCAATCTGCTGCTGCTCTTGCAGTTGATCATCCTGGCGCTGCTGGTCTTCGCGCTGGCGCGCCCGTTCGTGATCGTCCCCGCCGTCAGCGCCGGGCAGATCGCCCTGCTGCTCGACGCCTCCGCCAGCATGAACGCCACCGACGTCGGCGGACGGCACGCGCTTCGACGAAGCCAAGCGCCGCGCGCTCGAAATCGTCGATACCATGAACACCGACGACACCATGACCGTGATCCGCGCTGCCGGGTCGCCGGAGGTGCTCGTGCCCTACACCAGCGACCGCGCCATGCTGCGCAGCGCCATCAACGGCGCGCAGCCCAGCGATGCCAGCGCCGACTGGACGAGCGCGCTCACGCTGGCGGCGGCTGGCTCGGCGGGATCGGTCGATTTCAGCGCCGTGATCATCGGCGACGGCGGCTTGGGCGACTCGGTGCGCCTGCCCGCCATCCCCGGCAAGCTGCGCTACATCCCGGTCGGGCGCTCGGATGACAACCTGGCGATCTCGGCGCTGGCGACGCGCGCGCTGCCCGGTCAGCCGCCGCAGTTGTTCGCCCAGATCACCAACTACGGCAGCGACGACGCCCGCGTGGTCTTCGACCTGCGCGTCGATGGCTCGCTGCTGACGGCGCAGGATTACACCGTCGCCGCGCACAGCCAGTTCTCGATCTCCAACCTGTCGCTGCCGGATCGCTTCCAGCAGGTCGAAGCCGGGCTGACGCTCCCCGTCAGCTCGACCTACGTCGACTATCTGCCCGAAGACAACAGCGCCTGGGCGGTCTCGTCGGATGCCGGGGCGCGGCGCGTGCTGCTGATGTCGAAAGGCAACCTGTTTCTGGAGCAGGTCTTCCGCAGCCTGCCCTCGGTCGATCTGGTCGAGGGCGACATCAACCAGGGCTTGCCCGGCGAACCCTACGACCTCTACATCTTCGACGGCTGGATGCCGCCGACGCTGCCGCAGGGCGACCTGATGTTCATCGACCCGCCGTCCTCGAATGCGCTGTTCGCCGTCGGCGCGGAAAGCACCCTGACGAGCAACCCGCGCGTCCAGCGCAACGACCCGCGCATGGCGTTCGTCGATTTCAGCAACGTCAACATCCTCCAGTTCGAGCAGGTGGCGGCATCGTGGGCGACGCCACTGATCAGCGTCGACGGCGGTCCGCTGCTGCTGGCGGGCGAGACCGAAGGGCATCAGGTGGCGATCCTGACGTTCGACCTGCGCGACAGCGACCTGCCGCTGCAAATCCAGTGGCCCATCCTGATGTCGGCGCTGATCAACTGGTTCTCGCCGCAGGAGTTGATCAACGCGCCCAACGGCTTGCGCGTCGGCGATTCGCTGGCGATCACGCCGGGAGTGGACAGCGATTCCGTGCGCATCACGCCGCCGAGCGGCACGGCGCGCACGCTGACCTACACCGGCGCGCCGCTGGTCTACGCCGACACCAACGTGCCGGGCTTGTACACGATTGACGCTCTCAAGAATGGCGCGGTGACGCAGAGCGCATCGTTTGCCGTCAACCTGTTCGACGCCAACGAGAGCCGCATCGCGCCGCAGCAGACGATCACGCTCGGCAGCACCGTCGTCACGCAGGCGGTCGAAGCCGAGATCGGGCAGCGCGAATACTGGACGCTGCTGGCGCTGCTGGCGCTGGTCGTGCTGATGATCGAGTGGTACGCCTATCACCGCCGCCTGCACGCCCCGACGGTCTTCCGCCCGCTGCGCGGCGTGCGGACATAACGGGCTGATGGCGATGGCATCGACGGCTGACTCAATCGCCCTGTCAGGCGACACCGCGCTTCCGCGCTGGCGCTGGCTGGTCGCGCCGCTGACGGCATTTCTGGTCACGCGCGCCCTGATCGTCGTCATCGTCCTGATGGGCGACGGCATCATGCCCGGCTTCAACGGCGTCCACCTGTACGGCGACGGCGGCGTCGGCGCGGGCTTCGTCAATGCCTGGAACCGCTGGGATACGCCGCGCTACCTCGACATCGTTCAAAACGGCTACAGCTACGTCCCCGGCTACGACCGCAACAACGTCGCCTTCTACCCGCTCTACCCGCTGACGATTGCGGCGCTCGCGCCCATCGTCGGCAGTCCGCTGGTCGCCGGGCTGCTGATCAGCAACCTGTGCTGCCTCGCCGCGCTGGTGCTGCTCTACCGCCTCGTCCTGCTCAAAGGCGGCGACGATGCGGTGGCAGCGCGCACGGTGTTCTACATCGCCGCCTTCCCAACGGCGATCTTCTTCTTCGCCGCCTACACCGAAAGCCTGTTTCTGCTGCTCTCGGTCGCCTGCGCCACTTTCGCCGTGCGCCGCCAGTGGCTGTGGGCGGGCGTGGCAGGCTTGCTGGCGTCGGCGACGCGCGCCACCGGCTTCCTGCTGGCGATTCTGGTCGGCTTCGAGTGGCTGGCGGCGCAGGGCTGGACGCTCAGCCGCATCAGCGAGCGCGCCGCGTGGGAAAATCTGTGGCGGGCGCTGCGGGCGCGCTGGATGACGCTCATCCCCATCCTGCTGATCCCGCTGGGGCTGCTGCTCTACATGGCGTATCTGGGGCAGGCGTTCGGCGACCCGCTGGCGTCGCTCAAGTCGCAGTCCGGCTGGCGGCAGCCTGCGGGCATTCAGGCGTTCCTCAACGACGTGGGGCTGCTGCTGGCGGGTCGGCTGTGGGTCTCCTATATCATGGATATGGTGGTATTCTTGACGGTGATGGCGCTGATTATCCCGATTGGGCGCAGGTTCGGGGCGGGGTATGCCCTCTACACCGCGCTCTCCCTGCTCATCCCGGCGTCCACCGGCGTCATGAGCATGACCCGCTTTGCGACCGTGCTCTTTCCCGTGTTCATGCTGCTGGCGGGCTGGCTCCGCAGTGAGCGGCTCGACCGCTTCGTCCGCATCGTCTTTCTGCTGTTTTTGACCCTGTTCGCCTTAGCGTTTGTGAAAAATGTGTTCCTGGGCTGATCCGGTATGACCTTCACCGCGCCGCTGGCGCTTCTTCTGCTGCTGACGATCCCGATTGCGGTTTACGTCGGCTTCCCGCGCGTCAAGTTCCGGCGCGGGCGCGACATCGCCAGCCTGATTTTGCGCGCCCTGCTGCTGGCGTTGATCATCTTCGCGCTGGCGGGCACGCAGATCGTCGGCGCTGCCGATAAGCTGGCGGTCGTCTTCCTGGTCGATGTCTCCGACAGCGTCGGTCAGCAGCAGCAGGAAGCCGAGACCACCTACATCCAGCAGGCGCTGGCGTCGATGCGCCCCGACGATCAGGCGGCGGTGGTCGTCTTCGGCGGCAATGCGCTGGTCGAGCGCCCGATGAGCAGCGTCCGCGAGCTTGCCCCGCTGCGCTCGACGCCCAACACCGGCAATACCGACCTCGAAGAAGCCATCGGCTTAGGGTTGGCGCTTTTCCCGGCGGACAGCGCCAAGCGTATGGTCATCCTCAGCGACGGACAGCAGACGGTCGGCGATGCCGAAGTCGCAGCGCGGCGCGCGGCGGCGACCGGCGTGCAGATCAGCTACGTGCCGTTCACGCGCCAGCCGACCCCGGAAGTCCAGTTGAGCGACGTGCGCGTGCCCGCCTCGGTCGACGCCGGGCAGTCGTTCGACCTCAGCCTGACCATCACCGCCCAAGCCGCGACCCCGGCGACCGTCACCGTCTTCGCTTCCGGCGAGATCATCCACCGCGAGCAGGTCAATCTCCAGCAGGGGACGACCCATCTGGTGCTGCCGCTGCAAGCGGGCGGCACGGGCTTCCGCGATTTTCGCGTGCAGGTCGACCCGCTCAGCAACGACAGCTTCTACCAGAACAACCAGCTTTCGACCTTCAGCCAGATCGTCGGTCCGCCGCGCGTGCTGGTCGTCTCGGCTTCGGACGACGAGTTGCGCTACCTCGTCCAGGCGCTTCAGGAACAGGGCTTGACCGTCGATCAGGTCAGACCGGACAGCCTGCCTGACGGCGTGGCGGCGCTGGCGGATTACAACAGCGTCATCCTCGACGACGTGCCCGCGACTCAGCTTTCCAACAGCCGCATGGAGACGCTGCAAACCTACGTGCGCGACCTCGGCGGCGGCTTGATCGCGGTCGGCGGTCCCGACGCCTATGGTCCCGGCGGCTATTTCCAGACGCCGCTCGAAGACACGCTGCCCGTCGATTCGCAAATCCGCGACCAGAAGCGCCTGCCGCAGTTGACCATCGCCTACGTCATCGACCGCTCCGGCAGCATGTCGATGGTCGGTTCCAGCGGCGTCGAGAACATCGAGCTGGCGAAGGAGGCGATCATCCGCTCGCTGGATTTCCTGCAGCCGACCGACCGCGCGGGCGTGATCTCGTTCGATACGCAGGGCTACTGGATCGCCCAGCCGCAGCCGGTGCTCGACCGGGCGGGCTTGCAGACGCTGGTCGCCACGCTGCGGGCGGGCGGCGGGACGGACATTCTCGCCGGGATGCAGCTTGCGGGCGAGGCGATGAAGCAGGAGACGACCCAGCGCAAGCACATCATCCTGCTGACCGACGGCGGCGCGAATCCCACGGGTCTGGTCGAGCTGACGCGCGACCTCAACGACAATTACGGCGTGACCACCTCGGTGATCGCCATCGGCGGCGGCGCGGCGCAGTTCCTTCAGGACATGGCGACGGCGGGCGGCGGCAATTACCACGTCGCCCAGTCGGTCGAAACCATCCCGACCATCTTCACGCAGGAGACGGTGCTGGCGACCCGCTCCTACATCATCGAGAAGCAGTTCGTGCCCACCCTGACGGCGATCAGCCCGATCATGGACGGCATCACCAGCGCGCCGCCGCTGCTCGGCTACGTGGCGACCACGCCCAAGCAGACCGCGCAGGTCATCCTGCGCACGGGCGACGCCTTCAACGACCCGATTCTGGCGGCGTGGCAGTATGGCTTGGGGCGCTCGGTCGCCTTCACCAGCGACGCCACCGCCCGCTGGTCCGCCAACTGGGTCAGTTGGGGAGACTTCGCCCGCTTCTGGAGTCAGGCGGTGCGCTGGACGATCACCGAGGGGACGAACAACAACGTCGAGGCGCAGGTCGTGCCGGACGGCAAGCAGGCGAAGCTGGTGGTTGACGCCCGCGACGCGAACGGCGGCTTCCTCAACGGGCTGAACCTGCGCAGCTCGCTGGTCTACCCGGATCGCACGGCGACGACGCTGACGCTTCAGCAGGTCGCACCCGGTCGCTACGAAGCCAGCTTCGACCCCACCAGCGAGGGCGCCTACTTCATGACCCTCGTCGACGATCAGGCGACCATCAAACAGACGACGGGCTGGGTGATGAGCTACTCGCCCGAATACAGTCCCCAGGGTACGAGCGTGCTGCCGGACATCGCCGACACCGCGAACGGACACGAATTGCAGGCGGACGATCCCAACGCCGTCTTCACGCACGATCTCGCCGCGCAGGCGTCGCTGACCCCGATTGCGCCGCTGCTGCTCCTGCTGGCGCTGCTGCTGCTGCCGTTCGACGTGGCGGTGCGCCGCCTGCTGGTGACGCGCTCCGATCTGGCGCGTGCCCGCGACGCGCTGCTGAGCCGGAGCATCGATGTCGCCCGCGAGCCGTCCGAGCGCCTGTCGTCGCTGATGGGCGCGAAAGAGCGCGCCCGCGCCCAGACGACCGGCGGGCAGCCGCTCGGCGAGCCGCCGAGTACCGCCAGCGTCCTGCGCAGCCGCCGCGACCAGCGCCCCGAAGCGCAGCCCGCCTCACCCGCCGAGACACCGGGCGATCAGCCACATTACACCCAATCCGCGCCGGAGCAGCCCAGAAAGACGGACGACGCAGAAGGCAACATCGCCGGACGCCTGCTGCGCCGCCGCAAAGAGCGCGAGCCGTAACGCCTACCCTGCCGTGTCGGTGATCTGAAACGGCAGCGGCGGGCGCGGCGTGATCGGTTGGAAGCCGTAATAGACGTGGAACAAGCCGACCTGCGCCGCCTCGTAGGTGATCCCCTGCTCGGTAAAATAGGCTTCGAGCTTTTGCTGCACCGCCGCCACGTTCGCCGTGATGTAGGCGATCTGCGCGTCGGGCGCGGCGTCCGTCACCGTGCGGTACGACGGGTCGCGGTCGTCGAAGGGCGTGTAGCTCAGGTCGGGCTTGTAGGAGAGCGCGGCGCTGTATTTCAACTGCTCATCGCTCAGAAACGCCAGCCGGAAGGAAATCCAGTAATTGGTGTAGCCGTGCGGCAGACTGTGCGCCTCCAGAAAGTCGATCAGCGCCTGATCGTCGTCGTTGGGAATGTGCGTGTCCAGGTTGAACTGCGTCGTGATGCCCGGCGGGACGGTTTGCACGGCGCTGACGAGTCCGAATAACTGGTAGCCGATCACGAACACGACCAGCGCGACCCGCAGGATGGCGTAGCGCGCCGCCGCGACCAGCGTGCCCAGGACGATCCCCAGCGGCAGCGCCATCGGCAGAAAATAGCGCCCGCTGGGGTCGATGCTGAAGCGCGAGACCAGAAACAGCGCGAAGAACAGCCCGATCATCCCGACGACCAGCAGCCGCCCGCCCGGCTTGAGGATCGACGGACGGCGCAGCAGCCAGTAGAGCGCGAAGGCGTAGATCAGCAGGACGACGAGCGCGACCGGCGGCAGAAAATAAGTGGGATACCAGGGGAAGCGCGCGCCCAGCACGACGGGCAGGTTAAGCGCGAACAGGCTGAGCAGGCGCTCCGGCAGCGACAGCGGCGGGATGCTCATCCCGGCGAATTTGCTCGGCGGGTTGTTGGGCAGGTAAAACGCCAGCGCCGCGAACTCGTTCTGGAAGTTGAAAACCCACCAGGGCGCGCTGCCGATCAGGAAACCGACCAGCGCGATCCCGATCCAGCCCGCGTAGTCTCGTAGAGGCGCACGGCGGTGCGCCCGATCATCCTCTGTAACGCTCGGTTTACCGCCCTCTCATCCGCGGGCAGGGAGCGGGGCATGACCGCCGGTATCATCCTCTCCCCGTTTGTGCAGGGGAGCTGACCGTAGGTCAGCCGGGGTGCGCCCTTTGACCATCGTCCACACTACCAGCACGCCGACCGGCAGCGCGTAGGCGACGACCAAGCCGTTCGTCCACCAGCCCAGCCCGGCGCATAAGCCGAGCGCCGCCCAGCGCCAGCGCGATCCATGATGTTCGTGGGTTACGTCCCAGCCGAGCAGCAGGATCAGGTTGCCGAACAGCAGCGTCTCGTTGTAGCCGCCGAGAGTCGCCGTCGTGTAGACCGTCAGCAGTACGGTCGGCAGCGCCAGCGCCAGCCCGGCGACCGCCGCCACGATCAGCCGCCCCGATACGCGCCAGGCGACCAGATAACCCGTGATCACGATCAACAGATAGAGCAGCGCTTCGACGATGCGGATCGTCAGCACCGTGTCGCCCAGCAGCGCGAAGCCGCCCGCGATCAGCCAGGCGTCGAGGCTGCCCATGTACGCCTGCCCGTAGAAGAAGACCGGGCGCTCGCCTTGCAGGATGTGGCGCGCCATCAAGCCGACCACCGCTTCGTCGGAGTGGAACGAGACCGCGCCGCTCGCCAGCAGCAGCACTCGCCCGATCAACGCGACGGCGACGATCAGGATCAGCACGAGCAGCGGCTTCCCCTTCACGCGCCCCCCTTCAACGACGCCGCGACGCGATCCACTTCGTTCAGAAAGCCGTCCCAGCCGTCAGCGGGCGCGCTGCCCGCCAGCGCAATCGTCGCGCCGCCGAGCGTCACCGTGCGCGCGACCGTGCGAATGTCCGCCTCCTGACACGAGGGCGAATCCGGCGGCGCGTCCAGCGGCGCGGACGACACCTGAATCAGCGCGCAGTCGCCCGGCGCGACCAGGATCACGCTCGGCGGCGCGCCAGCCGGGGACGTGATCACGCGCCAGCCCGGTCGGGTATTCCAGACTGAAGGCGTCGCTTTGATAGGTGCTGCGGGTGATGACGACGCCCGGCGCGGGGGTCGCGCTCAGGTTGGGCGGCGTCTCCGCCGGGATGCAGGCGGAAAAGAGCAGAATAATCAACCACAGAGGACACAAAGAACGCAGAGAAAAGATGCGCTTCCCTCTGTGTGCTTTGCGGTCTCGGTGGTTCAACGGTTTTTCTCCTGTTCGCTAGGAGAAAGATAGCACAGCCGCGAAAATGTGGCGAGGGTTTGAATCAACACACTTTTCTTGACGTGATAGAACAAGCGTGCTATATTGGGGCTATGTCACGACACCGGCTTGATCAATTCCAGGATGTGCGCGAGGCGCTTCAAATCGTGCGAGAGCAGCCCCGCCAGATTGCGCCCGCAGCGCACCAGAAACTCGTAGCGCTCGTCTTCGGGGTACGCCCACGAGGCATACTTGAGCGCCGCCGCCAGCAGTTCGTCCGAGGGCACTTCTTTCGCGCCCAGCACCAGCCGGAAGAACTCCATGCGCCGCGTGAACTCGTAGACTTCCTCCGGCTCGCACAGGTCGACTTCGCACAGGCTCATCGGCGGGCGCGGCGGCAGGCTGTGGATCATGTGGCGATCCTGCATGTAGCCGACGTTGATCACGCAGATTTCGACCGGCACCATGCGGTTCTCGCGCTGGTCGAGCAGCGCGTTGTTGTCGACGTAGCTCGCCATCACCAGCTCGCGCGCCAGCGGGTCGTCGTCGATGCGGATCGCGTAGATCAAGCCGATGGCATACGCCAGCTCGCCGTCGGAGATCGGCACTTTGACGAACGCCCCGAAGGTGTGCAGCTCGTCGATTTTGCTGCCCCGCGTCCCACAGTCGAAGCCGGTCGTGCTGGCGCGCAGGACGCGCCCGACCCTGTTCCTCTGTCTCACCGTCATGTTGTCTTCATGCTCCCAAACGATGCCGCCGTCGATCCCCCCGCGCAAGCCCCTTGGTTTGCAGCTTGTTCGAGGCTTCCGGCTCAAGCTGGTGCCTGAGCATTTCCACGCGGATCATCTCGTCCAACTGGCTCTTTTCGGCGCCGCTGACATACGCCAGCTCGTCCGCGCGGGTCAGCGCATACGGGTAATGCTTGCGCCCCTGTATCGAACACTGCGCCACGACCAGCGCGTGCAGCGCACCGACCGCCGCTTTGTCGCGCGCCACCCACATCGGGATGTCGATACGCGCAATCGTCGGACCGCGCCCGTTCGAGACGTTGACGTAGAAGAAGGCGATTTCGAGATTGCTATCCTTGTCTTTGTAAGTGCGGTTCTGCGGCGAATTCTGCGTCATGATGGCGGAGCGCTCGCCCGGCTCCAGCACGTGGGCGAAGAGCATGGCGTCGGTCAGCCCTTCGAGGTCGCCGTTTGAGCGCAGGTTGGCGTCGTTGACCTGCCCCGCATCGAGGTCGAGCAGGTGCAGCAGGCTGATCAGGTAGGTGCTGCGCGGTCTGTCCAAATAGCCGAGCAGGATGGCGCGCGCGTCGTAGAGCATCCGCAGCGCCTCCATGTACTCGCCCTCGATCTGCGGCGCGCCCGCCAGTTCCGTCGCCCCGAAGAACTTGAGCAGCCCGCCATCGTGAAAGCCGACCAGCGGGCGCGGCTCGTCGCGGCGCTGCCAGGCTTCCTTCGCCAGCCACTGCATTTCCATCACCGTGCGCCGCGCGTTGACCGTCTGGTTGGTGATCAGCCGCCCATCCTTGTCGAGCAGCATGGCGTCATTGTAATACAGTTCCGGCGCGGTCGATTGGTGCGGCAGGCGCGGCTCGCCGTAAAAATAGACGAACGTGCCGATGTTGACCAGATAATACTGCGCCGCCGCGTGCGGGTCGGGGTAAATCTGCGAGCCATCGACGGCGATCAGCGTCGCCGAGGACGGCGCATCGGGCAAGCCGCCGATGCCGCAGATGATCTCGTCGTCCGGGCGCGGCATGGGCGTCGCGCCCCGGTAGCCGCTCACGCTCGATTCGCGCACCAGCTTGATGCGCTCGTGAACGGCGTCGAGGTCGGTTGCCGCGTAGAAACGCTCCAGCGCCAGGTCAAGCTTGTTGGCGAGTGACCGATCCAGATGCCCCAGATAGCGCCCCATCGTCTGGACTTGCTCGACGATCTTGTTGAACTCTAGCGACAACGACTGCCCACCTTATAAAGTTAATATTTCCCAACTTATAACCCAAGAGTAGCACCGACGTTCTATTCCGTCAAGCAAGCGACGCCCGACCGACGGAAAAAGTGTACGCCAGATGAGCGCGATTTGCGCAGCCCTACCAGGATTGCAATCGCTTCGATTAATCTGGAAAGCCCTCTCTCCGCCCCCAAAAATCACCCGTCGGGCGGCGAATTGGGCAAAAAGTCCTAAAATCGTGGAATATTCCAAAATCTCTGTGTGCTTGTAATACCAAAAGTTGTTATAATGGAAATCCATTCAATATTTTTTTGGGAAATTAGACTAAACCTTGTTTGCTGTTCGTTGTTGATTTAGGCGAATGTGAAACGACAATGGCATCAAACCAGGTGATCGATCTCCCTCGTAGTGTTGCCGCGTCCGACGAGATCGTGTTCGCCGGCGATGAGGTGCGCCTCGCCGGGCAGATCGATTATCCCAAATCGCCGCGTCCTGAAAATGGGTATCCCTTGCTGTTCGTGCTGCACCACGCCTGCTGCAACACCCGCGAAGACTACAACGACTATACCGAGGTCGCTTTAGCCAATGGCTATGCTGTCTTCCGCTGGGATAAGCGCGGCACCGGGCGCAGCGGCGACAGCGGGCGCGGCTCGACCACGCAGGACGCCGTCAATGCCTACGAAATCGCCCTGTCGCAGCCGAATGTCAACCGCAAGCGCGTCGTGATCCTGGCGGTCGCTTCAGGGACGGCGCTGCTCGGCAGTTCGTTCGGCTTGTTCGCGCGCACGCAGCTTCCGCACGCCATCCTGCTGGTCGCCAACATGCTCGACGAGAACGAGATCCTCGCGCTCGACACCCGCGTCAAGATCATCATGAGCGTCGAGGACTGGAATTCGCCGCTGGAATACGGCGAAGCCGCCTGCGCGGCGCACAAGCACGCCTATAAGCACGGCGCATCGTTCTTTCTGGCGGAAGGCGGCGACCGCCTGCTCATGGCGACCGACGACTATGGTCGCAACAGCTTACTCCCCGACGCACGAAAGGTCATCGGCGATTGGCTCCACAGTTTAGCCCGCCGTTCCACGTACAACTAAACGACTGCGCGGCGCTGGTCACCGGCGCGGGCGAAGGGATCGGGCGAGCGGTCGCGCTGGCGCTGGCGGCATCGGGCGCGAGCGTGGTCGTCAACGACCTCAACCCGGACCGCGCCGACCGCGTTGCCGACGAGATCACCGCTGCCGGGGGACGCGCGATTCCCTGGCAGGCGGATGTCTCCAACCGCTTTCAGGCAGCCTCGATGATCGAAGCCGGGCGCGACGCCTTCGGCAAGCTCAACATCCTCGTCAACGCGGCGGGGGTGGAAAAACGCGGCGCGCTCAGCGCCCTGGACGAATGGGACTGGCGGCGCATCCTCGACGTGAACCTGACCGGCGCGTTCTTCTGCACGCAGTTGCTCAGCCGCGTGATGGCGGACGAGGGCGGCGGCGTGATCGTCAACGTCGCTTCGACCGCCGGGCATCCCGCCACCCTCCCCGATGGCGTCAGCTACGTCACCACCAAAGCCGGACTGATCGGGCTGACACACCAGAGCGCCCGCGAACTCGCGCCGCTCGGCATCCGCGTCAATGCCGTCTGCCCCGGCAACGTCGAGTCGCTCGGCGCGCCCGCGCAGGGGCGGCAGGGGACGCCGGAGGAAGTCGCGGCGGTGGTGCTGTTCCTGTGCTCCGGTGCGGCGAGCTTCGTCACCGGGCAGGCGATCAACGTCGACGGCGGCGAGGCGATGGC
>CAVXEZ010000003.1:0-45556 GCA_963760975.1 uncultured Chloroflexia bacterium | reverse complement strand
CGAGGTCGGGGTGAGGTCAGATTTTGTGAAATCTATGTCCTCGACTTCCACTACTCCCATGTTGAGCATCATTGTATTTGGATGCGCGTGATCCAACGAATAGAACCACAGGTGGTCACTCTCGATCACGCGCGCTAGACTTCGATTATCTTGATCCATGTCCTCAGGAGGAACTTGTTTTGTCGCACGGTGAAATTACACTTTCAGAGATCAACAGCCAGCCCCGGCTCTGGGCGATGGCGCTGGAACAGTTCGGACAGGTGGCGGACGAAGTCCGTCGCTTCTGGGAGCGCGGCGGCTTCGAGCAGGTCTTGTTCACGGGCTGCGGCTCGACCTATTATCTCGGCGTGATCGGCGCGTCGCTGCTGCAAGCCGCGACAGGCGTGCCCGCTCGCGCCAATACCGCTTCCGAGTTGATGCTGTTTCCGGGGGTCAACGTCGCGCTGCGTCCGAAGACGCTGCTCGTCTGCGTCTCACGCTCCGGCACGACCCGCGAGACCGTCGAGGCGGCGCGCCTGTTCCACGAGCAGGGCAACGGTCAGGTGCTGGTCGTCACCTGCCAGAGCGACAGCCCGCTGGCGCAAGCCGCCGACCTGCTGATCGCGCTCGACGCCGCGCAGGAGCAGAGCCGCGTGCAGACGCGCTCCTTCAGCAGCATGGCGGTGGTGGTGACGGCGCTGGCGGCGCTGCTCGGCGGGCGCGACTGGCATCAGCTTGAGGGGCTGTCCCCCGCGCTCGAACGGGTGACGGCTGCCTCGGAGCCGCTCGTCCGCACGCTGGGCGAGGACACCCGTATCAACCAGTTCGCTTTTCTGGGATCGGGCGCGCTCTACGGGGTCGCCTGCGAAGCCATGCTCAAGATGACCGAGATGTCGCGCATCTTCAGCGTCAGCTATCACATCCTCGAATACCTGCACGGACCGCGCTACGCCGCCGACGCGAATACGCTGGTCGTCGGGCTGGTCGGCGAGGGCAGATTTTCGGAGGAGGTGAACGCGCTCAAGCCGCTGGCGCAGCGCCGGGCGCGCGTGCTGGCGCTCGCCGAAGCGGATCGCGGCGGTCTTGCCGATTTGGACTATCTGCTGGCGCTCGGCTCCGGCGTTCCCGAATGGGGGCGACCGATCCTCTATCTGCCGCCGCTTCAGCGCATCGGCTTTCATCAGGCGATTACGCGCGGCTTCGACCCGGACAATCTCCCCTTCGACCCGCGCGACGCGGCGGCTACATGAGCAGCCCGACGGTGCTCGGCATCGACATCGGCGGCACCAACACCAAGCTGGGGCTGGTCGCCGCCGACGGTACGATCCGCTCGGCTGGCAGGATTCCGACCGACGCGAAAGGCGACAGCCCTGAGCCGTTTTTCAGCCGTCTGTTTCCCGCTGTGGATGCCCTCGTCGCCGAAGCCGGTGCCGACCTGATCGGCATCGGCATTTCGTCGCACGGTGAGGTCGACCGCGAGCGCCGCCGTCCGATTATCGCGGGCAACACGCCCGCGCTGCGCGGCGTCGACCTGCGTGGTCGCGTCGAGGCGCGTTACGCCCTGCCTGTCGTCATGAACAACGACCTGACGGCGCACGCGCTCGGCGAATATTTCTACGGCTGCGGCTACGGCGTCGAGCGCTTCATGTGTCTGGCGATTGGCACGGGTCTCGGCGCGGCGCTGATCGTCGCGGGCAAGCCGCTGATTATCGACGGCGGCAATTCGGGCAACACCGGCTTGATCATCCTCGATCCCGATGCCCCGCGCGACGGCAGCGGCATTCGCGGCTCGGCGGAAGGATTCTGCGGCGTAGCGGGGATCGAGCGGCTGGCGAGCGCGCGCTACGGTCGCCCGATGCGCGCGCATACGGTGATCGAGGCGGCGCGCGCCGGAAACGACCCGATCGCGGCGGCGGTCATGACGCAGATCGGCGCGTGGCTGGGGCAGACGCTCGCCAGCCTGAGCGTGATCTTCTATCCGCACCGCATCGCCCTGAGCGGCGGCACGGCGTCGGCGGGCGCGGTTCTGCTCGATGCCTGCCGCGCGCGCTTCGAGGATTTGGTCGGTCCCTTCTTCCGCGATCTGGCAGCCAACACGGGCGGGCACTTCAAGGACGTGGAGATCGTGCTTGCCACCGGCGGCGAGACCGGCGTCCTCGGCGCGGCGGTGGAAGTCTTTCAGAGCAGCGGGCTGTTGTAAATTCCGGGCGAGGGGCTGCTTATTTTGCTGCTTTTCCCCTCACCCTGCTTGCTTATGCAAGCCGTCCCTCTCCCACGCTAGTGGGGAGAGGGACAAAAACCAGCACTGTTCCCCCTCTCCCCGTTTATGTGGGAGAGGGGGCGTTAGGGGGTGAGGGGATCCAATAAGAATCGTAATAGCGCGTTGCTAGGCTTGCCCAAACACGCGCTCGGCGTTCTTGGAATAGACCTTCTCCAGCACGTCGTCCGGCAGGTACATGCCGCAGATGCGCCAGCGCCCCTGACGCGGCGTTTCCTCGACGCCGTAGGAGAAGTACTCGTCGTCGCTTTCGAGGAAGCGGTAGTAAACCGGGTACATGTGTTCCTCGACCGGGCGATCCGTCCCGAACAGGATGCGGTCGGCGTATTTCAGGAAGAACTTGCGCGCGCTGTACGGCTGACGCCCCAGTTCCGCGATGCGCTCGCTGATGTCCACGTTGAAATTCGGGCAGCGGTCGAGCAGCGCGCCCACCCAGGCGAGATTTTCGGCGTAACAGCCGACGTGCGCGCCGACGAACGTTGTCTCCGGGTGGCGCGCCACCAGTCTGCCGAAAGCCTCGATGATGCTGCTGAAGCTGGGGAACGGCGGGCTGGGAAACTGCCAGTCCGGGTTCGCATAAAGTTCCTCCCAGCGCTCGTTATGGTTGTCCACCGGGTCGAAGAAGGCGACCGGGTCGGCGATGTGGATCGTCACGGGCAGATGCAGCTCGCCAGCCGTCGCCCAGACCGGATCGAGGCGCGGATCGTCAATTTTGACGAGCGCGCCATGCTGATCTTTCACCGTCAGACCGAACGGCTTCCAGATTTTCAATCCCTGAGCGCCGCGCTCCGCCTGCTTGCGCAGACGACCCGCCGCCCACTCGCCGAAGCGGTCGCCGTGCTCCGCCCATTGCTCCCAGGCGACGCCGCCGTACACGCGGAAGCGCTCCGGCGCGGCAGCCTTGAAGTGATCGAGATGTGTTTCGAGGATGTCTTCGCCCCAGCCGCCGTCGAGATCGACGTAGACGCGCACGTCCGCCGCGTCGAGGATGTCCAGCAGTTGCGAGACGGGGCGCTTGTCCCAGCCGCCGAAGCCCTCCAATGAGAGATGATTGTGCGCGTCGATCACCGGGAAGCGCGGCTTCGTGACCGCCGTCTCCCGCGTGACCAGTTTCGGCTTGGGCTTAAAGTCGGTCAAAAGTAAGTCATTCAAATTTGTCACAGTTTTTTGCAGCCTTTCAAACGGTCAGGACCTGAATGCCCACTGCGCTCAGCGCCGAGGTGAATTCCTCCGGCGCGAGAGTATCCGTGATGAACGTATGCACCTGTGAAATCGGCGCCAGAAACACGCTGGAGATGCGTGCGCATTTGGTGTGATCCGCTACGACGATCACTTCGCGGCTGATGCTGAGGATTTTGCGGTCGGTTTGCGTTTCAGGCAGGTAGTCGTTGGTGATGCCGGTATCGAGGTCGATGGCGCGAATGCCCATGATCACCCGGTTGACGCGCAGTTCGCCCAGCGCAAGCTCGGTCAGATGACCGATGAACGACTGCTCGCTGGAGCGCAGGATTCCGCCCAGCCCAACCAGCGTGATGTCCGGCACGTCCGCCAGCATGTTCATCACCAGCAGCGAATTGGTGATCACGGTCAGGTCTTTGTGCTGGCGCAGGTTGCGGGCGACTTCCAGAACGGTCGTGCCGCTGCTCAAAAACAGCGCCTCGCCGTCGTTGACCAGCGCCGCCGCCGCGCGCCCGATGCGGCGCTTCTCCTCCGCCTGCTCGCCTGAACGCAATACCAGCTCAGGTTCCGGCGGTGCGTTCTTGACGACCAGTGCGCCGCCGTGAAAGCGCCGCAGCTTGCCTTCTTCTTCCAGCCTGCCCAGGTCGCGCCGCGCCGTCGCCGGGCTGACCATGAACTCCTCGCAGATTTCCGCGATAGTCGCGCGCTGCTGGGTTTCGACGAAGCGCATGAGCAGTTCACGACGCTCAAGCGCGGAGTAGGCAATTGGTGCTGTCATCAAGCGACAACTCCGACGTGATCGACACTGATTTGGGTGTAGCACAAGACCACCAAATTGTCAAACTCGCTCAAAAACAATCACGATTATTGGGTGAAATGAGGTGAAATTTGCGCATTTATGCAGATTATCTGATTGATTTGTTTGACAAGCCGCCAAACTCAATTATGATCAATCACAAAGACGGCGATGCCGCCTGGTCGTGAATTATCCAATATGCGCTGCATTGCAGTCGCCTTTTTAGAAGTATTTTGCGCCTTACAATCCCTTCGAAAGGTCTAATTTGACTGACCAGCCCGGAACTCACTCTTTCGCGGAAATCATGAGCCAGTCGACTGTTTGGAGCGAGGCTGTTCGCGCCTTTGCGCAGCACAGCGAAGCGCTGTCGGCGCTGTGGAACGAGGGCGGCTTTGACCGTGTGCTGTTCACTGGCTGTGGCTCGACCTACTATCTGGCGCAAACCGGAGCGGCGCTCTTTCAGCAGTTGACCGGGATTCCCGCCCGTGCTTATCCTGCTTCGGAAATCGCGCTGCTGCCGGATTTCGTCTTTCTCCCCTCTGGCAATCCCCTGCTGATTACCGTCTCGCGCTCCGGCGAGACGACCGAGACCGTCGAGGCGGTGCGCGTGTTCCGTGAGCGTACCGGCAGCCCGGTGATCGCCGTGACCTGCGCCAGCAGCAGCACGCTGTCGCTTCTGGCAGACCTCAACTTCTCGATTGACGCGGCGCAGGAGACCAGCGTCGCGCAGACGCGCTCGTTCGCCAGCATGTTGATCGTCGTCGAATTGATTGCCGCGTCGGTCGCCGGGCGGAGCGACCTCGCCGCCCTCGACCACCTGACTTCGGTTGCGGCGCGGCTGCTGGAACAGTACCGCCCGCTCGCCAAACAGTTGGGCGAAGACCGGAACATCGAGCGCTTCTTCTTCCTCGGCTCCGGCGCGCTGCGCGGCATCGCCAGCGAGGGCATGTTGAAGATGAAAGAGATGTCGCTCTCGTACAGCGAAGCGTTCCACGTGCTCGAATTCCGTCACGGACCGATGTCGATGGTCAACGAGCACACGCTGGTCGTCGGGCTGATTTCCGAGGCTGTCGCGCCGCAGGAGGTCGCCGTGCTGCGCCAGATGCAGGCGCGCGGGGCGCAAATTCTGGTGCTGGCGGAAGCCGATCCCGGCGCGAGCGAGTGGGCGCACGTCGTTCAGCTTGACACCCAACTGCCGACCTGGGCGCGGGCGGTCACGTACCTGCCGGTGCTTCAGTTAATGGCTTACTATCGGGCGCTTTCGAACGGTCAGAACCCGGATCACCCGGCGAACCTGTCGTTCGTCATCGCGCTCGATAATTCGATGACCTGATGATCGATGAGGGAAAGGAGCAAGACGGCACACACGCGCAGTTCGTTCAGTTATTGACATAAAACTTCTAGGAGACCATGATGAAAAAATCTGTTTTACTCAGCCTTGTTGCAGGTCTCGCCTTGTTCCTGCTGAGTGTTGGGCTGGTCAGCGCGCAGGAGCCAGTGACGTTGGTTTACTGGTCGATGTGGAACGAGACAGAGGGTCAGGCGTTGGTTCTTCAGGACGCCATTGCCAAATATCAGGAGCAGCACCCGAACGTCACCATCAATGCCGTCTGGAACGGTCGCCAGAACCAAACGCTGGCTCGGACGGCGATCAGCGGCGGCACCACTATCGACATTGTCGATCAGGACGAGGATCAAATCGCGGGCGGTTTGGTGCGCGATGGTGCCGCTCTTGACCTCACGAGCTACCTGCAGCAGCCCGCCGCCGATCACGATGGAGCGCTGGCTGACGTATTCCTGCCGGGGACGCTCGACATGTTCTCGGTCGATGGCAAGGTTTACCTGCTCCCCTACATCTACAACACGGTGCAGTTCTGGTATGACAAGCGCGTCTTCAAAGATGCGGGCGTGGACGTTCCCCAGACGTGGGCTGACCTGCTGGCATCCTGCACCAAGCTCAACGACGCGGGCTATGCGCCTATCGCTGCCGAAGGCAACGAGCCGGGCTACATGCAGTTCTACCTGACAGAAATTATCGAGCGTGAGAAGGGCGCGGGCTGGCTGCGTCAGGCTGCTGCTGACCCCACCGGCGAGATGTGGCGCGACCCTGTGGTCCTCGACGCCGCGCAGAAGATTCGTCAGTTGTGGGACACCGGCTGCATCCCGGCGGAAACCGTCGGCTATGTCTGGCCCCAGGGTCAGCAGACGCTCGCCTTCGGTCAGGCGGGCATGGAGCTGGTCGGGTCGTGGCTGCCGGTCGAGCTGCAAAACTCGACTGACCCCGATTTCCAGTGGGGCGCGTTCAGCTTCCCGGCAATCGAGGGCGGCGCTGGCAAGACGACCGACGTTTACGCGCTGCTGCTCTCCTTCATGATCAACAAAGACACCGCTAATCCGGATGTCGCCTTCGACTTCCTGCGCTTCGTCATGAGCGACGAAATCCAGCAGGAATTCACCGATCAGTCGCTGGTGGGTGTGACCAACAAGTACATCACCTGGAACTCGATCATCGGTGATGCGCAGACGGCAGCCTCGTCGGCGACGACCACCTACGGCGATGTCGACAACGTCTACGCGCTCTATACCGAGTTCCTGACCACCGTCATCTGGCCGAACCTGCAAGACCTGTGGCACGGCACGACGACACCCGATCAGTTTGTTGACGCGATGGCGACTCAGAGTAAAGATTACTGGACTGCGCACCCGCAGTCATAAGTTGCCGCTCGCCGTCACCACACGGCTGAGGAGTACGTTCGCACGTCTCTCGATTGTTGCAAGGGGCGAGATCATTCTCGCCCCTTGTGCAAAAGAGCAAACACTTACTTAGTGGGGAAATTCAATGAGGATTTCGAAGCGGTTCATCCTGCTTTTCCTGCTGCCCGCATCGGCGCTTTATCTCGTCTTCTTCCTCGTGCCCACCATCCAGGCGCTTGTCTACAGCTTCTATGATTGGAGCGGCTTCGGCTCGGACATGCGCTTCGTCGGCTTGGCGAACTTCCAGGAACTCCTCGGAGATCGCCTGTTCTGGAAAAGCATGGGGAATACCATCGGGATACTCGTCATCGGCGGGATCATCGTATTTAGCCTCGCCTTCATCATGACGATGATGATCTCCTCCGGTATTCGCGGGAAGAAATTTTTTCGAGGTGTTATTTTTCTCCCCAATATTATTGCGGTGATCGCCCTGACGACCCTCTGGGGTTATCTGTACACCCCCAACAACGGGCTGCTGGCGTCGGTTTTCAAGCTCATCGGCTTGAACGATATGGCGAAATTCCCCTGGTTGGGACCGGACACCATTTTCGCGGCGATGATGGTCGCCATCATCTGGATCGAAGTGGGCTTCTATCTGGTGCTGCTGCTGGCGGGCGTCGATAAAATCCCGCAGGATTTCTTCGAATCGGCGAAGCTGGACGGCGCTAATCAGTTCCAGCAGTTCCGGCACATCACCGTGCCGCTGCTCTGGGACGTGATCGCCATCGGCATGGTGCTGTGGAGCATCTACGCCCTCAAGATTTTTGAGTTTCCCTTCTCGTTTACCGGGCTGGAGCCGAACCCCAACTCGTATACCGTCTCGGTTTACCTGTACATTCTTGGCTTTGGTCAGCGGGAGCCGATTTATCGCCTGGGCTATGCCACGTCCATCGGCGTGATGCTCCTGCTGGTGGTCATCCTGATCGTGCTCATCATTCGCTGGCTGACGCGCCGCGATGTCGTCCAGTATTAGAGAGGCATACCATGGCACAGCAATCGCTTCCTGTCGATCAGGCATACGCTGGACGAGCGCGCAGTCGGGTAAGCTGGCACTGGCTCAAGCTGCTGCCCTCCTACCTGTTTCTGGGCGGATGGTCGCTGTTCACGATTCTGGCGATCTCGTGGGTGGTGCTCGCTTCATTGAAGACCAACCGCGACGTTTTCCGCAAGCCGTTTGACATTCCGGTCGACCCGCAGTTCGTCAATTACGCGCGCACGTGGTCGAACTCCAACGTCGGGCAGGGCTTCATCAACAGCCTGATCATCGTCGGCATCTCCGTCGCGCTCATTTTGCTGGTCTCGTCGCCCGCGTCCTACGTGCTCAGCCGCGCTAAGTTTCGCGGCAAGGGACTGCTGACGATGATCTACATCGCCGGGATCGGCGTCCCCTACCCGCTGCTGTTCATCCCGCTGTTCGCCATGCTCGCCGGACTCAAGCTGATCAATACCATCCCCGGACTGATACTGATATACGTCAGCCTCTCGATCCCGTTCACGGTGTATATCCTGACGGGATTCTTCAGCAGCCTGCCGCAGGAAATCGAAGACGCCGCCGTGATCGACGGGTGTAATGACTTCGACGTGTTCCGGCGGGTGATGCTGCCGCTGGCATCTCCCGGAATCATCACAGCGGCGATCTTCAACTTCATCGGGCTGTGGAACGAGTTCCAGCTTGCGCTGATCTTCATTCAAGACCCTGCCAAGCGCCCCCTGTCGCTGAGCCTGTACTCGCTCAAAAATGCGATGACCTATTCGGGCGACTGGGCGGGCTTGTTCGCGGGCGTGGTGATCGTGATCGTGCCGACGGTGATCCTGTTCGTGCTGCTCTCGGAACGGATGATCTCCGGTATCACGCTGGGGTCGGTGAAGTAGTTCATCTGCGTCATCCCGTCTCGATTGGAATCCCAACGTGAGCGAGCTTCGCATCGATACCTTGCGGCTTCCCGCCGCCGAACTGGGAGCGGAGAACCCGCTCCCGAATTTTGATCCGCCGCGCAATCAGCCGGTGCTGTCCGGCAAGAGTGAAGACGACCCCGAAGCGGGCTATCTGCCGGATTTCCTGCCCTACACCCTGCAGGGCGGCTACACCCGCCAGCGCCAGCCGCGCGATTTAAAGGTCGCCGTGCTGGAGAACGAGATTCTGCGGGCGACCTTCCTGCTCGATTACGGCGGGCGTCTGTGGTCGCTGCTGCACAAGCCCTCCGGGCGCGACCTGCTCTACGTGAACCCGGTCTTCCAGCCCGCCAACCTCGCCATCCGGGACGCCTGGTTCAGCGGCGGCGTCGAGTGGAACATGGGCGTGATCGGGCATACGCCGTTCACCTGCTCGCCGGTGTTCGCCGCGCGCGTCAGCGCGCCCGACGGTACGCCTGACGGTACGCCGGTGCTGCGCCTCTACGAGTGGGAGCGCATTCGCTGCACGACCTACCAGATCGACGCCTACCTGCCTGACGGATCGCCCGTCCTCTACGTGCGCGTGAAGCTGGTCAACCCGTTCGATCACGCGCTGCCGATGTACTGGTGGTCGAACATCGCCGTGCGCTGAGCGCGAGGACGTGCGCGTGCTCGTCCCCGCCGGGGAAGCCTATCAATATGCGCTTTCGGCGGAGAATCTGAAGACCGTCGCCGTGCCGCTGGTGGACGGCAGGGACATCAGCTACACGACCCATATCCGGCGCTCGGCGGATTACTTCTTCCTGATCCCGCCGGGACAGCGCCCCTGGATCAGCGCGCTCGACGGCGCAGGCAAAGGCTTAATCCAGACTTCGACCGCGGCGCTGCGCGGGCGCAAACTGTTCCTGTGGGGCACGGGGCAGGGCGGCGCGCGCTGGCAGGAATGGCTGAGCGGGTCGAAAGCGCCCTATCTCGAAATTCAGGCGGGGCTGGCGCCCACGCAGTTGGAATACGCCTTACTCCCCGCGCAGTCCGCAGTCTCGTGGCTGGAAGCCTACGGCTTGTTGGAAGCCGATCCGGAGGTCGTGCATGGGCGGCGACTGGGCGGCAGCCCGCGCCGAGGTCGACGCGCGTCTGGAGCAGCTTGCGCCGCGCGCCGCCTTCGAAGCGGAGTACGCTCGCGGCAGGCTGTGGGAGCAGCAGCCTCCGGCGGAAATCCTGCATCGCGGTTCGGGGTGGGGCGCGCTGGAAGCGCTGCGCCGCGAGAAGATGCAGCTTCCGCCTTTCCACGACGCGGCGCTCGATTTTGGCGGTTCGCTCGGTGCGCCGCAGCAGCCCTGGGTCGAGCTGCTGGAAACGGGGCGCTTCCCCGATTCCGACTCGGACGCGCCCGGCGGCGGTCTGCTGGTGCAGCCGGAATGGCGCGCGCTGCTCGAAAAAGCCGTCGCGCAGGGCGGCGGCTGGGAAGCGTGGCTGCATCTGGGCGTGATGCGCCTGCACGCGGGCGATCTGGACGGCGCGCAGCAGGCGTGGGAAACGTCACTGGCGCGCAGGCGCAGCGCCTGGGCGCTGCGCAATCTGGCGGTGCTGGCTCGCCGCCGGGGGCAGCCGGACAAGGCGGCGGAATATTACCGCGAAGCCCAAAGCCTGCGCCCTGACCTGCTGCCGCTGCTGGTCGAAACCGCGCGTGCCCTGATCGACGCGGGCGCGCCCGGCGAGTTCCTCGATCTGCTGGCAGCGCTGCCGGGGGCGATGCGCGATCACGGGCGGGTTCGCCTGCTCGAAGTCCAAGCCGCGCTGGCGCTGGGCGATCTCGACCGCGTCGGGCGTCTGTTCGCCGACGGCTTCGAGATCGTCGATTATCAGGAAGGCGACGAAATCCTGACCGACCTGTGGTTCGGCTACCATGCCGCGCGCATCAGCCAGTCGGAAGGCATTGAGATCGACGCCGCGCTGCGCGAGCGCGTCCAGCGCGAGTATCCCATGCCCGCGCAGTTCGACTTCCGCATGACGGTCGGCTAACGCGCAAGGCGGCGTCGGCATTTGGTCTTCGTTGGTCTTAATGCGAGGAGCACCCTGTTTGTGCGATGATTCTTTAAGTGTGTTAAGAAATGGTGGATTTGTAGTTGCATGGCTCAAGCCGCGCAGGTGGCGCAGACCAGAACCTTCTCAGCGCTGCGTCATAGTAGTTTCCGGTGGTACTTCGGCGGACAACTGATCTCAATTTCCGGCTCCTGGATGCAGGTGTTGGCGCAGGGCTGGCTCGTATTCCAGCTCACCCACTCCGAACTGGCGCTGGGCATCGTGGCGGGCGCGTCCGGTATTCCTTCGCTGTTCCTGTCGCCCTTCGCGGGTGTGATCGTCGACCGCTTCTCGCGTCGGGGTCTGCTGATCCTCACCCAGACCCTTCAGATGATACTGGCGTTCATTCTGGCGGCGCTGGTCTTTGCCGATACGGTGCAGGTGTGGCACATCGTCCTGCTGGCGTTCCTGCTGGGGCTGACCAAGTGCGTCGATGCGCCCGCGCGTCAGGCGTTCATCAAGGATATGGTCGGTCCCGAAGACATGTCCAGCGGTATTACGCTCAACTCGATCATGGTCAATGGTGGGCGAGTCGTCGGTCCTGCGCTGGCGGGCGTGCTGCTGGCGAGCCTGGGCGCGGCGTGGTGTTTCTTCGTCAACGGGGTCACCTTCCTGGCGGTGCTGGTTTCGCTGGTCGTGATCCACGAGGCATTTCGCGTGCCCGGCGTCGGCAGGGGATCGCCTATCCAGCAAATGCGCGAAGGGGTGACGTTTTCGCGCCGCCACGAGACGATTCTGCCGCTGCTGCTCCTGTCGGCGGTCGGCGCGACCTTTGCCGTCAACACCATCACCCTTTTGCCCGCGCTCGCCGATGTCGTCCTGCATTCCCCGGTCGACGGCTTATCGCTCCTCAGCGCCGCGCAGGGGGTCGGGGCGATTATCGCCGGTCTGTTCCTCACGCCGCTCGTCAACCGCTTCGGGCACGGATCCGTCGTGTCGGTCATGATGGTCGTCTGGTCGTGGAGCATGATCATGCTGGCGAGCACCAATCTGCTGCCGCTGTCGGTGTTCTTCATGGGCGTGTTCGGGTTTGCCTTCGTGCTGTTCTTCGTCAACGCCAACACCATGATTCAGATGGTCGTGCCGGACGCCTATCGAGGGCGGGTGATGAGCCTGTTCACGCTGACCTTTCTCGGCTTGACTCCCCTCAGCGCCCTGTTGATCGGCGCGCTGGCGAACGTGATCGGCACGCCGGAAACGCTGGCGCTGACGGGCTTGGTCAACGGCGGTCTCGGCATAGCGATTTTGCTGCGCTGGCGCAGCGTATGGCATATCGTCTGAATACCGGCATCGAAGCGGCGATCCGTGCAACCGACTCGCAGTTCGCCGGCTAAAGCGTCCCGTCTGTAGCGGTATCAATGGCGAAAACGAAGCGGGAGCAGACTTATTCTGCTCCCGCCTTGCTTTGGAAAAGATGATCTCCTGACGACAGATGCCGCCCGGCTTACGCCGTCTCGACGCAGCACAACTCGTAGGCGCGCCGGAGTGCCGCGACCGGGTCGCCTGCGGGCAAAAGTTCCTGTCCCAGATAACCGTCGTATCCGGTCGCCTGAATCGCGCGCACGATAGCCGGGTAATACAGCTCCTGCGTCTCGTCGATCTCGTGCCGTCCGGGGACGCCCGCCGTGTGATAATGCCCGAAGTGCGCGTGGTTCTCCTGAATCGTGCGGATCACGTCGCCTTCCATGATCTGCATGTGGTAGATGTCATACAGCAGCTTCACGCGCGGCGAGTTCACCATTTTGCAGACGCGCACACCCCATGCCGTATGGTCGTTCTGGTAATTGTGATGATCGACTTTGCTGTTGAGCAGTTCCATCACCAGGGTGACGCCCGCGTCTTCCGCCGCCGGGGCGATCAGACGGAGCGTCTCCGCCGTGATTTCGGCGCCTTCGTCGTCGGTCGCGCCGTTGCGGTTGCCGCTGAAGACGATCAGATTGGGGATGTCCCACTTGACCGCCAGCTCCAGGTTCGCTTCGAGTTCGCCCCGAATACGGTCGCGGTTCTCGCGCCGGTTCAGCCCGTTCTCGATAGTGCCGTGTCCGTTGATGGAAGCGATCTTCAACCCGTGATCCTTGATCAAAGGAAAGTGTTCCTGACCCACGAGTTCGACCGCCTCGTAACCAATCTCGACGGCTGTCTTGACCAACGCTTCAGGCTGCATACTGCTGAAGCACCACCAGGAAATAGATTGTTTAATCGGTTTCATAATTGAGTCCAATCGAATAGAACGCCCATTGCATGAGCGCGGTCTGTCCGCAGCACCTCGTATGCCTCCGCTGCCTGCGAAGGCGAATAACGGTGTGTGATCAGATCAGAGACGCGCATATCGCCGCGTTGTAGATAAGCAAAGAACAAATCGGTCATGTGGCGGTGGCTCCAGTGCGCGTGATCGGTGGATTCCGGCGGCGGATTGCTGTCGTGCGCGCCGATCACTTGCAGCCCCTTCAGCACGATGTCCGGGGTCAGCCGCTGATCCGAAGGCAAACCCGTATCGCCGAGCAGAATGAGCTTGCCGAAGCGCCGCAGCAGCGGCAGCGCGTGCTGGAACACCGATGGCACGCCCGTGACTTCGTAGACGACATCCGCGCCCAATCCTCCCGTCAGGCGTTGAATCTCCTCCTGCACGTCCGCGACGCCCTGGGAGAGAGCAGCCGTCGCCCCATGCTCGCACGCCATGTCGAGGCGCTTGCCCGCCGGATCAACGACGATGATCTGCCACGCGCCCATCAGCCGAGCATACTGCACGACGAGCTGTCCCAGCAAGCCAAGACCGATGACGACCACCGTGTCGCCGAGCGTGTGTTCCGCGTGGCGAACGCCAATCTGGACGATGTTGCCCAGCCCGAACCAGGTCGCATCTTCATCGGATACGCCGTCCGGGATCAGATACAGGCGCTGCGGCGTGGTCAGCACGTACTGACGGTGGTTCGCCCGAATGGCGACGCGATCTCCGGGCTTGAAGCCCTGGACATCGCTGCCGACCGCCACGACACGCCCGGCGAGGCTGTAGCCGGGTGGAAATGGGTATTTCACCCAGCGGTCATAATGGCTGCCCGGCTCAAACCGGCGCTCCAGACAGATTGTTTCCGTCCCGGTGCTGATCAGCGTCTTGGTCGTCTGAACAAGCACCTCACCCGCACCGGGATCACTTACAGGTTCTGAAATCAGTTCTACTTTGTTTTGACCCGTGAAATACATATTAAGCGATTGCATTCGTTCGTTACTCCTTTGGTTCTGTGACCAAATTGTCTGCGATGTCATTGCTCGCCTGACACTACCCTTTAACGCCGCCTGCGGTCAGTCCACCCACGAGGTAGCGCTGAAAAACCACGAAAAGGATCGTCGGGGGGATCGAGATGATCACGCCGCCTGCCGTCAGCATCCCCCAGTCAATCGTGTATTGTCCGAAAGCCGCCTGTAGCGCGAGGGGCAGCGTTTTATTGCCCGTTGACGTGATCAGCGACAGGGCAAAAACGTATTCACCCCACGACAGGATGAACGCGAATGCGCCAATTGCGATGATGGCGGGCAGGATCAACGGCAGGATTACCCGCCACATCACCTGAAAATAACTTGCGCCGTCGATCAGCGCCGCTTCGTCGAAATCCTTGGGAATATCGTCCATGTAGCCCTTGAGCATCCACACCGCGACGGGAAGCTGCACCATCAGCGTGACGATGATCAGCCCTTGCAGCGTATTGGTGAGGGCAAGCTGGCGCATAATCACGATCAGCGGCACGACGATCAGCACGCCCGGCAGCATCTGCATCGCCAGGATGGCGAGCGAAAACATGTTTTGCAGGGGATAGCGAAAACGCGACAGGCTGAACGCTGCGAGCAGGGCGATGATCGTGGTGATGAGCGACGAGACGGAAGCGACGACCAGGCTGTTGCGGAAGGCATCCTGAAAGCCAATGGCATTCCAGATGCGCGCGAAGTTATCCAGCGTAATCTCGTGGGGGATGATGTCGAGCGGATACCCGAACATCTGCCCTTCAGGTTTGAGCGCAGTCATGTACAGCCAGAACAGCGGGAACAGCATCACGAAGACCAGCAGTATCGTGATGAGTTGAATCCCCCAGCCGCTGGCGCGTTTTCGAAGCACGGCGCGTCTTTGCGCCGCCCGCCACGTCGCTGTTGCGGCTGTCCCATCCAGCTTTCGAGCATCCAAAGAATTGGTCATTCTGAATAAACCTGTTCAATCGTTACGTCCGGGAATGTAGGCTAATCTGCGACGCGGCGCAGCAGTAGCAAATACGCGATCACGCTGAAAAACAGCAGGACGATTGAGGCGACGCCAATGGTCGCCGCATAGCTCAGCTCCTGCCGTTCAAAGAAATTGCGGAATAAGTAGACGCCGACCAGCATCGTCGAGCCGGAAGGTCCACCTTTTGTCAGAATCCAGACCATATCGAAGCTGTAGAACGCGAGTATGCCCAGTACGAGCGCGACCGTCACACTGACGCCTTTGAGGAGCGGTAGGGTAATGTGCCGAAAGCGCTGGTAGGCGGTCGCGCCGTCGACTGCGGCGGCTTCGTAAAGTTCCCGCGGGATTCCCTTGAGCGCCGCCAGCAGCGCAATCGCCATGAACGGCGTGCCTTTCCACGCGCTGATGAAGATGAGGACTGCCAGCGCGGAACCCGGTTCTGCCAGGAGCGTGCGCTGTCCTGCCAGCCCTACTGCTTCGAGCAAATAATGAACTGCCCCGAAATCGCTGTCCAGAAGCCAGCGCCATGTATAAGCGGCGACAATCGATGGGACGACCCAGGGCAGCAGGATCAACCCGGAAAGGACGCCGTTGATGGTGGTGCGCCGGTTCAGGAGTAAAGCCAGCAGGAGTCCAAATAGGTACTCTAATATGACCGTTCCGACCGTCCAGATGATGGTGTGCCCCAGACTCTCCCAGATGACGTGGTCGCCGAAGAGTCGCTCGAAGCCAGCCAACCCCTGAAAAATCGGCTCGCGGCTGCGCAGGAGATACCAGTCCGTCAGACTGAGCCAAACCTCGTAGAGCAGGGGATAGAGACTGACGACGACGACCACCAGGAGGGCAGGGGTGATGAAAAGGTAGCCCAGAAAACGTCGGTTTGTTGCCACTTTTGGACTGTTTCTTCCACTCACAATATTCGAGAAAGCGCTGCCTGCGCCGGTTCTTATTCTCTATTCGGCGCAGGCAGCGAATTATATAAATTGGTGCTGTGCTAGCGGTTCAACACGTCGTTGATGTTCTGGCACAGCTCGGTGGTCGCCTGATCGACGCTCTTGCCCAGCAGGACATCCTGAACGGCAGTCTGGATCGCGTCGACTTCGAGAGTCGCCATCTGCGGGATTTCAGGAGCCGGGTATTGATACGGATAGGCAAAGTCGAACTGATCGACGACGATCTGCATGTCGGGCTGCCACTGCGGATCATACGACGCCAGCCACTGGGTGGTCAGCGAACGCTTGCCGGGGGTCAGGCTTGCCGTCTCGGCGAGTTTCGATAGTCCTTGATCGGGGTCGGTGACGTAGCGCATCCACTGCCAGGTTTCGTCCGGGTGTTCGGTTGCATTCCACATCACGAGCGGCCAGCCGCCCAGGAAGCCGAAGCGTCCTTCGGGACCTGCGGGGACATAGGCGGTCTTGACGTCATTCAGCCAGGTCGGGTTCGCGGCGATGAGCTGAGGCAGCAGCCACGGACCGGTGATGATCATGGCGGCGCGTCCGTTGACGAAAAGCTGCTCAAGAGCGGAACCCTCGGTGATCGTCGGGGTGTCCGGCGAGGAAACGTTATCGACAAGGTACAGGTTGGTGTAGTACGTGAGTGCGTCGCGGAAATTCTGCGTATCAAAGCCGCACTGTCCCTGATCGTTGAGGAAGCGCGCGCCGTAGCCCAGGTACACGCTCATGAATTCCTGAACCGTGTTATAGCCAATGCCGCCGGAGAAGGCGAACCCGTAGACATCATTGGTCGTCATCGCGCGGGCGATCTTGGCGAGGTCGTCCCAGGTGTCCGGGGGAGCATCGAAGCCCGCCTGCTTGAGCAGATCGTCACGATACCACAGCACGCGCGTCTCTGCCGCGACAGGTGCGCCCCACCAGTCACCATCCAGGAAGTAATAGTCATGGTCGCCGGGCCATATATCTTCGGTCACGTCCTTACCGGCTTCGGCTGACCACTGGGTGTAATAGTCCGTCAGCGGACGCAGCGCGCCGAGCGCCTCGTACTGCGCGACGACGTTGTTGCCCAGCATCGACACGTCGGGCAGTCCGCCCGCCGTCAGCGCGGTGACCAAACGCTGCTGTTGGTCCGCCCAGGGGACGATTTCCATGTTGATCTTGATGTCCGGGTGCAGCGCCTCGAAGCCGGTGATGGCTTCATTCCACGCATTCAGCGAAGCATCGTCGGTGCTGAATTCCCAGAATGTGACGGTGACAGGCGTGCTTTGAGCGAAGACAATCGTTCCCGATAGTAGCGTGAGCAGTAGAAGCAGGAATAAGAATTTGCGAAGCATGGTTTTCTCCTTGATTATTTTCGCTTCTATGTTTATACGGAAGAACGAAATTTAGACTGTTTTTTCGATAAACTTTCTCCTCTTACTCCAATATGTCATCGATGACATATTGTGCGAACAAAAATCACGGATACGCTGCTGGTTGCAGCGATTACCTTGCTTTGCCGGTAAACTCCCGCGTGATCAGATGCGCTGTCAATGTGACGACCGTGCGGTCCTGTTCCTCGTTTTCCAGATGGTTATGGATGATTCGTACTGCCTCTTGACCAATCTCGAACATAGGAAGCCCGACGGTCGTTAATGGGGGGGTGAGATGTGGGCTGAGCGTGTTATCGAACGCGATAATCGAAATATCGTCCGGGATGTTGCGACCGGCTCTGTAGCACGATTGCAGCACGCCTGCCGCCAGCAGGTCGGACGTGGCGAAAACGGCGGTCACATCCGGGTGTTCCTGCAAAAGCCTGTCCATATAGACGCTGCCGATCTGCAAAGTATCCATCGCGTCGTCAGGATAGGCGCCTAAGATGATCAGACTGTCGTCGACAGGCAGCCCGTATTTCCTCAGTGTTTTGCGGTAGCCATCCAAACGTTCCAGCTCGACGTTACGCCATGTCGCCGAGCCTTTCTGATTGGACTTCAATCGCGCGCCGATATAGGCGATCCGTCGATGACCCAGCGCGATCAGGTGCTCGACGGCTTCGACAGCCCCGGTATACTGGTCGACCAGAACGAGGTGGCTTTCAATCGGTGTCACACGCTCAATCTGGACGACCTGAATGCCTTCGCTGACTGCCAGTTCGACGTTGCTGGTCGAGTGGGGGGTCGTAAAGATGATCCCGTCCACACGGCGCTGGATGAACATCTCGACGCCTCGGCGCTCCTGCTCCGTATCCTCCTGGATGTTGTAGATCAGGACGCCGTATCCTGACGCCAGCGCCTGGCGTTCGACGCCGGTCGCCACACCGATGAAGAAGGGGTTCGGCAGCAGTCCGCCCAGGATATGTCCAATTGTAAAGGTGCGCTGCTTGCGCAGACCCTGGGCAATCGCATTGATGTGGTAGCCCGTTGTCGCAACCGCGTTCAACACATCCTGCCGGGTCGTGTCGGCGACGTAGCCATTGTTATGAATCACGCGCGCGACAGTTGCGGTAGAAACGCCCGCAAGCTGTGCGACATCTTTCAGCGTAGGATTCCTGGAAGGCATGATTCCCTTTGTGTCATCGATGACATATACCTATATATACTGTAAACCACGTGGGTTGTCAAGCATATTGGATCATCTGATCTTGCCATTGCTGGGCGGCTGCGCGAGACTGACTGGAGCTTCGGAAGCGGGGCGATGGGCTGCCGAACTGAACCAGGCATATAATTCAGCAGACGGAACGGGCGCTCCGGTTCAATCTGCGAGATGTGTCGGAAAATCGCCCATTTCTCAACGCGCGCCGTGTCAATTTGTGCGCCGCCTGTTGGCTCAACCCGGGTTTCGGCGGCGCAGCGCCCAATCATAATATAATCCATCACCTCACGAGATTCTCTATTGCGCGAGGGTTGCTGAAAATTGTACTGTTAAGAAAATAGGGCAATAGACGGTTATTTTGCGGTGTTTTGTGTGACGAAGATAGCGACACATTTTGGAACTCATCCTCTCACGACAACAGTAGTCACCGCAGCGTGCCTCAACCGAAAATAGGGTAGCTCGCGTTTCGCGCCTTTGTAAAAATCGGGTTCATAATGGCGATTATTGAAGCGACCAAATCGAATGATCAGCAGCCGCTCTGGATTCTCAACACCCGCAGCACGGCATACGTGTTCGGGCTGGATGCGGACGGGTACCTGGAGCACGTCTACTGGGGCGCGCGGCTGCCGCTGCCTGCCGATTACGAAGCGCCCGGCGTTTTCTCCCGGCGGCTGAACTTCGAGCGCTACTCGCACGAAGAATTCCCCGTCTGGGGCGATTACAAGTTCAACGAGCCGGCGCTCAAGCTGCGCTTCGCCGACGGCGTCCGCGCGGCTTTGCTGGCATACGCGGGCAGCGCGGTCGAGAGCGGCGACGGCGTCGATACCCTGACGATCACGCTCAACGACCCGCATTATCCGCTTCAGGTGCGCCTGATCTACCGCGTGTTTGAAGCCTGTGACGTGATCGAGCGCAGCGCTGCCGTCACCAACCTCGGCGATACGCCCATCGAGATCGAGCAAATCCTGTCGGCGGTGTGGGAAGTGCCGCCCCGCGACGGCTACACCCTGACGACGCTCAACGGCAAGTGGAGCGGCGAGTTCCAGATTCAGCGCGTCGAGCTGCCGATGGGCAAGCAGGTCGTCGAGCGGCGGCGCGGCGCCAGCGGCTTCGACTCGAACCCGTTCTTCGCGCTCGCGCCAACGGGCGAAACCAGCGAAAGCGCGGGTGAAGTCTGGTTCGGCGCGCTCGCCTTCAGCGGAAACTGGAAATTCGTCGTCGAGCGCACGGCGTTCGAGCAGGTCACGGTCAGCGGCGGCGTCAACGATTTCGACTTCCTCTGGAAGCTCGACCCCGGCGAAACGTTTGAAACGCCCGTCTTCGTCGGCGGCTTCACCGAAGGCGGCTACGGCGAAGCCAGCCGCCTGCTCCACGCCTACGAGATCGCGCACGTGCTGCCGCCGGAGACCGCGCAGCAGCCGCGCCCCATCGTCTACAACTCGTGGTACGTGACCGAGTTCGATGTCAATTACGAGAATCAGGCGAAGGCGGCGGAGATCGCGGCGCGGCTGGGCGTCGAGCTGTTCGTGATGGATGACGGCTGGTTCGGCGAGCGCGACAACGACCGCGCCGGGCTGGGCGACTGGACCGTCAACAAGCGCAAGTTCCCCGAAGGATTGGCTCCGTTGATCAATCGGGTCCAGGAACTCGGCATGGAATTCGGCATCTGGGTCGAGCCGGAGATGGTCAACCCGGACAGCGACCTGTACCGGGCGCACCCGGACTGGATTTACGCCTTCCCGAACCGCCCGCGCAGCCTCGGACGCAACCAATGCGTGCTCAACGTCGCGCGGGCGGACGTGCAAGCCTACATCGTCGGCTTTCTGGACGATTTACTCAGCCAGAACGACATCCGCTTCGTCAAGTGGGATATGAACCGCCATTTCAGCGAGCCGGGCTGGACGGATGCGCCCGGCGGACGCGACCGCGAACTCTGGGTGCGGCACACGCGCGGCGTCTACGACATCCTGCGCCAGATTCGCGCCAAACACCCCGGCGTGATCTTCGAATCGTGCTCCGGCGGCGGCGGGCGCGTCGATCTGGGCGTGATGCGCTGCGTCGAGCAGTTCTGGATGAGCGACAACACCGATCCCTACGACGACCTGTTCATTGAAGAAGGCTTCACGCTGGCGCACGCGCCGCTCACCCGCATGATGTGGGTGACCGACCCGATCTGGATCAACGACCGTCGCCCCACGACGCTGGACTATCGCTTCCACGTGGCGATGATGGGTGTCCTCGGCATCGGCGCAGACCTGACCAGGTGGTCGGACGCCGACCTGGAGCAGACCGCCGCCTTGATCGCCCAGTACAAGACGATCCGCGAAACCGTGCAGTTCGGCAGGCTCTACCGCCTGCGCTCCCCGCGCGAAAGCGCCCTCTCCGCCTTCGAGTTCGTGCATCCCGACAGGCACGAAGCCATCGCCTTCGCCTTCCTGAGCGCGTCCACGTTTGGCGAATACCGGATTGCGCTGCGGCTTCAGGGCTTGCAGCCGGAAGCCCGGTATCGCGTTGAAGACCACGATCTCGTTCTGAGCGGCGAAGCGCTCATGAAACGGGGGATTCCGCTGGCGATGCGAGGCACGTTCGTCAGCCAGATGCTGCGTGTGCAGCGCCTGTAGGACAGGCAAGCAGTCGTTTGCGCTTCGGCGTGACGCATCAGGACATCGTCCGGCATCCGGTAGCGGGAAGGGAGCAGAAACGCTGTAGCGAAACCGACGGAACAATACTTCTTCGTCAAATGGATGATCAACGAGGGAAAATCATGTCGATGTTGTACCAGCCGCTGCCCGCCACACACAGGATGAGAATGTGCTCGCTTGCGCCCTGCTGGCGCTCGCAGTCGTGAAAGCGGGCGTTGGGATACCAGCCAATGTCGGTGGGCATGAGCGGATAAACCAGGGGATGACGTAGAGAAGCTGATCTTTAAAGCCTTCGCGGGTGCGAATGGGAGCCATTGCGTTCTTCCATGAAAATTTCGCGGGATGATAGCATGATGGGCGATTCCGGGTCGAGTGCCGCCGGGACGTGAGGGGAGCAAAGCACCATGAACGAAGCAGACAGCCGGGTGCGGGCGTGGGTTGAGTCAGTTGTTATTCCGACCTACCGCATTGGTGAGCCGGAGAAAAACCCGATGTTCCTGGAGAAGCGCGTTTACCAGGGCAGCAGCGGCGTCGTCTACCCGCATCCCATTATCGAGCGCGTCTTTGACGACAGGCACGATCAGGAATACGACGCTGTTTTTCTGGAGAACCGCTACCTCAGGATCATGCTGCTGCCGCAGATCGGCGGGCGCGTGCAGATGGCGCTCGACAAGACCAACGGCTACCACTTCATCTACTACAACCGCGTCATCAAGCCCGCGCTCGTCGGGCTGACGGGTCCCTGGATTTCCGGCGGCATCGAGTTCAACTGGCCCCAGCATCACCGCCCCAGCACCTTCGAGCCGGTCGATTACCGCATCGACGCCAACGCCGACGGTAGCCAGACCGTCTGGATGGGCGAAATTGAGCGCATGTTCCGCACCAAAAGCGTCGCCGGGTTCACGCTCCATCCCGACAGAGCGTATCTCGAAATCGGCGTGCAGTTGTACAACCGCACCGATTTCCCGCAGACCTTCCTGTGGTGGGCGAACCCGGCGGTCGCCGTCAACGACGACTACCAGTCGGTCTTCCCACCCGACGTGTACGCCGTCATGGATCACGGCAAGCGCGACGTATCGACTTTCCCGATTGCGACCGGCACGTACTACAAGGTCAACTATGCGCCGGGAACGGACATCTCGCGCTACAAGAACATCCCCGTGCCGACCTCGTACATGGCATATCACTCCGACTTCGACTTCGTCGGCTGCTACGATCATGGCGTGCAGGCGGGCATGAT
Organism: uncultured Chloroflexia bacterium; assembly: GCA_963760975.1. GTDB lineage: Bacteria > Chloroflexota > Anaerolineae > Aggregatilineales > Phototrophicaceae > Flexifilum. The sequence continues at coordinate 22,979 of CAVXEZ010000003.1, read as the reverse complement.
GCACGTCGCCAATCACCACGTCGTCCCCGGCAAGAAGCAGTGGACGTGGGGCAGCGGCGATTTCGGCAAGGCGTGGGATCGCCATCTGACGGACGAGGATGGTCCCTACATCGAATTGATGTGCGGGGCGTACACCGACAATCAGCCGGATTTTAGCTGGCTTCAGCCCGGCGAAGAGAAGCGCTTCACGCAGGTCTTCATGCCCTACAAGCGCATCGGCGCGCCCAGGAACGCCTCCAAAGACGCGCTGCTGAATCTCGAAGTCAGCGGATCGAGCGCGCGCATCGGCGTCTATCTGTCCAGCCCGCGCCGCGTGCGGGTCATGCTCACTATGCGCGGCGAAACGCTGTTCGAGCGCACACTTGCGCTTGACCCGGAGACGACGCTCGACGAAACCGTCGCTCTGCCGGATGGCGCAACCGAAGGCGATCTTAAACTGGTGATCTACGACGGCGATACAGAAATCGCTATCCTATGCGCCGCTGGTCGATCAGGAGCAGCACATTCCCGCTCCGGCGACCGCCGCGCGCCCGCCCGCCGAGATCGCTTCCAACGAGGAGTTATTCCTCAACGGGCTGCATCTGGAACAGTATCGCCACGCCACCTACGAGCCGGAGCCGTACTACGAGGAAGCCCTGCGCCGCGACCCCTTCGACAGCCGCTGCAATAACGCGCTCGGCTTGCTGCTGCTGCGGCGCGGCAGGTTCGCCGACGCCGAGCCGTACTTTCGCAAGGCGGTCGCCAGCCTGACGCGCCGCAACCCCAATCCGTATGACGGCGAGCCGTACTACAACCTCGGTCTGTCGCTCAAGTTTCAGGGCTGCTGCGACGAAGCCTTTGACGCTTTCTATAAAGCCGTCTGGAATTCCGCGTGGCAGGACAGCGGCTATTTCGAGCTGGCGCGCATCGCCTGCCGCCGCCGTGACTGGGACGCCGCGCTCGACCTGATCGAGCGCTCGCTGGCGCGTAATGTCTGGCATCATAAGGCGCGCCACCTGAAAACGGCGGTCTTGCGCCACCTCGGTCGAAGTGACGCCGCCGCGCGCGAAGCCGAAGCCAGCCTGCGCATGGATCGGCTCGATTTCGGCGCGATGGTTGAGCAGCACTGGCTGAGCGGCGACACGACCTTCCGCGAGATCGCGGGGGATGACGCCCAGGTCTGCATCGAGATCGCGCTCGACTACGCTCACGCCGGGCTGTTCGACGAAGCGCTCGCCCTGCTTGACGAAGCGCCGCTCACCGACCCGATGGTGCGCTACTACGCCGGATGGCTGCGCCTGCAAAACGGCGATCCTGCCGGGGCGGACCAAGCCTTTCAATCCGCCGCAGCCATGCCGCCCGACTACTGCTTCCCGCACCGTGTCGAGTCGGTGCTGGCGCTCGAAGCGGCGATGGGTCGGGAGCCGTCCGACGCGCGCGCGCCCTACTACCTCGGCAATTTCTGGTATGCGCACCACCGCTACGACGAGGCGATCACCTGCTGGGAGCGGGCGGCGCAGCTCGACCCCGATTTCCCGACCGCGCAGCGCAACCTCGGTCTGGCATATATGAACAAGCGCGGCGACGCGGCGGCGGCGAAAGCGGCTTATGAGCGTGCCTTCGCGCTCAATCCGTCCGACAGCCGCGTGCTGTTCGAGCTGGATCAGCTTGACAAGCAGTTGGGGCGCGATCCGGCGGAACGCTTCGCGCGGCTGGAGCAGCACGTCGATCTGGTCGACTCGCGCGACGACCTGACCGTCGAGTGGGCGCTGCTGCACAACGTACTCGGTCGCCCCGACGAAGCGCTCGACATCCTGATGCGGCACACCTTTCACCCCTGGGAGGGCGGCGAGGGCAAGGTCGCGGCGCAGTACGTCGCCAGCCACGTCGAAATCGCCCGGCGCGCGCTGCTGGAGTCGCAGTACGAAACGGCGATTGGTCATCTGGAGCAGGCGCTGGTTTATCCGCCGCACCTCGGCGAAGGCAAGCTGGCGGGCGCGCACGACAACCACGTCTACTACTTCCTCGGCGAAGCCTACCGGCGCTCCGGCGACGACGAACGGGCGAACAGCTATTTTGAGAAAGCCACGCTCGGCTCGCTGGAACCCACCTCGCCGATGTACTACAACGACCAGCCGCCGGAGATGATCTTCTATCAGGGCATGGCGCGGCGAGCGCTTGGGCGGGCGCTGGGGCGGCTGGACGACGCCGACGCGATCTTCCGGTCGCTGGTCAGCTACGGGCGCGATCACATGGACGACGACGTGCAGATGGACTATTTCGCCGTCTCGCTGCCCGATTTTCTCGTCTTCGATACCGACCTGCGCGAGCGCAACCGGCTTCACTGCCACTTCATGATCGGGCTGGGCTTGCTCGGTCAGGGCGATCAGGCTGAGGCGCAGCGCGAATTCGACGCGGTGCTGGCGCGCCAGCCCGATCATCTGGGCGCGGTCGTGCATCGCGCCTGGAACGAAAGCCCCAGCGGACGCGCATCGAGCACCGTCCATGTCTGACGAGAAAATCGTGAGCCTGTCGACGCGCCTCTATCCGACGCAGTGGTTCGCCATGCCCGCGCTGGCGCTGGAGACGCCTGCCCTGCGGGTGATCACCGTCCCCAGCGTCGGTGCCAAGATCGTCTCGATCTTCGACCGCGCCGCCGGACGCGAGTGGCTGCTGCCGCCGGGCGCGCCGCAGCGCTGGTCGCTCGATCTCACGTTGGGGAGCGGCATTCTGCGGTGAGGGCGAGACCGCGCAGCATTCAACCGTCAAATCGCGCTTTGCCCGACCCGAGACGGCGAAGATGAGGTGGCTTGTGGGAACGTGTGGTGCGCTTCACCGATGCACTTTACGAGTAAGGAGGTCGAGTTAAGGATGGAGCAGCGAAACGGATTTACGTCTGTAAATCCAGACGCTGCTTCATAATCTCCAAAAGCCTCTTGAATGGATCAGTTTTGACATCATTCAGTTCGACCTGTTGAACCGCTCTTTTCATTACTTCCGGTTTATCTAGATCATCTACCTCTGGATAAGTTGTATGCAGCCACCAACTAACGCGCTTGCTAAACGCACGTTGAAGTGAATGATTGTCCTCGTTTTCCCATTTTGTGAAGTTGGCTTCAAGCCCTTGTTTATCAAGTATCTGTTCAAGCACACTGAAATATAGTGGTTGAGGCACAAGTTGCTCAAACTCCGCATTATCTTCCAGCAGAATGATAGGCACTTCTGGGTGTTTTTCAGCAATCTTTTGATCTCGAACTTCGGATGCCTTATCACCATCCAAGAAAAGAATCGGTTTACAACCTTGTGACTTGGCGAGACGACACAAATATTCGAAACTCGATCCCTGCCCATCCAAAAAGTGGCATAACGTCAGAAGTTTTGCCGTTTCCTCGAACCCTTCAACATTTTCTTTGTATAAACGTGCGAGGAGCATCGGGATCGATATAACTTCTGTGATACCTTCAACAATGATGGTCAAAGGAGCAAACAGCAAAGAATCTGAAGCTGTAAGTCCAAGGCTTGACCGAACAGGCGAGAAATTCTCATCAATGGGGCGGTTGTCTACAATGGATGTTGCAACAGCCGTTTCGTTGAGTTCGTTTAGCAAGCGAATGGTACTCGATCAAGCGGGTTTATCATCGAGGGTGAGTGTGTTGCATAGATAACCTGAATGTAATCATCTTCGGCAAAACCTTCAAGGACAGCCCTGAGCATATGCTGTGAATCTGCATGTAGAGAATTTTCTGGCTCGTCGAAAAGGATATAAATATTTTGTCTATGTTTCGATCATATATGGTTAATAAGCCAATAAATAATAGCAGTAGCTTCTGATCCCAGCACCGCGCAAGTCAAGAGGGGTGTCTCCACCAAGTGCATCGACAAGATTAACAGAAAAACTCAGGGTCTCACTGATCAGATAGATTACGAGTTCTAAACCTAATGCATTCGGGAGAAATTCCTTCAGCCGCTTGTTCATTCGTTTGTTCAACTCACCTCTAATCTTTTCGCCTTGCACCAACGCCTTTAGTTTCCCGATGTAATTTTCCCCGAAGGCAATTGTTAAGAAATCAATCTCTAGCGGATTTTGCGTCTCTTCTTTATCGTAGCGCTACTTGTTCCATCCTTCGGCAAAAAAAACGCCGTTGGCATACTTACAATCGGTGTACGTTATCCGATTTTCCCTCCGTTTTGTTTCGAGCAGCTATTATTGCTCGGTAATTGAGTGCTCAGTTGAATTCCACGTCAATCTCCACGCCATCAGCCCACTTCATTCTTCTGGTAATTCCCCTTGTTGTTTTCTAAGCGAAAAGTGCCAGTACATTTCACCTCTTTGTCTTGATTCCAAGGGACGCCAGACTCATAAATTCGATCCATGTTCACATCGTATTGTGTCATTGATTCATTGCGGCAGATGAGATTAATCAGCCTAAGCAATGCTGATTTTCCAACGTCATTTTGCCCAGTAAGGACAGTTACTTGTTCGTCGAAAAGTAATCTCGGTCGGAAAATGAAACGGTCCGAAGCCCTGTACGACGAGTTTTTTGAGAATCATGGGGCGAGTTCTTCCTTGAGTGCCTCGGAACGAAGCCTTAAGTCAGTATCTATTGCAGAATTATAAGTCCATCGAGGGAGAATCAAAAGAACAGCAGATGCATGTCTAATGCTTTCGCCCCCAAACCCCAAACATCCCTCGCACAAATGTACCTTCCCAAGTCCCGAATCCGTGCTATACCGGAAGTGTATCCGAGCGCCAGCCTGCACGCTCTTGGCATCGCCCTTCCTGTGTATCATGCTCAGGTTACGGGGACATGCACCGCGTGCGCTACGGGGAACTGAGCGAACGCATCGGAAAAATGGCACTTTCGATACGGGAAGCTTCCCGTATCATGACGCACAAAAAACGGACGGGAAGCCCACGCGAGAGCCTTCCCGTCCGCTTCAGCGCCTGAAAACGCCCGGTTTACGCAATCGTCACGTCGTCGCAGAGGTACACGTCCTGAATGGCGTTCAGCAGCGCCGCCCCTTCCGCCATCGGGCGCTGGAACGCCTTGCGCCCGCTGATCAAGCCCGTGCCGCCCGCCCGCTTGTTGATCACGGCGGTCTTGACGGCTTCGGCGAAGTCGTTCTTGCCGCTCGCGCCGCCGCTGTTGATCAGCCCCGCGCGCCCCATGTAGCAGTTCGCCACCTGGTAGCGCGTCAGGTCAATCGGGTGGTCGCTGGTCAGTTGGGTGTAGATGCGCTCGTCCAGCTTGCCGTAGGACGAGCCGCCCGTGTTGAGCGCCTTGAACCCGCCGTTGATCGTCGGCAGCTTCTGCTTGATGATGTCCGCCTCGATGGTGACGCCGAGGTGATTCGCCTGCCCGGTCAGGTCGGCGGCGGTCTCGTAGTTGACCCCGTTGACCTTGAAGCCGTTGTTGCGGATGTAGCACCACAGCACCGTCGCCATGCCCAGCTCGTGCGCGTGGTAGAACGCTTCCGAGACCTCGACCAACTGCCGCGTGCTCTCCTCCGAGCCGAAGTAAATCGTCGCGCCGATGGCAGTCGCGCCCATATCCCACGCCTGATCGACCTGCCCGAACATCACCTGATCGAACTTGTTGGGGTACGTCAGCAGTTCGTTGTGGTTGATCTTGACCAGCATCGGGATTTTGTGGGCGTACTTGCGCGCCATCAGCGCCGAGCACGCCGAAAGTCGAAGCGACGGCGTTGCAGCCGCCCTCAATCGCCAGCTTGACGATGTTTTCGGGGTCGAAGTACTGCGGGTTCGGCGCGAACGATGCGCCCGCCGAGTGCTCGATGCCCTGATCGACCGGCAGGATGGAGACGTAACCCGTCCCGCCCAGCCGCCCGTGATCGTAGATCGATTGCAGGCTGCGCAAGACCTGCGGGCTGCGATCCGAATTCGCCCACACGCGGTCGATGAAGTCTGGACCGGGCAGATGCAAAACGTCCTTGCTGATCGTCTGGCTGGTGTGATTGAGCAGATCGTCGGCTTCCGCGCCCAACAGATCGGCGATTTTGTCGATGTCGTAAGTGGTTTCTGGAACAGCAACAACCATCGGAGTTCTCCCTTAATAACCCGGATTGTGAGAGTATAACTCACAGAGCGTATCTATAGATTTTACCCTTTTTAGATGAGGAAACATTAAACTGGTAGGAAATAGTGTCGATGTTCTCTTATACTCATGACATACTGTGTCACGAGGGGGACGCTTTGCCTGCTGCTCGTCCAGTGCTGAGGGAAATTTCCCGCCGGTTCCGCACATTCGCCCATCGGCTGCTCGACCCGATGGATACGGTGCTCGATCCGACGCAGCGGCGGCAGGCGCGCCTGCTCAACTATCTCGTGATCCCGGTGTTCGCCTCGCTGGCGTTCCTGATGCTGTGGAACGGCGGGGACGGCGGCATCCTCTACCTCGCCATCGATTTCTCCGTGCTGTTGATCATCTACCTGCTCAACCGGGTGGGGCTGTACCTGGCGGCAGCGCTGGCGCTCTCGCTGCTGATTTCGGCGGCGGCGTTTGCGACCACGCTCGTGCGCGCATGATGTTGGCAGCCTGCTCGCGCCGGAAAGCATCCTGATGTGGCTCACGCCCGCGATTGTGATCGCCTACCTGCTGCTGCCGCTGCGCTATACCGTGTTCCTGATCGTCGCCAACCTGATCGGGATGCTGATCCTGCCGCAGGTCTCCGACCTCAGCTACGGCGAGGTGCTCCCGGCGTTCTACCTGACGGTCGTCGTCGCGCTGCTGATCCTGATCGCGGCGGTCTGGCGCAGCCGCTACCTGACGCGGCTGGAGTATCAGGCGCGCGAATTGAGCGAAAGCGAGGCGCGCTTTCGCAACCTGCTCGAAGCCTCGTTCGAGACGATTGTCGTCCACAAAGACGGCTTGATCCTCGATGTCAACCCGGCGGTCGAGGCGCTGCTCGGCTACAAGCCGGAGGAGGTGATCGGCAAATCGGCGTTTGATTTCGTCGAGCCGTCCTATCACCAGCGGATCGTCTCCAGCTACGAGAACGACACGACCGAACCCTACGAGGCGCTGCTGCGCCACAAGAACGGGACATCGCTGCACGCCGAACTGCGCGGCAAGTCGCAGTGGTATCGCGGGGAGCTGGTGCGCGTCGTCGCCGTGCGCGACATCACCGAACTCAAGCATCAGGAAGAACTGACCGTCGCGCGCGAGAAGGTGCGCGTGCTGCAAAAGTTCGTCGGCGACCTCTCGCACGACCTGCGCACGCCGCTCTCGGTGATCAATACCAGCATCTACCTGATCGAGCGGCTGGCGAAGGAGCCGGAACGCCAGCGCCACCAGATCGACGTGCTGCAAGCGCAGGCGACGCACATGCAGCGCCTGCTCGAAGACCTGATCAGCATGGCACGGCTGGACAAAGCCGACACCAGCGACTTCCACTACCGCTGGGCGAATATCAACGAGCCAATCCTTGAGGCAGTCGAGGAGCACCAGAACCGCGCGCTGCGCAAAAAACAAACCCTGACTGCTCAACTTGCCGACGACCTGCCCGAAATGCTGATCGACCCCGACCAGCTCAAGCTCGCCATCAAGCATCTGATCCTGAACGGCTTGAGCTACACCGGCGAGGGCGGCACGATCACGGTTGAGACGCGCGCTACGCCACGCTACGTCGTCGTGGAGGTATGCGACAACGGCGTCGGTATTGCGCCGGAGCACCTGCCGTACATTTTCGAGCAGTTCTATCGCGCCGACGAAGCGCGCGGCGAGCAGGGCGGCACGGGTGTCGGGCTGACCATCGCCAAGAAAATCGTCGAGGCGCACAAGGGCAAAATCGAAGCCGAGAGCGAGCCGGGACGCGGCAGCACCTTCCGCATCTTCCTGCCCCGACCGCCGGACGCGAATTGAGGCGCAGAGCGCGCAAAGCAAACTTTGCGATCTCTCCGTCCTCTGTGGTTCAATAGCCTTTTCACGGTTTCGGGAGCATACACGTGTCCACCACCGAGACGCCGCGCGTCTCTTACGGCGCGCTCGCCCGCCTGTTCATCCGCCTGAGCCTGCTGGCATTCGGCGGTCCGGTCGCGCACGTCGCCATCGCCGAGGACGAGCTGGTGGCGCGCCGTCACTGGATGACGCGCGAGCATTACCTCGACCTGATCGCCGCCACCAACCTGATCCCCGGACCGAATTCGACCGAGGTCATGATCCACGTCGGCTACACGCTGCGCGGCATCCCCGGCGCGATCCTGACGGGCGCGTGCTTCATCCTGCCGACTTTCTTCCTGACGCTGGCGCTGTCGGTGGTCTACGTCAGCACCGGGTCGATCCCGACGGTCGAAGCGCTGCTGTGGGGCATCAAGCCCGTGATCGTCGCCATCATCTTCAACGCCGGCTACCGCCTCGTGCCGAGCGCGCTCAAGTCGCGCCTGCTCTGGCTGACTTTCGCGGGCGCGGTCGGCGCGATTCTGCTGGGCGTACCGGAAGTGATCGCCATGCTCGGCGCGGGCGCGATCTACGCCGTGATCGAGACGCGAATACGCCCGCCGCTGCTCTGGCTGACCTTCGTAAGCCATGCACCGGCGCTGCTTCAGCCGGTCGCCGCCGGGATGCGCGCGGGCGTCTTCGACGTATTCTTCTACTTCCTCAAGATCGGCTCGGTGCTGTTCGGCACGGGCTACGTGCTGATCGTCTACATCCAGCAGGATTTGGTCAACACGTTCAAATGGCTGAGCGCGCGCGAACTGCTCGACGCCATCGCCATCGGGCAGATCACGCCGGGTCCCGTTTCGACGACGGCGACGGTGGTCGGCTACATCGTCGCCGGGCTGCCCGGTGCGTTTGCCGCGACGCTCGGCATCTTTTTGCCCTGCTTCGTGCTGGTCATCCTGACCGCGCCGCTGATCCCCCGGATGCGCCGCAGCCGCTTCATGAGCGCCTTCCTCAACGGCGTCAACGCCGGGGTGATCGCCGCCATCCTGATCACGGTGGCGAAGCTGGCGGGCGAAACGCTCCAGCCGCTCGGCGGCGTTGCTGTGACAACTTATGTCGCAGTTGGCGCTGGCGCTGGTCGCCCTGGTGGCGCTGGTGCGCTTTCGCGTCAACGCGACCTGGCTGATTCTGATGGGCGGTCTCGTCGGGCTGGCGGTGCAGCTTCTGGCAGTTGGCGGATAAGCTGGATGTGTCAGACGACTACAAGAGATTCGTCCCCGTAGGGGCACGATATATCGTGCCCCTACATCCACGTTGCGAGGCAGGGATGGGTTACGCCAGCGCGACGACCTCGATCTCGACCTGCGCGCCCAGCGGCAGCGCCGCCACCTGAACGGTGCTGCGGGCGGGCGGCGTGCTGCCGAAGTAGCCGCCGTAGACCTCGTTCATCGCCGCGAAATCCTTCAGATCGACCATAAAGACGGTCGTCTTGACCACTTTGTCCATGCTCGTCCCGGCGGCTTCGAGAATCGCCTTGATGTTGTCGAGCGTCTGCTGCGTCTGCTCGCGGATGCCACCTTCGCGCAGTGATTTTGTGCCCGGCACGAGCGCGGCTTGCCCGGCGGTGTAGACGAAGCCGTTGGCGATGATCGCCTGCGAATAGGGACCGACGGCGGCAGGCGCGTGATCGGTATGGACAGCCTCACGACTCATGGTTTCTGCTCCTGTTTCTGTGGAAAGCGCAGATTATGGCATCGGCGGCGCGCGGTCGCAAAGTGGTATGCGCAGGGGCGAACCGAGCAGGGAGGACACAGAGGCATGTCCGAAACCCGCTGGCGATTTAAACCGCCAGCTATCAAAAACCTAGCGACCTGGGCGAACCTTTGGTTCGCACAAGAGGTCGCCAGGCGTTGCCGAATGCCGCCCCTTCAGTGGGCGGCTAGGCACGAATTAGCCGAGGGTTTTAACCTTCGGCGGAGCTTTCGTAGCGGGGACGGCGCGACTCGCGTTAATATGGTGACACTACTCGCAGAGTGATTCACGAGACAAACTCATGTCCACAATCAACCTGATTACCGAAGTGCCGGGACCCAAAAGCCGCGCGATTGCCGCGCGCCGTGAGGCGGCGACCCCGCGCGGCGCGGCGAAAGCCTCGTCGATTGTCATCACCGAGGCGCAGGGCGCAGCAGCTGACCGACGCCGACGGCAACACCCTGCTCGACTTCGCCGGAGGGATCGGCGTGCTGGCGGTCGGTCACTGCCCGCCGAACGTCGTCAACGCCATCAAGGATCAGGCGGAGAAGCTGATCCACTTCTGCGCCATCGTCGGCACCTACGAGCCGTTCGTCGAAGCCGCCGAACTGATGAACGAGGTCACGCCGGGCGATTTTCCCAAGAAGACCGTCTTCATGAACAGCGGCGCGGAAGCCGTCGAGACGGCGATCAACATCGCCCGCGCCTACACCGGGCGGGCGGCGATTGTCGTCTTCGAGGGCGCGTATCACGGGCGCACCAACCTGACGCTTTCGATGACCAGCAAGTACGGCTTGTTCAAGAAGGGCTTCGGACCGTTCGCGCCGGAAATCTACCGCCTGCCGTTCCCGAATCTCTACCGCCGCCCTGCCGGGATGAGCGAAGAAGACTATCTGGACGACTGCATCGCCCGGCTCGACAACGCCATGATCGCGCAGGTCGATCCGAGCGCTATCGCCGCTATCGTGGTCGAGACGGTGCAGGGCGAAGGTGGCTTTATCCCCGTGCCGCCGCGCTTCTTGCAGCGCATCCGCGAGCTGTGTACGCAGCACGGCATCGTCATGGTCAGCGACGAGGTGCAGTGCGGCTTCGGGCGCACGGGCAAGCTGTTCGCCGTCGAGCATTATGGCATCGTGCCGGATTTGATCGTCACGGCGAAGTCGATTGCGGCGGGGATGCCGCTCTCCGCCGTGACCGGGCGCGCCGAGATCATGGACGCGCCGCATCCGGGCGGGCTGGGCGGCACCTACAGCGGCAACCCGATTGCCTGCGCCGCCGCGATTGAGACGATCAAGATGATCCGCCAGCCGGAATTTCTGGCGCGCGCCCAAGCCGTCGGCAACCGGATGCGTGGGCATCTGGTCAACCTCGACCGCGAGTCGACGCTGGTGGACAACGTGCGCGGCTTGGGTCCCATGCTGCTGATCGAGATGGTGACCAACCCGCTCAGCAAGAACCCCGCGCCCCAGCAGACCGTCGATACGGTCAACGCGGCGCTGAGCCGGGGCGTGGTGACGCTGCGCGCCGGGCTGTACAGCAACTGCATCCGCTTCCTGCCGCCGCTCAACATCAGCGACGAGCAGATCGACGAGGGCATGGCGGTGATCGCCGACGCGGTACGCGCGGTCGAGGCGAAATTGCAGCCGGTGGTGTAGTCGAGTCGGTCAAGTTCGCAGCCGTTCCGGCGTTTTATGGCTTTTATATGATCGCTTTATTGCTGCCAGCATTTGGACGGGTGTAGACTGAAGCCTAGACTTCTTTAGCGAACGACGAGGTGCTCGTGGTCGACCGGGTACTCTTAAGCGCAAGCCCCAAAAACGTCGAGGACTGCATCCGCATCGCCGTCGCGCATGGGCTGGGCATCGAAATGATGGCGTTCGCCTACCCGGACGTGCTCGACGGCGACTGGCGTGCGGTTCAGGAGCGCTACAAGACGCTGCTCCAGCCCGTGCCGGGGATGCGGACGATGCACGGTCCTTTCATGGACATGGCGCCCGGCAGCCCCGATCAGCAGATCAACGAGGTCTGCAGGGGGCGCTTTCGCCACGTGCTGCGCATCGCCCACGAGCTAAACGCGGAGATCGTCGTGCTGCACGCCAACTTCATCGCCGCCATTCACACCGACGAATACCGCAAGGGCTGGCAGCAGCGCAACGTCCTGTTCTGGAGCGACATCGCGGACTACGCGCAGCAGTTGGGCGTGACCGTCGCCGTCGAAAATATGTGGGAGTTCGACCCCAACCTGATCGGCGACGTGCTCAAGCAGATCGACCACCCCAATCTGCGCGCCTGCATCGACATCGGGCACGCGCACCTGTATTCGGACGTGCCGTTCACGACCTGGCTGGAGACGATGCAGCCCTATCTCGTTCACATCCACGTCAACAACAACGACGGTATTCTGGATTATCATCATGGGCTGTCGTCGGGCGTCCTCGACTACCAACGCCTGCTCGAACAGGTTCGGGCGCTGCCTCACCAGCCGTCGATCACGCTGGAGATGGACAGCGCCGCCGACATGGATGCCAGTCTGAGCTATTTCCAACTGGCGCAGCAAGACGCTGCCCGCAGCGATTAACCTTCACCGGATGGAGTCGTATCATGCACCGCACCATCGTAGTCCTTGTCCTGCCGATCCTGCTGATGTCAGCCTTGCTCGCGCTGGGGCAGGCGAACAATCCTGCCGCCCCGCAGCCCCGGCTGATGATCGCGGTCAGCGGTCAATCCTGCGCGATGACGCTGACGGAGCCGAGCGCCGCCACGCCGGAGGCGACTGCCGAAGCGACCGTTGAAGCGCAGGCGACGAGTGAAGCGACCGGCGAAGCGCCGAGCGCCGTCGATTACCCGGTGTTCGCGCCGGGCGACGGCTGCGCCAGCGTGCTTCCGCTGCTGTACGCGCCGAGCAACGGCAAGCTCTGGATTGCGCTCTACACCCCCAACGATTTCCCCTGGCAGCAGTTCCGCGTCGTGCCTGACGATCCGTATCCGCCGCTGCTGGATACGCGCGGGCGCTACGTCGGCTGCGCCAACCCGCAAAAGGGCGAGCAGACCTGCCGCCTTCTGTGGGATTACCTCGACAAGACTTATCTGCTCGAAATCCCGCTGCGGGTCGGCAACGCTTACACTGCCCCAGCGCCCGCGCCGACGCTTGTGTCGTCCGCCACGCCGGAGCCGGTCGTCAGCAACAATGGCGTGTGGGGCGACTGCGGAAGCTGCACGACCTGCGGCGGTCCGGTCGAACACTGCGTGCTCTCGCCGGACAATCAATGCCTGTGGGACGCCGCGCGCTGCGAACCGAAGGGGAATCCATGATCGCGCATCGTCAGTACGCCGGGTAATAATCGTACTTGCGGTAGAAATAAGTCGGGTCGTACTCCGGCAGACGGTCGCGGACGGCATTCAGCGCCGCCCAGGAAGTATCGCGCGCCAGGTTCGCCGAGAAGATGGTCGAGCCGCTGCTGCGGCGCAGCCAATCCAGAGTCGCCAGCCTGGCGGCGAGCCACTGCCCCGCCGACTCGCGCAGCGCCGGGGAGCCGGTCGTCTGGTACAGGTCGAGAATGGCGGGCGCGGCGTCGACCGAGAACAGGCTCAGATAACCGAAGTCGAGTTCGTAGCCTGCGGCGCTGCGCTCGATGTTGCGCTCGGCGATGTACTGCTCGACGTTCATCAGGTTGAGCGTGCCCAGGTAGCCAATCGCCACCAGCAGCACGCCGAGCGCGAAAATCCGCTGGCGGGCGCGGAACAGCGCCAGCAGGAAGAAGGCGAACAGCAGCGCCAGCCAGACCATGAAGACGTGCGTATAGACGCGCAGCGTCGTGAAACCGAACTGCTCTTCGTAGAGCCACATGCGCTGCGACGCCGAGACGAGCAGCACGCCCGTCAGCCCGACGAGCAGCACCGCCAGCACGCGGAAGATCAGCACGTGGCGCTCGATGCGCCGTACCGTCACGCTGTCCAGCAGCAGCACCAAGCCCAGCGTCAGTACCGAGACCGCCACCAGCTCGAAGAAGCCGCGCCGCGCGTATTCGGCGTAGCTCAGGTTGGTCACTTCCAGCGCCGCGCGCCCGCCGAAGAAATAGGCGAACTGGATGATCACGAACAGCGCGAACAGCAGATCGACGCTGCCGAGCAGGATGCAGCCCTCGATCATGCCGAGCGCGGGCAGCTTGCGCTTGGGCTGCTCCGCCCGCTCGCGGTGCTGAAGGCGCTCGCGCCGCGCGACGCCATAAGCGAGCGCTCCGCACGACATCCAGCCGATCACGCCGATGAAGCCGATCTGCATACATCTGATCGCGCAGAATCGAGAAGCGGAATAACGACGCCACTCGATCCACGTACCCCGCGAAGACGGCATCCGCCGCGCTGAGCAGGGCGGCGAAGACCAGCACGACCGGCACGGTGATCACCAGCCCGCGCCCGACGGCGGCGACGATGCGCCAGTTGCCCTCCAGGCGGCTGAACAGCCACGAGATCGAATCGGAGACTTCGTAGAGCGGCGCGACGAGCGAGCCGAAGCCCGCGTCGAGGACGCCGAGCAGGTGATCGCCCGTCGCCGCCAGATCGATCCGCTCGCTCAGCGGCAGATAGTGCAGCCCCAGCGCGGCGAGCGCCAGCGCAGCCATCATGTTGAGCATATTGATGCCGGGGTCGGCGCGCACCGCCACCATCAGCGCGAAGAAGACCGCCGGAGCAAGCACCCACAGGTTGCGCGGGTGCAGCGGCTGGCGCATCAGCTCGCCGGAGGCAAGCACGACGACGATGGCGATCAGAAGAAAGAGCGGGAACGATACGCCGACGGTTTTACCGTAGAACAGCACGCTGCCGATCACCCCGACGAGCGCGCCGACCAGGAGTGTGTACACTGCGAAGGATTTTCTGTCCATGCGGTCTCCATCCTTAGATGTACCCGCATGGTATGCGCAGACGCGCGCCTGCTCAAGCACCTGAGTGCGTCAGCCGAATACGCTCAGCCGTTCAGCCGGGAAGCCGGTAGACGAAGCCGGGCGCGCCGAGGTACATGCCGCCGTCGACATCGACGCACAGCTTGTTCCCGTAGATCAGCGGCATAGGAGGATTGGCAATGTCGCTGAGGTACTGGATCGGGGTGTGCCCGTGAATGATCTGTTCGCCGCCGAACAGGGATAAATACTCCATCGCGTTGGCGATGCCCTCCGAAGGCGGCGACCAGAACGCCATCCGGTCGGCGAAGTCGTCCAGCAGTTGATTCCAGTCGTCCTGAGCGTCGCCGTGCAGCAGTTCCGAGAAGGTGTGGTTGACCTCGTCGATGGAGCTGCCGTAATCGAGGTAGAACATGGCATCGGCGTGCATCAGCAGGTGGTTCTGCACCAGCGCCATCGCCGGGAGGCTGCGCAGCCAGTCAAGCTGCTGGGACGTGATCAGCGCCATGTCGGTGTCCTGCCCGCCGTTGCGCTTCCAGTTGAGCATGAAGCGGCGCACGTGCGAGAAGCGGTGCGCGCCCAGAAACAGGATTTCGTGATTGCCGAGCAGCGCGCGAATTTCCCCGCCCGCATCCGCTGCCTGCACCTGCAAGCGCATGATCAGATCGACCACGTCGACGCCGTAAGGACCCCGGTCGAAAAAATCGCCCAGGAACCACAGGTGCGCGCCGCCGCCGATCCAGCGCTGCGTCCCATCAATCAGGTTGGCTTTGATCAATAAGTCGGTTAATTTGACGAGCTGACCATGCACGTCGCCGATGAAATAGTGCGCCATAGGATCACTTATCTGGAGTGGGAGAGAAGGTAAAACCGAGACCGCCTTCCGGGAATATCTGCGGGGCGTCGACGAAAATGCCGCTCGCTTCGACGGCGTTCGATCCCGTCCGGCAGCCGGATGACCCCGCTGGTGAAGACCTTGCGTCCTTCGCGGTGCTCCACCCAGCCGGAGACGTGGACTTCCACGCCCAGCGGGACGGCGCGCCTGTAGTCGAAGCCCAAGTGAACGGCGGCGACGCGCGTCCCGGAGAACCAGACCGCCGCGCCCATCGCTTCGTCGAGCATCGCGGCGAGCGCGCCACCATGCGCATAACCGGGAGGACCTTCGTGGCGCTCGTCGATGACCACCTGCGCCGCGACGCTGCCATCGTCCTGCGTGTAAAACTGCGCGCCCATTCGCGTGACAAAGCCTGAACTGCTGACTAACGCTCGACCCATCGCCACCTCCTTCCCTTATCATACCAGTTTAGGCGGGTTGCCGCTTAGACTCCATTGAGAAGAACTCATAAGACCGATCAGGCGGTGTTTCCGCGCTACAATCTCCCCATACGCAAGGGAGAGCGCATGACGACGCCATTCGGATATTTCGACCTGCTGGAAGCGTTCCCGCTGCCGGGCTGCGCGGTGTGCCGCCTGCTCGATCAGGACGTGGACCGCTACCTCGACAGGCTGCTTTACGAATACCCCACCGACCCGATCACCCAGCAGACGCTGCGCGCCAGCCGGGGGCTGTGCCACGAGCATGGCTGGCGGCTGAGGCGCTACAACAACGCGCTCTCGGTCGCCGTTCTCTACGACGCCGTCGTGGACGAGTTGATGCGCATCAGCCTGCAAGTCCCGGCGGATCGTGGGCGATCCCGGCGGCGCGGCGCAGGTTCCGCGCTTGCCGACGCGCTGGCGCCGACGCAGCCCTGCCCCGCCTGCGCGCTCCGTGACGACGCGGAAAAGCGCTATCTTCAGATACTCGGAGAATACGTCAGCGAGGCGCGCTTCGGCGACGCTTTCCGCCAGTCGGACGGGTTATGCCTGCCGCACTTTCGCGGGGCGCTGGAGAGCGCGCATGATGCGGAAAGCGCGCGCCTGCTGGCGACCGTTCAGAGCGCCAGTTGGGGCAAGCTCAAGGGGGAGCTGGAAATGTTCATGCACAAAATGGACGCGCATTATCATGAGCGTATGGGCGCAGAAGGGACAAGCTGGCTGCGCGCGCTGGCGCGAGTCGCGGGGGAAAAACGAACTGAATAAGATTGCCTTCCCAACGTAGGGCGCAGCCAGACGCTTTAGATTTGCACCTGCGCCCCTACATTGGCAGCCGTGAACCTAGACGCGGGGGCGAATAACCGAAAGCACGCGCCCCTGAATCTGCAAGTTGGCGGGATGAACGTAGATCGGCTCCATCGTCGGGTGCGCGGGCTGGAGGCGAACCGTCGTCTCGTTCTCGCGGAAGAAATACTTGAGCGTCGTCTCGCTGCGATCCGGCAGCCAGACCGCCACCATCTCGCCGTTCTGCGCCACTTCCTGCTTGCGGAAGATGACGATGTCGCCGTCGTTGATCATCGCGTCGATCATCGAATCGCCCTTGACCTTGAGCGCGAAGACTTCGTTCTGCGGCGCACCGCGCAGCATCGACGGCATGACTTCGACCGGCTCGTCGGCGTAAGTGCGCTCCATATCGTCGGGAATCGGGACGGGCGCGCTGGCGACGATTTGCCCGACCAGCGGCACGCGGATGACCTGCGAGGCAGGCTGTACCGCCTGCGCGCTGCTCTTGCGCCCGTTCTTGACCAGCCGCAGCCCGCGCGACGCTCGCGCTTCGCGCGAGAGATGCCCCGCGTCCACCAGCTTGTTCAGGTTATAGTTGACGACCGAAGTCGAGTTGATCCCGGTCGCCTCCCCAATTTCACGGATCGTCGGCGGAAATCCGTGATTGTCGATGTAGCTTTCCATATAGCGCAGGATGTTGCGCTGCCGTTCAGATAACTTGCCGCGATCTCTCATGTCAGGTCTCCGAACCAAATATATAAAACACTTATTCGATTGTAGACGAACAAGAGTTCTAAGTCAACTATTTTTAGAACAGTAATCCTTAAAATTGGTTTCCTGTAGTGTGGGTCGCTCTCGTTATAATAGGCGCGAACGCGCAATCTGGACAAATCGCAATCGAACAAGGACACAGGTGATGATCGAACAGGCGCCACTCAAGACCACAGCGGCAGCATTACGAAGCGGTCAGCTTGACCTGCTGGATTACGTCGAGCAGGCTTGCGACCGGCTGGACGCGCTCGACCCGCAGATCGAGGCAGTTGTGCCGGAGCCGGAGCGCCGCGAGCGTCTGCGGCGGCAGGCGCGCGACCTGCAAAACCGCTTCCCCGATCCGAGCCAGCGCCCACCGCTTTACGGCGTGCTGCTCGGCGTCAAGGACATCTTTCGCGCCGACGGCTTCCCGACGCGGGCGGGGTCGGAGGTCCCGCCTGAGGTGCTGGCGGGCGCAGAAGCCTCGGTCGTGACGGTACTGCGCGCGAACGGCGCGCTGGTGCTGGGCAAGACCGTGACCGCCGAGTTCGCCTTCATCGAGCCGGGACCGACGCATAATCCGCACAATCTGGCGCACTCGCCCGGCGGATCGAGCAGCGGGTCGGCGGCGGCAGTCTCCGCCGGGTTCTGCCCGCTGGCGCTGGGGACGCAGACGATTGGCTCGGTGATTCGCCCGGCGGCGTACTGCGGCGTCCTGGGCTTCAAGCCGAGCTACGGGCGAATCCCGACCGACGGCGTGATCCCGGTCTCGACGACGCTGGATCACGTCGGGATGTTCACGCAGGATGTCGCCGGGATGGCGCTGGCGGCGTCGCTGGTGTGCCGCGACTGGCATACGCTGCCCGCAGCCCGCGCCGACGATCCGCTGCCGGTGCTCGGCATCCCCACCGGCGCGTATCTCGAACAGGCGACGCCCGAAGCGCTGGCGGTGTTCGAGGGGCACGTCGCCCGGCTGGAGCAGGCGGGCTATTCGGTGCGGCGCGTGCCGCTGCTGGACAACATCCAGCCGATCAGCGAGCAGACCCGCCGCATCATGGCTGCCGAGATGGCGGATGCCCACGCGCGCTACTTCGCGCAGTTCGAAGCCGTGTATCGCCCGCGCACGGCGAACCTGATCCGCTTCGGGCAGACGGTGACGCCGGACGAGCGGCAGCAAGACCACGCGATGCAAGCCGAAACGCGCGCGGCGGTCGCGGCGGCGATGGCGGACAGCCACATCGACCTGTTGATCAGCCCGGCGGCGACCAGCGCCGCGCCTGAAGGGCTGAACTCGACCGGCGACTCGGCGATGAACCTGCCCTGGACGCTGATCGGCTTCCCGACGGTCGCGCTGCCGACCGACAGCCGCTCGGCTGACGGCTTGCCGTTTGGGCTGCAATGCACCGGCGCGTCAATGGCGGACGAGCGTCTGCTGCGCTGGTGCGAAAACCTGAGCGATGTGCTGCTGGGATAGCGCGGTAATTCTCAGCCGACGCAAGAATAAGGAAGTGAGCGCGGTTCCGGGTTATAATCAGGTACAAGCGTTCTTATTCCCTAGAGCAACTGCAACTGCCTTATGACGAGCATCCTGCGAACCCTGCGCGAAAGCGACCCCGCCCTCCTCAACGTGCTGGCGGAGGTATGGGGCGTCCCACTCGACGAAAGCGACGACATCGCCGAGCGAATCGACGCGATCAGCCGGGCGATGCTCGATCCCGAACACGCCGAACGGGTCTGGGATGCGCTCGGCGACAGCGAGCGGGCGGCGCTGCAAATGCTGATCAGCGTCAAGGGCAAGATGCCCGAAGCCAAATTCGAGCGGGTCTTCGGCTCGATCCGGCGCATGGGCGCGGCGGCGATTGAGCGCGACCAGCCGCAGCGCCACCCCGAATCGACCGCCGAGGGGCTGTACTATCGCGGGCTGATCGGGCAGGCGTTCGAGAATGCCGACACGGGCGCGCGGACGATCATCTACATCCCCGACGATCTGGTGAAAATTCTGCCGACGCACAAGACTTCTTACGACAACCTCGGCGAAGAGGAAGAGGAAATCGCCTACCCGACCGAGGAAACCGCCGCGCTCGACCCGGTCGAGGACGTGACCGGCGTCCGGCAGGCGGACACCTCGCTCGTCGACGACATGACGACGCTGCTGGCGTTTCTGCAACTGCACGCGCCGCTGCTGAGCAGCGATTCGCTCGACGGGCGCGACGGCGAGTCGCTGGCGCCCTTTCTGCTGACGGTGGGGAGCGACCGGATCGCCTTCATGATCGGGCTGGCGGCGAGCGCCAATCTGATCGAGGTGCAGGGCGGGCGGGCGATCCCCAAGCGCGCCGAAGCGCGGCGCTGGATGAGCGCCAGCCGCGCCGATCAGGTGCGCAGTCTGGCGGAAGCCTGGCGTGATTCGAGCGCCTACGTCGATCTGTGGCACGTCCCTGGCTTATACCCGGAGCCGGAAGCGGGCACGATGAGCCAGTACAGCCCGGTGGCGGCGCGCGCGGCGGTCTTCGAGATCATGACGCACGCGCTCCCGGCGCAGGAATGGTGGGCGCTGGACGATTTCATCTTTCTGGTACACGAGGACAGCGCCGATTTCCAGCGCCCCAACGGGGATTTCGAGAGCTGGTACATCCGCAACGAGGCAGGCGAATACCTGAGCGGGCTGGAAAGCTGGGATGCCGTTGAGGGCGCGCTGCTGGAGTTCCTGATTATGTCGCCCATGCACTGGCTGGGCTTGATCGACCTCGGCGAAGACGCCGCCCGGCTGACGGCTTACGGACGCGCCTTCCTCGGCTTGAGCGCCTGGCCCAGCCCGCCGGATCAGCCTGAAAAGATCGAGGTGCAGCCCGACGGCGTGATCTTCATCTCGCGCAAGGTGCCGCGCATCGACCGCTTTCAGGTGGCGCGCTTCACCTCGTGGGGATCGGTGGCAGCGAACAACTATGCCTACCGCCTCGATCCGGCGGGGATCGAGCAGGCGGCGCAGCAGGGGATCAACGTCGGGCACATCGGCGCGTTCATCACGCGGGCGCTGGGCGAGCAGGCGTTACCCCCGGCGGCTGCGCGGCTGTTGGAAAACTGGAAGACGGGTCCGACGGCGACGGTCGTGCTGGAACGTCTGCTGGTGCTGCGCACGACCGCGCCGGAGACGCTCGACCTGATCATGGACACGCCGGGAATCCGCCGCTTCATGGGCGCGCGGCTCGGTCCGATGGCGGCGGTGGTGCGCGCCGAAGACCTGCGCGACCTGCGCGATGCGCTCGGCGAGCACGGCATTCAGGCGGAGCTGGTCGGGGTATAACGACCGATTCTTTTAGCGACGCACGACCAAATTAACGATTTTCATAGACAAAACGCGCATCCTGGTTCAAGATTATTCCGTTCATCCCGGTTTATAAGGTCAATTTCTGATGCCCCGACGACTTCCGACGGCGCGCGCAATCGCCCTGATGGCGCTGATCGTCTTGCTGTGCGCGCTGCCCGCTGCGGCGCAGGTCTCCGAAAGCAGCGTCGAATACCCGACGGTCGCGGCGCTCAACAGCACCATCATCCCGGCGCGCGACCGCGTGGAACTGGCGGAGCGGCTGCGCGGCGTGACCTACATTCCGCCGACGCCTTCCTCGGCGGTGACGCGGCAGGTGGGTGAGCGTCAGGTCTTCACCGCCGTCAACTCGTCGAGCAACGTCAGCTTCGAGGTTCCGGCGACGCTGCGCGTGGTCGGCGAGCACATTTACCTGTGGGTCGAAGACGACGCGGACGTGGATAACGCCGACCTGCAAGCGCTGGCGCACGACTTCGACACCTTCATTTACCCCCGCGTGCGCGACCTGTGGGGCAGCGAGGCGAACCCCGGCGTCGACGGCGATCCGCACATTTACGGCGTCTTCGCGCACAAGCTGGGCGCGTCGACCGCCGCCTATTTCGCCAGCGATCACACCTTCCCGAAAGCGGTCGTGCCGGTCAGCAACGAGCATGAGATGTTCTTCTTCAACCTGGACGCGCTCGGCTCGCACTTTTCGCTGCTGGCGGTCGAGAGCACCGTCGCGCACGAATTCCAGCACATGATCCGCGCCAATTTGCAGATCAACACGGAAACCTGGCTCAACGAGGGGCTGTCCGAGTTCACGCAGTACTACCTCTACCAGCAGATCGACAGCTCGGTGCTCAGCTTCCTGCTGCAGCCGGATACGCAGTTGGACGACTGGAACAGCACGCCGGGGATGCGCGCGGTCAACTACGGCGCGGCGTCGATGTTCCTGATCTACTTCTACCAGCGCTACGGCATCGACGCCATCCACGCGCTGAGCGCGGATCGGGCGGAGCGCGGCTTGGAGGCAGTCGACGACGTGCTGCGCGCGCGCGATCTGGGCAACGTGGACGGCTTCTTCGCGGACTGGGTGATGGCGAATTATCTCTACGACCCGACTTACGGAGACGGGCGCTATGGCTATCCGGGCATCCCGCCGCTGCTGACGCCGCCGCCGCTGGCGACGGTGACGCAGTATCCGTTCGAGTACGACGGCGACGCGCACCAGTACGCCACCGATTACTTCGTCCTGTCCAAGCTCGACGGCGCGCAGAGCGTGGATTTCAACCTGGGCGCGCCGGATTCAGTCCGCCTGGTGCCGACTTCAGCGCCCAGCGGGACGCATTTCTGGTACAGCAACCGGGGCGACATGGCGGACTCGCGCCTGACTCGTTCCTTCGACCTGACCGGCGTGACCAGCGCCACGCTGAACTATCGCCTATGGTACGACATCGAAGAATCGTGGGATTACGGCTACGTCATGGTCAGCGACGACGACGGCGCGAGCTGGCACATCCTCTCGACGGCGCACACCACCGACGACGATCCGCACGGTGCGGCTTATGGCGCGGGCTATACCGGCGCATCGAACGGTTGGGTGGACGAGTCGGTCTCGCTGGACGCCTACGCGGGCAAGCGCATCCTCGTCCGCTTCGAGATGATCACCGACGACGCCGTGACGCGCCCCGGCATGGCGATAGACGATCTGAGCATCCCGGAAATCGGCTATTCGGATGATTTTGAGGACGGGATCGGGAACTGGCAGGCGGAAGGCTGGCTGTGGACGGACAATCGCCTGCCGCAGCAGGGCTGGGTGCAGGTTGCGCAGAAGGTGGGCGAGCAAATCGAGGACGTGGAGCGCTGGCAGATCGACGGCGCCGATCACCACGTCGATCTGCTGAAGGGGGTCGATCAGGTCGTGGTGGCGCTGTCACCGCTTGCGCCCGTCACCACCGTGTCGATGCCCTTCACGCTGACGGTAGAGGCGAACTAGCTCGTCTTCTGGATGGTGCGCGTTGGCTCGCCGCGCCGAGCTTTGAGTTCGGCTTCCAGTTGCTTGCGGCGCGTCTCGGCGGCGGTGCGCGCCTCTTCGAGTGTCTCGGCGTAGCCCGCCTTGAGGCTCTTGACCAGCGTATCGCCGGAGATTGGCGCGAACAGCAGCACCAGCGCCGCGCCCAGCAGTGCCCCGACGCCAAACCCGATTGCCAGACTGACCAGCTTGTTCATAGATGCTCCCGTTCGTTTATGGAGCGTATTATAATCGGCGGGCGAGAGTATTTCAACAAATCTATC
>CAVXEZ010000002.1:0-94500 GCA_963760975.1 uncultured Chloroflexia bacterium | reverse complement strand
CGTACCCCGGCGATCAGTCCCAGGATCACGCTTGCCGCCGCGATCAGGGCGTTGGCGAACGCGCCGCGCTGCAAGATGCGCCCGGTGTGTTCGAGCAGTTGCTCGCGGGGCGACAG
The DNA here is from genome assembly GCA_963760975.1 of uncultured Chloroflexia bacterium. Lineage (GTDB taxonomy): Bacteria > Chloroflexota > Anaerolineae > Aggregatilineales > Phototrophicaceae > Flexifilum. The sequence continues at coordinate 94,384 of CAVXEZ010000002.1, read as the reverse complement.
CGCTTCGAGTGGGAGGAGTTTCGGTCGTCATAAGCTAATCCCATTCCAGAACATATTTTGACCACAGCGGTCTTTGTAGGGGCGTTACATGTAACGCCCCTACGGATGTCGCCGAACTGGAGATCGCCTTCGGTGGTTGATTATTCATACAAATCGCCCGCCAGATACTTCAGCCCGCTGTCGACGGCGACGGTGACGACGGTGTGCCCGCTGCCGAGTTCCCGCGCCAGTTGCAGCGCGCCGACGACGTTCAGCCCACTCGAAATCCCGGTGAAGATGCCTTCCTCGCGGGCGAGGCGGCGCGCCATCGTGCGGGCTTCCGCTTCGTCAATCCCACGCGCCTCGTCGTAGTAGGCGGTGTCGAGCAGCGGCGGCACGAAGCTCGTCCCGATCCCCTCGACGTGATGCGTTCCCGCTTTCCCAGCCGTGATCACCGGCGAGCTTGCCGGTTCGAGCGCGACGATACGGGTCGTTTCGGACGCGCCTTTGAGCGCGTGCGCGACGCCCATCAACATCCCTGCCGTGCCGACGCCGCCACAGAAGGCGTCGATGTGCGCGTCCACCTGGGCGAGCAGTTCGCTGCCAAGCTGCTCGTACCCCTTGAGCATATCGCGGTTGTTAAACTGGTCTGTCCAGTAGGTGTTCGGCTCGGCAGCCATCTGGCGGGCGACTTCGATCATGCGCGGGATCAGATCGGGCGTGATCAAGCCGCCCTCGCTGGGCACGATGGTCAGTTCCGCGCCGAAGGCTTCCATCGTGCGCAGCTTCTCCTGCGCGAACGCATCCGACGAGACGACGCGGAAGGGATAGCCTTTGACGGCGCAGACGAACGCCAGCGACGAGCCGGTGCTGCCGCCCGTGTACTCGACGACGGTCATGCCCGGACGCAGGTCGCCGCGCTGCTCGGCGTATTCGATCATCGCCCTCGCCATACGGTCTTTGTACGAGCCGGTCGGGTTGAAATATTCCAGCTTGACCAGCACGTCCGCGCTGCCGGGCGGGACGACTTTTTGCAGGCGGACAACCGGCGTCCCGCCGATAGCGTCGAGCGTCGATGCGTTAATCAATGGGGTTCGCCTTTGGATACAACGGAGAGGCGCGTGGCAGGATGCAGGCGCGGCGCAGCGATAGAGCGCACGCCGCGAATGTCGGGCAGGACGGCGTTCGACCGAAGCGCGCTTATGACACGATCCCTTTCGTGACGCGCATGAACATCGCTTCGAGGTCTTTGGTCTCTTCGGCAAAGCCGAGGATGGCAATGTTCGCGCGCGTGATGCGGGCGTTCAGGTCGGCGACGCCATCGTCGTCGCCCGCGAAGTCGATGCGCACGCGGAAGCGCCCGCCCTTCGGCTCCAGGTCGGCAATGCCGACGACATCGGGCACGCCGTTCAACACCTCTCTTAAGGTAGCGACCGAGTCCTGATCGCGCAGGATGACGGTGATCTCGCGGTGCGGCTGAAGCTGCGCGCGCATCTGCTCCATGCTGCCCTGCGTGATCATCTGCCCGGCTTCGACGATGCCGATGTGCGTGCAGATTTCGCTCACGTCCGCCAGGATGTGCGTCGAGAAGAAGATCGTCTTGCCCATGCGCGAAAGCTCGACCAGCAGCTCGCGGATTTCGACGCGCGCGCGCGGGTCCAGCCCGGAAGCGGGTTCGTCGAGGATCAACACCGACGGGTCGTGCGCGAGCGTGCGCGCCAGCGACAGGCGCTGCTTCATACCGCGACTGAGCTTGTCGACCATGTCGTCGCGGCGGTGCGAGAGATCGACCAGTTCGAGCAGGTCTTCGATCAGGCGGCGGCGCTCGCTTTCGGGGATGTCGTAGCAGGCGGCGAAGAAGTCGAGATATTCCCAGACGCGCATGTCGTCGTAGACGCCGAACTCGTCGGGCATGTAGCCGATGGCGCGGCGGACGGCGCGCGGCTCGCCCATGACCGAATGCCCGGCAACCCAGGCTTCGCCGCTGGTTGGGCGAGTGAGGGTCGTCAACATGCGCATGGTCGTCGTCTTGCCCGCGCCGTTCGGTCCGACGAAGCCGTAGATCGACCCGGCGGGCACTTCGAGCGACAGCCCGTTGACCGCCGTGAATTTGCCGAACTTTTTGACTAGATTCCGCGTCTCGATAATCAGATCAACCATCTCGCCGCCTCGCTCTGTTTCCTACAATAGTATAATCGGCAACACCGCGATATGTTCAATAATCACCCACCTGTGAAACTATGGATGAGATCCGCATCAGACCCGCGTTCCGCTGGCAGGCGCTTGATCAGAACGTCCCGGTTTGCGAAACGGTGACGCGCCCCACGCGCACGTAGCCGCCAATCTCGTCGGCGACCAGCCGCACCTGCACCGCGTTCTGCGGACCGAGAAAGCGCGCCGGGTCGCGGATGGTCGCGGTGTTTTCGACCACGGTGGTGCTTTCCCAATCCTGAGTCTGCCAGTTCCACAGGTAAAGCGGCAGGCGGCTCCCGCTCGTATTGAGATTGTTGAGTTCGATGGTCAGGGCGCTGACCTGCTTGAGTACGGCGTCCGGCAGCGGCGTATAGCGGAAGCTGACTTCGTCGCCGGGCTGCATTTGCATATTGCTGGGCGAAACGTCGGTTACCCCGGTGTAGTCCTGAACGACCCACGTGAATTGATCGGGCGAGATGGTCACGGTGCTGTCCGGCGTGGTGACGCGCTGGCTGTCCAGCTCGACCAGATAGACGGTTGTGTCCTGCGAGTTCCAGCTCGCGCCGGTTATGTCGGTGACGAGCGGAGTCGCGTTCGTCCATCCGGCGAGGTAAATGCGGTCGCCGCGACCGGCGGTGCCGGAGAAATCGTCGATGAACGAGGTGAGGAAATACTGGCGGCGGCGATCCGCCTGAAGCTGCGCCGAGTTGGCGAGCGGGATGCGCGTGATATTGGGGTTGTACTTGTCCGTCCCCATGATGTCGATCACGCTCTGCTTGGACGAGCTGGTGGAGCGGTAGCTCAGGAACGACGTGGTCGTGACGGGCGTGCGCAGTACCGGCGCGGGCGGGTTGTCGCCCGTCAGCGTCAGGTCGAAGGTCGCCACGTCGCCCGGCGCGAGCGATTGATCGAGGTGCAGGGCGACGCCGCGCGCCAGGATTACCGGGTCGCTGAGCAACAGATCGCCGTCGTTGCGCACCGAGCCGCGCACGGTCTGCTGCCCTTCGACCGTCGGATCGTCGGCTATCGAGGCTTGCCCGCTGATCGGCGGCTTGTCGATCATGCCGCTGAGGTGGAAGCCCGCGATGAAGCTGGCATCGACGTTGAAGTCCTTCGCCTCGAACTGGTCGCTTTCGCGGATGTCCACGCTCGACTGCGTGTTGCGGCTGAGCAGCCCCGTCGCTTGCAACGGGCGCGGGATCGGGCGCAGTGTATCCTCGTCTCCGGCGGTGAGGGTGTAGACCGAGCGCCGGGGCGAGAGCAAGCCGACCAGCTCGTCGACGCGCGCCCGGTCGCTGTCGTGCCACGACTGCACCAGCGCGACACGGTTGAGCGTCGCCTCGTTGCCGCGCAGGTTGAAGCCGAGCACGTAAGACAGCACGCTGAAGATCAGGATCATCAACGGGATGGTGAACCACGCCCATTCGCGGCGGTTGATCCGGTTGAGGATCAGGTAATTGAGCGGACCGATCAGGGCGATGTAGAGCGCGAGAAAGCCGCACAGCGGCAGAATGTCCGGCAGCGGGTCGAAGCCCGGCAGAATCTCCGACGCCCGCGCCGCCGATTCCCAGTCGACGAAGCCGTTCGCCCAGCCGGGGCGCGGGCTGGTGTCCGTCACCAGCGCGAACCACAGGTCGGACAAGCCGCTCCAGCCGCGCAGGGGGGCATTGTTCGGGTCGGCGGCGAGGTAATCGATCTCGCCCGCGCCGAGCATCCGCCGCGCCAGCAGCGGCGTGCCATCGGCGGCTGCAACGAAAACCTGCGCGTCCTGCGCCAGCGTCCCGGTGGCGATCACCGTCTGCGCGCCGAGGGCAGCGCCATCGTGCAGCCAGTCCGCCAGCGCGTTCAGGTCGTCCACTTCGCGGCTGCCGGATGGCGTCAGCGGCAGCAGATCGCCCACGCCGGCGGCAGTTGCCTGCCAGTTCTGCCCGCCGGTGACGATCAGATGCCCACCAGCGGTGATCCAGTCCACGAGCGCCTGATGCTGGGCGCTGCTGAGCGCGCCCGTGTCCACGTCCGAGAACAAAATCAGATCGACCGAATCGAGCGCGCGATCCGGCAGATCAGCCAAATTCCAATCGGCTTGAAACCCGTTGTAGTTGCTGGCGTGAACGCCGGTCAGGTCAACCGCGCCCAGCGGGGAATCGCTGATGACGACATTGAGCCGATCCTGAGGCTGAATCGGGCTGACGCTGGCTTCCTTCTGGGCGATGACCGCGCCGGAATCGTTGATCAGCTCAACGCGAATTTGCGCGACGTAGGAACGGGCGGTGATGTACAGAAACGCCGTCTGGCGCGCCCCGCTGGGCAGGGTGATGGGCGTACTGTAGGTATTGGTGATGCCGCTGCCGGAGGTTTCGGGGCGCACGACCAGCCGCCCGCTCACGCCGTCGCCGTCGTTGGCGGCGCGGATGATGACAGGCGTCCACTCCGAATCGCGGAAGCGCCCGTCAAAACCCGCCTCGACGGTCAGGGTCACGATGGGGCTTTGCGCGTGAACGATGCTGGCGAACAACAACAGCAGGAGCAGACCGATAAACAGGGGCTTACGCATCGACGGTGCGTTCCATTCCATTAAACGTGAGCCGATTTTAGCATGAAGACAGACGTTCTGGTAACTTTCGTGACTTCGTCCTATGAAGATGAACGCACGGGACGACGCCGATGGTTTTGGCGATGCCGGGGAGAAATATGGGGCAGCACGCCGTGCGCCCCTACGAACATGTGATTACCGCACCAGCCCGGTCGAGGCGTTGGTGACCGCGCCGTCGTCCGCCTGGGCGACGAGGCGGGCGTACTTCGCCATCACGCCGCCCGCATAATTGGGCGTGGGCGCTGTCCACTGCTTGCGCCGCTCGGCGAGTTCGGCGTCGCTCAGCTCGACGCTCAGGCTGCGCGCCTCGATGTCCACGTCGATGATGTCGCCTTCCTTGAGCAGCCCAATCGCGCCGCCGACCGCCGCTTCGGGCGAGACGTGCCCGATCATCAAGCCGCGCGTCGCGCCGGAGAAGCGCCCGTCGGTGATCAGCATCACGTCGCCGCCGAGTCCCTGCCCGACAATCGCCGCCGTCACCTGAAGCATCTCGCGCATCCCCGGTCCGCCGACCGGTCCTTCGTAGCGGATGACGACCACGTCCCCCGGCACGATTTCGTTGTTCTGGACGGCATGGTAGGCGTCCTCCTCGCGGTTGAAGACGCGGGCGCGCCCGTGAAACTTTTGCGGCTCGATGCCCTTGAGCTTGACCACCGCGCCGTTGGTCGCCAGGTTGCCCTTGAGGATGTGCAGCCCACCGTGCGAGTTGATCGGGTTCTCGAAGGTGCGGATCACCTGCTGACCGGGCGTCTCGCGGGCGAGCGCTGCTTCCTCGGCGAGCGTTTTCCCGGTGGCGGTCAGGGCGGAGCCGTCGACGTAGCCCGCGTCGATCAGGCGCTGCGTCAGCAAACGCACGCCGCCCGCCTTGTACATGTCGACCGCGTTGTACTTGCCGGTCGGCGTCAGGTCGCAGATCAGCGGCGTCGATTTGCTGATCTGCTCGATGTCGTCGATGGTGAAGGGAATCCCGGCTTCGCGGGCGAACGCCAGCGTGTGCAGGACGCCGTTGGTGCTGCCGCCGCTGGCGGCAATCGCCGCGACCGAGTTGACCAGCGACTTGTGGGTGATGATTTTGCTGGGGCGGATGTCCATCTCGATCATCTTGAGGATCAACTCGCCCGCATCGACCGATATGCGGTCTTTGTCGTCGTCCATCGCCGGGATGTCCGCCATGCCCATCGGGCAGATACCCAGGACTTCGGAGACCATCGCCATCGTGTTCGCCGTGAACTGACCGCCGCACGCGCCCGGTCCGGGGCAGGCGACATCTTCCATGCCGCGCAGGTCGTCGAGCGTGATTTTCCCCGCGTTGTAGGCGCCAATCGCCTCGTAGACGCTGCCGACGGTCACGTCTTTCCCTTTGAAATTGCCGGGCAGGATCGAGCCGCCGTAGAGCATGATCGAGGGCACGTCGAGCCGGATCAGCGCCATGATCGTGCCGGGCATGGTCTTGTCGCAGGCTGCCAGCGCGATCACGCCGTCGAGATAGTTGGCGTGCGCCACCAGCTCAATCGAGTCGGCGATCATCTCGCGGCTGACGAGCGAGGCTTTCATGCCTTCCGTGCCCATCGTGATGCCGTCGCTGATGCTGACGGTGTTGAATTCGAGCGGGGTGCCCCCGGCGCGGCGGATGCCTTCCTTGAGCTTGGCGGACAGGCGGCGCAGGTGGAAATTGCAGGGACCGATCTCCGTCCAGGTATTGGCGATGCCGATGAGCGGCTTGCTCAGGTCATCGTCGGTCAGCCCAATCGCCTTGAGCATGGAGCGCGCTCCAGCGCGGTCTGCGCCTTCGACGAGCGTGCGGCTGCGCGCGTTGAGCGCGGAAACGCGATCACGAACTTCAGGTGAATCTGACATGAAAGGTACTCCTAAGTATTCAGGACACGAACGCGGTGTAATAGATTGTAACGCCGAAATGGCGGCTTGCCGCAACTCCGCGCGGCATCCGGTCGTAAATTGGATTGAACGACTCGATGGAGGTGATGTCCCATGATTCAGTTCGTCGTCAAGCTGATCCTGACGCTGCTGTTCGGCAAAATCATCAACAGGATATTGCCCTGGTAGACAGCCGCGCAGGAAATGTGGGTAGGGGCACGACATGGGGGTGCTAAAAACCCCTCACCCTGCTTGCTGTCACAAGCCGTCCCTCTCCCACGTAAAACGGGGCGAGGGACAAAACCGTTCTTCCCCCTCTCTCCGCTTGCGTGGGAGAGGGATGGGTGAACGAAGTTCACACGGGGTGAGGGGATATAAAAGTCGCCTTTTCCTCTCACATCGTGTCTCTACAGTGGTTCTTGGTGAAGCGGCGCTAATCGGCTGGCGCGGCGATCAGTGGGAGCAGCACGCGGAAGGTGCTGCCGGCATCGGACTTGCTCTCGACTTCGATGCGCCCGCCGTGCGCCTCGACGATCTTGCGGGCAATCGGCAAGCCGAGACCCGTCCCGCCCGTGTCCATCGAGCGCGCGCCATCCGCGCGGAAGAAGCGCTGGAAGATATTCGGCAGGTCGTCCTGCGCAATGCCGATCCCGGTGTCGCAGATTTCGATCACGGCGCTGTCCTGCTCCTTGTGCGTGGACAGCGTGATCGTGCCGCCCGCCGGTGTGTAGCTGATGGCGTTGACGATCAGCTTGTCCAGCGCGCGGTCGAGTTCGACCTGATCCGCCCGCACCAGCAGTTCCTCGGCAGGCGGGTTGAAGGTCAGGGTTTGCTCCTTCTGCTTGGCGACGGCATGATGCTCGTCGAAAGCGGTCTGCACCACGTAGTTGAGGTCAATCTGCTTGAATTGAAAAGCGGACTGCTCGTCCAGCGTCAGCATCGTCATCATGTCGCTGAGCAGGCGCGTGAGATGCTGCTCCTGCGCGGCAAGCGTGTCGATGCGCTGCTGCTGCTTGGGCGAGTCGGTCGCGCGGCGCAGCAAATCCAGGTTGAGGCGAATGACCGCCAGCGGCGTGCGCAGGTCGTGGGACACGTCGGAGATGAACTTCTTCAGCAGGCGCGAGCGCTCGCGTTCCAGCACGAGATCGACTTTCTGCTGCTCCAGTTCCCTGATCAGCGTGATGTCGTGACCCTCGGCGATCAACAGCGTGACACGCCCGGCGTCGTCCTGAAGCGGCTTGAGCGAGAAGTCAATCGTCTTGACGCCCTCGCCCTTGCCCCGGACATCGACTTCATAACGGACCTGTTCGCCGCGCGCCGCCCGGCTGATGCTGTCCTTGAGCTTCGCCTGGGTTTCCGGCGAGATCGTCCACCACGTGGTATCCCAGAAAAGCTTGCCGACGACATCCGCCGCTTGCAGCCCGCCGAAATCCAGCGCCGCCGTGTTGGCTTCCATCAGGCGACCGTCGGGGCTGAGCGAGGCGAAGAACTCAAACGCGCTGTCGAATATGGCGCGGAAGCGGCTTTCGTTGGCGCGCAGCGCCTGGTCGATCTCCCGGCGGCGCTGCTGTTCGGAAACCAGCGTGCCCAGCAGCATCATCCCGACCGGGTACAGCACGACGGTCGTGGGGAAGCGTGCGCCCAGGACACTCAGCGAGATGCCGCTCAGCGTAGCGACGAAGAGCGTGCCGAACGCCGCCAGCGCCACGCCGGTGAGCAGCAGCATCAGCGCATTGGGTTTCGTGCCGCGCCGCTCGAAATATCGGTGCAGCCCCGCGCCGATCACGGCGGCGGTCAGTACGCTGGCGAGCGCCCCCGAGGTGCCGATCCCGCCGAGCAGGATACGGTAGACGCCCACGATGACGACCGCGATCAGCGCTGAGATGGGACCGCCGTACAGCCCGGCGATGCAGACGACAATCGTCCGGGCGTCGTAGAACAGCCCCTGCGTTACCTGAATAGGTATGGTCATGCTGATCACGGCGAACGCGCCGAAGACCAGCCCTTTGATGATCTGCTGCTGGCGTTGAGCGAAGCGCTCTAAATAGGGGGCGATGAAGCCATAGATGAACGTCAGCGACAAGATCAGAGCGATGTTCTGGCTGAGTTCAATAAAAGTGGTCATGCGGGTTCAGGCTTGCCTTTGAAAGATAAAGCAAAAATTGCAACCCAATAATATTTTCATTTTATAAGTGATTCGGGGGATTTGCCTACCGCAAAAATAACGTTCTTCATCAATGCTTCGCCGTCCGTCGGCTCTGCCAGCCGAAAATACGGCGGCGCGGTCGCTCAGCCGGTCGTATGACGGAAACCATTTGCACCGGAGCCATGACGAAATGAGCGCACGCATTCGCGCCGCCCGGCGTGGGGGGTTCAGGAGGAATGTGGGTGATGCGAGAGCGCGATTAAAGTTCGGCGGCGGGCATCTGAATCCAGAAGATCGAGCCGCCGTCGCGCGGGGAGAGATAGCCGACGCGACCATTTTGCAGCGTGACCAGGTGCTTGACGATCCACAAGCCCAAGCCGGTGCTGCTTTCGCCGCCGGTCGGTCGCGGGCTGAGCTTGCCAAACTGGGTGAACAGCTTGTCCTGCTCGCTCAGCGGGATGCCGGGACCTTCGTCCGCCACGTAAATCGTCACGGTGGTGTCGTCGCATTCCGTCCAGATGGTGACGGTGGTATCGGCGGGGCTGTATTTGATGGCGTTGCTGACCAGATTGCCCAGCGTCTGGTGGAAGCGGGCAACGTCGGCGATGATGACGCCGCGCATGTCCTGCGTTTCCAGCTTGATGTGCTTGCGCAGGGCGTTGATCTGGTTTTCTTCCAGCACGTTTTCGATCAGCGTTCGGGCGGCGACCGGCTCCAGATGGAGGTCGAGCGCGCCCGTCTGAAGCGCCGCCGTGTCGAGGAAATCCTTGATGACGTTCTGCATCGTGTCCAGCGACGATTCGACCGCGCCGAGCAGGCTGTGCCCGTCGATGATGCAGTCAATCGAGGGTTCCATCAGGTTCGCCGCCATGCGGATGTTCATCAACGGTCCCTTGATATCGTGGGACGCCATGCGCAGCAGCCGATCTTTCATCTCCTGCGCCGCCTCAAGCTCGGCGATGGTCTGCTTGCGCTCGTCCTGCAGCTTCTTGAGCGCGATCTGCGTGCGCACGCGCGCCAGCGTGATGTCCGTATCAATCGGCTTGGTGATGTAGTCGTTCGCGCCTGCTTCCAGCCCGGCGACGATGGTCTGTCCGTCCGAGAACGCGGAAATCAGAATGACGGGGATGTCGGCGATTTTCGGGTTGGTGCGGATTTGTTCCAGTGTTTCCAGCCCGTCCATGCCGGGCATCATGATGTCAAGCAGAATCAGGTCGAAGGGCGCTTGCGCCAGCGTATCCAGGGCTGCCTGGGCGTTGGTCACGCTGATCACGCGGTAGTTGCGCAGAACGCGCTCCAGCAAAGTCAGATTATGGCGTTCGTCATCCACCGCCAACACAAGAGGTAAGCTCTCCTGCGTCATAGAGTGATCCTCACGGCTAACATTGCGAGTAGAGAGCGGTTTTTCGGCGTACATGGCGTGTTCTTCGATTTCAACTCGGAAACATTTCACTTACCTTCAATGACATTATAGCCTCCCTGTAGACAAATGATCTGGAAATTAAAATGAATTTTCCGCGAAAACAGTAATGATTGCACTTGAGAGCGCGAGAAGATGCGGGAATTTCACCGCGCGCCAGGGGATTCCCGTCGCCCTGCGCGCGGCTGCGAAGCCGAATCCGGTGATGTAGGGTCGCTCAGGAAGTGGGCAGCTTCATTCTGCCTGTGGCGTAGTGCTGCCGGGTGCGCCTACTCGTTCTTGTAGACTTTCTCGTATTTCGCCGACGGGATTTGTGGATCGGCGCTTGGCGCGTGCTGGCGATAGTGGGTGACGATGACGCGGTCGAGCCAGTCCGCGATTTGCGGGTCGGAGAAGGCTTCTTCGGGGAGTTCCGCGATCATGGCGGCGACCTGCCCGCGCAGATTATCAAAATCCTGCTCGACTTGTGCGAGCGTCTGGTCGTGGTGGCGCGCCATCGCGCGGGTTTCAAACGTGTCGAAATCCTCGTAGTCGAACTGCGGGGAGTCTCCTTTTGCCCAGATGGGCACGACGCGCAGCGTTTCCTCCCACCAATCGTCGATGTGGGCGAGCACGGCTTTCAGACTGGGGTAGCCCTGCTGCCGGGCGTAGCGCTGTTGTTCGTCGTCAGGTAGTCCATTGAGCGCCCCCAGAAAGGTATCCCAGGTATCGGACATGAAGTCGAGATACTCCTGACGTGATAGTCGCTGGTCAGACATCGTAATCTCCTTTGATACGAACTATCACATTGTAACTCAAAATGGAATAAAGCGTTAGCGGCTGGCGACGATGAAGATGCGCCCGGCGCTTTCCGGGTCGCTGATCGGCGCGGCGAGGTCGCTGGCGTGGGCGAAGTAGGCATCCCGCCAGCCGTCATCGAGCAGGGCGCGGCGCACCGTCTCCATCTCGTAGACGACGTTGTAGACGACTTCTTCAAAACGGGTGTAGCGCCCATCGTCTTCGCGGACAAAACCGTTGATACGCGTCTGCGCCCGGTCGCTGCCATCGTAGATGCCGCGATTGACCACCAGCGCGTCGTCCGTCTCCTGCACGTTGATGTGATTCCAGCGCTTCAGACCGAGGCGCGTGTTCAGGTCGAAGATGAAATAGCCGCCGGGGAGCGTCACGGTGCGGACGTGGGCGAAGCAGCTTCGCAGCGCGTCGAAGCTGGGCAGGTGATTGAGCGCGTCGAAGGTCGAAACGACCAGCCCAAAGCGCTCGTCCAGCGTGAAAGCGGCGGCGTCGCCCTGCACGAAGCGCGCCTGTCCCGCCTGGACGAACATGCTGGCATTCTCCTGGGCGAAATCGAGCATCCCTTCGGACAGGTCAAGCCCGGTGACGCGGTAGCCGTGTTCCAAAAAGTAAAGCGCAAGCTGACCCGTGCCGCAGCACAGGTCGAGTAGAGACTGCTCGGTCGCAGCGATGGGCGTGCCGGCGTAAAAATCGAGGATGCGCGGCGCGAGGTCTCGTGCGAAACCGCCCCACAGCATGTTGTAAACACGCGCGAAAGCCGCTCCGTAAGCCTGCATAGCGCTACCGCCTCGGTGTGTACGCGAACCAACTCAATTATAGATGGAATCGGAGGCAATGATCAGCCGAACAGGCGCGCCAAAACAGGCACAGTGTAGGCTGTGCCTGCGCGAATGACTGATGAAAATGGACGCTAGATACCGGCGGCGACTGCGAAAGCGGCAGCGACGATCACCAGCGCGGCGAGGGCAACCGCCGCGTAGAGCAGCACGTGTTGGGGAGCAGCGGTGGAAACAGGCTTGATGGAACGTACTACGCTGGTCGATTTGATGCCGGATTGCTTGAATTCCCGCTCGATGGCGTTCAGCATCTGCTGCGCGTGGCGGTTTTCCGGCTGGATGCGCAGCAGCGCCTTGAGCGCGTTGCGCCGTTCGCTGAGCGAACCCGTCGTGCTGGCGACGATCCAGAGGGCTTTGGCGTTGCGTCCATCCTCGCGGACGACGCGGAGGGCGATTTCACGTGCCTGGTCGTAGCGTTTCGCACGAGCGAACTCGACTGCCTGAGCGATCCATTGTTCATGCTCGGCTGTCATCTCATCCCTCTTCCATTAGCAAATCGAACTTGTAAATCTTATTTTAGTCAAGAATTTGTGAATTTGCAACAGGTGACAGTACCTGAGTGCTAACGGACGAGAAACAGGATGGGTCGGCGCAAGATTTAAGGTAGGTTTAAGGTAGGGGTAAGCCTCGATTAACACACGCCCGCGAAACCGTTCCTATACTAGTGGCTGTCGTCAAATGGAAGGAAACGGCTGTGTCTAAAGTCAGGTCTTCACGAACGTCACCCATCCTTAGTGCAATCCGCAAGCTGTTCGTCTCCGGCTTCGTCGTCTTCACCTTCGCGGCTTACGCCATTCACGAGCGCCTCGTCAGCACTGACCCGGCAGCCGACCCGCCTGGCAACGCCGGGGCTGATGGGCAGCTTTTGCTTACGTCGCACCAGGTCGTCCCGACCGTTCAGCCCGCCGTCCCGACTTCGCAGGGCGTGGCATCGGCGCTGGAAGGGGTTTCTTCGCAGCAGCAGGATCAGTCAGTGCCACTCGTACAGCAGCCGTCGGCGACGCCGGTTCCGCCGACCGTGACGCCTGTCCCGCCCACCGCAACGCCGGTTCCGCCGACCGCGACGCCCAAGCCGCAGTCGCAAGGGCAGTATGCTGACGGCACCTACACGGGTCCGACCGTCGATGCGTTCTATGGGCTGGTGCAGGTGCAGGCGACCGTGCAGAACGGTCGGCTGACCAACGTCCAGTTCCTGCAATATCCGAATGACCGGCGGACTTCGCAGCAGATCAACTCGATCGCTATGCCCTATCTACAGCAGGAAGCGATCCAGGCGCAGAGCGCGTACATCAACATTATCTCCGGGGCGACGCTGACCAGCGAAGGCTTTGCCCAGTCGCTCTATGCGGCGCTCAACCAGGCGAAGAACCCAGCATGATCGAGACGCGGTTGATGATGGGAATGCCGATCACGGTCGAAATTGTCGATGCCTCGGCTTCGGTCGGGGCATTGACCGCCGTCTTCGACTATTTCCAGTATGTCGACGAGAAGTTCAGCACCTACAAGGAAGCCAGCGAGATCATGCAGATCAACCGTCAGGAGCTGGCGCTGGAAAACGCCAGCTCCGACATGCAAGCCATCTTCACGGCGGCGGAGCAGACCCGGCAGGAAACCTACGGCTACTTCGACATCCGCCATAAGGGCATGATTGACCCGTCGGGCATCGTCAAGGGCTGGGCGATTTACAACGCCGCCGAAATCCTGCATCGCATGGGCTACTGCAACTTCTACGTCGACGCGGGCGGCGATATTGAGGCGGTCGGCAAGAACGATCAGGGGCAGGACTGGCGCGTCGGCATTCGCAACCCGTTCAACATCAACGAGATCGTCAAGGTGATCGCCGTGACCAACTGCGGCGTCGCCACCTCCGGGACGTACATCCGGGGACAGCACATCTACAACCCGAAGACCGACGCCGACGCCAGCGACGAAATCGTCAGCCTGACGGTCGTCGGGCGCAACATTTACGAAGCGGATCGCTTCGCCACCGCCGCCTTTGCGATGGGCAGGGACGGCATCGTCTTCATCGAGCAGTTAGAAGGCTTCGAGGGCTACATGATCGATGCGCAAGGCATCGCCACCCTCACCAGCGGCTTCGAGAGGTATGTCTGCCATGATTAGCGTGATTGATAACATCCTGAACCGGATCACGATGTACCGGCTCGTCCTCTACTACCTGATCTTTCTGCTGGGCGCGGCGCTGGTGCTGAGCATCGTCGGCACGCTGCCCTACGACCCGTTCGCGCTGCTGTTCACGGTCGGCTTTCTGGTCGCCGCCTGCTGGCTGACGAACAAAATCTTCGCCTGGGCGTTCCACGTGCCCGCCAACGTCGAGTTGGTCTTCATCTCGGCGCTGATCCTGGCGCTGATCCTCACGCCGCTGGAAGGCTATCAAGACCTGTGGTTCATCGGCTGGGCGGCGGTGCTGGCGATGGCGTCCAAGTACGTCGTGGCGATCAACAAGAAGCACATCTTCAACCCGGTCGCCTTCGCCGTCGCGCTAACCGCGCTGACGATCAACCAGACGGCAAGCTGGTGGGTGGGCGACGCCCCGATGCTGCCCTTCGTGATCGTCGGCGGGCTGCTGGTGGTGCGCAAAATCCGCCGCTTCGACCTGGTGCTCAGCTTCTTCTTCGCGGCGATTGTGACCATTGTGGCGTTCACCTTCTTCGGCAGGGGCGACATCCGTCCGGCGCTTCAGAACGTGGCGTTGTATTCGCCGCTGTTCTTCTTCGCCTTCGTCATCCTGACCGAGCCGCTGACCACGCCGCCGACGCGCAGGCTGCAAATTCTCTACGGCGCGCTGGTTGGCTTCCTGTTCGTGCCGCAGTTCCACATCGCTTCCTTCTATACGACGCCGGAGATCGCCATCCTGATCGGCAACGTCTTCTCGTACCTCGTCAGCCCGAAGACCAAGCTGATCCTGACGCTCAAGGAGAAATTGCAGCTTGCGCCGGACGTGTACGAGTTCGTGTTCGCGCCCGCTCGCAAGCTCGCCTTCGCGCCCGGTCAGTACATGGAGTGGACGCTCGGTCACGACGACCCGGACACGCGCGGCAACCGCCGCTACTTCACGATTGCCTCTGCGCCGACCGAGAAAGACCTGCGCCTGGGCGTCAAGTTCTACCCGGACTCCAGCACCTACAAGCAGTCGATGCTGGACATGGACACCGACACGGAGATCGTGGCGGCGCAGCTTGCGGGCGATTTCACGCTGCCCGACGACCGCAGGCAGAAGCTGGTCTTGATCGCCGGGGGCATCGGCATCACGCCCTATCGCAGTATGCTCAAGTACCTGATCGACGTGCATCAGGCGCGCCCGATCACGATCTTCTACTCCAACAAGCGCGTCAACGATTTCGTCTACACGGACGTGCTTGAAGAGGCGCATCGCAAGCTGGGGGTCAAGGTGGTCTACACGATCACCGACACGATCAACTTCCCGTCGTCGTGGCGCGGCAGGGTGGGGCGCGTCAACGAGACGATGATCAAGCAGGAAGTGCCGGACTACAGACGCTGCATGTTCTACGTCTCCGGTCCCACCGCGATGGTCGACGGCATGAAAGCCGTGCTGCATCACCTGCACGTCCCGGCGGATCACATCAAGACGGACTACTTCTCCGGGCTGGCGTAATCTCTCCTCATGGGTTTGTAGGGGCACGATATATCGTGCCCCTACCCCATTTTCCCCGTATTTTTCTTTATGCTTTCGAACAGATGAGCGATGCGCTATAATCGGCGGTGACGCGAAATTACCGAACGATAGAGCCTCATGCAGCTTTCGCTCTTTCAGGAAACGTTCGAGCCGGATATGGAGGCGCTGGCGCGCTGCCTGCGCGCGCAGGTCGTCGCCGTCGATGTCGAGACCGAGACGCGCTGGCAGGGTGACGGTCCCAAAGCCGACTACGGGCTGAGCTATTCCGCCGCCGTCACGGTGATCGGGCTGGCGTGGGACGAGGGCGGCGAGACGCGCACGACCGGCTTAGCAGCCCCGTTCGACCGCCGCGCGCTGGCGTTCGTCAAGGTGCTGATCAATAGCGAGGCGCTGCTGGTGGCGCACAATGCCGTCTTCGACTTTCGCCAACTGAGCAAGCTCGCCGACGGCAAATCCCCCGAACACGTCTGGGATACGCAGTCGATGGCGCGGCTGCTGCATCCCGCCGTCAATGCCAGCTACAGCCTGCTGGCGGTCGCGGCGGCGCTGCGCATCCCCTTTCCCGAATACCAGAAGGCGATGAAAGGCGAGCGCAGCAAGCTGCACCGGCAGCCGCTCGAACTGACGCTTCAGTACGCGCAGGACGACGCGAAGCTGGCGCTCGACATCTATCGCAAGCAGCGAGCGCTCCCCTCCGATCTCGATCTGGTGGCGTGGGAATGCCGCGCCATGCGTGAATACTGCCGGATGGCGGCGGAGGGCATTCGCCTGAACGCGCCCTACGTCGAGCGGCGGCTGGCGGAGCTGGAAGCGCAGCGCGAGACGCTGGCGGCGCGTCTGCGCGAGGACGGCTTGTACACGCCGGGCAGCTCGAAGGCGCGCGCGGAATACCTCTACCAGCAGAAAGGTATCCCGCTGCCGCGCTGGAACGAGTCCGAGTGGATTTACTTCACGCGGGCGGGGCGCAAGCGGCTGGAAGCATCGCCCGGCTCGCCCGTCGAGCTTTCCGACCTGAGCACGCGCTCCGACGTGATCGAATTGTACATGGAGGAGGGCAGCCCCTACGCCGAGCGCCTGAAAGACATCTCCGAGTACATGGAAATCGACTGGCTGATCTCCACGCTGAAGGGGCTGCAAGACCACGCCGCGCTGGATGGACGGCTGCACAGCCTGGTCACGACCGCGACTGAGAGCGGCAGGCGCGCGTCGAGCTACCCGCACATGCAGAACTGGAAGATGCCGGCGATGGCGGGCGTCGCGGTCGGCGACGAGGGCTTCACGCTGGTCGAGATCGACTTCAGCAACGCCGAGAACGTCATGGCAGCGCTGATCGCCGCCGACAGCAACCTCTCGGCAGCCTGCCGCACCGAGGATTTCCATTCGGCGATGGCGGCGCGCTATTTCGGCTCGGACTGGGAGCAGGCGGACGCCGCCGAGCGCAAGCGCCTGCGCACCCTGTCGAAGAAGATCACCTACGGCACGGCGTATGGCATGGGCGCGGAGCGGCTCGGCAAGAGCATCGGCGTCAGCACGGACGAGGCGCTGCGCGTCATGCGCGCCAAAGACAGAGCCTTCGCCAACGTCACGCGGGCGCGCGAAGCCGCCAAGAGCAAGACGCGCAGCGGCGGCATCCTCGAACTGTGGACGGGGCGTAAGGTCGCCGTGCCGACGGCGTTTCGTCGCCTGGAACTACCTGTGTCAGGGCGGGGTGAGCGAAGTGCTCAAGCGGGCGATTGTCTGCCTGTCGGAAGCCTACCGGGAGCGCGGGATGCGCTCGCGCGTGGCGCTCGACATGCACGACGCGCTGATTCTGGAAATCGCCCACGACGAATGGGACGAGGCGCTGGCGCTCGCCACGCAGATCATGACGACCAGCACGCCGGACGACCTCAACAACCGCACGACGCCGCCGGTGCGCTGGCGCGCCGAGCCGAATTTCGCCGAAAACCGCAAGAAGTGGGGCGCGCAGCAGTGGCACAAGTAGAGATAGCAACGAGCAATGAGTGCCGAGTGCTGAGTTAAGAACTGCGCTTGTGCAAGATGGCAGTTATGCGAACGCGGTTTTTACTCATCGCTCATTGCTCAGCACGCATTGCTCAATGCGAGCGACCGCGATGCGCGTGATTGGCACGCTGGCGGAGAAATCGCTGCACGCGGCGCTCAAGGCGCACTACGCCCAGCCCGGCGATTTGCTGGAATGCGACCTCGACGGCTACGTGATCGACATCCTGCGCCCGGCGGGCGAGTTGTGCGCGTGCATCGAAATCCAGACCGGCAGCCTGCCCAAAATGAAACCCAAGCTGCTCGCGCTGCTGGATCGCTACCCGATCCGGGTAGTTCACCCGATTCCACAGCAGCGTACCATCGTCCGCATCGACGCCGACGGCGTGATCCTCAGCCGCCGCAGGTCGACCAAACGCGGGACGGTCTACCACCTGTTCCCTGAGCTGGTCAGCTTCCCGGCGCTGGTGCGCCACCCGAATCTGTCGCTGGAAGTCGCGCTGATCCGCGACGAGGAGTTTCGCATCAACGACGGACATGGAAGCTGGCGGCGCAAGCGCTGGAGCATCTCCGACCGCCGCCTGCTGGAAGTCGTCGAAGTCGTCTCGCTGGCGACGCCCGCCGATTTCGCCGCGCTGCTGCCCGCCGACCTGCCTGATCCATTCGACAGCGGCGACCTGGCGCACGCGATCCACCAGCCGCGCTACCTGGCGCAGAAGATGGCGTACTGCCTGCGCGAAATGGGTGTGATTGCGATCACGGGGAAACAGGGCAAGGCGCTGCTCTACCGCCGCGCGGCGGACGAGTTTATTTGAGTTCCGCGCTGTCCAGAATGATGGTCACGGGACCGTCGTTGAGGATTTCGACCAGCATCATCGCGCCAAAAACGCCATGCTCGACGCGCTGAATGCCTTCGGCGCGCAGGCGCTCGGCGTAAGTGTCGACCAGCGGTGCGGCGATCTCCGGCGGCGCAGCGTCGATGAAGCTGGGACGCCGCCCCTTGCGCGCGTCGGCGTAGAGCGTGAACTGAGAGATCACCAGCACGCCGCCACCCGTCTCCAGCGCCGACAGGTTCATCTTGCCCTGGTCGTCCTCGAAGACGCGCAGGTTCGCCGTTTTGCGCGCGAGCAGTTCCGCGTCCGCCTGGGTGTCGCCGTGCGTGACGCCGACCAGCGCCACGAAGCCTTTATCCACCGCGCCGGTGACGCGACCGTCCACCGTGACGCTGCCGCGCTGAACGCGCTGTAGGATGATGCGCATAAAGAGAGTACCGAGTAATGAGCAAAGCGATAAAGTGAAGAAGAGAACCCGCCAGAGTCCTACAGTTTGTAGCGTATCGCGACGATCGACTCGCACGGATCAACAAATCCGTCCAGGCTTTCGTACCGTTTCATGGCTACCTCGACCTCATCCCAGATCGACTTACGCTCCTGCGTCGACAGGTGCGCCATCATCTGGTTGAACCCACCGAACGATTCGCGCTGGAACCGAATACATTCTCTGGCGGATGGCATCCGTAACGGTGTGGAAACGATGCGCGTTTCGACCCTGCGGAAACCGGCTCGATGGAGCGCATCCTGCAATACACCGTCCGCGCCGAGGCTGAACGTTCCAGGTTGCCCCGGAACCGGCGGCGGAAGCTGGGCGCGCCTGCGAATCACCGACATCGGCACCGAACCCCAGTCATTTTTGTCCGGCGTTGTATAGACGGCAACGACCGCTCTTCCGCCGGGTTTCAGCACCCGATACCATTCGGAGAGCGCACGCTGGCGGTCGGGCATGTACATCAAACCATAGCGACTCAGGATCACGTCGAATGAATCGCCGTGCAAATCTTGATTTTCGCCGTCCAGCACACGGGTCTCAAAATTTCGTAACTGGCGCTGCTCGGCGGTCTGCCGAGCAAAGGCGATAGTGTTTTCGGAAAGATCGGTCGCCAGAACGTAGCCACTCACTCCAACCCGGTCAGCGGCGCTGAGCGCGGGTTCGCCTGCTCCAGCGGCGATGTCCACAACATGCTCGCCGGGGCTTATCCCACCAAGATCGAGCATCGTTGTGGTCACGTCGGCGAACCAGCTTTGCAGGGTTGCTCCCCACCGATGCCAGGCAGCGCCGTCCTTATTCCATTGGTCATGCTGAGTTTGCTTGTATTTGGCAGCGTCAAAGTCAGACATGGCACCTTCGAAACCAGGAAACCTGTATTTATCTAGCAAGATAGTAGATTATTGTAACACATTACGGGATTTGTCAGGACGTTTTACACCTCTGTGCTGGACGTGGGCGGCTCGTAATAGATGCCCTCGACCTTCTGCATCGTTTGCAGGTGATCCTGCCAGTGAAACAGGAAATACTGCTGAAGCGCTCGCTCAATCGTCAGGTAGCTGTTGGTCGGTGGGTGATAGACCTTTGCCGTGAAGCGGTCAATCGGCAGCGTCATGATGAAGTCGACGATGCGCGGCTCGTTCTTCTGGATGCCGCGAATGGTCGTCGCCACGATGCGATACTGGAAGAGGCGCGCGGTCACGTTGTTGAACTGGTCGAGCACGGTCGAAGGGAGGGGCGGGCTGATGCCGAGCAGCGACAGCTTGATCCCCAGAAGCGCGAGGTTGTCGAGCGTCGTCAAATGGGCGAGCATCGCCGCCAGCGACCAGCCGTGATAACGCGGCTCGTAGCAGCGCTCTGCCGGGACGCTCTCTGCAATCTGGACCACCGACTGGCGCACGCGCCGGATGTCCTCACAAAGCTCCTGGCGCTCCGCCTCTGTATCCAGATAGCGGAACTCCCGGCTCGACCCCGAATCCATTGTCATTTGTCCATCCAATCTGCTGCTATCATCTTACGATTTTCATGGCGAACCGTCAACCGACTGGGTAGAAATTACCGCCTGTCTATCTTTTGCGCGGACGCTTCCAATGCGTACAATTAGTACCCATTGGGGAGCAAAATAGCGATGGCTGACAGCCTTTTCGATAATCGTTACCGATATGATTACATTTATCCGCGTGGGCGCTCCGGCGAGACGCTGCGCGCGGTCGACACCCAGGACAATGACCGACCCGTCGTGATCAAGCGCCCTGCGCCGCAGGATGCGCCGCCGATCCGCGCCGGGCAGGAGGTCAGCATCCTCAACGAGCGCAAGGCGCTGACCCGGCTTGCCGGGCATCCGGTGCTGACGGCGCTGCTCGGTGGGGGGCAGTTCTCCGTCAGCGGCATGATGCACCAGTATATCGTGATGGAGCGCGCCGAGGGCAGCACCGTCGCCGACATCGTCAGCGAGCTGGCGCAGCGCGGCGAGCGCATCCCCGAACTGGAGATGCTGGTCATCGTCGAAAGCCTGCTCGACCTGCTCTCGAAGGCGCACGCGCAGGACATCGTTTACAACGACGTGGACGCCAAGCACCTGTTCTGGGATCGGGATGCCTACCGCCTCAAGGTGATCGATTGGGGCAACGCCGTCTTTCTGGAAGGCGACGAAGTGACGGCGCAGGGCATCAGCCGCCAGACCGACGTGTTTCAGGTCGGCGAGCTGCTCTACTTCATCCTGACCGGGGCGAGTCGGCTCGACATCCCGCGCGACGCGGGCGAAGATTTCCGCGTCAACTTCGGGCACGACGCCGAGCACATCAACCTGCGCTTGCAGATGATTGTCAGCCGCGCCGCGCATCCTAATCCGCGCCTGCGCTACAGCTCGATTGCCGAACTGCGCAAAGACCTGAGCGAGTACCGCCTGCCGATGGAGCGCGAGCGCAACGCCGTGATCGGGCGGGTGGTCGAACGCCTGCGCCGCGACCTGAGCAAAGAAGAACTGAACGGGCTGCTCAACGCGCTTGAACCCGCGCTGGCGACCGACCCCGGCTATCCGCCCGGACGGCAGGCGTACAGCGAGATCATCAACCGCGAGAACGATCTGGAAGTCTCCGCCGACCTCGACGCGGCGCGCATCTACATGGAAAGCGGCAACTGGTCGCGCGCCGTCACCGTTTTCGACGAACTGCGGGCGCGGGCGCGCGGCGACAATGGCGCGCTGGTCGGGCTGATGCTCGACTGGGCGCGCATCCTGCTCGATTCGACCGTCCACCCGACCCCGACGACCGTCGAAGACGCAATCGTGCTGATGTTCGAGGGGCACACCGAGCAGGCGGCGCACCGCTTGATCACCGAGAACAAGGACGGCGACGAGGCGCGCTCGCTGCAATACTTCCTGGCGGAGCGCATCACGGCGCACATCCCCGACATTCTGCTGCTGCGCCCCAACCTGCTGCGGCTGGAAGTGGCGCTGATGGATTTGGAAAATGAGGGCGTCGCCGTCACCGAGCCGCGCGCCTTTCTGGTGGACATCTACAAATCGCTGGACGACCTCGCCCGCTCCAACAGCGGCAACCTGATCACCCTGCGTGACGGCTACCGCGCCGTGGTCGACCAGATGACCGCGCTGCACACGTTCCTGGGCACGGTGCGGGCGCAGCACCAGCTTTCCAACCGCAAGCTGCCGCTTTCGGCGCTGGAGCGCGCCACCAACGCGGCGATGGCGCTCGCCGACAACATGCACGTCATCGGCAAGCAGGCGACCAGCAGCCCGCGCGACGCCACCAGCGCGCTCGACCACAGTCGGGCGATTGACCCGCTCAACCGCGCCTGGGATTCCATTCAGCGCGTGCTGGCGAATCTGTACGAACTGCTCGGCGCGTACCAGACTTACGTCCCCGCCGCCGACGGCTCCGACCTCGAAGGCTGGCTCAAGGCGGCGCAGAGCGATCTCGAACCGTTCGTCGAGCGGCTGTTCGACGAGATGCTGGTCGGCATGGTGCTCGGCTTGAAGATCGCCGCCGAATCGTGGGCGACCTACAACGAGATGGCGATTCAGGGCAACCGCGTCGGCGCGATCACCGCGCTCACGCAAGCGACCGACGCCGTCAGCACGATCAGCCCCACGCTGGCAGGCTGGCTGAATCAACTGCGCACCATCGTCAACAACGCCGCTTACATCGAGCGGCACGCGCTCTTCGGCATCCTGGGGCGGGCGCTGGCGGACGGCTGGGAACACTTCGACCGGGGGCGTCTGGGCGACGCCGAGCGGCTGGGCGTACAGGCATACGAGATCACGCGCAGCGATTCGGAACGCGCCGCCGCGCGCCGCCTGCGCGACCTCGCCGAGCAGGCGCGCGACTGGGTGGAGCGCAACGGCGTCAACGACGCCAAGCGGACGCAGAACGCGCTGGTGAAGATCGAACTGCTGTACACGCCCGACGAGATCGGCGCGCGCGACAGCTTCGCCGCGCAGATGCCCAGCAAAGACACCTTCCTCAAGGCGATGAACAAGGGGCTGGTCGATCAGTTCGTGCGCGAGAGTGCATCCTCGGTGCGCATCCTGTTCTTCAACTATATTCTGCTGGGCGCGCTCGACGCCCACGAAGATCAACTGGACGACGCCATTTTCTGGCGCGACGCCGCCATCAAGACGCTGGGCGACCTGGGTGCGAAGCACCCGACGACGCGCACGCTCGAAGAATACACCCAGCGGCGGCGCGACCTCAAAGCCGCCTCCGACCTGCTCAACAGCATCAGCGGGTCGCACGCGCTGCCGACGCTGGAAAGCTCGCGCCGGGCGCTGGAGGAGAACGCGCAGGGGCGCGTGCTGGCGTCGGCGCTGTTCAGCCTGCGCGAACTGGAAGCCGCCACCCGCGACTGGTCGGACGGTGAATTCCGCGCCGCCGGGATCAAGATCGAGAACGCCACCCGCGCCGTCGACGAGGTCGAAGCCGCCGCGCAGATCACGCTGACCGCTTACCGCTCCTTCCTCAAGGAACTGCTGACCGCCAGCGCCGATCTGCACGCCAACGCGCGGCGCATGGCGCAGGTGATCGACAGCAAGCCGGTCGATCCGCCGGACGGCGTGCGCCAGATGCACCGGATGCAGGTCGACGCGACTACGCGGCTGCTGGGCGCGTCCTACGCCGGGAACATGCGCCAGTGGCTCGAAACTTACGAGCAGTTCCTCGCCATCTACACTGATTCCAGCCTGCGGCGCAGCGCCAAGCTCCAGCGCTTCAACGACCTGTTCCGCGCTATGTTCATCGACCGTCATCCGGCGTACCCGCTCTACCGCCACTGGTACAACCTGGTCGAGCAGTCGGCGGAGTTCCCCGCGCCGCCGACGAGCGAGCCGACGCCGCACATCACCGAAGAAGACGTGGACGAGCCGCGCCCGTTCGTGCGCATCGATTCGGGCGTGCCCGATGACGACGAAGACGACCTGTCGAGCCGCCCGCCGCGCCGTCGGAGTCGCGCGATCCTGCTGATTGCCGGCGGCATATTGATTCTGGCGGTGATTGTCGCCGTCGTCGTCATTCAGGGCGGCGGTATCAACGGGCTGAGCGGGTTGTTCGGCGTGACGCCGACGGTTGAGCCGCCGACTCTGGTCGTCGCTGCTGTGGTGACGGACGAGCCGCCCACCGATGCGCCGACGGACGTGCCGTCCATCCCGCCGACCGATCTCCCGGTGCGGGCGACCATCCCGCCTTTGGGAACCGACGAGCCGACCCTGACGCGCGAGCCGACGATCACGCCGCTGCCGACGGATACGCTGACGGCAAGCCCCGCGCCGACGGCGACCCCCAGCGACACGCCGCTGCCGACCTGGACACCCTCGCCGACCGTGCCGCCCAACGGCTTGCACGGCGAGCAAGACCTGCTGCGTCTGGCGGACAACCTGTCGACGCCAGCCTGGACGGCGGACGTGTTCTCGCACGGCGAAGACGGCGATTACTGGCGGCTGGGCACAGGCGCGACCATCCCCAACGGCACGGTCATCGAAATCCCGATCCCGCAGGACGTGCTGGAAGCCGTCTACGGGAACGACGCCGCCAACCGCATTCAGAGCGTCGAGGCGGATTTGGAACTGGTCACGTTCAACCCGCCGCTGTTGATCGACAATCAGGTCTTTTTCGGCATGATGCTTCAGCCGGTCGGTGACCGTTCAGGAGCGGTCGGCGCGCAGATACAGGTGACGCAGGCGGGCGTGTTCAACATCGGGCAGCGGCTGGGCGACACGGTGACGATCTCGATGCAGCGCTCGGTTGGCGCGCAGGTCGCGCGGATTCGTCTGGTGCGCGACTTCGCCGGGAACGCGCTGGCGGTCTACGTCAACGACGAGCAGGTGGGCGAGCCGCTCGATTTTTCAGGAACCAACAATCCGGTCATCCCGGTGCTCTACGTGCATGAGGGCGGTGTGATCATCCACGTCAACCGCTGGCAGGTCACCTTACGCTGAGTGAAAAACATTTAGTGTTCGTAAAGAATACTTGTGATACAGTTAAGGCGATAATCATATGCGGAGTCCAGCATGTTGGTAGCACCCTGCCAGCGCGAAGAACTACTCGTGGCTAATTCCTGCTTCCTCATCCTCGAAGACGACCCCGCCGCTCGCTCCATGCTGCGGCGTCTGTTCGGAGGCGAGTACGATCTGGCGTTCGCCGACGATCAGGCGGCTGCGCTCGCCCTCCTGAGCCGCCAGCCGGTCGACCTCGTCCTGCTCGACGTGACTGCGCCGGGCATTGACAGTCTCGGCGTGCTGCGTGAACTGCGCCGCGATGGCGTCGACACCCCCGTGATCCTGATTTCGTCGCTGGACGACAACAGCGCCGCCGTCAAGGGCTTGCAGGCGGGCGCGAACGACTACATCACCAAGCCCCTCGATCCCAAAATCGTGCGCGCGCGCGTCAGCACGCAGATCGACCTGAAGCGCGCTCAGGACGAACACCAGCCAACGCTGACGCAGTTGAAGTTCACGCAGTCGATGCAGGAAAACCTCACCCGCATCATCTCGCACGATCTCAAGGGACCGCTGACGAACATCCGCATGGCGCAGTTCATGCTGCGCGACCTGCTGCGGGGCAATACCGAGGTACACAACATCCTCGACAACATGGATGTGATCCTCAACGGTATGGTCGAGATGCTGCGCACGTTCCTCGAGGCGATGGATACGCAGCGGCTGGAGCCGAAGCTCGAACCGCTGGAAATTCACGACCTGATCGTGGAAGTGATCGGGCAGTACCGCCTGATGGCAGACCGCAAGCGGATTCGCCTTCAGATGCACGCCGACGATGTGCGCGTGATTGCCGATCAAAACCTGCTGCGGCAGGTGCTGACCAACCTCGTCAGCAACGCCGTAAAATTTAGCCAGCCGGATACGGAGACGATCGTCTGGGCGGAAACGCACGGGGATACGGTGCGCATCTGCGTCGCCGACGGCGGACCGGGCATCCCGCCCGACGAGCAGTGGAAGCTGTTCAACATGTTCGGCAAGCTGAGCACGCGCCCGACCGGCGGCGAAATCAGCACCGGCTTGGGGCTGTGGATCGTCAAGGGGCTGACGGAGCTGATGAGTGGGCAGGTCGGCGTCGATCAACCGGCGGAAGGCGGCTCCGTGTTCTGGATCGAGCTGCCGCTGGCAGCGCCGGGCGCGTAAATGCGGAAGCCGTCCGCTTCATCGCGGACGAGCGCCTGCGGCGGATAGCGCAGCACGATGCTCACCGTCCACAGATCGCCCACCGCGCCGCCCGCATTGAGGACGGCAGCGATCCCGGCGTAATATGCCCACCCCTGCGGGAGCAGCGCCATCAAGACCATCACCAGCAGCGTAATCGTCACCAGCGGCGCGAGCGCGACCGCCACGTATTCGTTGCGCCGGAACAGCGCTTCGTCGGCGGTGGCGTAGAGGACGCCCTTCGAGAGCTTCGCGCCGTAGCGCACGTGCTGTCCCCGCGCCCGGATCACGATGCCGTGTATCAATTCGTGCAGCGGCAGCACCACCACGATGATTACGAAAAGCGCCAGCCACCAGGGAACCGGGATTGACGGGTCGGAGGCGCGCCCCTGCGAGACGACCGCCCACCACAGCGCCATGAACGCCACCATGAGGACGACGGGAACCGCCGCCAGCAGATTGAGCCGGAGCAGCAGTTGATCCTCCGTCAGCAGGACGTATGTGATCTCGGCGTAGCCGGGGGGAAGCTCGTGAATGGGGGAAGGGGACATGTGCTTTGATTGATCCCGATGTAAGCTGATCCAAGCCTAACGCAAAGGCGCTGCGGCGACAACTCGTAGAGGCAGGTTTCAAACCTGCCCCTACGGCGCGTTCACTTCATGCGGCTTCTTCAGGAACAGCGCCGAGCGCGTGACTTCGACCACCGCCACGCCCGCCTGATTGCGCCCGACGTGCGTCAGCGTCACGATGCCGCAGTCCGGGCGCGACTTGCTCTCGCGCCTGGAGACGACGGTCGTCTCGACGTAAATGGTGTCGCCGTGAAAGACGGGGTGCGGGTGTTTGACGTTCTCGTAGCCGAGGTTGGCGATGATCGTGCCGTCGGTCAGGTCACTGACGGTGATGCCGACGACGAGGCTGAGCGTCAGCAGACCGTTGACGATGCGCTGCCCGAACTGCGTCTTGGCGGCGAAATCCTCGTTGAGGTGCAGCGGCTGCGTGTTCATCGTCAGGCTGCAAAAGAGGACGTTGTCGGCTTCGGTGATGGTGCGCCCCAGCGAATGACGGAAGGTCATGCCGGGTTCGAGGTCTTCGTAGTATTTTCCGGGCACGGGATCGCCTGTTCTCTACAGCAAAGTCGCCTGGCGTGAGGGGGGACACACCGGGCGACTTGCAGAGGGAAGGGCCTATGAAGGGTTCTCGCTTATATACCCCAGCCCATGAACCTGGCACTAACAATACAACTCGTGCCATTCCGATAGACCACTCATCGACCAGGTTCAATTGCCTAGAGCGTATGTCCGGCGTCTGAAGTGCGAATTAAACCTACATGAGCGCCGAATGAGAACCTTTCGTCTCCATCTGCTTTATGATCCCGGTGTTGCGACCACCCCAACCGGCGCGACCTGCCCGTCGGACGGGATGACAAGGTTCGGATCGGTCGTCGGCGTGGCATTGAGGCAGGCATTCTGCGCGCCCGCGTACTTGCCATTGGCGACCCCGCTGGCGAAGATGTTCATCGCGTTCTGATACTGCCCCGCCGCCGAGCAGTTGTTGCCCTGGGCGACGTAGCCATCGCCGCGCGCGACGTAGGCGTTGTAGAGCAGCGTTTGCGCGTCCTGATAATAGCGCCCCTGCCCCAGGTTGATCAGCTCTTGCAGCGCGTTGATCGCGCTGGGGCTGCCCGTGCCGACCGCCGCGCGCGCTTCCAGGTACAGCTCGGCGGCGTAGCGTTCGTAGCTCAGGTCGCCCGGTATGGAGCCGTATTCCTCAGCGCGATCCACCAGCAGATTGGCTTCGGCGGGCTTCTTGGCGTTGTAAAGCTGGTTGGCGTAGCTGGTCAGCGACTGGAACATCAGGTGGCGGACGGTCGCCGTCTCGAAGCTGGAGTCCGCGCCCATGATCACGTCGAGCAGGCGAATCGCGTCGTTCCACTGGCTGGAAGCGATGGCGTCCTCCGCCTGATTGAGGATCGCGGCGAGGTCGTAGCCGCCGGAGGCTTCCGGCGTGATCTCGAAGTCTTCGGTCGCCGCGCTCTCGATGCTCGCTTCGGGCGTCGGCGAGGCGAGCGGCGTCGCCGTCGGCAGCGAGCTTTGATAGAGCGCCGTCGCCGTCGCCATGAAATCGCTCACGCCGGGGATGTCCGGCGCCTGGGTCGCCAGCCAGCGCAGGCGTGTGTCGAGCATCGGGAGGTTGCTGCTGGCGATGTCTGCCGGGATGTGCTGCATCTGCTCGTCGATAGCGGCGTTCTGCGTGGCGGTGGCGTTGCCGTTGGCTTCGCGCTGTCCCGCCGTCCAGCCCGCCGCCGCCGAGAGCGCGACGATTGCCACCGCCACGAAAATCAGCATCCCGGCGATCAGCCCGCTGAGCAGGCAGCCCCCGCTGCGCGGCGGCGGCACGTCGCCCGGCTCGATGGTGGGTTGTAGGTTGAGCGGTTCGCCCTCGAAGGGGACGACCGGCTGTGTGTCGTCAACTGAATAACTCATGCGTCCTGCCTGATGTTCGTTCGCATGGGGGCGAATTATAGCGGACATGATCTGGGCTGTATAGCGACGGATCGCCTACGGTCGCTCGTGCTGCTGCGCCCCTCATCCCGTGCAAACCTCCGGTTTGCCATGACCTTTGGTCAGACACCCTTCTCCCACGTAAACGGGGAGAAGGGAAAAAGTATCTTTGTCCCTCGCTCCGCTTGCGTGGGAGAGGGACAGCGCGGAACGGAGTTTCGCACAGGGTGAGGGGAAATCTGTGCCGCTACGGCTTGCGAGGCGGGCGCTGCGGGATCGAATCGGCGGGCACGTAGAACAGCACGTATTCTTTGTGCGCCGGAATATCCCAGGGGCTGTACTGCGCCGGAGAGACGCCGGGGAAGTAGCGGTAGAGCAGCCCCAGCACGTTCGTGTCGTTGGGATCGACGAAGAAGGCATAGTTGACGCCGCGCGGCAGGTCGAGCAGGTATTTGGCGCTGATGGTGTCCGGCGTGACCGAGCGCAGCGGGAAGTAGCGCATCGGGTCGCCGTCGCGGCTGAGGAAGCCGAGCCAGTCGCGCGGGACGTTCTGGTCGTGGTCGGGCTTGCCGACGAGGTAGACCTGCGTGTTGCCGGGCAGGTCCGCCGCGCGGTTGGCGGCGTCGATGCCGTCGCGGTAGGGTTTGGCGTCGCGCACCTGCACGTTGAAATAGGCGAGGTGCGGTCCGAAATAGTAGCCGATCTGCGCTGTCGCAATCGCGCCGACGGCGACGACCGGCAGCGCGCGGCGCAGGCGCGAATCGCGTCGGGTAGTTCCATCGGCGTCCGGCTGCGGGTCGCGCCAGAAGAACGGCAGCAGATAGCGGACTCCCGCCGCAATCGCCACCGCCAGCGCCGGGACGACGACGTAGTAGCGCGCCGAGACCAGCGTGTCGCGCAGCAGACCGTTGCCGACGCCCGTCGCCACAATCCACAGCGGGATCAGGAAGGCGAGTGACGGATAGCGCCACGCCAGATAGAAGCAGCCGAACAGGAAGAACGGCAGCAGGTAATCGAGCACGAGCGCCTGCTGCCCGCCGTAATAGACGCTCATATCCGCGTGCGCGCCGTAGATCATGAACGACGTGAGCGTGTGCTGAATCTGATCCAGCACCGCCCCCAGTGTGATGCCGTGACCGGCAAACTGCTGCCAGTAGGACGCGCCCAAGCCGGAATCGTTGTAGCGCCCGAACAGCGGCTTGCCGTTGGCGATCAGAGTGTAGTAGAACGGCGCGCCGACGATCAGCGCCGTCAGCAGGGTGATGCCGAAGCCGCGCCACTTGCCGCGCATCTGCCCGCGCAGCGCCAGCAGAATCACGAAGCCGATCAGCAGCGGCGGAAAGAGCAGGCGACCGCCTTCGTAGAAATACTGGGTCATGCCCAGCGAGATACCCGCCAGCGCCCACTCGATGCGGCGGTTGTTTTTGAGCGCTCGCGCCACGAACATCAGCGCCAGCGTGCCGAACAGCGGGTCGGCGATCAGCGTCATGGCGACGCGGCTGAACTGGACGTGCGGCGGGAAGGTCGCCAGCACCAGCGCGCTGAGCAGGGCGGTTTTGCGGTCGAAGATCGCTTCCGCCAGCCCGTAAATCGCCAGTACGTTGAGCGTGCCGGTGATGGCGCTGGTGAAGCGAAAGCCGACAAAGTTGTGACCGAGCAGCGCCACCGCGCCCGACTGGAAATAGGGGAAGACCCAGGTGTAGGGCGACTGCGCGCTCATCGGCGTGAGGATTTGCAGGGTGGGGCGCGTCTCGACGGCGATGATAGCATCCGACCAGTGCAGCTCGTCGATCAGGTAGCGGATCGTCCCGGCTTGATCCCACAGGCGCAGGAACAGCGCCAGCGCAATAATCGCGCCCAGGGCGATGATCGTCGCACGCTCCGCGCTTGCAGCGCGTGGCAGATGCAGCCGAAGTACGGGCGCGCCGCCGAAGCCGTAGCCCACCAGCAGGACGCCGCTCAGGAGCATGGCGAACTGCACCCGGCTCGACACGTCGGTCAGCACGGGCAGGTGCAAAACCTGTCCGTTGATTTCGGCGAGGGTGATCATCAGCAGCGTGCCGACCCCGGCGAAGAACCACCAGCGGCGGCGCAGCTTATCCAGCGGCACGTCGAGCGGCTTGGCGAGCGCAGGCAGCCGGGTCGACAGGCGAACCGCCACCCCGACCGCCAAGCCCCCGGCGATCATCTTCGCCGCGCCGTAGCCGATCAGCGTTTGCTCGTTGAGCGGGCGCAGGTCGAGCGTGGCGGCGATCATCAGGACGAAGCCGAGCAGCCCAAAGCCTGCGGCGTATGCATCGCGCGAGACGCGGCGCAGCAGGCGCAGAACGCTCTGCGGCAGATGCGGCAGCGCATCGCGGATGGTCGGCGCGAGACCGACGGTGCGGCTGAGGCGGTGCATCCCCCAGCCGATTGACCCCAGCGCCAGCGCGATCAGCATCAGCGAGGAAAAGGGCGGCGGCAGCAGGAACATGCCCACGACGCACACGGCGAAGCCGAACAGGTACACCCACACCGTCGGCGCCGGAGCGGATTCAGGCTGGTCATGTTTCGTTTGTGGGCTGGTTCCCATCTTCGGCTCGGCTCTGCTTACACCCGTATTGTACATGCGCTCGGCGGCGGCGTTCAATGAACGTAGCGAGGTCGGCGCAAATCTTCTGCAACGCCGCGCCGATTTTCTGCGTACTATTTTGTGGAAAGGTTTTGAATCGGAAAACTAAGGAGAGGCTCATGAAGAAGTTCGCTTTGCTCGCCATGCTCTTTATTCTGGCGCTGAGCGTGGTGGTCTTCCCGGCTGCCGCCCAGAACGATCACAGCTCGCTGGCAGGCTATTTCCCCAGCGACACGCCGCTGTTCGTCGCCTTCCAGACCAGCGACAGCTTCATCCAGACGCTGGACGACTTCGCCACGAAAATCGGCTCGGTCTTCCCCGGCGGCTTGATGCCCGGCTCATTCCAGGAGATGCTGGATCAGGCGGTGACGGAAATCACGCCCGGCGGCACCTTCAACACGACGATCCGCTCGTGGATGGGCGACAGCGCGGCGATTGGCGCGCTCAAGCTGCCCGTGCAGACTTCGCGTCAGCCCGCCCCGGCGCTCACCATCGCCCTGCGCATCACCGATCAGGACAAGGCGGAAGCCTATTTCGACACGCTGCCCAACGCCGAGCGCTATACGCTGAGCGAGGGCGACGGCTACACGCTCTATACGCCTGACGGCAGCATGACGAGCGATCCGTCCTATCTGTTCCGCAGTGACGTGCTGCTGATCACCACCGACGAGAATCTGATTCAGGCGGGCGGCGTGCTGACCGACTCGCTGAGCGGCAACGACGCCTTCACGACGGCGCTGGGAATGCTGCCCGGTGATCAGTACGATCGTGGTGGCGTACTCCGATACCCCCGCGCTGATCAACTACGCGATGGAGGAGAGCACCAGCAGCAGCAACCGGGCGTCGATGGAGTGCCGTTGCGTCGATGATGGCGTCGATCCAGCCGCAGGCGTTCGGCTTGGCTATCGATGGCGGGCATTCCGTGACGCTGGATGCGGCTTCGCCGCTCGATGCGAGCGCCAGCAGCTCGCTGGTGATGGCGCAGCCCCATAACCCGGTCGATCTGACCTTCCTGGGGCACATCCCGGCGAACACGCCCGTTCGTGATTCAGGGGAAAGACCTGTATCACGGCTATGAGAATGCTATCGCCAGCCTGCGCGCGCTTGCCGGGTCGTCCAGCAGCACCAGCGGCTTGACGACCAAAGACCTGAATACCGCGCTCTTCGGCTTGAACTTTGCCGTGCGCGGGCTGACCGGCATGAACGCGGAAGACGCGCTCGGCTGGATGACGGGTGACTACGCTGTCGAGCTGGGCTTCTCGCCGTCCTTCTCGGACATCAAGGATGTCAGCGCGCCGCTGAAGGCGCTGCCGGTTGATTTCGGCATCGTGATCGCCGCCACCGACCCCGCCGCCGCGCAGCAGGTCTACGATGGGCTTTCGCAGGCGCTGACCAACCTGCCCGCCGACAACGTGACCATGACGGAAGAGACGCTCGACAGCGGCACCAAAGCGCTGGTCTTCACGATCACCTCGCCCGACATGGATTTCCCGGTCGAACTGCTGGCGTCCACCGGCAACGGCGTCTTCGCCTTCGGCACGCGCCGCATGGTGACCGCCGCCGTCAATCCGCAGAATCAGGGGCTGGACACCGCGCCGGGCTTCGTGGCGGCGAGCGGCTCCATGCTCAGCGACCCGAACGCGCTTCTTTACATCGGCGGCAGCAGTCTGGAGCCGCTGGCGCGGGCGATGACGGCGTCGGGCAATTCGCCAGCCGTCCGCCAGCAGGGCAAGCAGGTGCAGATGGCGCTTGACCTGATCGACAGCATCACGATCAGCGACTCGGTGCTGCCCGATGGCAGCGGCGCTCTGGCGCGCGTCGTCTGGACGCTGCCTGCGTAAAAGACTCACGCAATCTAATTTCCTCGGTAGGGGCACGATATATCGTGCCCCTACGACCGAACCCCCAATATCACGCATCCTCTGAACAGCGAACGGTTCACAACCTTGCGGCGGCGCGAATCCCGTTATAATACGGACAGCGTCATCGTTGAGAATAGCCCGCCGTGTCCGAACCCATCCGAAGCGCGCGTAAACATACCATCCTGTGGCTGGTCGCCGCGCATTTCGCGCTGACGGTCGTCGTCAATCTCGTCCTGTTCGCCGGGGGCACCTTTCGCCCACTGGCATCCGCCACCGGGGGCGTGTTCACCGGATCGCTGGTCGCCAATCTGGTCTTCATCGGCACGCTGGTCGTGCTGATCATCCTGCGCTTCGGGCGGCTGCGCTTGTACGACATCGGCTTGATTCCCCGCCACATCCCGAAGGGCGCGCTGTTCGTTCTGGCGATCTGGGGCGCGGCACAGGCGATCCACCTGATCGCCGGGCTGATCGAATACGGCAGCGTGACGCTCAGCGCCGACTGGGTCAACCCCGGCTTGATGCTCGGCGTCGTGCTCAGCCAGCTATTCGGCAACGCGCTGTTCGAGGAGATCGCCTACCGGGGCTTCCTGTTCCCGCAGCTATACCTGCGCCTGAAGCGGCTGGCATCCCGGCGGCGGCTCGTCGCGGCGCTGCTGATCTCGCAGGGGCTGTTCGCGCTCTCGCACATCCCCAATCGCATTTATCTGGGTATGACGCCGGACGAGATCGCCGTTGACCTGCTGATGCTGCTCGGCTGGGGTGTGCTCTACGCGCTGATCTACCTGCGCACCGACAACCTGTTCATCGTCGTCGGCATTCACGCGCTCGGCAACGCGCCGACGACCCTGTTCAGGACGGCGCCGCTGCTGTCTGGCGATGGCGCGTCGATTTTGATCTATACTCTGGTGATAATCGTGCTGTTCGGCGTGCCGCTGCTGCGGGCGCGTCGGGAGACAATGCGCCTGCACTTAGCGGTGGAAACGTAAAGCGAGGCACCTGACATGGCGAAGCGTGGGTCTTCCGCAGAAAACGATCCTTTTGACGAACCTTTCGACGACGAGCTTAAATCGATGGATTTGGGCGTCGTCGATCTGGGCGCGGACGACGATGGGGACGTGGGCGACAGCCTGTTCGACTCGCTGGAGCCGCCTGCGTCGGCGCGCGAGCCGCTGAGCATCGGCGGATTGATCGTCGGGATCATTCAGGTGATTCTGCTGACGGTGGTGGCGCTGGCGCTGTTCCTGCTCGTCGGCTTCGGCGTCGTCTTCGTCGGGCAGCGTATCGGCGTCGTGCCGTCGCGCGGCAGCGACGTGGTGCTGTCGATCAGCCTGCTGCCGACGCAGGAGCCAGCCGCGACCCGCACGCCCGTCATGACGCCCACGCCGCCGCTGCCGACGCTCACGCCCGACCTCACCTGCGCCAATGCCGCGACCTGGTGGAACAGCCAGCAGGTCAAGGACAACTACCAGTATTTCACCGTACAGGCGCTCAACGACGCGCTTGACGCCGCTCACCTACCCGCGCTGGTGGAGCAGATGCGCATCCGGCGCGATTTCGTGGCGAATTTCCCCGCCGACCCCTGCCTGAGCGACGCGCACGACGCGCTGCTGAACAGCTTCGACGCGACGATTGATCTGGCGCGCCTGACCGGCTCCAACGATACGGCGGCGGTCAGCCAGCAGCAGGCAAAGCAGGCGCAGGCGTTCGCAACGCTGACGGCTGCGCTGTGGGCGGTCAACATCAACGTGGATGCCGACTCCGCGCCCGCGCAGGGCGTGGCGCGCGGCAGCGGCGCGGCGTGCGGCGCGCAATCGTGGTACGACTCGGTCAAGCCGCATCAGGATGCCTTCTTCACCACTGAAGGGCAGATCGACCTGACGACCATGTCGGAAAGCGCCGTCCGCCCGCTGATCGACGCGATGACGGCGGAGCGCAACAACATCGCCGCCTTCACGCCGCCCGCCTGCGCCGCCGAAGCGCAGACGCTGCTGCTGGGCGCGCTCGACAGCTACACGCAGGCGCTGGAGCAGCAGATCGCCGCGCGCAGCGCCGTGATCGATCTGCGCGAGTACGACCGCCAGAACGTCCTGTTCCTGACGTGGCTGGACTGGCTCGGCGTGAGCTAACGCTTTGCGCAAAACCGGGATAACAAAACGTTACCCGTCGAACTCTGTTGACCCCCACTGAACGGTTCAAAGCGCTTCAAACACTAACCGTTTTCAAACGCGCGCGTCAGGTTTGCGCCGTCTGATCAGCCAGCAATTTTAAGCGTAATCTCCGATAATGATGAACATGGCGTTTACATCGAGGGGGGAAATCACCATGTTCAAACGCTTTATCGGGGTATTGGCTGTCATCGTCCTGATGACGGCATCGTTTGTGCCTGTCTCGCACGCACAATCTTCTTACTGCTACGGCGCGCTGCCGACTCGCTTGCAGGTCGGCGGGCAGGGGCAGGTCACGCCCGGCTTGCCCAACATCCTGCGCAGCCAGCCCTATCGCGGCTACGACAGCGTGGTTCTGGGCGAAATTCCGGCGGGCGGCATCTTCACCATCATCGGGGGACCAAGCTGCTACGACGGCATGTACTGGTGGCAGGTCAACTACAACGGGACGATGGGCTGGACGCCGGAAGGCTCGAAATACGGCGTCTACTGGACGGAGCCGGTGACGACGAGCTGCATGTACGTGCCGTCGCGTCTGGTCATCGGGCAGTTGGGGCGCGTGCTGCCGGGTCTGCCGAACGTCCTGCGCAGCCAGCCGAATCGCGGGGTGGGCAGCGCCTTCATCGCCAACATCCCCGCCGGGAGCATCTTCACGGTGCTCAACGGTCCAAGCTGCTCGAACGGCATCCTGTGGTGGCAGGTCAACTACAACGGCTTGATCGGCTGGACGGGCGAAGGACAGGGCAATCAATACTGGCTGGAGCCGTACAGCGTCGTCGTCACGCCGACGCCCAACACCTGCTATCCGACGCAGACGCCGCACATGGTCGTCGGCTACACCGGCGTGGTCAGTCCCGGCTTGCCCAACCGCCTGCGCGCGCAGCCTTCGCTGAACGGGCAGTTCCTCGCCAACATCGCGGCGGGCGATACGTTCACCGTGACGGCGGGTCCGGTCTGTGGCGACGGGCTGACGTGGTGGCAGGTCAATTATCGCGGCACGGTCGGCTGGACAGTCGAAGGGCAGTACGGGCGCACCTACATCGACATGGTCAACTGCCCCGGCTTCATGTACTCGCACATCAGCGCGGGGCGTCCGGCGCGGGTTACGCCCGGCTTGCCCAACCGCCTGCGCGCTTACGCATCGACGGCGAGCCAGACGCTGACGTACATCCCCGGCGGCGCGAGCTTCGACGTGATCGGCGGACCCGTCTGCGCGCAGAACGCCGCCTGGTGGCAGGTGAATTTCCAGGGCGTCATCGGCTGGACGATGGAAGGGCAGTACAGCCAGTACTGGCTCGAACCGTAGGCTGATCGCTACCCATCCGCGCGTATCTGTGCCATTATCTAGGGGCGTAGGGGCAGAAAGAAACTGCTTCTGCGCCCTCTGTTTATCGGCTGATGCGAGAGGCTGGCGATGAGAAATCGGCTGCTCTTCCTGATCCTTTCCGCCTTGATGCTGGCTTGCGGCAGCGCGCAGGCGCAGGGCGGTGAACTACCGCTGATCCTGTGGATTCGCGGCGACCTGTACCGCGTCGACACGCTCGACGCCGCGCCGACGGCGATCACGACGAACGGCACGATCTCCGGTCCGGCGCTCTCGCCGGATGGCAAAAGCATCGCCTACAAAGCGGCGGCGCAGGTCGGGCTGGACGCGCTCAACCGCATCGACCAATCGAGCGGCAAGATCGCCGAGTTCGACCTGCCGGGCGACATCTACGTGATGGACAGCGCTTCGGGGGCGGCGAGCGCCATCGCCGGGCAGCCCGCCGACGCTTCGCTGCTGGTCGCTGGCGTGCCCGACAAGGCGACGGTGCGCTCGACGCCGGTCTGGTCGCCGGATGGGACGCGGCTAGCCTGGACGGAGTACGCCTATCCCGATGGCAAGCCGCAGATCGTCGTCCACAATCTGACCGATGGGACGACCAGCACGCTGGCGGAGGACATCCCCGCGCCGCTGGTGCAGGGAGCCGCGCCGCCGCTGCGCTGGGGCAGCGCCGGGATTGCCGTCAACGCCTCGACCGACACCACCAGCGAACTCGACCTGCTGATCTACGGCGACGACGGGACGCTGCTCTCCAGCCCGCGCTTCGCGCCCGTCCGCAACGACCCGATGTTCGATTTCGAATGGGTGGAGCGCGACGGCGGTGCGCTGCTCGGCGTGATCTACCAGTCGGCGCGCTGGATACTGATCGACCCGCAGACCGGGGTCGCGCAGCCGTCTAACGAAGTCCCGCGCCTGACGACGGCACAAGCCGACTCGCGGGCGCTGCACTTCGGCGCGGACAGCACCGGCAATTTCTACTGGGAAGTCGTCGACGAGAATGCCGCCGCTCCCGGCGGACCCGGTCAGGTGACGCTCTCGCCGTCCGGGCGGCAGGTCGCCTTCATGGGCTTTCCCTCGTCCGGCGCGGTGACGATCTGGCAGGACAACAATACCGCCTCGATCCCCGGCACGGGCAGCAATCTGGACGAGCTGCAGGTCGGCGCGATGTTGTGGGGCTACACCTTCTGGCGCATCGGCTGAACGACGACGGCGAGTGCGCCCCATACAGCCTCCTGGAGACGACTAAAGGATTGATGACTGATCCCACGCGCAAGCGGGCGAAGCGAATGCCTGCGCTCACAGAGCGCTTGACCAACGCTTCACCTACGCTCATGAAGATCGTCATGGGATTTGTTATACTATATACGGATAGTAATGGAAGCCCAGGAGGTATACTATGTGGCGCAGAGCCTCTATCGTAGCAATCTTGCTGCTCGTTACCTCGATCTTCATCGTGCAGCCAGCTCTGGCGCAAAATCCGGTTTGGCACGCAGACTACTTCAACAACGCGGAGCTACAGGGAAGCCCGACATTCAGCCGCAACGACGCCAATATCGCCTTCAATTGGGGAACCGGCTCGCCCGGTTCAGGGATCGGCAACGACAACTTTTCGGTGCGTTGGGCGGCGGACGTAGCGCTCAGCCCCGGCACGTATCGCTTTTACGCGCAGGCGGATGACAACATCCGCATCATCTTCAATTTCGTCAGCTACGCCCCGGTGGTCGACACCTTCGCCAGCGGGCAGGTCAACCAGCTCGTCACGGGCGACGTGAACGTCAGCCAGGCGGGGACGTATCACATTCAGGTCGATTACCGCGAACTGACTGATCAGGCGTTCGCCTACGTATCCTTCGCCAACCTCGCCACCAACCCGACGGGACCGAACTTCCCGGCGCCGTCTTCGCCGTCGCCCGTGCCGCTGGGCGCGTGGACGGCGCAGTATTACGGCAACCCCAGCCTGAGCGGCGACCCGACGGCGATCATCTCGGAAGCCAGCCCGACGCACGACTGGGGCACGGGAGCACCGCTCGGCTCGCTCCCGGTGGACAACTTCTCCGCGCGCTGGACGAGCATTCAAAATCTGGCGGGTGGGACGTATGACCTCAACGTCAGCGCCGACGACGGCGTGCGCGTCTGGGTCAACGGCAATCTGGTGATCGACCAGTGGCACGGCGCCAGCGGGCAGAGCTACAGCGCGACGCTGAATTTGCCAGCAGGACAGAATTACTTCCAGGTGGAGTACTACGAGGCGACCGGCAACGCCTTCCTGCACTTCTCGCTCGACCAGACCGTCGTATCGACGCCGCCGACGCAGCCTTCGCCGACGGGCGCGACCGCGACGGTGATCGCCTATCGCCTGAACGTGCGCGCGGCGCCTGATCCGATCAACGGGCAGGTCATCACGCGCATCAACCGTCTGGACGTGTACCCGATCCTCGGTCGCAACGCCGACGGCTCGTGGTATCTGCTCGACGTGAACGGCACGCAGGGCTGGGTCTCCGGCGGCTACATCAACGTGGTGAACGGCGGGAACATCCCGGTGGTCAACGGCAACGCGCAGACGACCAACCCGCAGCCGCCGGCGACTGGCGCGACGGGCAACACGGTGACCGCCACGCCCTATAACGTGGTCATTCGCAACGGTCCCGGCACGCAGTACCGCCGCCTGGGGCTGTTCCCGGTCACGGCTGTCACGCCCATCATCGGGCGCAACAGCAACAACACCTGGTGGCAGATCAATTTCAACGGCTTGCAGGGCTGGGTGAGCGCGCAGTTTGCCATCGTCAGCCCGACCGCCAACGTCAACGCCATCCCGATCACGGGCTGAGCCGATGAGAAGTTGCTGAAGCAAGTGTAAAATCTCTGTAAACTGAGGGACACGGCGGCGAAGCGCCCCGTGTCCCTTTGTTATTCGCTCTGCCCCAAGGCTTAATGTTCGCGCTATAATGCCAACGTTTGTGCGGGCAATAACATTCAATTTCCCACAAGCGTGCAGCTCGTCCGATGGGGCGTCACCGGACAGGGGAGAGTTTTTTATGATCGAAGTCGAAAACCTCGTCAAGAAATACGGTGAAGTGACCGCCGTCAACGGCATTTCCTTCACTGCGCAGTCCGGTGAGGTGACCGGGTTTCTGGGACCGAACGGCGCGGGCAAAACCACGACCATGCGAATGCTGACCGGCTTCACGCCGCCGACGGAGGGCAACGCGGTCGTCGCCGGGTACGACGTGTTCGATCACAGCATCGAAGTGCGCCGCCGCGTCGGCTATCTGCCGGAGACCGTGCCGCTTTACCGCGACATGTCCGCGCGCGGCTACCTGATGTACATGGGCGAAATTCGCGGCATCAAAAACCGACGCCAGCGCGCCGACGACGTGCTGGAGCGCGTCGGACTGTACGAGCGCGCCGAGAGCCGCATCCGCACGCTGTCGAAAGGTATGAAGCAGCGCGTCGGGTTGGCGAGCGCGCTGCTGCACAACCCGCCCGTGCTGATCCTCGACGAGCCGACCATCGGGCTTGACCCGCTTCAGGTGCTGGAACTGCGCACGCTGGTCTCCGAACTGGGGCGCGACCATACCGTGCTGTTCAGCACGCACATCCTCTCGGAAGCCGAGCAGGTCTGCGACAAGGTCGTGATCATCAACCAGGGGCAGATTATCGCGGAAGGGTCGCCTTCCGATCTGCGCAGCGAACTGGAGCGCGGCGGTCGCGTGCTGGTGCGCGTCGACGCGCCCGCGCAGGAAGCGCTGGAAGCGATCCAGCAGGTCTCCGGCGTGCGCCACGCCGAGATCGGCTCGGACGGCATCATCGCCACGCCGAACGATGCTCACACCGACCCGCGCCCGCAGATCGCCCAGGTGGTGGTCCAACATGGCTGGGGCTTGATGGAACTGCGCCCGCTCGCCGTCAACCTCGAAGAAATCTTCCTCGAAGTCACGCGCCATCAGGCGGCAACGGCAGTGGTTGAGGAAGCCGCAGTTACCGAAGAAGAGGAAATCGTATCATGACCGATGCTCCGATGGAATTACAGGGACAGGTTCACGAAGACGTGACCGTCGAGCAGGGCTTTGCCATGCCCTGGTTCGCGGTCTTCAAGCGTGAACTGGGGACGTACTTCCGCTCGCCGATTGCTTACGGCGTGGCGTTTGCGATTTTGTTCTTCCTCGGCGTGCTCTTCAACGGCTATGTCGCCCAAGCCGTCAGCGCCAACGCCAGCGGGCAGGCGCAGATTCCCGCCGACGCGACTTACGTGCCGGGGCTGCTCACCTTCCTGATGTTCTTAATCGCCCCGCTGCTGACGATGCGTCTGCTGGCGGAGGAGACGCGCGAAGGCACGCTCGAAGTGCTGATGACGCTGCCGATGAACGAGTTGCAGTTCGTCATCGGCAAGTTTCTGGCGGCGTGGGCGTACTACACCGTCCTGCTGCTGCTGACGCTGGTCTACCACGTCATCCTGCTGAGCATTGGCACGCCCGACGAGGGCGCGGCATTCGGCGCGTACTTCGGCGCGTGGCTGTACGGCGGCGCGGTGCTCGCCGTGACCATGATCTGGTCGGCGGTCACCGAAGATCAGATCGTCGCGGCGTTTCTGGGCGCGGCGACGGTGCTGGTGCTGTACCTCGCCGAAATCGCCGCTGCCTGGGTCGGCGGGCAGCAGTCCGGGACGACTTCGTCCGGGCTGTCGGATTTCATCCGCGAGCTGGGTTTGCAGGCGCACTACAACTCGACGATGGCGAACGGCATCATCCGCGCCGAAGATATTCTGTACTTCGTTTTCATGATCATCGGTGCGCTGTTCATCACCGTGCGTATCATTGAAACGCGCCGCTGGAGGTCATAAGCAGATGGCACAACACACACCTGATCAATCGAACATGCAGGAGCCGTTCATTCCGCCGCGCTACCTGCTGATCCTGTCCGCGCTGGGTTTCTTCGTCGCCATCATCGTGGCGCTGACACAGCCGGAATTCGGCGTCGTCGGCTACGGCGGCATCGCCTTCGGCTTGCTGGCGCTGCTGATGTGGGGGCTGCTGGCTCCGCAGGACGCGCGCTCGGTCTTCACCGGGCGCACGGCGCGCTTCGGCGGGACGAGCCTGCTGGTGACGCTGATCCTGCTGGTCGCGCTGGTGGGCGTGTACGTCGTCGTGCGCAACGCCAACCTGCGCGCCGACCTGACGCAGACCAACAGCTTCTCGCTCAGCCCCGAGTTGCGCCAGGCGATTGCCGCGCTGGCTGCCGAGCCGGGGTCGCCGAAGATCGACATCATCGCTTTTTACGGACCGTCGCAGGCGAGCACCCGCGACCAGGATACGCTGCTGTTCGACGATTACAAGACGACCAGCAACGGCAAGATCGACTACCAGTTTGTCGATCCTGAGCGGTCGCCCCAGCAAGCCTCGCTTTACAAAGTCACGCGCGCCGGGCAGATCGCCGTCGTCAAGATTGGCGACGACGGGCAGCCGGACGCGCAGAACGCCCAGGTTGTCTCGTCCGCCGATCAGGGCGGTTTGACCAACGCCATCCTGAAAGCCTCTTCGTCGGGCGTCTTCAACGCCTATTTCCTGAACGTGACGGACGGCGTGGGGGCGCAGATGACGACGCTCAAGCAGAACCTGTCGCAGCGCTACGGCTGGAACGTACAGGATGTTTCGCTGGTGCAGTTGGCTAGCCCGGACGGGACTTATAATCTGGACGATCCGAACGTAACCGGGCAGGTGATCATTGTCCCCGGCGGCAGCGCGCCGCTCTCCGACGCCGAACTGAAGGTGCTTCAGGATTACGTCGCCAAAGGTGGCGATCTGGTTATCTTTGCCGGGACAAACCTCAACAATGACAAGACTTCGCTGGCGACGTCGGATAACCTCAACGCCTGGCTGATGCAGGATTTCGGACTGCAATTTAACAAGGACGTGGTGCTCGACAAGACGCAGGCATTCCAGTCGCCGCTGGTGCCGGTCTCGACCGACCTGTCGCGCAGCAGCTTCGTCACCTCTAACGGGATTCCGTCCGGGCAGGCGGCGCTGGTCTTCGAAGTGCCCAACAGCATCACGATTGCCGATAGCGCGCCTGCGAACGTGACCACCACCTGGCTGGCGCACTCGACTTCGGCGTCTTACGCCAAGACCGACCTCGCAGCCGTACTCAACAACGAAATCGACAAGACCGACAGCGACCAGGCGGGACCGTTCGTGCTTGCCGCTTCTGCCGAGAACACGCAGACCCATGCGCGCATCGTCCTGCTGGGAAGCACCTCGCTGGGTAACGACGTTTATGCCCAGTTCCCGAACATCGACAACCTGAGCGTGGCGTTCAACAG
Source organism: uncultured Chloroflexia bacterium (assembly GCA_963760975.1). Classification (GTDB taxonomy): domain Bacteria; phylum Chloroflexota; class Anaerolineae; order Aggregatilineales; family Phototrophicaceae; genus Flexifilum. The sequence goes on along the minus strand of CAVXEZ010000002.1, from coordinate 51,627 downwards.
CCTGATCTGGACGACCAACTTCAACGACTACTTCACGCAGATCACCGTTCAGCAGCAGCAGCGCCCGCAGGATGCGCCGATCTTTGCCGACGCGCAGACGATGCGCAACATCAACTTCATCACGATTATTATCCTGCCCTTCGGTGTACTGGCAATCGGGCTGCTGGTCTGGTGGAATAACCGCGAACGCGCGCGCTAAGGAGAGACTTGTATGCGAATGAATCGAGGCACCATTGTTTTAATCGCCGCGCTGCTGGTCATCATCGTGGTGGTGATCGTGGTCGAGAATCAACAGGCGAGCGCGCCTGGCGAGACTCCTACCCCCGAAATCGCGTCGGGGGCGCTGCTGCCCGGCGTCTCCGGTGAGAACATCGTGCGCTACGAAGTGCGCGATAATACGTCTGGCGATTTCGTCGCGCTGACCAAAGACAGCGGCGGCGCGTGGCATATCGATGCGACCAACGCGCTTGCCGGGCGCGACCCGGAGCAGTCGCTGATCAACACGACGGTGGGGCAGATCGCCACCATCAACTACAACAACACCTTTCAGGATGATCAACTGGCGACGTTCGGGGTCGATCATCCTGCCTATACGATCCTGGTGCTGACGAGCGACAACATCCTGCACACGATCTACGTTGGCTCGAAAAGCCCGACGAGCGCGCGCTATTACGCGGTGGTTCAGTCGGCAGCCAGCCCGGAGGCGACTGCGGAAGCCACGTCCGAGACGAACGTGCTCAGCATTCAGCCCAGTGTAGCGACCGCCGAGGCAACCGCCGAAGCGACCAGCAACAGCGCGCCGAAGCGTATCTTCCAGTCGGCGACCGAAGAAGCCACTGCTGAAGCGACCGCCGAAATGACCGCCGGGGCACCTGTCGAAGCGACGGCGGAAGCAACCAGCGAAGCGACTGCCGAAGTGACGGAAATGCCGACGGCGAACGTCGTCCAGAATCCGGGTGTGACGCTGGAAGGTCAGCAGACGATTTACCTGATCCCGCAGACGGTGATCGACACGCTCAAGAACTGGCTGACGACGCCGCCTTACGCGCCGCTGCCGACCGCCGCGCCGACCTCGGCTGCTGCTACAGTCGCGCCGCCGCCGCTGCTCGAAGCGACGCTGGAAGCCTCACCGGAAATGACCAGCGCGGCGACCGCCGAAGCGACTGCCGCGCCGTAAATCATCAATGCAATTCCGTAGGGGCGGGTTTCAAACCCGCCCCTACACTTACCCCGCTATTCCGCCTGACGTATCCACCTGCGGCGGCGTGATCGCCCGCTCGACGACAATCTCACTGCTTGCTGCGTCCGCGCTGACCGTGACCGGCGCTTCAATCTGCACCTCATCGATGAAGCACAGCGTCTCGTGCTCGGCTTCGCAGTAATAGGTGGTCAGGTAGCCGTGCAGCACGTCGCTGCCTTCTGCCAGCGTCACCGGCAGGCTGAACTCCGCCGAGTTGAAGGGCTGCGCGCGCTCGGCTTCGGGGATGTTGATGGCTTCGTTCTCGTTGTTCCACTCGGCGCGCGAGGGCGCGTCGGGGTTGATCCTGTAACCGTCCGGCAGGGTGATGCGCACGCGAATCGCGCCGTCGCCCGCCGCGATGGTCTGCTCCGGCAGCGTGATCAGCTCCCCGCGCGCGACGTTGCCGCCGACGACCGTCGTCTCGCCGCCGATTTGCAGCTTCTCCGGGTTGGGGAACATGACGGTGCTGACCTGCCCGCTTTGCAGGTCGATCACGCGGATGACCTGATTGTTGGTGTCGGCGACGAACAGGCGGTTTCCCGCCGCCGAAAGCCCGCCCGGCTCGTTGAAGGCGGCTTCCTGCTCCGCGCCGTCGTGGTAGCCGCCGCCTTCACCCTGCCCGCTAAGCGTCGTGATCACGTCGGTCTGCGGGTCGAGCGCCTTGATGCGGCTGTTGTAGGTATCGGCGACGTAGATCGTGCCGTCCGCGCCGCCAGTCACGCCGAGCGGATGCTGCAAGCGCGACTCGCCCGCCGCGCCGTCCATATCGCCGAAGTTGAACAGGTTGTTGTCGGTCGTCCCGGCGATGGTCGTCACCTGCTGCGCGCTGGTGTCGGCGGCGCGGATCGTGCTCGATTCGCTGTCGGCGATGTAGAGCACGCCGTCGCGGTAGAACAAGCCGCTCGGCTGCGCCAGCTCCGACTGGGTGAAGCGGCTGCTGACCATGCCCTCGCCGCCGTCCCCGATCCAGGGCTGGATGGTGTGGGCGTCCAGGTGCATCTGCCAGACCTGATGCGTGCCCGCCATCGCAATGTAGAGCGTGTCGCCGTCGCCGAGCGCCAAATCCCAGGGGCTGCTGATGTCGGTGTTGAGCGGCGGCGTCGGCACGTCGAAGCTGCTGCCGAACAACTGCTTGCCCGTCCCGGCGATGGTCGTGACGGTGCGGTCGCTCAGGTTGGCGGCGCGGATCAGGTGGTTCTCCATGTCGGCGACATAGAGGACATCGCCGCGCAGCGCCATCCCCTGCGGCGTGTTGAAGGTCGCCGTCTCGAACGAGCCGTCGTCCGAGCCGGGGGCGCTGCCGCCGATCACGTCCAGCACCTCGTAGGTGGTCAGGTCGGCGACGACGATGCGGTTGTGGTTGCTGTCGGCGATGAACAGGCGCTTGCCCGCTTCGTCCGCCAGCACTTTGCCGGGATAGGCGAGCAGCCCGCCGGGCTGCCCCGCGCCTTCCAGCGCCAGATCGAGCGGCTGGCGGTTGATCTCGCCCGTGCTGTCGAAGGTGTCGATCATGCCGCCGATCAGGCGGTCGAAGGCGCTGAAGGGGATTTCGCCCGGCTGTTTCGCCAGAATATTGCCGCGCGGGTCGATCACGAAGAAGGTGGGCCAGGCGTTGACGCTGTACTGCTGCCAGACGATGAAGTCGCTGTCGTTGATGACCGGGTGCTTCAAGCCGTAGCGCTGGACGATCTGGCGGATGTTCTGCGTGTCGCCCTCGTTCTCGAACTTGGCGGAATGGATGCTGATGACCGCCAGCGCGTCGCCGTATTTGTCTTCAAGCTGCTGAAGCGTCGGGATCATGTGGATGCAGTTGATGCAGCCATACGTCCAGAAGTCGAGGATCACGACTTTGCCGCGCAGCGCTTGCAGCGTCAGCGGCGCGGGCACGTTGATCCAGTCGAGACCCTCCGCGAACTCCGGGGCGGGCACGCTTCCGACGTATCGACTTTCCACCTGTCCTCCGTCTCCTTGCGGCGTGGCATCCTGTGCCTGCGTAACCAGCGGGACGAGCAGCAGAAGCAGCAGTAAAACCAGTTGGCGTAACATCCATTCGACTCCTCAAAAGCGTAACGTGTTTCTTTTTGGGATGCGAGTATTTCACGCTGTGGTGGTCTATGCAGGATACCACATCGATCTTACAGGAGATTTAAACGTTGTGAGGAGCGCGCCTGGATGGATACCTTCGCGGCGGAGTTAGGGCGTGTGGATGGGGTATGTGTGGACGGGGAAATAAACAGGGCGCACCTAGGCAACCGAAGGTTGCACGTGCGCCCTGCCGTTGGCTTAGACTGCCGCGCGAGCGCCGCCATTGCGCTCGATCTGCCGGAAGACCCCGTCCAGATTGCCGTTGAGGTCTTTCAGGGCGGATTTCGCCTGCTGGCGCCGGCGCTGCGCCATGCGCTCATCTTCGATGATGTGGCGCAGACTGACCGCATAACGCATATACAGCTTGAGGATATGCGTGTCAAGCATCGTATCATGGCTCGACTCGTAATACTGCGCCAGGTCGCGCCATGCGCCGACGAATTCCGAGAACTCCCGGCTCTCCAGCCAGCGCGTGTCGCGGGTGTCGACTTGGCGCGTCAGGGTGAGCATGGTGTTCTCGATCTCTCTGCGCTGCATTCCTGAATTAGACATGCAACCAACTCCACTCAGATAACGGTACGTGAAACACGGAACAATCCCGTGCAACAAACCGACGATTATAGCATGGATTCGGCGCACACCAGCGATACATACCTGATTCTAACATCACTCGGCGCCGGGCACAAATGGGGCTACAGCTCGGCGCGGACGATGCGATCCAGCCCGGCGTAGTCGGGGATGACCTCGGCGCGCTTCGGTTTGAGCGCCTGTTGGCTTAGAGATTGTTCGACCAGTTCCAGCGCCGCCGCGCCCTGTCCCGCGCCGATCTCCAGCAGCAGCAGCGCGCCGGGGCTGACCGCCTGCGGAATCTGCGCCAGCAGGCGGCGAATCAGGTCGAGTCCGTCCGCGCCGCCGTCGAGCGCGAGGTGCGGCTCGTAGCGGCTGACGGCGAGCGTGGCAAGCTCGTCGCTGGCGATGTAGGGCAGGTTCGCCATGATCAGGTCGAGCTTGACGCCGCGTTCGATCAGCGGGGCGAGCAGATCGCCTTCGTAGAAGCAGACGCCGACGCCGGAGCGCTCGGCGTTGCGGCGCGCGACCGCCAGCGCCGCCGGGCTGATGTCGGTGGCATACACCTGCGCCCCCGGTTGGTTCGCCGCGAAGGTCACGGCGAGCGCGCCGCTGCCCGTGCCAACATCCGCAACCGTCAATTTCCGGTCGCTCAGAGTCAATGCCTGTTCCAGCAAAAGCTCGGTTTCCGGACGCGGGATAAGCACGTCGGGCGTGACGAGGATGTCGCGGTCGTAGAAGGCGCGCCGACCGAGGATGTAGGCGACCGGCTCTCCGGCGGCGCAGCGCGCGACCCACGCCGCGAACTGCTCCGCCTGCTCGGAAGTCAGCGGCGCTTCGGGGTGCGCCAGCAGATCGGCGCGATCCACGCCGAGCACGTCGCCGAGCAGCACGTGCGCGTCGAGCGAATCAATCTGCTGGCGGGCGGCATGCAGCGCAGAACTAATGCTCGGCGTTGACTCACTCATCCTGCAAGATTAGTTGAAGCGCGTCGGTGGGATACTCGAAGCCCATGCGCTGGTAGAAGGATACGCTGAGCGGCGAGGGCCAGAGGATGATGTATTCGAGCGGCTCTGCCTTCGCCCATTCGATGACGTGCCTCATCAGACGCCCGCCGACGCCCTGATTGCGATATGCCGGGTGTGCGTAAACGTTGGTGACGTAGCCGAAGTTCCGGTGCAGCGCGCCGGGGCGCGGCACTTTCTCGATGATCTGCACGTACACCTGCGCGATCACCTGATCGTCGTCTTCCGCAACCCAGACGACCCAGCGTCCGCTTGCCAGCGCGTCGCGTATGAACTGGCTGAAATACGCCTCGAACTCAGGATAAGTCGCCGGATCGACCGGCTGGTCGTGCATTCGCAAATTCCAGCGCATCAATGCCAGCGCGGGCGCATCTTCGGGTGTTGCCTGTCGGATCAGCATCATGCGACCTGTTCACCGCCGGAGAGCTTCTCCGATTGATCGCGTGTGATCAGCTCGTCGATGAACTGGTCAATATCGCCGTTCATGACCGCCTGCAAGTTGTAGCTGGTCAGGTTGACGCGGTGATCGGTGACGCGGTTCTGCGGGAAGTTGTAGGTGCGGATTTTCTCGGCGCGCTCGCCCGTGCCGACCTGCGAGCGGCGCTCGTTTTCCTGCTCGCTGCGCTGCTTCTCCGCCTCGATCTCGTAGAGACGCGCGATCAAAATCTGCTTGGCGCGCATCCGGTTCTGAAGCTGGCTGCGCTCGTCCTGCACGGCGACGACGATCCCTGTGGGGATGTGCGTCATGCGCACCGCCGAGTCGGTCGTGTTGACCGACTGACCACCCGCGCCGCCGCTGCGATAGACATCGACGCGCACGTCGTTCATGTCCAGCTCCACGTCGACCTCATCCATCTCCGCCAGCACGGCGACCGTGACGGTGCTGGTGTGAACGCGCCCCTGGCTCTCGGTCTCCGGGACGCGCTGGACGCGGTGGACGCCGCTCTCGTATTTGAGGCGGCTGAACGCGCCCTGACCGCGTACCTCGAACTTGATCTCCTTGAAGCCGCCGATGCCGGTCTCGTTCTGGTCGATGACCTCGATCTTCCAGCGGCGCGACTCGGCGTAGTAGCTGTACATGCGGAACAGGTCGGCGGCGAACAAGCCCGCCTCGTCGCCGCCCGCTCCGGCGCGAATCTCCATGATCACGTTCTTATCGTCGCGCGGGTCTTTGGGCAGCAGCATGACTTTGAGCTGCTCGCGCAGCGTGTCGATGCTGCTTTCGAGCCGGGCGACCTCATCCTGCGCCATCGCACGCATATCGGGATCGGTCTCTTCTTCGAACATCGCCTGAGCGCCGTCAAGCTCGTCCGTTTCGCGCTGGAACTGGCGATACGCCTCGACGATCTCGCTCAGGCTGGCGCGCTCCTTGCTGTATTCGGCGACCTTTTCGTAATCGCTGCTCACCTCAGGATCGCTGAGCAGGCGATCCAGTTCATCGTAACGCGCCTCAATGGCTGCGAGTTTGTCTAGCATAGCGGTTTGCTTTCTGTGGCGGTTCTAACGGCGTTGATTATACGCGGATGTACGGGCGGCGTGTAGGGGCGCTAACGACTCACCGCTGCCACGCCCAGCGAGATCAGCACGGCGAACAGGATCGCCCACAGCAGCCCGCCGAGCGACATTAGCACGAACAGGCGGCGCGGCGGCGCGTTGAGCGACATGCCGATGATCGCGCCGACCTGCGCGCCGGTCGTCACCGGGGCGAGCAGCGCCAGCCCGATCAAGCCGTAGCGATTCCAGACGCGGCGGATGGCGCTGTCGGAACTGCTCGACGCCTTGCCGCCGAAGCGCCGCAGAATCCAGTCGCGCACCGGCTGCCCGACGACCACCACCAGCGCCACGCCGCAGGCATAGCTGATCGCCGCCGTCACGACCACCGGGATCACGTCCAAGCCGAGCGCCGCGCCTGCCGGGATCGACGCCCACAGCGACAGGAAGGCGATTCCGAACACGCTGATCAACCCGGCGATACTCATGAATCGGTCATCCTGCGCAGGCGCATCTCCACGAAACGTTAAGGCAGTGTATTTGACTCGTATGAAGAATCATATAAATTAGATTATAGGGCACAATATTTTTAGAGGAGTCGGATTATGATTAGCCAGACTGACACCCAGGGACGTTTACGCCTGCTCCGCTACGGGCTGGTCGTACTCGTCATCGTCACGTTCCTCGTCGCCCTGCTCGCGCCCTATGCGGCGGTTCGCCCCTATGCGGACGCTACCGGGAGTTCAATCCAGATCACGGACTTCCTGGGGACAGCCGTCCTCTACGCCGTCGTGGTCGCCGTGCTGGCGGTGATCGTCTACTTCGTCTACCAGAACATTTTGCAGCGCACGATGCAGGGGTAAGCGCTTTACGCTGGATGCTCAAAAGGCTTGTTCGATAATGCGAACTTGCCTTTCCGTGCCGCTGACGGTTTAAACCGCCAGCTACGAAAAGCAGCGACCCACTGAAGGGGTCGCCGCCGAGTGCCGCCCCTTCAGTGGGCGGCTAGGTATCTTATAGCCGGACGTTGAAACGTCCGGCTAAAGCACCCGGCGTCCGCTCAGTTATTCCACTCGCTGCCCGCCCAGCGATTCTTGCCGCGACGGTCGCGCGGGTCCCGATCCAGCGGATGCGAATGCCCGCCGGTCAGCGCGCGCCGCGCCTTCTGCACGTCGCTTTCGTGCTTGAGCAGCACCGTCAGCGTATTTTCGAGCGTGTCCTTGTCGAGGCTGTCGGCGTTGAGCATGACCAGCGCCCGCGCCCAGTCGATGGTCTCGGACACGCTGGGATTCTTCTTCAAGTCCATCTGGCGCAGGCTTTGCACGACCTCGACCGCCTGCTGCGCCAGCTTCGCGCTCAACTGCGGGACGCGCATCCGCACGATGTTCATCTCGGTTTCCACGTCGGGGTAGTCGATAAACAGGTAGAGGCAGCGGCGCTTGAGCGCTTCGGAAAGCTCGCGCGTGTTGTTGCTGGTCAGCAGCACCAGCGGCTGATGCTTCGCCGTAATCGTGCCGATTTCGGGCACGGACACCTGAAAATCGCTCAGCACTTCGAGCAGGAAGGCTTCAAACTCGGCGTCGGCGCGGTCGATCTCGTCGATCAGCAGGACGACCGGCTCGTTCGAGGTGATCGCTTGCAGCAGGGGGCGCGCCAGCAGGAAGCGATCCGAGAAGAACACGTCTTCTTCGTTCGCCAGACGGTCGGCGGCGGCGGCGAGCGTCTCCGCTTCGGCGAGGAGCTGGCTCAGTTTGTCGCGCAGAAGCTGGGTGTAGAGCATCTGCTTGGCGTATTCCCACTCGTAGAGCGCCTTGCTCTCGTCCAGCCCTTCGTAGCATTGCAGGCGGATGAGCGGACGACGGCTGATTTTCGACCACGCTTTCGCCAGTTCGGTCTTGCCGACGCCTGCCGGACCTTCGGCTAGCACGGGTTTGCTCAGGCGTTCAGCCAGGAACATCACGGTTGAGATTTCGTCGGTAGCGATGTACTGCTCGTCGCGCAGCGCCGACTTGACCTGGCTTATGTCATTTTGCATCTCATTTTGTCCTGTTGACTAACGTTCACAATAAACAGTGGTCACAGTAGGGAGCGCACGGATCTTCCCCGTGCCGGATGCACCCCGATATGCGCTTATTGTAACTCGTCTGGAGCTATTCGGCTTGATCGCCAAGCTGTTCGTCAGTCATGCCGAAGCGGCGCTTGCGCTTGCCGTAGGCGAGCAGCGCGCGCTTGAGTTCGGCTTCGTCGAAATCGGGCCAGTAGGTGGGGGTGGCGTAATATTCGGAATAAGCGCCCTGCCAGATCAGAAAATTACTGACGCGCAGTTCGCCGCTGGTGCGGATGATCAGGTCGGGGTCGGGCAGGTCGCCGGTGTACAGGTAGCTGCTGATCAGCGCCTCGTTGACCTGTTCCGCCGGGATGCCGTCGGCGATGATGCGGCGCACGGCGTGGACGATCTCGTCGCGTCCGCCGTAGTTGAAGGCGATGTTGAGGATCAGCGTCGTATTGTGGCGCGTCAATTCCATCGCCCGGTGGATTTTCTTTTGCAGTATCTGGCTGATGCCGTCCAGCTCGCCGATGTGACGCAGTTGGACACCTTCCGCGTGCAGCTCGTCCAGCTCGCGGTCGATCACCGTTTCGAGGATGCGCAGCAGCATCCGTACCTCGGCGCGGGGGCGCGCCCAGTTCTCCGTCGAGAAGGCGTAGATTGTCAGGACTTCGATGCCATTTGAGACTGCTGCGCGCAGAATGCGACGCAGATTTTCTGTGCCGTGCCGGTGTCCCTCGGTGCGCGGTAGACCATGCGCTTTCGCCCAGCGCCCGTTGCCGTCCATGATGATAGCGACGTGCTTCGGCTGGCGCTCCGGGGCACTTTCCTGTATGTTTTCGCGCACAACAGCGACCATTGGCTTAAACCTCTAGGATTTCATTCTCTTTGTGCTTGCCGATTTCGTCGATCTCTCCGATGAATTTGTCGGTCAGCTCCTGAATTTCTTCCTGACCGTACTTGGACTCGTCTTCAGAAATCATCTTTTCTTTTTCGAAGTCCTTCAGGTCGTCGTTACCGGAGCGGCGAATGTTGCGAATGGCGACCCGCGCTTCTTCCATGCGCTTGTGCAGGAACTTGACCAACTCCTGACGGCGCTCGCGCGTCAGCGGCGGCATGTTCAGGCGAATCACCTCGCCGTCGACGTTCGGGTTGATGTTCAGGTCAGACTGCTGGATCGCCTTTTCGATAGCCTTGACCGCCGTCTTTTCGTAAGGGCGAATCAGTATCTGCATCGGTTCCGGCGTCGAGATCGTCGCAAGTTGTCGTAGTTCGGTCGGCTGTCCATAATAGTCGATATGGAGTTGATCCACCAGTGCGGTGCTGGCGCGACCCGTGCGAATGCCGAGCAAATCCTGCTCGTAAACTGAGAGAGTCGACTTCATCTTCTGGCGAGTTTCGTTGATAATATCACTGGTTACGTCATCAGCCATCGTATTTTTCAGCGCGTGTCGAGCAAAAACGGGGCGCGCTCCTCCTTTAACTGGTGCAGTGAAGATATATACGTATTTACATCATACACGATTCGGGGCGATTTAACCTCAAAAGTCGGTGAGGCGTCAGGTGGAAGCGTCAAGCTGCGTTAACGGTCAGGCATGTGCCCAGCCCTGCCAGCCGCGCGCCTGCCAGGCGGCGTAGAGCGCCACCGCGCCGACGGTCGCCACGTTAAGGCTGGCGACCGAGCCGCGCATCGGCAGGGAGAGCAGCAGGTCGCAGGTATCGCGCACGAGGCGGCGCAAGCCTTCGCCTTCGCTGCCGAGCACCAGCCCCAGCGCCATGTTGAGGTCGGTTTTGTCGATGGGTGGCACGTTCTGACCCACGTCCAGCCCGACCATCCACACGTCCTGCGACTTCAGGTCGCGCATGGCGTTGACGAGATTGGTCACCTGGACGATGTTGAGATGCTCGACCGCGCCGGACGAGGCGTTGACGACCGCCGGAGTCACGGCGACGCTGCGCCGCTCCTGGATGACGATGCCATGCACGCCGACCGCGTCGGCGACGCGCAGCAGCGCGCCGACGTTCTGCGGGTCTTTGAGCAGGTCGAGGACGAGGATGAAAGGCATCTCCTCGCGCTTCTTGCTTAGTGCGAGCACGTCTTCCAGATCGGCATAGGGATAACCGCCGACGCGCAGCGCCATGTTCTGGTGGTTCGCGCCCTGCGCCAGATCGTCGATGATACGCCGGGGGACGCGCCGCACGGGGACGCCGCGCTCGGCGGCGATGGCGAGGATTTCCGCCACCAGCCCCTTCGTCTCGACCGTCTCCGTGACCAGCAACTGCTCAATCGAGCGCCGCCCGGCGCGGAGCGATTCTATCACTGCCCAGTGACCATAGATGAATTCGGCTGTCATTCAGGTCGTCTTCCAGATCGTGCCATCCGCCCGATCTTCAAGGGTCACGCCAATTTTCGCCAGTTCGTCGCGGATACGGTCGCTTTCCGCCCAGTTCTTGCTGGCGCGCGCCTGCGCCCGCAGGCTGATCATCAGTTCGATCAGCGCGGCTTCGCGCGAGGCATCGCCGCTGGCGGCTTCGTCCGTCCTGGGAATGATGCCGAGCACGTCCCCGCCGAGCGACGTGTACAGGTTGTCGATTTCGGAAAGCACGCCCAGCCCGACCGCCTGCCCGCTGTTGAGCAGGCTGTTGACCTCGCGCGTGAAGTCTTGCAGCACGGCGAGCGCCTGCGGCGCGTTGAAGTCGTCGTCCATCGCGCTGATGAATGCTGCTCTGGTCTCGTTGATCTTTGTCAGGATGGCGCTGCTGTCGCCGCTGCCGTCCGGCGCGCTGTTCATGGCGCGGCGCACCAGCCGGACGGCGTTGTAAAGCCGCTCCCAGCCGCGCGCTGCCGCTTCCATCGAGCCTTCGTCGTAGACCACCGGGTTGCTGTAGTGGACACCCTCCATGAACATGCGGATCACTTCGGGACGGAAGCGCTGGAGCGCCTCGTCGATGGGGACGAAGTTGTTCAGGCTTTTCGACATCTTGACCGGGTTGCCGCCTTCGTCCGGGACGAGCAGGCTGCCGACCAGCATCCAGTAGCGGGCGAAATCGACGTGATTGGCGCACTCGCTCTGGGCGATCTCGCTCTCGTTGTGCGGGAAGATGTTGTCGATGCCGCCGCCGTGAATGTCGAAGGTCTCGCCCAGATACTTCCTCGACATCGCCGAGCATTCGATGTGCCAGCCGGGGAAGCCTTCGCCCCAGGGGCTGTTCCAGCGCAGGATATGTTCGGGGTCGGCGGCTTTCCAGAGTGCGAAATCTTCGGGGTTGCGCTTCTCGCCGCGCACCGCTTCGCGCGTCCCGGCTTCCTGCTGCTCGATGCGCCGGTTGGAGAGCTTGCCGTAATCCGGGTCGGTGGTCACGTCGAAGTAGACGCTGCCGTTGACCTCGTAGGCGCAGCCGTTGCTCAGCAGCGTCTCGATCATCTCGATCTGTTCGGGGATGTGCCCGCTGGCGCGCGGGGCGATGTCCGGGCGCAGCACGCCGAGGCGATCCATCGCGTCCTGGTAGGCGCGGGCGTAATGCTCGGCAATCGCCATCGGCTTGGACTGCGTTTGCGCGGCTTTCTTGAGGATGCGGTCTTCGCCGCTGTCGAGCAGATGCCCCACGTCGGTCAGATTTTGCACGTAGAGCACGTCGTAGCCGCTGAAGCGCAGGTAGCGCACGATTACGTCGAAGGAGATATAGGTCTTGGCGTGCCCGATGTGCGACTGGTCGTAGACGGTGGGACCGCAGACGTACATCCCGACGTGTCCCGGCACGAGCGGCTCGAAATCCTGTTTTTCACGCCCAAGCACATTGAAAATCCGCAGCGGCATAGAGTTGTCTATCCTTCACAGCATCTGTTACAGTCGGTCAATTTTAACGCATAAGCGGACGAGGGCACAGGTTCAAGTGAAACGCTAGCCCTGACACCGGATGCTCAAAGCATCCGGCTGGCAAAACAAGACTGCTGAAGCAGTCTGCTTCCAGCCGTCTTCAGACGGCTTGTAGTTTTAGCCCGATGCTTCGAGCGCCGGGCGATTATCCGGCGTTTTCCTTCAGCCATGCCTGATGCCGCGCCCAGACTTTTTCCCACAGCGGCGCGATCTGATCGGGCGAAAGGTGCAGGTCGAACTGGCTGTTCAAAACCTGTTCATAACTCGCGGCGTTATCGACAACCTGCTCGTCCACGCCCTGCGCCGTGATCGTCTTCAGGACTGCGCCGCGCAGTTCCAGCAGGCTGTCCGGCGTGAAGCGCATACAGACGGTCGTGCGCACGAAGCCGGATTCCGGCAGCGTTTGCAGCTCGTGGCAGCGCCGCGTGAAATAGGGCAGCGTGCGCGGCGAAGCGTGAAGACGAAGCCGGGACCGCCGTACTCGTGATTCTGGAAGAACCAGCGCTCGCCATCGCGCAGCAGGCGATAGGTCAGGAAGCGCTGCGTATAGCTGCCCGGTTCGAGCGGGATCGGCTCCAGCAGCCCGTTGCCGAAGCCCACGTCGACCAGATAGAGACGGTCGAGCCGCACCAGCAGGATCAGGTGATCGCCTTCGGAGCCGTCGCCCACCATCTCGCGCCGGACGGCGCTGGAGAGCAGCGTCACATCGAAGCCAAGCTGGCGCAGCGCCCACGCCAGCAAGCCGTTCATCTCGTAGCACCAGCCGCCGCGCCGCCGCGTCACCAGCTTGTCGAAAATCTGCGCCTCGTCCAGCGAGAGCGCCCGTCCCAGGTGGATGTCGAGATTTTCGTAGGCGATGGCGAGCAGGTGCGCGCGATGCACCCCGGTCAGCGTTGCGAGGGTCGGCTCCAGCGCGCCGCGATAGCCAATTCGGTCGAGATAAGCGCCTAACTGCATCGTGCCCTCAGCCGTCCGTCACGTCCTCTCATTTAACCATCGCCCGCGCGGACTGTCTACGTTCCAATATGCGCATCTTCGCAGCCGGAAACGGACTTAGAATAGGGCAGATGCAACCAAACGCCCGCGAAGCACGTCTATAGGACAGGACTTCAGAGGGCAAAGGACAAACCATGACGGCTCGGCAAGCGTACATCTGCCTGACGGACGACCAGTACTGGGCGCTCGCCAGCGGCGACGGCATCGACGCGGAAGTGGTCATGCTGGCGGTCGGTCGCCCGTTCACGCCCGGCGCGGACATCCGCGACGCGCTGGTGGAACTGGAAGCCTGGGCGCGCGACAATGGCTACGAGCTGACGACGCCCGAATACTCGGTCTATGACTGGTCGCTGGAAGACCTGATTGAGCCGGAAATCTTCGACGAGGTGTTCGGTGATGAGGCTGACGCCCAGGATGCGCCGTGAGCCGGAGCGAGTGGCGTAGCGTCCTGCTGCTGGCGGTCGCCGTCGTGGTGATCACGACCGCGCCCTATCTGCTGGCGTGGTCGAAGCAGGGGAGCGACTGGCATTTTAGCGGCTTCCTGTTCGGCGTGGAGGACGGCAACTCGTACATCGGCAAAATGCGGCTGGGCGCGCGCGGCGTCTGGGATTTCTACCTGTTCTACACGCCCGAAGCGAGCGACGGCGTGCCGCTGGTCTTCCTGCCCTACATCATACCGGGGCAGATCGTCGGGCATTTTATCGCCGACACCGATCCGGCGCTGACCCCGGCGCTGATCGTGACCTTCCACCTGATGCGCATCGTCTTCGACGCGCTGCTGGTCGTGGTGATCTACCGCTTCGTCGCCGTCTTTCTGGACGACCCGCGCGACCGCCTGATCGCCGCGATTCTGGCGCTGCTGGGCGGCGGCTTGGGCTGGCTGCTATCGCTCAGCGGGCAGAGCGCGCTCCCCGCCGATTTCTATATCCCCGAAGGCTTCAGCTTCCTGATCCTGTTCGGCTTGCCACATCTGGCGCTGGCGCGGGCGGCGCTGCTGGGCGGCTTGCTGGCGCTGATGAAGAGTTTGCCCCTCACCCCCGCCCCCTCTCCCACACAAATGGGGAGAGGGGAGAAAGAAATTGTTGGGGCACGGCACGCTGTGCCCACACAACCAGTAAATGTCGGCGAAAGGGCACGACATGCCGTGCCCCTACAACATCGTGTACACATTGCGCGGTCGGAGTGGCGCTGGCTGATTCTGGCGGGCGTCTGCTGGCTGGTCGTCGGGCTGAGCGTGCCGTTCTACTTCGTGATCATCTACTGCGTTCTGGGCGCGTGGGGGCTGGCGGCATGGGTCAAGCAGCGGCGCTTCCCGCTGGCGCTGTTCGCCCGCTGCGTCGTCGCGGGCGGGATCACGCTGCCGCTGTTCCTGTTCTACACGATTGCCTTCACGGTCAATCCGGTCTTCGCGGCGTGGTCGGCGCAGAATTTGCTGGCGTCGCCGCCGCCGCTGCAATATCTGCTGGCGTATCTGCCGCTCGGTCTGCTGGCGCTGTTCGGCGCGCGCCGGGTGTGGCGATTGGAAGGGATTCGCCCCGCGTTATTGATCGGCTGGGTGCTGATCGTGCCGATTCTGGTCTATCTGCCGCTCAACGTGCAGCGCCGGATGAGCGAGGCGGTGATCGTCCCGCTGGCGATTCTGGCGGCGGCGGGGCTGCGCGTGCTGGCGGAGCGCGGCGTTCCCGGAATCGTGCGCGGCGCGCTGGTCACGGTGACGCTGCTGACGAGCGCCTTCCTGCTGCTGGGCGGCTTTCTGGCGGCGGCGAACCCGGCGCGCCCGCTGTTTCGCCCCGCCGCCGAGATCGACGCGCTCAACTGGCTGAACGAAAACTCCGCGCCGGACGACATCGTGCTGAGCGCGGTCGAGACGGGCAACGTGATCCCGGCGTGGACGCACCTGCGCACGTTCATGGGGCACGGTCCCGAGACGATCAACTGGCAGTTCAAGACGGCGCGGCTGGAATACTTTTACTCCGGTGGGATGAGTGGAGCCGAGCGCGCGAGCCTGTACGCCAGTCCCTGCGCGCTGACTTTCGCCTGCGCCGGGACGATCCGCTACGTGATGGACGGTCCGCTGGAGCAGGCGCTCGCGCCCGGCGACGCGCCGACGTGGACGGCGGGGCTGACGCTGGTCTACGACGCGAACGGCTATCGCATCTACGCGAGCCCTGAGGCAAACGATGAATTTTCTGCGGAAAATCCCTGCTGCATTGCAGACCCGGCTTCGGGAAACGGCGATTCAGGAGGTCGACGAAGGGCAATCCGGCACGCGCATTTTTCACTTAGAAGAGCGCGGGCAGCCTGACCGTTACCTGAAAATCGCGGTGCGCGGTTCCGAACAGGATTTGTACGCCGAAGTGAGCCGTCTGCTCTGGCTGCGCGGACGTCTGCCTGTGCCCGACGTACTCTATTGGGCGGAGGACGACGCGCGCCAGTATCTGCTGATCAGCGGCGTGCCGGGGGTGGCGCTGTATGATGACTCGCTCCGCGATCAACTCCCCACGCTAATCCGGCTTTACGCCCAAAGTCTGCACCAGGTACACGCCGTTCCCGCAGAGGACTGCCCGTTTGACGTGCGGCTCGATGTGAAGATTGCTCAGGCGGCGCAGCGGTTGCACGCCGGCAGCGTGGATGTCCTGAACTTTGATCCTGAGCGGCGAGGACGCACGGCGCAAAGTCTGTTTCGTGAAGTGATCGACACGCGCCCGGCTGACGAAGACCTGGTGTTCACGCACGGCGATTACTGCACGCCCAACGTTTTGATCGACCCGGATGCCATGACCCTCAGCGGCTTGATCGACTGGGGACGCGCTGGAATTGCGGATCGCTGCCAGGACCTGGCGTTAGCGGCGCGCAGCATCGATTACAACTTCGGAGCGGAATGGGTCAAGCCGTTTTTTGAGGCGTATGGCGTCACCGCCGACGCCGCCAAAGTAGCCTTTTACAGACTGCTCGACGAGTTCTTTTGATCGCGACGGGGCTGGTCGCAAGCGGGTTCGGCATCACCTGACTCATTTCCCTTCGGCGGGCTTGGCGAAGATGATGCGCCCGGTCTCGCGGTTGATCAGCTTGGTCACTTCGACGTAGATTGTGCGATCCATGAAGTCCTTGCCGCTTTCGACGATCACCATCGTGCCGTCTTCCAGATAGCCGACGCCCTGCCCCTGCTCCTTGCCGTCCTGAATGACGCGGATGGCGAAGGTCTCGCCGGGGATGTAGGCGGAGCGCACGGCGTTCGCCAGCGCGTTGATGTTGAGGACGGTCGCGCCCTGCGCGGCGGCAACCTGATTCATGGGGTAGTCGATGGTCACGACCGGCGAATTGAGCCGCAGCGCCAGCGCGATCACCTTGTCGTCCACCTCAGGGACTTCTTCAATATCTTCTTCGACAATTTTGAAGGCGATGCCCGGCTCGCGCTGAAGCTCGTTGAGCTTGGTCAGCCCGCGCCGCCCGCGATTGCGCCGCTGCGCGTCCGACGAATCGGCGACGCGGTGCAGCTCCGAGATGACGAAGCGTGGGACGACCAGCGTCCCGCCGATAAAGCCCGTCTTGGCGATGTCCACGATGCGCCCGTCGATCAGGACGCTGGTGTCGAGGATTAGCTGGCGCTCGCTGCCCGCGCCGAGCAGCGTGCGCTTGGGTCCCAGGCTGAACCATTCGTTCAAAAACAGCCAGACCTCGCGCGAGCGGACGTTGAAAATCGTGGTCAGCAGATAAGTGGCGAGCAGCAGCACCAGAATCGGCAGCAGCGTGCCCCAGGGTTGGTCGAGCAGCGACAGCGGATACGCCGACAGCAGCGCGACCAGCAGACCGATCAACAGCCCGAACAAGGTGGTGAAAAGGGCTTCGATGGGCATCTCTTTGATCAGATGGCTGAGCGCGCGCAGGGGACGAACCGTGATCCAGGGCGTCATGATCAAGCCGAACAGGATGCCGACCAGCGAAAAAACGAAGGAAATGCCGAGTTCCGGCAAGCCGAGCGTGTTGGCTGCGGTGACGCCCAACCGCGCACCCACGAGGGCGAACACCACCATGCCAATCATGCGAGAGGCAAATTCGATATACATAAAGGCTCCAACTGACCTGCTAGACCGTCGAGGCGCGCGAATGAGCGGGGCGTGCATCATCGGTCGGGGATGTTACGATGATCGTAGCATCAGTAGGAGATCGCGTCAACGCGAGCGGTGGGCGGCGTTCTGCTGCCCGACAATTAAGAAGGCGCTCGGCAGACTGACGCTATGATAAGAAGGAGATCAGCGGGACATTCCTGTAGGGGAACCGGAACTCGATGCGAACCTCCGCCTTTCATACGCGCCTTTGGGTGCTCGTGCTGATCCTGTCGGTCGGGTTCGCGCTGCGGCTGCACGATCTCCTCGCCCCCGACCTCAATATCGACGAAACCTGGTCGTTTCTCAACAGCTACTATCTGTTTCATCCTGAAGGCAACTCGGCGGCGCAAATCCTGCTGCCGGAGCCGAATAACGCCCTGCACCTCGTGCTGATCGGGGCGAGTTTGGTGGTCGTGCCGGACACGTTCGCCGTGCGCTGGCTCTCGGTGATAATCGGCATCATCACCGTCGCGCTGACGGCGCGGGTCGCGTTTCGGCTCTACGGGCGGCGGGCAGCCTGGATCGCCGCGCTGATCACGGCGCTCGCCTACGCGCCCGTGACCGTCTCGCAGATCGCGCGCCCGTATGCGCTGGCGACCCTGCTGGCGCTGCTGTCTTTGCTGTTCTGGCTGGAAAAACGCCCGCGCCTGAACATGCTCGCCAGTATGCTGGTCGTGCTGGCGCACATCGGCGCGCTGCCGGTCGTGATCGTTCAGGATGCGCTGACGCTCCGGGACGTGCTGCGCGGGCGGCGTGTACGGATAGGCGAGTGGATCGTCCGGCGCGTGCCGGTCTACGCGACGCTGGCGGTGCTCGTCTATCTGGTCTATCTGCGCCGCACCGTCCACGTCATCAGCAGCGGGCAGCCCCCGCCCCGCCCCGCCGACCTGCTGTATTACACCCTGAACGTGATCGTCAACGGATTTCCGGCGCTGACCGGGGCGACGCTGCTGTTCCTGATCGGCGTCGTCCTGCCGCTGGTGCTGCTGGTGGTGTGGCGTGGACGACCCAAACCCAGAAACCTCGCGCTGCCGCTGCTGTGGATCGCCTTCACGTACATCCTGCTGGTCGCCGGAGCGGTTTTGAGCGACGGACCGATCAAATGGATTCACATCACGCACGTCGCCATCGCGCTGGCGCTGATCATGGCGGCGCTGCTCGCACGCGCACCGCGCGCGCTGCTGGCGGGCGTGCTGGTCGCCTTCTGCTGCGCGGCTGGGCTGGCGCTGCTCAGCTTCTACCAGCACCCGGATCATTACTGGAAGGACAGCCTCGCTCAGATCGACCCGTATCGCCGCGACGACGAACCGATCTATCTCCAGCAGGGTTCGGTGCTGTGGGCGCTTGCAGATCAACAGCCCGGCGGCGCTCTACGTGCAGCAGTACCCCGCCGAAGACCAGCTTCCGGCGCACTACCTGTACGTCGAACATGCGGACTGGGACCCGCCCGCGCCGCCGGAATGCGCGCCGGAACCGCTGTGGAGCGACCGCGCCGGGCTGCGTCTGCTGGCGTGCGACCACAATCATTAGGCGCGCCCGCCGGTTTAGCGCATATTTTACAGTTTGGTCAAATCTCCGTAACACCCTTCCTCCATGATCGGGTTCCTGACCGAGCCAATCAATCTGCTTGAACGTTACGCGGCTGGACGATCCGTTCAGTGAACTATTTGGCTCTGTCGGCGCACTTGCCCGCCGCGTAACGCCCAGAGTCACGGAGGAAACTTCATGAAACGACTCATCTTGCTGGTGGGGTTATTGGGCTGCGCCACGTTCGTGACGGTGTACGCCAGTTCTAGCTCGGTGCAACTGGGCGGCGACGACACCGTGTTCGATTCGTCGGACGAGGCATTTGAGAAGCCGCTGCCCCTGCTCAGCGCCGATGAACTGGAACGGTTTGAACGGGGCGACGACCTGTTTGCCCACGAGTTCACGCTCCAGACCGGGCTGGGACCGATTTTCAACGCGACAAGCTGCGAAAGCTGTCATGCCGCTGATGGGCGCGGGCGTCCGCCGACCTTTGTGGGCGAGACCAGCACCGGATTACTCATCCGGTTGGCGCTGAATCGGCTGACCCGCGACGGCTCAACCGAGCCTGATCCGGTCTACGGCGGGCAGTTTCAGGACGTGGGGACGGGGCGGACGCGGCAGGAAGGCACGCTCAACGTCAGCTACCGCGAAATTCAGGGGACGTATGCCGACGGCAGCGCCTACACGCTCTATGCTCCGACCTATCGACTGGAAGACCTCGAATACGGGCGTCTGCACCCCGACATCACGTTTTCGCCGCGTCTGGCATCGCAGATGATCGGTCTCGGCTTGCTCGAATCCGTCCCTGAAACCGACCTGCTGGCGCTGACCGACCCGGATGATCGCAACGGCGACGGCGTTTCCGGGCGCGCCAACTACGTATGGGACACGACGCAGAATCGCTACGTCATCGGGCGCTTTGGCTGGAAGGCGAACCAGCCCACGCTGCTCCAGCAGACGGCTGCCGCCTTCAACGGCGACATCGGCATTACCAGCAGCTTCGCGGCGCAGCAGCCCTGTACGGATCGAGAGCGGCGCTGCAACTCGCTGCCGCGCTCGGACGTACCGCCTGCGCCGCCCCAGCGTCCGCAGCCGCCGCTGTCCATCGACTCGTTCATGCCGCAGCCGCGCCATGACGGGATGCGGCAGAAGGCATCCGGCTCGGCTGCCAGCCCGACCTACGAGATCGACGACGAAGACGTGCTGACGGTCGCGTTTTACTCCGGATCGCTGGCGGTTCCGGCGCAGCGCAACGCGGACGATCCGCAGGTGGTGCGCGGGCAGCAGCTCTTTGCGCAGGCGGCGTGTTCTGCCTGCCACGTCAGCGAACTGCACACCGGACCGAATGCGGCGACGGCGCTGCGCGATCAGACCATCCACCCCTACACCGATTTGCTGCTGCACGACATGGGCGTGGGTCTGGCGGATGGTCAGGTGAATTTCCGGGCGTCCGGGAGCGAATGGCGCACCGCGCCGCTGTGGGGAATCGGCTTGCTGGATACCGTCAACGGCTACGCCTACTACCTGCACGACGGGCGCGCCCGCACGCTGGCGGAGGCGATCCTGTGGCACGGCGGCGAGGCGCAAGCCAGCCAGCAGGCGTTCGTGAACATGAGCGCCGACGACCGCGCCGCGCTGATCGCGTTTCTGCGCTCGCTGTAATACGACCTCACCCCCCAACCCCCTCTCCAAACGGAGAGGGGGAGCTAAGGGCGAAACGAAGTTTCGCGCCGCAGCGGGGTGAGGTCTGTTTGCTTACGGGTAGTTCCGGTTCAACATGCGCGCGTAGGGGATGGCTTCGCGCAGGTGCGGCAAGCCGCAAATCCACGTGACCGTGCGCTCCAAGCCGATGCCGAACCCGGCGTGCGGCACGCTGCCGAAGCGGCGCAGGTCGAGATACCAGGCGTAGGCTTCGCGCGGGATCGCCATCGTCTGGACGCGCTCGTCGAGCAGCACCGGGTCATAAATGCGCTCGCTGCCGCCCGTGATCTCGCCGTAGCCTTCCGGCGCGAGCAGGTCGACGCTGCGGCAGACTTCCGGGCGACCGTCGACGGGCTGCATGTAGAAGGCTTTGACCGCCGTCGGGTAGTGGTAGACGAAGACCGGGCGGTCGAACATCTCGGCGATTGCCGTCTCGTGCGGGCTGCCGAAGTCCTCGCCCCAGGGGATTTGAAGCTGCGCTTTCAGTTCGGGATCGTCGGTTTCGGCGGCTTTCTCTTGCAGGCGCTTGACCGCGTCGTCGTAGCTGATGCGCGCGAACGGCATCTGGATCGCTTCCAGCTTGCTCAGGTCGCGCTCGATGATCGCCAGTTCCGGGCGGCGCTTGTCCATGACGCGCTCGACCACCGTCGTGATCATGCGCTCCTCCAGCGTCATCATGTCTTCCAGCGAGAGGAACGCCGCTTCCGGCTCCATCATCCAGAATTCCATCAGGTGGCGGCGCGTCTTCGATTTTTCGGCGCGGAAGGTGGGACCGAAGCAGTAGACCTTGCCGAACGCCATCATGTCGGCTTCGTTGTAAAGCTGTCCGGTCTGCGCCAGATAGGCGGGTTCGCCGAAGTAATCCAGCCCGAACAGCGTGGTCGTGTTTTCGCCCGCCGCCGGGGTGATCAGCGGCGTATCGACCAGCAGATAGCCGTTGTCGTCCATGAAGTCGCGCAGGGCGCGGATGATGGTCGCGCGGATGCGCAGGATCGCCCATTGGCGGCTGGAGCGCAGCCACAGGTGGCGGTTGTCCATCAGGAATTCAGTGCCGTGCTCCTTCGGGCGTGATCGGGTAATCCTCCGCCATCTGCACGAGTTCCAGCGACTTGATGCCGATCTCGTAGCCGCCGGGGATGCCGGGCGCGCGCTCGTCGGCGCGCACCTCGCCCGTGACGATCAGCGACGATTCCTGCGTCAGCTTGCTGGCGATCTCGAACTCGTCGGGGTTCATCTCCTTCTTGAAGGCGACACACTGGGCGATGCCCGTGCCGTCGCGCATCTGGATGAATTGCAGACGCCCCTTGTCGGTGCGGTTGTAAACCCAGCCGCGCACGGTCACTTCTTCGCCAACGTGTTGGGCGATGTCATCGATTGTAATGGTTGTCACTTTTTGACCTTACTGAACCCAAAATTCGCGTCGTCAATTGAGGCGGGATTATAGCACAGTCAGCGCGCGATCTTAGCGCCAAGCCGCGCCAGCAAATCCCGGACTCGATGGGTATCACGGCGTCTGCGCGTCGATCACGTCGTGATCGTCCAGAAACTGGGCGATGGCTTGCGCCTGCCCCAGATTGCCCTCCGCCGTCAGATGCGTGTTGTCGTTCCAGAAGCGTTTTTCCGTCGGCGCAATCGCCGCGTAATCCAGATAAAGCGCGCCGTTTTCCTGCGCGACGCGCGCGGTGATCGCGTTATGCTGGCTGACCGCCGCGCGCTGGGCATCCGTGAATTCGGGATCGGCGAGTTCGTATGCCCAGCTTAAGAACATGAGCCGGATGCCGTTCGCGTCCGCGACGCCGATCATGTCGCGCAGGTTGCGCTCGAAGTAAGTGGGCGCGTTGGCGGCGAGGTAATCGTCATAGGCGGCTTTGTCGGCGCTGCTGCAGCCGACGCGACTGGTGATCGTTCCGTTCTCAAGCTGCTCCGCGTCGGGCGTCCAGCCGAGATTGGCGGCGATGAAGCGATAGAGGGCTGAGGGACTCAACTCACCCGGTTGGGCGCGCAACTGGCGGCGCGGGTCCAGCCCCAGAAACGGGGAAGGTGCGCTGTAGCAGTCCGGCGGCACCTCGCGCGGCAGCACGTCGTTGCCGCCCTCGTAGACGATCACGAGATCGGGCTGAAGCTCCGTCACCCGCAGCGCGAGCGACACAAACGTATTCCAGCTCGTGTAGCCGGGGACGCCGCCGTTGACGACTTCGAGGTTCTGGTGATGGTAGTCGTCGCGCAGAACCGTCTGCAAATCGTAAGGAAACGTCTGGTTGTAGGGCACGAAGGTGCCGTAGGTCGTCGAATTGCCCAGGACGACGATGCGATACACGCCGTCGGGCTTCGGCACCTGAATTTCGTCGCCGCGATAGCCCAGCGTATTTTGTCCGGGGAAATCCGGCGAGAGACCATACTCCACAAACGGCAGCGGGATCTGACTGTCTTCCCGCGCTTCGATTTCGGCACGCGAATAGATGTAGGCGTCCTGTTCGGCGCGCGAGCCGTAGTTCCCGAAATAGAAGCGCAGCGCCAGTTCCAGAATGAGCGCCGTGATCACCAGTCCGGTCACGAGCATTCCGATCCCGGCGAAAACCAGAATGCTTCGCGGCGTGCGTCTGCCGTCCGTCTGGCGTGCCGCTGGCGCGGGACGGGTCAGGACGACGTACAGACTCGCCAAGCCCAGTAAGATGGCGGCGCTGACGAGCAGCCAGGTCGAGGGCTGGAAGATCAGAAAGTCGATAGTGAGGGTGTAATCGGTCACCGCGCCGCCGGTGAATTCGACGCGCAGCACGGGCATGGTCGTTTCGGTGACGCAGGTATCGCGCTCGCCTTCGCCGACCGTCGGCTCGCCGTTGATGTAGACCGCCTCGATATACTCGACCTGCCAATGGACGGTCACGCAGCCGCCGGGCGCGGCGACCATGCGGCGGTCGGCGGTAAACGTGATGCTCGCGTCGCCGATGGTTTCGTGGAGCGATTTTTCGCCGGGAGCGATCAGTTGTAATGCCAGAATGATGAGGATGAGTGCGATTGCGATAACGAGAAACGCCAGCGTGCGGGCTTTGGTCATGGTGTATTTCCAATAGGGCTGATGACCACGATAGCGGCATTATAGCAACTCCGCGCGGACGCTGTACATCTTGGATTGGGCGGACGCAGCGCCCGATGCGCTATAATGTAAATTGACATAATATTCGATGGGTTCGTGAGGAGCAGGCATGGGAGAAGTCAGGCGCCGGGTGCTGCGCGCCCTGACCGCCGTCGAGAACCGCTACGATGTGGCGAAGTTCAGGCGGCGGCAGCGCAGGGGATTGGGCAGGCTGCAAATCATGCCCTTCATCGGCTACGGCACGTCGCACGAACTGATCCTCAAGGGGCGGGTGCTGCGCGACAAGAACATCAGCGCGCCGATGGGCAGCGCCAGCCTGCTGACCAATCTGGTCGACACCTACAAGCGCTTCCAGAGCGACGAAATCCCCGGCGCGACCGTGCGCGCGCGCTTTCAGGATGCCAGCACCGAAGTGGTGACGAACGTCGAAGGCTTCTTCGAGTTTCACCTGAAGCCGGGCGTGCTCGCCGAAAGCGACGACCACGTCTATCTGGTCGATCTGGCGCTGGTCGATTACCCCGGCAAGGCGCTCAACCCGGTCGAACCTGCCGAATTCACGGCGCAGGGGCAGGTGATCGTCCCGCCGTCGGGTGCGGAGTTCGGCGTGATCAGCGACATCGACGATACGGTGCTGCGCTCCAACGTCACCCACTGGATCAGCTTGGTGCGCAATACGTTTCTGGAGAACGCCCACACGCGCCTGCCGTTCGAGGGTGTCGCCAAGCTCTACCAGGCGCTGCGGCGTGGGGCGTCCGGCGCGAACTTCAACCCGATCTTCTACGTATCCAGCAGCACGTGGAATTTGTACGATCTGCTGCACGACTTCTTCGTCGTGCGCGAAATCCCGCTCGGCGCGCTGTTTCTGTCCGAGTACAACCTGGACGAGGAGACGTTCATCTTCCAGAACCGGCGCAAGCACAAGCTGAACGCGATTGAGACGATCCTCAGCGCGTATCCTGACCTGTCGTTCGTGCTGATCGGCGACAGCGCCGAGAAAGACCCGCTGGTCTACCGCGACGTGGTGCGCCAAGCCCCGGAGCGAATTCGCGCGATCTACATCCGCGCCGCCAGCCGCTCCCGCCGCCGCGATGCCCGGACGAGCGCTATCGTCGAGGAAGTGGAAGCGCTCGGCGTGCCCATGCTGGTCGTCGCGGACTCGTATGCCGCCGCGCAGCACGCCGCCGAGTACGGCTTGATCCACCCGGACGCGCTGCCGGCGATCCACGCAGCGCGCAACGAGGATTTGCAAGCGCCGACGCCCGTCGAGCAGGCGCTCAACCTGCCGCCGAGCGGCGATGGCTCGTAGGGGCAGACCTACGTAGGCTGCCCTGTGGGAATAGGCGAACACACAGGTTCGCCCCTACGGAATCGCTCTTTAATCGATCACGCTGCGCAAATGCCCGTCCGCTGCGCGCAGCAGCGCCCGCGCTTCGTCCGGCGAAACGCCGCGCCGCGCCATGACAATCGCCGTCTTGACTTCGCTGCCGCTGGCGTCGAGCAGGCGGGCGGCTTCGGCGTCATCGACTCCGGCGACCTGCATAATGATGCGCCGCGCCCGGTCGACCAGCTTGCTGTTGGTCGGGCGCACGTCGACCATCAGATTGCCGTAGACCTTGCCCAGCCGGATCATCGCGCCGGTGCTGAGCATGTTGAGGACGAGCTTCTGCGCCGTCCCCGCCTTCATGCGCGTCGATCCGGTGATGACCTCCGCGCCGACCGGGACGCCGATGGCGATCTGCACGGCGTCGAGCAGGGTAGAGGGGATATTGCAGGCGACGCCGATGGTCAGCGCGCCGATTTCGTTGGCGGCTTCGACCGCGCCGAGCACGTAAGGCGTGTGCCCGCTGGCGGCGATGCCGACGACCGCGTCGTCCGCCGCCAGACCGAGCGCCAGCAGTTCCGCGCGCCCGGCAGCGGGATCGTCTTCCGCGCCCTCAATCGAGTGAGTCAGCGCGCGCTCGCCGCCCGCAATCAGCCCGACGACCTGACCCGGCTCGGTGCTGAAAGTCGGCACGCACTCCGAGGCGTCGAGCACGCCCAGCCGCCCGCTCGTGCCCGCGCCGACGTAGATCAGCCGTCCGCCGCGCCGCATCCGCTCGGCGATGCCGTCGACCGCCTGCGCAATCTGGGGCAGCGCGCTGCGTACCGCCCCGGCGATCTTCGCGTCCTCGTCGTTGATGCGCCGCACCATCTCCAGCGTGGCGAGTTCGTCAATGTTGGCGGTGCGGGGGTTCTGGCTTTCGGTGAGCATGGGATTAATCCTCATAGCCCCTCACCCCGGCTGACCGTCGCTTCGCTTGAAGTCAGGCACCCCTCTCCCACGTAAACGGGGAGAGGGATGGGCGAAACGCAGTTTCGCGCAGGGTGAGGGGTTCTAACAAAACGTCTTCTTCACCAACGCTCGATAATTCTCCCCCGGCGTGATCTGCCCCAGCACGACCGGCTTGGACGCGCCTGTGAGCGTGGGGAGGTTGCCGGGGCGGTCGTGCCAGGTCTCGTAAGCGAGCAGGGCGAAGACCAGCCCCTCTTTGAAATCGCTGTTCAGCCCGATGTCCTCGTGGGTCAGCACGGCGGCGGGCGCGAGCAGACTGCCGAGCAGGGCGGCGATGGCGTGGTTGTGCGCGCCGCCGCCACCCAGGATCACCTCGCCGACCGGGGCGGGCTGGAAGCGCGTGTAAGCGTCGGCGATGCTGGCGGATGTCAGCGCCGTCAGCGTCGCCATGATGTCCGGCACGCCGTAGCCGCGCCGCTGCCCCTCGACGATCAACTGCTGCGCCATCGTCTTGCTGAACAATTCGCGCCCGGTCGTCTTGGGCGGGCGGCGCTCATAGTACGGATGCTTGAGCAGCGTATCGAGCCAGTCCTCCTGCACGTTACCGCTGCGCGCCAGCTTGCCGTCGGCGTCGTAGGTGTACGCGCCGCCCGTCAGCAGCGTCATCGCCGAATTGAGCAGGGCGTTGCCGGGTCCGGTATCGAACGCCAGCGGCAGGCTCTTCGTGTCGGAGAGCGGCGGCAGGAAAGTCACGTTGCCGATGCCGCCGATGTTCTGGATCGCCCGCCAGTGATCGGGGTGGCGCAGCAGCAGCCAGTCGGCGTAAGCGGTCAGCGGCGCGCCCTGTCCCCCGACGGCGATGTCGCGCGTGCGAAAGTTGTTGATCGCGGTGATGCCGGTGCGCTCGGCGAGCAGCGCGCCCTCGCCCAGTTGCAGCGTGGCGTAGACCGAGCCGTCGGCGCGCACGTCGTGCCAGACGGTCTGCCCGTGCGAGCCGATCAGGTCGATGTCGGTCGGCTTCAGCCCGGCTTCGGCGATCAGGTCGAGCGTCGAGGTGGCGAAAGCCTCGCCGATGTCGGCGTTGAGGCGCGTCACTTCGTCGACGCGCCCGGTCTCCGGCGAGAAGCAGTCGAGGATGCGCCCGCGCAGCGCCGGATCGTAGGGCTTGGTGAAGGCGTGGACGATCCGGCAGGACAGGCTGGGCGGCGCGCCGTCGATCTCGCACAGCACGGTGTCGATGCCGTCCGCCGACGTGCCGGAAATCAATCCGATGACGTACATGAAATCCCTTTCCGTGTGAGGCGGCGCGTACTAATCCGCGTCTGCCAGCGCATCGTGGACGGCGCGGCGGAAAGGCAGGATACCCTCTTTCCAGCGACCGGGGTAGACCCGGTTGGTCAGCGCAGCGACCACCAGCGCGCGCTCCGGGTCGACCCAGAGCGACGTGCCCGTGAAGCCGGTGTGCCCGAATGCCTTCGGGCTGAACTTCTCGCCCGCAGACGAGCCTGCCGCCTTGAGCATCCAGCCCAAACCGCGCCGCTCGTCGTAGGACAAAATCTGCTCACTGGTCGCCGCGTCCATCAATGCCGCGTCGATGCGCAGACGTTCGTCGCGCGACAGCCATGCCTGCCCGAACGCCGCCACGTCGCCCGCTTCGGCGAACAAGCCCGCGTGCCCGGCAACGCCGCCGACCCCGCAGGCGTTCTCGTCGTGGACTTCACCCCAGGCGCGGCGGTGTCGCCAGGTCGGGTCGTCCTCGGTTGGGGCGATGGTCATCCGGTCGACGCCGTTGCGTACCGGGTTGAAGCAGGGCGATTCCAGCTTGAGACGCTCGCAAATCCCCTCGCAGATCATCGTATCCAGCCCCAGATGCGCGCGCGGCGCGGTCACGTCGCCCGCGTACCACAGCCGGGTCGCCGCCTCGCCGAGCAGCATCAAGCCGATGTCGCTGTAGCGGATGATGCCGTCGGGCTGACCGACGAACGGATAGGCGCAGATCGCTTCCAGCGCCCGCGCCCAACGCTCGCTGCGCGAGACCGGATCGGGCTGATCGGGCGGCGTCGGCGCGGGTCCGGCGGCGTTGAACACGTCGCGCCAGGGCGGCAAGCCGGAGGTGTGTGTGAGCAGGTGGCGGAAAGTGACGCGCGCCGGATCGACCGTCTGTCCGACCAGATCGGCGGGCGTGGGCAGGCGCTGCTTGCTGTGCGGGTCTTGCCCGCCGTCGATGCCGCGCGGGCTGATCGCGCCGAATTCCGGGACGACCGACACCAGCGGGTCGTCCAGCCTGACTTTGCCCGCGCTGACCAGCGCCAGAAACGCGGTCGTCGTGAACAGCTTGGTCACGGAGGCGAGGTCGAAGCGCGTCGATGGCGTGACCGCGCCGTGCCCGCTCTCCGGGTCGATCACGCCCGCCGCGATGTCGAGCACCAGCGTCCCCTCGCGGATCACGGCGATGGCGACCGCCGGGAATACGTCGCCCAGGCTGGCGGCGATCACGTCGGTCAGACGCTGATTGACGGCGGGGGGGAGCAGGTTGACGTTGGTCTGCATATCCATGAGCCTCACACAAGAAGCGATGAGCGATGAGCAACGAGTCAAAAGACATTATTCTGCGTTCGCCACGCTATTTTACTCGTTATTCGTCACGCATCACGTGTACAGCAGATAGGGCTGGCGTTCCGCTTCGAATTCGCGGCAGTAGGCGTCCCACGCCGCCAGCAGGTCGTTCAACGGCTCGCCCACGTCGAGCAGGTGGCGCGGCTCGCTCGACCCGATCAGGCGGTCGAAATGATAGACCTGCCCCGCCTCGACGCCGGAGCTTCCCGGCGGCAGCCAGGCGAATTGACCGCGGTAGAGCGCCTGCACGATCACGATCACGGCGAGCCAGCCGCGAAAGGCGCGCCACGCCGACAGATCGACGATGTGCGCCTGCACGCCGCCGCAGCGCTGCCCCGCCCATTTGCTCGTCGTAGGGATGAAGTGGTGCGGGCGAAAGCGCACGCCGGGCAGTTCGAGCGCATTCAAGTACTCTGCCAGAATCAGGCTGTTGATGAAGGGCGCGCCGACGATCTCGAAGGGCAGCGCCGTCCCGCGCCCTTCGGAGAGGTTCGTCCCTTCGATCAAACACGCGCCGGGATAGTGTCGAACCGTGTCCAGACGCGGCATGTTGGGCGAAGGCGGCACGAAGGGCAGACCAGTTGCGTCCCAGAGCATCGCGCGCGCCCAGCCTTCGCACGGGATCACGTCGAGCAGGGCGGGCGTCGGATTCCAGCGCGCGTTGTACCAACTCGCCACTTCGCCGAGCGTCATGCCGTGCCGGATCGGGATCGAGCAGCGCCCGACCAGCGACGCCAGCGCCGGGTCGAGCGGCGCGCCCTCGACGATCTCGCCGCCGAGCGGATTGGGGCGGTCGAGGATCAGCACCTGAACGCCGCGCTCGCCCGCCGCTTCCAGAATGTGCGTGACCGTCCAGGTGAAGGTGTAGTAGCGCACGCCGATGTCCTGAATGTCGCAGACGATCAGGTCGATGCCGTCGAGCATGGCGGCGGTGGGACGCTGCGACTCGCCGTAGAGACTGTAGACGGGTAGATCGCCCACGCGCGACGAAGCGATCCGCTCGCCGTCCGGCGCAGCCGCGTCGATGCCGTGTTCCGGCGCGAACAGCGCCGCCAGCGTGAAGACCCCCCGCGCCGCTGCCGCCTGAAACAGGCTGATCGCGCTGTTGAGCGAGCTGTCCACCGCGCTCGGATTGGCGAACAAGCCGACGCGTCTGCCTGCCAGCCGCCGGAAGCCGCCGGCGCAGAGCACGTCCAGCCCGGTCTGCACCGTCACGGCGTCACCTCGACGGGAAGCTGCCCGGTCGGGACGAAATCGCCAAAGAGCGCGTCGGCGGCGGCTTGCAATGAGGGCGTGCTGTCGCCGCAGGTGCAGAGGATGGCGGATCCGCGCCGACGAGGACGCCCGCGTCGTAGGGATTGCGCAGGCAGATCAGGATCGAGCGGCGGGCGCGGCGCAGCAGGTCGCGCGCCACGTCGAGCTGTTCGGGCATCAGGTGGGCGCTGCGCGTCGCCAGCACCAGCAGGTCGGTCGAATCGGCAAGCTGCTGCGCCCGCTCCAGCAGATCGGCTCTCGGCTCGGACGCGCGCAGCGAGACGCAGGCGATCCCCGGCGCGCGCTGGCTGACCAGGCGGGCGAAGCTCGCCAGACCGCCGCGCTCCATCGCCTCGGAATTGAGATACGAGCCGAACTCGACCAGCGTGACGTTCTGTGCGTCCGATGCGAGCGGAAAGACGCCGTCGTCGTTACGCAGCAGCACCGTCCCGGCGCGAGCGGCGCGCTGCGCCAGCGCCAGATGCTCCGGGCTGCGGACGACTGCCGTGTCAAGCGGCTCGGTGATGGCGTACTGCGTCTTGAGCGCGGCGATGCGGGTGTTGGCGGCTTCGATCAGGCTCAGCGGCAGGCGACCGCTGCGCGCGGCGTCGAGCAGGGCGGCATAGGCGTCTTCCTGATTGTCGCGGTAGTGGGAGAACAGCAGCAGGTCGATGCCTGCCAGCGCCGCCAGCATCGCCGATTTGCCCGCGCCGTAGTGGTCGCTGATGGCTTTCATCTCCATCGAATTGGTGCAGACCGCGCCCTCATAGCCGATTTCCTCGCGCAGCAGGCGCTTGACGATCACGGGCGAGAGCGTCGCCGGGTAGTCGGGGTCGAGCGCCGTGAATTTGACGTGGCTGACCATGACCGAGGCGACCCCGGCGGCGACCGCCGCGCGGAAAGGCACGAGGTCCTGCTGCCACAGGTAATCGAGCGAGCCGCTGATGACCGCCAGCGCGAGGTGCGTATCGACGGGCGTGTTGCCCAGACCGGGGAAATGCTTGGCGGTCGCGGCGACGGCTGCGCGCTGGAAGCCGCGCACCTCGGCGCGGACGATCCGGCTGACGCGATCCGGGTCTGACCCCGGCGAGCGCGTGCCGACCGTCGGGTTGGCGATGTCGTGGGTGAGATCGACCACCGGGGCGTAATCCCAGTTGATGCCGAGCGCCCGCAGCTCGCGCGCCAGCATGGCGGACACGTCCTCGGCAAGCGCTTCGTCGTCCGCCGCGCCCAACGCCAGCGCGCCGGGGCTTTCCGTGAAGCCTTCGCGCAGGCGCGCCACCGTCCCGCCTTCCTGATCGATGCCGATCAGCAGCGGCGGACGCCCGTTGCGGTGGGCGGCGTCGTGGCAGGTCTGCGTCAGGCGGGCAAGCTGCTCCGGCGTCTCGACGTTGCGCCCGAACAGGATCACCCCGCCGATGCGCCCTTCGGCGATCCAGTCGAGGATGTACTCCGGCGGCGTCAAGCCCTCGAAGCCCGCCAGCAGCATCTGCCCAACCTGTGTTTTCAGTCTCGTTTCGTCCATGCGCTTTCCTGTCTTGTCGGCGCTTATTATGCCGCAGATTGGCGGGCGGCAGAAAGTGGTCGGATCGGGGATTGTCGCGCGGCGAGGCGGGGATTATCCTTAGCGCCGACACAGGAGCGAACCGATGCCGATCCCCAAAGTACTCGACTGGGCGCAAAAGCTGCAAGCCATCGCTCAGACCGGGCTGAACTACAACCCGCCGCCTTTCGACCGCGAGCGCTACGAGCAGGTGCAGGAGATCGCCGTCGAGATGCTGGCGGCGAGCGGCGACGCCGACCTGGCGACCATCCGAACGCTGTTCGAGGCGCAGAGCGGGCACGCGACGCCCAAAGTCGACGTGCGCGGCGTGGTCTTCCGCGACGACAAAATCCTGCTGGTGCAGGAGAAGCTCGATCACTACCGCTGGACGCTGCCCGGCGGCTGGGCGGACATCGGCGAATCGGCGAGCGAGGCGACGGTGCGCGAAGTCTACGAGGAATCGGGCTACTATGCGCGCGCAGTCAAGCTGCTGGCGCTCTACGACCGCAACAAGCAGGGGCATCCGCCGTTCCCGTTTCACGCGTACAAAGTCTTCTTCCGCTGCGAACTGACCGACCCGGAGCGGCACGTCGAAGCCTCGAACAGCGCCAGCTTCGCCGAGACCGGCGAGGTCGCCTGGTTCGCGGCGGACGCGCTGCCGGAGCTTTCGGTCGGGCGCGTGACGGCAGCCCAGATCGCGCGCTTCTTCGTGCACCTGCGCCAGCCCGACCTGCCGACGGATTTCGATTGATGGAAACGCTGACGATCACCGCTGCCTCGCTGGAAGACGCGCCGCTGGTCTACGACATCATGCAAAAGGCGTTCGCGGAATATCTGGGCGTGCTGACGCCGCCGTCCGGCGCGCACGCCGAGATCGTCGACGACGTGATCCGCGTGATGGGCGAGGGCGGCGCGATTCTGGCGTGGCTGGGCGATCAGGCAGTCGGCTCGGCGCGCTACGCCTTCCACGACGACGGGCGCACCTGCTACGTCGGGCGCGTCGCGGTGCTGCGGGAATATCGCGGCAGGGGGATCGCCTCGGCGATGATGGGGCACATCGAGCGCATCGCCCGCGCGCAGGGCTGCGCCGCGATGGAAATTGGCGTTCGTATGGTGCTGGAAAGCAACATCAGGCTGTACCAGCGGCTTGGTTACCGCATCGCCAGCATTTACGAGCATCCTAAAGGCGGCGGCATGGTTGCTACGATGGTCAAAACGCTGTGAAAACGCTGATCGTCGGCGACATTCACGGCTGCTGGGACGAGTTCCAGGCGCTGCTCGACGAGGCGGCGCTGAGCGCGGACGACTCGATCATCAGCATCGGCGATCTGGTGGATCGGGGACCGCAGTCGCCGCGCGTGCTGGATTTCTTCCGCGAGACGCCGCGCGCCCGCGCCATCATGGGCAATCACGAGCGCAAGCACGTGCGCGCCGCGCGCGCCGAAACCGACGCCGCGCTGTCGCAGGTGATCACGGCGCTTCAGTTGGGCGACCAGTACCCGCTGGCGCTCGACTACATGGCGTCGCTGCCGACTTATCTCGAACTGCCGGAAGCCGACCTCGTTCACGGCTTCTTCGAGCCGGGCGTGCCGCTTGCCGAGCAGCGTGATACCGTGATCGTCGGCGCGACCAGCGGCGAGAATTATCTGCTGGCGACGTTCGAGCAGCCCTGGTACGTGCTCTACGACGGCACCAAGCCGCTGATCGTCGGGCATCGCAATTATCTGGGCTTGACCACGCCGCTGCTTTACCCCCCGCAGCAGCCGCGCATCTACGCGCTGGACACGAGCTGCGTCTACGGCGGCGCGCTCACCGGCTTGATCCTGCCGGATTTCCGCCTGATCAGCGTGCCCAGCCGCGCCAATCACTGGGAGAATCTCCAGCGCGACTACGGTTGGCTGGGCGACGATTAATTTCCACGTCGCAATTGTGCCCTCTGCTATAATGTGAATTGTTATATTTGCGCTCTGGTGGTGGGATTCTCTCTGAAGGACGCCGGGTATGAATGAGTTCTTCCGCAAATTCGCGCACAGAACGTCCGAAGTGGTCGGCTCGCCCTGGAGCTTCATCGTCGCCGTCGGCATCATCATCGTCTGGGCGGTCACGGGTCCGATCTTTCACTTCTCGGATACGTGGCAGTTGGTCATCAACACCGGGACGACCATCGTCACCTTTTTGATGGTCTTCCTGATCCAGAACACGCAGAACCGGGACGCCAAAGCGATTCAGCTCAAGCTCGACGAACTGATCCGCAGCGGCGAGAAGGCGCGCGACAATCTGGTCGATCTGGAAGACCTGTCC
Organism: uncultured Chloroflexia bacterium; assembly: GCA_963760975.1. Lineage (GTDB taxonomy): Bacteria > Chloroflexota > Anaerolineae > Aggregatilineales > Phototrophicaceae > Flexifilum. The sequence continues at coordinate 17,881 of CAVXEZ010000002.1, read as the reverse complement.
GACGACCAGTTGAAGCAGTTGGAAGAAGAATTTCACCGCTTCCGCGAGCGGGCGGACAAGGTCGTCCCGCCGCAGACGTGAACTGATAACCTGCTTGTGCGGGCGCGCGGAGTGGGCTATGCTTCCGGCATTTGAGGGAGGGATGCCATGCCGATTGCCATTCAGGAAGACCTGCTGAGCGGACACAGCCTGCTGCAAAAGTTCCAGCACGCGCAGGCGCTGGGCGTGCCGGGAATCGAGTTCTGGGGCGCGGGGCTGACCGCCAAAGTCCCGGACATCGCGCTCGCCATGTCACAGACGGGCGTGCGCGCAGCGGTGGTCAATCACGGGCGCATGGGCAATCTGCTTGATCCGCAGCCGGAGGAACGCGAGCGGGCGCTGGCGCAGCTTCGCCAGTCGATTATGAACGCCGTCGACATCGGCGCGGCGGGCGTGGTCTTCGTGCCGCACTTCGGCGCGCCGATCCTGCCCGATCTCTCGCCCTGGCTGTCGGCGGCGGAACTGGAAGTCGAGCTGCTGTATACCCACCTGCGCACGCTTTCGGATTACGCCGACGCGATGGGCGTCGACCTCTACGTCGAGCCGATTAATCGCTACGAGACGCACCTGCTCAACCGATTGGAGCAGGCGGCGAGCGTGACCCGGCGGCTGAATCACCCGCGCGTCAAGATTACCGCCGACCTGTTTCACATGGCGCTCGAAGAAGCCGACATCCCGGCGGCGATTCGCGCGCACGGCGACTGCATCGGGCACGTGCATCTGGCGGATCACAACCGCCGCCTGCCGGGCGAGGGCATGACCGACTTCGCCGCCGCTGCCGTCGCGCTGGAGGAGATCGGCTATCAGGGCTGGATGGCATACGAGTGCGGCAGTCCGGGCGGCAACGACCCCGCCGACTACCGCGACGGCTTGCCCGCCAGCCTCGACTGCCTGCGGCGGGCAGGACTAACGTAAACTCACGGCGCTGCCGGTTTGCCCCTAGACTTAAGAAAGAAAAGGAGCGTCTAAGGCGACACATGGCATCGCTTTCGCAAGTCCTGACCGACAATCCCATCGTGCAGGCGGAGTTGAATCACCAGCAGCGCAGCACACCCACGCACAAATGGCGGCGCTGGCGAACGCTGTATGAGTTGGGGCTGGCGGTGGCGCTGCTCTCCAGCGTGGCGCTGCTGATCGCGCCGCAGGTTGTCCCGCTGACGGGCATCCCCGCCGGTGATCTGAACGACCTGCTGCGCGGCTGGTTCGGCATGGTGGTCATCCTGCTGGGCGGGCTGATCATGATCCACCATCTGGCGTTCGCCGTCGCCGGGCTTCAGCTTGCCTCGACCTCGATTGCGCGCGAGAAACAGGGGCGTACCTGGGAGAGCCTGCTGCTGACCGGCGTCGACGCGCGGCGGATCGTCTACGGCAAATGGTGGGCGACGATGCGGACGCTGCTGGCGGTGTATCTTCCGATGCTGCTGATGCGCCTCGCCGTCGCGCTGTGGGTTGGTATATCGGGACCCACTCTGGACGCAACGCCCTATTTCTCGCCGCCACCCGCGTTCGCGGTCATCCTCATCAGCCTGGTCACGGCGATTTTCCCCATCTGTTACGCCGCTTTCACGATGACGCTCGGTTTGCTGGCATCGCTGCTGGTCACGAGCGAGACGACCGCCAACCGCCTGGCATCGACGTTTCACTTCGGCACGGTGGTGCTCTCGCTCACCATGATCCTCGCCTCGTTCGCGCTGCCGTTCACGAATATCGAGCCGGGGCTGGTCTCGCTGATCCCCGCGCTGTTCGTGACTCCGCTCGACGGCGGAATGCTGGCGATGATCGGCATGGTCGCCGGAAACGGCTCGGCGTCGCTGTTTTACCTGCTCGGCTTGATCCTGTGCATGGTGCTCTACGCGGCGCTGACGTGGCTGCTGCTGCGCGGCGCGCAGGCGCTGGCGGTGCGCCAGCGTGCGCTGTCGCCCGCGTCGAGCTGAGCGATCCCATGTGCGACGCCGGGGGTTTAAACCCGTCGCGGCGCAAACCGGCGGTTAGTCTCAAATGTCATGAACATATTCTGAGCGATGAGTTAAAAACCGCTCCCACCGAAGCGCCACATTATCCCTTCTGAGGTATAGTCTTTATCTCATCACTCGACACCCAGTACTCAGGAAGGATTGACCGATGCAGTATACAGCCGAAACTATGCTGATCCACGCCAGAGATGCGGGCGGCAGCGGGGTTTTCGCGGAAGTCTCGGCGGCGCAGGCGGGCTGGGAATATCTGAACATGGCGGCGCGTCGCCTTAAGGCGGGCGAGACGTGGGGCGCGAATACGGGCGACTACGAATACGCGCACGTGATCCTCGGCGGAGTCTGCACGATTCGCACCAGCCAGGGGAATTTCGAGCGCGTCGGGCGGCGCGCGGACGTGTTCAGCGGGATGCCTTACGCAGTCTATCTCTCACGCGGTGTGGATTTCGAGATCGAGGCGCTGACCGACGGCTTCGAGGTCGCGTCGTGCTGGGTGCGGACGGAGGAAGATCATCCGGCGCGGCTGATCACGCCGCAGGACAGCAGTATCGAGCTGCGCGGCGGCGGCAACGCTTCGCGCCAGATCAACGGCATCATCCCGCCGGGCTTCGACTGCCAGCGGATCGTCGCCGTCGAGGTCTACACGCCGGGCGGCAACTGGTCGAGCTACCCGCCGCACAAGCACGACGTTCACCGCGTCGACGCGCAGGGCAACGTGCTGGAAGCCGACCTGGAAGAAATCTACTTCTACAAGCTCGACCGCCTGGAAGGCTACGCTTACCAGCGCGTCTACAACGACAGCCGCAGCATCGACGCGGTGATGATGGCGCAGAACCACGACCTCGTGCTGGTGCCGGAAGGCTATCACCCGGTGGTCAGCGCGCACGGCTATACCACCTACTACCTGAATTTTCTGGCGGGATCGGCGCAGTCGCTCGCCAACAGCGATGACCCGGCGTATGCCTGGGTGAAGGCGAACTGGCGCAGCGTCGATCCGCGTCTGCCGATTGTCCGGCACGAGATGGAGAAATAACCCAGTTCTGCGGGTGATTTTTACAGCTTTTTTAACACTTCATGTTTGACAAACGCTCGATATTACCCGTAAACTTAAGATGGCGACTGTGCCTCTTCGCCGTGAATCACACCGAATAATTCAGGAGCAAATCACGCTATGAAGAAGTTTCGTTTAAGTATTGCTCTCCTTCTGCTGGCGCTGGTGTTTGCCGTCGTGCCTGCGGCGCTTGCTCAAGGCGATACCCTCGGAGCGAGCCAGGCGGACTTCAACCTGTGGACATCCGCGAATTCCGGCAGCTTTGAAGTGAATACGGTCAGCCTGGACGGCACCGTGTCGCTGAAGGTGACCGGTATGGGATCGGCAACCGACGACGTGACCGCCGATCTGAAATTCACCGGCGCGGTCGACGTGAAGGCCCAAGCCTTGCAGCTCGACGTGACGGGCAGCGCCGTTCAGGGAACGGACACGACGCCGATCAACCTCGGTGTGCGCGTCGTCGACGGCAACGTCTATTATAACGACGGCTCCGGCTGGAAGGGCGATACCCTGTCCGATGTCTCGTCGTCGTTGTCGGGACTTGCCTCCAGCTCTGGCATGCCTGTCAATCCGTCTGACCTGTCCAGCGGCAACCTCTCCGATCTGGCGGGGATGTCCGGCATGGGCGACGCGCTCAGCGCGCTGTCGAACCTGAATCCGTCCAATTTCCTCAGCCTGGCGCGCGCCGACGAGGGCGGGCAGGCGCATTTCACGCTCAACCTCGACATCGCCAAGCTGCTCTCCGATCCGGCTCTGGCGCCTTTGCTCACCGATGCCCTGTCGATGAGCAGTGGACTGGCGTCGGATACGTCCGGCAGCACCCCTGCGCCGACGCAGGACCCCGCCCAGGCGCAGCAGATGATCGCCATGATCGGCATGATGTTCTCGACCTCGACCGTCGCGTTCGACGAGTGGATCGACCCGTCCTCGCAGATGATCAACCGTGCAGCCCTGGACATCAACCTGCCGCTCGACAACATGCTGGGACCGGGTGCGGGCTTCGCGTTCAATTTCGACGTGAGCATGAGCAACTATAACCAACCCGTGACGGTTGACGTGCCGGAAGGCGTTCAGATGAAGGACGCCTCAGCAGGCTGATCGCGTCATTTGTTTCTGTAAGAAAAGGGGCTGGCTTGATAGGTCAGCCCCTTTGCGTTCAGGGATAAAAAACCATGAAAGCCCGTATTATTGTTTTTCTGCTTATGATTTTCGTCTTTGTGCCAACCGCGCTCGCGCAGACGGGCGGCGGCGAGGGCAGCCCCGGTGGGAGCGCGGCGAACTCGGTCTCCGGGGCAGCCGAAGTGCCGATTCACAAGGACAGTCCCGTCACCGTCCACCTTGACGGGACGACGCCGGTTGACCTGAGCTACAAATCCGCTGGCGACGAGATCGTCAGCATCACGGCGCGCAGCCTGGAAGCGGAAGACGTGCTCGATCCGGTGCTGACGATCTTCGACGCCAGCGGCGCGACCATCGCCAGCAACGACGACCACCGCACCAGCCGCACCGATCTCGCCCCGCGCGATTCGCTGGTCGCCGACCTCAATTTGAGCGACGCCGGGCGCTACGTCGTCGAGGTCGCCTCGTTTGATGCCAACGCTCAGGGTGATGTCGAGGTGCTGGTGACCGCCGGAAATCCCGACGCGACGCCCGAAGGCGATCAGGGGATGAGCCAGGTCATCAACGACCACCTTCAGGATAACACCACCTACACCCACGATTTCAGCGCCAACGAAGGCGAAGTCGTGACCATCACCGTGCGGGCGACCGACAACCAGATCGACCCGAAAGTCTCGCTGGTGGACAGCAGCGGCGCGGAAGTGGCGAGCAACGACGATCACGACGCCAACGATCCGTCGCTGGGACCCTACGACTCGCAGATTCTCGATTTCACAATTCCCAAGACCGACACGTACACCATCGAAATCACCGGGTTCGCCGGGATCGGCGGCACGTTCGAGCTGTCAATTTTGCGGGGCGGTGGTCCGGCAATCCCGATCCTGGATGTCCCGACCCAGCCGCCGCCGGTTCTCCCGACTCCGGCTCCCGCGCAGTCCACGCAGGTGATCGAGGGCACGGTCAAGCCGAACGACGTGTACACCTACCAGCTTGAAGCGCAGGCGGGCGAGGTCTACACCATCACCGTGCAGGCGACATCCAGCAGCTTCGACCCGCGCGTGTCGATCTACTTCAACAACTCTTACGTCATCGACAACGACGACTACGGCTCGACCGACCCGAACCTGCAATCGACCGATTCACGCATTTACGACTGGATCGTCAAGGACAGCGGGAGCTACGAAGTCGACGTGCGCGGCTATCAGGACAGCTCCGGCGATTTCAAGATGACCATCGAGCGCGTGGCGACCGGTGCGCCGACCGGCGTGCCGAGCGAGCAGGTCGAACTGGGCACGGTGAAGACGGGCGAACCCTACAGCTTCAATTTCGACGCGCAGGCGGGGGATTGGGTGACGATCACCGTGCGCGGACTGACGCAGGGTTTCGACCCCTATCTGCAACTGCTGAGCGCCGACGGCACGGTGCTGCTCGACAACGACGATAACGGCTCCGGCGGAGACCTGGGCTTCTACGACTCGCGGATTCCCAATTACCACATCACCGTGAGCGGGACGTACACCATCGAGGTGACGGGTGTCAACGGCGGCGACGGGTCGTTCGGCGTGACGATTGGCACGCTGCACTGAGGATGACCATACGGTGGGGGCACGGTATGCCGTGTCCCCACGATGCCTACCATTATTCTGAATTTTCTCCCTCAAACAGCCGCAGCAGCTTGAGCGCGATTTGCAGATTGGTGCGCACCAGCGGATCGTTCAGCCTGGCGTCGCAAATCTCCTCGATGTGGGTCAGGCGGTAGTTGAGCGTGCTGCGGTGGATGCAGAGCAGCTCCGCCGTCTGCACGCCGTTGCCGCCCGCGTCGAGATAGACTTCGAGCGTGTGGAACAGGTCGGTCTGCTGCTCGTCGCGCAGGTGGCGCAGCGCTGGGACGTATGGGTTGGCGTCCAGCGCGCCCGCCCCGGCGCGGTAGAGCGTGTGCAGATAGCCGAGGCGCTCGAAAAAGACGGTGCTGCCGGGGTCGCCGAGGCGCTGCGAGATCGCCAGCGCATCCCGACACTGCGCGTAGGCGGCTGCCGCGCTGCCGACGCCGTGCTGCACGCCGCTGACGCCGATGCGCGCGTTCCCGGCTTGCGTATGCACGCTCTCGATCAGGGCGGTCAGGTCGAGCGATGCCTGCGCCAGCACCAGCACTTCCCCGGCGAACTGCCCGACGATCACGCGCCAGTTGGACGAAAGCCGGTTGACTCGGCGGTAGAGCTGCAGCAGCTTGTGCGAGGCGCGATCCTGCTCGTGCTCGATCATGAGCAGGACGAACGGCTCGTTGAGATCGACGCCGTAGCGCAGCGCCTGATCCGCCAGCAGCGCCTGCTTGCCGGGGTCGCCCTCGATCAACTGCGCCAGCAAGCCGCCTTTGAGCGAGGCTTCGGCGCTTTGCAGCGCTTCCTGATGCAGCAGCATGAGCGCGGCGATAGTCGCGCCGCTCTCAATCGCCAGCGCGTCCAGCTCGGAGATCGGGCGGTCGTCGGCGATGATCCAGACGTAGCCGTAAATGTTGCTGTGGACGACAATCGGCGCGAGGATGCGCTCCATCTCCAGCCCCACGTCCGGCATCTGCGGGATATGCACCGGGCGCAGCGTGCGCCGAATCTGCCCCAGAATGCCGCGCTCCTCCAGCGCATTAACCAAGCGCGGGTCAGTATAGCCTTCGCTGAGCGTGTAGCGCCGCGCCTCGTCCACGTCGGCGATGTTGTGCGCCGCCAGCGCTTCGAAGCGCTCGCTTTCGATGCTGATCGACTGCCCGACCAGCCCCGCCAGCGTGACGGCAAGCTGCTTCAGGTCGCCGCCGTCGAGCACCAACTGCGTCAGCGTGCGGTGGATCGTCAGGGCGCGTTCGAGCAGCGCCATGTTTTCCTGTGAGATGCGCTCGTTGGTGGCGCGGGCGATGTCGACGAAGCGCGCCTGAAAGGGGATTTCGATCAGTGGGAAGTGGTTGCGCTCGGCGACCTCGCGCAGATAATCCGGCGCCTGGTTGATGTAGCGCCCGACCGCCAGCGCCAGCCCGGCGACGCCCTTGTCCGCCATCGCCTGAATGTACTGCTGCTGCTCGACGGGGTCGGTCGGCATGTTGATGGTGGTCGTCAGCACCAGCTCGCCGCCGTTGAGCCAGTTGGGCGCGTCCGGCACGCTGGCGACATGCACCCAGCCGACCTGACGGCTCAGCCCGTCGCTTCCGGCGACGACTTTCGCGCCTTTGAGTTCTTCGAGTTGGAGCGTATCCGCGACCGTGAGCATTTTGTTCCTCGCTTCACAAGAATTATAGCGCACTTGTGAAGCGAGGAAGTGGATGGGGCGACCATGCGCGAAACGTCGTCTCGCACGCAGCCGCCCCGATGGAATCACTCAGCAGTTTCCTGATGTCGCAGTCCTAGCCGTCCAGCTCATACGAGCCGGAGTCGCACTCGTTGCCGTGCCCGGTCCTGTGTTGTCATCTGCGGGCGGGTACTGCCAGCGCTGGTCTACACCGTACCGGAGCCGTATTGTCAATTGTGGTGCAGTCGCCGCCGTCCACCGCCGCGCTGGAGATGTCAGCGCGTTGTTCAGCGTGGAACCGCCGTTATATGCCAGATCATCCAGGTTGAGCGGATCCGCCACCTGAAATCGGAGCAGGTGCCATCGCCGTGATCCGAATAGTTCCCCATGCCCACTGCCGAGACCGAGCCGGAGCAGTTCGGGCCGTTGCCGCCGATGACGGTGTTCTTGACCGTCACGCTTCCTCCCTGCCCCTCGACAGCGGAGCCGCCGCTGTTCTGGTAGACTGTCGTGAAGTTGAGGGTCGCCGTTCCGCCCGCGACGTAAATGCCGCCGCCGTTGCCCTGGCTGCTGTTGCTGGAAACAGTGCTGTTGAGCAGGTTTAACGAGCCGTTTTCGTTGTAAATGCCGCCACCGGTCAGCCGCACCGTTGTAGGCGATGCTGCTGCTGTTGATCGTCGCGCTGCCTGCGTTGTAGAGTCCGCCGCCGTTCGTCGCAAAATTGCCCGATTCGACGTATGAGCCGATGGTGGAGTTCGTCATCGTCAGCGTGCCGCCGTTGTAAATCCCGCCGCCGTTGACGGCGGAATTGCTGTCGATTGTGACGCCATTGAGCGTCAGCGTGCCCGCGTTGTAGATCGCGCCGCCATTTGCGCTGGCCAAGTAGCCGCCATAGAGGGTCAGGTTATTGAGCGTCAGGCTGCCGCCGCTGATATAGAAATAGCGCGGCTCAAGTCGCCGTTATAGAAGCGTGGATGCATTGCCGTTGATCGTGATCGGGGTCGTGATCGCCGGGAGCGCATTGGGACCATCGGTCGTATTATTCACAGCGCGGAACGATATAGTCGCTTTCGCCTGCGAGGTCAATCGTATTGGCGTCAGGACACACGTTCGCAGCCGTGATCGCGGCGATCAGCGCTGCCACGTCGTTGGCAGGCGACGGGACCGTCGGGCAGGATGGGGTCGGTGTTGCCGTCGGCGGAGGCGGTGGCTGCGGCTGCTGGGGCTGCTGCGGCTGCGGTGTGTCGGTCGGTGTTGCTGTCGGCGGCACCGGCGTCACCGTCGGCGCGACGTAGACGTAGGGACGCGGCGTATTGGTGAAGGTCGGCGTCAGCGTGGGCAGCATCAGCGGCAGGTCAATCGGATAGTTGAGCGTGACGCCGTCGAGATAGCGGAACTGCTCGATGTCTGTCTCCGTGACCGGGCGCGGCGGCGCCCAGGGGCAGCCGTTGAACACCTGGCGGTCGTTCGATTCGCCGTCAGTGCCCAGGTTTTCGGGATTGGAGAGGCAGGTGAAGGTCGTTTCCCCGGTGTTCAGCACGATTTCGTCGGGCGTGCCTTCGTTGAGGACGACGTGACCGTCGAGGACGACGATCTGCATCAACATGGTGACCATACCGATGTCGCCGTACTGATCGGTGAGGTACTGCTGCGTCACCGGGTCGACGGGGATCATGTAAATCACGATGGTCGAGCCGAGGCGGATGTCCGCGCCGTTGGCGTTGATGTCCACCATCAGATTTTTCGGTCCCTGGACGACGAGCGCGTTGGGCGCCTGGGCACACTGCGTCCCGGAGACGCTGGTGCGCAGGTAAAACGCCTGCATCGGCGTCCTGGTGTCCGGTCCGATGACCGGCAGCGTGCTCAGATCGCCGCTGGTGGTCAATACCTGCCTGGTGATCCAGCCGGGGACGCCGCGATAGACCACGCGCACCCACTGCCCGTCGGCGCTGATGGCGTCGGAGGTGAGCGCTGTCCCCTGCGGGACGCTGCCGACAACCTGCGCGTTGAAGTCCGCCGTGAAATACAGATCAGCCCCGATTTGCAGGGTGACGTTGACGGTCGCGCCGGTCTGGAACGCCTGATCCGAGGCGACGGCATTCTCGATCTGCGTATCGCCCAGCAGCATGAAGACGACGCTCTGACCGGGCAGCGTATCGGGCAGGTTCGCCTGCACGCTCAGGAGCGCGATGCCCCAACTGTCGAGCGTCTGGTTCATGGGCGAGGTGTTCAGGTCTTGCAAGTCGACCAGCCCGGCGCGGTCGCTGGGCGCGCTGAAGTAGCTGACGGGCTGCGGCACGGTGAAGGTGGCGTTTACGTCGCTAAAGCCGTAGCAGGCGCTGTTGCGATCCAGCCCGCCGCAGTTGTTGCCGACCGCCTGAATCGCCTGCTGCACCAAGCCGGGGCAGGTGACCAGATTTTGCGCGGCGATCTGCTGGTAGCCGACGTACATAGCGATAAAGAGAACGCTCATGAGGGCGATGAAGCGTAGACGCATACCATCTCCTGTAAATAATAGTAAGCCGCCTGATCAGGCAGATTACTGATACAAACTTATCGCTTAAGTATGCCTTCTCACGGGCAATCTTCGCAATCTTCTTCCGGCGGCGCGCCGCTGCGCACGCCCGCGTCGATCTTCGCGCTGACGGCATCCGCCAGCGCCAGCAGCGACTCGGTCGCCGGGGACTCCGGCTGCGAGAGCGGCGGCTCGCGCCAGTTCTGGCGGATCAGGTGCGGGTGAAAGGGCACGGACGCCAGCACCGGCGCGCCGCCGTAAGCCGCTTGATCGCCCGCCGGAGCGGGATACAGCTCGATGACCTCGCCGCAGTTGGGGCAGATAACGTGCGTCATATTCTCGACCACGCCCAGTACGGGGACGTGGTTCGCGCCGAGCATGTTGACCAGCCGCCCGTTGTCGAGATGCGCCAACTGCTCGCGCACGGTGATCAGCAGCGCGCCGTCCGCGACGTGGGAGCGCAGCAGCGTCGTCAGCGGCTCGCCCGTGCCCGGCGGCATGTCGATCAGCAGGACATCGACATCGCCCCAGTCGACACGGCGCAGCAGCATGGCGATCAGCAGCCCGGCGCTGCTGCTTTCCGGCGTGATCGCCTGATCGTCGCCGACCAGCAGCGCCAGCGACATCAGGCGGATGCCGTAGCGCTCGAACGGCTGGATCGGGCGCATGTCGAGCGCGTCGGGGCGCGCCTCGATGGGAAACATGCCTTCCTCGTGCTTCAGGTCGAGCTTGCGGCGCTGGCGAATACCCAGCAGCGCCGGGATGTTCGGTCCGTAGAGGTCGGCGTCGAAAATGCCGACTTTCTTGCCGCGCGCCATCAGGGCGGCGGCGAGGTTGACCGTCATGGTCGATTTGCCGACGCCGCCTTTGGCGCTGATCATCATCAGCGTGTAGTGGGCTGCCGGGCGGACAAACGGATTCGCGTTCATGAGCGCCTTCTGACTATTCCACCAACTGCACGGGCTTGAGCAGGCTGCGGTCGAACTGGTCGAAATCTTCCTCGCCGACGCGCTCCAGCTCGGCGCGCACCTGCGCGGCGTCCGCCCGAAGCTGCGCCACGTCGATCCCCTGGCATACGTCCGGGAGCGGCGCGAGCCATTGAATCGTGCGCAGGAGCATTTTCAGCGCGCCGCGCGGGTTGCCGCGCGTGATCTGGTAGTAGGCGATGCCGACCTGAAGCACGCCCTGATACAACTGGCGGACGGGACCCGGCTCCTGCATCCACAGCGCTTCGAAAGCGTCGTGCTGCTCGTGGTATGCGCCCGCGTTGAACTTCTTGACCGCGTCGATGGCTTCGGGCGGCAGCGGCTCGTCGCACTGGCGATCCAGCTCCGCCAGCGTCGCCTCGTCGAGCACGCGGGCGAGGTCGGTCAGCAGCATCGGAATCGCATCGACCAGCTCGTCCGAAGCCAGCACGAGGTTCGCGCCGCTGCGCAGCGCCTCGTCACGCAGGCGGGCGTCGTCGCTGATCAGCACGACCGGGATGCGGCGGGTCGCCGGGCTGGTCTTGGGTGTGGTCGTCCAGAAGCGCCACTGATCGTCGCCGCCGTCCACCAGGATCAGCGCCGCACGGTCGTCCGCCAGCCGCGTGACGTAGCGCTCGCGCTCGGCGTAGCGCACCGGCTCGGCGTCGTTATCGCGCAGGATACCCGCGACCTTGTCCGCCCAGGCGGGCGTACCGGCGATGCCGACCCGCGCCATTCAATTGCTCTTCCGGATGTGCATGTGCGTCATGGTAAAGCGTTCAAACCCCAACCGCTCGTAAAACGGAATCATCTTATCGTCGCAGACCAGCGCAATCTCGGCGACGTGCGCGAGGCGCGCTAGCAGGCGACGCATCATCTCCGCGCCGATCCCACGCTCACGATAAGCTTCGTCGACGACGACATCTTCGACGAACGCCCGGAACCGATCATCCGTGACGGCGCGGGCGAAGCCTATCAAGCGGTCGCCGTCCCAGACGCCGAGGCAGACGCGCGTGCTGTCGAGCATCGTCCGAATCGCTTCCGGCGTGCGCGTCGCTGCCCAGCCTGTTTGAGCGAAGAGCGCTTGCAGCGCGTCCTCTGGAATGGTCCTGCTGAATGCGTACACGTAATCTGACATCACAGCGTCTCTATCCGAATATGCTCCAGTATTAAGGACTGCGCGCCCGCGATGGGTACAACCCCGAAACCCAGCCCGCCCTGCGGCGTGACGACGGCGTAGCGATTGTCGATCCAGGCGACGAACCCGGCGGGACCGCGCGGCGCGTAAGGCGTTTCCAGCACCGCCGCGCCGTCGACCGCGAAGGCGGCGCCGTCCTGCCGCCAATCCAGCGTATAGGTGTGGCGCTCGGCGATCCACGCGCTGTCGAGCAGCGCCTCGCCGACGTGGAGTCTGCGTTGAATGGCAGGGAAGAGTCTAGCGTAGAGCGCCGGAATTCGCATCAAAAGGGCGGCGGGCAGCGCCAGCGGCGTGAGCGCTAAGGCGGATGCGCGCGCTGTGTCGAGCGTGGCGGCTTTCCAGCCGTGACCGGGCACGCCCCGCGCCAGCGCCATGTTGCTGCGCGACCCGGCGAAGAAGAACCAGATCGCCTGAGGCATACGCGGCAGGCGGTGTGCGTCAGGCGAGAAGGGATGATTCCAGAAGCCGAAGCCCGCCGTCCCGCCCAACACCTCGGCGGGCGAGTCCGCCCAGGCGGTGACGGTCATGCGCAGCGGCGGACGCCAGCGGAAATGGAAATCGGCGTAGCTGTAATCGGCGATCTGGGCGTTGTTGTAGCGTCCGCGCCCATCGCTGATCGTCAGCCGGAGCGCGCCAGGAGTCGGCTGGACGCCGCCGCTGCCGATTTCGGTCACTTCCCAGGCGGGATTCAGCCCATCTTCAAATCGCTCGTCGAATAGATCAGACATGTCTTGTTCTGAACATATGTTCTATTGCGCTATAGATAAGCGCCCTTTCTTGGAGTATAATACGTCTTGAAACGAGCAAGAGTGAGGGAATCGCCTTTGGAAATCACATGGTATGGACTAAGCTGCTTTCGCCTGTCTGAGCGCGGGCGTATCGTCGTCGTCACCGATCCTTTTTCAGAGAGCATAGGCATCCCGTCGCCGAAGATCAAAGGCGACATGGTTACGATCAGCCACGACGTGCCGGGGCATAACTACATCGAAGCCGTCAAGGGCGAGCCACACGTGCTGCGCGGTCCCGGCGAGTACGAAATCGGCAACGTGTTTGTGACCGGCGTCGCCATGCACGACGCCGAGACCGGGCTGGCGAACGTCGCCTACCTGTTCGACTACGACGGACTGACGGTGCTGCACCTGGGCGATCTCTCGCACGTGCCGGATCAATCGGCGGTGGAAGAACTGGGGCAGGTGAACGTGCTGCTGGTGCCGGTCGGCGGTGGCAACGGGCTGAAGGCGGCGCAGGCGGCGGAGGTCGTCGCGCTGATCGAGCCGTACTTCGTCGTGCCGATGCACTACGCGCTGCCCGGATTGACGATTGAGCTGGACCCGGTGGACAAATTCCTCAAGGCGATGGGTGTGAGTAAAGTTCAAGAATCGGATACACTAAAGGTATCGGCAGCCGATATGCCAGAACAACCGCAGATCGTCGTCCTGGCACCACTAGCGCAGAGTTAGGGAGCAACTCGGCATGAGTGTGAAATTGTTAATGAACTGGGACATCAAACCGGGGCGAGACCAGGAGTATTTTGAATTCGTCGTCCGTGAATGGGTTCCCGGCATTCAGCGGTTGGGGCTTCAGCCGACGGGCGCGTGGTATACCGTTTACAGCCGCGATAAGGAAGCGCCGCAGATGATGACTGAAGGCATCACCAAAGACCTCGATTCGATGCGCGTCATCCTCGACAGCGACGAATGGGAGCTTTTGCACGGGAAGCTGCAAGAATACGTCAACAACTACACGCAGAAGATCGTCCACGTCACGGGCGGGTTTCAGATTTAGATCGCTCCGCTGAGAGATGTGTATGGCGCGCCGGAAACAGCTTCCGGCGCGCTTTTGATTCTATGCCTCTCGTCCCCCGCCCCTTCTCCCAGTAAACGGGGAGAAGGGTGCGATTCTCCCTCGCCACGCCTGCGTGGGAGAGGGAGTTAGAGGGTGAGGGGAATGGCTTATCGTCGTGGCGCGGGCTGCGGCTTGTTCTTCAGCCCGCCGAGGATCGCCAGCGCAAGCTGACCGATCAGCATGGCATAGACCGGGACGAGCAGCGCGACCAGCACGACCCAGCCCAGCACCGGGATGACGCCGAGGATGGCGAAGACGATGTCCACGCCGAGCACGACCAGCCACCAGGCGATCACGCGGTCGAGGTGCGGGCGCAGCAGCGCGAACAGCGAGGCGAACTCGAAGAAGACGTTGATGCGCGGGTCTTCGACGTAGCGCCCGATGCCGAGCGCCAGTATCGGCAGGGTGATCAGGTTGTAGATCAGCAGGATCGGAAACAGGCAGCAGCTTAAGCGCGAGCACCAGCGAGCTGCCGATCAAGCCGCCGCCCATGTTCTGCGCCAGCACGCTGCTGACGCAGCCCAGCACGAGATTGGGCAGGCTGTAGGCGATGGCGGCGGCGACCACGTTCGCGCCGCTCGACAGATAGTGATTGAAGTCGCCCCAGCGCGGCAGCGGGTAACGCGCGCCCAGGCGGATATTGCGCACCACGTCCAGCAGGTAGCCTGCGAGTACCGCCCAGCCGACCAAGCCGATCAGCAGCGGCGTGAAGATCATCGACAGCGCCGTCAGCAGCGCGAGCAGGGCGAGCTTGTTGAGCCAGTCCGGGTCGTCAAAGGCGTATGTAAAAGCGCGCATCAAATCCATGCCGGGCATTCCTGCGTCAGACCAGCCGACGATTCACCTATCCTCGTGGCATTGTACGTGATTTTCCCACCGAGAGCGACTCGCTCAGGAGGCGGCAGCGGCGTTGAGCGCGTCGAGATACGAGTTCAGGTCATCGACCGTCGATTCGCCGTACTTGATGTAGTTGACGATGCCGTTCCTGTCAATCACGAAAGTCGTCGGCATGTTGAAAATGCCGTAGCTGTCGGCGACTTTCTCGTCGCTGTCGAGCAGGATGTTCAAGCCGCTGATGCTGAACTTGTAGAGGAACGTCTGCACCTGATCGGGCGTTTCGGCGACATCGACGGCGAGGATGGCAGGTCCGTCGGCGGGTTGATCCGCCTGGAACTGCTGGAACGCCGGGAGTTCCTTCTGGCAGGGGACGCACCAGGTCGCCCAGAAGTTGAGGAAGACGACCCGCCCGGCGTAATCGCTCAGGCTGACGGTTTTGCCGTCGAGCGAGGTCAGCGTGAAGTCGATCATGGGCGCATTCGCCAGCGCTTTGGGCGGCGGCGGCGTGACCGGCTCCGGCGTGCGCGGGGCGACGTTCGCCGGGCTGCTGCTGGCGAGCACGACCGCCGCCGCGAGCAAGCCGAGCAGCGGAAACATCAGGAAGATCACCAGCGCGGGCGAGGAACGACCGGATCGTTTCGGCTTCTGTGGTTCAGGTGAATCGGTCATTCCAATACTCTCTACGGAACCCATCGCGGCAGAAAGCCGTTGCTCACCAGATTCGTTTTCTCCCCGCTGGCGACGTTCAGCGTCCAGATTTCGGGCAGCCCATTGGGATTGACCTCGTTGTTCGCATCCAGCACCGGGAAGCGCTGCGCGACCAACTCCGTGCCGGTCGGGTCCCACCAGAAGAGCAGATTGGCGTAATGCGGGTCGTCGGTGATCGGTCGCGTTTCTTTGGTATCCATATCGACGAGCACGATCTGAGCGCCGCGCGCCGACGGGCTTTGCCGGGCGACGGCGACCGTCTTGCCGTCGGGATTCCAGAGCGCGCGCTGGTCGTTGTCCGAGGCGTCGGGGTCGGTCAGCGTGTCGAACGTGCCCGTATCGACATTGACGATGCGCAGCTTGTTGACGAGCGCGCCCGTCCCTGACGAATCGGGAACCAGATCGGGGTAGATCAGCGTCTTGCCGTCCGGCGAGAGCGTCCCGGATGTCCCGGCGGTGCTGCCGATGGCGGCGATCTTGCCGCTCTTGAAATCGTAGACGACGATGGACGCCGAGCCGCGATCCATCTCGGCGATGCGGCTGCCGTCCGCCGACCACTGGGCTTCGTAGCCGAGAATCTGGTTCTCCTTGAACAGCGGCTGGGTGGTGGCGGGCGAGCTGGAGAGGTCGATCAGCCAGATGCGCGGCGGGCTGGTGCCGAACTGCGGGTCGTTCTCGACGCGCTCGTAAGCGATCATCTTGCCGTCGGGGCGCCAGACCGGGGCGCTGCACACCGAGTTCTGGCAGTTGGTCAACTGCTCCAGCGCGCCCGTCGTCAGGTCGATCCGCTTGATGTCGCTGGTCTGCATGATCGTGTTGTTCTCGGTGAAGGCGATCTGCGTGCCGTCCGGGCTGACGCTGAAATCCTGGATACCCGTCGGGCTGTGGGTGATCTGCGTCGGATGATCGGGATCGGCGGGATCGACGATCCAGATGTTTTGCGGCGTGCTGTTCGCCGGGTACAGGTAGGCGACGCGCGGCTCGCGGACGGTGAAACTGTAGCGGTACTCGCTGAGCAGCGCGCGCCCGCTCTCGCTGTGCGCGCCCGGCTCGACGAAGACGGTGTAGGATTTGCCCGGTTCGAGCGCTTCCGACGGGTGGAACGTCATCGACGCGCCGCTCCAGCTAAACGTGCCTTGCAGCGCCGGTTCGGTGTGGAAATGCGCGGTCGTGCTGTCGTGATCCATCGCCTCGCTGAAGCGAATGCTGATCGGGCTGGTGCTGTGCGCCTCGCCGAGCGGTGCGACCTGCGAGAGCTGCACGCCGACGCGGTCGCCGAGCAGGATGGTCGTCCCGATCAGCAGGAACAGCAGCACCACGACGCCGATCACGGCGCGGTCGAGCGGCGTCAACGTAAAGCGACGCATGATAGGCGATGTCTGCTGAGGTAGAGAGTTCTGCTTGATTCTGTTGCTGCCATTGATGGCGTTTCGTTCCTCACGGTTGGTAGCGCGCAGGGGCATGGCGCGCCGTGCCCCTACATCGATAATCGCTGTCACGGATAGAGATAGGGGTGCTCCGGCTGCTCGACCTGATCGACGCTCTCGGCTTGCAGCACGGGCATGTCGCTGCCTCCGAATTTGCCCAACTTGAACGCGCCTTTGACCTCGATCCACTGCCCCTGCTTGAGGTCGGCGGCGTTCGCCCAGGCGACGGGCAGCCCGATGGCGGTCGCGTCGGCGACGCAGCAGGTGATGGCGAAGCGCGCGACCATGAACGTGTTTTTCTCGTAAGTCGGCTCGCTGTAGACGAAGCCGATCACGTCGGCGGCTTGCCCGTCGAACTGCTGGTAATCGCCCTGATTGAAGGCGCGCAGCCAGTCGAGCACGTTGCGCTGCTCCGGCGGGACGTTGAAGGTCTCGGCAGCGCCGACCGTCGCCGAAGACGATAGGCTGACGCTGCCGGACACGGCTTCCGCGCCGAGCGGCTTCGACGGAATCAGCGTGCCGAGCACCAGCGGCACCGCCAGCAGCGCCAGCACGCGCCATGAAACCGGCTCGTGGACGTGATCGTGTGCATGATCATGCCCGTGATCATGGTCATGGTCGTGATCGTCGTCGATCTCGTCGTGCCGATGCTCGCGCAGCAAGTGCCAGGCGCTGAAGCCGCCGATCAGCAGAAACAGCGCCGCCGCGACGTAGGACAGCCAGGCGAAGCGGGCGTTGACGTAGTTCATGATATTGCCGCTGACGATGTTGAAGACGAAATAGATGCCCAAGCCGATCATCAGCAGCGCCTTGAACCACAGTTGCAGAGTCTGCTGGCGGTCTTCGTGCGGGTGAATGTGTTCGTGATTCTGTTCCGGCATCGGGATTGCGGTCATACGAACTCCAGTGATGAGCAACGAGTGCTGAGTGCTGAGTA
>CAVXEZ010000001.1:0-81130 GCA_963760975.1 uncultured Chloroflexia bacterium | reverse complement strand
GACATCACCTGTAAACCGATACGCATCAAGTCTCTCCTATCCAAGTGGAATACCGAATCGTTCCCACTTTGGACTCTACAACCTAGAGTGGACTCTAAGTCAAGCAGCGATTGGTGTTCTGGTGGCTTGATCCGAACAGTTCTTCACCCGCGCGCTGATGCTGATCATGCCTCGTCTCCTCGCAGCGCTTCAAGCACCTCGATCACGCGGGCGGGTTCGACATCCTTGACGATGCACGGCTTGCCGAAGCCCTCCAGCAGCACGAAGCGCGAATGACCGCCCTGCCATTTCTTGTCGGTCGCCATCGCCGCGTACAGCAGTTCGGGATCGAGAGCGCCGAGCCGCGTCGGCAAGCCGAAGCGCCGCACAACCGCCTCGACCTGTTCAGCAAACTCGCTGTCCAGCATTCCCAGCGCCGCCGAGAGCCGCGCCGCCGCCACCAGCCCGACGCCGACCGCCTCGCCGTGCAGCCAGCGGTAGCCGCTCACCTGCTCGATGGCGTGCCCAAAGGTGTGACCCAGATTGAGATGCGCGCGGATGTTCTGCTCGTAGGGGTCCTGCTCGACCACGTTCACTTTGACCTGCACCGCCCGCGCGATTGTGGCGGATTGATCGCCTGCGGGGTCGAGCATGTCAAGCAAACCGGGGTCGGCGATCAGCCCGTGCTTGATGATCTCGGCAGCGCCGCAGCGCCATTCGCGTTCCGGCAGCGTGCCCAGCACGTCGGGGTCGATCAGCACGGCATCGGGCTGCTTGAACGCGCCGACCAGATTCTTGCCCTGCGCCAGATCGACGCCGACTTTGCCGCCCACGCTCGAATCGACCATCGCCAGCAGGCTGGTCGGGATTTGCACGAGGCGCACGCCGCGCATGTAGGTCGCCGCCGCGAAACCCGCCGTATCGCCGACCACGCCGCCGCCCAGCGCGACCACCGTCGATCCGCGATCCAGCCCCGCCGTCACGAAATCGGCGTAGAACTGCGCCACCGTATCGAGCGTCTTGTACTGCTCGCCGTCGGGCATCGTCACCAGCGCCGCGTCGGGCAGCCGTCTCGACCAACGCTTCGCCGTACAACGGCGCCAGCGTGGTATTGGTCACGACCGCGCAGCGCCGCGTCAGCCCCCATTCCGCCGGGTCGAGCGCCGCCAGCAGCCCGCGCCCGATCACGATCTCGTAGTAGCTGGTCGGCGTCTTTACCGGGATTCGCTGCACGTGCGGTCTATCGAACGCCATAAGTCGATGATCTCCTTTGCGATTTGTTCCGGGGTCTTGTCCGCCGTATCGACGTGCAGCGGGATGGCGGCGTAAGCGGCGCGGCGCTTGTCCAGCAGCGCCTGCCAGTCGCCCGCCAGCGGGCGATCCGTCGCCCCTTCCAGCCGCTCGCGGATCACTTCCGGCGCGGCATCCAGGCAGACGACCAGCCCGCTCGCCAGCATCGCGGCGCGGTTGTCGGCATCGACCAGCATCCCGCCGCCGGTAGCGATCACCAGCCCGCGCTCGCCCGCCAGGTCGCGGCAGACTTCCTTTTCGAGCGCGCGAAACGCCGCTTCGCCCTGCGTCTCGAATATCGCCGCGATGCTCATATCCGCGCGCTCGACGATCACGTCGTCGGCGTCGACGAAGCGCCGCTTCAGCAGCTCGGCGATCCGCTCGCCGACGGTCGTCTTGCCCGTGCCCATGAAGCCCGTGACGACGATGTTGCGGTCAGGGGTAGCCAAAGCGCCACTCCACGTTGTCCATCGGCAAATCTTGCAGGCGCGCCCGCCGCAGCGCCGCGAAGCGCGGGCGCATCTCGTCGAGGCTGTCGCCGCCCAGCTTTTCCAGCAGCGCGTCGGCGATCACCACCGCCATCATCGCCTCCAGAATCGGCACGGCGCGCGGCACGGCGCACGAGTCGCTGCGCTCGTAGGTCGTCGGCTCCGGCGCGCCCGTCGCCAGATTGACCGAGCCGAGCGACTTCATCACCGTCGAGATCGGCTTCATCGCCACCCGCGCGATGATCGGCTCGCCAGTCGTGATGCCGCCTTCCAGTCCGCCCGCGCGGTTGCTGGTGCGGATCAGACTGTCCTCGTCCGCGTCCAGCGCGATCTCGTCGTGGACTTCGGAGCCGCGTTTCCCGGCGTTGGCGAAGGCGGGACCGATCTCCGCGCCTTTCATGGCGTGGACACTGACCATCGCCGCCACGATCCGCCCGTCCAGCCGCCGATCATAATGCACGTGCGATCCCAAGCCCGGCGGCACGTTCAGGGCGACGACTTCGATCGATGCCGCCGAGCGTATCCTTATCGATCTTGACCTGATGGATTTCCTCGTGCATCCGCTCGGCGGTCGCCGCGTCCGGGCAGCGCACGTCGCTCCCCTCGGCGTCGGTGATCCGGTCGATCAGCGCGTACTCCGGCGAAAGCTCCGCCACCACGCGCCCGATCTGCACCACGTACCCGCCGATCACGATGCCGAACTCCGCCAGCAGCTTCTTGAGCACCGCGCCGACCGCCACGCGCATGGTCGTCTCGCGGGCGCTGGCGCGCTCCAGCGGCAGGCGCAGCTCGCGGTAGCCGTACTTGATCGCGCCCGTCAGGTCGGCGTGACCGGGGCGCGGCGTGGTCATCGGCTTGATGTCCTTCTCGCGCCAGTTCTTGTAGTCGCGGTTCTCGACCAGCATGGCAATCGGCGCGCCGGTCGTCATCCCGTTCACCACGCCGGACGTGATCTGCACGCTATCGCTCTCGATGCTCATGCGCCCGCCCGCGCCGTAGCCCTGCTGGCGGCGCAGCAGTTCGTGGTTGATGTCCTCGGCGGTCAGCGGCAGCCCGGCGGGCATCCCTTCCAGGATCGCCGTCAGCATTGGACCATGCGACTCGCCTGCGGTGAGGAATCGGATCATGTAGTTTCTCTCCGTGAAAAGAACTAAAACCATAACGTAAAGGCGCAAAGAAAGACTCTTTTGTGGACTTTGCGTCTTGCTTTCCCGCTTTGCGCCTTTGCGTTGAATCTTTTTCTCAGCTACGCCAACTGCGCTTGTGCCGCCGCCCGCATCACGTCCACCGGCGGCTCGACGCCTGTCCACAGCCTGAACGCCGCCGCGCCCTGCCGCACCAGCATCCCCAGCCCGCCAATCGCGCGCCCGCCCGCCGCCTCGACCTGACGCATCAGCTTCGTCTGCGCGGGGCGGTAGACCATGTCGTAGACGACCACGCCTGCCCGCAGCGGCGCGTCGTCCGGCAGCGGCGATGTGTCGATGTTCGGCTGCATCCCTGCCGAGGTGCAGTTGACGATCAGCGCGGCGTCGGCGACCGCGTCGGCATCCGCGACCGTCGCCTGCACGCGCAGGCTGTCGATCAATTCCTGCGCCCGCTGCGGCGTGCGGTTGACAATCTGGAGGTGCGCGCCCGCTTCCGCCAGCCCGTAGACCGCCGCCCGCGCCGCGCCGCCCGCGCCCAAAACCACCACCTTCGCCCCGGCGGGATCGACGCCGTGCGCGCGCAGATCGTCCATGAACCCGGCAACGTCGGTATTCGTGGCGGCGTTGGTGCGGAAGTCAATCGTGTTGACCGCGCCCACCGCCCGCGCGATCTCGTCCGGCTTGACGAAGGGCATGACCGCCTGCTTGTGCGGCACCGTCACGTTGATACCGATGAATCCGGCGTCGCGCAGTTCGCGCAGGCTCAGCTTGACGATGTCCGGCGGGATCGCCATCTTGTCGTACTGCCAGTCCATGCCCAGCGCCGCGAACGCCGCGTTGTGCATCGCCGGGCTGAGGCTGTGCTCGATGGGCCAGCCGATCACACCCACGCGCTTGGTCATACTGCCTCCCCGATATGACGATTGTTCGATTCAGCCTACTTTAGTGAGCTCGAAAGTTACCCGTCCCTTCGAGGGTTGGGCGCGCTGAGAAACATTTGCGCTCATGCTTCGACCTTTAAATCCTTCACCACCACGTCCGCGCCCAGACTCGCCATCGTCTCGGCGAAGCGCGGGAACGAATCCGAGGCGCAGCGGGCGTCCAGCACGGTCGTCTCGCCGCGCGCAGCCAGCCCCGCAACCACCAGACTCATCGACAGGCGGTGATCGTCGTGCCCGTCGACCGTCGCGCCCGCCAGTGATTGTATCCCCTGAATGACAAAACCGTCTTCCGTTTCGCTGATGGTCGCGCCCAGCTTGCTCAGTTCCGCCGTCATCACCGCCAGCCGATCCGTCTCCTTGACCCGCAGTTCCTGCGCATCGCGCACGGTCGTCGTGCCTTCCGCGAACAGCGCCGCCACCATGAAGATCGGGAACTCGTCGATCATGCGCACGACCACCTCGCCGCCGACATTGACGCCCTTGAGCGCGCTGTGCCGCACCCGGATCGTGCCGACCGGGTCGCCCGCCTCCGTGCCGGTCTCGGTGATCGTCAAATCCGCGCCCATTTCCAGCAGCACGTCGAGCAAGCCGGTGCGCGTCGGGTTGAGGTTGATGTTACTCAGCGTGATGTCGCTGCCCGGCACGATCAGCGCCGCCACCACCGGGAAGGCTGCCGACGAAGCATCGCCGGGCACGGTGAAATCCATCGGCTTGAGCGGATTGCCGGGCATCAGCGTGACCGTGTTCCCCTGCGTGACCAGATCGACGCCCATCGCCGTCAGCATCCGCTCGCTGTGGTCGCGCGCCGGACCGGGCTGCGTGATCACGGTCGGACCCTGCGCGAACAGCGCCGCCAGCAGGATGGCGCTCTTGACCTGCGCGCTGGCGACGGGCATGTCGTAGTGGATGCCGTGTAGCTGCGCAGGCTTGACGACGAGCGGCGCGCAGCCGTTCGCCCCTGTGATCTCCGCGCCCATCTGCCGCAGCGGGTTAATGATGCGGTTCATCGGGCGGCGGCGAAGCTGCTCACTGCCGTCGAGCACGCTCGGAAACGGCTGTCCGACCATGATCCCGGTCAGCAAGCGAATGCCCGTCCCGGCGTTGACCAGATCGAGCGGTGCGCCCGGTTCGCGCAGGTCGCCGCCGTGAATGGTCAGCTCGCCCTCGCCTTCGCGCTCAATCGGCACGCCCAGCGCCCGAATCGCGTTCAGCGAGGCGTTGGTATCCCCGGCGGGCAGCCACTTGTGGACGCGGGTCACGCCCTGCGCCAGCGCCCCGAACATGACCGCGCGGTGCGAAATCGACTTGTCGCCGGGGACGCTCGCCTCGCCCTTGAGCGCCCGCCCAGGCTTGACTACGAAACAATCCTTCGCCATGTTTGCCCCTCGCCCCTTTTACACTGTCCGTAGAGGCGTAACATGTTACGCCCCTACTTACCCTTTGCGTCTTTGCACCTTCGCGTCTTTGCGTTAAATCTTTATCTTTTTACTCGGCACTCGTCACTTTTTCGCCTCGAACTGCTTCGCCCATTCCATCCGCGCCTCGCGCGTCGGGCGCAGCAGATCGATCAGCTTGCCGTTCTCCTGCGCGATCAGGCTGGCTTCGATCATCGCCAGTTTCATGCGAAAGATCGCCAGCAGCGTCGCCACTGCCTGCGTGTTGGTGCTCAGGATGTCGCCCATCATGTCCAAATCCTGCGCCGCCAGCCGCGACGTATCGCGGAAGCCGCCCGCCGCCAAGCGCCAGACCGCGTCGTCTTCCTCGCCCTGCTGCGCCACCGTCGCCACCAGCGCCGCGCTGATCAGGTACGGCAGGTGACTGATCGCCGCGACGACGTGATCGTGGCGGTGCGCGTCCATCTCGATGGGCGCAGCCCCCACCGCCGCCGCCAGCGCCAGCGCCCGGTCGCGCGTTGCCGGGGTCGTGCGCCGCGACGCGCACAGCACGAAGGGACGCCCCTGATACAGCGCCGGGTCGCTCTGCTCGACGCCGCTCAACTCTTTGCCCGTCATGGGATGACCGCCGATTGCCTGGATGCCAATCGGCAGCCTTCCCATCGCGTCGCAAATGTCCGCCTTGGTGCTGCCGATGTCGATCAGCAGCGTGTTCGAGCGCAGATACGAGCCGATCCGGTTGTTCAACACGTCGATGATCACCCGTACCGGAGCCGCTAAAATCACCACGTCCGCCTCGTTGACGCCCGCCTTCAGGTCGTCCGTCGCCGCGTCGACGATGCCGTGCGCCAGCGCGTACTCGCGCGCTTTCGCGTCCGGCTCGACGCCCGTGATCGTCCCGGCGTGCGGGCGCAGCGCCAGCGCCAGCGACCCGCCCATCAATCCTAATCCCACGACCGCCAGATGGCGGCAGCTAAATCCGCTGCTAAAGCCGCTGTTGAACCCGCTGCTGTAGCCACCGTTAAACCCGCTGATAAAGCCACCCACCTCGCTCAAGCTGACCTTCCTACCGCCTGCGCCACGCAGCGAACCGCTTCCATCATCCGGCGGAACCCATCGTAAGTCAGGCTCTGCCGCCCGTCCGAGAGCGCCTTTTCCGGCTCTGGATGCACCTCGACGATCAGCCCGTCCGCCCCGGCGGCAATCGCCGCCAGCGCAATCGCCGGGACGTATTCCGAATAGCCAACCGCGTGGCTCGGATCGGCGATCACGGGCAGATGGGTGCGCGCCTTGAGCACCGGGATGGCGTTGATGTCGAAGGTGTTGCGCGTGTACTTCTCGAAGGTGCGAATGCCGCGCTCGCAGATCATGACGCGGTTGTTGCCGTGCGCCAGGACGTACTCCGCCGACATGAGCAGGTCTTCCATCGTGTTCGCCATGCCGCGCTTGAGCAGCACGGTATGCTGGCTCTCGCCGACGGCGTTGAGCAGCGGGAAGTTCTGCATGTTGCGCGCGCCCACTTGCAGCACGTCGGCGTATTCGCGCACCATCTCCACCAGCCCCGGCTCCATCACTTCGGTGACAATCGGCAGCCCGGTGCGCTCGCGCGCTTCCGCCAGCCACTTCAGCCCGGTCTCGCCGTGCCCCTGGAAACTGTAGGGTGACGTGCGCGGCTTGAACGCCCCGCCCCGCAGTGCCGTCGCGCCCGCTTCCTTGACCGCGCAGGCGATCTCGATGGTCTGCTCGCGGCTTTCGACCGAGCACGGTCCTGCGATCACCAGCACCTTTTTCGCGCCCGCCTTCGATCCGTTGAGCGCGACCATCGTGTCGTGCGGGTGATACTCGCGGCTCGCCAGCTTGTAGGGCACGGAGACGCGCATCACCTGCTCGACGCCCGCCATCGAGCTGTAGTTGTCCTCGCGCAGCGGCGTCGGGCTTTCGCCGACCAGCCCGATAATCGTGCGCTCGTTGCCTTCGGAGAGGTGCGGCTCGTAGCCGTCATCTTTCACCCGCGTGATCACGTTGGAGATTTCGCGGGCGCTGGCGTCCTTCTTCATCACGACAATCATAAGTTCACTTGTTCTTTCCTAATCCCGTTTCGCTTCAAAATCACTTAATCTGACCCTGAATCTTCAGCTTAGGCGCTCCCCTCTCCATGCAATGGAGCGGGGTCGGGGGTGAGGTCTGCTTCCCCCCTCCAGTTCGCCGGAAGCGCCGGAATGTCCGGGCGCAGCGCCGCCGCCCCGCGCAGAAAAACGTGGCGCAGCTCGCCGTTGCGCTTGGGCGTGTTCCAGTGGATCAGCACGCGGATGCAGCGCGGGATGCCGTTCGGCACGTTCATCTCCTGGCAGCCGATCAGCGCCACCTGCGTCCAGCCCAGATCGCGCGCCGCCTTCGCCGGGTAAGCGGCGGTCAGGTCGGGCGTCGTCGTGAAGATCACGCTGGCAACGTCGTCCTCGTTGATGTCGTTCGCCTGGATCATCATCGTCAGTAGCTCCCGCGTTGCCGACCAGATCGCCTCGGCGCTGTCTTCGTCGATGGTGGTCGCGCCCCGAAGTACCTCGAAATTGCATCGATCCCTCCCGTTTCACTCTGCTGCTGCGCAAACAAAAAGGGCGCGGAGCTTTGCTCTGCGCCCTTCGGTTCCCGAAGTTTGTCTTACCCGCTACACAGCACGCAATGCTCGACCCCTGGATATGTCGCTAAAGTAATAAAAATAGAAGTAGCGATAGGTTTGAGCAGTCGTCATCTGTTCGTTCCCGGCATTTACATGCTTAGCGCAGAGCATAGCACGGTTACGGAATCGCTGTCAACAGGTTGCTGTAATCTCCTTCAAAATCGACAGGTTATCGTAATAAACCGCCGCCCAGCCGCACAATATTCGGTGGAAAGAGAGAATGACAATCAAACAGTTCGTTGCAGGGGCGAGGCGTGCCTCGCCCTCTTCGCGTCTTTCCTTCTTTGCGTCTTGGGTGAATCTTTTCACGGCGTCTTGACATTCGCCCTCAATCCAGTGCCCGCCGCAGCGTGCCCGCCAGTTCCCGCACCGCCTCGACGCCATCCTTCCCGGCGCGCACCAGCGCGCTGCCGACGATGAAGCCGTCCAGCAGGTCGTTCATGCGCCGCGCCTGCTCCGGCTTGCTGATGCCGAAGCCCATCACCAGCGGCACGTCGTCAAGCTGCGCCCGCAGCCGCCCGATGAACTCGGTCAGATACGACGGCAGTTGATCGCGCGCGCCGGTGATGCCCGTCAGCGAGACCACGTAGATAAAGCCCGTCGCCCGCTGCCCCACCAGCGCGATCCGCTCGGCGTTGCTGGTCGGCGCCAGCATGTAGACGTGCGCCAGCCCCTCGCGCTTGCAGATTTCGTCCACCTGCGCGCCTTCGTCCGGCGGCAGGTCGGGCACGATCAAGCCGTCGGCTCCGGCGGCTCTGGCGTCGCGGATGAACGAATTGATGCCATACGCCATCAGCGGATTCATGTAGCCCATCATCAGCATCGGCTGGGTGACGCCGCGCGCGCGCAGGTCACGCACGCCTTGCAGGCACTGGCGCACCGTCGTGCCGTTTTCGAGCGCGATCTGCGTCGCCGCCTGGATCGTCGGTCCGTCCGCCAGCGGGTCGCTGAACGGGATGCCGATCTCGAAGCCGTCGACGCCTTCGCCTGCCATCGCCGCAATCGCGTCGAGCGACTCGGCGTAGGTGGGATAGCCAATCGGGAAATAGGGCAGAAACGCCGCGCGATTCTGCGCTTTCGCGCCCGCGAACATCGCCGCGATGGCGTCCAGCCCGGTTTTGGTCTGTGTCATGAGGTCGCTCCTCGCTTCTGCGCCAGCATCCAGCGATAAATATCCATGTCTCGGAACGCCCGATCCGACGTGCCGACGTGCGTGGCATCGGGGTAGCGGGTGTAGCCGAAGTTCGCGCCGACCGCGATCAACGCCGCCGCGAACTCGTCCGCCCCACTCACCGGAACAGTCGCGTCCGCCGCGCCGTGTACCATCCAGATCGGCATCGCCTTGAGGGGAGAAAAGTCGATCTTTTCGAGCGTGAACGTCTTCCAGTAGCCGTTGCCGCCCACCGGCATCAGCGCGGCGAAGCGCTCCGGTCGCTTGAGCGCCCACGTCCACGTCCCGAAGCTGCCCATGCTGAACCCGCTCAGGTAAACGCGATCCGCATCCACCGGATAATTCGCCAGCAAATCGTCGAGCATGGCGTCAAGCCGATCCGGGATTTCCGTCCAGTACACGTCGTCCGGGCACTGCGGCGCGGCGATGTATGCGGGCAGCGCGATCATCCCTGCCTCGGTTTCCTTCGGCAGTCCCCATATCTTCACCAGGTCGAGGTCATCCCCGCGCTCGCCGATGCCGTGCAGGAAGATGATCAGCGGGTAGGCGTCCTGCACGTCGCCGACAGGCGGATAGAGCAAATAGCGCAGCGGTGTCGTCATATCTGTCGTCCTTCTTTCAGCGGCTGCCGGAACGCCGTCAGCCCGGCTTGCACGGTCTCTTGCTGTACGCGAACGCGGAGTTCCCAGTGTTTGGCATCGGCGTCATAGGCTTCAGCGGCGCGCTGCTGCGTCTCGGCGTCGGCAGCCTGCGGCAGATAGCGATCCGCCGTCTCCCAATCCAGCCCATCGACCAGCAGCGGGCGAATCGAGAAGCCTGCCCGATGCAGCAGCACGACCCATTCGGAATCCGTTCCCAGCGCCAGCGCCGGGTCGGCATTCGCCAGCAGGAATTCGACCGCCGCGCGGCTCAAGCCTTTCGACCCGGCGCACAGGTCGAGCCGCTGCCCCACGAGGTGCGAAAAGATCGCGTTGGTCACGGTCTCGGTCTGTTGGAGCGACTGCGGGTGCGTAGCGAACGCCGCCTCCGTCCGCCCGATCACCAGATAGTCGACCGTCTGCACCGCGTCAACTGTGCGGCGCAGTTCGTCGGGACGCAGCTCGCACCAACGGATCAGGCGGTCGCAGTCGACGTAATGGACGAAGTCCGCGCCCGTTTGCAGCGCCAGTTCCAGCGCCGTCATCCGCCCGGATTCCCAACCATCGCGCATCCCCAGACGCACATCGGGCAGCGAGCGCAGCAGGTCGAGCGCGTCCGCGTCGGCGTCCGGTGGTGTGGACACGACCATCCCGCTGTACCACTTGGAGAAAACCGGATACAGCCGCCTCAACCGTTCGGTCTCGCCGCGCGGATTCCATGTCATCGCCAAGCAAACGGAGTTTGCCCGCACGCTCATACGTGCAGCCTTTCGTGCAGGAATTTGAGCACCACCGGCTTCTTCTCGAAGCCGAATTCCAGCGCCTCGACGCCTGCTTTATCGAACCAGCCCATCGCCTGCCCTTCGTAAAGAGTCATGGACGCAATTGACCGATCAAGCCTTCCCGTGTAAACGTGCACGTGGACATCCAGTTCGCCGGGGATGCTGCGCACCGGACATACGTAGTCGTACCAGCGCTCGACCGGGAAGTCGATGTCCAGCTCCTCCCGGATTTCGCGGTAAATCGCCTCGTCGAACGTCTCGTCGCCCTCGACTGCGCCGCCGAAGATCGTCCAGCAGCCGGGATAGAGAATCCCCGGTGTGTGGTCGCGCTGCTGGAGCAGAATCTCCCCTCGCCCGTTGACCGGGATCACCGAGACCATGTGCTTCTGCCGAATAGCCTTCATATTGATCGTTATAGGGACGTTCAATTGAACGCCCCTACGCATCTCCCCTCTCGTCCAACGCCTTGATGACCGTATCCAAATCCTTGTCGCCGCGCCCGCTCAGGTTGATCAGCAGGATCGAGTCCTTCGGCATGGTCGGCGCGCGCTTGATCGCCTCGGCGACGGCGTGCGCGCTCTCCAGCGCCGGGATGATGCCTTCGAGCTTGCTCAGCGTTTGCAGCGCGTCGAGCGCCTCGTCGTCGGTAGCGTAAGTGTAGTAGGCGCGCTCGCCCGCGCGCAGGAAGGCGTGTTCCGGTCCCACCGAGGCGTAATCCAGCCCGGCGGAGATGCTGTGCGTGTTCAAAATCTGCCCATCCTCGTTTTGCAGCACGAACGAGCGCGTGCCATGCAGCACGCCGGGGCGTCCCAGCGCGGGATCGGCGAAGCGGGCGGCGTGCGCGCCGCTGTCGATGCCGAAGCCGCCCGCCTCGACGCCGATCAGGTCGACGTTCGGGTCGTCGCGGAAGGCATGGAACAAGCCGATGGCGTTGCTGCCGCCGCCGACGCAGGCGACGCACACGTCCGGCAGCCGCCCCGCCAGCTCGACGATTTGCTCCCGCGCCTCGGTGCCGATCACGCTCTGGAAGTCGCGCACCATCATCGGGTACGGATGCGGTCCGAGCGCCGAGCCGAGCAGGTAGAAGGTCGTATCGACGTTCGTCACCCAGTCGCGGATGGCTTCGGTGATGGCGTCCTTAAGCGTCTTGCTGCCGCTCTCGACCGGGATGACCTCCGCGCCGAGCAGCCTCATGCGGAAGACGTTCGGCTGCTGGCGAGCGATGTCGACCGTGCCCATGTAGACGTGGCACTCCAAACCGAGCAGCGCGCAGGCGGTCGCGCTGCCGACGCCGTGCTGCCCCGCGCCCGTCTCGGCGACGATGCGCTTTTTGCCCATGCGCTGCGCCAGCAAAGCCTGCCCCAGCGCGTTGTTGATCTTGTGCGCGCCGGTGTGCGCCAAATCCTCGCGCTTGAGGTAAATCTGCGCGCCGCCGAGCTGTTCGGTCAGGCGGGCGGCGAAGGTGACAGGTGTCGGTCGCCCGGTGTAGGTCTTTTGCAGATACGCCAGCCGCTCCTGAAACGCCGGATCCGCCATCGCCTCGGTGTAGGCGGCGGTCAGCTCGTCCAGCGCCGGGATCAGCGTCTCCGGCACGAAGCGCCCGCCGAACTCGCCGAAATAGCCGCGCGCGTCCGGCACGTCCGTCGTGTGGGTTTCGATATAAGTCATGGTTCGCTCTCAATCCGCCGCCGAGGGTTCAAACCATCGGCTAATAGATGCCTAGCCGCCCACTGAAGGGGCGACACTTCACCATAGATTTCTTGCGACCCCTTCAGTGGGTCTCTAGATTTCCCTAGCTGGCGGTTTAAACCGCCAGCGGCTATCCAGCTTGTTTCGCCGCTCGCACAAACGCCGCCACCTTCGCCGCATCCTTGCGCCCCGGCGTCTCGCCCTCCACGCCGCTGGCGACATCGACGCCCCAGGGATGCACAGCCGCAATCCGCGCGGCGACGTTCTCCGGCGTCAAGCCGCCCGCCAGCATCAGGCGCGGCGTCTGCGCCTTGACCGCCAGCGCCACCTCGTCGCTCGCCTGCTCGCCCGTGCCGCCGTACAACTGCGGATGATGCGCGTCCAGCAGCAGCGACGGGATGCGTTCATCGGTCAGCGCGAACTGCCCGAAATAGGCGGTGTCGTCGAGCGCTTCGGCTTGATTGCGCGGGCGAATCGCTTTGAAGGCGATGCCGCGCAGCTCGCGCAGCATCTCGACCGACTCGTCGCCGCTCAGTTGGGCGAAGTTCAGCCCGACCTTCTCCATCGTCACCGAAATCTTGCCGACGACTTCGTTGGCGAACACGCCGACCAGCGGCGGGCATTCCGCGCCGAGTTCCGCCCGCAGCGCGTCGCACAGGTCGCGGGCGGCGTCCGGCTCGATGTAGCGCGGGCTTTTCGGGTAGAAATTCAAGCCGAGCAAATCCGCTCCGGCGCGCGCCGCCATGAGCGCATCGTCCAGCGTCGTAATGCCGCAAATCTTGACCTTCACGCCCGCGCTTGCCTGAGTCATTTGATGACCTGATCGTCCTTCCCGGCAAGCTGGCGCAGCGCTTCGGTGTTGCCCGTGTGATAGCCTTCGTGCCACACCGACTGGGCGATGCGCTCGCCCATGGTCATGTTCGGGCGGTCGCTCGGCAGCATCATATCTGCCAGCGTCTTGCTGCGCAGGCAGTCGACGATCTGCGCGTGCGCGGCGTCGAGGTCGCGCAGCATGTCCTCCAGACGGTAAGCGGAGGCGCTGTTTTCCGGCGTGATCGGGTCGGAGCCGCGCCCGTACTGCTTGCGCAGTTCGTCCGACCAGATCGGCGTCATGCCCAGCGCCTGCATCACGCCGCTGCGCGACGCCAGAATGTGCCCCATGACCCAGTTGAGGCAGTTGCCGCGAAAGGGCAGTTGCAGCAGGCTGTCTTCGTGCGTCAGCCCATTGGTCTGATCCTTGAGCACGGTGTAGCCGCGCTCGTACAATTTGATGAGAAGCGATGGTTCGATCATGATGGTTGTGATCCTTGCGCCGCATGACGCGGCTGGCTGCTAAATAGCTTGACCTGCTCCGCGATATTCTCCGCCTTGACCAGCCCTTCGCCGACCAGCACGGCGCGCGCACCCAGCTCGCCCATCTTGCGCACGTCCGCCGCGCTGCGGATGGCGCTTTCGGCGACCAGCGTCACGCCGTCCGGCACGAGATTGGCGATGCGCCCGGTCGTGCCCAAATCCTCGTGAAAGGTCTTCAGGTCGCGGTTGTTGACGCCGATCAGCTTCGCCTCGACTTTTAGCGCGCGTTCCAGTTCCGCCTCGTTGTGGACTTCGACCAGCGCCGCCATGCCCAGCTCGCCCGCCAGCGCGTGCAGGTCGGCAAGCTGCGCGTCTTCCAGCGCCGCCACAATCAGCAGGATGGCATCCGCGCCCGCCGCCCGCGCCTCGTAAACCTGATACGGATCGATGATGAAGTCCTTGCGCAAGACCGGCACGCCGACCGCCGCGCGTATCTGCGTCAGGTAGTCCAGATGCCCCATGAAGAAGCGCTGGTCGGTCAGCACCGAGATCGCCGCCGCGCCGTTCCCGGCGTAGATTTTGCCCAGCGCCACCGGGTCGAAATCCTCGATCAGCACGCCTTTGCTGGGCGAGGCGTGCTTGACTTCGGCGATTAGCGCGACCGTCTCTCGCTGTAGTTCAGTGATGAACGGTCGAGCAGGCGCGGCATCGCGGGCGCGGCGCGCGACTTCGGCGAGGTTGTCGCCGATCTCGCTTAGCTTGTGCGCCAGGATTTTGTCGAGAATCGTGTCGGTCTTGACGAAGGTCATCGTTAGTATCCTCCGTAGGGGCGACCTGACAGGTTGCGCCCCTACCCTTTGCGTCTTTCAATCTTTGCACCTTTGCGTTGAGTCTTTTGCTCATCGCTCGTTGCTCGGCACTCGTCACTTCTTTTCAGGCAACCGTTTCCTGCGCCAGCTTCTGGCTGTAGGCGATCAGCGCGTCGAGCTTCTCCAGCGCTTTGCCGCTGTCGATCACGCCCGCCGCCATCTCGATGCCTTCGGACAGGCTGTCGGTCATGCCGCCCGCCATCAGCGCAGCGGCAGCGTTGAGCAGCACCACGTCGCGCTTGGCGTCGGTGATCTCGCCGCTGAGGATGCCACGCAGGATGGCAGCATTGGCGGGCGCGTCGTCGCCGAGCAGCTCGGAGATGTGCGCGCCCCGGAAGCCGTACTCTTCCGGGTCAAACTCGTAAGTCGTGACCGTGCCATCTTTCAGATAGCTGACGGCGTTGGGTCCGGTCGTCGTCAGTTCGTCGATGTTGCCGTAGCCGCTGACGACCAGCGCCGAGAGCGAGCCGAGTTCGCCCAGCACGTGCGCCAGCATCGGCGTCAGGTCGCCGACGAAGACGCCCATCAACTGCCGCCGTGCGCCCGCCGGGTTGGTCAGCGGACCGAGGATGTTGAAGATCGTGCGCACGGCGATCTCGCGGCGCACGCCAATGGCATGTTTCATCGCCGGGTGCAGCTTCGCGGCGAACAGGAAGCCGATGCCCACGTCGTCGACGCACTTGCCGACCTGCTCCGGCGTCAGGTCGAGGTTGACGCCTAACTCGCCGAGCACGTCGGCGCTGCCGCACTTGCTGCTGGCGGCGCGGTTGCCGTGCTTGGCGACCTTCAGCCCCGCGCCCGCCGCCACGAAAGCGACCGTCGTGCTGATGTTGAACGTGCCGGATTTATCGCCGCCCGTGCCGCAGGTGTCGAGCAGCACGTCGGCGTCGGTGGTCGTCGGGACGTGGTGGGCGTTGGCGCGCATCGCCCGCGCGCTGCCGACGATCTCGTCCTGCGTCTCGCCCTTCATGCGCAGCGCCATCAGGTACGCGCCGATCTGCGCCTGCGTCGCCCCGCCCGTCATAATCTGGTTCATGACCGCCTCGGCTTCGTCCTGCTGGAGATGCCCGAAGCGGCTAATCACGTCGATTGCTCGTTGAATGTCCATAGGTCTACCTAACTATATTTCGCTGCGATTTTAATTTGCGATGTTGGTAGGGGCGCACGGCGGTGCGCCCCTACCTACACAATCATTTGCTCACCCGCGACTACCGGCACCTTCACGTCCAGGAAATTGCGCAGCAGGCGCGGTCCGTAGGTTGTCAGGATGCTTTCGGGATGGAACTGCACGCCAAAGACCGGATATTCCTTGTGGCGCAGCCCCATGATCTCGCCTTCGTCGGTGAACGCCGTCACCGTCAGCACGTCGGGCAGCGAGCCTTCCTCGACGATCAGGCTGTGGTAGCGCGTCGCCTCGAACGGGCTGGGCACGCCCTCGAACAGCGCGTCGCCCTTGTGGTAGATCAGGCTGGTCTTGCCGTGCATGATCCGCCCGGCGCGGTGGACGACGCCGCCATACGCCTGCCCGATGCACTGATGCCCCAGACAGACGCCCAATATCGGCGTGGTCGCGCCCATCGCGCGGATCACGTCGAGCGAGACGCCGCCGTCATCGGGGTCGCCGGGACCGGGCGAGATGACGATATGCGTCGGCTGCATCATCTGAATCTCGTCAAGCGTCATCTGGTCGTTGCGCACCACCCGTAGATCAGCCCCCATCTCGCCGAGGAACTGGACGAGGTTGTAGGTAAAGCTGTCGTAGTTATCAATCACCAGGATCATGAACTGCCTCCAGTTCGCGCGTCGCGCGCGACTCCAAGCCTTCGAGGTGCATCACGTCATCGATGGCGACCAGTTCCCAGGCATCATCCTTACGGCGGATAGTCGACACCGAGGTGTTATCGAGATCAACATCGAGCGGGTCGTAGCCGGGGATAAGGTCGCCCAGCAGTACTTTGATCGCCGTCGTATGCGAGAGGATGCCGACCGTCTCGCCTGCGCATCCTGGCTCGAGGATGTCGTTGACGGCTGCCATCACCCGCGTCCGCACGTCCCCGCGCGATTCGCCACCGGGCACGCGGTAGCCATCCACGTCCGCCAGCATGGCGGCGTACTCGTCGGGATACCAGTCGCGCATCTCGGCGAGCGTCAAGCCCTGCCACAAGCCGATGCTGCGCTCGCGCAGGCGCGCATCCGGGATCGGCTGAAACGGAAGCTGCTCCGCCAGGCACTCCGCCGTCTCCAGCGCGCGCTTGAGGTCGCTGGTGTAGAGCGCACCCATGCCGATGTGCCGGATGAAATTCGCCAGCGCCCGCGCCTGCCGCCTGCCCAGCGGATTGAGCGGCGTATTGACCCAGCCCTGCCAGCGCCCTAACCGATTCCAGTCCGTTTCGCCGGGGCGAATGAGGACAATCCGTTTGACCGTCATGTACGTTTCACTCCTCGTGGATCGCTATCCGCGTTCAGCCGTCAGCAATAGGTTCAAGAGCTTAGCGCTCTTTTGCCTTCGCTGAAAGCGCATCGCTGATCGCCGATGGCTCCCTCACATCAACCCGCGTTCGGCGCGCTGGATGGTCACGGCGAGCGCGCGCGCCTTGTTGAGCGTCTCGTCGTACTCGGTCGAGGGTACGCTGTCCGCCACCAGCCCCGCGCCCGCCTGAATGCTCACCGTGTCGTTCTGGATCAGCGCCGCGCGGATGGTGATGCAGGTGTCCATCGAGCCGTCGAAGCTGAAATAGCCGACCGCGCCACCATACGGACCGCGCCGCGTGCCTTCCAGCTCCTCGATGATCTCCATCGCGCGGACTTTGGGCGCGCCGCTGAGCGTGCCCGCCGGGAAGGTGGCGCGCAGCAGGTCGAAGGCGTTCATGCCGGGGCGCAGCGTCCCCTGCACGTTGCTGACGATGTGCATAATGTGCGAATAGCGCTCGACGTACATCATGTCCGTCACCTTGACCGTGCCGTATTCGCAGACGCGACCGAGGTCGTTGCGCCCCAGATCGACCAGCATGATGTGCTCGGCGCGCTCCTTCGGATCCGCCAGCATTTCGGCTTCGAGGCGCTTGTCTTCGGCTTCGTTTGCGCCGCGCGGGCGCGACCCGGCAATCGGGCGCACCGTCGCCACGCCGCCTTCCAGCCGCACCATCATCTCCGGCGACGCGCCGACCAGCGTGAAATCGTCGCTGAAGTGCAGCAGGAACATGTACGGCGAGGGATTGGTCGCCCGCAGCGCGCGGTAGATCGTCAGCGGCGAGGCGTTCATCCTGCGGGTGAAGCGCTGCGACAGCACGATCTGGAAGGCATCCCCGGCGGCGATGTACTCCTTCGCCTTGCGGACGTTTTCCTCGTACTGCTCGCGCGTCATGTTCGAGCGCAGGTCGCCGCTTTCGGGTTCGGCGCGTTCCGCCGGGATGACCAGCGGTCGCAGCAGCGCGTCGGTGATGGCGTCGATGCGGCGCACGGCGTCGTCGTAGGCGGCTTCTGCTCCATCGGTATTGTGGGCGTTGGCGAGGATGATCAGTTGGTGCTTGGCGTGGTCGAAAATCACCAGCGTGTCGATCAGCATGAAGGCGGCATCCGGCGCATCGAGGTCGTGCGTGGCGGTATCCGGCAGGCGCTCGAAGTAGCGCACGATGTCGTAGCTCAGCATCCCCACCGCCCCGCCGATGAAGCGCGGCAGCCCGTCGATGCTCACGGGGTTCACCCGCCCAAACTCTTTCTCGACGGCGTGCAGCGGGTCTTCGCCTTCGTTGAGCGGGCGTGTCGTGGTGACGCCGTGCAGCGTGCGCGTGACCTCGCCGTTCTTGACGCTGATGACGCCTTTGGGGTTGACGCCGAGGAACGAGTAGCGCCCGACGCGCTCGCCGCCTTCGACGCTCTCCAGCAGAAACGAGACGCCGCCCGTCTGCGCCAGCTTCATGTAGACGGAAACGGGCGTCTCCAGGTCGGCGAGCAGCGTCCGGTAGACCGGGACGAGGTCGCCCTGCTCGAACAGCTTGCGCGCCTGCTCCCGGTCAGGCAGCACCGCCGGTCGCGTGAGGGTTGGAGAAAGAACCATTGCAAATCCTCCCTACTCAGGCAAATAAAAACCGCCTCCCGTATCAAGGACGAGAAGCGGTTCCCGTGGTGCCACCTTGCTTGCCGTGACCTTGCGATCACAGCCGCTCTTTGAAGCGTGCGGGTGCGTCTTACGACCCACCGATACGCCGCGCCTGGGTAACGGGTGCGCTCTCCCGGTTTAGGCTACTTGGATCGCTCCGTTTGCCTTCACGACTCCCCAGTCCATTCGACCCCTGCGCTTGTGTCGCCTTCCCAGCTACCGGCGACTCTCTGGGACACCGCTTCGAGGTGTACTCGTCTGGATCAACGTCTTTGTCGGTATCAATTGGTCATAGGGTAACACGATTTCGAGGCGTGTCAAGCAGTTGATCAGAAGTCATGTAAGCGTCAGGCGAGCGTGCTTTTGCGCAACCAGCGCCGTATTATACTGCTGACATAGTCCATTCCAGGCGCTAAAGTTTGTGAGGAAGATGATGACAACCCCAGGACAGACTTCTTACCCGATCACAGGCTACCGTTTTGAACTCACCTTCAGCATCCTATTCACGCTTTACTGCTGGATTTACTATGGAATTCCGCTTAGTCCCGTGTTTGGGCTGCCGCTTGGACTTCTGAACTTCGTCTTTTTGTTCGGCTTGTACGCCAAATACCAGCCACTTATTTTTCTGGTCGTTGCGGTCGTGACGGGTCTGATTGTCGGATGGATTGTTCGAACTCTGTGGCAAAACGGCTCGATTGGAAAGATTGGTCTGATTATCCTGCTGATTGCAAATATGCTGATCTTCTCCTATCTGCTCACCCTGCCTGCTGGTTGAATGAGCCGCATTGACGACCAACCGCCCGATAACTTCTCTGTGCCTCCTATTCGGCAGCTTGATGGCACTTGAGTGAATGATGGTCGCGCCATCACTGCCATTCAATCCAGAGGTGAAGACAACGCGATCCAGGTATACCTTGAGAAGCGCCAGCAGTTCACGGCGGATTTTGCCGCCCTGCCCGGTCGAGCCGTAGCCGTGAAGCACAGTGAACGGGTCGAGCGTGCCACGCCGGACGCGGCGGTTGTAGGGGTCAAGGAATTTGACAAGCGCTTCGCCAAGCGTGTAGGCGTGCAGATCGAAGACCCCCGCTCATGGCTGTCCTTCGGGAAAGAAAGGCTGCTAAACGTCAGCATAACGCGGTTTTCCGCGACCGTCTCAACATGCTATACTCTTACGTGATACATGCGTTCTACACGGGAGTGGCGAATGACCAACCGCGAAATCGCCGATATTTTCGACAATATCGCCGACATGCTGGAAATCAAAGGCGAGATCATTCACCGCGTCATGGCGTATCGCAACGCCGCCGGAGCCATCCGCGACCTCCCGCGCGACATCAACGTCGTCGCTGCCGAGGGCGAACTCGGCACGATCCCCTTCGTCGGCAAGATCATCGGCGAGAAAATTCAGGAGATGCTCGACACCGGCAAGCTCGAATTCTACGAGAACCTGAAGGCGGAAGTGCCGGAAGGCGTGGTCGACATCTTCCACATCAACGGCGTGGGACCCAAGAAAGCCAAACAGTTCTGGGATGCGGGCATCACCTCGGTCGACGCGCTCGAAGCCGCCGCCAAGGAAGACAAGCTCAACGGGATGCCCGGCATGGGCGCCAAGACGCAGGCGAAAATCCTCGAAGGCATCGAGTCGCTCAAGCGGCGGCAGGCGAACACGCGCGTGCGCCTTGGCGATGCCCTGCCCCTCGCCGAAGGCATCCTCAACCGCCTGCTGGAACTGCCGCAGTCGATCAAGGGCGCGGTCGCCGGGAGCATCCGGCGCGGTCGCCCGACGATTGGCGACGTGGATTTGCTGGTCGCCAGCGCCGAACCACAGCCGATCATGGACGCCTTCGTCGCCATGCCCGAAGTCGCCCGCGTGCTCGGTCACGGCGACAAGAAAAGCTCCATCGAGATGCACAACGGCTTGCAGGTCGATCTGCGCGTCATCCCGCCGGAGCGCTGGGGGACGGCGCTGCAATACTTCAGCGGCTCGCAGGCGCACGGCATCCACATCCGCGAGATCGCGCGGCAAAAAGGCTTGAGCCTCAACGAACATGCGCTGACGCCGGTCGACGACAACGGAGAACTCGACAGCACCCGTGAAATCCTCTGCGATGCCGAGGAAGCGGTCTACGCCACCGTCGGCTTGCCCTGGATTCCGCCGGAAATCCGCGAGGATTGGGGCGAAATCGAGGCGGCGCAGCGCGGCGAACTGCCCAACCTGATCACGCTGGAAGACATCCACGCCGACCTGCACATGCACACCGTCTGGAGCGACGGCAAGTACAGCGTGCGCGAGATGGCGGAGGCGGCGCAGGCGCGCGGGCGCGCGTTCATCTGCATCACCGACCACTCGAAAGGCGCGACCATCGCCAACGGCTTGAGCGTCGAGCGGCTGATGCAGCAGCACGAAGAAGTGCGCCGGGTCGATGCCGAGATGCACCCCTTCCGCGTCTTTCACGGCACGGAGATGGAAATCCGCGCCGATGGCACGCTGGATTTTCCCGACGACGTGCTGGATATGCTGGATTTCGTGATCGCCTCGCTGCACGTCGGCTTGCGCCAGCCGCGCGAGCAGGTCACGGCGCGCATCCTTAACGCCATCCATAACCCACACGTCGATCTGATTGGGCATCCGCGCGGGCAGTTGATTCTGGAGCGCGACGGCGCTGACCTCGACATGGAGGCGGTCTTCACGGCGGCGAAACAGAGCGGGATCGCGCTGGAAATCAACGCCAACCCGCACCGGCTCGACCTCGAAGCGCAGTATGCCCGCCGCGCCGCCGAAATGGGGATTCCGATCTGCATCGACACCGATGCGCACGCCATCGATCAGATGGATTTGATGCGCTACGGCGTGATCACCGCGCGGCGCGGCTGGGTTGAAGCGCGTTCCGTAATCAATACCTGGTCGCTGGATCAATTTCTGGATTGGGTACAAAGGCGAGGACACCATGTCTGATAAACCGCTGCCTGACAGACCAAATTCGCTGCCCGACATCCCGGACGAGACGCCAACTCCGCAGCGGACACCGCCGCCCAACGTACCGGAGTGGACGCCGACATCGCTGCGCACGCCAACCCCGGCGAGCGGGCACGTCCAGCAGCCCGTCAAGAGCAGCGGACGCCGCGTGCGCAAGCGCAAGACGGGCGACCGCAGCCGCAACCCGCTCTACGTGCCCGCCTGGTCGGTCGGCATCATGCTGCTGCTGGTGGTCGGCATCGTCTTCTCGATCATCTTCCTGGCGATGCAGTTGGGCGGGAAAACCGCTCCGGCGGGTCAGCCGCAGGTGATCATCATCACCGCCATCCCGTCGAACACGCCCGCCGTGCAGCAGACCGCGACGGCGACCACGCCGCTGGTCGAAGCGCTGCCGACATTCCAGGGTCCCATCCCGACCTTCGCGCTGGAAGGTCCCACCCTCGCCCCGATTATCCTCTCACCGACGCCGGTCGAGATTACTATCGGCGCGACCGTGATCGTCAACGTCGACGGCTTGAACATTCGGTCGGAGGCAGGCACCGGCAATAAGGTCGTGACGAACGGCAACAAGGGGGATCGCTTCACCGTGATCGATGGTCCGCAGGAAGCCAACAATTACACGTGGTGGCACATCACCGACCCGGAGGATCCATCGCGCGACGGGTGGGCTGCTGCCGATTATCTCGATGTCGCTATCCAGTAGGGAAAGAGAATGTCTGCTGAGATTGCCCAGCGCGCCGCCGAGCTGCGCAGCCAATTGAATTATCACATCTATCGCTATAACGTCCTCGCCGACCCGATCATCACCGACCCGGAATACGACGCGCTCTACAACGAACTGCGGGCGCTGGAAGAGGCGCATCCCGAACTGGTCACGCCGGACTCGCCGACGCAGCGCGCCGGGAGCGATCTCTCCGACGACTTCCAGAAGACGCGCCACGTCGCGCCGATCCTCAGCTTATCCAACGCCTACAACGACGAGGAAATCCGCGCCTGGGAAGAGCGCAATCTGCGCCTGCTGCCCTCGGATACGCAGTTGGATTACACCCTGGAGCCGAAGCTCGACGGGCTGACGGTGGTGCTGACCTACGAGAACGGCATCCTGACGCTGGCGGCGACGCGCGGCAACGGCGAAATCGGCGACGTGGTAACGCCCAACATCCGCACGATCCGCAGTATCCCGCTGCGCATCCCCGCCAACCCGGAAAAGCCGCCCGCGCCGGAGCGTCTGGTCGTGCGCGGCGAAGTCATGTTCCTCAAGCAGGATTTCGAGGCGCTGAACCAGCGGCAGACGGAGCAAGGGCTGCCACTTTTCATCAACGCCCGCAACGCCGCGTCGGGCGCGCTCAAGCAGAAAGATTCGCGCGTCACCCGCTCGCGCGCGCTGACCGCCTTCTTCTATCAGATTGTCGAGACAAGTGGGAAACCGCTGGATAAACAGTGGGAAATGCTGGAATACTTGCGGGATATGGGATTCTTAGTCGCGCCTGATTCCCAATACTATCCCACCTTAAACCACATTATCCAGCAGATACCCACGTGGGAATCCCGCAGAAACCAGCTTGATTACGAAATCGACGGCGTGGTCCTCAAAGTCAACGACCTGAATATCGTCCGCGAGCTAGGTATTGTGGGAAAAGACCCACGCGGCGCGCTCGCCTACAAGTTTCCCGCACAGGAAGCGACCACCAAATTGTTGGATATTGTCGTTAACGTCGGGCGGACGGGGCGCGTCGTCCCCAACGCCGTGCTGGAGCCGGTCTTCATCGGTGGGATAACCGTCAGTAATGCCACACTGCACAACTTCGATTACGTGAAATTGTTGGATATTCGCGTCGGCGATACCGTCATCGTCAAGCGCGCGGGCGACGTGATCCCCAATGTCATCGGTCCCGTCCTGGGCGCGCGCACGGGCGACGAGCGCGAAATCCTGCCGCCGGAGCGCTGCCCCTTCTGCGATACGCCGCTGATCCACCCCGAAGGCATGGTCGATTACCTGTGCCCGAACGTCCACTGCCCGGAGCGCGTCTATCGTCAGGTCGAGTTCTTCGTCTCGCGTGGGGCGATGGACATCGAGGGCATGGGCGGGCAAACCGTCAAGACGCTGATCGAGCAGGGACTGATTCAGGACGAGGGTGACATCTTCAGCCTGACCGCCGAGCAGCTTCTGCCGCTGGAAAAGTTCGCCGAAAAGCGCGTGCAGAACCTGCTCGATTTGATTGAAGCCGCCAAGCAGCGCCCGCTGGATCGCGTGATCACGGCGCTCGGCATCGAGGGCGTCGGCTCGACCATCGCCGTCGACCTCGCCAACTATTTCGGCTCGATGGACGCGCTTGCACAGGCGACGGTCGAAGAACTGGACGCCGTCGAAGGCATCGGCGAGACGCTGGCGCAGAGCATCGCCGCCTGGTTCGCCGATCCGTATCATCAGAGCGTACTGGAAAAGCTGCGCCAAGCCGGAGTCACGATGCAGGCGGAAGCCAAAGCGCTGGCAGGCAACCAGCTTGAGGGATTGACCTTTGTGCTGACCGGGACATTGCCGACGCTGACGCGCGAGGGGGCGAGCGAATTGATCGAGGCGCACGGCGGCAAGGTCATCAGCAGCGTGAGCAAAAAGACCAGCTACGTCCTGATGGGCGACTCGCCGGGCAGCAAAGCCGAGAAAGCCGCCAAGCTGGGCGTTGCCATCATCAGCGAGGACGACCTGCGCCGTCTGCTCGACGGTCAGAATTGATTTTCGTCAGCGCTGCAATGTGATAAATTTGCGTTCGTAGGGGCGGGTTTGTAACCCGCCCCTACCCGTCTTCAGAAATGGACATTTCGATATGACTGGCACGATCATCATCAAGCACGACCGCGAAAAGCCGATCCGCAACCAGCACCCCTGGATATTCTCCGGCGCGATTGAGGAAGCGCAAGGCAATCCCACACCCGGCGAGATCGTCACGGTGGTATCCCACAAAGGCGCGTTTCTGGCGCGCGGCTACTGGAATCCCAAATCGCAGATACAGGTGCGCATCCTGACGTGGCAGGACGAGCCGATTGACGACGACTGGTGGCGGCGGATGCTGAAGCGCGCGATTGACGCGCGCAGCGGCAGCCTGTCGTGCCGCCTCGTCAACGCCGAAAACGACTACCTGCCCGGCTTGATCGTGGATCGCTACGAACACTGGCTAGTGCTGCAAGCGCTGACGCTGCACGTCGACCAGAACAAGACGCTGATCGAGCGCCTGCTGCGCGACATCTTCGAGGCGGAAAAAACGGCGATCCGGGGCGTCTACGAGCGCAGCGACGTGGACGTGCGCCGCAAGGAGGGCTTGCAGGAAACGGAGGGCTTGCTGTGGGGCGATCAAGCGCCGGACGATGTGTCCATTCTGGAAGACGACGCCCGCTTCCGGGTGGACATTCAGCGCGGACACAAAACCGGCTTCTACCTCGACCAGCGCCCCAACCGCGCCCTGCTGCAAGCGCTGGTCGCCCAATACGAAGGACTGCCCTGCGACGTTCTGAATCTGTTCAGCTACACGGGTGGCTTCGGCATCCACGCGCTCGTGGCGGGCGCAAGCCGCGCCGTCAACGTCGATGCCTCGCGCGAGGCGCTCGAACTGGCGGAACGCAACCTGCAACTCAATCAGCTCGATGAAAGCCGCGCCGAGTTCGTCCAGGCGGACGTGTTCGAATATCTGCGCGACGTTGCCGCCGAGGGACAGCAGTTCGACGTGGTGATCTGCGACCCGCCCAAGTTCGCCAACAGCGCCCAACAGGTCGAGCGGGCGGCGCGCGGCTACAAAGACCTCAACCTCAACGCCTTCAAGCTGATCAAGCCGGGCGGCTACCTGATGACCTTCTCGTGCTCCGGCGCGGTCAGCCGCGACCTGTTCCAGAAGATCGTCTTCGGCGCGCTGGCGGACAGCGGGCGGCAGGCGCAGATCATCCGCCACCTGAGCGCGGGCGAGGATCATCCGGTCGCGCTGACCTTCCCCGAAGGCGAATATCTCAAGGGCTTGCTGCTGCGGGTGTATTAAAAGTTGAAAGTTAAAAGTAGAGACCGTTAAAGGTGAAATACGGCAAACACTTTCAACTTGTTACTTTTAACTTTTAACTGCCCTTTCCTGCTCCTCCGCCAGCCGTTTGATCTTGGCGAAGGTCTCGTACCAGCTAATCTCGCTCAAGCCGAGCTTTTCGCGGATGGCGGTCGGATCGTCTCCGGCGCGGAAGTCGCGGACGGCGCACGTCCAGCGCAGCATCTCGAACGAGATTTTCGCGCTGATGCCTGCGCCGTTGCCCAAATCTTCGAGGATGTATTCCAGGTTGCGCGCCGTGCAGTTGATGATCGTGTTCTGCGGCGTGTACTGCGCCAGATATTCGTCCAGCACGGTGAGCCAGCCCGGATCGAGCGGGATGATCCGCTCCTTGTAGACGTTGCGCGCGCTCTGGTGCTTGACGGTCACGGTCGGCGGGTTTTCGCGCACCACGTCCGCCGGGGTCAGGCGCATGGTCTCGCTCTTTTTGATGCCGGTGTCGAGCAGCAGGCGAAAGAGCATCTCCGGGCGCGCGTCGGGCTTCTCGCCGCTGCGCAAGCCGCGCGCGAAGGCGATCACGCTCGTCACCTCGTCGGGTGAGAGGACGACCGCCAGCGGCGCGGGTCCCGACCGCTGCAGCAGCGGGCGCGCCGGGTCGT
Organism: uncultured Chloroflexia bacterium; assembly: GCA_963760975.1. Classification (GTDB taxonomy): domain Bacteria; phylum Chloroflexota; class Anaerolineae; order Aggregatilineales; family Phototrophicaceae; genus Flexifilum. The sequence goes on along the minus strand of CAVXEZ010000001.1, from coordinate 55,017 downwards.
GCGGGATCGCGCCGATCTCGTGCAGCCATTTGAAGACGACCTTGAGCGTCGTCACGCGGCGAGCATAGGTCTTGCGGCTGCACGGCACGCCGCGCTCGTGCTCCATCCATTCCAGAAACTCGTTCAGGCTGGAGGTCGTCTGCGCGCCGATTTCCGCGTCGTCGCCGCTGTGCTCCATCAGAAGCTGAAAATCGGACGTGAACGACTTGACCGTATGCTCCGACTTCCCCTCGCGCAGCAGATGGTGTTGAAACAGGGTGATCGTATCGCGCAGGCGCGTATGCGGATTCAGGTCGTCTTCCGACGCAAGCAGCGTGGGAAACAACGGCAGTTGGCGTATGTCCGACATGGCATTGATCCTGATAGCCGAGCCATGACTCCAACCTAGCACAAATGGTCGCATGGTGCAAGCGAGGGGCTAGCGGCGAAACGTCCAGCCGTCGCTGCCGTAGACCTCGGCGCTGAGCCGCTCCGCTTGATCGACCTCCGCCGGGGTGAGCGCTCCGGTCGTGAGCGCCACGCCGAACGCCTCCCGAAATCCTTCGGCGACCGCATCCGCCGCCGTCTGCCAGTCCACCCGCACGCCGAGCGCCTCGTCCAGCGTGACGGCGCGGGCACGCACTTCGGCTTTCGCTGCTTCGCGCGCGTCTTCGTCGGGATACACCAGCGCGTCGCAGATGCGGGCGATGTCGCCGAACAGCGGCAGCGTGCCGTGCTGCAACAAGCCCTGCTTGCGCCGCACCTGCGCGCTGCCGACCAGCTTGCGCCCATTGACGGTGATTTCGTAATGCGACGGCGTCTCGAAGCAGACCGGGCTGGGCGGCTCGTCCGTCTTCTCGGCGCGGTCGGCGTGCGGCTGCGCGCCCAGCCGCCGCAGCGCGATCAGCAGCGCTTCGCTGATGCGCCGGTAGCTCTCGACGATCCCGCCGCGCGCCAGCGGATCGTCGGCGGGAAGCGACAGGCTGTAGGTCAGTTCGTCGGCGTGCAAAATCGCCCGCCCGCCGGTCGGACGGCGCACGATCCCCCAACCCAGCGCCGCCAGCCGGGTCAAATCCGCTTCGCGCGCGCGCTGCCCGTAGCCCAGCGACAGGCACGGCGGATTCCAGCCGTACAGCCGCAGAGTTGGCGGCACATCCCCCGCGCCAACCGCCGCGAGGATCGCCTCGTCTACCGCCATGTCAGTTGCGCCAAAATTGGGAGAATGGTAGATTAAGCGGCATTGACGCATGTATAGCTCCTGCCTATACTGTATTGAGTCTTGATTAGGACGCGGTTAGTTTTATGTTTGATTTCGAGTCGGATAAAGTTGATCGGCGCTTCTCACGTCCAGGAGAAAAAGACCCCCAACCCACACGGGAGTCCCAGCCCCAGGAACGCGCGACCGGCTCCTCCTCCACGCGGCAAAGCAACCGCCCCGTGTCATCACCTGAACCAAGAATTCCCGCTCCGCCGCCGCTGCCGAACGCCGCGCCTCCGCGCGAGCGCGTAGACCGCCGCCGGGGCGGCAATCTGTCCGCCCGAAGCAATGACTGGGCGCTGGTCGTGATCGCCGTCGCGCTGATCGCCGTCGTCCTGGTGGTCGGGGTGACGCTGGTCACGCTCTCCAACTCCAACACCACCGATCAGAACACCGAATTCACCGTCGTGACCCCTGAGAATGTCCTGCCGACTCCGGTTGACGCCCGTACCAGCACCGATCCGAACCAGCTCAGCACGGGCGAAAAGCTCACGCTCGACGATGGCAGCAGCGTGATCATCACGCCCTGGAACGGCTCGTCGCGCCTCAACATCCTGTTGATGGGCATCGACCGCCGCCCCGGCGACACCGGCTTGGGCTACCGCACCGACACCATGATGCTCGCCAGCTTCGACCCCAAGACGCAGCAGCTTGGCATCCTGAGCATCCCGCGCGACCTGTTCGTTCAGGTGCCCGGCTACAGCGCCCGCCAGCGCATCAACACGGCGCTCTCGCTGGGCGAGCTTCAGCGTCCCGGCTATGGACCCACTCTGGCGATGCAAACAGTACAGTACAACCTCGGCATGGGCGTGAACACCTACATCATCGCGGATTTCACAGCGCTGATCAAGCTGGTCGACGCCATCGGCGGGATCGACGTGGACGTGCCCACGCCAATTGCGGACTACCAGTTCCCCGACATGAACTACGGCTATGACCCGCTCATTCTGAGCGCGGGACCGCAGCATATGGACGGCTACACGGCGCAGAAATATGCCCGCACGCGGCACGGCGACAGCGACTTCGACCGCGCCAAGCGCCAGCAGCAGGTGCTGTTCGCCATCCGCGACCGCATCCTCCATCTGGACACGCTGCCGCAGTTGATCGTCAGCGCGCCGAGCCTGTACGGGTCGATGAGCCAGAACGTCTACACCCAGCTTTCGATCAATGACATGATCCAGCTAGGGCTGTGGCTCAAAGACCTGCCCGCCGATAACATCCACACGGGCGTGATCGACCAGAACTACGTGCGCGACTTCACCACCACTGACGGCGCCGAGGTGCTGATGCCTTACACGGCGGCGCTCCCCACCCTGCTGGCGCAGGTCTTCGGCAGCGATTACAACAGCAGCCAGCCCTGAAACGAAAGTGCTGAGTGCCCAGTACTCGGGGCTGAGTAAGGATTTACTCAGCTCTCAGCACTTTGCACTCAGCACAAATAAAAACCCTGCTATGCCGTGTGTGCGATGTTTTGAACCTGCATTCGCAGGTGGGAACCCGTTTGGCGATGGGGTCTTGGCTGACGCCTATCACCTTGCTGCCAAACACGAGTTCCCCATATAGGGGTGTTGGCTCAAAACCCGGCGCAACATCACGCGCACAGCAGGTAGATTCTGTTATACCAGCGTGATTCTGGCGTGTAAAGGGTGAGCTTGCGCCTTCCGCACCTTTTTTACAGCTTTATACAGCGCTTAAAAAAACGTCTCGCTTCGGCAGGATTTGTCTGCTCCGCAGCCATTGGTTACGACCCGTCAATTTTTCGCCGTGCGAACAAAAAGCGGCGCGATGTGCGCCGCTTCGTTTGCTCGTTTGCGGAACAGGACGTTCCGCGCCGTCGTCCGTCAGTCCATGCTGACTTCGGCGGGCGTCTCCAGCCCCAAGCCCTGCGCCACGCCGCGCCCGTAATCTGGGTCGGCTTTGTAGAAATGGACAATTTGGCGCTCCTGAATGTACTGCGGAATGCCCTTCATGCTGCCGACGATGTTTTCGATCAGGCGCGCCTTCGCGTCCGCTGGCATCAGGCGGAACAGGTTGCCGGGCTGAGTGTAGTCGTCGTTGCCGTCGCGGTGATCGTAACGCGCGCCGTCGCCATCGACCGGGAATGGCGGCTCGGCATAACGCTCATCCTGCAGCGGACCACCCATGCTGTTCGGCTCGTAATTCGGCTGACCGCCGAAGTTGCCGTTGTGGCTCATGAAGCCGTCGCGCTGGTAGTGATTGACGGGCACGTGCGGGTTGTTGACCGGCAGCGTCTCGTAATTCACGCCCAGGCGATAGCGGTGGGCGTCGGTGTATGCCACGATGCGCCCTTGCAGCATCTTGTCGGGCGAGAAGCTGATGCCCGGAATGATGTTGGCGGGGGCAAACGCAGACTGCTCCACCTCGGCGAAGTAGTTTTCCGGGTTGCGATTGAGTTCGACGATGCCGACCTCGATCAGCGGGAAATCGGCGTGAGGCCACACTTTGGTGAGGTCGAACGGGTTATACGGGAATGCTTCGGCTTGCTCGTCGGTCATGACCTGAATCGACATCCGCCATTTCGGGAAATCCCCGTGCTCAATGGCGTAGAACAGGTCTTGAGTCGCATAGTCGGGGTTCGTGCCAGCCAGCGCTTCGGCATCCGGCGCCATCAGGTTCTGAATTCCCTGCATGGTCTTGACGTGGAACTTGACCCAGATGCGCTTGTTGTCGGCGTTGATCAGGCTGTAGGTGTGGCTGCCGTAGCCGTTCATGTAGCGAAAGCCGTCCGGCGTGCCCCGGTCGCTGAACAGAATCGTGACCTGATGCAGCGATTCAGGCGACAGCGACCAGAAATCCCACATCATCGTCGGGGATTTGAGGTTGGTCGCCGGGTCACGCTTTTGGGTGTGGATGAAATCAGGGAATTTCAGCGGGTCGCGGATGAAGAAGACCGGCGTGTTGTTCCCGACCAAATCCCAGTTGCCCGCTTCGGTGTAGTACTTCATGGCGAAGCCGCGCGGGTCGCGGGCGGTATCCGCCGACCCCTTCTCGCCGCCGACGGTCGAGAAGCGGAAGAAACATTCGGTCTGCTTGCCGACCTTGCTGAACGGCACCGCCTTGGAATACTGGGTGATGTCGTTCGTAATCGTCAGCGTGCCGTAAGCGCCCGCGCCCTTGGCGTGAACGACGCGCTCCGGGATGCGCTCGCGGTTGAAGTGCGCCAGCTTTTCCAGCAGGTGGAAATCCTGAATTAAGACTGGACCGCGCGGTCCAGCCGTTATCGAATTCTGATTGTCACTCACCGGGGAACCCGAAGCGGTCGTCAATGTCTTACGTGGTTGATCGGTCATGTGGATTTCTCCTCACGCATTAAACTAGAGACTGGTTGCAGCGAAGATGCTATACGCTAAGTCTAACATACGCCGTCGCGGTTGTCATTTGTTTAGCATAGCAAAAGAATAAGATCAAAACATCCCAAGCGGGCGGTATCGTCGCGGGTCTGCTGCCAGCCGCGCTGTACCGCCCGGCTCAATCAGTGCAGGCGGGTGAGCCAGCACTGCGACGAGATCGTGATCTCGCCCCAACGCGCCACGTCCGTAGGAACCATCGAGTATCTGCCGCAGTGGAAAAAGTACGCCGCGCCGGTGGCGGTCTGCGCCTTCTGGATCGCTGTCTCGCGCGACGTATCCCACCAGATGGTGCGCTCGGCGTAGAAGGCTGTCGCCAGCCCATCGTTGGTGAGGTTGCTCATGATCAGGTCGCCGGGTTCCGTATTCTCGTGAAGCACCTGCGCATTGGTGACGACCGATGGGGTGCCGCCGGAATACAGGAAACTGAGATAGATCATGAGCGGCAGCGCGGTGACCAGCCCGACGCTCACCAGCAGGGCGCGCAGCCAGCGCGGTGAGCGTCGCGGCAGCAGCGTGACCGCACCGCCCGCCGCCAGTGCGAACGCGGGCGCGAGATAGATCGGGTAGTAGTCGTGGATGTAGGAGGCGTTGCGAAACAGCACGAGATAGGCGACTGCGCCAGCGGCAAGCGCGATCAGCACCGCGCGCAGCAGACCGGAGCGCCGCAGCGCCAGGAAACCGCCGAGCAGCGAGAGGATAAGCACCGTCGGCGTGAACAGCGCGAACAGACGGACGATAATCCGGTACAGGTATTCGCCCCAACTGAAGTCGACCGTCCCCGGCTGGAGCGAGTTCATGCTCGTGCGCCAGATGAACACGCCGATCAGGTCGCTGACCGTGTCGTGATCGAAGACCAGATAATAGCCCACCAGCAGGATCACCACGCCCAGCGCCACGACTCCCAGCATGATCAGGGCGAGTCGCCGGCGCGTGAAGAACAACGCCGCGACACCCAGCGCGGCGATCAGGATGACGCCGCCCCACGCCGTCCAGACGGTCAGCGCCGTCAGCGCAGCCAGCGCCCACCAGTCGCGCCGGTTCGGGCGGCGCAGCCAGTTGACCAGCACCGCCGCGAACAGCAGGCTGAACATCAGCGCGGGCGCTTCGTGATCCGGCATCCGCCCGAAAAACGCCATCATCGGCGTGAACAGGTAGAACCCCAGGCTCCAGAGCGCGTATTTTTGTCCGGCGAGCCGCCGCGCCAGCACGTAGAGTGCCGCCGCGCTGATCAGCGTGCAGGCTGCCGCGACGAAGCGCACGAGCGCCTCGCTGTAGCCCGCCAGCAGCACGGGCAGCGCCGACAGCCAGACCACCATCGGCGGATGATGCACGTAGGGCATGATCGGACCGAGCGGATTGGGGTTGGTATCGACCAGCCCGCCATGCGTGAAAAAACCATACCATTGGTAATTGCGGACGGCGACGCTGATCCAGGCGCCGTTGGCATCCTGATGCCCGATCCAGGCTGCGCCGATTTGAATCGTCAGCAGCGCCCACGCGCCGAGCAGGATGACGACCAGCAGGGGTGAAATCGCGGATTTTCTCGACACACGCACCGCCTTGAGCACAGGAAAAGAGCCTACCATCAAGCAGGCTCTCCTCAAACTATACTGCTAATCCTCGCGCGCGTGCGTTGTTATTTGCGCTCTTCTTCCGGCTCGACGACGCGGATGTGCAGCTCCTCAAGCTGCCTGGGACTCGCCTCGGACGGCGCGTGCGCCATGATGTCCGCGCCCTGCTGCGTCTTGGGGAAAGCGATCACCTCGCGGATGTTGGTTTCGCCGGAGAAAACCATCACCAGACGGTCGATCCCGGACGCGATCCCGCCGTGCGGCGGCGCGCCGTATTCGAAGGCTTCCAGCATGTGCCCGAACTGCTCCTTGGCGCTCTCCATCGTCTGCCCGATCAGCGGGAAAATCTTCTCCTGAATGGCGCGGTCGTGGATGCGGATGCTGCCTCCGGCGACTTCCTGCCCGTTGCAGACCAGGTCGTACTGCGAGCCGCGCGCCTTGCCCGGATCGGTATCGAGCAGCGGCAGGTCTTCCGGCAGCGGCATGGTGAACATGTGCTGTGACGGATCCCAGCGCTTCTCCTCCTCGTTCCAGTAGAACTCCGGGAAGTCGATCACCCACAGGAAGCAAAGCACGTTCGGGTCGATCAATTCGAGTTCCTGCGCGATGTGCTGGCGCAGCGCGTCGATCACCAGATAGACAACCTCGCGCGCGTCCGACATGAACAGCAGCAGGTCGCCCGGCTCTGGATTGAGGCGGTCGAACAATTCCACCTGCTGATCGACGGTGAAGTATTTGCCGATAGGTCCCTTGACCTCGCCCTCGCCGTCTTCCGGCATTGCCATCCACGCCAAGCCCTTCGCGCCGACTGACTTGGCGATCTCCTCCAGTTCGCCGGTCAGCTTGCGCAGCGCCGTCCCGCTGACCAGCGCCATCTTGGGCGCGCGGATCACCTTGACGGGCTTTCCGGCGGCGACGTTGCCGACGAAAACCGGGAAGGCGCTCTTGCCCGCGATGTCGCTCACATCGACCGCCGCCAGGTCGTAGCGCAGGTCGGGCTTGTCCGAGCCGTATTTCTCCATCGCCTCGGTGTAAGTGATGCGCTTGAAGGGCACGTAAGTCGGCTCTCGTCCGCCGATCTCGCGGGCGAGATTGAGCGTCAGCCCTTCCATCAACTGCATCACGTCTTCGCGCTCGACGAAGCTCATTTCGAGGTCAAGCTGGGTGAATTCCGGCTGGCGGTTGCCGCGCAGGTCTTCGTCGCGGAAGCAGCGGGCGATCTGGAAATAGCGCTCGTAGCCAGCGACCATCAGCAACTGCTTCAACTGCTGCGGGCTTTGCGGCAGCGCGTAGAACGTCCCCGGCAGCAGGCGGCTGGGCACGAGGAAGTCGCGCGCGCCTTCGGGCGTCGTCTTGAACAGGATCGGCGTCTCGATTTCGAGGAAGCCGCGCGCGTCCAGATAGTCGCGGATGAACTTGACGATGCGGTGGCGCAGGATGATCTTGTCCTGCACCGAGGGGCGGCGCAGGTAGAGATAGCGATAGCGCATCCGCGATTCTTCGTCGATGAATTCGTCGCGGTTGATCAGGAACGGCGGCGTCTTCGCCGCGTTCAGCAGCACGATCTCGTCGGGGATGACTTCGACTTCGCCAGTGGGAAGCTGCGGGTTCGCCGTGCCTTCGGGGCGCAGCGCGACTTTGCCGCGCACCTGAACGACGTACTCGCTGCGCAGGCTGCTGGCGATTTCGTGCGCCTGGGGCTGGTTCTCCTGATCGATGCGAATCTGCGTGATGCCCCAGCGGTCGCGCAGGTCGATGAAAATCAAGCCCCCCTGGTCACGGCGGCGGTGAACCCAACCCGCCAGCGTGACTTCCTGCCCTACGTTCTCCGCGCGCAGTTCGCCGCAGTTATGCGTCTTCAACATCATTGCTCCCGCGAGTGGAAATAAGCCCTAAGCATGAACACAACGCTCAAAGCATAACACGCCCACAGGCGGAAATAAAGCGTAAGAATCAGCGGCTAGAGGTCAGTTTTGAGCAAAAGCATATGCGCGCGAACGCACCGAGAATCGTAGGGGCAGGTTTGAAACCTGCCCCTACAGCCACATGTCAATGGATGTGCGCTATTTACGCCGTGTGAAGAAAGCTGCCGGCAAGCTGCCGGTCGACCCAGCGGGCGATGAAGGGATAGCGGTAATCGCGCCCGTTGTAGGTCTCAATCGCACCATACGTCCCGAAGAACACCATCGCAATCGGCATGACCACGACCATCGCCAGCAGCGCCACGCCGACCAGCCCCCAGAACGGCACGAGGATGAACCCGACCAGGATCACGACCGCCAGCAGCGCGATCACCATGCCGATGCCCCAGACCACGCCGCCGACCAGCAGCAGCAGGAACGCGCCCACCGTGCCGATCAACTGCAGGACGAAGGCTTGCAGCGCGTGGAACGCCACGAAGTCCGACTTCTGGCGGAACAGGAAGTAAATCACCAGCGGGATAAACACGCTCAGCGGGACGACCGCCCCGCCGCTGAGGAAGCCGCCGAACAGCGTCACCCACACGCTGCCGTGCGCGACCGCCGCCCACAGCTTTTCGTCGTCGCTGACGCGCAGTGTGCTGTAGCTGCGCGGCATTTCCTTACGCTGCATTCGGGAGCGTGCAGGCGTCTCCAAATCTTCGCCGTTGTAACGGCGCTCGTATTCCCGTACCGTTTCATCCCCGCTGGACTCTGACGACAGGCGCGAAACGCGCTCCTGATCTTCCGGCGGACGAATCGCCTCATCACTCATGGACGCATCCTCGAGAGCATCACGTTCATTACAAGGGTGTCTTCAAAAGTATATACGCAATTCCTCGATCAGGAGTTGCAGACCAACTCGAATTGTTAAGGAATTACAACCTGTCTGCCACTCTGATAGATTATACGCACCTCGCTGCGCAAAAGTTGCGCTGATGAGCGCCGAGTCGTGGTATACTGCGCCGCTATGTTGTCGAATCGCTTCACCCTCAGCAAACGCCGCCTGGGTATCCTGATGGTGCTCGTCGGGGTTATCGGTTTCGCCGCCGTCCTCAGCGTGGATGTGCTCGATGTCGGGCGCGAAGGCGGCATCGGTCCGGCGCAGCGTGCCGCGCTCGAAGGCGCGGCGCTGATCGCCCTCGTCGGCTTGACGCTGATCCCACTGGGCGACCAGCTCGCATAACATGACCCGCGCCGGACTCACGCTCAATCGCCTGCTGCTGGCAGCCGCGCTGCTGATCCTGCTGTTCTCGTTCGCGGTCTACGTCGTCTACGCCGCCAACCTGATCCGCTTCCCGTTCGACTACGACCAGGGCGAAGGCTTCGAGCTGGTCGATACCATCATGTTCAGCCAGGGGCGCTTCCCCTACCAGGACACCAACGTCTTCCCCTTCTATTCGAGCAACTACCCGCCGCTGTTCCACGTGATCGCCGCGCCGTTCGTGTGGATTTTCGGCACGGCTACTGGTACGGGCGGCTGCTCGGCTTTCTGGGGACGCTGATCACGGCAGCGGCGATTGCCTACGCCGTCTTCCGCGAGGGCGAGCATCGCTGGATCGCCCTGCTCTCCGGGCTGGCGTTTCTGGCGTCCAACACCGTCTATCACATCGGTCCGCTGTTTCGCCAGCACATGATGATGGTCATGTTCGAGACGCTGGCGGTCGTCGTGCTGGCGCATTCCAACGAGATCGAGGATACGGGCAGACGCCGCCGGACGATCTTCATCGGGCTGGCGCTGGTGATGGCGGCAGGCTACACCAAGCAGCTTGCGCTCTCGACCGCCGTCGCCGTCTTCGCCTTCCTGTTCATCCGCCAGCCGCGCCGCGCGGTCGTCTGGGGCATCGGCTTCGCGCTGGTCGGCGGCGCGATTTTCGAGGGAATCAACCTCGCCACCAACGGGCAGTGGTGGCTCCAGACGATCACCGCCAACGTCAACACCTACTACCCCGATCAGACGACCGGTTTGTTCCGGCTGTGGTTCGGGCTGCATGGTTTTCTGATCGTCCCGGCGGTGCTCTACGCGCTCTACGAGCTGTATTTCAGCCGCATCTCGGTTTACACGCTCTGGTTTATCTCAGCGATTGCCATCGCCTTCCTGAGCGGCAAATGGGGCGCGGGCGACAGCTACTTCGCCACGTCCATCGCGGCGCTGTGCATCCTGAGCGGCATCTTCGCCTCGCGCACGCTCAAGCGCTCGTGGACGTTCCCGAAGAATTACCTCAGCCGCGTGCTGATCCTGCCGTTCCGGCGGCTCGCGCCTGCGCTCGGCGCTGCCGGGCTGGTCGTGATCCCGCTGCTCTACGTCGGCTACGGGCGCGCGACGCTGCACATGCCGACGACGGGCGCGGTCTTCGCACCGCTGGCGGCTGCCCTCAAACTTGAGCCGAACGCCATCAACGGATTCTACGACTCCGCCGGGCGCATCGCGGGCGGCTACGCCGACATCGGTCACCTGACCACGCAGACGGACATCGACGCGGGCTGGTACATCGTCGGGCTGGTCAGGCAGACAGCCAAGCCCGTCCTCAGCGAAGACGCCGCCTTCGACCTGCTGGCGGGCAAGCAGGTGATCGCCAACCCGACCCAACTGCTCAATCTGGCGATTGGCGGGCACTTCGATTCGACGGCGCTGATCAAGATGATCGACGAGCGCGATTTCGGCATGATCATCTTCCGGGCGCAGTTCTACCCGCCGGACGTGCTGGAGGCGATTGCCCGCACTTACCAGCAGACCCAGACCGTCGACATGAACGGCTTCACCTATATCATCATGCGCCCGAAGGGGTAGCGAAAAGCGCCAGCCGTCACCAGACGCCCGGCAGCAGCCGATACTTAACTCGCTGGCAGTAATCGGTATAGCCCGGCAGCGATGCCCGCAAAAGCCGATCTTCGACGCCCGTCTTGAGCACATACGCCGCGATGATCACGCCGGCGCACGGCAGCGTCCACCCGTTGAGGAAAGCAAACGCTGTCCCCGCGTAGAGCAGGATAGCGAACGAGTAAATCGGATGGCGCACCACGCCGTAGGGACCCGTATCGACGACCCGGTGATCCGCCTGCACGGCGACTTCAGCCGTCCAGTATTCGCCCAGGCGCGCACGGCAGTAGAATGTACCGGCGATGCCGATGAGCGCCACCAGGGCGGCGGGGACGATCAGAGGCATCGTCGTCACGACGGACAGCCATCCAAGCAGGACGGCAAGCATCAGACCAAACAGCAGCATCGTACTGAATGTGAGGACGATCAGCAGCAGCCGATCCGTCGCGTTCGCCGCCGCCCGAATATCCTGAAAGGTCGTCAGACCGCCCTTCCAGTAGAGGAGAAGCCAGAGGAACCAGCCGAGAAAAACGAGGAGTTGGGCGATCATCTGCGAAGCCCCAAACGCGCGGTTCACCCGAACGGCGTGCGTTTGTTCTTCTTGTTGTTGGCGTTGACCAGCCCAATCGGGCGACGCTGCGTCAGGAAGTCGCTTTCGGCGCGCATCTGGCGCAGCAGGCTTTCGACCGAGCTTTCCAGCATGTCGAGCGTCACGTCGACGCGGTGGTCGTGCGCCGCGAGCATCCGCGCGTGCAGCGCTACTTCGCGCACGAACGCGCCCGGCTGGTAGACCAGGTCAGGGACGACGCCGAGATGCTCGTCGTGCCACTGCTCGCGCATGTAGTGGCGCAGCATCGACTCCGCCTGCGCCGCGTCCTGAATCGTCGGGATCACGAAGATGCGGTCGAGCCGCCCCGGTCGCTTGGAGATGCGCTCGTCAATCGCTTCCGGGTAATTGGTCGTCGCCAGCAGCAGCGCGCCGCGCGGGTTGTTGGGCGACTCGATGCCGTCGAGCACGTTGAGCACCCGCGCCTTGTCGTCGCCCTGCAAGTAGGCGTCGAGTTCCTCGACGATCAGCAGCACGGGATAGCGCGCCGCCGTCACGGCTTGCAGCGCGCGCTGAATCTTCTCGAAGGACGCCCCGTCGCGGTCTGCGCCGGAGACGTAGACGACCACCCGCCCGTTGCCAATGGCGATCTTCGCCATCGCCGCGCAGAGCATGGTCTTGCCCGTGCCCGGCACGCCCGCCAGCAGCAGCTTGCGGAACGGCGGCAGCTTCAACTGGCGGTAGATACCCACGCCTTTGGTGAAGAACGCCTCCATGTCGTCGAGCAGCTTCGCCTTGAGTTCGTCCTCCAGGATCACGTCGCCCCATTCGACCGTCGGGTCGAAGAAGGCGTCCGTGCCGCCGATGATGTACACGTCGCGGCGGCGGCGAATGCGCGGGCGAACGGCGCGCGTGCAGGCGAACTCGAACGCCGCCCACGTCTCCAGCCGCTCTTCCGGGACGAGCGCGATGGCGCTCAGGTTCTGCACGTCGTCGTTGAAGTAAGCGCTGGCGTAGATCACCTCGAACGGCTCGTCGTTCAGCGAGAATTTGAACACGAACGCCCCCGCCGTCGAAGTCAGCACCATTTTCTTGCCGCGCGCGCCGTAATCGCTGATCGGCACGATGTACGGGCAGTCGATCATCTCCATGCCGTCGTAGCGCGCCTTGCCGCGCAGCTTGCGCCCGGCTTTGACCTGGGTGTGGGCGATCATGTTGCTGCATTCGGTCGAAGCCCAGACGGTCACGAACTTACGGTCGCTCCAACGCGATTCCCAGACTTCACGCGCCCAACCGACCAGTGGTTCATACTGCATCGCGTTCTTCCCCGCGCCTTTGCCGTGCGTTTGCTGGACACGCTTGAGCAAAGACCCTGAATTCTGCTTCATGGGCGAACATCCTGCGCTCCGTCATTCGACGGATGGAAAGCATTATATCACTTGCCAGAAGCGGGCATTGCGATCACAATCGTTTCGACAGGAGTTATGCCGATGACGACGATCTACGTCACCCATCCACGCTATACGGAACACGACTACCCCGGACACCCCGAATACGCCGACCGCATCCGCGCGGTCTGGAAGCGGCTGGACGAAAGCGGGCTGAGCGCCCGGATGCGCGCCGTCGAAGCGGGCGCCGCCAGCGTCGACCTCGTGCGCGCCGTCCACACGCCGGATTACATCGACCTGCTTGAGCGCGTCAGCGCGATGGGGCGCACCGTCCACCTCGACGCCGACACCTACGCCGGACCCGACGCTTTCGAGATCGCCCGGCTCTCGGCGGGCGGCGCGGTCGATGCCGTCGACGCGGTCCTGAGCGGAAACGCCGACAACGGTCTCGCGGCGATTCGTCCGCCGGGGCATCACGCCATGCCAGATCATGGGATGGGCTTCTGCCTGATTGGAAATATCGCCATCGCCGCGCGCTACGCGCAGCAGCATGGCGTCGAGCGCGTCCTGATTGTAGATTATGACGTACATCACGGCAACGGCACCGAAGCGATGTTCTACGACGACCCGTCGGTGCTGTTCATCTCGACGCACCAGTACCCGCTCTACCCCGGCACAGGCGCGGCGACCGACATCGGCGCGGGGGGTGGCGAAGGCTATACCATCAACATCCCGCTTCCTCCCGGCAGCGGCGACGCCAACTACGCAACCGTCTTCGAGCAAATCGTCTGGCGCGCCGCCGAGCGCTTCGCCCCACAGTTGATCCTCGTCTCCGCCGGATTCGACGCCCATTGGCGCGATCCGCTGGCGGGGATGCGCCTCACCCTGGACGGCTACGCGCACCTGACGCGCGAAGTTCTGCGTATGGCGGAGCAGCTTTGCGGCGGCAAAGTCGTCTTTGTGCTCGAAGGAGGCTACGACCTCGACGCACTGGCTTACGGCGTGAGCAACGTCGCGCGGCTGCTGCTCGGCGACGAAGCCGTGGATCCGCTCGGCGCACCGCCAAATCAGCGCCCGGAGCCGGACATCGCGCCGCTGCTGGCGCTGCTCAAGCGGCTGCATAAGCTGTAAATACAGGTGCGGTTGTACGGCTCAAAATTCAATGCGGGGGTTATTTGCAGGGGCAGACCTGTGTGTCTGCCATCGCGTAAAATTGGGCGCACACATCGGTGCGCCCCTACAAATGATTCTCCATCCCAATCTGGAAAAGAGCGTTAACCTGTCCCGCAAGATACCGACCAATCGGCAAAACAGGAAGGAGTCACGCCTCGGCGGCGCTGGTACTGTCGTCGTCGCCGTTATCGAGCAGCACTTTCTGGCGTCGACTGGCGCGTTCGAAGCGCCGGATGATCACCAGCACGACCCAGATGATCAGCGTCGCGCAGATGGCGAGGAACCACGCGCCCGCGCCGACCGCCATCCCCACCGCCGCCGTCGTCCAGATACTGGCGGCGGTCGTCAAGCCGTGAATGTTGCGCCCGTATTTGAGGATCGTCCCCGCGCCGAGAAAGCCGATGCCGGGCAGGATTTGCGAGGCGACGCGCCCCGGATCGCCACCCGGAAAGGCGGCAGCCGACAGCACCGTGAACAGGCACGCCGCCGTGCAGACCAGCATGTGCGTGCGCAGCCCGGCGTTGTGCTCTTTGCGCTCGCGGTCTAAGCCGATCAGTCCGCCCAGCAAGAGCGCGAGCAGCAGTTGAAACGTCGCGGTGAACTGGGCTTCCAGCGGCATTTAATGGCTCGCTTCGATCTCGTTTCGCAGGGCGGTCAACTGCTCCTGATAACCGCGCAGCTCGCTTTCCTGCGCGTTGTAGCGCTCCGCCAGCACTTCCAGGCGGCTGAAGATCGGCGTCAGCACCTGCGTTCCGTACTGGGTCAGGCGGTTGCGCTCTTTCTGCGTCAGCGTGTCGAGCGCCTCGTGATAGGTCTTCTCGATCTCGTCGACGCGCTCGTTCAGTTCGCGCCGGGTATCCTGCGAGACGCGGCGGTAATACCGGATCGCCGCAACACTGCCAATGGCAGCGATGGGAGCCGCGATGATCAAGGCGGGAAACGCCAGTGCAGCCGCTCCGACGCCGATCACGGGACCGGGCGTCCCCACAGTCGCCACCAGCGCGACGAGAAGCCCAATCAACGCCGCGCCCACACTCACCGTGAAGCCGTTCATGTTGGTCTGGAACAGCTCGCGCATCTCGCCGATCACGCGCCCGCTCGAATAGGACTTCAGTTCCGCCTCGGCGACGTTGATCGCCTCTTGCAGCGCCTCGCGCTGCTCGCTGTAGACCGCCGAATCCAGACCGCCAACTTCCTGCTCCAGCAGGTCGCGCAGTTGGTTCAGCCGCTCGATCACGCTGCGCCAGTACTGGCGGCTGTTGTCGATCAGGGCGTTGATATAGTTGCTCGTCGCCTCGTCGATGTCGCGCAGCGCCCGCCCGATCACCACGTCCTGAAACTCCTGCTGAAGCTGCTCGCGGTTGACCGAGCGCCCAATCTTGCGGATCGACAGGTTCGTGTTGATGAACAGCAAGCCGCGCACCCGCATCCCCTCGAAGACGCTGTCCACCTGCGCGCGAGCGGTGGCAAGCTGACCGCTCAAGCCGGTCGACTGCGTTTCCAGCTCGCGCTGCACGTCGCGCACCTTGACCGTATCGGCACCGATCAGGTCGGCATTCGCCTTGACCGAGTTGTAGTACTTCTTGACGACGCGCTCCGCCATCTCAATCTGGGCGATTAGCTTCTGCTGCGCGGGCGGCGTCTCGTTGAAGACGCCGCGCAGGTGCGCGCGCACCGCTTCGATGCCCGTATCGCTCTGGCTGACGCCCTCGCTTTGCTCGCCGTTCTCGCGCGCCGCTTTGAGCGCATCCTTCGCCGAGACCATGAACAGCAGCGGCTTGAGGTCGAGCAGGTCTTCGACCTGCCGCTCGACGAAGCGCCGCACTTCCTGCCGCTCCTGCGGATTGAGCAGATCAACCTGGTTGACGACGAGGATGATCTTCTTGCCGTAATCGCGCGCCAGTTCCAGATAGAGCCGCTCGGTTTCGGCGAGCGCCCGCTTGGCGGACAGCACGAAGATCACCAGATCGCTGCGGTGCAGGAAGGCTTTCGCCGTCTTCTCGTGCTTCTGGAAGACCGAGCCGGTGCCGGGAGTATCGACCAGCGAGACGCCGACCGCCCCGGTGTTGGGGTGCGTCCATTCGTAAATGCCGTCCTCGCGGATGTTCGGCTTGCGCGTCACCGTTTCGCCGTAGCGGATCAGGTGGATCGCTTCGGTGGTCGGCGTGACGCCCATTTGCAGCAGCGGGTCGCCCAGCAGCGCGTTAATGAAGGTCGACTTCCCGGCGTTGAACTCGCCGATGACGACGACCAGAAAAAACATGTCGCGCAAATCCTGCGCCACGTCCAGCAGGCGCCGTCGATCCTGCGCGGCGGGTTCGCCCAGTTCCGCCAGCGTCGCGGCGATGTCGGTCAGCAGCAGCACTTCGCGCTCGCGGTAGGCTGCCAGCGGTCCTTCGAGCGTGGTTGGAATGAATGTTGTCAAGCGCTTAATCCCTCATCGCCTGTGTGATACGTCTCATCTCTGTCAAATTCCTTATACCTCACCCCTCAATCCCCTCTCCACGTTGTGGAGAGGGGAAGCACCCCATCAGCTTGATTCGGCACGGCGGGGTGAGGTTGTATTTCACCCCGGCAGGCGCACCCCGAGCACGCTCGGCTTGCCCATCGCCGCCAGGTCGGCTTCGATTTTCGTGATCTCCTGCCCCGCCGCTTGCAGCCGCTTGATCTGGTCGGTGTGAATCTCGGTCTGCGCCTCGATCAAGCGGGTGAGCGGCATGATCGCCTCGTGGCGAAGCTGGATTCCATAGGCGATCTGCTTATCCGCCGCCGCGTTGAGCACCTCGATGTAGCGCGCTTGCAGTTGCAGCAGGTTCTCGGTGTAGGCGTTTTCAAGCATCCGCCCGCGCAGGGGCAGAAACACCAATCCACCGACGCCCGCCGCGATCAGCACGACCAGAATCAGCCAGAACGGCGAGTTCTCGCCCCCCGGCGGGAAGGCGACCAGCGCGAAGACGGCGAAGACCAGCAGAATCAACTCGTAAGCCGCCATGTAAAGCAGCGAATTGCGCAGCGCCCGCTCCAGCCGCGCGGTTTCGACCTGCTGCGCGTCGTCCTGAACGGTTTCCAGATCGGGGCGGATTTTTTGCAGCGCCGAGCGGTCATATTTGAGCGGCGCCTG
Organism: uncultured Chloroflexia bacterium; assembly: GCA_963760975.1. Taxonomy (GTDB): domain Bacteria; phylum Chloroflexota; class Anaerolineae; order Aggregatilineales; family Phototrophicaceae; genus Flexifilum. Next base: position 37,830 of record CAVXEZ010000001.1, on the reverse strand, counting down.
CACCGAGCCGATCACTTTGCTGCGGATGGTCGGCGGCAGCGCGTCGATCTCGTTGCGCGCGTATTTGACCAGATCGTCGATGTCCTGCACGTCGCGCCCTTCGATGCGCGGACCGAGCTTATCCGAGATAGTGGTCAATTCGCGGACTGGCTCGAAGACCTTGTTGCGCTCGAAGGCGCTGCGGGCATACGAGCCACGCTTGATCAGCCGCGCCAAGCCGAGCAGTTCCAGCAGCCCGCGAAAGACCGAGCCGAGGGCGTGCGATAAGCCGAACATGTCGCGGATCGATTCGCTGCCGCGCATACTGGCGTCGCCAAACTTGGCGCTGATCTGCTCGTCAATCTCGCGCACGGTCTTGTCCTGCTCGCGCTTGAAGACGGTAAGCTGCTGCTCGATGTTCTGGCTGATGCTCTGGTAGTGGTCGAGCGCCGACTGATCGCCGCGCACGTGGTCGAGCGCCGACTGATGCACGTTCTGGACGATTTGCAGCGGCGTCTGCAATTTCTGGCGCAGGCGCGTGAGGTCGCTCAACTGGCGGTCGACGTACTCCTCGATCTGGTAGAGTCCGCTGGCGTGCCACAGTTCTTCGTCGAGCGTGCCGTCGGACAGGCGCGCTTCCGACGCTTTCCGCGCCGAAGTCAGCCAGATTTCCGGCTTGAAGCCAAGCTGCAAGCGGCTCTGGTCGAGCACGTACTCCTGCACCGTCTGAACATCCTCCGGCGCGAGCAAATCTACCTGGTTGATGACGATGATGACGTTCGTACCGTAGTCTTTGAGGATTCGCAGGTAATCGACGTTGCGGGCGGTCATCGCCTGCGTCGCCAGCATGACCAGCAGCACCGTATCGCTGCGGTGCAGAAACTTGCGCGTGATGTCCTCGTGCTTTTGAAAGACCGATTCCAGCCCCGGCGTATCGACGAAGCTGACTTTTTGCAGCAGCGGCGAGGGGTAAAAGACGGTATCGACCTCGCCGGAGCGGTTGCGCGACGGCTCCTCGCCCCAGCGCAGGATGCTGATGCGGTCGGTCGTCGGCACCGGACCGATGGAGAGCAGATCGTGCTCGCCCAGCAGCGCGTTGATCAGGCTGGATTTCCCGGCGCTGAAGGGACCGATGAAGACCATCATGTAGGGGTGGTCGGCGTGAAAGAGCGCGTCGCGCATCTGGGCGACCGGTTCCTCGCCCAGACCGTCGATGCGAGGGATAACTTCGAGCAGATTGGTAATCAGTTCGTATTCACGGCGGCGGATCGCTTCGTAATCGGTCGCCAGCTTCGAGTTTGTCTTTTCCAATTCCAACGTGTGCCCTTGTGCCGCAATTGTGAATGTTTGCTATACTATACCATACCGTGCCTTACCCGTCAGCGCCCGCCGGAGAGTGCTCCATGAAGCGACGATTTTTAGCCCTGCGAATCATGATCATGATCTTCAACATCCTGGCAGTCCTCGCGTTTGTTGCGATGATCGGCGGTATCGTGATCGTCCTGATTGACGCCAACAGCTTCCCGACCATTCAAAGCAAGCTGCCCTTGATCGGCGCAGCGCTGGGTTCGGGCATCGTCGGCACGCTCGTGCTGCTGGCGACGGCGCAGTATCTCGATCTGCTGGTGTCGCTGGAACTGAACACGCGCTCGACGACCGCGATGCTCCAGCAGCTCGGCAGGATCATGAAAGAAAGACTCTAGCGCCAGGTATGCTGAACAACTCGATCCGTTATCAGGAAGCGCAGCTTTTCTGCGACTCTGTGCCTGTGCGCGAGATCGTCGCTCAGATCGGCACCCCGGTCTACATTTACAGCCTGCCGCGCGCGCTGGCGAATTTCCGGCGCATTCAAGCCGCCTTCCCCAAAGCGCACATTCATTACAGCGCGAAAGCCAACGCCAACCTCGCTGTGCTGCTGGCGCTGGTGGAAGCGGGCGCAGGCATCGACGCCGTGAGCGGGGGCGAAATCTACCGCGCGCTGCTGGCGCACGCCCAGCCGGAGCAGATCGTCTTCGCCGGGGTCGGTAAATCCGGGCAGGAACTTTACTACGCCGTCGAGCAGGACATCGGCTGGTTCAACGTCGAGAACGTCCACGAGGCGCACAAGCTCAACACGATTGCCGTCGAGAGCGGCAAAACCGTGCGCGCCGCGCTGCGCTTCAACCCCGACGTGACCGCCAACACCCAGCCGCAGATCGCCACCGGGCACAGCAGCGCCAAATTCGGGCTGACGGCGGAGACGATCCGCGACCTGCTGGCGCGCGAGGACGAAACGCCCAACCTGCGCTACGCCGGAATCCACATTCACATCGGCAGCCAGCTTCACGACACCGACGCGACCCTGCAAGCCGTCCGCGCGGCGCTGGACTTGATCGCGCCTTACCCGCAAATTCGCACGATCAACATCGGCGGAGGGCTGCCCGTCGCCTATTCGCCCGACGAAGCGCTGCCGTCGATTGAAGCCTTCGCCGCCGCGCTGCTCCCGCTGCTGGGCGATTACGAGCTGATCCTGGAGCCGGGGCGCTCGATCATCGCCGATGCCGGGCTGCTGGTCACGCGCGTGCTCTACCTCAAGGAACAGGGCGGGCAGCATTTCCTGATCACGGACGCGGGCATGACGGATTTGATCCGCCCTGCCCTCTACGGCGCGCATCATGCCATCGTCCCGCTTGAGCAGCCTGACAGTGACGAACGGCAGACGGCGCAGGTGGTCGGTCCCGTCTGCGAGACGACCGACGTGCTCGGTCACGATGTCGAGCTTCCGCCCGTTGCGCGTGGCGACTGCCTGGCGGTGCTGACGGCAGGCGCTTACGGCATGGTCATGGCGAGCAACTACAACGCGCGCCCGCGCCCGGCGGAGGTCGCGGTTTCGGAAGACGGCAATTCGTGGTATCTTGTGCGCCGCCGCGAGACGTGGCAAGACCTGGTACAGCACGAACTGGACGTTCCATGAGCGCGAGAAGAAAAACCATCGTCGGCGTGATCTTCGGCGGGCGCAGCGTCGAGCACGATGTCTCGGTCGTCACCGGGCATCAGATCATGAACGCCTTCGACGCTGAGCGCTACGAAGTCGTGCCGATTTACATCGACCGCGACGGCGCCTGGTTCACGGGCGAACCGCTGCGCGAGATCAAAAACTTCGAGAAGGACGTGACGGCGCTCGACGGCGTGCTGCCGACCCTGCTCTCGCCCAACACCCGCCATCACGGCTTGATCGTCGACCCGACGCCGCGCGGACTGTTCGCTAAGAGCAAAATCCAGCGCATCGACGTGGCATTCCCGGCGATTCACGGCTCGCACGGCGAGGATGGTACGCTGCAAGGGCTGTTCGAGCTGGCGGACATCCCCTACGCGGGCTGCGCCGTCCTGGCTTCGGCGATTGCCAACGACAAGCTGATGGCGAAGAACGTGCTGCGCGAGGCGGGGATTCCGGTCGTGGACGCGATTGGCTTCACCCGCGCCGACTGGCTCGACCATGCCGACGCCATCGTCGCGCAGATCACGGAGAAGCTCGCCTACCCGGTATTCGTCAAGCCGGTGACGCTCGGCTCCAGCATTGGCATCGGTCGCGCGGAGGACGAGAAGCTGCTGCGCGCCTTCATCGACGTAGCCGCCAGCCTCGACCGCCGCCTGCTGGTCGAAGGCGCGGTCACCAACTGCGTCGAGATCAACTGCTCGGTGCTGGGCGACGACCGGGGGATGCAGGCGTCGGTGCTGGAACAGCCCGTCTCGTGGGAAGAATTCCTGACCTACGAGGAGAAATACCTGCGCGGCGGCGAGGGCATGAAAAGCGCCGACCGCATCATCCCGGCGCCGCTGAGCGACGAACTCACGCAGCAGATTCAGGATATGGCGATCCGGGCATTTCGCGCCGTCGACGGGCGCGGCATCACGCGCATCGACTTTCTCGTCCGCCCGGACAGCGGCGAAATCTTCCTGAACGAGCTGAACACCCTGCCCGGCTCGCTCTCGTTCTATCTGTGGGAGCCGACCGGCATCCCGCCGCGCGACCTCGTCCACAGACTGGTCACGCTGGCGCAGGACGCCTACGCCGAGAAGCGGCGCAGCACCTACAATTACCAGACCAACCTGATCGCGCTGACGGCGTCGCGCGGGCTGAAGGGGACGAAGAAATAGTGCTGAGCGAAACGGCGTTTCGCCCGGCACTGAAAAAAGCTTTTCGCCCAAATCGGCAGACATTATTACAATACAGCGTGTAGAGAGATGGTCTGCCCCATTGGAGAATACGTCGTGCGTTTCTGGCTGTTGTGCTTCGCGCTGATATTTGCAGGCTGCACATCGATGGAACCGACCGTTCAGCCCACGCTGCGCGGTCCTATCGTGCCGACGCGCGACATCCCGACCAACACAGCAACCCCGACCGCCTCCAACACGCCGCTGCCTACCGACACGCCGACTTCGACGTTCACGCCATCGCCGACAGCCACTAACACGGCGACGTGGACGCTCACACCAACTGACACCGCGACATTCACCCCGACGTTCACGAACACCGTGCAGCCGTCGGACACGCCGACCTTCACGCTGACGCCGAGCGACACCGCGCAGCCGAGCGCGACTTTCACGCCTAGCAACACGGCGACGCTCACAGTGCAGCCAACCGATACGCCGACGATAGTACCGACGCTCGGCGAAGGGACGCTCTATCGCAGTTCGACTTCGCTGCAAGACGTATTCCAGTACGGCTCGCTAACGCTTGATAACCAGGTTTCCGGGACGATTGACAACCAGCATCCCTGGATGCTCTATACGTTCCAAGGCACCGCAGGCATGGTCATCCACGTCGAAATGCGGGCGGTGGCAGGCGATCTCGATCCCTACCTGCTGATACTCGATCCGAAAGGGCGCGAACTCGCCCGTAACGACGACCTCGATAGCTCAACAACGGATGCCGGCGTTATCCCGCTCACGCTGCCGGAGACAGGCGCTTACGTCCTCGTCGCCACGCGCTACGGGCAGGAGTTCGGCGCAAGCTCCGGCAATTTCGACCTGGGCATCGAATTGACAGACCCGCAGTCGGACAAAATCGGTACGTTCTCGCAGCCAATCAGCTACAATTCGCTGGTCGATGGCACGCTCGACGACACGACGCCCCAGCAGGTCTACACCTTCCGCGCCGCCGCTGGCGACGTAATCACCATCCAGATGACGCGCGTCTCCGGCGACCTCGACCCGCGCGTCGCGCTGAGCAACAACGTGGGCACGGAGATCGTCGCCAATGACGACAACCTGCTCACCGGGACGCGCGACGCCGCCATCCAGAGCTACATCATCCCCAGGAGCGGCTACTTCGCCATCGTGGCAGAGCGCTATACGGGCGCGTCCAATTCCGGCGACTACCGGGTCAAGCTGGCGCTCGAATCGCAGGGCGCGACCGGACTCTACGCGGTTCTCGATCCGATCAACTCGACCACCATCAACGACGCAGGCGACTACTACATCAACTACTTCGCGGGCGACGAAGTGAATTCGAACCACGAGGAGCATACCTTCCAGGCACTGCTCACCTTCCGCCTGCCACCCGCGAATGACCAGACAGTGCAGAGCGCCACCTTCGAGATGGAACCCTGCCTGACATATGGCGGCGGGTTCGATGCGCTCGGCGACATGACCATCTACCAGGATAGCTATGGTATCTTGAGCCAGGCGCGCAACGCGACGCGCCCCCTGCCCGGCGCGCGCGTCCTGAGTACGCAGAACACCTGCGACTCGCTCGACTTGACGGCGCTGGTGCAGGATACCTATGCGCAGGGTGGCAACAACGTCCAGCTACGCCTGATCTTCCGCAACCACGTCGACAACGGCGTCACCGACGAGATACAGTTCTCGCCGCGCCTGCTGCTCAACTACGGCGGCTGATACCTACCCGTCCGGCGGCGGGCGAATTTTTTACGACTTTCCATTGCCAAGCCTCTCAATTCACTTTATGATGACAGCAATGAAGCGAATTATGAGGAGGTGAAACGGCGAACCTCTGTGGATGACAGATAGCGCATGGACTTGGTTTCCCCTGACGATCCCGTAGGGGCGGGTTTGAAACCCGCGCCTACGCACAATGTTCAGGATGCCAAGTTGACGAGGTGGCGGTTTCTCACCTCACGGTGAGACTAAGCGTCCGGTGTCAACCATCCTGCGGTCGGTTGACCTGAACGACGCGAAAATCGAGAGATCAGCGGATGCCGCCGGGGCGCAACCACCGTCCCCGTCTGTCCCCTCCGTACAACGAAAACAAGCCGCGAAAACACCGGGCGACCGGCTGACAAGCGGCGCGTCTGTGGAATGCGAATGTAGCCGCGCAAGCGGCGGATTCAGCATGGCGTCTGCGCCTGCGCCCGTGCAGCGACGTGTCCCTTACGCCCAACTTCATACGGAGGAACCACCTATGTGCGGCATCGTTGGTTATGTAGGCTATCGGGATGCAACTCCGCTGATCCTCGACGGATTGCAGCGGCTGGAGTATCGCGGCTACGACTCGGCGGGGATCGCGGTCACGCAGGACGGCGCGATTGCGCTGCGGCGCGACGTGGGCAAGCTCGCCAACCTGCGCGCGAAGCTGGAAAGCGACCCGGTCAGCGGGCAGATCGGCGTCGGGCACACGCGCTGGGCGACGCACGGCGCGCCCGCCGAGCGCAACGCCCACCCCCACGTCAGCATGGATGGCGATTTCGTCGTCGTCCACAACGGCATCGTCGAAAATTACCTGGAGCTGCGCGAGGAACTCTCGGCGGAAGGCGTCGAGTTCAAGTCCGATACCGACACCGAAGTGATCGTGCAGTTGGTCTCGCGCTTCGCCGACGACGGCGCGCACGGCGACGTGACCGAGGCGACGCGGCGCGCGGTCGGCTATCTGAAGGGCGCGCACGCCATTGTCGTCATGAGCAAGCGCCAGCCGGATCGCCTGGTGGCGGTGCGCGTCGGCAACGCGGGCGGCGTGGCGGTCGGGCTGGGCGACGGCGAGAATTTCATCGCCTCGGACATCCCGGCGATCCTCGAACAGACTCACCACATGATCTTTCTGGAAAGCAGGCAGATGGCGACGGTCGCCGCCGACCGCTACCACGTGCAGACGCTCAACGGCGACCCGGTGCGCGCGCAAATCCACGATATTCCCTGGGATTCGATCAGCGCCGCTAAAGGCGAATACCAGCACTTCATGCAGAAGGAGATTTTCGAGCAGGCGCGCAGCCTGACCGACACCATTCGTGGGCGCGTCGACTTCGAGCGCGAGGAAGTCGTGCTGCCGGAACTCAACCTGACGCGGGAGCAGGCGCGCGCGCTCCAGCGCATCGTCACGGTCGCCTGCGGCACGAGCTACTACAGCGGGCTGGTCGGCAAGTTCTACATTGAGCAGTTGGCGCGCCTCAACGTCGAGGTCGATTACGGCAGCGAGTATCGCTACCGCGACCCGATCATCGACGCCAAGACCGCCGTCCTCGCCATCACACAGAGCGGCGAGACGGTCGACACGCTGGCGGCGATGGAGGAAGCCCGCGACAAGGGCGCGACGCTGTGGAGCATCGTCAACGCCATCGGCAGCCAGGCGATGCGCGTCGCCGACGGCGCGATCACCATGAACGCCGGACCGGAAATCGGCGTGGCGTCAACCAAAGCCTTCACCGCCAGCATCGCCGACCAGTATCTGCTGGCGCTCTATCTGGCGCAGCAGCGTGGCACGCTCGGCGAGGAGGAGCGCCGCCGCTATGTGCAGGACATTGCCCGCCTGCCCGATCTGGTCGGTCGCGTGCTCGACCAGCAGGCGGCGGTCGAGAAGCTGGCGAGCGAACTCTGTCACTATACGAACTTCCTCTACCTGGGGCGCGGCATCAACTACCCGGTTGCGCTGGAAGGCGCGCTCAAGCTCAAGGAGATCAGCTACATTCACGCCGAGGGCTACCCGGCAGGCGAGATGAAGCACGGTCCGATTGCGCTGATCGACGAGACGATGCCGGTGCTGGCGATTGCGCTCAAGGACGCGGTCTACGACAAGATGATCAGCCAGATCGAGCAGGCGAAGGCGCGCAACGCCGTCGTGATCGCCGTCGCCACCGAAGGCGACCGCTTTATCGCCAGCAAAGCGGACAAGGTGCTGTATATCCCCGACGCGCCGCCGCTGCTGACGCCGATCCTGGCGGTGATCCCGCTGCAACTGCTGGCGTATCACGTCGCGGTGCTGCGCGGCGCGGACGTGGATCAGCCGCGCAACCTCGCCAAGAGCGTGACGGTGGAATAAGCCAAATCGAACTACTGAGAGCAAGAGGCGAGAGACGTGCCTCGTTCAACTTCTTCGCTCGTCCGCAATTTGCTTTTGCCATAGAATGACAACTGAATTGTGCCTCAAACAAAACAGGTGTCGCTTATGAACGCCCCTTCCCGCCTGATCCTGATCTTTGCGCTTGCCTTCGCCATTCTGATCATCACGCCGGCGTTTCTGAGCCAGCAGTTCGCACCCTACCCGCTCATGAAAACGGGCGACGTGACCGACGTGCTCACGCCCGTCATCCTGATTCCGCTCTACTGGCTGCTGTTTCGGCTCAGGTAAAGCGCCGACCATGCGTGAAATGATCGTCTTTCTGGTGTTCACGGCGCTGTGGGTCGAAGGTCAGGGGATGCACCTGGGCGCGAATTCCATCGGGCATCTGCTCGAAAACGCGCAGGGCACGGATGCGCAGACGCTGACGCACTTTTACGACGAGGTGCTCGGTCATTATCTGTGGCATATCGGGCTAGCGGGGCTGACGCTGCTTCTGATCTGGCGGCAGATGCGCAATCCGCTCGCCGACGCGCTCCAAACGCTGCGGGGCGAAGCCGTCGCCGCGCTGATCTACGGCATCGTCTACGCCATCATCGTGATTGAGGCGGGAACGGTTCCGCTGGGGCTGCCGATTGCGGTGATTGTCACTGCTGCTTGGACTGCTGCGTCTGCGGGAACTGCGCCGCCAGCCCGTGACCGCCTTCTTCTTCATGGCGCACGCGCTGGCGCTGGTGCTGCTGGCGATCTGGTTTGTGCGCTGGGGCGGCTTCCCGCAGTTCAGCGAACTGGGGTGGATTTAGAGGGGCGAGGCGCGCCTCGCCCCTACGAGTGTCGATGACTACTTCACCGTCACCGGCATCGACCTCATGCCGTGCAGCAGAATGGTCGGGTTCCACTGAAGCTGATCGACATCGACCGCCAGCGCCAGGCTCGGCAGGCGGCGCAGCAGCGTATTGAAGGCGACCGCCCCTTCCAGCCGCGCCAGCGGCGCGCCGACGCAGTAGTGAATCCCGTTGCCGAAGGCGATGTGCTTGTTCGGGCTGCGTGTGATGTCGAGGTCGTTCGGGTTCTCGAAGGCAGCCGGGTCGCGGTTGGCGCCCAACAGCGAGGCGACGACCATCTGCCCCGCCGGGATGACCTGCCCGTAATAGTCGACATCTTCCAGCGCCCAGCGCATGGTCGAAACGCCGACCGGACCGTCGTAGCGCAGCAGTTCTTCAACCGCGCTCCTGACCAGATCGGGGTTTTCGCTCAGCATCCGCTTCTGATCCGGGTGCTGAAGCAGCGCCAGCATCCCGTTGCCGAGCAGGTTGACGGTCGTCTCGTGCCCGGCGACCAGCAGCAGGAAGACCATGCTGATCAATTCCTGCGGGTCGAGCTTGTCGCCCGCTTCTTCCGCCTGCACCAGCCCGGTGATCAGGTCGTCTTTCGGTTCGGCGCGACGCTCGTCGAATTTCTCGTGGAAGTACATGATGAATTCGAGCGCCGCCACGCCGACCTTCTCCATGTCCGCGCCCGTCGAGCCGCCCATGATGATCGCCTGAGACCACTCGCGGAACTTCGCCCGGTCTTCGCGCGGGATGCCCAGCAGCTCGGCGATCACCGTGACGGGCAGCGGGAAGGCGAAATCAGTGATGAAATCGACGGAGTCGCTTTGCAGCATCCCGTCGATCAGCTCATCGGAAATTTCCTGGATACGCCCTTCCAGCTCGCGGATCATGCGCGGCGTGAACGCCTTGTGGATCAGCGCGCGCAGGCGGGTATGATCGGGCGGGTCGAGCGTCAGCATGTGCCGGTTGATCGAGGCGGCGGCTTCCATCATGTAATCGCGCTCGCTCTTTTCGTCGCCCCGTCCGGGGATGCGCGCGTAGTCTTTGGTGAAGCGGTCGTCGTTCAACAGCTTGATGGCGTCGTCGTAGCGCGTCAGCATCCAGGGATATGCGCCGAGTTCCATGTGATGCACGTGATAGATCGGCGCGGCGGCGCGAAGCTGCGCCAGCGCGGCGTGCGGGTCGCGCAGATTTTCGGGCGCGAGAAAATCGAACTCCAATTGCTCCAACATCCGTTACTCCGCTTATTCACATATTCACAGTTATGCTACACTGTGTATCATAAATTGAGAACGGACGCTGTCAATGCGGAATTCCGCATTTGTATAGCTTAGTGAACAGATGTCAAGAAACGATGCAGAAAATCGACCGCCGCATCCAGCGAACCCAGCAGGCGCTGATCGACGCGCTGGTCGCGCTCACGCAGGAAAAGAGCTACGACGCCATCACCATCCGCGACATCGCCGAGCGCGCCGACATCGCCTATTCGACCTTCTTCCGCCATTACACCGACAAGGACGAACTGCTGATCGAAGTCCTCAAGTCCGCCGTCCACGACTTCAAGGCGCTGATCAACCACAACCCGGATAAATCGCGGGCGGCGGAAGGCGAGCTGATCTTTCAGTACGTCGCCAAACATCAGGCGTTTTTCCGCGTCCTGTTCAGCAGCCAGGGGGCGAACCACAGCTTGCAGGATATTCAGGAAGAAATCGCCGCCGACCTGTTGCAGTCGGCGGCGATACGGAGCAGCCCGATTCCCCCGGAAGTGGCGGCGAATCATCTGGTCGTCACCATTCTGGGGCTGATTCGCTGGTGGCTTGACCACGACATGCCTTACTCCATCGACCGCATGGCGTCGATTTACAGCTATCTGGTGGCGTAGGGCACGTCCGAAGGCACACCGCAGCCGTGAGCGCCCTTACTGAACCGTCACCGCGCCGGAACTGGTTCGCGTCACCACGATGATGATCTTGCGCTCCGCCTGATCGAAGCCAGCGGTCTCCCAGACGCCGGTCTTGTCCTCGCCGCTGATGCGCGGCAGCCAGTCGGGGACGTTGACGCCGCCGGAACTGTTCTGCACAATTTCCAGATGCACCGCTGCGCCGTCCGGCACGTCCGCCGTGATCGCGCCGGAACTGGTCGTGATCATGTAATGTACGTCCGAATTGAGCGCCGGATTCAGGTTGATCCGCCCCGAACTGCTGTTGATCGTCGCGTTCAGCTTGGTTCCCTCGCCGCTGGTGAGCGTGACCACGCCCGAACTGGTATCGACTGCCGCCGAGATGATCGAGTCGCTGCCCGCGTCGAGCGAGATGCCCCCCGAACTGGTGCTGATGGCGGTGAAGTTGATCTGCGAATTGTCCGCAGCGTTCAGCGCCACCGCGCCGGAACTGCTGGTGACGGCGGCTTCGTACTCCACGTCGGTCCTGGGAAGCTGCGCGTCAATGCCGCCGGAACTGGTATCGGCGCTGAATTTGTTGAGCGTGTAATCTTGCAGATTGAACGTCAGCGTACCGGAACTGCTGTGTACGTCCAGCGTGAGCGGGATCGACGGATCGATGCCGACCTCCCATTTCAGCGGATCGCCGCTGTAGTTCAGGTTGTTGGCGTCCTCTTTCAGCGTGACGTTGTAATTGCCGTCGTTGGCGGCGTCGGCAGAGAACTGCATCGTGCCGATGTAGTCGATCTTGGCGTCGAAGTAGTTCTCCCCGCCGCTCGCCAGCGGGGTAATCGTGATTCCCTCCGGTGAAGCGCTGAGCGTCACGACCGCCGCGTTCGTCTCGTGGGCTGGCGCGTTGTACTCCGCCTGCTTGGGTGTAGCGCTCGTCAGATTGCTGATGGTGCCGCACGCCGCGCCGAGCAGCAGCGGCAGCGCGAGTAAAGACTTCCAATTCATCGGTGAATCCCCCTGAGGTAGTGCCATACAAAAAGTAATACGAGGAAAAACGAGACAAAGTTACACTTTTTCGCCGGGTCTATTGACCTTAGAACATATGTTCTCGTATAATAGAGTTATGAACATCCACAAGACAGCGGACACTTTCCAGAAGCTCACGCAGATGGGCGACGCAACCCTGTTCGAGCCAGCAGGCGACGAGGTTCAGCCGCAGTCCAAGCGCGTGCCTTATCAATCGACCAGCCTGGCGGAGTGCATCTCCAACATCAGCACGCCCAAGGGCAAGAAGCCGATCCTCAAGACGATGGTCACGACCGCCTGCGAGCGCAACTGCTTCTACTGCCCGTTTCGCGCCGGGCGCGGCAGGACGCAGCGCATCACCATGAAGCCGGACGAGATCGCCGGGGCGTTCGACCAGCTTCAGCGCGCGCGGCTGGCGGACGGCATCTTCCTGTCGTCGGGGATTATCAAAGGCGGTGTGACGGCGCAGGACAAGATCATCGACACCATCGAGATCGTCCGGCGCAAGTATCGCTATCCGGGCTACGTTCACCTCAAGCTGATGCCCGGCTCGGAGTACGACCAGATCAAGCGCGCCGTCGAGCTGGCGGATCGCGTCTCGATCAACCTGGAAGGCGCGACCGCCGAGCGGCTGACCGCGCTCGCGCCCAAGAAAGACTTTTACGACGAACTGCTGCAGCGTCTGCGCTGGGCGCACGAGATTCGCCAGAATCTGCCGCCGGGCAAGCGCACCAGCATCGTGACGCAGTTCGTGGTCGGCGCGGTCGGCGATACCGACCTGGAGCTGCTGGCGCTGAGCGACCGCCTCTACCGCCAGCTTCAACTGAGCCGCGTCTACTACTCGGCGTTCAGCCCGGTCATCCAGACACCGTTCGAGAACCTGCCCGCCGTCGACCCCAAGCGCGAGTTCCGGCTCTATCAAGCCAGCTTCCTGCTGCGCGATTACCAGTGGGACGTGGAAGACCTCAACTTCACCGCGTCCGGCAATCTCGACCTGAGCGTCGACCCCAAGCGCGCCTGGGCGGACGCGAACCTGCGCCAGACGCCGATTGACGTGATGCGCGCCTCGCGCGAGGAGCTGATGCGCATCCCCGGCGTCGGTCCCAAGAGCGCGGACGCCATCCTCAAGGCACGGCGGCTCGGTCATCTGAGCGACCTCAGCCAACTGCGCCAGATCGGCATCCGCGCGCCGGAGCAAGCCGCGCCCTACATCCTGTTCGACGGACGCCAGCCCCCGCAGCAGCTTAGCCTGTTCTAGCCAATTATCTGAACTGCCAGGACGCTCCGCCTACCTGGCTGACAGCCCGCTATAAACCCGCTATAATTCGGCGTACCTTTCTCAACGTAAGGATGAGTACCCGTGCGCGTTTTGATCACTGGCGCAGATGGCTTTGCCGGTCAGCATCTCATCCGGGAAATCCGGTCGAACGACGCGGATGCCCAGCTTCACGGCACCAGCTTTCGCCCCTTCCAGTCACCCGACGCCGACGTGACTTATCATTCGCTCGATCTGCGCGACGAGCAGGCGGTCGCCAACCTGATCGAGAGCGTCCAGCCCGATCAGGTCTATCATCTGGCGGCGCTGGCGAACGTGGGACAATCCTATTCGGCGGTCTGGAGCACGCTCGAAAACAACATCCGCGCACAGTTGAACCTGATCCTCGCGTGCCTGAAGCTCGATCTGCGCCCGAACATGCTCATCGTCAGTTCCGGCGAGATATACGGCGGCTATCCTTCGGAGAAGCCGACGCCGGAAACGGCGCCGTTCTGCCCCACCAATCCCTACAGCGTCAGCAAGATCACGCAGGACATGCTCGCGCTGCAATATCACCTCAGCGACGACCTGCCCATCCTGCGGGCGCGCCCGTTCAATCATCTCGGTCCGGGGCAAAATCCGGGCTTCGTCGCGCCGGACTTCGCGCAGCAAATCGCGCGGATCGAAGTCGGGCAGCAGGAGCCGGTCATTCGCGTGGGCGACCTCTCGACCGAGCGTGATTTCACCGACGTGCGCGACGTGGTGCGCGCCTACCGCCTGATCATGACGCACGGTACGCCCGGCGAAGCCTACAACATCGCCAGCGGCAGAACCTGCACGATCCGCGCGCTCCTCGACGGACTGCTGGCGTACACGTCCGCGAACATCGAGATTCAGCGCGACCTGTCGCGCCGTCCCAGCGGCGTCCCCCGGACGTGGGGCGACGCCAGCTACCTGCGCGCGGCGACCGGCTGGCAGCCGACCATCCCGCTGGAGCAAAGCCTGCGCGACGTACTCGAAGACTACCGCCAGCGCGTTCATGCGCTCAATGAGGAGGCGAAATGAAGGCGATCCTGTTCGACCAGCCCGGCGATCCGCTCGTTCTGGGTGATGCGCCTGATCCGCAGCCCGGCACAGGCGAACTGCTGGTGCGCGTGCGCGCCGCCGGAGTCAACCGCGCCGACCTGCTTCAGCATCGCGGCGGCTACGCACCTCCTCCCGGCGCATCCCCGATCCTCGGTTTGGAGATAGCGGGCGAAGTCGTCACGCCGCTGGACGAATGGAACACAGGCGACCGCGTGATGGCAGTGATCACGGGCGGCGGATACGCCGAATACGCGACCGTTCCGGTCGGCGTGGCGATGCGCATCCCCTACACGCTGTCGTTCGAGGAAGCCGCCGCCATCCCCGAAGCCTACCTGACGGCGTACCTCAACCTGTTTACGCTCGGCAAGCTGCACGGTCACGAATTGGTGCTCGTCCACGCGGGCGGCAGCGGCGTCGGCAGCGCCGCCATCCAGCTTGCCCACGCGGAAGGCGCGTTCGTCTTCACAACCGCTGGCAGCGACGAGAAGCTGGCGCGCTGCCGCGAGCTGGGCGCGAACGTGACCATCAACTACAAGAAACAGTCGTTCGCCGACGAAATCCGCTCCGTGACCGACGGGCGCGGCGTGGACATCGTCCTCGACTTCATCGGCGCGCCCTACTGGGACGCCAACATGGCGGCGCTTGCCGATGGCGGACGCCTGATGCTGATCGGCTTCATGGGCGGCGCGGCGGGCGATTTGAGCCTCGGCGCGATCATGGGTAAGCGCCTGACCGTCGTCGGGACGACACTGCGCCGCACGCCGCTGCCGGAAAAGATCGAGCTGACCGAAGCCTTCATCGACTACGGGCTGCCGCTGCTGGAAAGCAGCGAAATCAAGCCGATTGTCGACCGTGTGTACGCGCTTGCACAGGCGAGCGAAGCGCACCAGTACATGGAAAGCAGCGCCAACTTCGGCAAAATCGTGCTGACGGTAGGGAACTGAACCTCAGCTCGTCTTCACTGGCGAGAGCGCGTGCGCCACATCGTGGATTCTCAGGATGAGATCGTTCAGCGGAAAGACCGTGACCGATGCTGCGACCACTTCCGCCGACACAATATGCCCGCCATCACGCTCAGAAACCCGGCAGCCGTGCAGATGCAGGGGATGGTTAGCGACAGAAATGAACGGTTGCAGCGACGGATTGGCGGCGTAAATGCCATTGAGCAGCCATTCGTCGCGCTCGTATTCGCGGAAGCGGAAGAACTGGTCGCCGGTGTAGCCGCCGCTCAGGTCGAGACCGCCGAGCGGCACATTGTAGGCGTCGGTCGTCTTCACGTGACCGAACTGCCCCCGAAACTGGACACCCGCTACCCCCACGTTGCGGCTTGCCAGCGCGTCGATTAACCAGGCGTGGGCATCGGCAACATCGGCGATGTCCCAGTGCATGGATTGAGCCGGGTCGCAGACCGCCAGCGCGAGAAAGGGAAAGTTCGCCTGCTGGTCGTTGGCGTCGACGCGCGGCGTGACCAGCGGCGTGCCGCGTTCAGAGGGACTCTGCCAGCACAGGTCAAGCATCTGCCCGACTGGATCGCTTTCCGGGTCAGCCCAGAGAAAATGCGGGGATTGAGCGGTGCCATCGGCGACGACTTCGCCGTTGCGCCGCAGCCAGTTGGTCGTGCCGATTCCCACCACCGGATAGGCGTCGGGGAACGTCGACAGGTCTTCGATTACGTCGGCGGTGGTGACGGTGTGAAAGAGATCGCCGCGCAGCAGGCGATCAACCGTATTGTAGACGAGCAGCGAGGATCGATTGGTCGGCATCGTTTGTCTCCGGTCGCGTTTCGGCTATTCTACCATGAGAAAATCCGCACCTGACGGTGCGGGTATCGACAGAGATTTGTGGCAGCCTATGATTTCGGCAAAATCATTCTGCGCATCGATTAAGGCACTTTGCACGAAATGTTGCAGCGCAGGTTTGACTTTGTTGCACATTGACGCGCGCCTGCTAAAATAGCAAACTTATGGTCGCATAAGTCAGGATCGTTTATGTTGACGCGCACGATGACCACCACCGACACTAATCGTTTCCCACCCAGTTAGGCGGGGTCGATACGTGCTTGTATACCAACACCCCGCAGCCCGGGGTGTTTTTGTTTCTATCGAAGGAGGGCATTTCTCTTGGTCGCAAAAGAATCTTTACGTCTGGATACACCTGAGTTCGTTGTACCGCCGGAGAACCGCGTACCCGCAAACGGCTACCCCGGCAAGATGATGAGCATCCCCCCGTCGCGCATGTTCCTGATCCGCGACGCCCTCAAAATTTATCGCCAGAATCACGGCGCGGACGCGGTGACTTTCGACGCCTCGCAGGGTGACGGCGGCGCGAGCCTGCCCGGCGTGCCACACGATCTGCTGGAGCGCGCGCTTCAGCTTCAGATCGAACACGGCACCGCCTACGACCAGCCGTTCGGCACGGCACAGTTCCGCAAAGCCGCCGCCGAGCCGTACTGGCATCTGGACGCGGCGTCCGGCTGGGGACCGGAGAACATCGTCTTCACGCAGGGCGGGCGCGACGGCTTGCAGAAAGCCTACGGCGCGATGATCGCGCTTGGCTCGCAGGAAGTCGGCAGCGTCGTGGTCGTCTCGCGCGTGCCCTGGATCACCTACAACTGGGGACCGTATGCCGTCGGCGCGAACGTCCTGCTGGCACCCGGTCAGCCCGAAGAAGGCTGGCGCTACACGCCCGAAGGCATCCGCGCCAGCGCCGAATACGCCGCCCGCGAAGGGCGCAAGATGGCGGGCATCGTCATCACCTCGCCGGACAACCCGACCGGGCGCACCATCCCGCTCAGCGAGCAGATCGAGCTGGCGCGCACGGCGCTGGACGCGGGCTATCCCTTCGTCCTGTTCGACTGGATGTATCACTGGGTCACGGACAGCGGGCACAACGACATCAACGTCGTGCTGCAAGCCTTCAACGCCGAAGACCGCGACCGCCTGATGTTCCTCGACGGCTTGACCAAGAGCCTGGGCGCGTCCAACGTGCGCGCCGCCCACCTGCTGGCGGGCAAGCAGGTCGTCAAGTACATCGTCAGCCAGGCGTCGCACGGCGTGATCCCAGCGTACTTCTCGCAGGCGGTCGCCATCGCCGCTTACGAGATGGGCTACGAGAAAGCCGCCGCCTCGATCATCGAGCCGACCCGCGCCAGCCGCCGCGTCCTGCGCACCGCCCTGACCGAAAAAGGCGTGCGCTTCGTCATGGGCGACGGTTACTACGCCTTCATCGACTGCTCACCGTACATCGAGGCGGGTGGTCTGGGCGACTCCGAAGGTCTGCTGACCTACCTGGGCGAGAAATACGGCATCGCCATCGTCGCGGGCAAGTATTTCTCCGACGCGGGCGCGCAGTGGATTCGCTTCTCTTACGCGCTGCCGCCGGAGACGACCGCAGGCGCAGTCCAGCGGCTGTTCGAGGGCTTGGAAGCGCTGAAGTAGCACCGACCTCACCCCGCCTCGGGCGAACCTGTGGTTCGCACACGCGGCACCCCTCTCCAAATGGAGAGGGGTCGGGGGTGAGGTTGCCCAGATTTATTTGTAAAATCCCTGTAAACCTCAGGAAGTGGGGGCGCCGACTCCGCTAATTTCGTGTACAATTAAGCTGCAAATTCACGTTGGAAATTGAGGGATGGATCGATGGCAACGCAAGGGCTATTTGCGAAGCGAGACACGTCCAATATCAGCTACGAATCCGTTCGCCCGCTGATCAAGTGGACTTACGCCTGGATGTTTATCGGCTTGGTGATCACGGCGGTGATCGCGGCGTTCACGGATACGAGCACGGTCCTCGCGGAAAATCCGGGACTCCTGATCGGCGCGTTCTTTGGCGAACTCGCGCTGGTCTTCGGACTCAGCCTGGCGATCAACCGGCTCTCGCCGACGGTCGCGTCGCTCATGTTCGTGATCTACGCGGCGCTGAACGGACTGACGCTCTCGCTGATCATCCACATGTACACCGGCTCCTCGGTGACGCTGGCATTCATCTCGACCGCCGCGATCTTCGGGGTGATGTCGGTCTTCGCCTTCAGCACCAGTATCGACCTGCTTCAGTACCGCAGCTACTTCTTCATCGCCCTGATCGGACTGCTGGTCGCGCTGGTCGTCAACATGTTCGTGCAGAGCAGCGGCTTGACCATGCTCATCAGCATGGCGGGCGTGCTGATCTTCGTCGCCCTGACCGCTTACGACACGCAGAAACTCAAGTATCTGGCGGCGTCGCCCCAGTTCCAGGACAGCGGCGAGATGGTCGCCAAGTACAGCATCATCGCGGCGCTGCAGCTCTACCTGGACTTCGTCAACCTGTTCCTGTTCGTCCTGCAACTGACGGGTCGGCGGCGCTAAGGACGAACCCCTCATCCCCTGCCCTTCTCCCACACAAGTGGGGAGAAGGGTCGCGGAAATCCCTCGCCCCGTTTACGTGGGAGAGGGAAGGCGAAACGAAGTTTCGCACAGGGTGAGGGGTCTTATCCTCCCAGATACGCTGCGATGACGGCTTCGTCGTTGCGCAGCGCCTCGGCGGTGTTGGCGTGGGTGATGTAGCCCGATTGCAGCACGTAGCCGCGATTGGCAATCGCCAGCGCCATCAGCGCGTTCTGCTCCACCAGCAGGATCGTCACCCCGGCTTCCCGGTTCAGGTAGCGAATCACCTCAAAAATGTCGCGCACCAGCAGCGGCGCGAGTCCCATTGACGGCTCGTCCAGCAGCAGAATGCGCGGGTGCGCCATCAGCGCCCGCCCGATGGCGAGCATCTGCTGTTCGCCGCCGGAGAGCGTGCCGCCAAGCTGGCGCTGGCGCTCTTTCAGGCGCGGGAAGCGCTCGAAGACCTGCTCCATGTCGCGCGCCAGCGTCGATGCGTCGTCCTGAGCGAAGGCGCCCATTTCGAGGTTCTCGCGCACCGTCAGCCGCGTGAAGATTTTGCGCCCTTCCGGCGCCTGCACCACGCCGCGCTTGACGATCTCGTGCGGGCGCAGGTGCGTGATCTGCTCGCCGTGAAGGGTGACGCTGCCGGAGCGCGCGGGCGTGATACCGCTGATGGTGTTGAGCGTGGTCGTCTTGCCCGCGCCGTTGCCGCCGATCAGCGTGACGATTTCGCCCTCCTCGACCACCAGCGACACGCCCTTGAGCGCTTCGATGTTGCCGTAAAAGGTGTGGATGTCTTTGACTTCGAGCAGGCTCACGACTTCTTCTCCGCCCCCATCACGTCCTCCGCCGGAGCGCCCAGGTACGCTTCGATCACTTTGGGATCGCGCTGGACTTCAGCGGGCGTCCCCTCGGCGATCTTCTGCCCGTAGTCCATCACGCTCACCTGATCCGAAATGTTCATGACCAGCCGCATGTCGTGCTCAATCAAGAAGATCGTCAGCCCGCGCTCGTCGCGCAGGCGGCGGATCAGGCGCATCATGTCCTCGGTCTCCTGCGGATTCATTCCGGCGGTCGGCTCGTCGAGCAGCAGCAGCAGTGGCTCGGACGCCAGCGCTCGCGCGATCTCCAGACGGCGCTGCAAGCCGTAAGGCAAATTCTGCGCCAGCAGGTCGCTCACGTCTTCGCGCAGCCCGACGTAAGTGAGCAGTTCCATCGCCTGTTTCAGCGCTCCAAATTCCTCGTGCCGCGCCCCGCTCATGCCGAGCACCGCCGCGACCGGGTGCGCGTGCAGGCGCGAATGCATCCCAACCAGCACGTTTTCCAGCGCCGTCATGCCGGCGAACAGGCGGATATTCTGATAAGTGCGGGCGATGCCGCGCTGCATGATCTGATCCGGTCGCAGCCCGCGAATTGAGCGCCCGTCGAGCGTGACCTGCCCCTCCTCCGGCGTGTAAAAGCCGGTGATGCAGTTGAAGAAGGTCGTCTTGCCCGCGCCGTTCGGTCCGATCAGGCTGGCAATCACGCGGCGTGGAATTTGCAGATCGACGTGGCGCACCGCCGTCAAGCCGCCGAAGCGCTTGACCACGCTGCGCGCGTCGAGCAGAATATCGCTATCGCTCATGCCGTATTCCTCCGTTCGCGCCGCTCGTTGAGTATCTCCGAGAGCTTGCGCACCTGCGGCGGGATCAAGCCATCCGGCTTGAGCACCATCGACGCCACCAGCAGCGCCCCGAACGCCAGCAGCCGGTAATCCGACAGCTCGCGCAGCGCCTCCGGCAAGCCGACCAGCACCAGCGCCCCGACGACCACGCCGGGGATCGAGCCAAGTCCGCCGATGATGATCAGGCTGAGCACGTTGATCGACACCAGCACGGTATAACTGTCCGGGTACGAGCCGTACAGCCGCGTGGCGGCAATCGCGCCGCCCATCCCGGCGAACGCCGCGCCGATAGCGAACGCCAGCAGCTTCGTCCGCACCAGATTGATGCCCATCGCCTGCGCCACGTCCTCGTCGGCGCGCATCGCCAGCCACGAGCGCCCCAGCCGCGTCGACGCCAGGCGCGAGGCAATCAACGCCGTGATGACGATACCGACCAGCACCAGATAATAAATCCCGTTCGAGCCGGTCAGGTCGAAGCGCCACGCCGGGTTGATCGCCGTCAGGTCGATTACCGGGCGCGGGATGTTGGCGATGCCCTGCGCCGAGCCGAACAGGTCTTTGAAGTCGTCGAAGCGCACCAGCAGGCGGATGATCTCGCCGAAGCCGAGTGTCACAATCGCCAGATAATCGCCGCGCAGACGCAAAATCGGGATGCCCAGCAGCACGCCGAACAGCGCCGCCGTCAGCATACACAGGGGCCAGGCTTCCCAGAAGGTCATGACGCCGGTGCAGATGGTGCCGACGGTCTCCGGCGTGATCTGGCGCGGCGGAACGCCGCCACAGGTTAGCAGGCTCGGCGTGGTCAGCAAGCCGACCGTGTACGCGCCGATGGCGAAGAACGCCACGTAGCCCAGGTCGAGCAGCCCGGCGTAGCCGACGACGATGTTCAAGCCGATGCCCATGATGATGTACAGCCCGACCAGATTGAGCACGTCGGTGATGTACTGCCCCAGAAACGCCGGGGCGACGACCAGCAGCAGCAGCATCGCCAGCAGCGAAAGCCCCTGCACGCTGCGCCGCTGCGCAGGCTTGTACTGCTCGAAGCGCCGCTCGACGCGCCGTCCAACGTCCGGCACGAAGGCGAAGGCGGCAACGTAGAGCACCAGCGTCACCGCGGCGACCGTCACCGTCATGGCGTTCTGGGCGTTGAGCACGCCGACCACGACCAGCGAGACGATGAACAGGATGATGCTGTTGTGGAAGGTGCGCGACGCGCTCGATGTCAGCCCGCCGATCATGCCGAGCACGGCAAAGATCAGCGCCAGCGGCAGAATCGCGTTGCCGGGCGCGACGCCCAGGATCATCGGAGTCGACCCCATACCGCGCAGGACGCCGCCCGCCTCCAGCCCGCCGCCGTTCGCCAGCACGCCGAAGATCACGCCCGCAATCAAGCCGGGGATGGCGCTGATCAGCAGGCGAATCAGGGTGCGTTTGGGCTGGAACCGCATCCCGGCGGCGTAGCCGAGCGCGAAGACCAGCGCCACCGCCAGCGCATCCGGCAGCGCGATGATTTCAGAAATCTGGCTTTCCAGCAGCCCGATGACGAACGTCAGCCCCAAGCCGAGCAGGATCACGCGCCGCCAGTCGGCGGAAATCGTCATCAGCAGCGCCACTACCGCGCCGACTCCGGCGGAGATCGCCAGCAGCGTCAGCAGTCCGGGCAGCATCTCCTGCCCGAAGGTCAGCGTCGCGCCAATCGGCTCCGTCAGGTTGGCGAAGACGAAACGCAGGTCGACGGTGGTCTCGATCACGACCAGCGCCGCCAGCATCAAACCGATGACCAGCCCGCCGAGGATCGAAGCCGCCCACAGCGGCACGACGCCGCGTCCACGCGCCCGCGACCCGGCGACGAAAGCACCCGCGCCGAGCATGATGATCAGCGTGACGGTGTCGAGCGTCACCACGCCCGCGATCACTTCGCGGTCGGCGAACGAAACGAAAACGCCGGAGAGCGTCAGGACGACCGCGACCGCGCCGACGTAAATGGCATGACGAATTGCAAGCCTGATCATCTCACGCCCTCTTGGTCGCCAGCACTTCGCCGAAGATACCCGTCGGACGGAAGATCAAAATCAACACCAGCATCCCGAAGGCGATCACGTCCTTCAACTGCTGCGACAAGCCCAGCAGCGAGGGCGCGACCGATTCGATGATGCCCAGGAATAAGCCGCCAAAAGCAGCACCGGGGATGTTGCCGATCCCGCCCAGCACCGCCGCCGTGAAAGCCTTGATGCCGGGAATGAAGCCGATGAAAGGCGTCACCTGCTGGTTGTAGAGCGCATAGAGCACGCCGCCCGCACCCGCCAGCGCCGCGCCCAGCACGAAGGTCGTCACGATCACGCGGTCGACGTTGATGCCCATCAGCGCCGCCGTCGCCTGATCTTCGGCGACCGCGCGCATCGCCTTGCCCGTCTTGGTGCGCTGGACGTAAAACCACAGCAGCGACATGAAGACGATGGCGATGAAGAAGACGACGAAGTGAATCGGCAGGAGGCGCAGTTGCATCCCCAGCAGGTTCACGTCGTAGCGCCCGCTGATCAGGTCGATGCCCCGGCAGACCTGCGCGCCGTCGACCGTGCTGCACTCCTGATTGGGGAACAGGCTGGGCAGCACGTAGAAATGCACGTCGGGGTAACGCCGCGTGCTCGCCCCGAACAGGCGCAGGAACAACTGCTGGAGGGCAATCGACGCGCCGATAGCGGTGATCAGCGGGACGAGACGCGGCGCGTTGCGCAGCGGTCGATAGGCAATTCGCTCCAGCAGCACCGCCACCACCACCGACGCGATCACGCCCGAAAGGATCGTCAGCAGCAGCGCCAGCAGCGGCTGCGTTTCGAGCAGCCCGCTGTTCTGCATCGCCGTGATGGCGAAAAAGCCAATGTACGCACCGGACATGAAGACCTCGCCGTGCGCGAAGTTGATCATCAGCAAAATGCCGTAGACCAGCGTATAGCCCAGCGCGATCAGCGCGTAAATACTGCCCTGCGCCAGCCCGAAGACCAGATTGCGGGCGAAGCGCTCCAGGTTGTAGCCGCCGGTGGAAATGTTGTTCACGGCGACGGCGATCAGGAAGATGATGAATATCCAGCCGACCAAGCGAAGCGGGTTGCGAACGGTGTTGTTAAGCACCCAGTCCAGCGCCGAGGCATGTGTCTGCTCGATGCTCGTGGAATCAGTTGCCATAGCGGTCCCCGGATCAATAAGGGCAATAGGCGTATGTTTATAACAAGTCTCGGCAAAAAATTACAGAGGCGGGGGGATCCCCGCCTCTGTTTTCTCATGATTCGTGTCAATTGTCATAGGGACAAGTGACAATTTCGCCCGTCCGGGTGACGGATTAGCTCGATGCGGTCGCCTCAGGGGTCATTTCTGCCATCGGCGCGGCTTCGGTCGCCATCGCTTCTTCGCTGGCTTCCGCCGTCGCTTCGGCAGTCATTTCCATCGGCGCTTCTTCGGTCGGCGCAATGTAGGGTGTCAGCGTGACGTTGCCATCGACCATGCTGCCCGTATAAAGCTGGGCGAACGCGCCGTTCTCAACCTGGAAGATGCCGATGTCCGAGGTCGACGTTTCGCCCGTGCCATCCGCGTTCAGGATGCCCGTCAAGCCGTGGAAATCCTTGAAAGTGCGGATGTAGTGCGCCAGCTCACCGCGATCCACAACCAGATCGCCGTTGGCGTCAACCGTGCCGACTGCTTCCACAGCGTTGAGGATCAGGTTGACGGCGTCGTAAGCGGTCGCATGGTACGGAGCCGGTGGTTCTTCGCCGTAGGTCTGTACGTAGCGGTTCAGGAAATCGTTGAGCGCCTGGCTGCTCGCCGGGATCGCCGCAGTCGCGTAGACACCCTTCGCCGACTCGCCTGCCAGATCGACCACTTCCGTGCCCTGGATGCCATCGGCGCCCATGAACGGCACGGCTTCCAGACCGGCATCGGCGCGCTGTTCGATCAGCCGCGCCGCTTCAGCCGCGAAACCGCCGAAGTAGATCAGTTCGGGGTTTGCCTGCGCGATGTCGTCGAGCAAGCCGCGGAAATCGGTGTCGCCCACCTGAACGGCGTCCGACGAGACCACCTGCCCGCCCAGCGATTCAAACGTCTGGGTTACGACGTTGACCAAGCCTTCGCCATAGGGGCTGCCGTCGTGGATCGTAGCGATCTTGGTAATGCCGAGCACGTCGTAGATGTAGTGCGCCGCAATCGCGCCCTGGAACGAGTCCGAAACGACGGAACGGTTGAAGCTGGAGTAGCCGCTGGTCGTCAGGTCAGGGGCGGTGCAGCTTGGGCTGATGCTGGTGTAATCCGCCGCGTCGAAGATCGGCGCAGCCGCGCGGCACGCGCTGGAGCACATCGGACCGACGACACCGACGAGACCGGACTCGGAGGCGAAGCGGTTCGCCACCGCCTGCCCGCCGTCCGCCGAGCATTGATCATCCTGAACGTCCAGCTTGACGTTAAAGGTCTTACCGTCCACCGTCACCGTCGGGCGATCCACCAGCGCCAGTTCAGCGCCGCGCCGGATGTCGATACCGAGCGGGGCGATGCCCTCGCCGCTCAAGCCAGACGCCAGACCGACGATCACCTGCTCGTCGGGCGAGACCATGACCGTCGTGCCAGACGCCATGCTCGCCGCGCCGGAGGCTTCCGCCGTCGTTTCCATGCTCGGAGCTTCAGTCGCTGCGGGCATTTCTTCGGTCGCCGCCATAGCGACTTCCATCGTCGCCGCTTCGGTCGCTTCCTCGGTTGCCATCATTTCTTCGGTCGGCATCATCGAGGGCGGCGTCAGAACGGTGTCGATCACGTGGATCACGCCGTTCGCGGCTTCGACGTTCGTCAGGGTGATCTTGGCGGTGCCGTTGATCACGGCGGTGCCGTCGTTGGCGAAGGTGATATTCAGCTTCTCACCGTCGTCCATAGTCGGAACGATGATCAGGTCGGGGTTATCGGTGCTGCGATAATTCGCCAGCTCATCCGACGTGACCTTGCCGGAAACCACGTGATACTGGAGGATGCTGGTGAGGTCGGCGCTGTTCAGCAGATCGTCCCGCGTCATGTTGTTCGCATCGAGATATGCCTGGAACGCCGCGTCGGTCGGAGCGAAGACGGTGTACGGACCATCGCCCTTGAGCGTGTCGGTCAAGCCCGCCTTGTCGAGCGCCGCGAGCAGCGTCGTGAAATCACCCGCCTGCTGCGCCACCGCGATGATGTCGCCGACTTCCGCCGTCATTTCGGGCGTCATCTCGGTCATCATCTCAGCCGTCATTTCGGGGGTCATCTCGGCGGTTGCTTCCATCATTTCTTCGGTGGGAGCCGCCATTTCGGTCATTTCCGCCGTCGCCGCTTCGGTCATCGCTGCCGTCGCTTCTTCGGTTGCCGCTTGGACGGGAGCGCTTGTCTCAGTCGGGGGCGCCGTCGTCGCCGTCGGTCGAGGTGTCGGCGTCGGCGTGGCAGAAGGCTGACACGCCGCCAAGACACTCGCAAAAATCAGAAACAGAATAAAAGCCCAACGTTGGTGAGTCCGTGACATGCCATTTCCTCCGTGACCAATGCTTTCTCAGTTATGAGGTTTAACAATTAGTAGAGATACCCTACCAATCATAACAAGAAATATTGCGACAATCAACCAAATATTTGGAATTATTGCCCAACAAATTCCCGAAAATTCTCGGCACTGCTAAGGTTCACCGTCGCCTTACTCTCGTCGATGCGCCTGAGTAAGCCTGTCAGCACGTCTTTCGGACCAATCTCGACGAACGTTTGCGCCCCATCGGCGATCATCGCCTGCATCGATTCGCGCCAGCGCACCGGGCTGGTCAACTGCGCGCCCAGTTCCGCGCGGATCGCCTCCACGTCGGTCAGCGGCGCGGCGCTGACGTTGCCGTAGATCGGAATCTGCGGCACGTGAAAGGTCGTCTGCGTGAGCGCCTGGCGGAACTCCTCCGCCGAAGACCGCATCAGCGGCGAATGCGCGGCGATGCTGACCGCCAGCTTCAAGGCACGGCGCGCGCCCGCCTCTTTCGCCAGCGTCAGCGCATGATCCAGCGTCGTGTTGTCGCCGGAGATCACCACCTGCCCCGGACAGTTGTCGTTGGCGACAACCAGTGTGCCGCCCGTCTCGGCGCGCGCCCGCTCGCAGACATCGCGCACGGCGTCGATGTCGAGCGCCAGAATCGCCGCCATCGCGCCGGGCTGCTGCTCTCCGGCTTGCTTCATCAGCCGCCCGCGCTCGCGCACCAGCGCCAGACCATCCTCGAACGACAGCGCGCCGAAGGCAGCCAGCGCCGTGAACTCGCCGAAGCTGTGCCCCGCCGCGAAGCCCGCGACGGCGTCCGGCAGCGCGCTTTGCAGCGCCCGCAGCGTCGCCATGCTGCACACGTAGAGCGCAGGCTGCGTGTTGATGGTGTCGTTCAGTTCTTCTGCCGGACCGTTGAAGCACAACTCCGAGAGCGCAAAGCCGAGGTAGTCGTCTGCCTGCTCGAAGGTCTGCCGCGCCACCGGGTAGGCATCCGCGATGTCCTTGCCCATGCCGACGACTTGCGACGCCTGACCGGGAAACAAAAAGGCGACGGATGACCACTCTGCCATGTTTGGGGCTGACTCCGAGGTTGTGAAAATAAGCACACGACTCCAAGCATAACGTAAATATTGCGCAAAGCAAAGCGTGGGAGATTAGTAATCGTTAGAAAATGGGAAATATCTGTGTTGGAGAGGGCTTTCGGGGCGGCGCGGCGAGTAAATCAAAAGAGCCGCACCCGCTACAGGTACGGCTCTCGGATTTACAAAGAATGCGCCAGAGGTTAGCTTTCGGCGCCCACTTCGATCACGGTTTCGCCGTGATAGGTGCCGCAGTTCGGGCAAACGCGGTGAGCGACATGGTATTCGCCGCAGTTCTCGCAGCGAATCAGGTGATTTAAGGTCAGCGCGTCGTGCGCACGGCGCCGGTTGCGGCGGCTCCGGGAATGTCTTCTTTTCGGCAGGGGACCCACGAAAATACTCCTCTAAACTCGCCGATCCTTTTCAACCGGCAGTGCGGCAATTAACCTGGCGATTATAAAGGTCGGGTGAGGCGGATGTCAAGGGGCTTAAACCGTAAGTTTCAAAGCGGGGCGCACGCCATAGCCAGCGAGATCGACGCGGGCGTAGTGGCGAATGCTGGCGCGCGTGCCGATAAACACGACACGTGATGGGTCGTCTCCTCTATCTTTCAACCTTCCTTGATTTCTTAGTAACCACCACGAGCAGCCATACTTTTTGCCACCCTCACTGATGTAATCCGTGTCGACATTTTTGTCCATCACATACAAATGACAGCCATCCGCTTTTTTGACTTTGGCAAATTCCGTACCTCTCGCACGACGAAAATCCTTGCCGTGCGCGCCGGTCAGCGCCTTCACCTCGGCAACGCTGAGTAAGAAAATCTTGTCCTCCGTGTCCGGGCTGTCCTTGCCGTTGTCCGTGCAGCGTGTCGTCTTGACGAACTCCTGCTCGGTGACATCGAATGCGGAGCTATAAAATTCATCGTTTAGCCATTTCCGCAAATCGCAGTCGCGCCAGGTAATATCCACATATTCGCCGTGATAACGCTTACAGTCCAAAATGTACTCGCTCAAAATGAACAGCTCACGACCGGAATTTTGCAGCACTCGCCACGTTATCGGCGTTCTGTCCGCGCCGTCCGCCATCTGCGGATAAGTGCCGAAAGTGATGATTTCGCCGGGCTGTGCGCTCCTGAAAACGGTCATTATAGATTGCGGACTGATCATTTACTCCGTGCCGATCCATTTCGCCACTTCTAAACCGGCGCGACATCCCATTTTTCCGGCAGCAAGTCCGCCAGCGTCGGATCGGCACGTCTGAGCGCGTCGTTGACTTCCTGGTAGTTCCTGACCGCGCGGTAGGTGGAATGCACCAGATTGGCGCTCAGCATCCCGAAGAAATGCAGCACGGAACTCTCCGTCACCATAATCGACCAGCCCATGTTTGGCTCGTGACGGAAAACCTCGATCTCGCGGAGCATGGGGACGTAGCTGCGAGGCAGCTTCTTGACATCGCGGGTATCGACCACGATGTGCACTGGCGCCTGCCCGGAGCGAACCATCTCCAGAAGCTGAACATTCGTCTCCCGGATATGGTCAAGCGTCAGTTCGCCCCAGTTATAGACCGTCGCCACACGATCCTCGACGTACCATTTGACTTCAAACGGCATGTATGACCCCCTTGAATGTGCGCGGGCAGCCCAACGTCAGGATAGTATATAACAGAACGCGCACTTCACCCATTCGCACGATAGTAGCGCGACCCCTTGAGCTTCTCCGGCAGCAGATCGTCGTCGCCGTACATGGCGTAGCCTTCGCCGTAGCCCATCTCTTTCATGAGCCGCGTCGGCGCGTTGCGCAGCTTGAGCGGAATCGGCAGATTGCCGTGCTGCTTCACGTCGTCCATCGCCGTGAAATAAGCATCGCCTGCCGAACGATCCTTGGGCGCGCTCGCCAGATAGACCACGCCTTCCGCCAGATTGAACTGGCATTCGGGGTAGCCAATGATCTCGACGGCGCGGAAGACATTGTTCGCCACCGCGAGCGCGTTCGGGTCTGCCATGCCCACGTCCTCACTGGCGAAGATCACCATGCGCCGGGCGATGAACTTCGGGTCTTCCCCACCGTCGACCATGCGCGCCAGATAGTAGAGCGCCGCATCGACCTGACTGCCGCGCATACT
Source organism: uncultured Chloroflexia bacterium (assembly GCA_963760975.1). Classification (GTDB taxonomy): domain Bacteria; phylum Chloroflexota; class Anaerolineae; order Aggregatilineales; family Phototrophicaceae; genus Flexifilum. The sequence goes on along the minus strand of CAVXEZ010000001.1, from coordinate 8,758 downwards.
CTTGATGAAGGCGCTGATGGTGTTGTAATGCTCCTCCGCCTGCTTGTCGTAGCGCAGTTGTTTGGATTGCAGCGCATTCCTGAGGTTGTCCAGCGTGATCGCGTCGGCGTAGAGAGCGGCGGTCGCTTCGAGCAGGTTCAGCGCCTGCCGCCCGTCACCGTCAGCGAAATTGACCAGAAATGCCGCCGCGTCGTCGGGGATGCTCACGCCAAGTTCCCGCGCGCCGCGCTCGACGATCTGGCGCACGTCGGCGTCGCTCAGCGCTTGCAGCACGAAGACCTGACAGCGCGAGAGCAGCGCCGGGATGACCTCGAAGGATGGGTTCTCGGTGGTCGCGCCGATCAGGATGACTGTGCCGTCTTCGATGTACGGCAGCAGAAAATCCTGCTGCGCCTTGTTGAAACGGTGGATTTCGTCCAGAAACAGCACCGGAGTCAGCTTCGACTCTTCCGGCTCCAGCATACTGAACAGATCGCGCTTTTCCTCGCGGCGCACACCCTCGACGATCTTGCGCACCTCTTCCTTATTCGCGGAGACGGCGGAAAGCTCGAAGAACGCTCTGCCCGTGCTGTGCGCGATGATGCGCGCCAGCGTCGTCTTGCCCACGCCGGGCGGTCCCCAGAAGATCATCGAATGCACGCGATTCCGCTGGATCGTCTGATAGAGCGGCTTGCCGACGCCGACCAGATGCGCCTGCCCGATGAACTCGTCCAGAGTTTCCGGGCGGATGCGGTCGGCGAGCGGGCGTGAAAGATTCGCCATCAAAATTACTCCTGTCTCACAGCGGAGATCAGAAAGAGCTTGGGGGCTATTGTAACATCAACCGCTAGGGAAATACGCCCCGGCGGAAGGAATGCTTGATCGGGCGACAATCGCAGTCGAATACGGGTTACAGCGCCAACTGCTTGGAGCGATACTGAATCGCTTCGGCGGCGTGCTGCACTTCGATGCGGTCGCTGTCGGCGAGGTCGGCAATCGTGCGGCTCAGCTTGAGCACGCGATGATAAGCGCGGGCGCTCAACTGCATCCGTCGCACCGACAGCTCGACCAACTGCCGCGCTTCCGGCGAAAGCACGCAGAAGCGGTCGATCTCGCCGACGGTCATGTCGCTGTTGGCGAACAGCCCCGGATACCCCTTGAAGCGCTCGACTTGACGTCCCCGCGCCTGCTCCACCCGCGCGCGGACAGCCACCGAGCTTTCGGCGCGCTCCGCTGCTCATCAGCTTGTCGTATTCGACGCGCGGCACGTCGACGTGAATGTCGATGCGGTCGAGCAGCGGACCCGACAGCTTGCTCTGGTAGCGCAAAATCATCGACGGCGTGCAGGTGCAGGCTTTGACCGGATCGCCAAAATAACCACACGGACACGGGTTCATCGCCAGGACGAGCAGAAAGTTCGCCGGAAAGGTCAGCGAGCCTTTGGCGCGGCTGATGGTCACGCGCTTGTCCTCAATTGGCTGGCGCAGCACTTCCAGCGTGTGGGCGGAAAGCTCCGTCGCCTCGTCGAGAAAGAGAACGCCGCGATGCGCCAGCGTGACTTCGCCGGGTCGGGGTATCGAGCCGCCGCCGATCAACCCTGCCTGGCTGATGGTGTGATGCGGCGCGCGAAACGGGCGAACGGTCATCAGCGGGTGCTCGCTTTCGAGCATATCCGCGACCGAATAGATGCGCGTCACCTCAAACGCTTCTTCGTAGGTCAAGCCGGGTAGGATGCCGGGAAGCGCCCGCGCCAGCAGCGTCTTGCCCGTTCCGGGTGGTCCAACCAGCCGGACGTTGTGATTGCCGCCCGCCGCGATTTCCAGCGCCCGCTTGACCTGATGCTGCCCTTTCACGTCGGCGAAATCGGTGATGCCGTCCGGCAGCGTCCCCGCCCCATCCAGCGAAACGGGCTTCGGCACAAACGCGGGAATCGGGTTCAAGCCGTACAGATGCTCGACAAGCTGCCCCAGCGACCTGACCGGCACGATCTCGATGCCGTCAACCAAGCCCGCCTGCGCCGCATCGTCCTCCGCGATATAAACGGTGCGCAGCCCTTCCTCGCGCGCGGTGTAGACCATCGGCATCACTTCATCGCTATACATGATCGTCGTGCCGGTGAATGCGCTTTCGTCGGCGCTCGACTGAGCCGACGATCTGTTTATCCAGGATAACCAGTTGACGGTTTCCGAAAAGACGGTGCAGCATCTGGTTGATGGTCGTATCAGGCTGTAGCCAGAACCCTTCTCGCGTCACCTTGCGGAGTTCCGCAATCGTCGTGTTTTGTGCCACGACGTGCTGCGTGGTCGCGGCAGCGTTCCGCTTCAGTTGGAGAACACGCTTACGTAGCTTCTCGGACTGATCGGTGAGGTCGCGGACCTGCTTGCGGTAAAAGTTTTGCGCTGCTTCTGGAGCTGCGGACTGCTCGTAGATCAATCGACCGATGCGCTCCTCAAGCTCTGTCAGTTCCACCTCCGCAGCGTCAACATGCTCTTGTGGCGTGCCCGCTGAAGCCTGCCCTTCCTGAAATATGTCCGTTGCTGTGCCGTCGAGCAGTTCCCGAAGACGGGCGTCCAGATACGCCTGGATGTCTCTATACGGAACATAGCCCCATTGATTGCACTCAGGGAAGCTGCGCCCGCGCATATAGATCGCACAGCAACGCAGACCGCGTGCAATCGGGGGTTCGTTTCGAGAGACGGTCTCAACCTGCGTGACCAGCGTGGAGCCACATTCGCCGCAGACGAAGAGCCCCGTGAACCGGTGGGTGTGTGAGGGGCGTGCTCGCCCGGAAACCGCATTCACACGGCGGCGCAGTTCTGCTTTCACCCGCTCTGCCTGCTCCCCTATGTAGACGGGCGGAACCACGTTGCGCCACACCTGAACGCCGTCAGGTAGAGGCTCGCTCTCGTCAATCACCCACAAACCGACTTCACGAGTGCGTGACCGATCTTTCTGTCGATAATGGCGGGCAATGTGTCCCCAGAAAATCGACGTGGTGACGAGACTGTACATGACGCCGCTGCCGTATTCGCGCCCGGTCTGATCGACGTGCCCGAAGCGCTCGTAAAGCTCATGCTCGATCCGATGCCAGCCGACGCCTTCCAGGATTAGGGCAGCGAGATCAGCCCACAGTCGACGCTTGCTCTCGTCGACTTCCAGGCGCAGCGCCTGTCCCCGGTCGTCACGGATCAGCTTGTGAGACATCGGAACTTTGGAGCCGACGGGCAACCCGCGCGCGGCGCGTTTGTTCATGCCCTCGTCACGGTATTTGACCAGCTTGTCGATGTCGCTCGCCGCTTGCAGCCCGCGCATGGCGATCCACATGCGATAACTGCCCTTGTCGATCAGACCATCATTGAGCGACCAGATGCACGCATTCGCCGTCTCGATGATTTCCTCGGTAATGCGGGAAAACAGCGACTGCGAGCGCGCGAAGCGGTCTCCGTCGCGGCAGATGAGAAAGTCAAAATCCTTTCGCTGCCAGTGTTCCTGCAGGCGATAGAAGGCGTCGATGCCTTTCAGCGCGGCAGCTTCCGCGAGGGCGTTGAAATCTTTATAGCGGCGGCTGTGACCGGGCACCATGAGCACATCGACCACGTCCCAGCCCTTGAGTTCGGCGAGGGCGCGGGCGTCTTCCTCCTGCTTCGGAAGGGAAAACTTCTCATCCTCCGCCTTGATGTGCGTCGACATGGAGCTGTGGTTCGTCCCGATTTGTGCTTGTGTGGATACTGCACACCAGATAATGGCTCTACTTGATGCCATCTGTGATCTACTCCATCGTGTTCAATGTAAGGTCACAGCCGCGGCGGCTCGGCGAAAAGTCAGCCGCTGCTGTGTTTAGGCGCTCCATCAACTGCCGTCGGTCTCATCGGTGCGATAGACCAACTCGTCGTAGGCGCAGCCGAGTGTGTCCATGACCGCCTGCACCTTGTCCGCGTCGAGGCTTCTCAGCGCTTCCTTCTCCCAGCTTACGACGGTGGGATAAGATAGCCCGGCACGGCGCACGATGTCCATGCGTGTCAATCCTTTTTCCTTGAGCAGTGTCGCCAGCCGCGTGCGATACCTCATTCGGGCGTAGTCCCTCACTTGCAGCATGTCCAACGTCCCTCCGATAAGTCTAGCGCGACTTGAGAAATTATACATTTAGAACTGTGATTACACAAGTCGGTATACAAAACTACGTTAAATACACTTTAATTTATAAAGTCTCCTTGTATCTTCGAAATAAGAGTGCAGTGATGAAACAGCGTCGCCTTCTTAGTCCTGAAAAGAAGGGAAAAGATCATGAGCGAGAAAAAAGTACGAAATCGGGTTCTTGTGCAATTTCGGTGAAGCTAAGGTGGAGTGAGAGCCAACACGCGGAGACGCAACAAGTCAAACTTCGCTCGACCGAACATCTGTCGCTTCATGAATTTGAGCCGGTTCACCTGTCCTTCGACCAACCCGTTGCTCCAAGGAAGGGACAACGCGGCTCGGACGGCATCATAATCCCGCTTAATGCCTCGTGCGAAGGTCCGCAGTTCTCGAACAGAGGCGTGAAGCGCCCGTTGGAGCCAGTCGTCGAAAGCTGCTTCCTGTTGCTGACGCAGCATCGCTGCAAAAGTTTGTGCTTCGCCTGCCATTTGAGCCACATCGGGATGAATGGCTGCAATCTGTTGAACCTGCTGGCGCTGAGCGTCGGTCAGGGCTTCCGGAGAGGAAAGCAGCAACCAGGTGGCGCGTCGCGGGGTCAGCTTTTCAGGAGGATTCGGTGCGGTCGAGATCGGTGGCAAGGGCACAGGCGGATTTATCGGTGGGTGACGGACATTGGCGAGAAAGGTCGCCACGGTTGCGAGACTCCCGGTGAACCCTTGGGCTTGCAGATCGCGCCAGAGTTGACGAACCGTGCGTTGTCCGTCGAAACCGTGCTGGAGCAGATACCCCTCATAAGGAGTCAGCGCCAGGGTTTCTCTGCGTCGGCGACGACCGGTCGGGGGAGAGGTCGCATGGAGGTATTTGCGAATGGTTTTGCGGTCGAGTTGGAGCCGATGCGCAATGGCAGCAATGGTTAGCCCGTCGTCACGGAGCTGACGCGCTGTGTGAAAACGGGCTAGGCGTCGTTCATGAGCGGGTGAACAGGCGCGCGGCAGGACGGTGTCCACATACTCCCCTGAGATTTGTTGGAGTGACCGACGATGGCGCCTCAGAAAGCGGGTGAGCGCCTCACCGAGGTTGGCGAACAAGTGCCAGCGGTCCGCTACCTGCTGAGCCTGTGGAGCACCTTGCCGAGCCGCCTGCGCATACGCGCCCGAACGGTCACGACTGATGATTTGCACGTCTGGATGGACTTCGAGCCAGCGCGCCACCGTATCGGCTTCTCGATCCGGGAGTAAATCCACCACCCGATGGGTTTCCATGTCCACCAGCACCGTGCCGTAGCGATGGCCTCGACGGATCGCCCAGTCATCGATCCCTAAAACGCGTGGACAAGGACGAATAGGCAGATGGACTTGGCGTACCTCTCGCAGCACCGTCCAGCGAGTGGTGGCAATGGACAGAAGTTCGAGCACCTGCACACTGCTGGTTCCTCCGAGGAGCAAGCCAAGATGCTGGATGAGGTTTGCCAAGCCGGATGGTAACTCGCCGATATGGGCGCACCAATTCAGGGAAGCGCTCAGCGAAAATACGCTGGCTGCAGGCCGGATTGTCGCAGAAGAATCGGCGTACGGCTAAACGGATTTCAACGCGGTACGCACTGCAGGGCAAATCTTGCAGGCGACGGTGATAATGACTGTGGATACGGGCAGCCGGGTAGCCGCAGCGTGGGCAGGGGCTTTCCCTTTGGTGACATTGAACAGTGACTTGAAGTATGCAGCTGGATTTGTTCCACTCGATGCGCTATACGCAAGCCGTCATTGGGGAGAAGAAAGTCTATGTCCATGTTCGGCTCGGATGTTCCTAACGGAGCGATCCATCCTAACGCCCGCTCTCTAGCTTCACCAAATTTGCACATGAACCTCTTTCTGGGGAGTTTTGCAGCGTTCTTGACAGTGCTGGGGATTGACGACTGGGCTTTCGCCAAAGGGCGTCGTTATGGAACGATCCTCGTCGACTTGGAACGCGGCGTTCCAGTGGATCTGCTGCCCGACCGAACGGCTGCAACGTTGGCTGCTTGGCTTAAAGCCCATCCGAGCATTGAAGTGATTACTCGGGACCGTTTCAGCGACTATGCGCTGGCAGTGAACGAAGTCTATCCTGCCATCCCACAAATCGCCGACCGCTGGCATCTGCTCAAGAACCTGCGCGAAACCCTGGAACGGGTGCTCCGGAGACTCATGAAGGCTTACGTAATTTATCTCCGTCGGCGGAACTGCTGGCTATAACCAACAACTCGCGCCCCAGGCGGTTGCGTCCTCCATCCGCCAACGAACAAGCGGCTACAGACGCGAGTCGACTGCGGCGTTTCCAAGTCTACCGAATGGTTCACTATCTGCTCGCGCGTGGACTTTCTCAACGCAAAATCGCCAGCTTGCTGAATTTGCATCGCGTCACCGTTCGGCTCTATGCCGAGGCGAATACATTCCCGGAGCGAATTCCTATTCGACCGCGTGTCAGCACTTTGGACCCACCTGTCCTATCTCCAGCAGCGTTGGCAGGCAGGCTGCACCAACGCCCGTCAGCTCTTCCGAGAAATTCGGCCTCGAGGCTACATGGGCAGCTACCAACACCTTGCCCGCTGGGCTCAAGCACAGCGTCAGTTGAAGTCTTCGATGAAGGAAGCAGCGCCGCTGCCAGCCATTTCCACCTTCGCCTTGCCTGCTGCTCGACATCTGACCTGGTTATTTCTGCGTCCCCGAGACAAGCTTTCCGCGCATGATAAGGTCTTGCTCAAGCATCTTTGTCACGACCCAGCGTGCAGGCAGGTTTATGATCTTGCTCAACAATTCCAAACCATGCTGCGCTCGCGTTCTCCGGACTTCCTCGATGAATGGCTTAAAATCTGTACTGATTCTCAATTCTCTGACCTGCGTGAATTTGCGCTGGGACTCGTCCGCGATCTCGATGCCGTTCGCAACGCCTTCATCTATCCTTGGAGCAACGGCCCCGTTGAGGGCCACATCTGTCGTCTGAAGCTATTGAAACGTCAAATGTATGGACGAGCCAAGCTTGATTTGCTGCGTATACGCGTGCTGGCTCGTTCCTTAACACTTGCACCAACTTAGCGGAAGAGCCACTTTTTCGGGTGAACTTCAATATCCGTCTATGAGCCAGGAGGTGCTAGATGCATAATCAACTGCTTGTAAGTTAGGAAGGACTTAGCATAAAGACCTTCGTACACTTCAGTTGCTCTCGTCGCCAATGATATACGCTTGTCAATATCTCGGTACAAGCTAAATAGGGCATCTGCCAGTGCAGTTTCATCTCCAGCCTCAAAGAAACACAGACTATCATCAGAGAAATCATGTTCGACAGCCGCGGTTCGGCTGATCACGACGGGAATTCCCAATGCAATGTATTCGAACATTTTGTAAGTGTGTATCAAGTCTGCTTCGAATTCTTTGGTAATGGAACAACACCACACGTTGCGGCCCGGAGTTTGGCAATTAACTCGTCAAAAGGCAGGAAACCTGTGAAGGTAACAGCGTGTTCCAGTCCATATCGTCTGACCGTCTGCTCCAGATGGGGGCGAAACTCACCATCGCCCATGATCGTGAGTCTCGCCGTAGGCACCTTCTGTAGTAGCAGACGCATCGCGCCAATCAACGTGGAATGTCCGTAACGCGGCGTAATTGTGCCATGCACTACAATATCGAATTGCGAATTGTCCGTCGATAACACAACCGGAGGACACAAACTGTAAAAATGCTCCGAATTCGCTACGTTATGCATGACTTCAATGCCAGCTGGGTTTGCCCCACGACGAACAAAAGCAGCTTTCATCTGTTCTGTACAAGTCAGCGCCATATCGGCAAAACGAATGCTCGATTGCTCAATTGATGTCAGCAAGCGCACAGCCTTGCTTGCATGAGGTGTACGATATTTAATTTGATACTGCTCAGGACTGCACTCGCGCAAATCCGAAGTATTCGCGCACCGAATTGCCGCGGAATTAGCGCGACAAAGACCAAGAAATCCGGAAGCGTACAGATTTGAATGAGTTGATAGCGTCGCAGAAGAAACAATAGGGTCAGCGCGAGGCTACTTTCGATCATGAATGTGCAATACTCAAAAAAATAGCGTAGGAGGGAGCCTCACAGGCGTTTGATCGCCGGAAGCCGAATAATTTGTGCGCCGTTTTCAAAACTGACCAGAGGTTTCCCCCGTTCATGAGTGCAGAGTACATCGACGGCAAATCCGCTTCTAAGCAGAATTCGTATCTGATTATCTATGCGAGCATCAGAGGGATAGCCTCGATGACGGACTAGGCAAGCTCGATTTGCCTTCAATTCGAAAAGTCTCCAATTAGGTTTTGTTCAAGATCCACGACAATACTCCCCACGAGCGCACCAAATCACGCTGCAGGCGACAGTATCGCTGTGCTGTCTCAGCTTCGATAGGTACTCGGCACTGCATAAGCCAACTGAAGTCTTTTGCCACTGAGAGCAGCGCAGAGATATCGCGGGTCACATCGCCATCCCGGAACCCCTTATCAGTGATGTCGCTATTTTTAGGGAACCAAAACCAACGATCATCCAAACGGGGAAATGGACGAGGTAGATGAAGAGGGCGTTTCGGAGGTCGTAGTACTCCGCTCTGCTGAACCAAGACGACCATGCGAAAGAGTACATGATGGAAGACG